>NZ_NMPZ01000017.1 GCF_002224675.1 Segatella copri | reverse complement strand
AAAGCCTTGCGGAATCCCGCAAGGCTTTTTGCTTTTATATTTTATTCATTCTGAATGTTCTTCTTATAACAGCTCCGGAAGCTGAAAGAGCTTCACGCTGTTGCTGCCCTTGATGAGGATGTAATGGTCGTGAGGCTGGTTCGCCTTGAGCGCTTCCTTCACTTCCTCTACATTCTGGAACTTACGGTAGCTGCATGGAATATCCTTGAACTCATCGCCCACCAGCCATACATTCTCCAGACCGGCTGCCTGCAACTGATCTACTACCTTCTGGTGCTCCTCGTGGCTCACTTCGCCGAGCTCGCCCATCTGTCCGAGAATCGCCATCTTATGAGGTACATCCATTACGCGGAAGTTCTCGATGGCGGCTGCCATGCTCGATGGGTTGGCATTGTAGGCATCTACCACCAGCTTGTTGTGCGCCGTCTCTTCCAACTGTGAACGATTATTGCTTGGGATGTAATTCTCCAGGGCATGGTCTATCTGCTGAGGCTTCACGTCGAAATGAAGTCCGATGGTGATGGCGGCAAGCATATTGTCGATATTGTAGGAGCCGATGAGATGAGTCTGAACCTCATGCCAGTCGAAACTCTCTGTGCGCCAGCGGAACTTCAGGAATGGAGCGCAGGAGATGACTTCTCCCCATACATCGCAGTTCTCATCCTTGCCGTAGGTGATGAGGCGGTTGATGTTGCGCTGCTCAGCCATCTGCATCAGATGCTCGTTGTCGGCATTGATGAAGACGATGGCATCGTTGGCTGCGAGGTAATCATAGAGTTCTCCCTTGGTCTTCTTCACGCCTTCGAAGCTTCCGAATCCCTGTAGGTGGGCACGGCCCACATTGGTAATCATACCGCAGGTTGGTTCCACGTATTCTACGAGCTTTCGGATGTCATCAGGATGGGAAGCACCCATTTCTACAACGGCAATTTCATTCTCTGGTGAGAGACGGAAGAGCGTCTTTGGTACGCCTACATCATTATTGAAGTTGCCCTGGGTGAACATCACGTTGAACTTCTCGCCGAGAACGGCAGAGACGAGTTCCTTGGTGGTGGTCTTGCCGTTGGTTCCGGTGATTCCTACTACAGGAATATCGAAGTGGCGGCGATGCTCACGGGCTAATTCCTTGAAGGTGGTGAGGCAGTCCTCTACGAGGATGTAGCGCTCGTCGCCCTCCTTGGCATACTCTTTTTCATCTACAATCACATAGGCACAGCCTTTCTCCAAAGCCATGTCGGCAAACTTGTTGCCATCAAACGATGCGCCCTTCAAAGCCAGGAAGATGCTGCCCTTTGGGCAGTCGCGGCTGTCAGTGGTAATCACTGGGTGCGCTTGGTAAATCTGATAGAGTTCTGAAATATCCATAGTCTATAACTGTTGTTTTGAGTGCAAAAGTAATCTAAATTGTGGACATAACAAACAATTTTCCCAAAAAATGATGGTAATCTCGAATATTCTTTCTATTTTTGCAGAAATATTCGATATATCTTAGGAAAGCGAGGCTTTTTATGGGTAGTAGAGATGAAAAAGATAAAACGAAAGTGAGGAAGGAAAAGCTGGCAGGCTATTTCTTTAATTTATCTCAGTTGACGTTTACTGGAACTGGGGTTGGTGGTATTGCTCCAATTCTGCAAGGAGAGTTTGGAGTTAAAAATTATGTAGTAATTATATTTGGTATCGTAATGACCTTCATTTTTGCGGGCATTGCTAATCGAATTTTAAAATATTAAGTTATGGAAGTTTACAATGGACTATTGTTTTTCTTTGTGGTTGGAACAATCATAGGTGGAAGCTTTCTTGCCTGGACTTACACAAAGCCAGGGAAAAAGTGGCTTAAAGAGTTATAATCCAATGGAATATACAATCAATATCAAGGGGCGCTTGATGGATTTGAGCACCCCTCAGGTGATGGGCATCCTGAACGTTACGCCCGACAGTTTCTACTCAGGAAGTAGAAAGCAGACAGAAATGGAGATAGCTCAGAGAGCTAATCAGATTGTAGAAGAAGGAGGAAGCATCATTGATGTGGGCGCATTCTCCACCCGTCCCGGTGCCGATGAAGTATCGGAAGAGGAGGAGGGAAGACGCCTGAAGTTCGCTCTCGACATCGTTCGCAGGGAGCAACCGGATGCTGCCGTCTCCGTAGATACCTATCGCCCTACCTTGGCACGCAAGTGTATCGAGGAGTGGGGAGCCGATATCATCAACGATGTATCAGAAGGTGGAATCACAGGCATCACCAATGTGCCGCTGGAGCAGAGACAGGAGGAATATCCAGAAATGTTCCGTGTGGTGGGCGAACTGAAGGTACCTTATATCTTAACGTCGGTGCAGCCTACGCTCGCCAAGATGATGAAGGGCTTTGCAAGAGAGGTACAGCAGTTGCGTGACCTGGGTGCCAAGGATATCATCCTCGACCCAGGCTTCGGCTTCGGCAAGAATCTCATTCAGAATTATCAGATTTATGATGAGATGGAGAAGTTAAACGTACTGGAACTTCCAATGCTCGTAGGTATCTCACGCAAAAGCATGATCTACAAGCTGCTGGGTGGCGATGCCACTACATCGTTCAATGGAACCGCAGTGCTTGATACCATTGCCCTGATGAAGGGAGCCAGCATCCTTCGTGTTCACGATGTGAAGGAAGCGGCTGAGGCTGTGAAAATCGTAGAAGCCATGAAGGAGGGCAGAGTATGATAGAGTTTGGAATCAAAGATGCTTTAGATGTACTTCTGGTAGCCTCGCTGCTCTTCTATGTCTATCGACTGATGAAGGAATCCCGCTCGCTGAACATCTTCGTGGGCATCATGCTTTTTGTACTGATCTGGCTTTTCGTAAGCCAGGTACTCGAAATGCGTCTGCTGGGTTCTATCCTGGATAAATTGGTGAGTGTGGGAGTCATCGCCCTTATCGTCATCTTCCAGGAAGACATCCGCCGATTCCTCTATGAGATTGGTTCGCAGAAAAGTATGCGCCGGCTGGTGCGCTTCTTCCACTCCAGCAAGGAAAGTCAGAAGGAGGCAAACAAGGAGACGATCATGCCTATCGTGCTTGCCTGCATGAGCATGGCTAAGAAATATGTGGGTGCCCTCATCGTGATAGAGCGAGGCGTGCCTTTGAAGGATATCATGGATACGGGCGAGGAGATAGATGCTAAAATCAACCAGCGGTTGATAGAGAACATCTTCTTCAAGAACTCACCTCTGCACGATGGAGCCATGGTGGTAAGCAACAAGCGAATCATGGCAGCAGGCTGTATCCTCCCCGTGAGTCACAACCTGGATATTCCCAAGGAATTGGGACTGCGCCACCGTGCCGCCCTGGGTATTTCGCAGAGCAGCGATGCCATCGCCGTCATCGTTTCTGAAGAGACGGGACGAATCAGCGTAGCCATCAAGGGCGAGTTCAAACTTCGCCTTTCTGCGGAGGAGTTGGAGAGCATCCTGACACAGGAAATGCTGTAAAGTGAAGCACGTAAACCTTTACGATAATGATTATCTCCCGTTTTAGCTTTTTTTACACATATTAATGGGCGTTATTTCAAAATAAATATGTACTTTTGCAAAGTCGATATGGCAAAACGGCAAAAAACAAGCCGTAGCTCTTTATTAGATTGACAAATCTACTATCGAAGATAACAAAATTATATAAATAAAGAAATAAAATGGATTTATTACAGCAAATCGTAGCTCGCGCTAAAGCTGACAAGCAGCGCATCGTGCTCCCTGAAGCAGAAGAGGAGCGTACATTGAAAGCAGCCGATAAAGTTTTGGCTGATGATCTCGCAGACATCATCCTCATCGGTAACCCTGCCAACATTAAGAATCTCGCTGCACAGTGGGGTCTTAACAACATCGACAAGGCTACTATCGTTGATCCACAAAACAACCCTAAGACTGAGGAGTATGCTGAGAAGCTCGCTGAACTTCGCAAGAAGAAGGGCATGACCATAGAGCAGGCTCGTGAACTCGTAACTAAGAATAACCTCTACCTCGGTTGCATGATTATCAAGACAGAGGGTGCTGATGGTCAGATTTCTGGTGCATTGAGCACAACTGGCGATACTCTTCGTCCAGCTCTCCAGATTATCAAGTGTACTCCAGGTATCACTTGCGTAAGTGGTGCTATGTTGCTCATCTCAGACCAGAAGCAGTATGGTCAGGATGGCGTAGTGGTAATGGGTGACGTTGCTGTAACTCCAAACCCTACAGCAGACCAGCTTGCTCAGATTGCCTATACAACAGCTCATACTGCTCAGTCAGTAGCTGGTATTGCTGATCCTCAGATTGCCATGCTGAGCTTCTCAACAATGGGTAGTGCCAAGGATGCTATCAACAAGGAGACAGGCAAGAGCGTTTATATCATCGATAAGGTAAAGGATGCTGTGGCTATCGCTAAGGAGAAGTTCCCAGAGCTGCATCTCGACGGTGAGCTTCAGGCTGATGCTGCCCTCGTTCCTGAGGTAGCTGCCAAGAAGGCTCCAAAGTCTGAGGTCGCAGGTAAGGCTAACGTATTGGTAGTTCCAAACCTCGAGGTAGGTAACATCGGCTACAAGCTCGTTCAGCGCCTGGGTGGTGCCATCGCTATCGGTCCTATCCTCCAGGGTATCGCTCGTCCTGTAAACGACCTTTCTCGTGGTTGCTCTGTAGATGACATCTACTATATGGTAGCTATCACAGCTTGCCAGGCACAGGATGCAAAGAAGGCTTAATCAACTAACTTTATTTATAACATTACAAACTAAACATTATGAAAGTATTGGTTCTGAACTGTGGTAGTTCATCTATCAAGTACAAGTTATATAATATGGACGATGAGTCTGTATTGGCACAGGGTGGTGTAGAGCGTATCGGTCTTGATAACGCTTTCATCAAGGTTAAATTGCCTAATGGCGAGAAGAAGCAGATCATGCACGACATGCCTGACCACAAGGAAGGTGTGAACTTCGTGTTCAAGTGCCTGCTCGACCCAGAAATCGGCGCCATCAAGGACTTGAAGGAAATCGACGCTGTAGGTCACCGCGTAGTGCAGGGTGGTGACAAGTTCAAGGAGAGTGTCATCGTTGACCAGAGCGTAGAGGATGGTATCGAGGAACTTTGCGACCTCGCTCCAGTTCACAACGCAGGTCACCTGAAGGGTATCCGTGCCGTAGATTCATTGATGCCTGGCACTCCTCAGGTTTGCGTATTCGACAACGCATTCCACAGCACAATGCCAGACTATGCTTATCTCTATGCAATTCCTTACGAGTTGTACGAGAAGTATCACGTACGCCGTTATGGTTTCCACGGAACATCTCACCGCTATGTTTCTAAGCGTGTTTGCGAGATTCTCGGTCTCGACCAGAACAACTCAAAGGTAATCACTTGCCACATCGGTAACGGTGGCTCTGTAGCTGCAGTATTGAATGGTAAGGTATTGGATACTTCAATGGGCTTGACTCCATTGGCTGGTTTGATGATGGGTTCACGTTGTGGTGACATCGATGCTTCTGCCGTTACATACTTGATGGAGAAGTTGAACATGAAGCCACAGGAGATGGCTGACTTCCTGAACAAGAAGAGTGGTGTGCTCGGTATCACAGGTATTTCTTCTGATATGCGCGACATCGAGAACGCTGCCAACGAGGGTAACGAGAAGGCTCAGCTGGCTCTCCGCATGTACGAGTACCGCATCAAGAAGTACATCGGTGCTTACACCGCAGCTATGGGTGGCGTTGACGCTATCGTATTCACAGCTGGTGTTGGTGAGAACCAGACCGACCTCCGCGAGGAAGCTTGCAAGAACCTGGAGTATCTTGGCATCAAGATCAATAAGGAGGTTAACGACAAGGTTCGTGGTGAGGAAGCTATCATCTCTACCGATGACAGCAAGGTGAAGGTAGTAGTAGTTCCTACCGATGAAGAGATTGTTATCGCTCGCGATACAATGGAATTGGTTTCCAAAAAGTAATTCCACACAATACTATATAATATAAGGTGAAGACTAAAGACAGCAATGGATGGTCTTCACCTTATTTATTTCTTATCATTATTACATGATGAGGCTCCTGTCTGATGAGGATGGAGGCATCACTTAAATTTTGAGAATTATGAAAACAAAGATTGTAACTTTCGGAGAAATATTGCTTAGAATATCTAAGCCTGGTTATCAACGGTTATTCCAAGGTCACCGTATGTTCGGCAACTATGGTGGCAGCGAGGCAAATGCAGCCATCTCTCTGGCTTATTTGGGCGATAACGTGGAGTATGTAACCCGATTGCCATACGGCGAGATGGGTGAAGCTGCGCTGATGCATCTCAGGGAGTTTGGTTTGAATGTTTCTCATGTTGTGCGTGGTGGCGATCGTCTCGGTACCTATTACTTCGAGGAAGCTGTGGCGATGCGCAACTCCCGTGTAGTCTATGACCGCAAGAACTCTTCTTTCTATTCCTTGAAGCGTGGTATGGTGAAATGGAATCAGGTACTGGCAGATGCTGCCGTATTCCATTGCTCAGGTATTACCTGCGCCATCAGCCGTGATGCGATGGAATCTACCATGGATGCCATCAAGCTGGCGGTTGCTGATGGACTGACCATCGCCTGCGATATCAACTATCGCAAGAATCTCTGGGGATACGGTCTGGAACCTCACGATGTGCTCTTCCAGATGATGCAGTATAGCGACATCATCTTCGGTGATCAGAATGAGTGGGAGATAGCCAGTGGAGTGCCTCATATTCCTTTCGAGGCTTTGGATGAAAACTATGTAATAGACAGGGAGGCTTATCTGTCGTATTTCCGCAAGATGCACCGTCTCTTCCCTAAATGCAAGAAGATGGTAATGGCTGTAAGAAACCAGATTGCCAGCAGCCATCATACCTTGAGCGGTCTGCTCTATGATGCAGTAGAGGATCAGCTCTATACAACAAGAATCTACGACATACAGCCTATCGTAGATCCGATGGGTGTAGGCGATGCCTTCATTGCTGCCTATATTCACGCTCACCAGAAGTGGGGCGATGAAAACCAGTATTGCCTGGATTTCTCTCTCTCGGCCAGTGCCATCAAGAATACGATTCCGGGTGATCAGAATCTGGTATCTGAAGAAGAAATCATCAGTAATATGACTTCTTCGGGAGGAAGAATCCAGCGATAGGAATAAAACAAGATTACAATAGAACTATAAGATTCGTGTGATAAGAATAAAGGGCAGTCCAAATCGGGCTGCCCTTTATTCTTGTAGCTTATTTATTGTTATGGTTGGCTTTCGCCTTCCACATATTCTTCCATAAACATGTGTTCGCCATCGAATACGGCATAGGTGAACTGCCATATCCAGTCGCCCAGAATCATCAGACGGGTCTTCTTGCTCAGCATCAGGTCCAGCTCGATGTGGCGGTGTCCGAACATGAAGTAATCTATATCCTTGTGACTTTGCATATACTGTTTGGCAAAGCGTACCAGGAATTCCTTCTTTTCGCCCATATAAGGCTCTTCCTTGCCATCGGCACGTTTCAGGCGGCTATGCTTCGCCCAGTTCAGTCCAAACGACAAACCCCAGCGTGGATGGATGGCATTCAGCAGCCGTTGGCAGGTGCGGTTGTGGAACATCGCCTTCAGGAACTTGAACTTCTTGTCCGGGTCACCCAGGCCGTCACCATGGGCAAGGAAGAACACCTTGTCGTAAATTTCCACGGTCTGTGGTTTATGGTGAACGATCAGTCCGCACTCTTCTTCCAGGTAGCCGTATGTCCATAAGTCGTGGTTGCCGGTGAAGAAATGTACTTCCACTCCCATATCCGTCAACTCCGAGAGCTTACCCAGAAATCGGGTGTAGCCTTTCGGTACCACATATCTATACTCGTTCCAGAAATCAAACATATCGCCCAGCAGATAGATGGCTGCAGCCTTGTGCTTGATGCTGTCGAGGAAACGTACGAGTCTGCGTTCCTGCATTCTGCCGTGTGGGATTGCCCACGAGCCGAGATGCGCATCAGAGAGGAAATATACATTTTTCATAAGCGATTCTTTTTAAGTGAAGAGTGAAGAATGAAGAGTGAAGAATGAAGAGTGAATAATTCAACGGTTTGGGCTATTCGAAACCGAGTTCTACACGAGCTTCCTCGCTCATCATACTCTGATCCCAGGCTGGTTCGAATACGAGGTTTACATTGGCAGACTTGACACCCTCTACGCTATCTACCTTGGTGCGCACATCCTCAAGGATGAAGTCGGCTGCAGGGCAGGATGGGGCAGTAAAGGTCATGTCAAGATCTACGGTAGCATCGTCTTTTACGTCTATCTTGTAAATCATACCCAGATCCCAGATATTCACAGGTATTTCAGGGTCGTAAACGGTCTTGAGTACATCTACGATCTTTTCTTCTATCTTTGTCTTTTCTTCTTGTGTCATAATAATCTTTGTTTTTGCCTACAAAGATACTGCAAAATGGGGACAATACAAAAAGAAAAGACACTTTTTTCTTCGTGCCTGCTTAATAATACCGGAAAAAGTTTATAATTTGCCTTTATCGTGATAGGAATAAAAGGCTCCGTCGGTGATGATGACGTGGTCCATGAAGAAGATGCGCATGATTTCGCAGGCTTTCTGAATCTGAAGGGTAAGCTGGTCGTCTGCCTTGCTGGGGAGCGGACTGTTGCTCGGATGGTTGTGACAGAAGGCGATGATGGTGGCGTTGTTGAGTACGGCTTCCTTGATGAGCAGTCGGATATCCACGGCTGTTTCCGTAATGCCTCCGTGCGAGATACAGGAAGCCTTGATGAGCTTGAAATTCTGGTTCATCATCAATACCCATGCTTCCTCGGTATTGAGATCCTGCATCTTGGGGAGCATATAGTTGTAGATGGCGAGAGATGAACCCAAATCCGGGCGATAGCCTATCTTGTCAAGGGCACGACGCTTCCCCAGCTCACAGGCTGCAAGCACGGTAATTGCTTTTGCGGGTCCCATACCTTTGTAGCGGGTGAGTTCCTTGATAGTCATCTTGCCGAGAGTATTGAGATTGTTGTCGCAGTCTTTCATGATGTGTTTCATCAAATCTACTGCGCTCTCGTCTTGAGAGCCGGAACCTATTAAGATGGCTAGCAGTTCGGCATTGGATAGTGCTGATGCTCCTAGTCGCTCCAGTTTTTCACGAGGTTTGTCTTCCTCTGCCCATTGCGAAATAGAAAGCTTCTCACTCATAGTGATTTATTTATAGAAAGTCTTGTTGTATGCGCTGAATTCGCTCTGTCCGAGCAGGCATCTCTTCCACCAGGCTGAAAGGAATCCGCAGCCGTAACCCATCAGCTGGGTGAAGGCGGCACGTATGCTCAGCACGCCAATCTTCACACTGTGATTCTTCCTGCTGCTGTCGATGAACAGCGCAATGATATAGAGAATGATGCCAAGTAGGCCGATGCAGCCCAATGCTGCCATCGCATTGCCCAGGGTTGGGAATACGTGGACGGTGCCCAGCATATATGGCAGGAATCCGAAGAAGAGCAGAAGGAGCGTACCTGTCACGCCCACGGTGAAGACCATCGGCAGGAGATGTACGAGCTTGAGGCTCTCGGGATATTTCTTGTAGAGGTTGATGCGGGCGATACCGCTGTTATATACCTGTCGCCAGAATTTGCGGAAGTCGGTGCGGCGCTTATGCCATACCCATGCTTCAGGGAACAGACGGCAACGGCAGCCTGCCTTGAAGATACGGATGGAGAAATCGATGTCCTCACCAAAACGCATGTTGGAAAAGCCATTCAACTTGAGATAAACGTCCCTGCGGATGCCCATGTTGAATGAACGAGGGTAGAACTTATCCATCTTCTTCTTTCCGCCACGGATACCACCGGTGGTGAAGAAAGAAGTCATGGAATAAGAAATGGCTTTCTGAGTATCTGTAAATGATGAGTGTGCCTTGTCGGGACCGCCGAATGCATCGGCAGGTTCGCGGCTCAACTCATCACTTACAGCTTTCAGATAGCCCTCTGGCAAGACCACGTCGCTGTCGAGTATCAGCAGATACTCGCCCTTGGCACGTTCGGCACCATAGTTGCGACTCTGACCCGGACCAGAGTTCTCCTTATAGTAATAATGTATATCCATCAGGTTTTCGTATCGCTTGCACACTTCCTTGCAGGGAGTCTGCGAGCCATCCTCTACGATGACAACCTCGAAGTCCTTCTCCGTCTGATGGGTAAGGCTCTCTAACAGTTCGTCCACTTCGTCAGGACGGTTGAATACTGGTACTATGATGGAATATTTCATTCTTCTTACTATTAAGGGTTAATTTTGCTCGATAAGAGCGTAATCTTCTTGTTGAAAGACGGATTACTCGCTTACACGACCGAGGTAGCTACCGTCACGAGTATCAACCTGGATGGTCTCGCCCTCGTTAACGAACAAAGGAACACGAACCTCAGCACCAGTCTCGAGAGTAGCTGGCTTGGTAGCGTTGGTAGCAGTGTTACCCTTTACACCTGGCTCAGAGTGAGTGATCTTCAGGGTAGTCTTTGCTGGCATTTCAGCCAAGAGGATAGTACCGTCTGTAGTATCAGTAACAACCTCAACTACGTCACCCTCCTTCATGTACTGACCACCGGTAACGTTCTCCTTAGCGATAGGCACCTGCTCGAAAGTCTCCTGGTTCATGAAGATGCAACCAGTAGCGTCCTCGTAGAGGTACTGATAAGGGCGACGCTCAACGCGAACATCCTCCAATTTGAAACCAACCTGGAATGTACGCTCCAGCACGCGGCCGTCAGCAACATTCTTCAACTTAGTGTTCATTACGGTGTTACCTTTACCTGGCTTTCTGTGCTGAAAGTCGATGCAAACCCATACTTTGCCATCCATACGGATGCAAGTTCCAATCTTAATTTCCTGTGAATTAATCATTTCTTGTTTTATCTTGAATGTTATTATTATTCTCGTAATCGGGTGCAAAGTTACGGCAAAATGATGAAAAAACAAAGGGAAAATCGAAAAAAACATAAATATTTAAGCTAAATTTGGTAGTTTTCTTGGTTATTTGAGAAATTATGCGTAATTTTGCAGCCCAAAAAGGGCTTATTTTGCTCTTTTGTGAAGAATATTAATTAAAAAATAAATAAGAAAAATGAAAAGAACATTTCAGCCTCACAATCGTCGTCGCGTGAACAAGCATGGTTTCCGTGAGCGTATGGCAACAAAGAATGGTCGTCGCGTATTGGCTTCTCGCCGTGCTCATGGCCGCAAGAAGTTAACTGTTTCTGACGAGCACCACGGAAAGTAATTTCCGATAGGGAAATTCGTCTAAGACGATGACATTAAAAGCAGCAAGGAGAGATTCTTTGCTGCTTTTTGTGTTTTTATGACTTTTTATATTGTGATGAAACGCAAAAACTTGGCGTTTTATTTTGTATTGTCTTCGATTATTCCTATCTTTGCACCAAAAAAGAAAGAATGACTTCATCTGAGTTTATAAATAAGTTTAAGAGTAAGTATCTCTGGGGCAACCTGGGTGCCATGTTCCTGGTGCTGGTTTTGCTCTGCGTCGGTGTCAAGTTCGGCATCGATATCTACACCCATCATGGTGAGGCCATCCGTGTGCCGGATATCAGATACAAGAATATCAATGATGCCACCCGCATCCTCGATGATGCCGGATTGGAAATAGTGGTTTCGGATACCGGATATGTCCGTTCGCTCCCTGCCGACTGTATCCTGGAGCAGACGCCGGCGTTCGGAGAGGTGGTAAAGTCGGGGCATATCATCTATGTCACGATCAATTCTAACCATTCTCCTCGCATCACCATTCCTGATGTCATCGACAACAGTTCTCTGAGAGAGGCGATGGCTAAGTTGACTGCCATGGGATTCAAGCTGGGTTCACCGGAATACATTCCAGGCGAGGAAGACTGGGTTTACGGTATTCTCGTTAAGGGCAGGCATGTGGTGGCTGGCGATAAGGTTTCTATCGATGATGTGCTCATCATTCAGGTAGGTAATGGTCAGCGCGACACTACCGACTCCTTCGATATGGTGGATCCTGTCTATCACGAGAACGATGATGTGATGGAGGGAGAAGGTGATGGTACTGAAAGCACCGAAGATAACTTCGAGGTGGTTCCGGGAACTGAATCTACAGAAACAGCCCCTGCTACACACGAACACCAGCAGAAAGAGGTGGTGGAGTAGGAGAAAGTGAAGAGTGAAGAACGATGAGTGAAGAATTCAATAGTAATACGAATGATATTTTTAGATTATATATATAATAAGGTATATGCTCCTGTAGAGGATGACTTCGGGTTTGATGGCGACGACCTCTATGAGCACTGGAAGGTGCAGGTGGATGCCAACCAGGATCCTGTCCGCATAGACAAGTATCTGGCTGATAAGATGGCTTACCAGAGTCGCAACCGCATTCAGCAGGCTGCTGATGCCGGATTTATTCATGTAAACGGTAAACCGGTGAAGAGCAATTACAAGGTGCGCCCGAACGACATCGTTACGCTGATGCTCGACCGCCCTCGTCATGAAACAAGCATCAAGCCGGAAGAAATCGACATCAATGTGGTTTATGAAGACGACCAGTTGATGGTGGTGAACAAAAAGGCAGGAATGGTGGTTCATCCGGGAGCCGGCAACTTTCATGGCACCCTGATTCAGGCTGTGGCCTGGCACCTGCGCGATATGCCGGAGTTTGATGCCAACGACCCGGAAGTGGGTCTGGTCCATCGCATCGACAAGGATACCAGCGGATTGCTCGTAGTAGCCAAGACTCCTACTGCCAAGACGGCATTGGGCAAGCAGTTCTTCAACAAGACTACCCATCGCAGTTACAATGCGCTGGTATGGGGTAATATCGTGGAGGATGAGGGACGTATCGAGGGCAATATCGGTCGTGATCCCAAGAATCGTCTCCGTATGAAGGTCTTCGATCCGGATAGCGGTATTGGCAAGAGTGCAGTTACCCATTATAAGGTTTTGGAGCGCTTCGGCTATACCACCTTGGTACAGTGCATCCTGGAAACGGGCCGTACCCATCAGATCCGTGCCCACATGAAGCAGATCGGTCATCCGCTCTTCATGGATGAGACCTATGGTGGTGCCGAGATCCTGAGAGGTCAGCGCAGCAGTGGTTACAAGGCTTTCATACAGAATTGCTTCAAGCTCTGCCCACGTCAGGCTCTCCATGCCAAGACCCTCGGTTTTGTTCATCCTACAACAAAGGCGCAGATGGACTTCGACAGTGAGTGGCCGGAAGATTTTAGACAATTAATAGAAAAGTGGCGCGGCTTCATCGCAGGCACCACAAAAGATACATTCAAAAATATTTAGAGATTATGGAAAATAGCAAGAGAACGATAGCCATCGTATGTGGTGGTGATTCTTCTGAGCACGATGTTTCTTTGCGCTCAGGTCAGGGTTTGTACTCATTCTTCGACAAGGAGCGTTATCATATCTATCTCGTCGATGTAAAGGGCACCGACTGGCACGTGGCTTTAGATAACGGTGAGACTATTGATATTGACAAGAACGACTTCTCGTTTGTGAAAGACGGCAAGCATATCTATTTCGACTATGCTTATATCACCATCCACGGACAGCCTGGCGAGAATGGTGTGATGCAGGGCTACTTCGACCTTATCCACTTGCCATATTCTACAAGCGGTGTGCTGGTAGAGGCTATGACATTCGACAAGTATGTGCTCAACAACTACCTGCGTGGTTTCGGCGTAAACGTGGCTGACAGTATCTTGCTCCGTCGTGGCGAACAGTATGATGAGGACGAGATTGCCGAGCGCATCGGTATGCCTTGTTTCGTAAAGCCTGCTGCCGACGGTAGTAGCTTCGGTGTGAGCAAGGTGAAGAATGCCGACCAGTTGGCTCCAGCCCTCCGTGTAGCTTTCATGGAGAGCAACGAGGTGATGATTGAAGGGTTCCTCGACGGTACTGAAATTTCTCAGGGCATTTACAAGACAGCCGAGAAGACTGTTGTCTTGCCAGCTACAGAGGTGGTAACCAGCAATGAGTTCTTCGATTATGATGCCAAGTACAATGGTCAGGTACAGGAAATCACTCCAGCCCGTCTCTCTCCTGAGACTGCAGAAGAGGTGGCAAAGACCACATCCCGCATCTACGATATCCTCCATGCCAATGGTATCATCCGCATCGACTATATCATCTCTAAGGATAAGGACGGTAAGGACAAGGTGAACATGCTGGAGATCAATACCACTCCAGGTATGACCGTTACCAGCTTCATTCCTCAGCAGGTGCGCGCTGCAGGCCTTGACATCAAGGATGTGCTCAGCGACATCGTGGAGAATCAGTTCTAGAATTTATAAATCACATATATGGTTCTGCGACTTTCTCGCAGAGCCATATATATTAAAAGGTATATATTAAAAAGGTATATATTATGAAGATCCCTCAAGAATTTGATACCATTCGACCTTGGGAGCCAGAAGACCTTCCTGAGGTGTTCGACCGTTTGCTTTCAAACGATCAGTTCAAGCAAGTACTTGCTTATCTTTATCCACAAGTTCCTTTTGAGATGATTGCCCAGAAGTTGAAGGCTTGCAAGACCAATCTCGACTTCCAGTTGGCTTTCGCCTACGATTTTGTTCAAGGCATCCTGAAGAAGGCTGCAACGGGTTGTGAGATGGATTGCGCAGCCATCGATAATACCCGCAACTATACCTTCATCAGTAACCATCGTGATATCGTGCTCGATTCAGCTTTCCTCGATGTAATGCTTATCGACAATGGCTTCAAGACCACCTGCGAGATTGCTATCGGAGATAACCTCCTGTCGCTTCCTTGGGTGAAGGACCTGGTACGTGTCAACAAGGCGTTTATCGTGGAGCGTGCCCTGAGCATGCGCCAGATGCTGATGTCAAGCAAACGTCTTTCCGATTACATGCATTTCGCCATCAAGGAGAAGAACGAGAATATCTGGATTGCCCAGCGAGAGGGTAGAGCCAAGGATAGCGATGACCGTACCCAGAAGAGCATCCTCCAGATGATGGCGATGGGCGGTGAAGGTAGTATTATCGAACGATTGAAGCAGCTCCATCTCGTTCCGCTGTCTATCAGCTATGAGTACGATCCTTGCGACTTCCTCAAGGCTAAGGAGTATCAGCAGAAGCGTGATGTGGAAGGATGGAAGAAGGGACCTATGGATGATCTTGTAAGTATGCAGACCGGTATCTTCGGTTACAAGGGACATGTGCATTATCATGCAGCCCCATGTATCGATGAGTATCTGGATACCCTCGACCCTGAGATGCCGAAGCAGGAACTCTTCAATACCATTGCTGCCCATCTTGATCACGAGATACATAGCCACTACCGTCTCTATCCTGGCAATTATGTGGCGCTCGATCTCTTGGAGAATACCGAGGCTCATGCTTCTGAATATACACAGGAAGATAAGGCTCGCTTCGAGAAATATATCGCAGGACAGCTGGCAAAGATTGAACTTCCTGACAAGGATGAAGCCTTCCTGAAAGAGAAGATTTTAACGATGTATGCCAACCCGGTTCGCAATTTTCTTGCTACAAAGTAACGAGAAGAATCAAATCGGGTGATACTTTTTTGCTCTTTATGCGAAAATGTACCACAAAAACTGTTAAAATGTTAAGTGTACGATAAACACTGAAGGTTAACAAACCTTTCGTGTTTATCGTCATTTCTTAAAAAAAATAACCTTAGTAACGAAAAATACATAAATTAAGCAAAATAGTATCACCTTTTTTCGAAAAAGTATTGTACTTTTGCAGCGGTGATACGAATGTGAACGATACCACTATATAAGATACACCCACATCGTTTCGCCGGAAATACAGCTAAAATAACAAACTAACAAAATAACAAAATAAAAAGTAATGACCTATGAGTATCAATTCAGCTTAAAATGAAAGAAGGATTGTTTCCGTGCAGCTGTTAGTTGCAGGGAGATAAGAGAGTGTGGCTATTTGCTAGTCAATTAAGTAATGTTTATTCTATTCAAACCTAGAAAGTACATAAGTATGAATCTAAACTTAAGAAAATCAGTGCTGCTTGTTGGAGCGTTGGCATCCTTAGGCTTGAGTTACACAACTGAAGCTTTGGCAACATCTCCAAATTTTGCTGTTAACTCAGTACAGCAGTCTAAGAAGGTTACCGGTAATGTAAGTGACGCAGAAGGTCCTATCATCGGTGCAAGTGTAGTAGAGAAAGGTAATGCCGGAAATGGTACAGTTACCGACTTGGATGGTAACTTCTCATTGAACGTGAAGCCTGGTGCTACTATTGTTATTACTTATATCGGTTACCAAAAGCAGGAAATCGTTGTAGGTAATCAGTCTAATTTTAACGTCACAATGAAGACAGACGACAAGACTCTCGAAGAAGTTGTTGTCGTAGGTTATGGTGTTCAGAAGAAGAAGCTCGTTACCGGTTCTACCATTGAGGTGAAGGGTGATGATATTCAGAAGATGAATACCACTCAGGTGTTGGGCGCCTTGCAGAGCCAGACTCCTGGTGTAAACATTCAGGCGGCTTCCGGTCAGCCTGGTGATGGCTTTAAGATTTCTATCCGTGGTGCCGGTACCAACGGCAACACTGCTCCTCTTTATATTATTGATGGTGTAGCAGGTGATATCAACAACTTGAATCCTGCCGACATCGAGCGTATCGACGTTTTGAAGGATGCCGCATCCTGTGCCATCTACGGTTCTGCCGCAGCCAATGGTGTTATCCTTGTTACTACCAAGCAGGGTAAGCAGGGCAAGATCCAGGTATCTTACGATGGCAACGTTGGTTGGTCTAATGTATATCGCATGCCAAAGATGCTGAATGCCAAGCAGTATATGGAGGTAATGGATCAGGTGCGTTTCAACAGTGGTGAAAGTGGCTGGGATTGGAAGAGCATTATGGGTGAAGACCTCTACAACTCTTATATGGATGGTTCTAACGAAGGAACCAACTGGGTAGAGGCTATCCGCAACAAGAATGCCGTTACAACAAGTCATTCCCTGAACGTTACTGGTGGTTCCGACCGTTCTACCTTCTCTATGGGTGCCGGTTATCAGTATCAGGATGGTGTGTTTGGCAATGTTGTTAAGTCAGACTACCGCCGTTTCACCTTCCGTATCAATTCAGAGCATGTCATCTATCGCAATGACAAGGGTATGGATGTAGTGAAGATTGGTGAGAATATCTACTATCAGCACAAGCAGAACCAGGGTATCCAGATTGGTAACCAGTATAGCAATGAGCTTTCCAATATGCTTCGTTCCAATCCTACTATCCCTATGTATAATGCAGATGGAAGCTATACCAAGGCTGAGGACTTGAAGAACTGGATTGATAACTACAACTCTTATTCTGTAAACCCAATCTATAAGATGTTGAATCAGCAGTCTGGTCACAATAAGAGTATCAACCAGAATCTGCATGCTACGGGTTATCTGGAGATCCAGCCAATCAAGAATCTGGTTTACCGTGGACAGTTGAATTACAATCAGAATACTTGGACATGGCGTACATTCCTCCCTATATTCGATGCCAACAGAACCAATGCGGATTATTTCCGAACAGAGGATAAGGCAACAAACCAGATTGGAACAAGTTGGGGATGGAGTACAACAAATACCTTGAGTTATAAGTTTGACTTGCAGAAGAAGCACAACTTCGACATCCTGGTAGGTACAGAGTATGGTGAGAGCCGTCCTGACTTCGGTTTCTCCTTGAATGCTACATCTTCTAATTCGGTGTTTGGCGATATGACTCATGCTTACATGACCTATATGAAGAATAATAATGCTGCTGCCGTTACTGGTACTCCTTGTGATGATTCTCGCAGTATGTCTTACTTCGGTCGTGTCAACTACAACTTCAATGAGAAGTATATGCTTTCAGCCATCATGCGTGCCGATGGTAATTCTAAGTTTGCTCCAGGTAAGCGTTGGGGTTATTTCCCATCTGTATCTGCCGGTTGGGTTATCTCAAACGAGAAGTTCATGGCTAAGACAGTATCATGGCTCGACTTTCTGAAGCTTCGCGCTGGTTGGGGTCAGAATGGTAATGCACAGACCATTAACAACTTCCAGTGGCAGAGTGCTTTTGCATTCGATACCAGTAGCTTTTATACCTTCAATGGTAATCCTGATCAGTATGTTGCCGGTGCAGCTCCTTCCCGTCTGTCTAACGAGGATTTGACTTGGGAGACTTCAGAGCAGTTGAACATCGGTTTGGATGCTCGCTTCCTGAATGGACGTCTGGGCTTCACCTTGGATTGGTATAACATGAAGACCAAGGACTTGCTGGTTGCAGTTCCTGTAGATCCAACAACTGGTTTCTCTACCCAGATGAAGAATGCTGGTACTGTTGAGAACAAGGGTATTGAGCTTTCTCTCTCTTGGAACGATAAGATTGGCAAGGACTTCCAGTACAACGTAGGTTGGAACATGGCTTACAATCACAATGAGGTAACAGAGGTGAAGTCTAACCAGAAGTACAACAATGGTGGTAAGGACCTCTTGGCTCAGAATACCGGTTATATGGCTCGTTTCGAGGAAGGTCATCCTATCGGTTACTTCTGGGGCTACAAGACAGAAGGTGTGATGCAGAATGATGCAGATGTTCAGGCTTATCTTGATAAGAACTGTAAGGGTAATGCCGCTAACTCTAAGCAGGGTACCGGTATCAAGCCAGGCGACTTGAAGTTTGTGGATGTAACTGGCGATGGCGTTATCAATGATGATGATAAGACAGAGCTTGGCGATCCACATCCAGATGTAACCATGGGTATTACTCTCGGTGCATCTTACAAGGGCTTCGACCTTTCTGTAACAGGCTTTGGAGCATTCGGTCAGCAGGTGGCTCGTTCATTCCGCAAGTTCACCGATGGTGAGTACGAGAACTTCACTACAGAGGTGTATGACTACTGGCATGGTGAGGGAACTTCCAACAAGTATCCTTTGCTCGCCCACATGAATGCAGGTCCAAACTGGCAGACCATTTCTGATATTTACATTGAGGATGCCAGCTACTTCCGCCTTCAGAATCTGACCGTGGGTTACGATTTCACCAAGATTTGGAAGAACAGCCCATTCCAGCAGCTCCGTCTCTATTTCGCTGCCCAGAACCTCTTTACCATTACCGGTTATAAGGGTATGGATCCAGAGAATGGTACTGCTATCGGCTCAGACTCATGGGTAACAGGTGTTGATGTAGGTAACTACCCTCAGCCTCGTACCTATATGGTTGGTGTAAATGTAAAGTTCTAATCTAAAATTGAATTCACAATGAAAAAGTTAAATATATTTTTGGCTTCAGCCATGGCGGTACTTAGCTTGGCATCCTGCGACATCAATGATGTGCAGAATGTTGGCGAGTTATCTTCCAGTACCTTCCCTGTTTCCAAGGAGGATGGTGAGGCTGTATTGGCTGGTGTTTACCAGAATTTGAACCAGGTTTGTGCAGACCCTCAGATGAGCTTCCTTTACTATGCCCAGTTGGCTAGTGATGATATGCTCGGTGGTGGTGGTGTCAATGATAAGTTGATGCAGGCAGATGATCTGCTCTGTAACTACAATGCCGATATGACCAATGTGTTCTATGAGGCTCGTTACAAGGGTATCAACCGTGCCAACACCCTGATTGAGGCTCTTCCTAATACCTCTATGAATGAGGATACCAAAAACTCATTGATGGGACAGGCTAAGTTCCTGCGTGCCTTCTATTATTATGAGTTGGCTTCTATGTACGGAAATGTACCTATGCGTCTGAAGCCAGGTTCTGAGGCTATCACCCAAGGTAATATTGAAGACCCTTGGAAGCAGATTCTGATGGATCTTCGTGATGCTGTCGATCTCTTGCCTGCTACTAAGAGTACTGATGGTCATATTGATAAGTATGCTGCTGAGGCTCTGCTGGGCCGTGCCTGGTTGTTCTACTCTGGCTTCTTTGGCAATGGTTCTACATTGGCTGATCTGACCAGCACTACTTACAATCCTCTGACTTCTGTAGAGCTTCCTGATGGAACTACCCTGTCTAAGGAGAATGTCATTACAGCCATTGATGACTGTGTGGCTAACTCTGGCCGCAAGTTGGTGGATAAGTATCAGAATCTCTGGGCTTATACCAACAGATGCACTGTAGAGGATTACGATTACACCAAGGGTCAGGGCTTCAAGTGGGTTGAGGATGATGCAGCTCAGAACCCTGAGACTTTGTTCTCTATCAAGTTTAACAAGTACGCTGACTGGGGTACAACGATTGGTTATGCCAATAATTATGCTCTTCACTTTGGTGTTCGTGGTGCTCAGGCTTATGGAAATACCTTCCCATTCGGTCAGGGTTGGGGTGCTGGTCCTGTAGCTCCAAACCTGGTAAAGGATTGGGCTGCTGCCGAGCCTAACGATGCACGCCGTGATGCTTCTATCCAGGACTGGTCTAAGGTAGCAACCTATAAGAAAGGTGGTTGGTCTGACTTTGTTCAGGAAACAGATTACTTTGCTAAGAAGTGGGCGCCTATCTCTTGTAAGAATGATCAGCTGGATGATGGCTATTCTTGTACTTTCGAGAATGTGATGTATCCTGGCAACTGGGATGTAGCTGGAAAGGAGAATATGCAGTTGAATAACATCCACGACCTGGTACTCATCCGTTTCGCTGACGTATTGTTGATGCAGAGTGAGTTGAAGAAGGATGTAGCTGGTATCAATGAGGTGCGCAAGCGTGCTGGCTTGAACCCTATTGCAGCTTATTCAGAGGAAGCTTTGAGAAATGAGCGCCGTTGGGAGTTGGCTTGCGAGGGTACCCGCTGGAACGACCTCCGTCGTTGGCATATTGCCGCAGCTGCTCTTGAGAAGCAGAATGGCGTTGCTATCTATTATTGCGGACAGCCTGATACAAATACTCCACACAATGGAGGTTATACTGCCCGTTACAATGCTACTGCCGGCTTCCAGAAGATGCCTGAGACTCAAGTGGCTCTGGGTACTGTAGTGCAGAATGAAGGTTGGACTGGTGCTGATTCAGAATATCAGGGCTGGAAGTAATCAATTCTTTAATCTTTTAAATGAATAAGTATATGAAAAAGATATTTTTTGCATTGTCTATGCTGACATTGCTTTATACTTCTTGTGATCCTTCTACCGATTCTGGCAGCACAGGTTTCTCTGAGAATGTAACAGCTGAGAGCGTAGATGCCAAGGCAACACCTGTTCAGGTGAATGGTAAGAATAGCAACCGTATCATCATTGAGAATCATTCTCCTATCACAAGCCAGTGGTCGGTTGACCAGTTGGTTGAAGGTGCGGTAACTTCTTCCAAGGCATACGATACCATTTATGTTACCAAGGTAGGTGCCAACACCGTTACTATGCACTGCAAGAACGTGGCTGTTGACTTTACCAAGGATTTCACGGTGAACGTGGATGAGATTACTTATCTCTCTGCAGAACTTCAGAAGCGTCTCTGCGTAACTGGATCTGAGGGTAATTATACTTCTACTGTAGGCGAGTTCGCTGGTCAGCCTGTACAGTTCGGTACTGCTTTTGATGCAGGCAAGGTAAAGGTTATTCAGGAGGTCAAGGAAGGCAAGAAGGGTAATGTCTTCACTGTAGAGAATGGTAACGGCGTGCTTTCAAACTGGGCAATTACCAAGGAAGGCACCGATGAGGCTGTTGGTACAGCTACTCTGAATGGCGATCAGCTGATGGTTGTTGAGGAAGGTAAGTTCAATATTACCTTGACTTATACCAAGGCTGATGGCACTCAGGAGACTTACAAAGCAGGTTCTTTCGGCGTAGAGACTTTGACTACCAAGCCAGAGCTTCTTGAGTATCTCTCTGGTGGCGAAGATGGTGATGGAACTACTACCTGGGAATGGAACGAAGCTGCCGGTGGCGTATGGGGCAATGGTCCTTTCGGTAGTGGCAACAAGCCTCAGTGGTGGGCTGTAAACTATGGTGCTGATATTGATGGTCAGGCTGGTCAGAAGGTTGGTGGCGTAGCCCGTAACGGTAGCGGTGCATGGTTCACTATCGACATCAATAACAAGCAGGCTATCGGTTCTGATGGTGTTAAGCTTCCTATCTCTGTAAGTGTATTGGATCACAAGGATCCAACCTGGGATAAGGGTACTATCTCATTCCCAACTGCAACCAATGACAACTTCGTTATCCCTATGGGTGTAAACGTGAATGGTGGCAATGCTGTATTCCAGAAGTATTATGTATTGGTAGCCAGCGATGATAAGTTGGTATTGACTGCTGCAGAATTACCAGAGAATGGTTGTGCATGGTTCTATGTCTTCAAGAAGAAGGCAAAGTAAAGATTTAAATATAAGTGGCTTATGAAACGAATGTTTTTTCTCCTAATAGCTTCTTTTATGATGCTTGTAACAATGGCTCAGTCTAGCGATGCTTTCTATGGCGGACCTTACATAATGAAGCAACAAGTTGAAGTTCCTGCCAGTTGTGCCAAAGTTGTAGTTATGTCAAATCCACTGATGTCTGGTGGAAGTGTTAAACTAAAAAATTTGGAGACTGGTGTTATTTGTACTTTGTATGGGAGTGTTACATATGTAGATAAATGGTATTTTATAGTACCTAATGGTTCTTATGAGGTAGTTGAAATCACCTCTAATTATGTAGCACATATCAATGCACAGGGTATAGGTGTTGGTTCTATAGTTAAATTCTCCCATGCTAGTGGAGGTTATGTATTGTTTGAACCAAAATAAGATAAATCGTTGTGATTAAAACATAAAATTAGGCTAAGCCTCGGCTGTAGTGATACAGTCGGGGCTTTTTCTGTGTGCCCGATGCTGAAATATTATCCGAAATGTTTGGCGGTTACGATAAATAATCGTACCTTTGTTGCGGTTCTAAAATTTAGTTTTATGCAGACAGTTAATTTACAGTATAACGTTCCTGCAGGCTATAGTCTGGAGGAATTTGTGGCTAAGGTTAATTCTTATGTTGCCCGCTTGGCAAAGAAATGTCAGGCAGGAGAGGAGTATGAGCCAAATGAAGAAACGAAAGCGGCTATTCGTGAAGCCCAGGCTCATATGGAAGCATATAAGCGAGGTGAAGAATGGGCAAAGAAAGACGTATTTGATAACGTGGATGATTTAATGGCTGATTTAATGAAAGAATGAAACAGATTCATTATGGGAGTGCCATATTGAAGATGATTATCTGTTGATATGGATTGATGATGATATGATAGAGCTGTTAAGGCTCGGTTCTCATACAGAATTGTTTAGTAAAAATAGGAAATGACAGAATTAAGAGATAAATGCATTCGATTTGATTGGGCTGTCTCTCGCTTACTTCACCAAAAGGCAAACTTTGGAGTACTTGAGGGTTTCTTGACTGTGTTTTTAGGTGAACCGATTAAGATTGTTGAGGTTTTGGAAAACGAAGATAATCAACTCCTGTCGGACGACAAGTTCTATCGTATGGAAATAAAGGCGAAAAATAGCAACGGAGAAGACATCCTTGTTGAAATACAAAACATGACCAGGTTGTATTATTTGGAACGCTTATTTTATGGAGTGCCCAAGGCTATCTCAGAGTTGGTCAATTTGAACGATACTTGCAAAGAGGTAAAGAAGGTATATTCCATCAGCATCTTGTACTTTGACTTGGGTAAAGGTTCTGACTACATCTATGTAGGACAGAATAATTTTGTGGGCTTGCATACGAAAGATAATCTTATCATCAGCACAAGGGAGAAAGATACAATAGTAAGTAAATCGACTTCAGAGATTGGCACAACTTATATATTGGTTCGCTTAAACGAATTCAATAAGGTGGCTAAATCTCCAATCGAGGAATGGGTAGAGTACCTAAAGAATGATTTCATCTCTCCTGAAGCCAAAGCTCTGGGTTTGCAGGAGGCACGTGAGAAGTTGAGATATTATTCTATGTCGAATGCAGAACGTTATGCTTATGATGAGCATGTCAATGCCATTATGATCCAGAATGATGTCTTGGAAAATGCAATGTTGGAAGGTCATGCTGAAGGTCTTGCAGAAGTTCGCGCTGAAGAAAGAATAGAAACCGCTAAACGATTACTTGCTATGGGTCTTTCTCCACAACAAGTTGCAGATGGTACCATGCTCCCTCTAGAGGAAGTTGAAAAATTGGTAGATGAAATAAAAAATAAATAAGGCTAACCCCCGGCTGCCGTTCTGCAGTCGGGGCTTTTCTTTTTTGATATGCTAAAATATTATCCGAAATGTTTGGCGGTTACGATAAATAGTCGTAACTTTGCGCTTACAATATTAAAATTATAGTATAATGGTGCATTCATTAAAAATCCTAGATAAAGATTACAAACAGTGGGTTAAACAAATTGCTGTTCGTTATCGTGGAAGCCAAATAAAAGCAGCGATAAAGGTTAATACCGAGCAACTGCGATTTTATTGGCAACTTGGAAAGGATATAGTTGAAATGAAAGTTGAGGAACGATGGGGCGAATATGTCATCACTCAATTAAGTAAGGATTTGCAAAAACTCTTGCCTGGTGTTGAAGGACTTTCCATTACAAACCTTAGATATTGCCGCCGCTTTTATTTGCTTTATTCTCAGCAATATATAATTCACCCCCAGGTTGGGGGCGAAATAGAGAATGGGTCTTTGAAGAATGTATACTCCCAAACTGAGGATGTTTTTCAAATACCTTGGGGACATCATAAAGTCATCATGGATAAAGTGAAAGGTGATGCGAAGAAAGCGTTGTTTTATGTGGCTCAAACCATAGAGAATGGATGGAGTCGCTCTATGCTTTTGAATTGGATAGGGACAGGACTTTATGAACGGCAAGGTAAGGCGTTGAATAACTTTACTCATAGCCTTCCTAAAATCGATAGCGATTTGGCTAAAGAGATAACTAAGGATCCGTATTGCTTTGGTTTTGCAGAAATTACAGGAAAATATAATGAGCGTAAACTTAAAGATGCGTTGCTGAATAATATCTCGGATTTCTTGATAGAGCTGGGTACAGGTTTTGCTTATGTGGGTAAAGAATATCGCTTAGAAATTGGTGATACAGAAAATTTCATAGACTTGTTGTTCTATAATCTTAAACTGCGTTGTTATGTTGTTATAGAGGTTAAAATAGATAAGTTTGAGCCAAAAGACATTGGACAAATCGGTACTTATGTTACGGCTGTCAATCATATTCTCAGAGAGGCCGGAAAAGATAATCCAACTATTGGCTTACTGATATGTAGAAGTAAGGATAATACTTTGGCACAATATGCCTTAGAGTCAAGTAGTCAGCCGATTGGAATATCTGAATATGAATTGGAAAAGTTTTATCCTGTAAAAGTTGAAGGAACTATTCCAACTATAGCAGAGTTGGAAGCTGCGTTAGATGGTAAATCAATTGAAAAGTATAAATAAGTCTAACCCCCGGCTGTTGTTCTGCAGTCGGGGCTTTTTCATGCCTTTTAGTAAACAGAAATTGACCTTTTTTGCTTTTCTTCCGTACTTTCTAGTATAATTGCTGAAAAGATTTGGTGTTTACGAGTTTTTATTGTACTTTTGTATGCAGTAAGACAAGTAGGTTTAGCAGGGTATGTTTGTACAACTGAGAGCTTATAACAAGTCAACTTTGCGTCTCACACCGAACGGTGTGAGTGCGTGCATCGAACGAAGTAAGAGCGTGCGGCGTTCGATGTGAGCACGTGCATCGTTCGACGCACGTCGGAAAGTCCAGCAACTTCAAGCTTATATCATTAGTACTTAGTACCTTATAACATACTTGTGATAACAGCTAATAATACTAAACTATGGCAATAAAGTATGAAATCCATTCCATCCATAACTCGAAGGGCGAAGGTGGAGAACAGAAATTTGTCCGGTTGCGTGACCACGAACCGATGACAAGTAAGCAGATAGAGCAGCATATAGAGCAAGCATGTTCGCTTACCAGGGGTGATGTGCAGGCTGTAATGACATCGCTGCACGATCTTATCGTGACCGAGCTCTCTCATGGCGCCCGTTTCTATCTTCCACAAGTGGGCTATCTCTCGCTGTCTGTTACAACGGAGTTGCCGGAAGGTAAATCCATGGATAAGGTGACAGGTAATAATATCCGCTTGCGTAACATCAACTTCAAACCTACTGCCGAATTACTGAACGAGGTGGCTAGACAGGTAAGGTTCGAACGCTCTAAATATACCACGAAGTCTCGCAGATACACCGAAGAACAGTTGTGGGATAAGATTGTGGCTTTTATAAAAGAGCATGACTATATTTGCCGGCGCGATATGGAATACCATTTCGCCTTGCGCCAGCAGACAGCCTTGAAATGGTTGAAGCATTTTACGGAGAAAGGGCTTCTGGTAAAGGAAGGTGCAAGAAATGCTCCTCTCTATTTCCTGGCAAAAGACAATAAAGGCAATGAAGACAATAAAGACAATGAAATCTCCCTTCACACTAAACGTCTTGAGCCATAGAAGTTTAGCGTAGCTGTGAAAGGAGAAATGAAAACGGAAATTAAAATTAATACCTGATAAAAATGAATAATTTGATCACTAAAACTTGGAAACCGCTGCTGTCGTTGCTCTTCGGCGTGGCAGTGATGCTGTTCTGGGCTGTGCCTTATATGGCAGGGCTCTGCTTTCAGGAACAGTATCAGATGTTTCTCTTTGATACCAACTATTTCCTGGAGCGCATTGTGCAGCCAGGAGGATTGGCTGACTATATCAGTGAGTTTCTGGTACAGTTCTACTATATGCCAGTATTGGGTGGTGCCATCATCGGACTGCTCCTGATAGGCATTCAGACTGCCGTATGGGGACTGATGAAGCAATATGGAGCCAAGCATGATTTCCCGGGTTATCTCCTGAGTTTCCTTCCAAGCATCGCCCTGTGGTGCGCCATGGGCGACCAGAACATCCTGCTTTCTTTTGTGGTTGCACTTTTTGGAGCCCTGCTGATGGGATGGATTCACAACCGATTCCACAACCGGTTGGTAAAGGTGGTGTTCGAACTGGTAAGCACGGCATTGGTTTATTGGTTCCTGGGTCCTGTGGTATTCCTTTATGCCGCCCTGATGATAGGTGATACGCTGAAGAATGCGCAGCAGAAGGACAGTATCCTTTCCGGAATAGGCTATTCAGTCTGCATCCTTGTGCTTACCATAGCCTGGATCCTGCTGAGCACGCAGTCTCTGCAGTATCCGACGTATCGCATCTTAGCCGGACTTAATTATTATCGCTATCCGGGTGCAGTATCTCCGTTGCCTTTTGTTGTGATGGTATGGGCTGTTGTGATTCCTTTCCTGGGGATGATTCCATGCCACCGGAAATCCTTGCAGAAGTTGCAGCAATCCAAAGTGGTCATAGTATTGAGCTATGTATTGGTGATTGTGGCTTCATGGTTTGGTATCAAGGCATCTTTTGATGAGATGACCTACGACCTGATAGATTATGATTTCCTGGTTCGCACCGAACAGTGGGATAAGATCATTGAGAAGGCAGAGAAGAAGCCGGCAACCACACCGCTCAGTGTTTCGTGTGTGAATCTTGCCTTGAGCCAGAAAGGTATGCTTGCCGACCGCCTTTTCGAGTTCTATCAGAATGGAGGCGAGGGCTTGTTCCCTACCTTTACCCGTGATATGATTTCGCCGGTATCTACTGCAGAAATCTTCTTCCGTCTGGGTATGGTGAATGATGCTGAAAGATATATGTTTGAGGCTCAGGAGGCAATTCCGAATTATCGCAAGAGTGCCCGATTGACCCGAAGGATTATAGAGTGCGAAATCATCAACGGTAATTACAAGGTAGCAGCCAAGCTGCTCCGCCGCCTGCAGAAGACGCTCTTCTATAGCAACTGGGCTAACCAGACCATGGCGCTGCTGGGTAATGAGAAGGCTATCAACCGGCATCCTATCTATGGCAAGCTGCGCAAGTATCGCGAAAAGAAGCAGGACTTCCTCTTCAGCGACCGGGAGATTGACCAGATGCTGGGCTTGCTCTTCCTGAACGATAACCATAATAAGATGGCATACGAATATCTGATGTGCTACGAACTCCTGCAGCGCGATATGGAGAAGTTCATGCAGTATTATCCGCTGGGCAGATTCGTGGGTTACGACCATATTCCACGTACCTTCCAGGAGATTCTCATCGGCAACTGGATGAAGACACATAGCGATCCACGTACCATCCCATATAGTGTGGATGCACAGAACGTGAACAATACGCTCAACTTCATTCAGCTCTATATGCAGAATCCGAAGAATCCTCAGCTTGATCAGCAGCCGTATGTATCCAATGCCTGGCACTATGTGATGGTGCAGGGGGTTGATGAGGCTTCTAAGAAGAAGGAGGGAATGAAAGAGGTTTATTAGAATGTAGAATGATAATACTGGAATGATATGAAAACAATCAAATATCTGTTGTGTGTCCTGTTGGTTGTGATGGGGATGGCTACTCTCGATTCCTGTTGCTATCCTTCACCATGGAGTGAGGCAAAAGAAATCAAACAATTGCCTGAAATCTTCCCTGATTACATCGGGGTTACAGTTCCTGTCAACATCGCTCCGCTTAATTTCAATATGACGGATGACGATGTAGATGAAATGTTAGTGAGTGTGGCAGGATCGAAGACCATCGAGGAAATCTCTTCTTTCGGAAAAGAGTATGCGGACTTTGATGTAGAGGAGTGGCACGACTTCTTGAGAAAAAATAAGGGCGGAAAACTCACCGTCTCTGTGTTTGTATTGAAAAATGGTGAAAGGTTCAAGTATCAGGACTTCGATATATATGTAAGCCCCTACGAGTTAAAGGACTGGGGCTTGACTTATCGTCGCATCGCTCCAGGCTATGAGGTGTATGGCAAGTTGGGCATCTATCAGCGCAACTTGAGTAATTTCGAGGAAACGGCAATCCTTGAGAACACGGCAGCACCGGGTGCCTGTCTCAACTGTCATACGGCAAACAGAACAAATCCCGACCAGTTTACCTTCCATGTGCGTGGTGACCATGGCGCTACCTTGGTTTCGCAGAACGGCAAGCGGGAGTGGCTGAAGGCTAAGAATGATTCCCTGAAGGGTTCGATGGTTTATCCTTATTGGCATCCATCGGGCAAGTATTGTGCTTATAGCACCAATACCACCCATCAGAGTTTCCATGCCGTGAAGGATGAGCGCATCGAAGTCTTCGACCAGGCATCGGATGTCTTCGTCTATGAGCCAGCAACCCATGAACTGATATTGGATTCGCTCCTGATGACGAAAGACCATTATGAGACTTATCCGGTATTCTCGCCTGATGGCAAGACGCTCTATTTCTGCTCTTCTACGGCAGAACCTATCCCAAGCGGTTACAAGGATATCAAGTATAATATCTGTAAGATAGGTTTTGATGCCGCTACGGGTAAGTTTGGCAGCCAGGTGGATACCATCTTCAATGCCCGTGAACTGGGCAAGAGTGCCACCCATCCACGTCCTTCGTATGATGGCAGGTACATCATGTTTACGATGAGCGACTATGGCTGTTTCCCTATCTGGCATAAGGAAGCGGATAACTGGTTGCTGGATTTGAAGACGGGACAGGCGCGACCAATGACGGCTGCCAATAGCAGGAATACAGATAGCTGGCACAACTGGAGTAGGGATTCCCATTGGTTTGTCTTTACATCCCGCCGTGGTGATGGTCTCTATACCCGTCTTTATCTTGCCTGCATCGATGACAAGGGCAATGTAAGCAAGCCGTTCCTTTTGCCTCAGCGCAATCCGAAAAAGTACTACGATGAGTTGCTGGATTCCTATAATACCCCTGATTTCACTTCGAAGCCAGTAGAGCTGGATGCCCGTGCGGCAGGAAATGAAATCATGAGTGATAAGAGGATTCCGACAAAGGTTAGATAACGGAATCTTTATAATTCCTTATTCTGTAGAACATGATTCCTTCTCAGCAATGCATTCCATTTCTATCAACCAGCCGGGGCGGCATACTTTAGCCTCCACGATGATGCGGGGAATCTGGGGATAAAACTGCTGCATCAGTCTGTCAACCGTATGATAGTCGGAGATGTCGCGCAGATAGATGATGAAGTATTGGATATCATTCATCGTGGCATCGCCATCTTTCAGCAGGGCGCCGATGTTCTCAAGCAGTCTGCCGGTCTGGCGCACGATGTCTCCTTCATAGACCACATCTCCATGCTTGTCGATACTGGCTGTACCGGAGATGAAGTATTGTTGCTTGAACTGCTGGCTTCCTTCTGGATGGAGAGTATGGGTAGGTAGCGTAAGCCGGGTTCCTCGTTCGAAGGCTACTCCATATTCATGGGTAGGATTCAGATGATCGAGTGCCTGAAGATACTTCTTGTCCTCTTCCTTGATATGGGGGATGGTGAGGAAGTCGATGGCTACAGCTGCGTGGCGTACCGGAGTGGCACCACCGATACCCGTGCTGGCAATGTAGTGGGTGTCGGCAGTCAATCCTTCTTGGTCGAAGACGTCATTGCGGGCTTCTACTACACCTTGATAGTTTACATCGATGTTGGTGACGTATATCCAGGTGCGAACCAGGTTGCGTTCCATGGTCATATCCGTACCTTCGATAGTCTTCAGATATTTATTGAAGAGAAAATGGGTCTGCTCGTACGAATCCTTTCCCTTTGCTTCCTCTTCTGTAAGACGAAGACTGTGGAATAAGATAGGTGTAGCTTCATCCGTAGTCTTGATCAGCAGGCTTACCTTACTGCCATTCAGTGGAGTCTGTTCCACGATAGTGAGGTTTGCGCCTTTCATAAATTCCTGATAAAGGAGAGATTCTTCTAACTCTTTTATCTGGTTCTGGGAGTCGCTGAGGAATACCTTACAATATTGCAAGGTACGATTTTCCAGTTTCTCTGTATCGAGAAAGTTACCTAGTTTTAGATACAGAAAGTTAAGGCGATCATTGAATGAACCCTTAGCTTCTGGTGATAGTATTATGTACTTGTCCATCTTGTTTTTCTTTTTTTCGCCGGCAAAGGTACGGATAATATGTGAGATATAAAAATATAGACAGGATGAAAAGATAAAAATACCTAGATATGGGGATAGGATCAGGCTGGATAGAACGAAAAAGAGGGAAGTAAAGGCTTGTTTTCCTTTACTTCCCCCTATCTTTTTCTTATTTCCTGCTTTAGAGTGATTCGAGCATACGCTTGATGACAACCTCGGCTGAAATCTCACGGTTGGCTGCCTCTGGAATCACCAGGCTGTTCTTGCTCTCGATGACATCATCGGTAACAATCAGACCGCGGCGTACTGGCAGACAGTGCATGAAGCAACCGTCATTGGTCCAGCTCATATGTTCCTCGTCGATGGTCCAGCTCATATCCTTGCTCAGAATCTCACCATACTGTGCAGGGTCTTTCACCCCCGGACAGCTCCAGTTCTTGGCATAAACGAAGTCTGCACCTTCCAGCGCCTTTTTCTGGTCGTACTCTACCTTGGCATTGCCCACGAACTTAGGGTCGAGTTCATAGCCCTCAGGATGAGTAACCACGAAATCAACATCGGCTGCGTTCATCCATTGAGCGAATGAGTTTGGCACAGCTTGAGGCAAGGCACGGCAGTGAGGAGCCCAGGTCAGGACTACCTTTGGACGAGCCACCTTCTTGTGCTCCTCGATGGTGATGAGGTCGGCGAATGCCTGGAGTGGGTGAACGGTGGCTGTCTCCATAGCGAAGACTGGGCGACCGCTGTACTTTACAAACTGGTTGACGATGGTCTCGGCATAATCGTAGTCACGGTCTTTCAGACCGGCAAAGCTGCGCACACCGATAAGGTCGCAGAAGCTACCCATCACTGGGATTGCTTCAAGCAGGTGCTCACTCTTGTCGCCATCCATGATAACGCCACGCTCTGTCTCCAGTTTCCAGGCACCGGCATTTACATCGAGCACAATCACATTCATGCCCAGGTTCATCGCAGCCTTCTGTGTACTCAGTCGGGTGCGGAGACTATTATTGAAGAATATCATCAGCAAGGTTTTGTTCTTGCCCAACTCCTGATAACCGAAACGGTTTGCTTTCACTTCCTGTGCCTCGGCGAGTGCTGCTTTCAAGTCGCCAAGGTCTTCAACATTAAAGAATGTCTTCATTGTTATTTCGTTTTTTATTTGTTATTTCTAATATAAAGCTATTGAATTCTTCACTCTTTACTTCCTTGTTTGTCCATTTCCTGTAATCAGCCACTTGTAGGTGGTAATCTCTTCTAGTGCCATAGGTCCGCGGGCTCCAAGCTTCTGGGTACTGATGCCAATCTCTGCGCCCAATCCGAACTGTGCACCATCGGTAAAGCTGGTAGGAGCGTTTACATAAACGCAGGCTGCATCTACCAATGCCTGGAACTTCTTCTGGGCAGCTTCATCATTGGAAACGATGCTCTCGCTGTGTCCGCTTCCGTAGGTAGCGATGTGTTCGAGCGCCTCATCTTCCGAAGCCACGGTCTTGATACCCATCTGCATGCTGAGCCATTCGGTGTTCCAGATGCTCTTCATGTTGGCATCTGTTTCTGTTGAGCCTGCTGATTTGCAATCCGCAGTCAGCAAACCTGCCTCCTTCATTTTCGCCTCGCTTTCCTCTGCCTTATATAATAAGGTATCAGGATAGTGTCCCTTTAAAGCCTCGTAAGCCTTGGAATCAGCATGAATCTTGGTCTGTTTCTCGGCGAGACCCTCGCAGAGAGCAGGGAGGTTGCTTAATCTGCTTTCATGAATCAGCAGACAGTCGAGTGCATTGCATACGCTCACTCTTCGGCACTTGGCATTGGTGATGATGCGCTTGCCCATCTCCAGGTCGCCATCCTTGTCGAAGTAGCAGTGTACCACGCCGGCTCCGGTCTCTATAACCGGTACTTTGGCAGTATCACGTACGAAGTTGATGAGCTTCTTTCCGCCACGAGGAATACAGAGGTCGATATAGCCCACGGCATTCAGCATTTCGCCGGTAGCCTCATGGGTAGCAGGGAGGAGAGTTGCCACATCAGGATTGATTCCATACTTTATCAACACTTTGTGGATAAGTTCGATACTTGCTGTATTAGAGTTGTTTGCATCCTTTCCTCCCTTCAATACGCAAGCGTTTCCACTCTTGAAACAGAGCGAGAATACATCGAAGGTTACGTTAGGACGAGCCTCGTAAATCATGCCGATGACTCCGAATGGAACGGCTACTCGCTGCAGGTGCAAACCATTTTCGAGTGTCTTGTCTTTGAGAACTCTTCCGAGTGGTGAGGGCAGGGTACTTACGTGTCTCATATCCGAAGCGATATCCACGAGTCGCTGCTCTGTGAGCTGCAATCGGTCGTAGAGCGGGTTCGCCTTGTCCATCTTCGCCAAGTCTTCTGCGTTTGCTGCAAGGAGCGCAGGAGTCTCTGCGATGATAGCATCAGCCACCGCCTGCAGGATTTCATTACGTTGTTCGTCGCTGAGCAAGCCCAGTGTCTTGCTGGCTGCCTTCACTTTTTGGAAAGTCTCTTTCAGTTCCATTTGCTATTTCCTTTCTTATTTGATGATAAGATATTTGGTAATGTGTTATGAGTTCCCTCTTAACAACGGCAAAGGTAAGCATAAATATTGGAAATTGCAAACTTTATGCAAGAAAAAGTGATGATTTTATAGATAAATGGATAGTTATACGAAAATGAGATACAAAAAGGTCAGACAGCGTCTGACCTTTTTGTAATGGTTCCTTCTAATTATTCTGATACTGCCAGAAGAATTACTCTTTATCGTTTTCTTCAGGATGAGCCATTAGATACAGTTCCTTCTGTCGTTCGATTTCTCTTCTGAGGTCTTCTTTGTCTGGCAAGTAAAGCTTGTATTTAGCAGCGAACATCTGGTCGTTTTTGGCGAGGGTAGAGTATCGTGCCACATCCGAATCGGTCTCGGTGCAAAGGATGATGCCGATGGTAGGGTTGTCGTCTGGTCCTTTTTTCTTCTTGTCGTACATCTGAAGATACATATCCATCTGTCCTACATCTTGATAAGTGATGCGATTTACCTTCAAATCGACCAAAATAAATGATTTGATGAGGTAATTGTAAAACACCAAATCGATGTAGTAGTCGTTTTCCTCGGTTCGAATATGTTGCTGACGAGCCACAAGCGCATATCCCTTTCCCATTTCCATCAAGAATTTCTCTAGGTTGTTGATGATGGCTGTCTCCAGTTTTGATTCTGCAAGGGAGGGGCCTTCCGGTAATCCAAGGAATTCCAAGACAACAGGTGATTTGATGTATTCGAGTTTGTCTTGCTGATAAGCCTTTGTCTTGTCTTGCATCTCGTTAACGACTGGCTGCTTCTTCTTTGACATAAGAAGACGTTCATAATATAAGGTGTTGATATTGCGGTTCAAGGTTCTGAAACTCCAACCTTGCTCGAATGCCTCCTTTGCATACCATTCACGAGCCTTTTTGTCTTCTACTCGTATAAGTCGCTCGTAATGAGACCAAGGAAGAAGGCGTAACTCGGATTGGGTAGACTCTGCTTTGTCTTCTTTGTGCGGGGCTGAAGATTTAGCAGGCAGTGTCTGCTGAATTGGATTGTTAAATTCTTCAGACATTGTCTGAAGAATTTGTAAGTTGTTGAATGTCAGATAAAACCTTTTGTAATTGGCAATATTCGTATATGAGAATCCCTTCCCGAATTCCTCTGTAAGAGCAGCCGAAGCAATCTCTATCACATGCTTTCCGTATTCTGCACGTGATGCTCCGTTCTGTTCCTGTTCCACAATACGTTGTCCTATTCTCCAGTTTCTTTCCACCAGAGAATAATTGACGGCAGCAAATGCTTTGCTGCGAGCCTTGCTGACGATGGAACGCAAGTCGTTGACGAGCATGTTGTCTTCATCGTTATATTTCTTGCCGGGTTCTTTCATAATGCTACTGATTTTAGCTGTTATTCCTTCCATTCTTTAGTACAACATCAAGGTCTTTGTTTCAGCCTCTCTGTCGCAGAAATACTCGGGACTTTCATAACCTTGGCAGATGAAAGGATTTGCTAATTTCCTGTTATTTAGTTTCATACGCCATTACATCTTTAGTGTTACAACTTTATTGTAATGGCAAAGATACAACTATTTATTGAATATGCAAAAGAAAATGGTAGAAAGTTGAGGATTATTCTCAATTTTCTGCCATTTCATTTGCCCGTTTCCTTTTCTTTTTGTATTTTTGCCCCTCTAAACATTATATATACTATTGACTTGATAATAAATATAGCAATTATGGGCAATATAAAGACGATATTGGCAGGCTTGTCCTTGACAATGGCTGTGGGGATGCCGGCAGTGGCGAGTGATGAACTTACAATGGTAGTAGGTACCTATACCGACCAGAGTACTTCTGACGGAATGTATGTTTATCGTTTCAACCAACGTACTGGGAAATCACAATTGGTTAGCAATGTACAAGCGGGCAATCCTTCGTTTCTCATGATGAATCATGATGCAAATCGGGTTTATGCCGTGAGCGAATATGATGATGGGCGACAAGGGCTCGGGGCTTTCATCCTCAATAAGAAGGAGGGAACGATGACTCCGCTTGGGTATCAGAAGTGCGGAACGAAGGCTACTCGACCGGAAAACAAGATGCCGGGTGCGGCACCATGCAATGTGATGCTGTATGGTGGGTATGTGGTGACTTCCAATTATAATGGGGGTGATATTTCCTTATTCCCAATCAAGGAAGATGGAAGTGTGGCGCCAGAATCGCAATATTTTGATATGCATCGGGAGGGGAGCGGCATGGTATCGCATATCCATTGCTGCCAGATGACTCCTGATCATCAATATATGCTTGCCAATGATTTGGGGAACGACTGTATCTGGCGCTTCCAGGTAAATGATGGAAAGGAATTTTTATCTAATCCTGTTCTTGCCTATCAGGCACCTAAAGGAACGGGACCACGCCATCTTGTATTCAATTCAAAAGGCAATGTGGCTTACCTGATAGGCGAACTGGATGGCACGGTAACCGTATTGGGATATAACAAGGGTACATTGCAGGAGTTGCAGCGCATACAGGCTTCGAAGACCCGTACGCTTGGAAGTGCCGATATTCATCTGTCTCCTGACGGTCGCTTTCTCTATGCTTCCCATCGGTTAACCGATGAGGGCATTTCGGTATTTGCCGTAGATAAGAAATCGGGTCTGCTCACAAAGATAGGATTCCAACCTACAGCTGCCCATCCTCGCAACTTCGCCATCACGCCTAACGGACAGTTCATGCTTGTGGCGTGCCGTGACAGCCATGTGATTCAGGTTTTCAAACTCAATAAGAAAACTGGAATGATGGTTGATACGAAGCAGGACATAAAGGTTGGAAAACCTGTCTGCGTGCAGTTTGCCAATTAATACGCTTTGGGGCTTACCAGGCACTTGTTCTGGTTAGCCTATCACATTGCATAGTCGGTTGATGGCTGCATCAAAAGTGGTGAGGTCTTTGGCTCGCTTTCTGATGGCTGTCTTGTAATTATAGATGGTTTGCGTAGAATAGAACAGGAGGGTGGCCAGTTCCTGACCATCCGTAATTCCTAGTCGCATCAGTGCATAGATACGCAGTTCCTTGGTGAGACTGTTAGGGGCAGGGAGAACAATCTGCTTTTCTGGCAACAGCAGTTGGTTGAACTCTGCGACGAAATTCGGATACAAGTCAATGAATGCCTTGTCGAAGCGAATATAGAAGTTGGCAGCCTCTTCTTCTGCCAGCTTGTAGCTGCTGATGGCAGTCAGAAGATCGGCAGTTTGTTTTGCCTTGATTTTGCGGCTTACCAATTTGCGATAATCATCCAGTTTCTTGATATATACGGCGCTGATGTCCATGAATAAATGCATATAGGTCTCTCTTCGCTTATTGGTATTGAGCAGCTTCTGGTTCAGTTCGTCCAAGAGTGTATTTTGGCTTTTTATCTCCCTACGGCTCTTGGCCAGACGCTTGTTCATCTTGAATGCAAAGAAAGCCATGGCAAGGAATCCTAGCGACAGGATACTCACGATGACGAGAGATGCTGTTATGATGCGGTTCTTGCGTACTTCTGCCTGATGGTTCGTTTCTGTGATAAGGGGAAGTATGCGTGAAATCTCAACCATGCGGAGACGGTTGTTGTAGAATTGGGCATCCTCCATGGAGCAATAGAGGTATTTGGCAACCCTCTTTGCATAGGAGGCATCCTTATTATATAGATAGGTGGAAAACTCCTGAAGGGCCAGATTCTCCTTCAGGGGACATATCTGGTCTGAGATGGCTGCTTCTACAATATACTTTTCGTATAAATCCTTTTGGTCGGTATCATAATAATAGCGGGCTATGCAATAAGCCGATGAGGCATGCACACGGCTGTTCAGGGGACTGGCTGAAAGTGCCTTCATGTAGAACTGAAGCGTCTTTTTACTAGTACGCTGCTTTAGAAATTCAAACTCTCCTGAAAGATAGTAATAAAGAGCGGATTCCTTGTTGCCGATATGCTCAAGAGTCTTGCCTAAATAAAAACGTTTCTTGGCTGCGAATCCTTCTTGAAACTCCGACTTGTTGCAGAATGTTTCCCAGTAGCTATATACCCAAGTCAAGGTATAATAATAGTATTGCAATAACTTAGGTGACATTTTCTCCACATCCATTGTGAGCATTAAGTCTTCTGCCTGGCTGTAGAAACCGCCTGTTGACAGCACTGCCGCGCGATTGATTTTATTCAGGTTGACGAAATAATCATCCTGAAGTTGTACTGCCAGCTGGTAGCCCTTCTTGGCGTATGTCATGGCAGAGTCGTAACGGTAGGTATAATACTCCCTGTAGATTTGGTTATAGAGACTAAGCTGGCTACGCTTGTCGGAAGTCATGTGTAGTTGCTTTTTGAGTCTTAGCAGTTTCGCTTCTTTTCTTTGGGTAAACTTGCTTCGCTGAGCGATGTAACTGTCTAGACGATGGAACAGCTGTTCCTCGTTTACGGAAGAAGCACTTGCCAGCAATGGCATAAGCATCATTAAGAACCACAATACTACTTTCATAACTATTCTTTTAATTGTTATTGTTACTATCAGATAGGCTATTAGAGTGCCTTATAATTGTATTTTTCTGCAAAGATACTACTTTTATTCCTCTTTTTATTATCTACTCTATTAAAAAGTATTAATATCTTTGGTAGCTTGATTATTAATAGATTATGAACTTAATAAACCTGGTATTTATCTACTCGTAACCTACACATGATGCCAATGTCTGAAAAATCTCCTTAACTTTGCAACCGCAACCGAATCGCATTCGGTGGCAAGTGAAATCAAGTCAAACTAAGAATAAACAACTGTAAGATTATGAACTTAAGAATCCGTACATTTTCTATGGCTTTGGTAGCGATGTCTGCTGCAAGCCAAGTGTATGCACTTCCTTCCGACGAATCTGAAAACAAGGAGAAAAAGGAAGAGCGTAATGTGATGCTCAACGCATCTGATGCCAACAAGCCTCGTGAAATCCAGATAGGATTGCCAAGCGAGGATGTAACCGTATATGAGAACGGTCTTCCTGCCGTTTACTCTTCTTCCGTACACAGACTGTCTGCACATTGGCGTAGCGATGCCTCACTGAAAGGTACCGACTTGATGACTCCATCTGAGTCTGCCATTGCTACTGGTAATATTGCGTACGCAGTTTCTTCTTTCAGCGAGTTGGGACAGAAAGAGTTCAAGGGCAAGCTCAACTATAAGGCAAACCATTTTGGTATGCAGAATGTAGATCTCAACCTGTCTGGTGGAATCGGTGACAATTGGCTTTATACTGCCAGTATGTATCAGAATTTCGATCCAGGTAGTTTCAAGCTTCGCTTTACTGATTATGCCGACCGTACCCAACTTTATCATTTCGGTATCACTCGCATCTTGAATGATGGAAAGGGACGTATCTCCTTATTATATAAGTATTCCAACAGCAAGAACCCTGGCAATTTTGCCAATGCCGCACCATTTATCTATTCAGGCGACGGCAGTATCAAGAAGATTGATGGCTTTGACCCGGGTATGGACTCATACGTGCAGCGTCAAGGTTCTTTCCAATACTTGAATACAAAGTCAGGAAAGATGGAGACATGGAATATGAGCGATGGCAGTGAGAATCATGCCAACGAAATTGCCCTCATCAGCCAGTATCAGTTTGATAATGGATGGTTGTGGAAATTCAACGCCAAATATATGAATGCTCCACGTGCCAATTTTGTGGATTACGGAGGAAGTACCATCTCTCAGGTGAGCGAGGCTGATGGCTATCAGCTTTCTGATGGGTCTGCCTACAGTGGTTATATAGAAGGCCGTCGCACCTGGTTGCATGTTGGTAAGGTGAGCAATGCGCTTTTGACTACCGAAATCTCCAAGCAGTTGAACAACCATAAATTAATGATTGGTTTGAACGAGTGGTATTACCATCTCAATTACTATTCGTCTTCGTTCCAGTGGGCAGGCACCGTAGAAGCTTATCCACGCACATTGAGCCAGATGTATGTCAATCCGCTTGATCCTACACAGACAGCCCGTCGTTCTGAGACTTTCGGCTATAATGAGTTGAGTCCTGAATACACCAAGGGTTCAGAGAACAAGTTAGCACTCTACTTTACCGACGAATGGAAGGTAAGTCCTAAGTTCAAGGTGTTCTATGGTGGTAGATTGGAGTACTACCGCATGTCTGCCGAGCAGATTTCTACTCCACGTTTCTCAGGATTCCACATGGGTAACTATAATACATACGTCACTGCTGCTGATGGTTCTGTTGTTGCTACCGAGCACAGCATCGAAGCAAAGAACGTAACCAAGGATAAATTGAATTATGCAGCCACCTTGCAGTTGACGTATAACCTTACCCGCCAGTTTGGTCTGACAGCCGATGCTACCATCGCCACCCGTTTCCCACGCATCAGCGAGTATGCTGGAACAGGTCCTACCGAGGAGCAGTATAAGCGAGTAACCATCCCACTGATTCGTGGTGGTATTTTCTACAAGAATGATTGGATTGACCTTTCTTCAATGGTGACCTACATTTCAAAGTCGAACAATATCGATCAGCAGAATCTTACCAAGCCTGGCACTACAGAGGGTAAGACCGTGTTGCTCATCTATAACATCCAGACTTTGGGTTGGACAACCTCGGCAGAAATCAATCCGTTCAAGAACTTCCACATGCATGCACTCTTCACCTATCAGAAGCCGGTGTATAAGAACTATAATGCGAGCGTAACGTTCAGTGACGGTCAGTCTATGGGTGTGAATGCCAACAATATGATTGTCAAGGAGATTCCTCAGGTTCTTATCGAGTTGGACCCTAAATACGACATCACCAAGAATCTGAATGCCTGGTTGAGCTTCCGTTACTTCGGTAAGACCTATGCCAACCTTCAGGAGGCACTCTATTTCAATGGTCACTGGGAAACTTTCGGCGGAATCAACTGGAATGTGAACAAGAAGCTGAGCCTTGGTGTGAGTGTCATCAATATCTTCAACGAGAAGGGTGCCAAGGGTACCATTAGCGGTTCTGAGCTGATTACCAAGCAGGAAGCCGGAAAATATGAAGGCAAGTACATGAGTGGTAGCTATCTCCGTCCGTTCACGGTGGAATTCTCTGCAGGAATCAAATTCTAAGATAATAACGAAAGAATCATAGCGTTATAATTATAACAAAGCAATCACGTAAAAACCAAAGAACGATGAAAAAGGTATTTATGATTATCGCAGCGATGTGCATGACATCTATCATGGCATCTGCTCAAAAGACCATCCGAGTGTCAACCGATAAGACCGACCTCGTGATGCAGGTTTCTCCTAAGGGTCGCCTCTACCAAGTGTATCTGGGTGACAAATTGAAGAATCCTTCAGATTACAATCATCTGAAGTGGGATGTATATGCGGCTTCTGATGGTTCCGTCTGCCAGCGAGGTCATGAGGTTTATGCATCCTCTGGTGCTGAAGATTTCTTCGAGCCGGCAGTGGCAGTGACCCATGCAGATGGTAACATGACCACCTATTTGTATTACCAGTCTTCTGAAGAAAAGGCTATCAGTGGAGGTGTTGAGACCATCATCACTCTTAAGGACAAGGTGTATCCGCTGACCGTAAAGCTCCACTATGCAGCTTACCCTAAGGAGAACGTCATCAAGGCATGGAGCGAAATTTCTCATAAGGAGAAAGCTCCGGTTACGCTTTGGAGATATAGCTCTACAATGCTTTATTTCAAGGCAAACAAGTATTTCGTTACCAGTTATCATAGCGACTGGGCTAAGGAAGGACAGCCTGAGACTTGCCAGTTGACTGCTGGTAAGAAAATTGTTGATACCAAGTTGGGTACCCGTGCAGCCATGCATGAGGAGCCGTTCTTTGAACTGGGATTCGATGAGCCAGCCAAGGAGAATGAGGGCAAGGTGATGCTTGGAACCATCGGATGGCCTGGCAACTTCCGCTTTACCTTCGAGGTAGATAACGTGGGAGCCCTTCGTGTTATTCCTGCCATCAATCCATACGCCTCTAACTATAAGCTGAAGGCTGGTGAGACGTTCACTACCCCTGAGTTTATCTTTGCCATGAGCGATAATGGTATCGGTGAGGCTTCCCGTAATTTGCACAATTGGGCTCGTCAGTATCAGGTAAATATGGGTATGGAAGATCGCCTTACGCTCTTGAACAACTGGGAGAATACCGGCTTCGACTTCAACCAGCAGAGTCTTGCTGAGTTGATGAAGGATGCCAAGGACCTGGGTGTAGATATGTTCTTGCTTGATGATGGTTGGTTTGCCAACAAGTATCCTCGTAAGGACGACCATGCAGGTCTCGGCGACTGGGAGGCTACCAAGAGCAAGTTGCCTGATGGAATACCAGGATTGGTAAGAGATGCCAAGAAGGCTGGTGTAAAGTTTGGTATTTGGATTGAGCCTGAGATGGTGAATCCTAAGAGTGAACTCTTTGAGAAGCATCCTGACTGGGTGATTATGCAGCCAAAGCGTGATACTTATTATTACCGCAACCAGCTGGTACTTGATATCAGTAATCCTAAGGTACAGGATTATGTGTTCGGCATCGTGGATCGTATCATGACGGAGAATCCGGATGTGGCTTACTTCAAGTGGGACTGCAACAGTGTGATTACCAATATCTATTCTCCATATCATAAGGAGAATCAGGGTAATTTCTATATCGATCATGTGCGTGGTATCTACAAGGTGCTTACCCGTATTCATAAGAAGTATCCTAAGTTGCCGATGATGCTTTGTTCTGGTGGTGGCGGCAGAATGGATTACGAGATGCTGAAGTATTTCACTGAGTTCTGGTGTTCTGACGATACGGATCCATACGAGCGCCTCTACATCCAGTGGAGCCTGTCAAAGTTCTTCCCAGCCAAGACCATGGGTTCGCATGTAACTAACTGGAACAAGAATACCAGTGTGAAGTTCCGCACCGATGTTTGCAGTTCATGTAAGTTGGGCTTTGATATCGACCTCAAGTCGCTTTCTGGTGATGACTACAAGTTTGTGCAGAATGCTGTTAAGAACTACGATAGCATGAAGCCGATGATTCTTGAGGGTGACCAGTATCGTCTGGTTTCTCCATACGAAGGCAACCATTGTGCCATTAACTATGTAAGTAAGGACAAGCATCGTGCCGTTCTCTTTGCTTACGACTTGCATCCACGCTACAAGGAGCCTGTGATGAATGTGAAGATGCAGGGATTGGATGCCGATAAGGTTTATACCGTAAAGGAGACTAATCTGATGCCTGGTAAGGAGTCTGATTTGGAGTGCAATGGCAAGCAGTACAGCGGTGACTATCTGATGAAAGTCGGCTTGAATGTATTCGGTCAGACCGATGGAATCAGCCACGTATTGGTATTTGAATAACGTATCAACTATTCATAATGAAAACGAAAAGCAGCAAAGTCTATAAATAGGCTTGCTGCTTTTTTAGGTTTCTGTATTTCTTATCCCTGATGATTTTACTTGTTTAGCGGTCTTGCCACAAACTCGGTATGAAGGGTTTCCATCGGATGCTCCTTCAGGTCGATGAGGATATTGGGCACATTGCCATTGGCGATGATCACCTTGATGCCGGCATTCGCCACATCCTGGCTATCAAGCCTGACAACTCGTCATTATCGGTGAACATCAACTCGGTAAGGCACACGGTATCGTTCTCTTCTTCCTCGAGATAGAAGAAGGTATTCTTGATGAGTCCCGTTTTGCCAATTCTATGCCGAGAGATAAGTGTTACGTTCCTGCCGTTCTTCAGATGAGATAAAAGGGTAGCAGTCTCTGCTTCTCTATCGCAGAAATACTCAGGACTTTCATATCCTTGATAGATGAAAGGATTTGCTAATTTCCTGTTACTTAGTTTCATACGCCATTACATTTTTGGTGTTACAACTTTGTTGTAATGGTAAAGATACGACTATTTCTTGAATGAGCAAAAGAAAATGGCAGAAAGTTTAATCCGTAGGTAAACTTTCTGCCATTTTGAGGGGAACAATGTAATATCTTATCCTACTTATAGATATTTCTCGATAAGCGAATAGTCGAAATCTTTCATTCGCTTGCGGGCATTGGAGAGTGCCCAGCGATTCTTGAAGCCACATTTCTCGGCGGCCATTTCTTGGCTCATAGCTGCAGGCGCATCTTGTATCAGTTGCTCGTAATGGCGGATGCGGAAGGCATTTACCAATTGGTAGAATCCTATTTTTGTGATAAACTTGCCCGCCAAGCTGTGTGTGGATTTTCTTACATCGCCTATTACTTCCACTCGTTTCAGGCTGGGTTCCAGATACCGCCGACTCACGATGGTAAGCACTTCTTGTCTCACGGTATCCCACTCCTCTGGCTGAATTTGTCTTTCAGTTTTCACTGATGTTCCTTTTTCACCCTCAACCATGTCCTCTGCGATGACCTGATTTTCAGTTTCTTCGGCTTCTTTCTGTACCAGTTGAAGGCTTTCCGCTTCCAACTTTTCCATTTTCTCTTTTACTTCTGTAGAATGTATCATGCGGTTGGGATGCAATATCATACATAGGATAAGCAGCATCCAGGCTGCAAGCAGTAGGTCAACAATCATTTTTACCATTCTGCTGTCTGTAAGAAAAACTATCCACATCAACAAGAAACATCCCAGGGGTTGATAAATCACCTTCTTGGCAAAAGCATACGGAAAATCGCTGTCATTGGAGTAATTCTGTGTGTGGTAATTGTCTATCTGATGATTGAGCCATCGACCTTCGATTACAAAATCCATGGTGAGCAGAAGGCTTATGCCACCCATAACACATTCCCATACCAACTGGTTTCTTGAGAATGTGTCATCGGTATGGAACAGAGATAGGAGCATTAGCACGACGAGTAAACCAATAGATATGGAAAACTTGAAACGCGACAGCCAATTACGATTACCATGTCCCAGGCGGAAGTAACGATGGAACATCATGGCTGCACACATCGGATAATAGATGATGCCAAACGAGCGGACGTAAAACCACAAGTCAGCGTCATGTGGGCATAATATATATGGGAACTGCAAGACAGTTGCCGCAAAATAAAAGGTCACTTGCCGGCGAGCAGGATAAAAGAAGTCTGCCTGTTTGTCGTAAGGATGGCACATGTGGCACCATCTGATGATGCCACATGTTATGCCTACTATTATATAAGTAAAGCAAGCCAAGGCATAAAATATGTCTGGGCTTGCAAATTCGATAGATATTCCCATTCTTGATACTTTTTTGCAAAAGTAATGCTTTTTATCAAGATGGGCAAATCACAGTCACTATTTTTACAAAAATTAAACTAGCAGTGTTGCCTGCCTGACGTAAATCATGTTTATTACATGTGTACGACATCAATGCGGGCTTCCAGGAATAACTGGGTGCTGATTTTTGTGCCTATAGGACCATATCTCCCCAATGCTAGATGCGCCAACTGATTTTCTGGGTCGGTGACATGGTCGATAGGTTCACCCTTTTCGTCCTTATATGCCGTAGGTGTCATCTTCACCATAGAATAAAGGCAGTCAGGATTAGGCAGGATGTTGCGATACATCAATGCGATATATTCGCCAATAGGCTTTCCGTCTATGTTTTTCTTCTCGCTGTCCCATACCATGAGGTTCACGAAACCACCTTGTTCCTCATTGAGCTTTCTCACCTTTTCCTCAATCTCCTTCAACTTAGGGTTGTTTTTCAGGCAGATGAAGAACATGGCTTTCTTGCCAGGCTCGTATCTTGCATCACGGTCACATATTGAATAATATGAACGGGTATCGGATGCAGAACCTAGACAGATGGACCAATATCGGGCATCAGCTGTAGCGTATTCCTCAGGCTTGGTCGGTGCAGTAACAGGATAGAAGGTGAACGCCAAGATGGAATCCTTCTGCAGATGGGTGCGAGCATAGAGATAAGAGGTGGAATTGTTCGGGTAATACCTGCTCACTGGTGCCAGGAAAAATGGCACTTGGTTGTTCTCATCCGACTTCTGTGAGAAAACTTTCGATGTAATCTTATAGACATTCGATTCCACATGTGCAGGTGGAACTACATTCTTGAAGTTTTCTGTGTCCAATGCCGTGATTTCAGGCAATGATACTCCACCAAACTCGTCATCGGTCTTGCCATCTTCCTTTGTACCAAGGTATTGGCGATGACATATCATCACCTTCTTGACTTTGGAATCTACCTTGCAGATATTGGCGCCTTTCAACTTGTCCAGTACTTTTTGGCTAACATCGTCAGATACCACATAGAGGGTATAGTAGTTTTTGCCCGATATAGTCTTTTTGAATGGATTGGTAGAACCAGCATCTGCATGAATGTTGATATCGTCCAAACCGCCGATGACATCTCCTGTCTCGTCATTGTAGAATGAGAAACTCATGTATCTGCAGTAAGGGTATTGTCCCTTGATGCAGATAATTTTATCAGAGTTCTCATCCTGGCGATAAGTAAATTCCCAATAGTTGCTGTAGAGATCGGGATAAGCTCCCAATGTCTCACCATTTCCTGCCATCGTCTGGCTCCACTGAGCTGTTGGAACGACTTGTGGAACTTCTCGGGAATCGCTGTCATTATCGCTGCAAGCTGTCTGGACGATCAATACCAATGCGCCCAGGCACAATAAACTTAAATTCCAGATTTTATTCATCGTCATATTTACTTTAATGGGGCACGGAAAGGTCCTGCCACCGAATTAAACAATAAGTCACCATTCGGGAAGTACTGCAAGATGGCATATGCGCCATTGCCTCGATTACTTTTACCCAGATTCACTTGGTGGCGAGTCTTGCCTGTTGCCCAATCCAAACCTGTAATCTTCCAACCTGTATTATCGTACCAACCATTTACGAAGACCATGTCAGAAGCAGTGCTAACAGCAGGAATCATACTTATAGAACTTATGTCAGAGCGACTCCAAAGAGCCTCCCATTTGTTGTCCTTTACATTCCAACGTACACACTCCACGCCTTTTGGACCTTCCAAGAGAGGACCAATCGCCAATACACCGATAATCTTGTCTGTAGCTTTTTCGGCAGTTTCCTTGATGTTGTTTACAACGAAAGCCTCATAGCCGCCTACTACTACCGACTGTTCTGACTGCACCCACTCAGTAGAGACAGGAAGTCCGCATGATACTTCAAACACTCCCGCCAATCTAGGGTTGCCTTCTTCAATGACCTTGGCATCTGTAGGAATCTCGTCTCGCCAGAATGCTGCTAACTTCATGCGTTTGCTGCCATCGGTGATGACAACGAGTTTGTCTTCGTCGCTACCAAATCCCATCAAGGTAGGAGTGGAGCCAGTACCATAGCCCAATTTAATGCAAGGAGCAGCAGGACCTCCATCATAAGAAGCTTGCCAAGCACCTTCGGAAGCATCTGTAGAGAACTTGCCATTCTTGCAGATAATGCGCTGCATCAATCCCTTGCCGTTAGGCTCGGTGCTGTTGCTCGCCACATAGACAGAGTTTTCGTCCACTGAGACGGAATTGGTCAATATCTGGTCTGTAGGCAGGGTATAGGTATCCTCTATGGTAGTCAAGCCACGGTCTAGCATCAACAGGCAACGTTGAGCCGCAACAATCAGATGACCATCAAATGTCATGGATACTCCTACAAGGGTGCGTGAATTGGCTATGTTGGAAGCCAGGTTTATCGTGTTGTCCAACATGATTCCTTCCTCAGGCTTGGAGGCGTTCTTGAGACGATATCGAGACAGCTTTCTTCCAGCATTGATATATACATAATTGTCCTTGTCGCACAAAACGTAGCATCCGTTCGCCATCGACATCTGTGGCATCTGTCCCAGGATGTCTGTTGCCGCTTGGGTCAAGTCATTCAGTGATGAATAGTCGGCAGTCAGTTTTTCTAACTCTTCCTTGGTATGCTTCTTGATGTCTGGAAGTTCCGCTTCGACAATGCGCTCAAACTTTCCGTCTTTTACGTTGATATAGGATACGCGGTCGCTGCTCATACCCCACATGTAATCTGGTGAGGTAGAGGAGAGTGTCATCAGGTTGACAGGTCCGCTCCAGGTAGAAGCACAATTCTCCGGATTCACGGTGAATATACCATCCTTCACTGCATAAGGGAAAGCGTCGGTCTGCGCTGAATTGAAATGCGTGATACTATAATGTTCGGATGCCAGGTAAGGATTGCGTGGCGCTACTTGAACATCTGTCAGTGGAGTATGTCCTGGATTAGGCACATTCTCGTCAGAATCGTTGTCACTGCAGGCTCCCATTGAGATAATGAGTCCTAATGATAATAGCCACTTGCTTGTTTCTTCTAAAAGAAAATTCATCTTGTTCACTTTCTTCATAGCGTGTCGTTTTTTTATAAGATTATACATTAATTATTTTCACGCTGCAAAGATACGGAAAACCTGGGGGGGTGGAGTGAGTATTAGTTTTTTCTCGTGATTATCGGTAAAATCATGTGAACCTCCAATTGATATTGCATTTTTTAACTTTATCCAACTGGAAATCACACCATATCTATATTGAAATTGTTGTATATAAGACAGAAAAACGCCATTACATAGTTGTTGAACACAAATTATGTAATAGCGATAACGTTTATTTTTATACAAAATTCTACTTCTCTTTAGGTCTTGCCACAAACTCGGTATGAAGGGTCTCCATCGGATGTTCCTTCAGATTGATGAGAATGTTTGGCGTATTGCCGTTGGCGATGATCACCTTGATGCCGGCATTGGCTACGTCGTGAGCGGTCTTTACTTTCGATGTCATACCGCCTCTGCCGTGGCTGCTCTTGCTGGCAAGGATATACTCGCTGATGTCGCGGTCGTAATAAACCGATGGGATGATGCGGGTGGTTGGCTCGCTTGGGTCGCCATTGTAGATGCCATCCACATTACTTAATAGGATCAAGGTGTCGGCATTCATCATCTTGGCAATCAAGCCTGACAACTCATCGTTATCGGTAAACATCAGCTCGGTGATGCACACGGTATCGTTCTCGTTGACGATAGGGAGCACGTTGTTTTCCAGCATCACCTGCATGCAGGCTTCCTGGTTCTTATACTGCTCCTCGGCACCGAAATTCTCCTTCATGGTCAATACCTGACCTATCTTGATCTTGTATTCGCGGAAAAGGTTGTAATAGAGACCAACGAGTTTCACCTGTCCGATGGCAGAGAACAACTGGCGTTGCTCCACGCTGTCCAGATGGTGGTCAACGTGCAGTTCGGCTCTTCCGGCAGCCACGGCACCAGAAGATACCAGAATCACCTCATAATCGTGCTTTCTGAGCCAGACAATCTGATCCACAATTGCCGACATTCTCGTTACATCCAGTTTTCCGTCTTCTCGTGTCAGCACGTTGCTGCCCACTTTTACTACGATTCTTTTTCCCATTTTATGCTGATATTTAGTTGGAGCAAAGGATTTGAAAAATCAAATTCTTTGCTCCAACAATCATTATTTCTTTTTATTGTCTTTTTCTCGAATCTCTACTCTTCGAATCTTGCCTGAGATGGTCTTTGGCAATTCATCTACGAATTCGATGATGCGAGGATATTTATAAGGAGCAGTCTCGTGCTTCACATGATCCTGTAGCTTCTTGATGAGGTCTGGACCTGCCATACTCTTGTATTCATCCTTTAGTACGACGGTTGCCTTGACAACCATACCGCGGATTGGGTCTGGCACACCGGTGATGGCGCACTCTACTACGGCAGGGTGAGTCATCAGGGCATTCTCTACCTCGAAAGGACCGATACGGTAGCCCGAACTCTTGATCACGTCATCGATTCTTCCCTCAAACCAGAAGTAGCCTTCCTCATCACGCCAAGCCATATCGCCCGTATGATAGTAACCATCATGCCAAACCGATTTGGTCTGCTTCTCGTCACGATAGTAATATTTGAAGAGACCGATAGGCTTATGGTCACCGATGCGGATGCAAATCTCGCCCTTTTCACCATCCTCGCATTCCGTCATGTCTGGGCGCAGGATGTGAACATCATATTGTGGGTTTGGCTTGCCCATGCTTCCTGGCTTTGGCTTGATCCAAGGGAAGGTTCCGAGTGTCATCGTAGTCTCAGTCTGTCCGAAGCCCTCGTAAATCTGAACACCAGTAAGTTTCTGGAAGGTCTCTGCCACGGATGGGTTCATAGCCTCACCCGCAGTGGTGCAGTATTCAAGACTGCTGAGGTCATACTTGGAGAAATCCTCCTGGATCATGAAGCGATAGATGGTAGGAGGGGCACAGAAAGAGGTGATGTGATACTTCTCAATCTGGCGCATGATCTTATCAGCCGTAAATTTCTCGTGGTCGAAGACGAAGACGGTGGCTCCGGCAAACCATTGTCCATAGAGCTTGCCCCATACAGCCTTGCCCCAACCGGTATCGGCTACGGTAAGATGGATGGAATTCTCGTGGAGATTATGCCAGTATACACCCGTGGTCAGATGACCGAGGGCATAGAGGTGATCGTGTGCCACCATCTTAGGCTCGCCAGTGGTTCCAGATGTGAAGTACATCAGCAGGGTATCTTCATTAGAGTTTACATGTCCAGGGCGAACAAAAGGAGCACATTCGTTCCATTCCTTCATCCAGTCGTGGAAACCTTCAGGGATATCCGGACCGATACTGATCAATGTCTTGACAGTCGGACTCTCTGGCATTGCCTGATTAACCTGCTCTACCACGTAATCATCGCCGCAGCAGATGATAGCCTTCACGCTTGCTGCATTGTTGCGGTAAACGATGTCGTGCTTGGTAAGCATGTGGGTGGCAGGGATGGCTACGGCACCCAACTTGTGGAGGCCGAGCATGGCAAGCCACCACTGATAGTGACGCTTCAGAATCAGCATCACCTTATCATCGTGACCGATACCGAGACTTTGGAAGTAAGCGGCAGCCTTGTCGCTCTGCTCCTTCAGGTCCTTGTATGTAAAACGGATTTCTTCGCCACGTTCACTTGCCCAAAGCAGCGCCACGTGGTCTGGTTTGATCTTTGCCCATTCGTCCATCACGTCGTAGGCAAAGTTGAAATCTTCTGGTATGATAAACTCCAGATGCTCCTTGAAGTCTTGCTCTGAAGTGAATTTTGTCTGTTTAAGAAATCTCTCGATCATAGTTACTCTTCTAAATAATGATATAAGGAAACTTAAATGATGATGCAAAGGAACTTGGCTGGCTCACCATTAAGTGAGCGGAAACAATGCGACTTTCTACTGTCGAAGTAGATGCTGTCGCCAGGGTTCAGCACCATCACCTTCTCTTCGATGGTAACTTCCAGCTGTCCCTCAATCACATAATCATATTCCTGTCCGTCGTGTCCGTTCTTGTTCGGCTTCTTGTCGCCTGGCAACGGATCCACCTGTACCATAAACGGATTCACCTTTCTATCCTTGAATCCTACGGCAAGGCTCTGGTATTTATACTGGTTGTTGCGGTCTATCTCCGGTCCCTGTCCCTTGCGGGTTACGTAGTATCCCTTCATGCGAGGTTCCTCGCCGAAGAGCAATACGTCGAGGTCGATGCCGTATCGCTTTGAAATCTTTGAAAGTCGATACACAGAAGGGTCGGCTTCTCCCGACTCAATCTTGAGATAGTGGTCAAGACTGATTTCGCAAAGTTCAGCCACCTCCTCTGCAGGAATGTTGAGAACTTCACGGAGACCTTTCAGTCTTTCACCGATTTGCTTGATAGCTTCGTCCATAATCGAATATTTTATTGGTTGTTTTATCTTTTTCCTGCCAGCAAACCATTGATCACTGCGCTGGTAAAGCCGCCCTGTTCCATGGTGTTGAGGCCCTTGATGGTGCAGCCGCCAGGAGTAGTAACCTTATCAATGGCAGCCTCTGGGTGTTCGCCTGTTTCCTGAAGCAGTTCTACAGCACCCTTGATGGTCTGCAAGACAATCTTTTGGGCATCCTTAGCCTTGAAGCCCATCTCTACACCGCCTTCCACATTGGCTCTTACATAGCGCATCGCATAAGCAATGGCACATGACATGGCTGTGGCAGCAGGGAAGAGACGTTCTTCCATGATGAGGCTTTCGCCCAATTCATCGAAGATTTCTGTAATCTGCTGGATTTCTGTAGCAGATGCATCTACAGGAGTGATGAAGGTCATCGACTGCTTGTAGGCGATGGCGATATTTGGCATCACGAGGAAGAAGGTTGGGGTAATACCATCCTTATCTAACCACTCCTTGATGTTGGCTGATGGCACACCGGCTGCAACGACCACGAGTTTCTGGCTCTTGTAGTTGAGTGCATCCTTGATTCCCTTCAATGTCTTCTCTACACACCATGGTTTTACTACAACGCAGATGATGTCTGCGCCGTGGCAAGCCAACTGGTTGTCGAGGGTTACGCTGGCTCCTTCGCTTGCGAAGTGATCCAATACTGGTTGGTTATGGTCTGATACCGTAATATCTGATGGAGTGAACTTCTCGCTCTGCAAGAGTCCTTCTGCCATAGCACCGCCCATAGCACCTGCTCCGATAATTGTTATTTTCATTGTCGTCTTATAGTTAAAATGCAATTACGGTGCAAAGATACTACTTTTATCTGAAAATAGCGTGTTTATAGACGATTTTTTAAGAAAGTACGCTTGTTTACTGACGATATTCTAAGAATTTCGCTAGTTTACTCCCATTCTGGAAGTATCCACGTCCTTGGTCCTCTTTTCCTTGTACTTGCCTATCTTACAGATGATGGAGATGGAGGCAGATGTCCAATCTTGCTTGATGTTCATGTGGTAGTCTTGATTGCCTTGTACTGATTTTGTGGAGAATCCCTCGTTGAAGATGTTGCTGCCTTTAACCACAATGCTCCATTTATCATTATCGGAAGCCCATCTCAACATAGCATTCAAGAGAAAGACTGATTTGATGTCATAGAGTCCTTGAATGGCTTTCGACTGATAGAATGGGTTAAGTATGAAATGGATGTGATGGCTTCGGCTAAGCTGGGCGGATAGATTTCCGGCAAGAATGGCAGAGATATGTTTGCGATTGAAGGGCAAGTCAAAGAAATCGTTACTCTTGTCATGTCTGTAGATTCCTGTTGCCGAAACACTTCCGCTCATCCAATTGCCTATACCGAAAGTCGTCGATGCTCTAATGCCTATAGTATGATTATAGTCGAAATTGGTCTCCTTCATAATGGCTGCCAGGTGGTCGGTAGTCTGATAAGGCAACTGCACAGAATAGTTGGGTTGGAACTCTGCAAATGCCATCAATGTATGGCGACTTTTGATTGTCCACATCAGGTTGGTCTCGTATGTAGAGTAAGGCTTGAGATGAGGATTTCCCCATATCTCCATATAGGTAGAGGCATAGTAAATGCTGCTCATAGTTGACCAATAGCTAGGAAACTGTGAGCTGGAACTGAAGGATAAGTTGAGTATGTTGACAGGATTGGCTTTCCACGATGCATTAAGTGTGGGATAAATATGCCATTTGTTCCATTGTGGAGAATGGTATTGCTCTGCTTCGACAGAGGCTTCCAAGCTGATTCGCTCGTTTATTTGTTTGCTTATGCCGCCATAGAAACTCAAGATTCTTTCTTCGATATTCACCTGGCTGGTTGCATCTGGAATGTCTGCTCCATCCTTGTTGGTCGTGGTTTGGTAGCTTCTGTTGTTGCTGTTTTGGAATTTCATACCATACGACAGTTCCCAACCCTTCTTCAATGAGTGGGATTGATCGGCGGTGAAAAGCCATTTGTCTATTACCTGCTTGCTGTTTGTGTATAGAATACGCTCTTCGTCAAGTATTGTTCCTTCCAGATATTGCTGGCTGGGATTTTGGTAGTTGAGATAGGATATGCCTATTTGTAGTCCAAAGGGCAGGTTGTAGCTGGCATCTACATTGTGCAGGTAGGTATGTTCATTGCCCTGTTGCTGGGATGTGTTTGTTCCCATCGTTTCATGATGAGGATGGCTGCTATCCCATTTTCCTGTATATGCCAGGGATAGCTGGTGGTTATCAGCAAATGTATAACTCAGTCCCAAGCGATAGTTGTGAGTCAATCCAAGGGTTTTCTGTGAGGCCTTGTCATGATACGCTACTCGTTTCCCTTGAAGGGGATGATTGGCATTGGTGGTTGTCTCTCCGTATGATGTTCCATCTGTAAATGAATACATGGCATCCAGTCCGAATTTTCCTTTTTGGAACAGCAGGTTGCCTTTGCCTTCCCCTTCTCCGTATTTGCTTTGGCTCCAGATGCTTTGTATTTGTCCTGAAAGCAGGCTCTTTCCAACATAGTCTTTGGTAATCAGGTTGATGACTATTCCATGAACATGTAAGCGTGCTGGCGCTGCCAGCATCACTTCGGCTTTGGCTAATTGTGATGCGGGCATGGCTTTTAATCGCTCTGCCAGTTGTGTGTAATTGAGCGTGGTTGGTTTGCCGTTGATGATGAGAGTCAGTTCCTTTCCAGCATAATTGATGTTGCCGTTTAGTTCGTTTACTCCTGGTATTCGGGTAAGGGCATCATAAGCGTTGTCTGCCGGCATTTTCTCTATGAGCAGTGGCATGTTGTAAACCAACTGTCCTCTTTCTGCCTTGACGATAGGACGTGTCGCCTTGACGAAAACCTCTGGCAGGTTTTGCATCATCATCTGGGCGGTAAGCGTGTCTTTTGCCTCTTCGTTTTGAGCGTAAAGGGGCTGGCTCAGCAATAATGCTGAACCTAAGATTAAATTTATTTTCATGTATTTATGTGAGTTTGATGGTTATTGCTTGAGTTGCTCTTTGGCTTTGGATATGAGTTGCTCTGCCTCTTTTTTATCTTCCAGTCTGTTTGCATTTGCTAAGAACATCTGGAGATGCTGTTTCGCTTTCAGCTTGTTCTTGGAAGCGATGAACATTTGGGCGGCATTGTAATGGTTGAGAGGATTATCTTCCTCATCGTATAAGGTGCATAGCTCAAAGTCACGGGCTGCGTCCGCATATCGGCTGTGTTGAAAATGTAAGTCGGCTAGCCATTTATAGGTTCGCAAAGCTCTGTCTTTTGGCAAGGAAACCTCTAACGACTGGTTGAAATGAGCCATAGACAATGAATCCATGCAGAAGGATTTTTCTATCAAAGCCAAGTGGAAAAGGCAAGTGGCATTGTCGCTTTTGAACTGAACTGCTTTCTGGTAATGTTTCAGCGCCTTTTCATTGTCCGGCAGGTCCTCATAACAGAGGCCAAGGATGAAATTGGATTCGAAATTATCAAATCCTTGCGCTATCAGTTTCTCATACAAGGGTATAGCCTCATCGTATTTGAATTGCATGAATAGGGAATAGGCATATTCCTTGTTGACATATAAGTTCGTGGAATCGCATTGAAAAATGTAATTCTTCGCCACTTTTTCTGCTCTGTCTGGTTTGTTCACCCCATTGTAATGTACGGCAAGCGAAGCGATAATTTCACTGTCGTATGGGAATAAGAATGCGATGCGTTCACCCCAGAGAGAAACCTTGTCATTGTTGTTCTGATTGAGATATGCATAATAGAACATTCGCATGTCTTCGTGGTTGATGCTATCTGATGGAATCTTGTCTAGGCAAGAAATGCAGGCGGTGTAGTTGCCTACTTTCCGGTAGCAGGAAGCCAGTTTCCTGCGTGCTCCCAGGTGAGATGGATTTGCTTCCAAATACTTTTGGTAGTATTGGGTTGCATGAAACACATCATATCTACTCAAACAGCTATCTCCTTGTTGAAGTAAATTAGCTGTGGTCTCGTTGGCCTTGGCATTCATTGCCATACATAGCCATAATATAAGGATCAATCTAAACTGTTTCATCGTTTTTGCTGATTATTTCTTTCTTACTTCGGGAGTGAAAACGACAGGCAAGGTAAACTCCATGTTGACTTCCTCGCCATCGGAGAGTCGGGCAGGCTTCCAATGAGGGCTTCTCTTGAGAAGTTCAATCACAGTCTGCTCATAGGCTTTTTCTTTGGGAGCTTCGAGAACTTTAAACAATCCCAATGTTCCATCCCTTTGAACGGTGAAGTTGATGACGACTCGCGCAGGCTTGTCTTCCAATCCTTTAGGATATTGGATGTTTGTCATCACCCATCTTAGGAAATCGTTGATGTCGCCATTGCCGTTGAAGATTGGCATCTGACCACCTTCCGGTAAAACAGCTATCGTCTTTAACACATGAGGTTGTGATACGCTTTGCGGTTTGAACATAAGGACGATGGTTATACCTATTATTGCTATCACGCAAGCGGCTATCCCAAATACCTTTTTATATATATGAGATTTTGTGTATCTTGTTTCCTGTGCTTTGCCCAGGAAATAAGTTTCTTCCTGATTGTTTTTTTCTTTCATACCTTTTACGATTTTATGGAGTTGTCTAAAAGTGCTTTTAATTGTTTGAGTGGTTCCTTGCTGACGTGCAGAGTGAATTTCTCGCAAAACCGTTCGTTGTACAAAACTAGTTCTGAAGTGTTGAGGTTGATGCTGAAAATGTGCTGACTATTAATAATGTAGTTTCTGCCAACACGAGCGAAGAAGTGTGCCGTTTGGGCAAGTTGCTCTACTATTTTCTTCTCAAAGACCACAAGGTTGAACGAGAAAGTGTATTCATCGCCGTTGGTGAGTCGGAGATTGCAATAGCTTCCTTCCGAACAGACGTATGCTATCTGTTCGGAAGCCACTCTGAGCAAGAAGTTGGCATTTGATATGATGAGATATTCTTCCATACTGATAAGTTTGTTGCAAAGATAAGCATAATATTTCAAAAGTATGGCTGGAGGTAGTGTGTTTTTTGTGAACCTGCGGCTTCGTTTTGTGGAGAATGCTGGTAACAACTCAGTACCCCTATGAACAAGAGTAGTTACAATTATTATTTCATTTTTAGCCTATCCCCTTTTTATTCTCCAGCCTATGTAAATAATATTCAAGAAAGAGTAAAACAAGAAGAAATATCCATAAAATGGGGAAAGAAGAGATTGAAAAATTTCCCTTAAGGATATTTGTATTTTTCCTTAAGGGAAGATTTTTGGTCATAATAAATCTGTAAAGTTATTTACGAGTACTGATGTTACCTTGATTTGATGACAAGCTGCTACTGTTTAAGATGATTTTTCGAGTTATCGGGCTAAAAGGCTACAAAAAGTTTGGTTAATCAAGAAAAATACCTTAACTTTGCCACCATAATTAAAGGGAATAGCTTATGAAAGGTAGAAGATATCCTCTCGGAATACAGACTTTCAAGAATATCATAGAGGGAAATTATGTATATGTAGATAAGACCGACTTAATCTATGAGTTGGTGCATGAGAAGAAATATTGTTTTCTGAGTCGTCCTCGACGATTCGGAAAGTCACTCCTTGTCACAACCCTACAAGCCTACTTCGAAGGAAAGAAAGAGCTATTCAAAGGACTAAAGCTGGAAGCCTTGGAAAAAGATTGGGAGAAACACCCCGTTATCCATCTTGATCTTAGCAAGGGGAAATACTATAATATGGAAAGCCTGATAGAAACTCTTGATAAGATTCTTGAAACATACGAGGATTTATACCAAATAACTTCTGTTAGTACCGAGGCTTTTAATGTCCGATTGATTCGCATCATCAATGCCGCCAAGCAAAAGACCGACAGGAATGTGGTTGTGCTCATCGATGAATATGATGCGCCGATGCACGACTCTATGAAAGACAAGGACTTGCAGGACAAGATACGTGACATCATGCGCAACTTCTTCAGTCCTTTGAAGTCAGAAGAGGACAATCTTCATTTTGTCTTTTTAACAGGAATCTCCAAGTTTAGCCAGTTGAGCATCTTCAGCGAACTGAACAATATCACGAATATCAGCATGTGGGATAAGTACAGTTCTATCTGTGGCATCAGCAAGGAAGAGCTCTTGAAAAATTTCCACGATGACATAGAGGAATTGGCGCAAGCCAATGATATGAACTATGAGGAGGCCTTAGCTGAGCTGAGATATAATTACGATGGCTACCACTTTAGTGGGAAAGGTGCCGATATGTATAATCCTTACAGTATGTTCAATTGCTTAGAGACCCATGAATTTGATAGCTATTGGTTCTCTACGGGTACTCCTACCTTCCTGATAGAACTGCTTCAAGAGAAAAATGTCGATATGCTCCAGTTGGACGACATCTGGACAACCTCCGACCGCTTCGATACCCCGACGGAGAAGATTGTTGACCCTGTACCGGTATTATACCAAAGCGGCTATCTCACAATCAAGTCATACAATCGTTTGGCGAAATTATACAAGCTTGCCTTCCCTAATGAAGAGGTGCGCAAGGGATTCTCCAACAGCCTCTTCCGCTATTATGCCCCAGACGGCATGGGCGACCGTGATGCTATTTACATGGCATGGGCAAAGAACTTCATCCTGAGTGCCGAGGACAATATGGAGGCATTCCTCCCTCATCTCCAGACTTTCTACAAGAAGTTCCCATATACATTGGTCAACAACAATGAGCGCCATTACCAAGCCGTGCTCTACACCATATTGTTAATCCTCGGATGTGATGTTACTCCAGAGGTGCCTACATCTGATGGCAGAATCGACATGGTGTTGAAAACCAAGCGCAGCATCTATGTATTGGAACTTAAATATAAAAAGGATGCTGAGGCAGCGATGGAGCAAATCGACAGCAAGGACTATCTCGCTGCCTTCGCCGATGACAGCAGAAAGAAATACAAGGTGGGTATCAACTTCTCGGAAGACCGTCGAAGTATCGATGACTGGAAAGTGGAGGCATTGGCATAATACTGCTTGTGATGAATGGGTTAAACATCTTCTTATTACTATTTAAAAATGAGGAGGTAAATATGGATAGATATCAAATTATACGTATAATCCATGATTATATGTCTAAGAAGCCTGTGTTGAAGGCATGGATCTTTGGGTCTTTTGCTCGTGGTGAAGAAAGGGCTCAGAGCGATATAGATATTCTCTTTGCCCCCGATTTTGAGCATGGTTCGTTTACTTTGCTTACCCATGGAGGAATGTATGAGGATTTGAAGCAACTGCTAGGTCGTGAAGTTGACTTGGTAGTTGATGGGTCTTTGCGTCCGTATGCTCAGGAGAGTGTGGAACGAGATAAAATCTTGGTATATGAGAGAGCTAGTTAGGGATAAAGGAAGACTGGAAGATATTGTGGATTTGTAATCCGCCTCAAGCGAGAACGCAGCATCACGAATTTGGAGATATGAAAAGCCTACGGCTGCGGATTGCAAATCCGCAGGAACGCCTAACGGACCATAACGCCTAACGGACCATAACGCCTAACGGACCATAACGCCTAGCGGACTTGCAAACCAGTATTACGGACTTATACCACAGCACCTTCTGCCCTGTTAAGGCGTGTGGAGCTTACTTGCGAAACTTCTGTACAAAACTTTTGCCCTTACAGGCGTATTGGGTAATTTCAACCGTACAGGCCGACATTTTTCTCTTTTATCTGCTAATAGTTGGAACAGAGATGCTGATTTTGTAAAACCTTGAGATTTTTTTTAGATGCCTCGTGCAAAGATCTCTCAGCTTATTGCTTTTGAACGGATTGTCAGAATCTCCATCTTCCTTAGGATATATAATGATGCACGGAACAGATGGAGTCGGTGAGTCTTCGTCAATCTCTTCATATCCTAACTTACTCAAAATTGTTAGATCACGACTATAGCCACTCAGTTGCCTAATGACGTATTTGTCAAGCGTCCCTTTCTCATATTTAGGGATATATTTGGTATCCAGTATAGCATTGAAATGTTTCGACTTGTATAAAAAGTCTGGCAGTCCAGTTACTCCCGGATACTGGTAACTGATTTTCTCCCGATAAGCTTCATGTAACAAACCGTACACATAATGTTCGTATAGTAAAGACATATCGAGCACAAACGGCGTGACCCTATTTTCCGTGGCTTCCACATTTGAGAGACTATAGTCAAAATGCTTTAATATGACCTTGGCCAATCGCATGGCTTCCGCATATTCCCGATAGAGTTTATTGGAGCGTATTTGCCCAATGGAATTGATGTTGATGTCATCGCTCACATAATCAAATTTCGATAGTGCTTTCGTGACCATCTGATTGACTTTTGAATATACTACATTATTGCGATTTATCTTGGCGACAAATCTCTGAGAGAAGACAAGTGCTTTCTTTAACAGTCTGTTCTCTGGAGTATCTACTGAGTAGTCATCGTATTCGCAATAAATACGGTCGTATCGTTTTGTGGTGATATTGATGCGTTCGTTTTTGAGCATCTTGATATGCCCCTTCACCTTCTTAAGGTTCTCTTGGCGCAGAACATATCCTTTTCTTAACGACTTGATTCTGTTTACCACTCCTATGAAATGAAACACGATAAGTGGACTAACAACACTGCTCAATGCAGGGGCTACAATGGCAGGCTTCTCCAGATCAATGGAATAGATTTTGGAAAACGATTCCACCGCAAGGTCAGAGCAGAAGCATGTCATAAACATGCGCAGGAAATCGATTTTCTCCATTCCCCGTTTTGCCGTAACCACCAATGCTTCTTGCTTGTCAATCCATTCTGCTCCAATTTTGAATGAGGCATAGTACCCCCATGCACTATTATCCATAGGCTTATCCCATTGAATGAGTTGAAGGTTATCGTACCTTTCGCTTTTTTCAACGGGTAAGTCATTCTTGCATAGTTGTTCGTGTTCTTGGAGTTGTATCATTCTATTCGTCTTCTTCGTCTATATTATCTTCGTCCTCATCGTCTACTATCTGCACGGGTTGGAGGGACTCCCAGGCATCGAATGCCTTTTCTTTCTCTTGGTCGTTCACGGTCAAGATGCCGTCATTGATATATTCAGCGATGAGGGGTATTATTTCAAATTCCACCTTGCATTGTAGTTCTTCTTTAGAGGATGCCATAAAGTAGCTGTGACCCACCATCAGATCGTCAATGCACAAGTCGCCACACAGATGTTTTGGATTTGTGATGAAGACTTTGATATTGTTAAACAAGTCGATGGCTATTGCTTTCAAGTCGTCGTTGCCCAATTTCTCATAATGTTTGACTATCACATTCGGGTCAGACTTTAACGTCACAAATGCAAAGCGGCGACGGAGGGCATAGTCAAGCGTCCCCGTACTTCGGTCTGTTGTGTTCATTGTGCCTATGATGTACAGGTTGCTTGGCACGCCAAACAATGTTTTGGAGTATGGTAATGTCACTTTTATGGGGTGATTGCCTTTGTCTCGTTTGTCCGCTTCAAGCAATGTAATCAGTTCTCCGAATATCTTGGAAACATTTCCTCTGTTTATCTCATCAATGATGAGTACCACTGATTTGTCTGTCTTGGCGTGATATTCTTTCTTGACCGCTTCAATGAATGCCTGAGCATATTGCTGCCAATTGTTCTCACATCCTTTTCCCAAGGCTTGAGCCTTGATCTTCTCGATGTTCAGTGGAGAAGGAGAGTAACTTTCCTCGCGTTGACTTGTAGAGTTTGTACTTCTACTGCTGACGGTCTTGTTCCCCTCTTTCCACCATACATACAACGATGATTTCCCGGTTACTGTAGGTATTTCCCGACGGTTCTCAAATCCTTTTATCTTTTGCAGGTAATCATCAATGCACTCTATAATATCCTTGCTGTCATCGGTCACCACTGCGTTGCATGCTCGTTTGAAGATGCCGTCTTCTGGCTCGTAGGTCACGCCAAGACTTTCGCCATTCTCGTTCGTCTGAACGTGAGGTTTCAAACCTTCGACGAAATCTTCATAGTCAAGAGATTGATGGAATGTCGTGAAGAATATGCGGTCGTCCTGAAACTCTTCATATTTCTTCATTACTTCATCGTGATTGTCAAGGTCTACTCCGTCTATACCAAGCACACTGAGCGCAATGGCTGCCGTATTATAGGTCTTGCCAGTGCCTGGCGCACCTTGAAGGATTATGTTGTGCTTGGATTTCAGCAACTTTGCAGTATTATTAATGAACATATATTTCTTATAGTATTGTTTTTCCAATTCTTTTATTTTGTCTTGTGCAAACTTAGCGTCAACTTCGAATATTGACTGTTGAGTGTTGCCTGCTAAAAGAGCAGATTGGCATCCGGAATTATACACGGTTGAGTCGTTGTCATAACAATGCCATTGGTCTACAGATACTCGCTGCCCCCAATTTTCTTCTCCATCTCTTAAGTCTTCATAGAAAGCTGGAGCATCTTCAAAACATACTATGCCATCATTATAATCATATTGTCTTAGGGACACTATGTTCTGCAGATTTGAGATTTGACGGGTTTGAAATGGACATCTTACCACAATCCCATATGCATATATTATATTGTCAAAAGTAAGCAATAGCACATCACCGACTCTTATTTCCTTTACTAAATTCAGCAACTGGGTGACTATGTGATTTCTTTGAATGTCGTATCGCTGTTGCATAAGCCACAGGTTGTTCTCCAATGCATAATCCCAGTGGTTGTCGTCTGAGAGACGGGCAATCCAATATCTACGAACTTTAACAGCGGAACAAGACAGGATATCGTCTACCGTTGTATCTTTGCTTATCCAATATTTCTTTGCCCCCACAACAATACCGTATTCAAACATGGCTTTTTGTAACAAGGCATCAAGTTTGACATCCTGTACTTTCTGATAGAAATTCTTTATCTTGTTGTCAGTCTCGGTGCCATTGCCTGGGTTGGCTTCATGCTTTTCCATCGTGTTGTCAACATATCCGACAAAATGGCTTGGAGCAAAGTATATTTGAGAATCTACAACTTCTATGACATAGTTTCTCCCTTGGAACATCCTTTGGATAGCCCAGTCTCTATGCTCTCTGTCCACCTTGCCATCGAGGTAAGAATAAAGCGTTTTGATGTTTTTAACTATATCTTCACGCGTTTCTATGAAATCGTTCCTATCCATAAGCGTTTATTGTTTTATAAATTTCACAACACTATAATTTAATGTTTTTTATAAAATAGAGATGCGTTATCTCGTTGAAAGCGGATGTATGCAGATTTATTCTTTGAATGTCCATGTTATAATGTTTCTTTGTTTTCTTTCTCTTCACTAAATGCCTTTATCTCATCAGTAAGGACTTTCTGTAATTTCTCTTTCGGAACAATCAACTGATAATCTGCCACTCCGATAGGTTTTCCCATATCTTCAAGTGCGAGTTCCACTTCTACACGGTCTTTCTCCGCACAAAGTATGATTCCTATGGAACGGTTCTCGTCTGCACCTCGCTCAAGGCGGTCAAGTAGAGACAGATAATAGTTCATCTTACCTGCATACTCTGGTTTGAAAGCCCCTATTTTTAGGTCAACAGCAACAAGGCAGCGCAGTCCACGATGGAAAAACAGCATATCTACCTTGCTTTCTTTACCATTGTATTCCAATACATGCTGGTTGCCAATGAAAGTGAAACCATTACCAAGTTCCATAAGGAAACGAGTGATAGCTTTTACAAGGCGGTCTTCAAGTTCAAGCTCCAGAATGGGACTTGTTACTCCCAAGAAACCAAGATTGTAGCTGCTGTTAAACACTTCATTGGCATACTGCGCTTGTTCGGCAGGAAGAGTGCGGTCGAAATTGTTGTCTACTCGTTCCAATGCTTGTGTCTCATACATATTGAGTTTGATGGCATTGAGCAACAAGTCACGATTCCAACCTTTGGTTATAGTTTCCTGAGCATAATATAGCGTGGCTTCATCATTCAGCCCCTTGCTCAACAACAGCATGTTATGTGACCATGGCAAAAGTGCAACGCTCCGTTGCACTTTCTCATTATGCCCTGCATAACGTTCATAGAACTTTTTCATATACCACAGATTTCGTGGTGAAACACCCATCTTTGGATAACATTCTTTCAGGTCTGCTGACAACCGTCTTACAACGCTGTCACCATACCCGCTTTCAATCTTGCGCTCATGAAGTATTTGACCAATCTCCCAATAAGCGGTAGAGACATAGCCATTGACATGTCGGGCTATTTCTGTCCGAGCATGCTCAATTACTGCGACAGCGTTTCGCAGTATCTCGGCATAATCGCTGTTCTCTATTGAGAGCCTGTTGTCTTTATTGTCTGTTGTCATTTTATCTGTCTATAAGCCTGTTTTATTATTATTTGCCATATTAAGATGCGAATAAGTGTTGCTGTTATATACACCATTTCAAGGTGAAGCAACAGCTATTTTATACACCATTCCAAGGATTACGGCTGCAAATATACACTTTTCCTACGAAATAACCAAGATAAAACTACAATTTTCCTATGAGGGGGAACAAAAAAGCAGCAAACCGCAAAGGGCTTGCTGCTCACGATAGGAGTGTTTCCTATTTCTTTTATGGGTTGAGTTTTCTTTATATCCTTATCTCAATGGGTTTATACTTCCTTCAATACGGTTTCCAATCTTCCGATGAAGTCATCCACATTCTCCTTGGTCAATACCAATGGAGGGAGGATACGGAGGATGTTGGTGCCGGCGCAACCGGTGAAGCAGTGCTGCTCGTGGATGAGCTTGCTGCGAACTTCCTTGTGAGGAATATCGAGTACGGCTCCTACCATCAAGCCACGGCCACGAACCTCTGTGATGTGGCTGTTGCGCTTCTGCAACTCCTTCAACTGGGCGATGAGATATTCACCAACTTCATGCGCATTCTCTACCAGGTTCTCCTTCTCGAATACATCGAGAACGGCGAGAGCTGCTGTACATGCCAGGTGGTTGCCACCGAAGGTAGTACCCAGCTGACCATATACAGGAGTAAACTCAGGAGAAATCAACACGCCACCCATAGGGAAACCATTACCGATACCCTTGGCTACGGTGATGAGATCAGGCTTGATGCCCAACCACTGGTGAGCGAAGAACTTACCGCTTCTGCCATAACCGCACTGGATTTCATCGCAAATCAGGAAAGTGCCGTATTTCTTGCAGGCTGCCTGCAAGCCCTGAGCAAACTCAGGAGTTACCATATTGCAACCACCTACGCCCTGAATAGCTTCGATGATACAAGCGCAGACATCACCTTTGGCAAGTTCCTTCTCCCAAGCTTCCAAATCGTTGATAGGAAGATAGGTTACGTGACCATTGTCATTGATAGGAGCGATGATCTTAGGATTATTTGTTACCTCTACGGCAAGGGATGTTCTGCCGTGGAATGCCTTTTCTAAAGATAGCACACGGGTTCTGCCGTTTGTGAAAGAAGCCAACTTCAAGGCATTCTCGTTTGCCTCGGCACCCGAGTTGATGAGGAAGAACTGATAATCCTCATAACCGCTAGCCTTGCCCAAACGCTCAGCGAGTTTCACCTGCAACTTGTTGATGACAGAGTTGGAATAGAAACCCAGGTTGTTCAACTGGTTGGTGAGCATCTCAACATAGTGAGGATGGCAATGACCGATGCTGATAACGGCATGACCGCCATAGAGGTCGAGATATTCCTGACCCTTGTCGTCCCATACCTTACAGCCCTTACCTTTTACTATATTAATATCGAAAAGAGGATATACGTCGTATAAATTCATGTTGTTTTCTTATTTTATATGTGATTGAAGAATTTATATATGATAGAAGAACGAATGATTTTTCATCCGTTCTTCCGAATTCTTTTTATTTAAAAAGCTGATGGCTTGAGTTTCAAACCTGCTGTCTGGTCGAGACCAAACATGATGTTCATGTTCTGAACAGCCTGACCCACGGCGCCCTTCAAGAGATTGTCGATGCAGGAAGTGATGAGGAGTTTATCGCCATACTTATCTACATGAACCAGGCACTTGTTGGTATTCACCACCTGCTTCAGGTCGATTGCCTTATCCACATAGTGGGTGAACTTGGCATTCTTGTAGAACTCCTTGTAACCTGCTACGATTTCCTCGATTGGCTTATCGGTCTTTACCACTTCTGTAGCGAAGATACCGCGGGCGAAGTCGCCACGGTAAGGGATGAAGTCGATGGCTGCATCAAGATAACCCTGTGTCTGCTTCAGACTCTGACGAATCTCTGGCACGTGCTGATGGTTGAATGCCTTGTAGATGCTCATGTTGTTGTTGCGCCATGAGAAATGGGTAGTGGCACCTGGCTTCTGACCAGCGCCGGTGCTACCTGTAATGGCATTAACAGAAACATCGCTGTTGATGAGGCCCATCTTAGCAGCAGGCAACAAACCAAGTTGAATGCAGGTTGCAAAACAACCTGGGTTTGCCACGTGCTGAGCTACGGCTATTTTTGATTCATTTATTTCTGGAAGACCATATACAAAATCGTGAGCGGCTGGGGTTGGCTGCTGGGTAGCAACCACAGTTTCTGGGGCAAGACGGAAGTCTTGTGCCAAATCGATAATCTTCACGTTCTCCGGAACATTGTGCTCCTTCAGGAACGCCTCGCTCTTGCCGTGACCGAAGCAGAAGAAGATGACATCCACCTGGTCGAAAGGCATCTCGGCGGTAAACTTCAAATCAGTCTCGCCATACAATCCCTCGTGAACCTCAGCCACCAGGTTGCCGGCGTTACTCTCGCTGTTGGCGAATACAATCTCTGCCTCAGGATGGTTGATAAGGAGGCGAATCAGCTCACCTCCTGTATAACCAGCTGCTCCTAAAATACCTACTTTTACCATATTATCTTTCCTCGTTAGGGTGCATACCATAATAAACACGGAGTGGGGTAGAACTTACCTTGATGAAGCCCTTCGCATCCTCGGCTGTCCAACCATGCTGCATCTCGCCATACTCACCGAGCTTAGACTTGGTCAAATCGTCTGGTGAATCGATTCCTACAGTCTGGAAGCTGTATGGACGGAGCTTCAGAATAGCTGTACCGTTTACGTTGCGCTGAGAAGAAGTCAGCATAGCCTCGATATCCGGCATCACTGGCTCCAGGTACTGGCTCTCGTGGAGGAACATTCCGTACCAGTTGCCTACCTGGTCCTTCCAATACTGCTGCCACTTGCTCAATGTGCTCTTCTCCAACAGGCGGTGAGCCTCGATGATGAGCTTAGGAGCTGCAGCCTCGAAAGCTACACGACCCTTGATACCGATGATGGTGTCACCCACGTTGCAGTCGCGACCGATAGCGTAAGATGCACCAATCTCCTCAATCTTCTGGATGGCTGCAATCTTATCATCAAACTTCTCGCCGTTGACAGCCACGATTTCACCCTTCTCGAAGGTAATCTTCAGTTCAGCCTCTTCTTCCTTGGCTGTAACGTGCTTCAGATAAGCCTCCTCTGGAAGACCCTGGGTTGGGTCGAGAATCTCACCACCGCAGATACTGGTTCCCCAGATACCTACGTTATAAGAATACTTCAACTTGGTGAAGTCTGCATAGAAACCATGCTCGTTCAGGTAGTCAACCTCCTCCTTACGAGAAAGAGCCTTGTCACGTGTCAAGGTGATGATTTCTACACCAGGAGCCATCACCAGGAAGGTCATGTCGAAACGGATCTGGTCGTTGCCGGCACCTGTACTTCCGTGAGCGATAGCATCTGCACCAATCTCCTTGGCGTAACGAGCGATGGCGATAGCCTGGAAGATACGCTCTGAAGATACAGAGATAGGGTAGCAGTTGTTGCGGAGCACATTACCGAAAATCATGTATTTCAATGATTTCTCGTAATACTCGTGGGTAACGTCGAGAGTGACGTATGCCTTGGCGCCCAACTTATATGCGTTCTCCTCGTTGGTCTTCAACTGCTCGGCAGAGAAACCACCTGTGTTAGCGCATGCTGCATAAACATCCCAGCCATCCTGGGTCAACTTCATTACTGTGTATGATGTATCGAGACCGCCGCTGAAAGCGACTACTACTTTTTTATTTGCCATTTTATTTTATGTTTAATATGTGGTGAATACTGTTTAGATGGCATTCTTGCCAACACCTTATTATATATAAGGATTTAGATTTCTGCAGAAGGACCGTCAATCTTTCTGATTCTCTCAATCACTTCCTGAGGAAGCTTGATAGGCAGATGCTCCTCTGGGTCGAAGAGCATGGCGGTGCAGATGCAGTATTTGCGATTGGTGCGATGGAGCACATCCACGTTGATGCAACCCTCGCAACCACGCCAGAATGACTCATCATCGGTCAGGTCGGCGAAGGTAACAGGAAGATAACCCAGCTGGGTGTTCATCTTCATGACAGCCGAACCGGATGTCAAAGAGAAAATCTTGGCATGAGGCCATCGCTGTCGGGCAAGCGTAAAGGTCAGGTTCTTGATACGCTTAGCCAATCCCATACCACGGAAGTCTGGGTGAACGATCAAACCTGATGTGGTAACATAGTGCTTGTTGCCCCATGTTTCGATGTAGCTGAAACCAGCGAACTTTTCGCCCTGGAGAGCGATGACCGCCTTGGCTTCGCGCATCTTGGTGGCAACATACTCTGGTGAACGCTTGGCGATACCAGAACCACGCTTCTTTGCAGCTTCTGCAATTGTAGTCAGAATGGTGTCGATGTACTTGATGTGACTTTCGTCAGCCACCATTACTTTAACTTCTTCCATTTTCTCTTTATATTTTGAATGTTCTTATTTGTAATCTGTTGTTTTAATACCTGTCAACCATCAATTAATATCTATGATTGAGTTCCGGAATCACTTCCGACAAGATGTCGATGATTTCCTCTTCTGTAGTACCCTTCTTCTTGACCAGGAAGATGGTGTCATCTCCTGCGATGGTTCCAAGGATTTGAGGAATATCGCTGTTGTCGATGTTGTAGGCGATACTGCTCGCATATCCCGGACGTGTCTTGATAACTACCATGTTGCCTGAGAAATTGATGGATTGAAATCCTGTACTCAGTCCCATCTTGCTGATGGACATAGGGTGAGTGACACGTTTGTAGAGTGCATCATTGGGTAAGACGTATGCGTATTTTCCGCTGGATGAAGCAGCCTTGGCTACCTTGAGCAGCTTGAGGTCGCGGCTCAATGTGGCTTGCGTTATCTCAAATCCTTCTTTGTGCAAAGCTTGCAAGAGTTGTTCCTGCGAACTTAGCTCTTGGCTAGAGATAAGCATCTTTAATGCTTCTAATCTATTGTTCTTTACTTTCATACGCTGTATTTTTATTCGTTTGTGGTTGCAAAATTACAATAAATATATGAAAACACCAAGAGAATATGTATAAAATTTGCATATTTACGATAAATTGTTGTAGGATGATAGGAATATGCAGAAAATATGCAGTATAAATATGCGCACTGCGTGTTGGGATGATACTGTGTCGAATAGCTTTGGCCTGTTTTCCGGTATTTCCTTTGGCATTATATATACGTTTGAAATCATTATAAAAGTGGGTTGCAGGAATAAAAGAAGGTTTTTTGTTGATTCTTGCATCTTTTTTACTTAAAAACTTGCATTTATTGTTTTTTTTATTTATTTTTGCAACAACTAATCTTTAAGCCGATGAATAAATTAACGCTTAACTTATTGATTTTACTAACCATACCCTGTATTCTCTATGGTCGTAACTTCAATGTGATGGATTTCGGTGCTCGAGGTAACGGAATCAGTGATGACGCAATCGCCATTCAGAAAGCTGTGGATGCTTGTACGAATGCCGGAGGGGGAGATGTGGTCTTTTCCGCCAATCATACATTCCTTTCAGGACCCGTACAGTTGAAATCGAATGTGAACATCGTTCTGGAAACCAATTCCGTCTGGAAAGCCAATCCCGATGAGAGTATCTATCATCTCAGCGCCTTCGGTAAGAACAAGGGTGAGGGTATGATGTGGATATGGGCGAAGGATGTGGAGAATCTTTCGTTCTCTGGGCATGGTACGATTCATGGTAATGGTATCAAGTTTATGGGGGCTGAACTTTTTGATAGTTACGAGCTCAAACCGGTCACTACTTTCGATCCCCGTCCGCATGTGCTTACCCTGATGGGAGTCAGGAATCTCAATATCCGTGATATTACCATTCGGGAAGGTGCTTACTGGACGGTGCATCTCATCGGTTGCGATGGGGCTGTGATTGACGGCATCAATCTGCTCAACAATCTCAAGATTCGTAATGGTGATGGTATTGATATCGATCATAGCAAGAATGTGCGCATTGCCAACTGTCATATCACCAGTGGCGATGATGCTATCTGCCTGAAAAACCGCCGTGAGTTTGAAGAGTATGGTTCTTGCCACGACATCGTTGTAACGAATTGTGTGATGGAGAGCCGCAGCTGTACCGTGAAGATTGGCAGCGAGAATATGGATTCCATCTATAATGTGGTTATCGACAATTGCGTGATCAAAGGTAGCAACCGTGGTCTAGGTATTCAGAACCGAGATGAGGGAACCGTGAGCAATGTGGTTTTCTCTAACATCATTCTGGATTGCCAGCTGTGGAGCGATGTATGGTGGGGCAAGGCAGAACCAATTTACGTTACTTCTTACCCTCGTGCCAATGGAAATTATAAGGATGCCAACTGGCGATTCCCTAAAGGTCAGACGGTAGGAAGATGTGGCGAGGTGAGCCATATCTACTTCAATCATATTTATGTCACTTCAGAAAACGGATGCTTTATCGGCGGAGATACCCGGGATAAAGTGAACAATATCTATCTCAACAATGTACATCTCAACTTGAAGAAACTGACAGGCTATGATGGTGGCGTATATGACAAGCGTCCATGTCGTGGTGAGGGCTTTATATATAATAAGGTATATGGAGTCTATGTAGAGAATGCCAGGGATGTAGAGATTGATGATCTGAGAGTGCAGGTTGGACCGAAAGTAAACTATGGAGGAAAAACTTTCGGTATAGATGACTAGAAAAACAATCTTTTAATAGAATTGAAACTAAAATCTTAAACAGGTGTAATAAGGTAGTACTACCTTTGCATCCGATTATTAATAACAAAATCTAATAAGTTATGCAAATAGTACAAAAGACAAATGGAAGAAGCATGAAAAGAGTATTGCTTTCTTCCGCCCTTCTGCTGGTGAGTACACTCACATTTGCACAAAGTAAGGTCAGCGGCACCGTGAAAGATGCCAATGGCGACCCTCTCATAGGCGTAAGTGTCATGGAGGTGGGTACTAACAATGGTGCGGTTACCGATATAAATGGTAACTACACCTTGAATGTGAAGCCAGGAGCGAAGCTGAAGCTCTCTTACATTGGATTTACACCGCAGACGGTAAAGGCTGGCTCTAATAGTCAGATTGTTTTGCAGGAAGATAATACGGCCTTGAATGAGGTCGTGGTTGTAGGTTATGGTACGATGCGCCGTAAGGATGTTACCTCTTCAATTACTACCGTGAAGGCAGAAGATTTGAACCAAGGTGTGTTTACAGACCCGGGTCAGATGCTTCAGGGAAAGGTTCCGGGTTTGGTGGTTTCTTCTACTGCCGATCCTAACGGTTCTCCTACCATTACACTTCGTGGTGCTTCTACTCTCCGTACAGGTGCCATGTCACCTTATTATGTTGTGGATGGAATCCCTGGAGTTGATATTTCTATTGTGTCTCCAGAAGATATCGAGTCTATTGACGTGCTTCGTGATGCTACAGCTACAGCCATCTATGGTTCTAAGGCTGCCAATGGTGTAATCATCATTACCACCAAGAAGGGTTCTAAGGAAAGAACCAATGTAACCTATAATGGCTATGTAGCTATTGACAATATACTGAAGAAATATGATGTGTGTACTGCCGATGACTTGCGTCAGTATGCAAAGGACAACAATATAACTCTCAAGGATGGTGGCGCCAATACGGATTGGCAAGACGAGGTGCTTCGTACAGGTATAAGTCATAATCATAATGTGAACATTAGTGGAGGCAATGGTTCTACTAATTATATGGTTAGTGCTGATCTCAGAAAGCGTGAGGGTGTCATCAAGATGACAGGCTTTGACCGTTTCAATGTCCGTTCTCTTGTGTCAACCAAGACATTGAAAGACCACCTTACGATTTCTATTGGTGCGAATATGATGTATGGCAAACACTTTGGCGTACCATCTGGCAATGAGGGTGCATCTGTGCTTGATGCCATGAACTATTATTCCCCTACTAATGCAGTGAAGAATGCGGATGGAACATGGACTGTAGGCTCTGGCTCCAAGAACTATAACCCTCTTGCATTGATGGAGGAAAATAAGTCTGAGACAGTATGGAAACGTAACCAGTTTGTTGGAAAGACAGCACTTGAACTCTGGAAAGGATTGGTCTGGAATGTCAACTATTCTTGGAGTAATTATCAAAGTACTTATAGTGCCTATAATACCCGTAACTCTCAGTTAGAGGGTATTGGTAACAAGAATGGTCAGGCTACCCGTAATACCTATTTTGGTCGTGAACAGACTTTTGAGACTTATCTGAACTACAACTTCACGGCCGGTAAGAACAAGTTTGACCTGATGGCTGGTTATTCTTGGGAAGAAAAGAAGAATAACGATGGATTCGGTCTCAGTGTTGAAGGTTACTATAATGATGATCTTGGATGGTATAATATGTCATACGCACAAACCATCTTGGGTGTTCAGAACTCTGTCCAGAGCGGCTATTTGGAGAAGGTACGTAATATCTCTTTCTACGGTCGTGTGAACTACTCTTTTGACAGTCGTTATATGCTTCAGGCAACCATACGTCGAGATGGTTCTTCGGTATTCGGCAAGAATAATCGTTGGGGAACTTTCCCTTCTGTATCTGCTGCCTGGAATATCACTGAGGAGAAGTTTATGCAGAACCAGCATATCTTCGATAACTTGAAGCTTCGTGCGGGATATGGTATTTCAGGTAATGCCATGGGCTTCGATGTGTATTCTTCTTATAATACGTATGGTGCTTCTGGTACATTCGTATATGATGGTAAGACTTATCGCACATACGGTGCAACCAAGAATGCAAACCCTGATTTGAAGTGGGAGTCAACAGGTATGTTGAACATTGGTCTCGACTTCGCATTCTTGAAGGGACGTCTGAATGGTACTGTAGAAGTTTATCATAAGAAGACCAAGGACTTGATTTGGAGCTATCCTGTTTCAACGACTCAGTACATATATGGTTGGATGGATGCCAATGTGGGTGAGATGACCAATAAGGGTATTGAGTTCACATTGAATGCGGTGCCTGTTCGTGCCAAGAATTTCATGTGGAGTACTACCCTTAATCTCTCTCATAACAAGAATACTGTCGATAAGATGCAGAATGAGACATTCCATACTACTAATCTCACCCAAGGTGACCCAATGGTAGCTGGTGTTTCTGCTGATGGTTGGACACAGAGAATTATGGAGGGCGAACCTATTGGTACATTCTATACGTATCAGTATGCAGGAACTGTAAATGGACGCTCAGAGTACTACGTTCTTGACGAAAATGGTAATCGTACAGGCGAAACCACCAACAATCCAAGTTTGAAAGACCGTTCTATAACTGGTTGTGCGCAACCTAAGCTCAATGCAGGTTGGAACAATACGCTTACTTATAAGAACTGGAGTCTGAACGCATTTATCACAGGTGTGTTCGGTAATGACGTTTATAATAGTCCTCGCGCTCACTATACGGCTGCTCAAATGTTCTCAGATGGTAAGAACGTATTGAAAGAATTCCTTTCTAATCCTGTTGGTGATGCTTCAAGCTCACTTCCTTCGGACCGTTATATAGAGAAAGGATCTTACGTTCGTCTTCAGACGCTCTCTTTGAGTTACACATTCCGTAATTGCTTTAATGACTGGATTCAAGACTTGACTCTTTACGGAACTGCCAACAATCTCTTTACGATTACTAGTTACAAGGGACTTGACCCAGAGGTAAACATGGGTGGCATTGATCCTGGTATCGATTACCGTTGGAGCCGTTATCCACATACACGTACCTTCATGGTAGGTGTGAAGATTAATTTCGGTGGAAGCAAGAAGAAATAGGCTGCGCCATAGTATATCGACCTAAAGTAATAACATTTAATCAGATTACAGAATATGAAACTAAATAGATTGTTTATTTCAGCTGGATTGTTTGCCATGGCACTTACCGGCTGTACGGACTTGGACATGAGTCCAAACTCGCAATATACTGAAGATCCTAGTCAAAACTCAGGAGTTGATCCTATGATTGTTGTGGAGGCAAAGATGGCAGATGTATATTACCATCTTGCAGGAACATTGGGCCGCCGTTATATGGAGGCACAATGCTTGGCTTCCGATGAGTTTACTTCACTCGCTTTTGCTGGCGGTTATTATGACAGTGGTACCTATGCTCACCAAGCACTTCATTGTAGTTCTCCTAATGATGCATCTATCGGTTGGTATGATGATGTGACGGCTGGTATTACAAAGGCGAATACCATCTTGGAGGAATTGGGTAGTGGAGCTTCTGCCCAGATGAAAGCACCAGCTCGTGCCATACGTGCTTATTACACCTGGATTTTGATGGATAATTATGGTGATACGCCTATTTTGGATAAAGTTCAGTCTGAAGGTTCTGTGGTACCTCGTTCTTCACGTAAGGAAGTTGCCGAGTGGATTGAGAGTGAGCTTAATGACATTATCCCTGCATTGACGGATGATGTTACTGAAAATACATACGGCAAGCCTACTAAATGGATGGCTGAGGCTCTTCTTGCCAAGCTATATATCAACTGGCCTGTTTATACGGCGGAGTCGGTTGACCAATATGATGCAGCAACTGCTGCAAATCCAAAGTTGGATGCTTGTATTGCTGCTTGCGATGATATTATCAATAGTGGTAAGTTCAATTTGGGTTCTGTTGACTATCTTCATAAGTTCTCATACGACAATGGCTGGAAGGTGGAAGACTTCATATATGCAATACCATATGATGCCATCAATCGTCAGGGTATGCAGTATGCTCGTCCTCGTACATTCAAGGATATGAAAAATTTGTTGCCAAATGTCTATGGTTCAGCAGATAAGTTTACTCAGTCGTTTGGTGGTAACATGGTAGTCACTCCTGAGTTTGCCAAATTGTTCTCTCTGGATGGGGATATTCGTAATCTCAGCATTCTTCGTGGTGATGTCTATGTTCGTGACCCAAAGACTTTACGTCCTACAACTGAACCTTTTATGTATAAAGGCAACCAGGTACATTTTACAGAAAACATCACTCTTGCTAAGAAAGATAACACCATCGAGGTTGGCAATGACGCTAATGCTTATCAGCAGGGTTGTCACTCCATCAAATGGTTTACTACTCCAGCCGACTATAATAATGGTCGTAACCAGTCTAATGACTTGCCGATTTTCCGTTATGCCGACATACTTCTTATGAAGGCTGAGGCTCTTACTCGTCAGGGTAGTAGTGGTGCAAAAGCTCTCTTCAATCAGATTCGTTCATACGCAGGTGCTCCAACGATAGCTAACGAACCTACCTTGCAGGAAATCTATGATGAGCGTGGTCGTGAATTCTTTGATGAGAACTGGCGTCGTAATGATATGATTCGTTTCGGTCATTATGAGGATGAGTTCTTCCCTCATTACAAGGATTTCCCAGATGCAAACTTCGACAAGCGTCATCGCATCTTCCCTGTGCCACAAAATACAATCAATTTGAATGGTTGGGAGCAGAATCCTGGATATTAATTGGTTGAATGATGATAAAGGGGGAGTGGTGGATTCTGCCACTCCCTTTTTTCTAATTGTTAGATGAAGTTTGTTTCATTTTGATAAAACTGTTTGATTATGAGAAGAAATCTATTGTTGTTATTACTGTGGTTGGCAGGCTTGCTAGCTGTAGATGCTCAAACATTGAGCCGTAAAGAGGTCGAGACCTACGTGATTAATCAATATGGAAAAAGATGGAAAGACGTTGCGCTTTATCTTGGCGAAAAAGATACGTTGGACAAGGACAATGCTTTGACGTTTGAGAAAACCATCTCGGTGCGAGGCAAGAGTAAAAATGAACTCTTTGTCGATTTGAATTATTGGTTTCTGAAAACCTTTAGCAATGCTAGTTCATCGATAGAGATGGCAGACAAGGAATTGGGGGTTATCATGGCAAAGGGTTATTTGCCTGGCATTGCTTATCACTCGGGTGGTTGTTCCTCTTATTGTGTCAATATTCGCCCTCTTGTGCGTTGCGACATCAAAGATGAACAGGTCAAACTGACGATTGTCGTTCCAAATTATGAGGTGACGAAAGTTGATGATGGTATTTGGAGTGCCATGCTGGATGAGGATTTCGACAAGCATCCCCCATATACTGTGAACGAAACATGGTCGCTGAATGTTTGTTTCCCTTTTGCGAAGAAAGATGGAACCAAGAAAACTTCCAGCAAGGCATTGGTGATGAGTCATGGATATGTGGAGGTCTTGATGAATCGCATTCAAATGGCGTTATAGCTGCGCCAAAATGTGGTGAAATTGAAGATTTTGGCGCAATTATTAATTAAAACGTATGAAGAGAAGCGTATTCTTAGTTATATTTTTTGCCTTTGGCTTCTTGATGACAATGGCGCAAGATTATTCCCGATACGTAGATCCGCGTATCGGAAGTGAGGGATTGGGTAGAACTTTCCCCGGACCTTGTATGCCATACGGTATGGCGAAGCCGGGACCGGATGCCGTGTCTATGCCGAATGCGGGATGGGCGCCGATGCCTGAGCCTGTCAAGGGATTCTCGCAGATGCACGTCAGCGGGACCGGGGGTGGACAGAAGTATGGCAATATCCTGATTCTGCCTTTCTTGGATGCTGGGGAAATCATCCAGAAACGTGTGGATGAGAAGATAGCCTTGGGATATTATGCCTGTACTTTTGAAAATGGAATCCGAACGGAGATTACCGCTTCAGAACGTTGTGCCTTCTATCGATTGGATTATGGCAGGAAACAGAAGGGAAAACTCCTGATAGATGTGGCTACCTTCCTAGGTATAGACACGATTCCAGATAAGCGCGAAACTCAGCAGTATGTGGATTCGTATGTTACTTGTGATGGGAAATATGCCGTCTCAGGATGGAGTACTGTAAGGGGTGGCTGGAACAATGGCGGCCCTTATACTGTATATTTCTATTTGCAGAGTGATGTGCCTTTATCTAATTGCGATACGCCTTTATCTAATAGCGATGTGCCTTTATCTAATTGCGAAGCGCCTCTATATAATAAGGTGAAGGATTCAAAGACAAGATTGGATGTTGCCTTCTCGAAAAGTACCGTCAATCTGAAGATTGGTATTTCGCATATCAGTATTGCCCAGGCAAGGCGGAATATCCCTGCCTGCGGCTTCGATGCCCAGTTGAAGAATGTGTGGAAAACCTGGAACGGAAAGTTGGGGAAGATAGAAATCTCAGGCACCGAAAAGCAGAAGCGGATGTTTTATACAGCCCTTTATCATACGATGCTGATGCCTGTGGATAAGTCGGGTGAAAACCCTCATTTCTCCGCTACGCCTTATTATGATGATTACTATGCCATCTGGGATACTTATCGTACTTCCATGCCTTTGCTTACGCTGATAGAGGAACCGCAGCAGCGTGATATGGTCAATTCCCTGCTCAATATCTACAAGCATGACGGTTATATGCCTGATGCTAGAAGTGGCAACTGGAACGGCAGAACGCAGGGAGGCAGCAATGCGGATATAGTCATAGCCGATGCCTTTGCGAAAGGAATGAAGGGTATCGATTATGAACTGGCGCTGAAGGCGATGATCAAGGATGCCGAAGTGCCACCAACGGATGATGATGGCTTTGTGGGCAGCGTGCCTGAGGAAAAGCATGGTAGAGGTGGATTGATGGAATATAACACGCTGGGCTATATTCCGTATGGAATAGACCGTGCCGGCAATCGTACCGTGGAGTATAGCTATGATGACTGGTGCATCGCCCAGGTGGCAAAAGGACTGGGTTATCCGGAATTCTATGATAAGTATATGAAGCGTTCGCATAACTGGCGCAACCTCTGGCGTTCTGATTATGAATGGCAGGGGATGAAGGGATTTATCATGCCGAGAGGTGTGGATGGCAGATGGCTCGACTCTGTGCCTTGGGGCAAGTCGAAGGTCTATCATCCTGTGATTCCTTATCATCCGGATACCAAGGTGGCGCCCTGGTATCTTCCATGGTGGTCAACCTTCTTCTACGAGGCTTTGTCGGCAGAATATAGTCTCAGTATTCCACACGATGTGCCTGGACTGATTGAGGCTTGTGGTGGCAAGGATGCTTTCATCAAACGACTCGATACCTTCTTCGCCAATGGCCATTTCAATGTGGCGAATGAACCGAGCTTCATGACTCCTTACCTGTATCATTGGGTGGGGCGCCCTGACTTGAGCGTTCAGCGAATCCAGCAGATTGTGAACGATAACTATGATGATTCTCCTGGCGGTTTGCCGGGTAATGATGATGGGGGTGCGATGTCATCCTGGCTCGTTTTCAATATGCTGGGATTCTATCCGATAGCCGGTCAGAATCTCTATATCGTAGGTTCGCCCATGATTCCTGAATACACCATCCATCTATCAAATGGTAAGGACTTGAAGGTGGTGAGAGAAGGAGAGCGATGGAAGCAGATGTTCATAACTCACGATGTGTTGATAAATGGTGGAAAACTTGTTCTTCCTGATTTTAAAACTGAGGAAAAGGGTGTTGATAAAACGCAGAAACTGCTGATAATGAAAGAAAAAGAGAAATCCACAGTTTTTGCACAGCCTGTGGATAAGTATTTGATAACTATTCCAACGCAGTATGTGGCTCGCTTCATCCTCAACCGACAGTATCGTAACTGGGAGGTAGGAATAGATTCAACGAGTATGGCTGATACGCTTATACTGAAATGTAATCAATCTCTCTATCTGATTCCTCGCAAGGTGGTGGATGAGGCTGATGGTTTCTGTTGGGATAGTCCGCAGAAAGGCAGGAATCTCTATGTGTGCGATATGGGTTCCAACAAGGGTATGCGTGACGGCACCTTCCTGTTTATCTCCCGAAAGGCACTGCGTCAGCTTCTGGCAAACGGATCCTTTGTTTATAATGGGATTTTATGGCGGAAAATATCAGCAGACGAAAAGAGAATCACCGTCAAGGCTGAACAGGATGGAACTGTGATGCAGATTGCAGTGAACCTCGGTCTCCCTTGGGTGCTGCGTATGGATGGAAATCCTTTAGGTATTGATTGGAGGTTGGAAAAACAATAAATGGGAGTATTCTCCGTTTCATATATTATATGAATAGAAAAGTAACATTATTATATATCTCTTTGGCTTGCGTGCTATCTATGCAAGCTCAGACCCGCCAACAGATGGGTGGAGTCTATTATGCTTATCCGGAAGGCCCTTCTGCCAAGACTGGAACTTTTGGTACGGCTACTTATGTGATGTCTGATTCTCTGAATGTTCCTCAGGGATATGCACCCTTTTATATCAGCCATTACGGTCGCCATGGTTCCCGTTGGATGCCGAAGGATGACCGGTATGTCTGGATCTGCAAGCATTTTGAAGATGAGAGTAATCTCACTCCACTGGGTTTGCAGGTGAAGGGAATGTTGCAGCGTGTATGGGAAAATGCCAGAGGTAACGGTGGCAGACTGAGCAAGCTGGGTGCTCTTCAGCATCAGGGCATCGCTCATCGTATGTTTGAGCGTTATCCGCAGATCTTTGCTGCGGGCAATGCGGTAAAGGCTCGTTCCAGTGTGGTGGATCGATGCGCCAAGAGTATGCAGGCTTTTACTTCGGAGTTGCATACCCTCCAGTCAGGCTTGAATCTGGATGTCAAGACCGATTCTGCCGATATGGCTTGGATAGCGTATGTCTCTCCCGAAGTGAAGGATTTGGAGAACCGTACCCATGTGCAGGCTCAGGTTTCACCTCGCCGTTTCCTTCTTCAGTTGTTTAAGGATGTCTCTAAGGTGGATGAACCCCTGAAGCTGATGACCGAGATGCATACGGTGGCTTCTTCCATTCAGGATGTAGGCTTAGATTTCTCTTCTTATCCGCAGGATATAGAAGATGGCTTGAATGCACTTTTCACCGATGATGAGTTCCGTGCCATTTATGAAGCCAATAACCTTCGGATGTCCATCAACAATGGTACCGTTGCTACGAATGAGGATATTCCTGCCCGTAGTGCAATCTCCTTATGGCAGAATATCGAGGCTGAGGCAGATCGGGCTTTGCGTTCTGTTAAGTCATCGGCTACACTTCGCTTTGGTCATGATACAGCCCTTTATCGTCTCTTGTCTCTTCTCTTCGATGTAAATGTTCCTCCGGCAGGAGCACGTGAAGAGGCTGGTCTGGTGGTTTTGGGAGATGAAATGGAAAAGATGGATCGCGTGGTTCCGATGGCTGCCAATCTCCAGATGATATTCTATAAGAATGCGAAGGATAGCGTGCTGGTGAAGTTCATGCTCAATGAGCGGGATGTCATGCTTTCTCCCGTAGGTCAGGTGATCTATGGTACGCATTACTATTCCTGGAATGCCTGGAAGCAGGAAATGCATGAGCGGATTCATCGCCTGGAACATATCCGCCAGCTCAATGCCATCAATACGATGGTGGGTACGGCACAGGCAAATACCCAGACTGCGGGCATGTTCGGAAAGGGTAGTGAGGAACATGGACAAACCATCCCTGCAGTTCTCGTTCCGAATGGTCAGAACTTCTGGACTCCTCAGACGCAGGATACAGAGCAGAAATGTATCGCACCTTATTATTATAAGGATACCCATCTGCAGGGCTTCCGCTGCAGCCACTGGCTGGTGGGCGGATGTACGCAGGATTATGGCTCTTTCACGGTGGCAGCGCTTGGTGGAAAGCTCCGCCTTCAGCCAGAACAGAGAGCTACGGCATTCAGTCATGAAGATGAAGTCTCTCATCCTCACTACTATGCTGTCCGCCTGAAGGATGAACATCTGAAGGTAGAGATGACAGCCTTGAGTCATACCTCCTTTCTCCGTGTTACTCCGGAGCAGGATGAGCTGGTTCATCTTGTCATCAATCCGAACAGCGATGAAGGACAGGGATACATCGAGATTGATACCATCAATCATATTGTCTATGGTTATAATCCGGTGCATCGCATCTATCAGGGATGGGGAAAACCGGCTGGTTTCTCCGGACATTTCGTCTTGGCTTACGATGAGAAGGACCTGGTGGATTACGGTGTTTTCGAGGGCGATAGGAAGATGGTAAGAGGTTTGAAGGTGCAGGGCAAACTACGCATTGGCGCCTGGCTCACCTTCCGTGGCAGATCGGGTAAGGCGATGGAGTGGATGTCGGGTACATCCTTTACATCCCGCGACAATGCAGTGGAGAATCTCAATGCAGAAAACTATATGTATGGTGGATTGGACTTCAACAGTATGATGGAGTATGCTGCCGGAATCTGGTGTGACCGACTTCATACCATTGATGTGGAAAGCAAGGATGCTGGCAAGGTCAACCAGTTTTATGGTGCTCTCTACCGTGCATCCTTCCTCCCTCATGAAATGAGTGATGTGAATGGCGATTATCCGGAGTTTTCTACAGGTACCGTGAAGATGGGCAATGCTACCCTGAGTTCCAAGGGTTATGCCGTTCCTGCCTATTCTTATCTCCGCAAGTATGGCGATTTCTCCATGTGGGACATCTATCGTGCAGAGTTGCCGCTCTATAGTCTCATCACTCCGAAGATGTCGGGCGAGATGATGCAGTCTCTGGTTCAGATGTACAAGGAGGGTGGCTGGATGCCTATCTTCCCATGCTGGAACAGTTATTCGGCAGCGATGATTGGCGATCATTCGGGTGCGGCTCTTGCCGATGCGTATGTCAAGGGCATTCGCAATTTTGATGCAGCCAAGGCTTACGAGGGAATGCGGCTCAATGCTTTCTCTACTCCTTATCTGGCGAAGGATTATCGGGATGGAAAGGGCCGCCGTGCCATCAAATCGTATATGGATAATGGCTATATTCCGTTGGAGGATATGGTGGAGGAAGCCTTTCATACCAACGAGCAGACTTCCCGTACCCTGGAATATGCCTATGATGATTATGCCGTGGCACAGATGGCGAAGGCTCTGCATGATTCCTGTCAGGATGCTACTCTGCGACAGAAGTATCTGGAGGATTACAACGATCTGATGCGCCGTTCCGAGAACTGGCGCAATGTCATCAATCCTGCTACGGGATGGGCGGATGGCAGATACGAGAACGGAAAGTGGGAGAATAATGAAGACCTGGTGCACCGCAAGAGTTACATCACCGAGGGTGCTACCTGTCATTATACCTGGTATGTTCCGCAGAATCCGGAAGGGCTGTTTGAGGTTATCAGAAACAGCAAACCGATGGATAAGCAGGAAAAACAGATAGAAAAGGCGGAAAGAAAGATGGAGAAGAAGGGCGAAACTCCTATTCGCAACGAGAAGGTGATAGCCCGACTGGACAAGATGTTTGATAACGGATGGTATTGGCATGGTAATGAACCTTGTCATCAGGTAGCCTATCTTTACGATGCTGCCGGGGCTCCTGAGAAAACGCAGGAGCGGGTGCATCATATTCTCCAGACCGAGTATAATGATACGCCGGGCGGATTGTCGGGAAATGATGATGCAGGACAGATGTCGGCGTGGTATGTGTTCTCGTCTATCGGATTCTATCCTGTATGTCCGGGTACACCTTATTATTATATAGGTACTCCAAGCTTTGACAAGGTGACTCTGAATCTGGAAAACGGCAGGAAGTTCATTCTTTCTGCGGATGGAGTGTCGAAGGATGCTTTCTATATCCAAAAGATGAGCTTGAACGATAAACCGTTTTGGGGTTACAAACTGTCGCATAAGGATATTTTGAATGGTGGTAAACTTAAGTTTCAGATGAAAAAATGACAGAGCATATTACTTTCTTTATTTATGGATTGTGCGTGATGTTCTATTCGATGATGGTTTGGATGTTCTATCGAAAGAACAAGGAAAAGCTTTCTAGATTAATCACTTGTCTGATGGCTATCTTGGATATGGAATGCCTGAAGGACTTGTTGCTGTTTGTGGATGGCATTGGTGCGCAATCGACTATTTGGTATCTGATGAATGCTATAGATATGGTCATCATACCTTTCTACATGTTCGTCTTGATGGAGTTGGTGAAGCCAGGATGGCTTACTTGGGGCAAAGGCATTTTGCATGAGGCAATCTTTATATTGCCTCTAGTCGTGTATGCTTTCACTCGCAAGGTTTGTTGGTTTGATGTTCTTGCTGGTTGCGGTGCCGTTTATGGAACCGTCACTTATGTGCTGATGTTCTTCTATATTGCTCGTTATCAGCGCCAGCTCAAGGAGCGTTTCTCTTATCAGGAAAATGTCAATCTCCATTGGCTCAGGGGCATTCTCACTTGCTTCTTCATCATTCTCATAGTTTGGACGGCGAGCTGCTATATGTTTGATGTAGATTTCGACAATGCTTATATGCTCTGTTCGTTGGTTGCGTGGATGGTAGTCTCTTACTTTCTGTATAGGCATGAGTCTGTGTTAGATGAGTTGCAGGAGCCTGATGCAACACAAAGTGATGGAGATACAGGTAAACCGGTATTGGAGGGAGACATATCTGCGATTATCAACAAATTGTTTGTCGAAGAAAAGCTGTTCCTCAATCCACGTCTTAAGTTGTCGGATGTGGCACGGCTTGTGGGAACGAACCGTACTTATCTCAGTAGATTTTTCAATAAGGAAAATGGATTGACATTCTATGATTATGTGAATAATCTCAGAATCAAACATGCCGAAGAGCTCTTGCTGACCACTCAACACTCCTTGGTTGAGGTAGCTGAGAAATCGGGTTTCAATTCGCTCTCCACTTTCCGAAGGGTCTTTGAGGGTAGCCATCATTGTACTCCTAATGCTTTCCGCAGTGTTCACCTTCCCAAAAAGGAGGAGTGAAAATGGATTGATAATGAGCTGATTGTATGATTTGACGTGTCGTTTTACGGAATGACACGTCATTTTTTTTACGCTATGGTTTAGCATTTTTACCCTTTGAATCCTGATTTATCGACAAAAACGCTACCTTTGCAATATCAGAAATGATAATGATATTGAAAACCTTTAATAATATAAACGAACGTATGAAGAAAATCTTAACTCTATTTGTAGCTCTTATGCTTGTTATAGTAGCGTATGCTCAGGCAAATTTGCTAACCACGCAGTTGGTTGTAGATTTGAAAGAAGCAGGTACACTCTATGATATGTTGCCGGATGATCAGCGCCCCTTAATAACTAATCTAAAAATTAAGGGACCCATCAACGGAACGGATGTGAAATGTCTGCGAGAAATGATGGGGAAAGAAGACAATCTAGGTAGTTATAATCTTTCTGTTAAAGAAGATTTTGTTAGTTCTTCGGAAACCGCGGAATCAAACTTGAAAATATTGGATTTGAGTGAAGCTAGCATCGTCGAGGGTGGTGATGCTTATGGAACTATTCTGACAGGAAGTCCTATGGATCAGACGAAAGCTCCGTTGTATTCAGCCAATAATACCATAGGCTCATATATGTTCAGTGGATGTGCAAGTTTAGAGAATCTGATGCTTCCTTCGTCCGTGCAAGTCATAGAAAGTTATGCTTTGGCAGATTGTGCTTCCCTTATTTCCATTACCCTTCCTGCGGATCTTATGGCGATTCCTAAAGGAATGTTGCGTGGTTGCGAATCTTTGGAACAGTTTGATGTGCCTTCTGGTGTTTCTGAAATAGGAGACTTCGCTTTCAAGGGAACAGGTCTTAAAAGTTTTACTTTTCCTGAAGCTATTACGGTAATTACTCCGATGCTTTCTGGAGCTGAAAAATTAGAGTATATAGTCATCCCTTCTACGGTTACTTCTATCAAATCAAATGGTATGACGGGAGCATTTGCTGGTCTAAAAGCCCTTAAGGAATTAAGAATTCCTGAAAGTGTGACGGGGAATTTGAGCGATTATATGCTTAGTGGCTGTGAATCTTTGGAACGACTCTATATCCCAAGTAAGGCGGTTCTTACGTGGTACACGCTTCGGGGAATGAAAACATTGAGTGATATGTATGTCTATAGTGAGATGCCCCAGAGTCTCAATACGATGTTTTTCCAAAATTCGTTCAATTATAAGAAGACTGTACTTCATGTGAAAAAAGGTTGCAAGGCTGCTTATGCTGCTGCTTATTATTGGAAAGATTTCAAGGCTATTGTGGAGGATGCCGATGACGAGAGTACTGGCATTGCTAGTGTACTGATATTGGATGAGAAACAACCGGTAAGCACTTATACATTGGATGGCAAACGAATCGTTGCTCCTCGTCAGGGTGTTTGTATTAACAAGTATGCTGATGGTAAAGTGAAGAAAGTTTTGTTGCGTCAACGCTAATCGAAATTAAATAAAAAAGGTTGGCTACTTTTTTACGTTAATGCTTCTTGTTTTTTGCGACTTGAACATTGTTGTAAGATAATTTGTAGTTACTTTGCAACCAAAACTTATTGATAATAAAGTTTATTCAATCTAAATATTATATTTATGAATCTATTTAAAAATCTACGTTCTAAAGGTAACACTTATGAAGGACAAGGTGATGAGCGAAAAGGTTTCATTGATAATGTCTTTATAAATCTAGAGAAAGGATGCCTAGTTCACAGACATCCTTACGACAATTTATCTACTCATGCCAAGGTTACAGTTCAAGAGGGACAACAGATGGTTTTTATGTCGGAAGGAATGTACTCCGACTTATTGAAGCCAGGTGGTCATACCCTCTCTACTAATAATATTCCTTTTTTGGAAAAAATAGTAAATATTCCATTTGGTGGGGAGACTGCGTTTAAAACCTCTTTGTATGTTGTAAGTACTATAAGACATCGCTTTGCAGGTGATGATGCTGGATGGGGTGTCGGTCTTACCATTCGTGATTATTCTTTGTGTGATGAAGGATTGACAATCAAAGTTGGTGCTTTTGGTAGTTATGAATTTCGAATTACTAACGCTATCGCTTTTATTAGAGAATATGTAGGAACAGAGCATGATGTATATTTGGAAGATTTTGCAGATGAATTCTCTTCAGCGGTCTCTCAAAGAGTAACTTCTGTTATTAGTCAATATTTTAGTCAGAAAAGAGTTGGCGTTACAGAAGTCAATAATTATCTCCTTGATATTTCTGATTATGCCCGTAAGCATATTAATGAGTATTTTGAGGAGTATGGCTTGGAGCTTACGAAGTTCGATGTGGAGGGAATAAATCCGCATGAAGATGATTCCAACTATCAACAGATTCTTCAAGCTCAGTCTGAGGCAGGTTCAATGGATTTGGAAAGCCGTGCATTGGCTAGAAAACGCCAACGTGAAGGATACTCTTATCAGCAGGAGCGACAGTTGGATGTAATGGAAACTGCTGCTGGTAATGAGGGAACAGCAGGCAATATAATGGGAGCAAGCATGGGACTCGGAATGGGTGTTGGCATTGGTAATGTCTTTGGAAGTCAAATAGGAACTGTTGCACATAGTGCTATGTCTGGAGTTCAGGCTCCACCTCCACCACCCCAGTCCATGCAAATATATGTTTGTCTCAATCAGCAACAAGCTGGTCCTTATGACTTGCCTATTTTGCAGCAATTGGTATCGCAAAATCTTTTAACTCAACAAACGTTGGTATGGAAGGCAGGGCTTCCGTCATGGGTGGCAGCTGCTACTTTGCCAGAATTGGCGGTGTTGTTTACGTCTGCCACCCAAGCTCCACCACCTGTTCCTCCTGTACCTCCTGTTGTTCACCCGTAAAATAAGTTTAAAAATGAAAGAAAATCCGTTTTATTCATGGTTAACTCCTTTGCTCGCATTTGGGGTTACACTGTTGGGATTCCTGCTTTTGATGCCAGATTCCCCTACAGCGTTTTATTGGATTAATATGCTCTATACTTTCTTCTTGGAAGCCTTGTTCTTCGTATGGCTTCAAAAGGGGCATGCAGAAATAAAGAATATAACGAAGCAGACTCCTTATTTTAAAGTCTTCCTAGGTATTAGTACCTTGTATTATATTGGTGCTGCGTTTTTATGGATGATTTATTTCTTTTTGTGTGGTACTGAGCTGGGGCGTCAAATTCTCTGTATTCATTTTGATCTTCCTGAAATAATAGCAATATTTCCAGAAATGTCGATTCGTCTTTATCTTTTTGGAATATTGGCTCTAACAGTGATTTGGGTGGTTGTTGCAAGTATAGTAGGACGACATGACGTGGAATACAATGTGCAACAAATTCAATTAGAAGAGAATACCAACGATGTTAGAATGTTGGTGAAAGAACTGACAGAAATGGCAGAGCAACATATGACTTCCGACAGTGAAAGAGAGTGGAAGAAGTTAATACGTGAAGCAGAATCTATAATACCTTCTGAGGTGGTGAACGAACGAACTCGTTTGCTTTCAAAGGCAAATAGATTACTTAACATAAACTAAACGATAGATAAGATATGGCACAGTTAAAAATCCAAAGATGTAAAGTCTGCACAAGTCCATTGCCTGTAGGCATTGCTAAGTGTCCTAAATGTGGAGCGGAACATCAGTTTGTTCCAGAAGTGGTTAATCCTTTGTTATTTTCTGCAAGTCAAGCGGAGAATCTGAGAACGGCTTTTGAGACTGATCCTAAGAGTAACCCTCGTGATGTGAACTCATTGTTCGGAAAAGGCTTGGTTTATTTATCTTTACAAAACTATGAGTTGGCAAGTCTTAATTTTAAGACGGCAGTCGATTTGACTCCGAATGATCCTGATGTTTATTATTATTATGCATTGTCTCTTTTTGCTCATCGTTCACCTGTGCTTTTGTCCGATCTTGAGGCTGAACGTATAGAAATGTGGTTGCAGACTGCTATAAAGATTTTACCTAAAAGAAAATATCTTATTTTAGAGCTGCTTCTCCTTCAAGGTGCATTTAAGGGTAAGGGAAAGGCAATCCCTGCCGATAAAAAAGAACCAGAGCAATTGTTGTTGCAAGCCAAGCAAACTGTTCAGGAGGAGGATGAACTTTACGAAATCGAGCAGCATGTCCTGATTACTGATGAACGCAATTTGGAGTTTGTCAGTCAGTTGCGAGGCAAAGACGGGGAATCTCATTCTAGTGATGATATTCTTAAGCAAAGTATGTGTTGTTATGCCAATGTATGTACTTATCCAAAAGGACATGATGACGAGGTCATAACTGATGATGGTGTCGCAAAATTAATGAATCCATCGGAGAGAAAAAATTTCTTCTTGGGCATCAGTAAACCGGAAGAACCTTGTTTGGAGAAAAAAGATACTTTTGTGGAGCCTTGTTGGGTCTGCTTGAAAAGCTTTGCAGTTGGTTTTGCAGTATGGTTTGTGTCTGTTATTATTCTTTCCTTTACTGGATGGCTTGATGGAGCGAAAGTAGATAGATTTACTCCAGGTGATACTGTAGAGAAATATAAGGAGAACCATATTGTTGTGGGATATTTCTATGATGCTTCGGATGGTAGAGTGAATGTATGGCATGAACCTACTGAGGAGGAAATCGCTTCTTTGCCAGCGGAAGTAAAACAATGGGAAGTTAATGGAATAGCAAGTGGGTGGCGTTTTCTGGCAACTATTGCTCTGTTCTTTTTTGGACCGTTGATATGGATTAGTAGAACATTCTTGAGTTTCCGAGAGACCATCCTTTCTAGAAGATATACAGAGCGAAGAAATGTTCGAACAATGGCCGATTATCAGGAGAGGTTAACTTGTTTCTTGCAAAGGCCTACTGTTGCGGAATATATGAAGTTCTGCCAGTTGTTTGCAGGACCTAATGCAGGGTTGGTTAATCAAGGTGATTTTGTTTCAAATGCATTGCGTCAAGCTCATATTTCAGAGAGAGATGTCACCAAAGGTAAGGTATATTTCTTTAATGGTTTCTTTGATGCTAGATTATCGTCTCCTGGCGAACCACAAACTATTTTGAGAAAAATGAGAATTAATGTGGCGATAGCAATGCCCGATCGCGTGCTCTATATGCATGGTGTTTGGGATACTTTAGAGGATGAAATCCCAATGTTGCGACGTGACGATCTTTTGTATAGTCTGATAGCTATGTTTAAGAAAGAGGATGGACAAATTTCTATCGTTTCCAATACTGGCGTTAACTTGGCACCTATTGTTACAGATAGTTCGGGATTGCCTTGTTTGTTCCAGTATCAGTCGTATGATAGTCAGAATGTTTTGACATATAGTAGAACTCGTACAACCAATTGTGCCGATTTCTATACGTCTCTGATTGATATGCACGGACGTTATAACAAACAAGGTGCATAAAGATGGAGTTCTAAGATAATCTATCAATTTATATATAGTAAAAGAATCTGTCAGAAACAATCTGAACAGGTTCTTTTACATATTTGTTCTTTTAGTCCTTGTTGCTTCCTCCGAAGATGCGGAGCAGGTAGAGGAAGAGGTTGATGAAGTCGAGATACAAAGTCAAGGCTCCGATGAGAGCCAGCTTCTGAGCACCCTCGCTCATATCGTACTGAGTCTGGAGCATCATCTTGATCTTCTGGCTGTCCCAGGCTGTCAGACCCACGAAGATGGCTACACCCGCATAGCTCAAGATGTATTCAAATCCGGAACTCTTCAGGAACATATTAACTACGGTGGCAATAATCAGACCAATCAGCGCCATAAAGAGAATCTTGCCGAGAGAGGTGAGATCCTTCTTGGTGGTGTATCCGTAGAAGGCCATCGCTCCGAATGTGCCGGCGGTGATGAAGAAGACTTTGGCAATGCTGGTCATTGTATATACTGCAAATACCGAAGATAGCATCGCTCCATTCAGTACCGAGTAGATGATGAAGAGCAGAGTGGCGGTACTCAGCGACAGGCGGTTCAAGGCTCCGGTGATGATGAATACCAAAGCGAGTTCTGCAATGATAAGACCGAAGAGCAAACCGCGGCTTGTCATCAGAGTCATCAACAGGGTAGGACTGCTGGCAACGCCGTAAGCAGTAACACCGGTAATGACGAGTGCCAATGTCATCCAAGTATAAACCTTGCGCATCAGTGCGGAGAATACACCGCTTAATCCACGCTCTTTCTCGTTGACAGCGAAGCCGTTGCTTGACTGTCCGTTCTGACTATTTATCAGATTGTACATTTCTTTTTCTGTCATAATTCTAATTTCTAATTTAGTTGATCTTTTATTGTTTCTTGATGGCAAAGCTGATTATGCCACAATATAACGGATGCAAAGATAATGCCATTTATTGAATCTGCCATTATATCTGCTCATTATTAACATTTATTCCGTTATTTTACGTATCAATGCGTAGATACTATGGTTACTTACGATGTGTCAAGACGTCAGTGAGAGGTCGTCATGATGGTTCTGGCAGGTTGAAAGTAGGCTTCTTTCATTTATTGCCTGGTTATGGCAAGATATTGCCCCTTGCAAGGGCAACTTTGTGCCATTGCCAGGCAAGAAACGATACGTCGGGAGAAAGGATTCCCCAGGACTGTCATTTCGATTCGACCACTCCTCTCGCCCAGTAATCATGGGGCGATTTGCTCGTAAAAATACTACTCTCGCTTTTACTCTTCACTCTTCACCAAACAGGCTGAAACCCCGATAAACACTAGGGGTGTGGGAGGTGAAGAGTGCACCGCCACTCTTCACCACTCTTCACCGCTCTTCACCGCTCTTCACTTATCGTAAGGCTCCGCTATTTTTTCTTCCTAGGTCTGGTCATCATTTATGTCAGGGTCTGGTCATCATTTATGCTAAGGCTTGGTCATCATAGATGACGGAACCTTTGCCTGCCTGATATTCTTTTTCTCTAAAATGGTTTGGATGAAGAGTGGTGAAGAGTGGTGAAGAGTGCACCACCACTCTTCACCGCCTACAATCCCTGTGTTTATCGGGGGGTCAGCCTGTTTGGTGAAGAGTGAAGAGTATTTTTGAAAGTAGTTCTCTATTCATTTGGTAGAAAAGCCCGGAATGCATCTTCTTTTATGTGTGTCCGAACACAAACGTTCTTTCGCGCGTATATATATAATTAGGAGAAAAACGGATTTAAAGCAGGAAAAGTGTTTATGAGTGTTAAATTTGGAGGGAAAATGCAACTTTCTTCTCGAAAAATTTGGTGGAATGGAAAATAGTTAGTACTTTTGCACTCGCTTTTGAGAAATCAAGTATTACTCTAAGCAACTAAAGAAAGAGTTCTTTGAAAGATTTTACATAAACAGACAAGTAGTACAAGAAGCGGTTAACTTCTTAGAAATAAGAAAGTTGACTGGGTAAAAGAAACGAACCGTCAAGTAATTGACAAGTCAGGTTTACTAAGCTTCAATAAACGAAAAGGATATTCGTCCTAAGTACAGACAACAAACACTTCGCTATACTTTCGGGTTTAGCAAAGTAAAAATGATATTTTACAATGGAGAGTTTGATCCTGGCTCAGGATGAACGCTAGCTACAGGCTTAACACATGCAAGTCGAGGGGAAACGATAGAGAAAGCTTGCTTTTTCTAGGCGTCGACCGGCGCACGGGTGAGTAACGCGTATCCAACCTGCCCATCACTTGGGGA
>NZ_NMPZ01000016.1 GCF_002224675.1 Segatella copri | reverse complement strand
AGGGCAGAAGCTCCTAGCCCAGGGCATCGCCCTGGGTATACAAGCAATCAGCAAGGCGCCCTGTAAGGGCAAAAGCTTTGTATATTGCCTGGTATTTGAAGGCTTTTGCCCTTACAGGGCGACAGGGTTGCGTCCATAATAACCCAGGGCGATGCCCTGGGCTAGGAGCTTCTGCCCTTTCAGGGCGTGTGGGTGAGATACTTGCGAAATTTCAGTTTATTAAATATTTGCGGAAACTTTTAGCGTGTATTTTTTGCAAAGGTATCCGTCGGGTACCTTTTATATATTTACTTAAATTTTTTGCTTATGATGAATTTAAAGATTCAGAAGGCAGAGGATGGCAAGAATGCCGGCTCTGCCAAGAAGAGTGTGCAGACTGGTAAGAAGGTGGCCGACAAGAAGGAGGCTGACAAGAAGCAGGCTGCACAGGTGGCTGTTTTTGAGAATCCGGAGTTCGGAATGGTAAGAACCGCTACTGATGAGAAGGACGAACCTTGGTTCTGTGCGAAGGATTTGTGTGATGTGCTCGGATATAAGAGAGCAGATTTGGCTGTAAAACAGCATGTTAGGTCTAGCGATGCAGCGAAACGCTGCGTCGCTAGAATTGCCAAAAACCGTTATGGCGAATGTAACGGAAAGATGCAGGTTGTTCCGATGATCTTCGTTAACGAGAGCGGCTTCTATGCCCTGGTGCTCGGTTCGAAACTGGCTACGGCGGTGAAGTTCAAGGATTGGGTTACCTCGGTGGTGCTGCCGCAGATTCGCAAGACGGGCGGTTATATCCCGGTGCATGAGGGGGAGAGCGAGGAGGAGACGATTCGCAATGCCGAGGAGATTCTCCGTGCCACCCTGAAGAAGAAGGAGGAACTGCTGGAGCAGCAGAAGAAACTGCTCGGGGAGAGCAGAATCCAACTGGCGAAAAGCAGAACTCAGCTCGAAAAGAACAAGGTGATACTGGCTCAGCAAAAGAAGCTCATCGGTGAGCAGGATGAGGAAATCCGAAGACTGAATGGCGTGGTGGATGAGCAGGTGGTGAATATCGCCCGAAAGGGTGAAAACATCATTCATCTGGAGCACCAGGTGGATGGGCTGATGCCGAAGGCTATCTACTCGGACAATGTCCTGGATTCCGTTTCCTGCTTCACTACTACCCAGGTGGCGAAGGAGTTGGGAGTTACGGCGCAGGAGCTGAACCGCTCGCTGTGTGCCCTGCATATCCAGTATTACCAGAGCGGGCAGTATATGCTCTATGCGGAGTATGCGCACATGGGATTGGCGAAGAGCCGCACCCGATATAATGCCTTTCTTGATCCGAAATGCGATGGCGGAAAGGAGAAAATGGGCAAGGCGATTACGCATACCTATCTCGTATGGACCGAAAGGGGCAGGAAGTTTATCCATGATCTGGCTCACAGATTCTGGGAGCTTGCTGAACTGTATGAGGTGAAGAATTTGGGATAATCATTAAAAATGGAAATATGGCGATAAAGCAACAGGTAATGGCTTTAAATCCGGCACGCAAGGGCAATATGGGAAGATTGAATTCTTCCCAGCCCCTGTATGTCTATGACACCCTGATAGCACAGCCGTGGCTGAAGGGTGTGATTGCGCAGATACGTGGGGAGAAGGCTATCCCCGGCGTAGATGCTGGTGATGAAAAGGCGGTGAAGAAGGCACGCGAGGGGCTGAAAAGACAGCTGCCTATCCGTGCGATTCATTATTACAAGTTCAGGAATAATCACCGCTCCAGTGAGGATGCGGTGCCTGAAAGTTTTCTCTTTCAGACTACCATCGATGTGGATGATGTAGAGTATGTGGATGCTGCCCTGGAGAAGGCTCGTGAGCTGAACTGCAGCAACACGATTTGGAAGGGGAAACTGCTGCATCTGGAATATTCGGCTAGAAAGAAGCTGCATATTGATATCCGTATGCCGATGGGCATGACGATAGAGGAGACGCAGAAGGCGTATTGCGAGGCGGCTGGGATTCCATACGATAAAAGCTGCATCACGCCGGAGCGAATCATCTTTATCACGGATAAGGATTCGGAGATTTACCGCTCCAAGGAGTGGTATGGGGTGCTGCCGGATGAGGAGATTCAAGCCCGCAGAGAGGCTTTTCTTAAGCGTGGGCTTACGATTGACGGTAAGGGGACGGCTCGCTATAGCTTGCTTGCCGGGGATTGCAAATCCCCGGAACGCCTGGCGGGGGACTTTCAGGGGCAAATACCTAGCGATAGTAATCATAAAGTTCAAAGTTCAAATCTCAAAGTTCAAAGTAAAGACGATGTTCAAGACAATCGATTTCAGGGCACTGACAGCCATTCTGCTGTTTCTTCTGGCGCTGCTATTCAGCCTGCCCAACCTGGTAATAGCCATCGTGCTGATGATGCTGATATCAGCCATTCTGGAAATGCTCAGAAAACTGATGCCAAGAATCTCATAGCCTTCGACCTCTTCCAGGATTCCGCAGGACTGAAGGGGATGAATATTGATACCGTCGGATCCAGGCATTCCTCCCTGCTCGCTATTATGAGCGCTGGCGCTTCTCGGGTGATGAGTGAGGAGGAGCTGATGAAGGTGGTGGCGAAGAGAATGCCGAGCTATTATCAGGAGAATGACTGCCATCAGCTGATTCATGATTTCTATGCGAAATATGGGGACAGCTCCAAGCCATTTTCGAGGGATGTGATTCGCGTGAATGCTTTGGCGGAACAGGCTGCTAAGAGCTTGCTTGCCGGGGATTGCAAATCCCCGGGACACCTGACGGGGGGCTTTCTTTCTGGACAAAATGGTTATAGCTCGCTTGCCGGGGATTGCAAATCCCCGGGACACCTGACGGATTGCAAATCCCCGGGACGCCTGGCGGGTTCAATGCTCAATGTTCAAAGTAACGCCTGTGTTCAAAGTAGCACCGCCTCTTATCCGCCTCCACCTCCTATGCCGGGGAAGCTGCCGAAGCTGGTGGAACTGCTGATATCCAAGACTCCGGAGATTTATCAGCCGGCTGTGGCACACGCCATTTTCCCTCCGCTGGCTACCCATCTCTGGAATACCAGATTCAGATATATCGACAATGTGGAGCACGAAGCCACCCTGATGACCTGCCTCCTTGCAGGCACCGGCGCAGGTAAAAGTTGCGTACAGATGCCGATTTCGATGATCATGGAGGATATCCGTAAGCGTGACCAGGAAAACCTGAAGCGTGAGAAGGAATGGAAGGAGGAGATGATGCGCAAGGGTGCCAACAAGGATAAGCGCAAAAGACCCGATAATCTCATTATACAAGAAATAGATGCGGATATGACCAACCCTGCCTTCGTGATGCGTACGGCAGAAGCCAAAGGCCACTTCCTGTATACTTCGCTCAACGAGATTGACCAGTTTGATGCCCTGAAAGGTATCGGCAACCAGCATTTCCGTATCATGTGCCTCGCCTTTGACCCTGGTAATTTATATGGACAAACACGAGTGGGAACCCAAAGTGTCACCGAGCGTGTCACCGTACGTTTCAACTGGAATGCCTCTACCACCATCCAGAAGGGACAGCGTTATTTCTCCAAGGTGCTGACCGACGGTCCGCTGAGCCGAATCAACTTCTGCACCATTCCCCAAAGAGAAATCGGCGATAAGATTCCAGTGTATGGCACCTACGACGATCAGTTTCGCAAGGAGCTGAAGCCCTATATCGAGAATCTCTGTATGGCTACCGGTCTGATAGATTGCCCCGAGGCTTACCGCTTAGCTGAGATTCTGAGTGAGGAGAATGCGGATTTTTCGCAGGTTACCCAGAACAGAATCTATGAGAACTTCACGTTCCGTGCCAACGTGATAGCCTATCTGAAGGCGTGCGTGCTCTATGTGGCTAACGGCTGCAGATGGGAGCCGGAGATAGAGGATTTCATCCGCTGGAGTGAGCGCTACGACCTGTGGTGCAAGATGCGTTTCTTCGAGGAGGACATCCAGAAGGCGAACAATGCGGGCGAGCATTCCAACAAGCGTGGCCCTTCCAATCTTCTCCAGTCGTTGCCGGATACGTTTACCGAGCAGCAGGTGGTGGAGGCTCGTGCAGCCCTGGGACTCTCGGAAGAGGGTACGGCGCATCTGCTTTCTACCTGGGTGTATAGAAAATACGTGAAACGTGGCAGCGAGAACTATCACAGTAACAGTTATCACAGTTTTACGAAGCTGAAATACAGATGTGATGGGCAGGAATTATCTTAATTTCTAAACTTTAATTTATTTTAATTTACTTATGGAAATAGTTTTAGAGCGTATAGCTAAGAAGAATACTTATACCATCGGCCGACTTTATCTGTTGGCTGATGGTGATGTGAAGCGCAAGGTGCTTAGCGGCAAGACAGCCGGTGACAAGCGCAGTTTCGTACATAGTTTTGATTTGGAAAAGTTGTCTAAGGACTGCTACTTCTGTGATACCCTGGAGCCAACGTGGCGCAATCTGAAGGGCGTGGAGCTGAAGCCCGAGGAGGAGAACGCCCGTTTCAGCCGAGAGAGCGGCAAGGTGGCGAGAAAGATTCCGGGCCATACCGCCATTCCCGAGGGTTCGTATCGTGTACTTATCACCAAGTCGCCGCGATTCAAGAAGTGGCTGCCGTATGTGCAGGGTGTTCCCGGTTTCGAGGGCATCCGCATCCATGCCGGCAACTATCCCGATGATACCCAGGGCTGCATTCTGGTGGGCGAGAACAAGGTAAAGGGTATGGTGGTGAACTCCCGCATCTGGCTCCATCGTCTGATGAATCGCATCCAGGCAGCGGAGAATCAGGGAGAAGGAATCTGGATTACCGTCATCTAATGAGGGGATAGTTTCATAGATATTCCTGGGAATAGTTTCATTGGTAGCCGGGGATAGTTTCATTCCTATCCCCGAAATAGTTTCATTGGTATGGTAGTAATCGTATTTTTAAGTTCTTTTTCTTTAGATTTTGACCTTGAAAAAAGATGGATTAGGTAGTAAAAATCGTTTAGGGGGGGTAATTTTGGCTTGATATATGCTGAAAAAACAGATTTTACCCCCATATATGCCAAAAATTACCCCATAGCATACGGTTTTTGTTGTACCTTTGCACCAGAAAAAATAAAACGGCGTTGTGAAACGCTTTCATCATCTTTTACTTATACAAGAATAACAATGGGGTTTCGATAGGGGTATCGAAATCCCATTGCTGTTTTTATGCCTGGTGTCTGAAAGCTTTTGCCCTTACAGGGCGTCTTGCTGACTGCCGTTATACCCAGGGCGATGCCCTGGGCTAGGAGCTTCTGCCCTTTCAGGGCGTGTGGGGCTCACTGCGAACCTTACACCTTATTATATATAGAAGAAGTTTGATATGTACAGAAGAAGCTTGATATATACAGAAGAAGCTTGATATATACAGAAGAAGCTTGATTATATATAGGAGATGCTTGATTATATATAGGATAATGCTTGGGGTATCCTAAAAGCCATAAAAACGGATGGAAATAACAAAACACGACAAACTAAGTTAAATAAATATAAAAGATAGGGGCTGCGGCTCGTAACTTACACATAATCAAATAAAAATGTGTAATTTTGCAGTCCGATTATTTCGGGGATACACTTAGAGTCCCCTGGGTATGGTGTGTTAATAGCACATCCTGTGGCCGGGATTTGCGGTTAGTGAATCACCTATCCGAAATTAAGTGAGTAAGAAAAGATTAAAACGTTTTTTAGTAGTAAATTTAAATTTTAAAATGGACACATTAAGTTTCAAGACTATCTCTGTTAATAAGGAGACAGCTAAGAAAGAGTGGGTTGTAATCGATGCAACAGACCAGGTAGTAGGTCGCCTTTGCTCAAAGGTTGCTAAGTTGCTTCGTGGTAAGTACAAGCCAACTTTCACTCCACACGTAGATTGTGGTGACAACGTAATCATTATCAACGCAGCTAAGGCTGTATTCTCTGGCAAGAAGGAGACTGATAAGGTTTACACACGTTACACTGGTTACCCTGGTGGTCAGCGCTTCAATACTCCAGCTGAGTTGCGCAAGCGTCCTGATGGAATGGACAAGATCCTCCGTCACGCAGTTAAGGGTATGTTGCCAAAGGGCCCTCTCGGTCGCTCTTTGATGGACAACCTCTTCATTTACGATGGCACAGAGCACAAGCATGAGGCTCAGCAGCCAAAGGCAATTGATATTAACCAGTATAAATAATTAAGGTAGAATGGAAGTAATTAATGCAATTGGTCGCCGTAAGAGCGCTGTAGCTCGCGTATACCTCTCAGAGGGTACAGGTAAGATCACAATCAACAAGAAAGATATTGAGACATATTTCCCATCAGCAATCCTTCGCTATGTAGTAAAGCAGCCATTGCAGTTGCTCGAGGCTGAGGGTAAGTATGATATTAAGGCAAACCTCGACGGTGGTGGTTTCACCGGTCAGAGCCAGGCTCTCCGCCTCGCTATCGCTCGCGCACTCGTTAAGATCGACGCTAACGATAAGAAGGCATTGAAGGATGCAGGCTTCATGACACGTGACTCACGTGCTGTAGAGCGTAAGAAGCCAGGTCAGCCAAAGGCTCGTCGTCGCTTCCAGTTCAGCAAGCGTTAATCTTATACATATATTTATATATATATATTCAGATTATTATAGCTGAGCTAAAAAGTTTAGTATCTAAATCGGTGAGATTCCATTAATCGGGGACTACTCATCGACTGATTCTAGCTAGAATTCAAAAGAAAGTAAACAACATTTAAACAAGAAAAGACAATGTCAAGAACAAATTTTGACCAGTTACTTCAGGCAGGTTGCCACTTCGGACACCTCCGTCGCAAGTGGAATCCAGCAATGGCTCCTTACATCTTCATGGAGCGTAACGGTATTCATATTATCGACCTCAACAAGACTGTTGCTAAGGTTGACGAGGCTGCTGAGGCCCTCAAGGAAATCGCCAAGACAGGTAAGAAGATCCTGTTTGTCGCTACTAAAAAACAAGCTAAGGATGCAGTTGCCGAGAAGGCAGCTTCTATCAATATGCCATACGTAAACGAGCGTTGGGCTGGTGGTATGCTTACCAACTTCCCTACAATCCGTAAGGCAGTTAAGAAAATGACAAACATCGACAAGCTGTTGAACGATGGTACATTCTCTAACCTCTCAAAGCGCGAGTTGCTGCAGATCAGCCGCCAGCGTGCTAAGTTGGAGAAGAACCTCGGTTCTATCGCTGACTTGACACGTCTCCCAAGCGCACTCTTCGTAGTTGACGTAATGAAGGAGCACATCGCTGTTAAGGAGGCTAACCGTCTTGGTATCCCTGTGTTCGGTATCGTTGATACCAACTCAGATCCAAAGAATATCGACTACGTTATCCCAGCTAACGATGACGCTAAGGACTCAGTAGAGGCTATCCTCTCTGCAGTTTGCGGTGCTATCGCTGAGGGTCTTGAGGAGCGTAAGGCTGAGAAGGCTGACGACAAGGCTGCTGCAGAGCAGAAGGATCAGCCTAAGAAGAAGGCTGCTCGCAAGGACGAGGCTGAGTAATTAGGCAAACAAAAATATACTGGAGCCATTGATTCTGTTTTATGATTCGATGGCTTTAGTTCTTTTCAAGCAAAGATTATTATTAACTTTTAATATTAGAAAAATATTATGGCTGTTTCAATTGAAGATATCAAGAAACTTCGCGCTATGACTGGTGCTGGTCTTGCTGACGTTAAGAAGGCACTCACAGAGGCTGAAGGTGATTTCGATAAGGCAAAGGAGTTGCTCCGTGAGCGTGGTCTCGCTATCGCTGCTAAGCGTTCTGACCGTGAGACTTCTAACGGTTGCGTTCTCGTTAAGAAGGTTAACGATTTCGCTGCTATCATCGCTCTGAAGTGTGAGACTGACTTCGTAGCTAACGGTGCTGACTTCATCAAGTTGACATCTGACATCCTCGACGCTGCTATCGCTGCAAAGGCTCACACTCTCGACGAGGTGAAGGCTTTGAAGGTTGGCGAGTCTGAGGCTCAGGCTGCTGTTACACAGCGCTCTGGTATCACCGGTGAGAAGATGGAGCTCGACGGCTACTGCGTTCTCGAGGGTGACAACATCGAGGTTTATGACCACATGAACAAGCACACTCTCTGTACTATGGTTCAGCTCAACGAGAACAACGCGGAGGCTGGTCACAAGGTAGCTATGCAGGTAGCTGCTATGCGCCCTGTAGCTCTCGACGAGTCTTCTGTTTCTGAGGAGACAAAGAAGACTGAGCTCGAGGTTGCTGTTGCCAAGACTAAGGAAGAGCTCGTAGAGAAGGCTGTTAACGCTGCTTTGAAGAAGGCTGGCATCAACCCAGCTCACGTTGACTCTGAGGATCACATCGAGAGCAACACCAAGAAGGGTTGGTTGACTCCTGAGCAGGCTGAGGAGGCTCGCAACATCAAGAAGACTGTAGCTGAGGAGAAGGCTGCTTCTTTGAACCCAACTATGATCCAGAACATCGCTAATGGTCGTCTGGCTAAGTTCTTCAAGGAGAACTGCCTCGTTGACCAGGAGTTCCAGTTCGGTGATGGTGACAAGCAGACTGTTGCTCAGTACCTCGCTTCTCAGAGCAAGGATCTCAAGATCGTAGCTTACCAGCGCTTTACTCTTGCTGCTGAGTAATCATTACTCGAAAGCAAGCATTAATTTGACTTATAGTTAAATTAGAATATCCGGGAGTTATGGAGTTAAAGCTTAGCTTTGCTTCTAACTCCCATTTCTTTTTTATATATATTTTTGGGGTTATGAAGATATTTGCTATCGGTATGAACTATACCGAACACAATAAATCGCTGCATGGTACGTTATCTAAACCAGAGCGTCCTGTTATTTTTACCAAGGCTGATTCTGCGCTGCTCAACAACGGCAAGCCTTTCTTCATCCCGGATCATCTGGGAAGAATAGAGTATGAGACCGAACTGGTGGTGCGCATCTGCAAGTTGGGCAAGACCATTCCGCAGCGTTTCGCCCACCGCTATTATGATGCGGTGACCGTGGGCATCGACTTTACCGCCCGCGAGATGCAGAAGAAGCTGAGAGAGGCTGGACAGCCTTGGGAGCTTGCCAAGGGATTCGACGGTTCTGCCGCCATCGGCGAATGGGTGGATATCCAGAAGTTCCGTGACATCCAGGCTATCCACTTCCATCTCAACATCAACGGCGAGAATGTGCAGGAAGGCTGTTCGAGTGATATGCTCTACAAGGTGGATGAAATCATCTCGTACATCAGCCAGTATTTTACGCTCAAGACTGGAGACCTACTCTATACGGGTTGTCCTACAGGATGCGGTCCGGTGAAGATCGATGACCATCTGGAGGGCTATCTTGAAGATAGAAAGGTACTCGACTTTATGTGTAAATAGAAAGAATATATGAATAAGAGTAGAATATGGCAATACCTCTGTATCGTGGCAGTGCTGGTGCTGATGGCGCTGCCTGCTGCGGCACAGAGATTCTTCAACCTTACCTCGCAGGAGGTGAAGGTGGACTCCATATTGCCTCAATTCGTATATTCTTTGCCTTTGCAGGGTGATTATCAGGATTCTATCTATACGGTAACAGTGAAATATCCGGAGTATGTGGATATGCCTGCTACCGATATTTCTCATTACAACCGGCTTTCGGGCGCTGCTCTCCCTGAGCAGGTGGCCATCTGCCAGCAGGTAACCGAATGCCGGAAACAAGGCTTGCTGGTGATTTCCTTTTCTCCTCTGGTCTTCAGGGAGCACAGATACCAGGCGCTGGTGAGCTTCATGCTGGATATCCAGGCGAAGCCGCTGGTGCGTTCGCAGAGCCAGTTGCATTTGCTGAAACGTTCGCAGCAGGAAGCCCGACTGCAGACACGCGGCGGGGAGGATTCTTCTCCCGCCTATGCCGACCATTCTGTGCTGGCAAGCGGAAAATGGGCGAAGATCAAGGTGAGCGAAACGGGTATCCATCAGTTGACTGCCGATGTGGTGCGCCGTGCCGGTTTTTCGGATATCAGCAAGGTGAAGATCTACGGTTATGGAGGAAATCTCCAGAACGAAGCGCTCTATGCCCAGGATATTCGGGAGACTGACGACCTGAAGGAGGTGCCGCAATATGTAGTGGATGGCAGACATTATTTCTATGCCCGAGGTGCGGTGAGCTGGAGCAGCCCTACGGCTACGGTGCGCACCCGCAATCCCTATTCAGACTATGGCTGTTATTTCATCACCCAGGGCGATGAGTCGCCGAGTCTCTGGGCAGATTCAGCCTCTTTCGTATCTTCCTGCCATCCGATGCCGGAAGATTATCATTCTCTTTATGAAGTAGATGGGTTCAGCTGGATGCAGGGTGGAAGGAATCTCTTCCATCCTACAGCCGTCAAGGTGGGTGATACCCAGAAGGTGGTCATCACCAATCCTACCGGATGCAGCCGGGGAAAGCTGGTGGTGGCTGTTACCGCCGGCACCAACACCCAGGTGCAGATCAGGAAGAACCGGCAGGAACTGGGAACCATGAGCCTCCAATTGCCTACCAATACCAGCAGCAGTGCCTATACGGTAGGCGTGGAAAGGAGCGCCACCTATCCGCTTCAGGATTTCAGGGAGAAGGATACCATCGAGATACAGCCACTCAGCGGTGGACCGGTTCATCTGGATTATGTAGCCGTAACCTGGGAGAAGCCTGCGCCGTTTGCCGGTTTCGGAAGTCAGATTCCTGCAGCCGAGTATGTGTATGGCATCACCCCGCAGGATCACCATGCCGACGGGGCTGCCGACATGGTGATCATCATCCCAACCTCGCAGAAACTGCTCAGGCAGGCACAGCGGCTCAAGGAATTCCACGAAACCCACGACGGGCTGCGCGTGAATATCGTGCCCGCCGATGAACTCTATAATGAATTTTCCAGCGGTACCCCCGATGCCAATGCCTACCGCCGCTATCTGCGGATGCTGAGCGACAGGGCGGCTACAGATGCCGACATGCCTAAGTATCTGCTGCTCTTCGGCGACTGCGTATGGGACAACCGGATGCTCACGGCAGACTGCAGGCTGCTGAATCCGGATGATTACCTGCTCTGTCATGAGAGCGATGACTCGTTCAGCAAGACCACCTGCTATGTGAGCGACAGCTGGCTGGGAATCATCGGCGAAGGAAAGGGAGCCGATCCGAGAACCGAACTGCAGGATGTGGCGGTAGGACGATTCCCGGTGACCACGGCGCAGGAAGCCAAGATACTGGTGGACAAGACCATCAACTACAAGAAGAACGCCAATGCCGGAGCCTGGCAGAACACCCTGATGTTCATGGGAGATGACGGCAACGAGAATCTCCACATGGCGGATGCCAACGAGGTGGCAGACGATATCGCCTCGCTCTATCCGGGCTATCTCATCAGAAAGGTGATGTGGGATGCCTATACCCGCCAGACCTCCTCAACGGGAAATACCTATCCCGAAGTCTCCAGTATCATCAGGCAGCAGCAGGCTAGTGGTGCCCTGGTGATGGATTATGCCGGGCATGGAAGCGAGACCCAGATTTCGCATGAAAACGTGCTCAAGATCACGGATTTCGAATCGTTCAGAAACGAAAACCTGCCGCTGTGGGTGACGGCATCCTGCGACATCATGCCCTTTGACGGTACGAAATCTACCATCGGCGAGGCTGCCCTGCTGAATGAAAAAGGTGGAGCTGTGGCATTCTATGGTACCACGCGTACCGTGTTTGCCCAGCAGAACAAGTATATGAACCGTGCCTTCCTGCGCAGGGTGCTGAGCCGGGAAGACGGCAAACCGCTTGCGATAGGCGAGGCACACCGGCTGGCACAGAACGACGTGATGCTGGGCAATGTGATGGCGGGCGAGATAGACCGCTCGGAAAACCATCTGCAGTATGCCCTGCTCGGAGATCCTGCCCTCTCACTCAACCTGCCGATGATGAAGGTAGTGGTGGATTCCATCAACGGCATCTCCTGCCAGCGCACCGATACGGTTCCGCTGCTGAGAGCCGGAGATATAGCCAGGATTGCGGGACATGTAGAGACGGATGTGGATTTCCAGGGGGTAGTGACGGCTACGGTAAGGGATTCCAGGGAACTGGTTACCTGCAAGCTGAATGATGCCACTGCCGACGGTGCTTCTTCCGCCTTCCAGTATTACGACCGCCAGAAGACGCTCTATCAGGGTGCTGACAGTGTATCCGGCGGAAAGTTCGCCTTCAGCTTTGCCGTACCTAAGGACATCAATTATTCGGGTGATACCGGACTGATGAATCTCTATGCCGTCAGCAACGACAAGAAGCTGCGGGCGAATGGAGAAAGCGCACGGTTCAAGGTGGGCGGCAGCGTGGTGGCAGGAAACGACTCCATCGGCCCGTCGGTATTCTGCTATCTGAACTCGCCAACCTTCGTGGATGGCGGCAATGTGAATACCACCCCTTATTTCGTGGCAAGGATATCAGACAAGGACGGAATCAATGCCGCAGGAAGCGGACTCGGCCATGACCTGAAGCTGGTGATAGACGGAGATCAGTCGAAGACCTACAATCTCAACGGTTATTTCTCGTATGATTTCGGAACCTATACCAGCGGTTCCACCTGCTACAGTATTCCGGAACTCCCGGCCGGCAGGCATCAGCTTACCTTCACGGCATGGGATATCCAGAACAACAGTTCTACCACCACCCTCCACTTCAATGTGGTAAGCGGTCTGGCTCCATCGCTCTTCGATGTGGGCGTGACGGAGAATCCAGCCCGCAGCACCACCACCTTCATCGTTTCTCACGACAGGACGGAGAGCCGGATGGATGTGGTGATCGAACTCTATGATACTTCGGGCAGACAGCTCTGGCGCCATGCCGAGAGCGGAGTGCCGGCTTCGGAGGTCTATACTGTGAAGTGGAATCTATCGGTAGATGGCGGTCGCCCTCTGGGTACGGGCATCTATCTGTATCGGGTCAAGGTTTCATCGGATGGCAGCAGCTATGCCTCCAAGACCCGGAAACTGATCATTATAAAATAGAAAATATCATCATATAAAATCATGTAGTATGAATAGAATCGTCAAGATATTCGCAACCGGTTTCCTCTCGGTATGGGCGCTGACGGCATCGGCGCAGAACGGAGAGGGAGACACCAAGGAGAGTCTTTTCAATCCGGTAAACTATGCCGTCATCTCTCAGACCATAGCGCCCGATGCCCGCGGCGGAGGTCTGGGTGATGTGGGTGCGGCAACCGATCCGGATGTCAACTCGCAGTATTGGAATCCGGCAAAGTATCCTTTCAACATCTCCAGGGCGGGCGTGGCGCTGAACTTCACTCCATGGCTCCGCTCGCTGGTCAACGACATGAATCTCGCCTATCTCTCGGGCTATTACCGCATAGGCGATTACAGTGCCGTATCCGCTTCGCTCCGTTATTTCAACATGGGTGAGGTGTTTCTTTCTGAGCCGGGAGAAAACGACAATACGATGACCATCAATCCCTATGAGATGTCGATTGATGTGGCTTACTCTCTGATGCTCAGCGAGAAATTTTCCCTGGCGGCAGCCATCCGCTGGATCTATTCCGACCTGCGCTTCGACTATCAGGAGGAAAATTCGCCAGCCTCGGCTTTTGCGGCGGATATCGCAGCCTATTATCAGAACTATGTCAACATCGGACCGCGTGAGTGCCAGTTGGGTGTAGGTCTGAACATTTCGAATATCGGCAGCAAGATTACCTTCAGCGGTAAGGAGTATGGCGAGTTCCTGCCTACCAATCTGCGTCTGGGAGCCTCGCTGATGATTCCTATCGACGAGTACAACCGCTTTACCATCGCCGCAGATGCCAACAAGTATCTCGTACCGACGGTTCCTGCTCAGAAGGAGGGAGAGGACAACTCGGAGTATGAAGACCGTGTGCATCGCGAATACAACGATATTTCGGGCATCAGCGGCATCTTCAAGAGCTTCAGCGATGCCCCAGGCGGATTCAAGGAAGAGCTGGAGGAAATCAACTATGGCGTAGGTGCCGAGTATGTATATAATGACAAGTTTGCCCTGCGTGCCGGCTATCATCACGAGAGCCAGAGCAAGGGCAACCGCAAGTACTTCACGGTGGGAGCCGGTTTCAAGATGAATGTCTTCTCGCTCGATGCTTCCTATGTGGTAGCCACCGCCAAGAGCAATCCGCTCGACCAGACCCTGCGCTTTACGCTGGCGTTCGATATGGACGGATTGAAAGACCTGTTCAAGCGATAGATAAACATATTAATAACTTTAATCATAAATAATAGATTATGAATATACGTGTAGGATTTGGATACGATGTTCACAAGCTGGTAGAGAACCGTGACTTGTGGCTGGGTGGTATCAAGATAGATTATGAGTTGGGTTTGCTCGGCCATAGTGATGCCGACGTGTTGATTCACGCCATTTGCGATGCCCTGCTGGGTGCAGCCAATATGCGTGATATCGGTTATCATTTCCCTGATACGGCAGCAGAGACCCTCAATGTGGATTCCAAGATTCTGCTCAAGAAGACGATGGACCTGATTGCCACCAAGGGATATACCCTGGGCAACATCGATGCAACGGTCTGTGCAGAGCGTCCGAAGCTCAATCCGCATGTTCCTGCCATGAAGGAATGCCTGGCAAAAGTGATGGGTGTAGAGGAAGACCAGATCTCCATCAAGGCTACAACCACAGAGAAGTTGGGCTTTACCGGAAGAATGGAAGGAATCTCGGCTTACGCTACAGTATTGATAGTAAAAGATTAATGAGAGTTAAAATCTTGTTAATTTTTGACGAAATTTCTAATAATCCGTTGATTTATATCAAGAAATCGTAAAAATAATACTTTTTTTGCCGGATTATTTGGAGATTCGTAGAAAAAGTACTATCTTTGCAGCGTCAAAAGGTTAATAGATTGTTTAGGTTAGTAGTAATAGATTTAGGTTTTTAGTTATTAGGTTTTAAGGTAGATTGTTTAACAGATAATTGAGAAGGTCGTGAGACTATTTTGATTAGAATTTTTAAGTTAAACATAGTGCATGCCACAGCTCGTTGAGAGTTGTGGCATGTTTTATTATATCCATTCCCATCTGCCTATTCAATCCATTCTCCTTATCTTATGAAAACATTCTCATCATTTCATAAAAAACATTCTCTTTATCTCAGAAAGTCTTTCTTTTTCTTCGCCAACTCAAATTTTTACATTATCTTTGCAAGCAGAATAAAAAGGATAATCATGAGAGTACTCATAGTAAATACAAGTGAGAAGGCGGGTGGAGCTGCCGTGGCTGCCAACCGCCTGATGGATGCCCTTAACAACAATGGTGTTAAGGCTAAGATGCTGGTGCGCGATAAGGTGACCGATGATATTACCGTGGTAGGTTTGCCACGCTCGTTCAGGATGCAGTGGAATTTCCTGTGGGAGCGCTGGTGCATCTTCTGCCGCCTTCATTTTTCCAGGAAGAATCTCTTTGCACTCGATATCGCCAATGCGGGATACGACATCACTTCCTTGCCTGAGTTCAAGGAGGCTGACATCATCCATCTGCACTGGGTCAACCAGGGCATGCTTTCGCTGAAGACCATCCGGAAGATCATCAGCAGCGGAAAACCGGTGGTATGGACCATGCACGACATCTGGCCGGCTTCATCCATCTGTCATCTCACCCTGGGTTGCCATCATTACAACAATGGCTGCGGCAACTGCAAGTATCTGCCGGGAAATGGGGGAAAGAACGATCTGTCGGCGAAGATATGGAAGAAGAAGCAGAAGGTGTATAACAGCGGGGCTCTTTCCTTTGTTACCTGCAGCAGATGGCTGGCAGCGGAAGCCCGGTTGAGCGGACTCCTGGCGGGTCATCGCATCGAGACGATTCCCAATCCGATAGATACCCATGTATATTGTCCGCAGGACAAGCTGGAATCCCGTCTGCGCACGCAGCTGCCGAAGGACAAGCGCATCATCCTCTTCATCGCCCAGAGAGCCACCAATCCTTATAAGGGCATGGATTATCTGATAGAGGCGTGCCGGCTGATGGCTGAGCAGCATCCCGAGATGAGGGAGAACACCTGCGTGGCAATACTGGGTGGACACAGCGAAGAGTTCGAAGGCAAGCTTTCGTTCCCGATCGTTTCGCTCGGTTATGTGAGTGATGACAAGCGCATCGCAGATATTTACAATGCTGCCGATGTCTTCGTGCTTCCTTCCCTGTCGGAGAATCTGCCGAATACCATCATGGAGGCGATGGCTTGCGGCGTGCCGAGCGTAGGATTCAAGGTGGGCGGCATACCGGAGATGATCGATCATCAGAAGAACGGATATGTGGCAAACTACCGCGATGCCAAGGATCTGGCGGATGGCATCCACTGGGTGCTGGAAGAAGCCGACCGGGAGAATCTGAAGAAGGCGTGCCTGCAGAAGGTGATGCATAACTATTCGCAGCATGCGGTGGCGCTGAAATATGTTGAGGTGTATAATCAGGCGATGGCCTTTAAAAACTACCGGATATGATTAAGTTTACCGTCGTAACCTGTACCTACAATGCTGAGCGTGTGTTGCAGCGTACATTGGATAGTGTCAATAAGCAGACTTACTGCAACATCGAGCACCTGATCATAGATGGTGTTTCGAAGGACAAGACCCTGGCAATGGTTCGGGCATATCAGAACAGGGCAAAGGCTGGAGAGAATGCCCACGAAATTGTGGTGTATTCTGAACCCGACAAGGGACTCTATGACGCCATGAACAAGGGCATCGACCGTGCCACAGGCGACTATCTCGTGTTTCTGAATGCGGGAGACGTGTTTCCTTCTGACGATACCCTGGAGTATGTGGAGGGATGCGTAGGCGAGGGCGAGAACCTGCCGGGCGTGCTTTATGGAGATACCGATATCGTGAATGACGAAGGAAGATTCCTGCGCCATCGCCGTCTTTCGCCTCCCGAGAAGCTGAACTGGCGCTCGTTCAAGTGGGGAATGCTCGTCTGTCATCAGTCGTTTTATGCCCGCACGGATATCGCCCGCCAAATCCATTATAATCTTCACTATCGCCTTTCGGCAGATGTGGATTGGTGCATCCGTATCATGAAGGCGGCTCAGCAGCGTCATCTTCCGTTGCGCAATGTCCATGCTGTCATCACCAACTATCTGGATGGCGGCATGTCGGTGCAGAACCACAAGGCTTCGCTCAAGGAGCGTTTCGAGGTGATGCGCAGCAACTATGGCATTGTCACCACGGTTCTGGTGCATACCTGGTTTGTGGTGAGAAGTCTCTTTAAGCGCTAGTTCGCATGATTTTAGCAAGAAAAAATAAATTTAAATGGCAGAAACATTAAAGGAAAAAACAGCAAAGGGCCTCTTCTGGGGAGCCATGAACAATGGGGCGATGCAGGTTATCGGACTGATATTCGGCATCGTCCTGGGCAGACTGTTGTCGCCAAGCGATTATGGTATGATCGCCATGATTACTGTTTTTTCTCTGATAGCCAATGCCTTGCAGAATTCGGGCTTCATCACGGCTATCACGAATATCAAGGAACCTACAGATAATGACTATAACTCCGTATTCTGGTTTAATATCTCTGTAGGTGGTTTTCTATACCTGGTACTTTTTCTCTGTGCTCCTCTGATAGCGGGCTATTATCATACTCCGGCACTGGTTCCTCTTTGCCGGTATGCATTCCTGTCGCTGTTATTCTCCAGCCTCTGTACGGCTCAGTCGGCTTATCTCTTCAAGCACATGATGGTGAAGCAGAGGGCGCAGTCGGGCATCATCGCCACGCTCTTTTCGAGTGTGGTAGGAGTGATCATGGCGTTTTGTGGCATGTCTTATTGGGCTTTGGCTACCCAGACCATCGTTTACAGCATCGTGAATACGGTGCTGTTCTGGCATTATTCTCCGTGGCGCCCGAGTCTGCGGTTCGATTTCGAACCTATCCGCAGGATGTTCAAGTTCAGCTGCAAACTGCTGGCTTCCACCATCACCACGCATATCAACAACAATGTGCTGAATATCCTGCTAGGTCATTACTTCACGGCGCATGATACGGGTAATTACAACCAGGCTTCGCAGTGGAACTTCAAGGCTTACAGCGTGATACAGGGAATGGTGGATTCGGTGGCTCAGCCAGTGTTGGTAGATCTTCGTGAGCAGCCGGGACGCCAGTTGGAAGCCTTGCGCAAGCTGATCCGTTTCACGGCATTCATCACCTTCCCGCTGATGCTGGGATTTGGAATGGTGGCTAGGGAGTTCATCGTTCTGGCTATCACCGAAAAATGGCTGGCGAGTGCCTTCCTGCTGCAGATTCTCTGTGTGAGTGGTGCCATCATTCCGATGAGCCAGCTCATGTCGAGTCTGGTGGTGAGCAACGGTAAGTCGGGTACTTATTTTGGGGTGACCTTTGCCCTGGGTGTGGTTCAGATTCTGACGATGATTCTGATATGGCATTGGGGCATCCGCACGATGGTCATCGCCTACGTGCTGCTGAACATCATCTGGCTGTTCGTATGGCAGTATTTCTCCCGTCGCCTGATAGGCTATCGGGTATGGATGTTCCTGAAGGATATCCTGCCGTTTGCGCTGGCTGCCCTGGCGGTGATGACGGCTACCTATTTCGCCACGCAGTCTATCCACAATCTGTGGCTGCTCCTGCTTTGCCGCATTCTGATGGCTGTTGTGCTGTACTATCTGGTGATGCGTATTGCCGGTGCCGCCATCCTGAAGGAGTGTATGGCTTTCGTGAAGAAGAAAATGGGAAAGAAGTAACCTTGATGGGTTCATATGAATAAAGCTGAAATATCAGCGATAAGCAGAATAAATCAGAATGAAGGATGAATACAAATAAGACAGTTTCAATCATCATGGGCACCTACAATGGTGCCGAATATATCAGGGAGCAGTTGGATTCCATACTCTCGCAGACCTATCCCCTGAAGGAGATCATCATCCAGGATGATGGTTCTACGGATGATACGGTGGCAATTTGCACAGCCTATGCCGAGAAGTTTCCTATCATACATTTCTCGCGCAATGCCAGCAATCTGGGATTCAATCAGAACTTCAAGTCGGCTGCGATGAAGGCAACGGGCGATTTTGTGGCTTTCAGCGATCAGGATGATGTCTGGTTTCCTACCAAGATAGAGAAGCAGGTGGCTGCCATCGGCAATCATGACATCTGTTTTTCTACCCATCTGCGTGGTGCCGACAGGGAGCATACGCATCTTGTGAATCCTCAGTATAGCCTGGAGGCGCTGCTCTTCTGCGGATTTGCCGGACATACCATGCTGCTCCGCCGGGAATTTATCCAGACAAGTGAATACTGGCTGCCGAATATCATGTACGATTGGAGTCTTGCCATCTGCGCCCAGTTGCACGGCGGTATCGTGATGGTAGATGAACCGCTGAACTGGCATCGCACGAATCTGGCTTCTGCCTGTCATGAGGAACTGAAGCAGGCAGGCAAGAAGGTGGATGCCCGCCCTACCTATCAGCCTTACCTCTATGGTATCGCCAATTATCGCAGATTGCAGCAGCAGCCCAACTGGCAGATGCTCTATACCTATATATATGAGCATACCCGGGAGCCGAAGTTTGCGCTGGCACATCGCATGAGCTATTATATGCTGCATCACAATCTGCTGGCACTCTTCAGCCTCTGCTTCCTCTGTCTGAAGCATGGTGACAAGATATACTACAGCAAGCATCAGCGGGGCTTGATGGCAAAGATACGTGCCTTCTGTTATCCGTTGATCTTCTCATATAATAACATTCAATATAATAGACAATCTTAAAATACGAACTTTATGAATATTGCATTATTGACTGCAGGCGGTGTTGGTAACCGTATGGGACAGGATATCCCAAAGCAATTTATGACGATTGATAACATACCTGTTATCATCTATACTATGCAGGCATTCCAGAGCCATCCTCAGATAGACGCCATCTGCGTGGTGTGCCTCAAGGGATGGGAAGTGGTACTGCAGGCGTATGCCAACCAGTTTAACATCACCAAGCTGAAGTGGATCTTCGAGGGTGGTGACAGCAATCAGCATTCCATCCGCAATGGTTTGTGGGGCTTGCGCGATGCCGGATGTGCAGAGGATGATATCATATTGGTACACGATGGTGTGCGCCCGCTGGTGGCAGAGCGAATCATTACCGAGAATATCGAGAAGTGCAGAAAGTATGGTTATGCCATTACGGGTATGATATGCAAGGAGGCTATCATGCAGAAGGTGGATGACTGTGTGAAGAATATCGACATCCCACGCGAGCGGCTGGTTCGCACCCAGACTCCCCATACCTATCCTCTCGGCACTTTGCTGAAGGCGCACGCCGAGGCTGATGCCAAGGGTATTGACGGCACGGTGGCATCCTGTACCTTGATGGCTGAGCTGGGAGTGGATAACCAGCACCTGGTGATGGGATCTGAGAAAAACGGATTGAAGCTTACCCAGACGGAGGATGTGGAGCTGTTTAAGGCATTGAAGCATACCACCAAGGATGAGTGGCTGAAATAGATAATAGGTTCTGCCGATATAAGTTGAAATAGATAATAGAAGGAAATAGATAGTAGGATGAAACAGACAAATCTATATAATGAAGATGTAAAGGCGGCTTTGGCTGCGTTTGAGCTGCCATGGCAGCAGCTTTCGGGCAAGAATATCCTGGTGCTGGGCGCTACTGGATTGATTGGTGGCTGTCTGGTTGATATGCTGATGCAGCATGAGGAACTGGATTATCAGGTTTATGCTGCGGGTCGTAACGAAGAGCGGGCTAACAGGCGCTTTTCGGCGTATCTTGGTTCCGGACATTATCATTTTCTTCCTTTTGATGTTACGGCTCCCTTGTCGGTGGATATCTCTTTCGATTATATCGTGGATGCTGCTGGCGGTGCCTGTCCACAGCTTTATAGCGAGGATCCTGTGGGAGTGATGAAGTCTAATATCTTCGGTGTGGATAATCTGCTGCGCTTTGGACTGCAGCACGGCTTGAAGAAATTGGTCTATGTATCTTCCGGAGAAGTCTATGGCGAGGGCGACGGTCGTGTCTTTGAAGAAAGCTATAGCGGGTATATTGATCCTACTACGGCGAGGGCGTGCTATCCTTCGGCAAAACGTGCTTCCGAGACGCTTTGTATCTGCTATGCTCATCAGTATGGCATTGAGGTGTCCATCGCCCGTCCGAGTCATATCTACGGTCCGTTCTTTACAGAGAACGATAATCGTGTTTATGCCCAGTTTATCCGCAATGTATTGCGTGGCGAGGATATCGTACTGAAAAGTAAGGGGGAGGCGTTCCGTTCGTGGACTTATGTGGTGGATTGTGCGATGGCGCTGCTTTGTATCCTGCTGAAGGGCGGGAACGGTGAGGCATATAATATAGCCAATGAGGAGTCGAATGTAAGCATCAGAACCTTGGCAGAAACTGTTGCTGATCTGGCTGGCAGAAAGGTGGTCTTTGATATTCCCGATGATGCCAGTCATGGCAATACCACTCCTATTACCAAGGCTGTTTTTGCTACGGATAAGTTGGAAGCTCTGGGCTGGAAGCCGATTACATTATTAAAGGATGGTCTGGCTCATACCATCCAGGCTTTGCTGTAAATGATAGATTGAGTTTTTGCATGTGGCTTAAGAACGGGCTGAGGTCCAAAGAACCAGAAGCAATACGCCCTGAAAGGCTACAAAGAACCAGAAGCAATACGCCCTGAAAGGGCATAAGCTCCTAGCCCAGGGCATCGCCCTGGGTATAATAGTAGTCAACAAGACGCCCTGTAAGGGCAAAAGCTTTGTATATTACTTGGTACTTGAAAGCTTTTGCCCTTACAGGGCGGCAGGCTCGCGTCAATAAATCCCCAGGGCGATGCCCTGGGCTAGGAGCTTCTGCCCTTTCAGGGCGTGCTGCTTTTTGTGTAGTTTTTTAACAACAAGACATACGTCTTAACTCCTTTAACTCCTTAACTTCTTAACTCCTTTTCCTTAGTTCCGGCAGGATGAATATCGAATGGAACTCGCGCTTTTCTACTGGTGGAATCTTCATGTAATCGCCATAGAGGTCGGTGAGGTAGGAATCGGGATTGCATGGCGCAGGGAATTCCTTGCCCTCAAACTTGATGGTACCCAATGGCTTGACTGCCTTCTTGTCGAATGAGATGCCTCGGCCATTCAGGAAAGGAACATCAGAATAACGGGTCTTCTTTCCGAACAAGCCTACTACCTTCCATAATGCACTGCACAGACAATACTTGCCTCCGAAATAGAAGAACTCAGCAAAGGAACGCAGAGAGTAAGTGTGTCGGTGGTTCAGGATAGAATAACTCTTGGAGATACCCTTTGTCAAGGTCTTGATCCACGAACGGGGAATGTCTGGATAATCCACAAAAGGGAAGATATCCACAAAGATTCCCTTTACATAAGGCTGGCAGAAATCGTCACCCTGTTCAATATAGAGAGAGTTGCAGTCGCGGATCTTCGTGATAGGCTCCTTGCTTCCCGGATCCGATTTGGGGGTCTGCAGATAGAGCCAGTCGGGCAGTTCCTTGGGGGCAATCTCCTCGAATCGTTTTTCATCTTCCAGCGACATACCGATATCGATATCGTCATCCCAAGGTATGAAACCGCCATGGCGTACGGCTCCGAGCAGGGTACCGCCATCCAGCCAGTATTCTATCTTGTGGCGCTTGCAGATTTTGTCTATTTCTTCCAGAATAGCCAGCTGCTTGAGTTGGCATGCCCGCAGATTCTGCTGGCTATATTCTTTGATTTCTTTGTAAAAGTCCATATTCTTTATATTTTTATTGGGAAGACCCGTATGGGATCTCTCCCCGGATTATAAGAAATGCGTAATGATTAATGTGGCATTGTATGCCCAGAAGTAGATGGCGAGGAAGAGAGTGACTCCTCTCATCGCATTAGCCAGTTTGGGTTGAGCCTCTCTGAATGCATAACCCATGGTGAATGGGATGACGAACATCCAGTGGGCTGCCATGATATATACCTCGTTGAGTCCGAAACCGAGCACCAGGTGAAGGAAGGCATCGAATGCCGCACAGCTCAGACACATCCACATCAGACGGGAGTGTCTGCTGTAGAAAACACCGGCTGCAAAGAGCAGGAAAACGAATGCTTCGAAGAGGTAGCTGATGGCCCAATCGTATCGGATAAAGGTTGGGCGCGATACGCTCAGGTCTTTGAGCAGTTCCTTCTGATGCAGCTGGATGCCTTCTCCAAAGAGGTTTTCTACGATGGATTCCATTCGGGGGGTAGAAACATCGGTCCATTTCAGGAATGGCATATCGGATACCGATTTGCCTCGATGAGCATCCATCCACGCATCGTGAACGGCATTCTTTTGGGCAATATCGGGTCTTTTCGGCATCAGCTTTCTTTCTATCTCCTTGCCTTTTTCCTGCTGAGGCTTGACGATGTATTCGTTCTGATAGTAAAAACTGCCGCCCATGATGAGGAGCGGGAGGATGAAGGCGATGGCAAAGAATCGGGGGGAGAATACCTTTCTGCCATTACAGAAAAGCGACATGATGCCGGTCTTTACGCCATTGCTCAGCGATACTCCTGCCGTGGTAAGGAACAGCAGACTAGCCTGCCATGCCTTGAGCTGTTTGCCCTGCGCCATACAGGTTCCCACCATATAGATGCTGACCAGCAGACAGAGCATGGAAAAGCAGAAATGATCGGGTACCATCGTGGTGAGCATGATGGAGGCAAAGGAGAAAAAGAATGCCGTGAGAATGTAGGCATCCAACCGGCATAGCTGGATGAGCTCCCGGCAGATGCGGAAGAAGAATACGGCAGAGAAAGTGGCGCTGATGACGAGCATCACTGCCATGATGAAGGTGGCACAGTTGTGATGAGTCCAGCCCATCAGCCAGTCGTTGAGACAGGCTCCGGGATAGAGTAGGGCGCCAAAGAGCGGATGGCGTGACAACTCAAAGTATATCTTTTCGTTGGAAAGAAAGATATACGAGTAGGCATCGAAACCGGATACCGTGAAATGCTTGTAGAAAATACTCCAAAATCCCAGTTTGCCAGCCTTGAAAAAGTTAGCAGGATAGGAATGGATCAGCACGGTATTCAAGCTGGCGAATACCAGCATCGAAACTAGTGCAAGAATCCTTTCTTCTTTCTTGATTTTAAAAATATTCTTCATCGTTTTATTCTTATTTGGCTGCAAAGTTAGTGTAAAAAATTGATTGTGGGAAGAAAAATGAGGAAATATTTCATTCCGGCTGGATTTTTGTGGCGGTTTATTTGGCATTGTCTGCTTTTTAGGTTATCTTTGTCTCCCAAAAAACGGATGATGACAGATTCCGACAATTGTGTATCGTTAACGAATATCATAGATATGAAACAGCCAGCTAAGATTGATGTCGCCGTATTGATGCTTTTCTTCAATCGTCCCGACAATTTTCAGAAAGTGTTTGACGAGGTGAAGAAGGCTCGTCCTGCCCAGTTGTTCCTCTATCAGGATGGAGCAAGAGGTGAGCGGGATGTGCCGGGTATCGAGGCATGCCGGCAAATAGCATCAGATGAGAATATTGATTGGGAGTGTGAGGTGCACAGATCTTATCAGACCAAGAACCAGGGATGCGATCCATCTGAGTATCTCTCACAGAAATGGGCTTTCTCGATAGTGGATAAGTGTATCGTGCTGGAAGATGACGATGTGCCTTCCCAATCTTTCTTCCCTTTCTGCAAGGAGATGCTCGACCGCTATGAGCACGATGAGCGTATTGCCATGATTGCCGGATTCAATGAAGATGAGGTGACACCCGACTGCGAGGACAGCTATTTCTTTACTTCAGTCTTCTCTATCTGGGGATGGGCATCGTGGCGCCGTGTGGTGGACAAATGGGAGGGTGACTATGCCTTTCTGCGCGATAAGCAGGCGATGCGACAGTTGGAATCGGTGGTTCGCCAGCGTGGGCTCCGTAAGGACTTCATCCCGATGTGCAGGGATCATGCCCATAGTGGAAAGGAGTTTTATGAAAGCATTTTCTGGGCTTCGATGCTGCTGAATTCCAGCCTTGCCATTATGCCATGCAGGAATCTGATCAATAATCTGGGTCTCTCTGATGACTCTACCCATTTCTCGGGCAGCATGAAGACGACTCCGAAGGCTTATCGCAGAATCTTCACCATGAAGCGCCATGAACTGGAGTTTCCGCTGAAACATCCTAAATATGTAGTAGAAAACGTAGATTTCAAGGAGCGGGTGTACAAGATCAATGCCTGGGGCCACCCATTCATCAAGATGTCACGCTCCCTGGAAGAACTCTTTCTGAATCTGAGATATGGTAATTTCTCCAGCATCTTCAAGGCGATGGCTCGCAGATGTCGAAAGATGATTGGAAGAGATAAACACGCTTGATCTCTTCCTAGCAGAAATATCCGATAATCAGAATACCATTGTATATCAGCAGTGCCAGACCCAGGACGAGCAATACGCCTTTTAGGCAACGGCTGTAGAGCTGCTGTCGTTTTTGCTTCAGAAGGAAACCGATGGCTATCGGAATGGCGTATATCCAGTGCCCCGCCATGATATATACCTCGTTGAGACCGAAGCCGAGTCCGATATGCAGCATCATATCTAGACCGAAATACGACATCACCAGCCAGAGATACTTGCTCTTTCTGCCCGCCCAGATGCCGGCAACAAACAGCAGCATGATGACTGCCTCTACAACATAATTGATGGCGTATCGGTATTTCACGAACATCGGGCGATGGCGCAATTCATCTTCCAGCACATAATCCTGATGCAGCTGGATAGATTCGCCCATCAGATTTTCGATGATCGACTGTGTGCGGGAGCTTGTAGCATCCGTCCAGTTCATGAATTCACCTTTCATGATAGGGGCACCTTGCTTAGGACCCCTTTTCTTTTTGGCTTCTTTCTTAGCCAGTTCCTTTGCCTTCCGAATGCTGTCGTTCTTGGCTTTCTGGGCTATCTCCTGGGCAGAGATAATCTTCAAGCCTCTTTTGATGGAGTCGTTTGTCAGCGAATCACGGGTATGCTTGATCTGTGCCATACGTTCCTGTCTGGCTTTCTTCTCAGCCGCTTTCTTGGCTTTCAGTTCCTTGCGTGCCATCTCGTTAGGCCATACGAAGACGCGGTATTCCCATCTGCAGAATCCCCACAGCAGGGCTGCTGGCAGGATGACTGCCAGGAGAAGATGCTTAGGGCGGAAGAATCCCTTTCCATTTACGAAGAATGCAGAAAAGAAAATCTTCAATCCGTTATTGAGCGATGTGCCGGCTGTAAGGATGAAATATACCACGCTCTGCCATATCTTGAGCGGATGGTGATGTTTCATTCTGAGACCGGATACGTAGAGTGCCAGGATGAGCAGCATCATGGAGATGACGAAATGGTCGGGCACGATGCAGGTAACCATCACATATCCGAAGGAGAAGAACAGCAGGGTAAGGATATGAGATGCCGCCTTGTCGAGATCCATTACCTCCCGGAAGATTCTTTTCAGGAAGAGGGTGGCATAGAATCCGCAGAATATCTGGATGACTACCGCGATGAAAAGGGCACAGTTGTAGCCTGTGAGTTTCATCAAACCCACATTGATGAGGTAAGGAATATACATATAGAAGGCGAGCAGCGGATGGCGATATACATTGTATGCTGCATTCCAGTCGCTCAATACCCAGTAGGTAAGCGGGTCGAAGCCCGATACGCAGAAGTGGCGGATGAAATTCTTGTAATAATCATCCGTGATGAGGGTGAAATGACTGGCATAGCGGGCTATCACTACACCATTCAGAACGGCAAGCGCCAGAAAAATGCCCAGGGCGAGCCATCTTTCTTCTTTCTTGATCTTGAAAATATCGAATATCTTTTTCATATCTTTCTATTTCTTTCAAGTTTTAAGAGGAATCATCTCTTTGTCTTTCTCTTTCTAGTTTTCGGAGATTCTTTTATTTCTTCAGGAAGAATCTTACTAATAGGAAATTAACGGGAATACAGATACAGAGGGTAGGAATCATCGCCCACTGTTTGGCGAGCCCCAGACCAACGAAGAGGTTGAGGCAGACGGTTTGCATCGTATAGTTTACCACATGTGAGAGGGTGAAGCCGGCACCTCGCTTGGCGTTTGCCTTCACCTTGAAGGTGTATCGGGTGCTGGCGATGAAATTGAAGATGAAGCTCACGATGTAGGCGATGGTGTTGGCTGTGGTAGCCAGACTGTGATCACCCATTTGTGGAATGAAATGGTTCAGCACCGGCATCATAGCCAGATAGATGACATATTGCAGCACCGTAGCCAGTCCGCCTACGATTCCGAATCTGATGACTTCGCCTAGCTTCTCCCGTCTGGCATCATCCATATTATTAATCTTGTTCTTGATATTCATTGTTTTATCTTTTACGGCGTGCAAAAATACGCTTTTTTCCTGTTTCTAGCAAATATTCTTTCTACAAAATATTAATCTGCCTGGATTTATCTTAATAGTTTCCCTTTTCCGAAGAGATATGCCAGTTTGGTCTTCTCCATCATCTTGGCAATGAGCAGGCTGCCTGTAATGGCAAGGAGGATGGTGACGGCAGCAAACGAGATTTCGCTCGGATCCCAGCTGAAAAGGGGATGATAGAACTTCGCAGCCATCGTAAAGATGGGGTGGAAGAGATAGATGGGCAGCGTATTGCGCCCTATATATAATAAGGTGTCCTTGATTCTGTTGGTCACCTTTGCTACTTTTCCTATCTTCGGACTGATGTCCTTGAAGCGTTCTGGGGCATCGAGCAGGTGTTGCAGGAACAGCAGGGTGCTGATGCAGCACCAGCAGGAGAAGACGATAGCCAGATTTCCCCAGTCGTACCAGTCATCGTGGTAGAGCAGATAAATCCATAGGAAGATGGCGAAAAACTCGTGGCGGAACAGCCTGCTCCATTCCGTTTTGCTCTGTCGGATGACCACGCCGATGAAGTAATAGGCAGCTGCACTTGCCGATAGGGCAGGCGTCTCCGATATCAGGAGCAGCGTAAGTGCGAAGACGAAAAGACTGGCATAGGTATCCCTTTTTGTATAATTCTTGCGTAAATCATTCCAATTCCTTCCGCTGAAGCAGAAATAATAGAGCGTTCCGCAGATAATCATAGTCTGGATAAACCAATAGGGACCGATGGAAGTGATGAAAATCTTCTCGCCTATCTGGGAGAGGGAGAGCTCAGTGATGCCATCTCTCACCGGCATGTAGTAGGAAAGAACCGAAAATCCTGTCACCATGATGACATAGGGTAGGGCGAGGCATTTCAGATAGTTTCCCATCTGCCTGCCGGTCTTCTCGATGTTCACGAGATAGCCCGTGATGATAAGGAAGGTAGGCATCATAAAGGATAGAATGCCTGCCTTCAGCTGGGGATATGCGTTGCCGAAGCTCACGATATGAATCAATATCATGAGGACAATGAGGATGGCTCGAATGAAATCGAGATCGGTATTTCTTTTCATCTGATTCCTTTTGATTTATTTGTATCTATATCCGTGACTTATCTTTCTGGAAGACTTCTTCCGGGAGTGATTATTCTCCGAAAGGCTTATTCCCTGGATGGTTTATTCTCTGAAAGGCTTGTAGTGCCCCTTGTCGGCGAAGACAAGCATCTCCTTGTCGCCACGGCTGTCGCCGAAGGCTTCTATCTCATAGAGAGAGCGGTCGGGAAAAGTTCTGTCTCCGGTATCTGCTGTTCGGGATGCAGAAAGGGCTTCCGTGATTCGGCATACTTTCTCTGCTCCATAGCAGTTGTTGCTCTTGAAGCGTCCCGTCAGCTTGCCGTCTTCTACTTCTATCTGTGTACCAAGTACCTGAACGCCTTTCAGATTGCGGATATCAAAGAAGGGGCGCACCCAGTTGTCGATGCTGGCACTTACGATGAAGACCTGAGCTCCAGCTACCAATGCTTCATGTACCAGGGTGATGCCCTTAGGACGGAGCAGATGCTGGTTTTCTTCTGCAAACCCACGGCAGAGAGCATCAAATTTTTCGATGCGCATGCCGGCGAAGAGGTGGGCGAAGATCTGCTGCTTCGCCTTCCAGTTGGGATACAGGTGCAGTTTCATCAGCACCAGCAGTGGGCTGTACATCAGGAAAACCATCAGGAAGCGGCCTCTGCCTTTGGCATACTTGATGAATTCGAGCAGGGTATCACTCGTTGTCAGTGTTCCGTCGAAATCGAAACAGTATAATTTCTTCTTCATTTCTTCTTCTGTGTTTAAGTTGTTCTCTTTAATAAAGATATCCTCTTAATAAAGATATCCTCTCCTTATTCAATGTAGATAAGGAAGAGGAAGGAGAGTAACCAGGCGAGAACGATAAACTGGGTGATTCGGTCTCGCAGAATAATCTTCGTAGGGTCGCCACTTTTCTGGTCAACCACTGCAATCTGGATGTATCTCAGCAAACCTACCAATACAAATACGCTGGTAAGATAGAGGTATTCGGTATGGAAATTCTCTATTACTTCTGGGCTCACCGTGTACATGATGTAGCAAACCAGGGTAACTGATGCCGTGATGGTGATAGCCTGATTGATGAAGGTGAGGTTGTATCGGCTCGTATTCTTGCGTGGCGCCTCGCCCGTCTTTTCCATTCGCAGCACGTCATCGCGGCGCTTGGCAAAACTCATGAAGAGGGTGATGAGGAAGGTCATCAGTACTATCCATTTACTGAGTATGATGTGCGTAGCAACGCCACCCGCCAGCAAGCGGAGCACAAATCCGAATGCCACAATGCACACGTCAATGATGGCATACTGCTTGAGCTTGGCGCAATAGCAGAGGTTCATGACCCAATAGAAGGCGATGATTCCCATCGTCTCCCACGAATCGAGCAGACTGCATACCCCCATTGAGAGGATAAGCATCAGAAACATCAAAGCGTAAGCCTGCCTGATGCTTACGGCTCCTGATGCGATAGGGCGGTGACACTTCACCGAGTGGCGGCGGTCTGCCTCCACATCATGGATGTCGTTGAAGCAATAGATGCTCGATGCGGCAAAGCTGTAGGCAAAGAAAGCGATCAGACCCGCCTGCAGGGCATCTGTATGAAACAGGGCACCGCCAAAGAAGAGGGGCACGAAGATAAACATATTCTTGATCCACTGCTTCGGGCGGATCAGGCGCATCAAGGCAGCCAAGCCTTTGCTGTCTTTTATTTCATTCTCGTTCATAAAAACTTCTTTTATTTAATCTAAGATGATTCTTTTTATTTAATAATCTGAGATAATTCCTTGGAAATCCATTCTGCAATCTTGCTCAATATCCAGGAGAGTGGCAGGGTGATGGCGATGCAGAGGATGAAGGTAGGCCAGTATCCCAAGTGATGAGGCTCGATATAATGGAGCACGAAGTGGATGTGGATGAGATAGCATTCCAGACTCAATGCTCCTACCAGCATAAAGCTGCGGTTAAACCATCCTGGGGTACGACGGAAGATGCGGTTCAGGAGCAGGATGCTCGTGATGGTGAGCGGGATGTAAAGCATACGCTCCAGGAAGAGCGGAAACATGCCGTGCTTCTCCTGTTCCAGGAAGATGCTTGCGAGCAGCGTCATCAGGAACATCAGCCATATCATCCAGATGCTGGCACCATCAAGCGTCTGCTTCTGGCGCACCATCTCGCCCATATTGATGCCGATGAAGAAGATAGGTACTCGGCTCCAGAAGATTTCCAGATGGCCTACAGCTTGATGAATCGGTGTGACGTATTGCACCAGGATGCACCACATGATCATCACCACCGGCAGCCATTTGTAGATGGGGTGGCGCTTGATGAGTTCCATATAGGCAGGGGCGAAGAGATAGAGCATCATGGTGGCTGGGATGTACCAGAAGGTAAGCTCGTCGTATCGCCAGAAATTCCAGTTGATGGTAATCTCGCCTATCAGGTTGATCCACGCCTCGAGGTCTCCTCCCCGGAATCGGGGAATGTAGTAGAGACAGGCGATGATGAGCCACGCCGGGTAGATACGCAGGTAACGGCGGATGAAGAAATGCTTGGCAGAAGGATTCTTCATCCAGGAAAACCACAGGCCGATGCCGCTGAGAAACAGAAACATATCTACTCCTACATTGCCCATGCGGCGCAATCCGAAGAAAGCGTTCTCTCTAGGCAGTGCTACATGAAAGAGAATGATGAAGAGCATGGCGGCTCCCATCAATTCACCGCGATATCTGCTGATATTCGCCAGTTCTATATCTTTTATCTTCATGATTTTCTTTTAATATTTCGGGTTTGGAATCTTCTTCATCAGTTGGGTGAAGAGCCAAGCCAGGCAGATGCTCGATATGATGTAGAGCAGCAGTCCGGCATAGATGTCTCCATGACGGCTGATGGGGATGAATATCTTGCGGGTGATGGGATGGGTGACGAAGAGGGCGGCTGAGATGACGCCCATCCATTCCAGAACCTTGTAGATGCCCGACAGCCAACTTACCTCCTGCAACAAATCGGCTACAAGCACACTGAGCAGACAGATGAAGAATGGTACGAAGGTCCATCCTATCATATTGAGACTCAGACTGTAGATCAGCGAGATGCAGAATACGCAGCCGAAGATATTGGTTACAGGAGAATGGAAGGTCATCAGAATCTTCTCGCCATAGCGGGCGTACAGAATGCCCAGACCGAATGGCAGCATACCGCCCATGAAATTATAGCGGTAGCGGTTCATCGCCTCGCTCTCGGGATTGTCAAAGCCCAGCAGCAGCTGGATGCCGATGCAGAGAAGCATCAAGCCTACCGTCCATCCCCAATGCCGGCGATAGAGCAGCAGTCGATATACGATGTAAAGCTGCAGCATCAGACCGAAAAACCAGTAAGGTCCTGGCCAGATGATGTTGTCGGGGTTGGGCAATACATTGTTAAACATACCCAGCATCGATACGATGCCCAGCACCTCGTAATGGCGTGGACCCGGAGTGATGTAGTCTATCATCGTGAAAGCGATGAAACCCACGATCATCATCTTGAAGAGCTTCAGATAGTGATAGCGGATGAAGCGCAGAGGTTCGCGCCAGCTGATGCTCCAGGATTGCTTCCTGCCCGAAATGTTGTACATCTGAGCCTGCTGGTCGGCAGAAAGATGAGGCTTGGCTTCATACTTCATCACCAGTCCGTACGCACTCAGGAAGAGGAATACGGGCACTCCGTAATGACCGAAGAACGACAGCAGATGGACAGGCAGGTTGATGTCGGGATTCGCCATCACCTGCAGCAGCCAGTCGGTGTTGTGCTGGAAGAACTGATATTCATTCTCCTTGACAATCGGACCTAGCCAATGGCAATAGTTGTGTAGGAAGATGCCGATGATGGCAAGTCCTCTCAATGCATTGCATGCACTTCTGGAAAGTATGTTCTGATTCATTTCCTGACTCCTTTCTTTGTTTGTTTCTTACCTTGTTTCTTATCTTTTTTCTTGTCTTGCTTCTTTTCTTCCTGCTTAGCCTGCGTCTTGAAATATTCATCCCTCAGCTTGTCGTAGTCGGCAGAGTTCTTCAGGATGCGGGGGCGCATCTCGTTGTATTTCGGACTCAGGATATTGTTCTCATCCTTGTAGGTCGGAGTCTCTATGCCGGCAAGATACAGCAGCAGGTGCGGCAGGGCATCCGTCATCATCCGCTTGTCCTTGGTGGCACGTATCTGCCGGTAGATGGCGCGGTGTTTCTGGATGTATTTCTTTGAGCAGTAGATCCAGAAAGGAATCTCAAACTCATAGTGTGCCAGTTTCCAGTCGATGTTGGCGGAGTGGTTGCGGCAGATGAAGCCACGGTTTTCCTCGTAGCACTCCTCGCCATGGTCGGGCACATAGATGATGACGGCATCTTCCTTCTGGAATCGTTTCACGATCTCTGCCACGATGGAGTCGTTGTAGAGGGTGGCGTTGTCGTAATGACTCAATACCTTGCGCTGGGCATCGGTCAGCTCTGGGCGCTTGTCTTCGTAGCTGCTTGCCCAGAACTTAGCCTGGTTCTGGCGATAGCGCAGCTTGTAGTTCACGTGCTGCCCCATCAGATGGAAAATGGTAAGATTATGGTCGGTCTTGAATTGTTTCAGACTGTCATCATAATCTTTCAGCAGTCCATCGTCCAGTGCATGCAACTGGGTGTTTCTGTGGTCGAACTGCAGCTTGCTCAGTTCCGGATTGTTCAGGAAGAAGCCGCCGCTGAAGTCATATACCGCCTCCTTAGCCTGAGGCAGGAATTCGTTGGTGATGAAGGTTACGTTGTATCCTGCCTTGCGGAATACCTCCGGGAAGAGCGGATAGTCGCACCATTCTCCCTTGTCGCCTACCACATAGGTAGAGAGCATGTGCTTGAATACGAAGCTGGTGAGGTTCCAGCAGGTCACGACATCTGTAAACTTGGTGAGTTTCTTCGATTTCTCCAGCGCCGATTGGTTTGGGGTGGTTTTCATGAAGTAGCCATATTGCTGTGAATGATGGCGACCGTAGCTTTCGCCGATGATCAGCACGATGTTTGGCGAGCGGAAGCTGCAGCTATCTACCTTCACCTCGTGGGCTGCATGAATCAGTTGGGTAATCTGATGCGCTGCCAGCTGGTTGGCATAGATGCTGAATTGGAGGCGGTAGATTGGCAGATAGAGCACGGCGTGATCTTTCTCTGTGAGGGTGTGCTCTACCTCTCCGATGGTTCTTCCCGACATCAGCTTATGGTAAGCCTCCTTGTTGTGCCAGGAGGTGCAGATGGAAGTGATGAGGATAGCCAGGCAGAGGATACCGAAGGTGGCTGGCATGGCTGCCGTCATTCGCGGAATAGCCATCAGTCGCTTCTTGAGCGATGCCAATTCGAGTACGGTAACGAGGAAGACGTAGATCTTGATGAGCCGTTTTCGGAAGATGACGATGAGTATCTGCAGGAGCGCCAGGAGCAGAATCCAGCCTACGCTGCTGAAGAGCACTTCGACAGAGATGAGGGCAGAGAGGAAGCTGCTTGCCTCGGAACTGTTGGTTTCTCCCACCAGCATCAGCATAGAAGGATTGAGTGTGGAACCGAAATTCACGAAGCAGTAGGTATCGGCGGCAGCCGTGACATATAATATAATGTATAATATGGCACGCAGTCCCCTGCGCACCTTCTTCGGGAATACGGCGAGGATGGCGCTCACGATATAGAGGTCCAGGAACAGCTCCAGGAACATGTTCTCGTAGAGCGTTCCGTTCTTCGGAATCGTGATGAGTGAACTAACCATGCCCAGGATGTACATGGACACAAAGAAGTTGGCATTGCGCCTGATAGGGGCTGATGCCAGACTAAGACAGTTCTTGATGATTTCTTTCCAACTCATAGCTTTCTATTGATGATGTTTGCTATTTTTAGAGAATTGATGTTTTGGCACTCTTTTAGACTAAGAGCGCCTGATAGTTTTTGATGGCGAGGTCCTCGATGCATTCGGGAACCATACCTTCGATGCTTTTTCCGGTCTTGATGCATTCGCGTATCTCCGTGCTGCTGATGTTGAGCAGCGGGGTTTCTACGATGGTCACACCGGCAGGCACTTCGCCTATGCAGGAGCCTTGGCGGGGATAGACCACGATAGGGTAGTGGGCAAGGATATCGTCGTGATGGTACCACTTGTCGAATGCTGCCCAGTTGTCGCCGCCTATTAATAATGTAAACTCACATTCTGGATAATCCTTGCTGATGGCCTGCAGAGTGTGCCAGGTATAGGAAGGCTTGGGCAGGCGGAACTCATAGTCGCATGCCTTCAGCTGGGGTTCATTCTCCAGGGCCTTTTCTACCATCTCCAGGCGCAGGTGGTCATCGAGCAGGTCGGTAGTAGCTTTCTTGAATGGGTTCATGGGGGAGACCATGAACCACACTTCGTCCAGTCCCGCCTTCTCGCAGAGGCTTTTCGCCAATGCGATGTGGCCGGTATGGATGGGGTTGAAGCTGCCTCCGAAGATTCCTACCTTTTTCATTTCAATTATTCGCTCAAAAAGTCTTTTACTAGCTGATAAACCTCCTGCTGAGCTTTTTCCAAGTCATCGTTTACGACTACGTGGTCGAACTGAGGAGCGAAGGTCAACTCGTAGCTAGCCTTGGCAAGGCGCTGCTCGATTACCTCAGGGGCATCTGTGTTGCGGCCTACCAGACGGCGGCGCAGTTCCTCTACCGAAGGAGGTTGCACGAAGATGCTCAGGGCACGTTCGCCATAGAACTTCTTGATATTGACGCCACCCTTTACATCTACGTCGAAAATCACAGACTCGCCCTTGGCAAGCTGGTTTTCTACCTGCGACTTCAAGGTGCCGTAGAATCTATCCTGGTAAACTTCCTCATACTCCAGGAACTCATCAGCCTCAATCTTGGACTTGAATTCCTCTGGAGACAGGAAGAAATACTCTACTCCATTCTGCTCTGTGCCGCGAGGGGCACGAGAGGTACAACTGATAGAGAAAGCCAACTTCAACTCTGGGTGCTCTTTCATCAACCAGTTGACGATGGTACTCTTGCCGCTGCCCGATGGGGCGCTGAAAATCAATAATCCGTTCTTCATTTTTCCTTTTTTCTTTAGAGTGCATTCAGCACTTGTTCCTTAATCTGTTCCAGCTCATCCTTCATCTTCACCACGATGTTCTGCATTTCAGCCTGATTGCTCTTGGAACCTGTGGTGTTGATTTCGCGACCCATTTCCTGGGCGATGAATCCGAGCTTCTTGCCCACACCATGACCTTCCTCATTCATGGTCTCGCGGAAATACTTCAGGTGGTTGGCAAGGCGCTGCTTCTCCTCGCTGATGTCGAGCTTCTCGATGTAGTAGATGAGCTCCTGCTCCAGACGGTTCTTGTCATAATCCACATTCGGAATCTGCTGCAGACCGTTTACGATGTTCTGGCGGATCTTCTCCACGCGTGCCTTCTCGTATGGTTCAATGCTGGCAAGGAGAGCCTGGATATTATCCACTTTCTCGGTGAATTTCTTCTGCAGGGCAGCTCCTTCCTGCTTGCGGAAGTCGCTCAGATGGCCGATAGCCTCGCAAATTGCATTTTTTGCCACCGCCCACTCCTCGTCGGTTAATTCTTCCACATCAGTTTTGGTTGTTACATCAGGAAGACGCAACAAGGTGCTGTACCAATCGGTAGGCTCAGGAATACCTGTTTCAGCAGATATTTTCTTGATCTGCTGATAATAATTCTGAACAAGCGCACTGTTGATGGGAGTAGCATCTGTAGCTGCATCCTTCTCAATCCAGATGGAGAAGTCAATCTTGCCTCTTTCCAGGCTCTTAGCTATATACTGACGAATCTCCATCTCCTTCTCTCTGTAGAGAGGGGCGATACGTGTAGAGAGGTCAAGATTCTTGCTGTTTAATGACTTTATCTCTACATTAATCTTCTTTGTTTTGTAGGCCGCGGTAGCTTTTCCGAAGCCTGTCATTGACTGTATCATATAATCTTTCACGTTAAATTTCTGCAAAAGTACAAAAAAAGCGAGAAAATGCGTATATTTGCAACTTATTTAAGAATATATTTTTTAATTATGTCGTGTATTTTGAATATTGAGACGAGTACGGACGTGTGCTCAGTGGCAATTAGTGATAGTGGACAGGTGATTTTCAACCAGGAAGATCACACGGGTCCTAACCATGCAGTTAAGTTGGGTGTGTTTGTTGATGAGGCTCTTGATTTCCTCGATTCCCATGGTCTTCCATTAGAGGCTGTGGCTGTAAGTTGTGGTCCTGGCTCCTATACCGGATTGCGTATCGGTGTGAGTATGGCTAAGGGCATCTGCTATGGTCGTGGGGTGAAGCTCATCGCAGTACCAACCCTCGAATTGATGGCTGTGCCAGTATTGCTTGGCGAACATCCTGAACAGGAAGATGCCCTCATCGTACCTATGCTCGACGCGCGCCGTATGGAGGTGTATGCCGAAGTGCTCGACCGCTCCCTGAAGGTGGTTCGCCCTATCCAGGCTGATATCGTGGATGCTGAAACCTACAAGGAATATCTGGACGGGCATCATGTATATTTCTTCGGAAACGGTGCAGCCAAGTGTATGGAGACCATCAACCATCCTCATGCGCATCTCGTGGAGGGCATCGAGCCGCTTGCCAAGAATATGGCACCGCTTGCCGAGAAGAGATTCGTAGAGGGCAAGTTTGAGGATGTGGCTTACTTCGTACCATTCTATCTCAAGGATTTCGTGGCAAAGATGCCTAAAAAGCTTATCTAGGAGAGATGGATGGCGGGAGCATCCGCAGATTTGAATAGTGGGGTTATCCTCTGAATAATAAAAGAAACAAGCAAGTAAATATGAATAAAATAGGATTAGACTATAATACAACGCGAGAAAAGCTCGTGCTGCCTGAATACGGACGTGAGATTCAGCAGATGGTGGATTACTGTGTAGAGTTGGAAGACCGCAAGGAGCGCCAGCGCTGTGCCGAGTCTATCATCAAGATCATGGATCGTATGTTTCCGGAAAACAGAGGCTTGGAAAACCATGAGCAGAAACTCTGGGATCATCTCGCCATCATGAGCAATTTCCAACTCGACATCGATTATCCTTTCGATGTAAGCAATGCTGCAAAGATAGCCAAGAAACCCGAAACCGTGGAATATCCTAACCTGCGTATTCCCGTGCGCCATTATGGTGCCATGCTTTTCGAAATCTTCGAGAAGCTGAAGCACATGGAGCCGGGCAAGGAAAGAGATGAACTGGTGAAGCTGACAGCCAACCAGATGCATCGCAACCTGATGCAGTGGAGTCATGGTTCCTGCGATGAGCAGAAGGTGGCTGCCGATCTGGCGAGATTTACCGATGGCAAGATCAAACTCGATCTCAAGCATTTCGTCTTCGAGAAAGTAAAGGAGACCCCAGCTCGCAGCAATAACAATAATAATAAGAAGAAAAAGTAATCACTTTTTGTAATTTAGATAATTAGATTATAATAATTAGACAAGCTTATGGAGTCTTTCATCATAGAGGGCGGTCATCCGCTCCAAGGTACCATCACCCCGCAGGGAGCCAAGAATGAGGCGCTGCAGGTGATCTGTACCACCATTCTTACCGATGAACCCGTGCGCATTACCAATGTGCCGGACATCCTGGATGTGAACAACCTGATCAAGTTGCTCCAGGAAATCGGTGTGAAGGTAACCCGAAACAGCCGTCATGATTATACCTTCCAGAGTGATGAGCTGAAACTGGATTATCTCGACAGTCTGGAGTTCGTGAAGAAGTGTTCTTCGCTGCGTGGCAGTGTACTGATGTTCGGACCCTTGCTCGGCAGATTCGGCAAGGCTACCATCGCCAAGCCGGGTGGCGATAAGATCGGCCGCCGCCGTCTTGATACCCACTTCCTGGGATTCAAGTACCTGGGTGCAACCTTCGTACACGATGAGGAGCGCAATGTATATCAGATACAGGCCAAGAAGCTGAAGGGATGCTATATGCTGCTTGATGAGGCTTCGGTTACCGGTACTGCCAACATCATCATGGCGGCGGTTCTTGCCAAGGGAACCACCACCATCTATAATGCAGCCTGCGAACCATACATCCAGCAGCTCTGTCACCTGCTCAATTCTATGGGTGCCCAGATCAGTGGCATTGCCAGCAATCTGCTCACCATCGTGGGTGTGGAGAAGCTGCATGGCGCCGAGCATCGCATCCTGCCTGATATGATCGAGGTGGGTTCCTTCATCGGTATGGCTGCCATGTGTGGAGCCGGCATCCGCATCAAGGATGTGTCGGTGAAGGACCTGGGTATCATTCCTGATGCCTTCCGCCGACTCGGTGTGAAGGTGAAGGTAGAGGGCGATGACCTCTTCATTCCGGAACAGAAGCACTATGTGATCGACTCGTTCATTGATGGCACCATCATGACCCTGGCAGATGCACCATGGCCAGGACTTACGCCAGACCTCCTGTCGGTGCTCCTCGTGGTGGCAACCCAGGCTCGCGGAAGTGTGCTTTTCCATCAGAAGATGTTCGAGAGCCGTCTCTTCTTCGTGGATAAACTGATAGATATGGGTGCGCAGATCATCCTCTGCGATCCTCACCGTGCAGTGGTGGTAGGTCATGATCACAAGCTGAAGCTGCGTCCGGGCAGAATGACGAGTCCGGATATCCGTGCCGGTATTGCCCTGCTGATTGCTGCGATGAGCGCCAACGGCACCAGCCGTATTGCTAATATCGCCCAAATAGACCGTGGCTACGAGGATATCGAGCAGCGCCTGAACCAGTTGGGTGCCAAGATTACCCGTGTCAGCGACTAGGTGTAACAAAATTCAAAGTTCCAAGTAAATTATGATAAGACGTGACGAAGTATATAAGATAGGTAAGCTGGGCAAGCCTCATGGAGTGAAGGGCGAGATAACCTTTGCCATCACCGATGATGTCTTCGACCGTGTGGATGCAGAATATCTTGTTCTTGATATCGATGGCATCCTGGTGCCTTTCTATCTGGAGGAGTATCGCTTCAAGAACGATGAGAATGTGCTCGTGAAGTTCGAGGATATCGATACGCAGGAGCAGGCGCGCAACTATACCGGATGTGAGGTCTTTTTCCCTCGCCACCTCTCGGATAGCGATGGAGAGAACATGACCTGGGCAGAAATCATCGGCTTCCAGCTGGTGGATGCCGTAACCGGAAAGGTGGTGGGAACTCTGGATCGTGTAGATGATTCCACGCTCAATCTCCTTTTCGAGGTAACAACCCCCGAAGGTGATGACCTGCTGATTCCTGCCAGCAACGACTTGATAGAAGAGGTGAGTGCTGAAAAAAAGGAAATCAGAATGGCAATCCCAGAGGGGCTGCTCGATTTGTAAGTTAAGTGAAGAGTGAAGAAGTTCAAATTTCAAAGTTCTAAATAAAATGAAACAACAGATATGTATTCTCGGTTCTACGGGAAGTATTGGCACACAGGCGCTGGATGTCATCGAGCAGCACAGCGACCTTTACGAGGTATATTGCCTTACCGCCAATAACAGGGTGAAGGAGCTTGCCGAGCAGGCGCATAAGTTCCATCCTGCTGCTGTAGTGGTTGCCAATGAGGCGCATTACGACGAGTTGAAGAATCTGCTCAGCGATGAACCTGATATCAAGGTCTATGCCGGTGCCCAGGCGCTCTGCGATATCGTGCAGGCAGAGCCTATTGATATGGTGCTTGCATCCATGGTAGGTTTTTCCGGTCTGGAGCCAACCATCCATGCCATCAAGGCTCGCAAGAAGATCTGTCTTGCCAACAAGGAGACCCTGGTGGTGGCAGGTGAGCTGATCTGCAATCTTGCCCAGGAATATCACGTGCCTATCCTTCCTGTGGATAGCGAGCATAGCGCCATCTTCCAGAGTCTGGTGGGCGAGGGCGATAACGAGGTAGAGAAGCTCCTCCTTACCTGCTCTGGCGGTCCTTTCCGCAACTTTACCCACGAGCAGCTGGAGAAGGTTACCGCTGCCGATGCGCTGAAGCATCCTACCTGGGATATGGGCGCCAAGATTACCATCGATTCTGCGTCATTGATGAACAAGGGTTTCGAAGTGACAGAGGCTAAGTGGCTCTTCGGCGTTCCTGCCGAGAAGATTCAGGTGCTGATTCATCCACAGAGCATCGTACACAGTGCCGTACAGTTTGCTGATGGTGCCGTGAAGGCTCAGTTGGGTGTGCCGGATATGCGTCTGCCTATCCAGTATGCCTTCTCCTTCCCACAGCGCCTGCATCTCAATGGCGATCGTCTCGACCTCTTCAAGGCTCAAGACTTGCAGTTCTTTGAGCCTGATTACAAGAAGTTCAAGTGTCTGCAGCTTGCCTTTGATGCCATCAAGAAGGGTGGCAATATGTCGTGCATCGTGAATGCAGCCAATGAGATTGTGAATGCCGGCTTCCGCAAGGGCGAATGCGGTTTCCTGCAGATGGCGGATATCATCGAGAAGACGATGGCAAAGGCCACTTTCGACAGCAATCCTGATCTTGATGTCTATCTGCAGACTGATGCCGAGGCGCGCCGTATTGCCGCAGAGTTGATGAAAGTTAATGGTTAATAATTAATAGTTAATAGTTAAAAATGAACGCAGAATATAGGACTAATCATCAAGTTCAAAGTTCAAGGTTCACAGTTCAAAGTAAATAAATGGAAGTATTTTTGATCAAAGCGTTGCAGTTGATGCTATCGCTTTCCATCCTGGTGCTGCTCCATGAGGGCGGACACTTTTTCTTCTCCAAGCTCTTTGGCGTAAGAGTGGAGAAGTTCTATCTGTTCTTCGATCCATGGTTCCACCTTTTCGAGTTCAAGCCAAAGAACTCTGATACCACTTATGGTTTGGGATGGCTACCATTGGGCGGATATTGCAAGATTTCGGGTATGATAGATGAGAGTTTCGATACCGAGCAGCTCAAGCAGCCTATGCAGCCATACGAGTTCCGAAGCAAACCTGCCTGGCAGCGAATGCTGATCATGATAGGTGGTGTGCTGGTCAACTTTTTGCTGGCGCTCTTCATCTATTCCATGATTCTTTTCCATTGGGGTGACGACTATGTGGCTACCAAGCACATGACCCAGGGAATGAAGTTCAATACAGAGGCCAAGGCTTTGGGCTTCCAGGATCACGATATCCTGGTTGGTACCGACAAGGGCGAGTTCAAGACCTATGATGGCGATATGTATCGCGATCTCTCTACAGCCACCCGTGTGAATATCATCCGTGGCGGCAAGCCGATGAGCTTGAATCTGCCTGGCGATCTTGATATGCTGAGCATGATCAAGGAGAGCCCTCGATTCGTTGAGGTGTATATCCCATTGCAGATAGACAGTGTGATGAAGGATTCGCCTGCCAGCAAACTGGGATTGGTGAAGGGTGACAAGGTCCTGACCGTAAACGGCAAGAAAGTGGAGTCTTTCAACGATTTCCAGTTGGAGATGGGCCGTGTGAACGATATGCTTACCGCTGCTACCTCTCATCAGGACAGCGTGAAGGCACTCACAGCCAGTGTTGAGTATGTGAAGGCTTCTGGCGATACCCTGAAGAACAGCGTATTGCTTCAGTCAGGCGATGAGGGTGTGAAGTTCGGCTTCTATAATCATCCTGTGATGCTCGATTACAAGGTAACCCATATCAGTTATGGCTTCTTCCAGAGTTTCCCAGCTGGTGTGAAGTATGGCTGGAATGTGCTTTCGGGTTATGTAGGCGATATGAAATATGTATTCACCAAGGAGGGCGCCAAGAGTCTGGGCGGTTTCGGAGCCCTGGGTAGCCTCTTCCCTTCTATGTGGGATTGGCACGCCTTCTGGATGATGACAGCATTCCTGAGCATTATTCTGGCATTCATGAATATCCTGCCTATCCCGGCATTGGATGGTGGTCATGTTTTCTTCCTCCTCTACGAGGTAATTACGGGTCGTAAGCCTGGCGATAAGTTCATGGAACGTGCAGAGTACGTAGGATTCGGAATCCTCCTGCTGCTGCTTGTTGTAGCGAATCTGAACGATGTATTGCGATTCTTCGGCTTGATGTAATGGCCGCTGGAGAATATAATAGATACAGACAAAAAAAAGAGATAAGCACTTCGTGATGCTTATCTCTTTTTTTGTTTGTATATTATAACTTACTGGTAATTTAAGAGTAGCGGATAATCTGTCCTGGAGACAGCTTCTTATCCTTGCGATAGCCATTGAGGCGGCAAATCTGCTCTACGCTAACGCCACGTTTTTCAGCAATGCTCGTCAAAGTCTCGCCAGCCTTTACCTTGTGGTAAAGCTTCTCGCCAGATGCGCTTGTGGTATATCTGCCCACTTCGCCACCGTTTACCTGCTCTCGGGTATAGCCGCCGTTGCCAATCTTGCCACGGGCTGCATTTGCCTCAGCATACTCGCTTTCGTAAGTATCACGGTTGAAATTGTAGAAGTCACCGGTAACGTCCTGGTTGCGGAAGTCGAAGAACAGGGCTGGGTTCAGGGCTACACCGCAGAGACGAGTCTCGAAGTGGAGGTGAGAACCTGTACTTCTACCTGTATTACCACCCAAGCCGATTACTTCTCCGGCTCTTACTTCCTGGTTCTCTGAAACGAGCTGCTCAGAGAGATGGCCATAGATGGTCTCCAAGCCATTGTTGTGACGGATTACGATGAACTTACCATAACCACCACGGTCGTATCTTACTATGCGAACTTTGCCTGAGAAGGCTGCGTGGATTGAGTCGCCAATATAAACCTTGATGTCCATACCTTTATGTTGGCGGCCAAAGCTAGCACGGTAACCGAAGTTACTTGTGACAACACGACTAGAAGTTGGCATACAGAAGTGACGGAGGTCGATACGGTAGCGCTCAGGCAATGTGGTTGCCTTGTGGGCATACTTGTTGGAGAAATCCTCATACAGTTCTGCAGAAGGGTTTTCTCGATCTTCCATCAGTCGATAATGCGATACTGCGAGAGTATCCAATGATTTCATTCGATGGTCAACTGGAGCTTGTCTGGCTAATAAGTCCTGACCGCAAACGGGTACAGTTGTTAACGCCAACAATGCCACGACCGAAATTTTCTTTATTTGCTTTCTAAAACTCATACTACTTTTAAATTCTATTTTCTTTTTTAGGTCCATTGTGTCAATAAGTGCAGAACGTAATATAGCAAAAAATCCTGCCAAAACCACTAAAGCAAGTGCCTTAAGATGTGATTTTGTTATATAGACGTTGCAAATATAACAAGAATATTCCAAAAAACCAAGGTTGTTAACGCTATCTGCTTGATATTTAACGCTGACTTTTTGTTTTTAACCTTTGTTAGGATTTTCTTTTTTATATTTTTGACAAATAGGCTTTCCGGAGCACCTTTTCATTTCTTTTCTTCTTCGTGGAAAGATTCTGTATCAACAGGTTGCCGGTTTTGCAGTCTTCTGAGCAGCGCCACGGCGGGTGAATGGCCCATGAAGATGTACTTCTTGACTTCTGGGCTTGTAAAGCGCAGGCACTCGTTGTAGGCACGGAAAAGATCATCGAGATTGATGGTGAATTCCTTGCCCGATGCTTCGCGGATACCTATAATCATCTTGGCGGTAACGTGGAGCTTGATGTAGCGGATGCCCGTTACGCTTTCTATTTTCTTTAGGGATGTGAGATAGGATCTCATCTCCTCCATGGTGAGGTGGGGACGAGGCTCCCGGATGGCTGGTTTGCGTCTTTTATCCATTTCTTTGCTTTTTTATTTTTTGATCTTTTTCTGCTAGCTGATGGCTGCCCAATTGATATGGGTTTTCTTGAGCTCCCGGAGCCGGTTCCAGAGAAGAGAATTCTGAGGATGCTCGCATTGTGGATCGGCATCGATGATGGCCTGGGCCTCGGTACGGGCTAGCTGCACCAGTTGGCCGTCTCGGGCTATATTCGCTATTTTCAGGTCGAATGCCATTCCGCTCTGCTGGGTGCCCTCCAGGTCGCCCGGACCACGGAGCTTCAGGTCGGCTTCGGCTATGCGGAATCCATCGTTGGTATCACACATGATGTCTATTCGCTTGCGGGTTTCTTCTGAAAGTTTGTAACCGGTTACCAGGATGCAGTAGCTCTGGTCGCAGCCACGTCCCACTCGTCCTCTGAGCTGATGCAGCTGCGAGAGTCCGAAGCGTTGGGCATCCAGGATTACCATCACCGAGGCGTTCGGCACATTCACGCCTACCTCTATCACGGTGGTGGCAACGAGAATCTGGGTCTTTCCCTTCACAAACTGCTCCATCTCAGCTTCTTTTTCGGCAGATTTCATCCTGCCGTGAATCTTGCTCAGGCGGAACTCCGGAAAAGCCTGCTTCAGCGTCTCATAACCTTCTTCCAGATTCTTCAGGTCTATCTTTTCGTTCTCCTTGATCAGCGGGAAGACGATATAGACCTGTCTGCCCAGATTAATCTGCCGGCGGATGCTCTGATAGAGACTGGTGAGCTGATTATCAAACTTATGCAGTGTCTGAATCGGTTTTCTGCCAGGCGGCAACTCGTCTATTACGCTCACGTCCAGATCGCCATAGATGGTCATCGCCAGCGTGCGGGGGATAGGGGTGGCGGTCATCACCAGCACATGGGGCGGATTCTCGCTCTTCGCCCAGAGCTTGGCTCTCTGCGCCACTCCAAACCGGTGCTGCTCGTCGATTACCGCTACGCCAAGGCGATGGAAAGCCACAGGGTCTTCTATCACGGCATGCGTGCCTATCAGTATCTGGATATCGCCGGTGGCAAGTCCGTCGAGTATCTCCTTCCGTTTCTTGCCCTTGACGATGCCGGTGAGGAGTTCCACCCGGATGTCCATGCCCTGCAGGAAATCGCGGATAGTCTGCAGATGCTGCTCTGCGAGGATTTCGGTAGGTGCCATCAGACAGGCTTGATAGCCGTTGTCCAGAGCGATGAGCATAGTCATCAGGGCTACGAGCGTCTTGCCCGAACCTACGTCGCCCTGAAGGAGCCGGTTCATCTGTCTGCCGCTGCACATATCGGCCCTGATCTCGTGCATCACCCGTTTCTGGGCACCCGTGAGTTCGAACGGAAGATGATGGGCGTAGAAGCCGTTGAAGATGTCTCCGATGCGGTTGAAGATGTAGCCGCGGTATTTTCGTCGCTGGTCGCTCGCGTACCTTAATATATTAAGCTGCACGTAGAACAGCTCCTCGAACTTCAGTCTAACCTGCGCCTTCTGCATTTCCTGGTGGGAATGGGGATAGTGGATCATCCGGAGGGCGGCATCGCGGGATACGAGATGCAGGCGGTTGACGATGAAGTCGGGGAGCGTTTCGGGCAGAGGTGGGAGAATGCTGACCAGGTTGCGGGTTATCCTTTCGATGCTTCGTGAGGTATAACCGCGCTTCTTCATGTTTTCTGTCAACCCGTAGAAGGGCTGCATTCCCATCTCGGAAATCTGCAGCTTGCTTGCATCATCTATGTCGGGATGGGCAAACTGGAATCTGCCGTTATAGGCGGACGGCTTGCCGAAGACGATGTATTCGGTGCCTATCTTGTAGCTCTTGATGATGTACTGGGCGCTGCGGAACCATACCAGATCTACCACGCCGTAGCCATCGGAGAAATGCGCCACGAGCATCTTGTTGCGCTTGCCGATATCGACTTCCTCGTAGCTCAGGATCTTGCCCTTAAGCTGTACGAAGGGCATATCTGAAGTTAACTCGCTGATATGGAAGATTTTTGAGCGATCTACGTATTTGTAGGGGTAGTATTCCAGCAGGTCACCATACGAGCGGATGCCGAGCTCTTTGCTCAGAATCTCTTTCGTCTTGGTGCCTACGCTAGGTAGGAATTGGATGTCTTGATCTAGAATACTGCTCATGTTTGTGATGGTTTTGATATGGGGGACAGGCGATGGAATCGCCTGGAACGGGGGGCTAGCTTGCTGATAGCGGGCTTGCGCTGGCGGGCTATTGATTCAGGAGGGCTTCGGCAATCTTGATGTCGAAGGGGGTGGTAATCTTGATGTTCTCACGATTGCCATCTACCATTGCCACCTGGCAGCCGAGGCTCTCTACTACCGATGCATCATCGGTGAACTGCTCCTTGTACTCCTGGTTGAATGCCTGCTTGGCTAGACCGATGTCGAAGGTCTGGGGAGTCTGAACCACACGGTAGTCGCTGCGGAGTACATTCTTTCCGCCTCCGTGCTGGTCGATGTAGCGCAGGGTATCGGTAACGGCATATACCGGGATGGCTGCATACTCCTCGCGTGCCGTCTCGTAGCATTCATTGATTACCTCTGTAGATACGAAAGGGCGCACGCCATCGTGGAAACCTACCACGCCGTCTTCGGTATCAGGAACCAGCGCCAGTCCGTTCTTGGATGACTGGAAGCGGGTATCGCCGCCATTGGCAATCTGATGCTTGATGCTGAAATGATGCTCCTGGCAGAGCTGGTGCCAGTATTCCTGCTGGCTTTCCGGGAGCACCAGGATGATGTTCAACTCTGGGCTGTACTCGTAGAAGCGCTCGATGGTGCGCATCAGGATAGGCTTGCCAGCTACTGGCAAAAACTGCTTGGGAATCTCGCTTCCCATGCGGAGGCCCTTGCCTCCGGCTACTATGATTACATAATCCATATTTCTTGTTTTTTGTTCTTTTACTTGCTTTCCATCAGGTGGGTGTACATCATGCCCTTCTGCAATTCGCCAGTGATGCCATCGCCTGCGAAGTAGCTCAGTATCTTGTAGGCGTATGGGAGGGTAGCTGCAGGACCTTCGCCTGTTATCACGTTGCCATCCTCCTGGAAGAGGGTAGCGGTATATTCGGTACTGTCGCTGAAATACTGCTCGAATCCAGGATAGCAGGTTGCCTTCTTGCCATCGAGGATACTGGTGCTTGCCAGAACCATAGGGGCAGCGCAGATGGCACCGATTCGCTTGCCTGCCTTGTGCTGGGCGATGAGAGCCTGGCGTACACCCTCGTGCTCGTTGAGATGACTGCTGCCAGGCATTCCGCCAGGCAGGAGGAGCATATCGGCATCCTCGAAACTCTGGATGTCCTCAAACTTGAGGTCAGCCTTGATGGTGATGCCGTGGGAAGTCTCTACCCATTCAGTTCCGGTGACACTTACTGTCTTGATATCCACGCCACCTCTGCGCAGGATGTCAACAGGAGCCAATCCTTCGATTTCCTCGAAGCCGTTGGCAAGAAATTCATATACCTTAGCCATAATTTTATCTTTTTTATTGCGTAATTCAATAATTAATGCTATTTTTGCAACTGCAAATGTAAGAATAATAATTGAAATAACAAAATAATGGCACAACAACATTTGAAATTTGCTATATTTGGCAATGAATATCAGGCCAAGAAGAGTGCTTCCATCATGCGAATCCTCTCTTATCTGGAGAAAAGAGAGGCTGAAGTGTATATCGAAAGTCTCTTCTACGACTTTCTTACCAAGGTGGAGCACCTTGAAGTGCAGGCAGCAGGTGTATTCGAGGATTACAATTTTGATGTAGATTATGTTATTTCGATGGGTGGTGACGGTACCTTCCTCAAGGCGGCGAGCCGTGTGGGAGCCAAGGGAACGCCTATCCTCGGCGTGAATATGGGCCGATTGGGATTCCTTGCCGATGTGCTGCCTGGCGAGATAGATTCAGCGCTGGATAGTCTCTATGCCGGCGAATGCAGGATAGAGGAACATGCCATCATCGAGGTGAAGGCAGAGGGCGGCATCTTGGCGGGCTATCCTTTTGCCCTGAATGACATCGCTGTGCTGAAACGTGATGATGCTTCGATGATATCCATCCGCACGCAGGTGGATGGCGAGTTTCTGGTTACCTATCAGGCGGATGGTCTTATCGTGACCACGCCTACGGGTTCTACGGCTTATAATCTCTCTAATGGCGGACCTATCATCATTCCGCAGAGTGGCAGTCTCTGTCTTACTCCTGTGGCACCTCATAGCTTGAACATCCGCCCTATCGTAATCAATGATACGGCAGAGATCGTGCTGGATGTGGAGAGCCGAAGCCATAATTATCTCGTGGCGATTGATGGCAGAAGCGAACGCATGACCGAGCAGACCCGCCTGATTATCCGCAAGGCGCCTCACTCTATCAAGATTGTGAAGCAGCGCAACCAGCGATATTTCTCTACGCTGAGAGAAAAGCTGATGTGGGGAGCAGATCAGAGGCAGAGATAGTAATATAAAAAGAATAACGCCTGGTGTAGCTTTTTCAGAATTGCTACGCCAGGCGTTTCTTTTTGATGTTTACCCTGAAAACTAAACCTATGTTTTTAAATAATCTAAACCTTGTTATCAACAATCTTAAACCTTATTCAAACCAAAACTATACCCTACAATCTTTAAACCTTATTCAAACTAGAACCTACATCTTTCATCAACAATCTTAAACCTTTTATAAAATAAATCTAAACCTTTTTGAAACCTATATCTTATATTTTACAAAGTCTTGAACGACTTTATCTGATAACGATCTTCTTGCCCTGATGAATATAGATGCCAGTTTGCTGTGGCTTCTGATTCATCTTCATTCCATCCAGGGTGTACCAGGCATTGTTGGTGCTTGTTGTCTTGTCGATGACCGGTGCATCGGTGATGCCTGTTGTTGGCATATCGGCAGTTACATCCTTGATCTTATAGTGACCTTCATTGTTCTTCTCATTCAGAACCTCCAGGTAGGTATCCTTGTTGATATCCGTAAAATCTACGGTCTGTGGAGTTCCGGTACCTGTACTGAATACGAATGAAACCTTATAGTCCTTGCTCTTGATCTTGTAAGTCTGATAATACCATTTCTTTCCTTCGATCTCCTTGCACTGGGTAACCTTGTCGCCAGGCCATTTATTAGTGGCGGTCAGATTCTCATCTGGTTTCTCGCACCAAGCCCAGAAGTTGAAGCCATCTTTCCATCCTACCTGGTCTGCGTTGGCATATACGGTGATATCGTATGGGTCGAAGTCTGCAGGCTTTTCTACCTTGTAAGTACGGGTCAGCACGCCGCTCACAACGCCATCTACCAGTAAGCCCACCTTCAGGGTTGTCTCGCCGAAAGGAATCTCCAGTTCTTCGCCGCTTTTTGCCTTCTTGCTGCTGGCTGTAGGTTCGGTGCCATCAGTTGTATAAACCAATTGGGCATCGTCTGCGTTGCTTACTGCCACGAGCTTTGCTTTCTGTGCACCCTCGTATTCGCCTGATGCCAGATTAACCCAAGCCACGTTTGCCTTCTTGGACATGAAATAGCGATAGTGATAGCCGTTGAGAATTTCAGCGTATGCGTTAGACACTTCAAACTTGTTGGCGTTAGGGCCCACGATGGCAAGGAGCGAAGTCTTTGTGCCGGTGGTCATAATACCATTATATCCCTCGCCCTTATAAGCATTGAAGGTAGTATTGCTGGTATTGGTGATGCCAGCCAGTTGACGGACATTGATCATCGCCTTGATATCCTGCTTGCAGTCAATCCAGTGCTTGTAGAATACGCATGGGGTACCGCAAGATGCCAGGATGTATGCATTGGCTGCCAGGGTATCCTTGCGGATAGGGTCCTGCTGTTCGCTGGATGAGCGGTATTCTGTATCGTGATTCTCTACGAAGGTGATGGCATACTGCTTGTAAGCTGGATCGTTGGCCAGACCATCTGTCTTTACGTTTGACCATTTGCCATTGATGGCATCGCGTACCACGTAGCGGATAGGGTAGTCGAAGACAGCACTGGTAATCTCTTCGTTCACCTTGGTGCTTTCGAGCCAGTTCTTCACCTTGCTGACATCACCATCCCAATATTCTCCTACGGAATAGGAAGGCTTGGTAGCGGTATTGTAGATACCAGTAAACTTTCCGCTGTATCCTTTCACCATATCATAGCGGAATCCGGCATAGCCGAAGTCGTTGAGGAGCATATCGAGATAAGCCTTTACGATGGTCTGCACATTCTCGCTGCTGTGGTCGAGGTCGCGCATTCCGTCCCAGTCGTCGCCCGTGTCATTATTGCTGCTGAGCTTTACGCCTTGCTTGTCTGCCTCTTTCTTGGTCTTACCGCCATCATCGTTGGCGCAGATATCGGTAGATTTCATCTCGTAGGTCACTCCCTTGTAGTTTTCTACCGGGAAGTCAAACCAGGTTGATACGTTCTTGCGGTGATTGATCACCACGTCGGCGATGGTTCCGATGCCGTTATTCTTGAAGGTCTTGATGAGAGAGCGGAGTTCGCTTTCACTTCCGAAAGAACTTTCGTAGTCGGAAAACCAGTAGAGGTCGTCGTAACCCATTGACTTGTTGCCGCAGTAGGCGCTCTGTGGAATCCATACGAGGTTGAAGTACTGACCCAGTTCCGGAGCCTGCGCTTCTAGCTTGGTCCATTTGGATTCGCTGAAGGAATCCCAGTAGAATCCCTGCAGCATCACGCCGCTATAGTTGGCAGGCCAACCCTGTGCGAACATATTGATGGTTGCCAGTAGGGCAACGAGTGTTAAGTAGATTTTCTTCATATTTATTCAGTTAGAGTTGTTGCTTTGATAACTGTTGCAAAGTTACGATGAAAATCGGTGAGTTGTTTCTCCAACTGGTGTAAATTGAGCAAAAGAAATGCGCAAACGTTTGCATCTGTATCTGCGTTAGCAACCGATTAGTAAGCGACCGCTTCTTTGCGAAGTGGCTGGTGAGAGGGGGAATCACATCATAGGTCTTCTATCATTCTGCTGGCATATAGATTACGATATGTAAATAATATTCCTAAAAGAGACAATCGAGGAGAAACTCCCGGAAAATGGGGAAAGAAGAGATTGAAAATTTTCCCTTAAGGATATTTATTTTTTTCCTTAAGGGAAAATGTTTTTTTCCTTAAGGGAAATAAAATCTTCCCTTAAGAGATTTTTTCACCGTATTTAACTTGTAAAGTTATTTGTGGCTAAAAAATCGCTATGGGTTCTATTGTTGAGAGTTTGTAATGCCAATAGAGTATTTCATTCTAAGCACTGTTTGATTAAGTCGTGAGCATCTTTTGCATGATATACTCTGCCAGCTTTTACATCTTCTAGGGCTTCTTCAATTCCACTTTTCTTTTCGGTTTGAATAACCCAGCCAAACTTCTTTGCCAGTTCCTTTAATAAGTTGAAGTCAACTTGCGGAACAGTTATAGTTGTTGTTGTATTATTTATAGCTACATCCATATTGCTTTACTTTAATGTTATTTCTAATTTGCCGCAAAGAAAATGCAAACGAGTGCAAAGAAAGCTTGCTTTCAATTTGCCGAGTGCAGCTTTTCTTCTGCAAAGATACGACTTTTCCTCGTAACTTCCAAGGTTTTGGGGAAAAATGTAGGGATGATGATAAAGAAAAAATAGGCGGATCTCGGAATTGAGAGCCGCCTATTGAATATTATTCTTGATTCCATTCGTTGAGTCCCTTTTCGATTTCTTCAATGGAAGGAAGGCTACTGCGAAAATCTTTCGGCAGAGCTTGACCTAATTCATAGTCAGATACACCAATTGGCTTCTGTATATCACGAAGTGCATATTCTGCTTTTATTCTGTCTTTGGTCTTGCAGAGAAGCAAGCCGATAGTCTTGTTGTCGCCTTCTCTGCAAAGCGTGTCATCTATGGCAGAGCAATAGAAATTGAGTTTACCGATGTATTCGGGCATGAAGTCAGTGGCTTTCAATTCTATAACTAAATACCTGTGCAAAAAGGTGTTATACATCAGCATATCGATATAATAGTCATCACCTGAGACCTCAATGTGATATTGTCTTCCCATAAAAGCGAAGCCAGCTCCCATTTCGACCAAGAATTTTTCGATATGTTTGATGAGCCCAATCTCGATGTCTCTTTCGTCATATTGGTCGGTGAAAGTGAGCATGTCGAAAATATAAGGGTCTTTCAATAATGCTTTTACCTCTAGTGCTTCTGTAGCAGGGAGCGTTGTGTCGAAGTTATTGGCGAGAGCGCCATGCTTACCATAATAATCGAGCTTGATGGCTTCTGTTAAGTATCTTGTCTGCCAATGCCCTATAATGCATTGTATCATGTACCAATATCTTGCTTGAATATTTTTTACTTGCTGTATGAGAATGATATTGTGAGTCCAAGATAAGTGCTTGATAGGTAGCTCGATCGGGGCGTTTCCTAATTGCGCAATCATTGATTGCGTAATTGGGATATTTCTAACTTTAGCCATGGTCAACTCCTTGTTGTACTCATTATAGAACTGCATCATGCACTGCATGTTTCTTACGGAGAATCCTTTCCTCTCAGGATACTCATTCTTTAGATCTATAGCTAGGCGCTGTAGAGTCTTCTTGCCCCAACCATCAGTCTCTTGGCTTTTGGTAAGCATTTCACCGATGTCCCAATTCATACGGAGCAACTCCTCGTTTGCTGCGTACATGGCTTTCTGTTGGGCAAAAGAAACACGATGCTTGATTTGTCTCAACAAAGATGGATAACCTTGGAAGTTTCCCATGCCTAATTCTTTTTGTTCAATTTCTTGTTTCATATAGAAGATTGTTAGCTTCAATCTGCAAAGAAAATGCAAACGAGCGCAAAGAAAGCTTGCTTTCAATTTGCCGAGTGCAGCTTTTCTTCTGCAAAGATACGACTTTTCCTCGTAACTTCCAAGGTTTTTGGGAAAAATGTAGGGATGATGATAATGAAAATGAGGGTTTCAACATAAAGTTACCTTCAGAAATAGCTTCTCAAAAATAACAATTAAAATTTCATTCTCCTTTCACAATCATCAGAATATACTTATAATCAGTTACTTAAGTGTGAAAGGAGAATTCACTGAAACAACAATAATAATTAGCAGAAAGAACTATTCATATAAGGAGAAAGCAACTTAGTCTAAGGGAGAAGGCAACTATCACAAAAGGAATAGAAAAGGCTTCTTTGTATCGGATGACCCGGGTCATCCATATAGATGACGGTAGTGAGCCATATAGATGACCCGAGTCATCCATATAGACGAACTTAGTCGTCCAGCCGATAACTCACCCCTTTTCTCCTGCCAATATCTATCCCTCATCCTTCTGGTTACTATCCTTTATCCCAGCATTCATAACAAAGACACCCACTATTCATTATCAAAACACCCACTATTCCCTATTGGAGCAAGGTACATCGCCATATTTAAGCTTAGCCATCAATTACCATCTCAAAATAAAGAGATTTTTCGGCTCAGGGGAGATTGTCCGTGGATAAGACAATCTCCCCTGAGCCTTTTTCTTTCCATTCTTGGTAATCGCTTTTTGAGTTATATACATTAGTTCATTCCTGAAGAATGGCACTTTTCTATATTTTGAGCATTAATAATTTAAACTGTTTTTGTCTAACAAGAAGTCTTTCAGCCCGATTGTAAGGATGCCATCTTCATTTCTCTTGGGCTTGATATCATCTTTCACAATGATTATTTTCTTGAAAGAGTCCTTAATTCTCAATAGTGATGCCGATTCCTGCGCCTCTTTTTCTAATGTTGGCATGGCGAAAGCTGACTGAATGTAATATCGCTGACTTCCTTGATTCACCACAAAATCCACCTCCAACTGCTTTCTGAACAACTTGCCACTTTTGTCTGGCTCTCTGACTTCCACCATACCCACATCTACATGATATCCTCTCGTACGCAATTCATTGTATATGATATTCTCCATGATATGTGTCTCTTCTTGCTGGCGAAAGCCTAAGAGAGCGTTTCTGATTCCAAGATCCGAAAAGTAATATTTTGCCAAGGTGTTGATATACTTCTTCCCCTTGATATTATATCTGATGGACTTTTCCACAAGAAACGCATCTTCTAAAAAACCTAGATACTTGTTTATCGTCTGATGATGAATGGCCACATTCTTGACACTCTTGAATGTATTGGCAAGCTTCGTTGGATTGCATGGAGCACCAATGGAAGAGGCGATAATTCGCAGCAATTCATCAAACTCTCCCATGTTTTTTATCTTATGGCGTTCCAACACATCTACGAGATACACACTCTTATACAAGTTATTCAGATAATCTTCTTTTTTCTTATCTGTATCAAGCGTCAAAATAAGAGGAAGCCCTCCGTATGTATAATAATCTTTCCATGCATTGTCTATTGTCCCTTTATATCCTTCACAGTATTCAGAGAATGACAATGGAAATAAATGTATCTCATCACCTCTACCACGGAACTCTGTCACTACATCCGTCGATAGAAAATGCGAGTTGCTGCCTGTAACATATACATCTGCATTTGATATATGCAGCAAGCTATTCAATACATCTGTAAACTCATCTACCATCTGTACCTCATCAAGCATGATGTAGTAGAGATTTTTGTCTGTTATCTGCTCCTTGATGTATTTCAACAGATTATCAGGATCACGCAGTTCCTTATTGGTACGATCATCGAGGGCAACCTCTATGATATGGTCATCTGAAATCCCTTGCGAATTTAGATACTCATGAAATAACTTGAACAGAAGATATGACTTTCCACATCTTCTGATACCTGTAATAATCTTAATCAAGCCATTCCTTTGGCTTGCGATAAGTTGGTCTAAATATTGTTGTCTTTTAATATCCATAATTATACTATATTATCAAAAAGTGGCAACATTACCACTTTTCGTCACTGCAAAGATACAAAAAATATCTAAGAATGCGCAACTTTATTATCAAAAAGTGGTAAACTTACCGTTTTTCGTCACTAAAAAGGCTCAAACGAAGGCTTTTACCATGATTTACAAGCAAAAAGTGGTAGTTTTACCACTTTTCGTCACTTTCCCATTTTCTAGTTCCCAAAAAATGACATAAATGGTTCAGAAGAGATTGTCTATCCATGGACAATCTCCCCTGAACCGATTTTTCCTTTCATACTTAACTCTCTTATTTTCAATACAATCCACATTCCGTGAAAGGAGATTTATGATTCACCTTAAATATTTTCTGCAAATTTATCCCCCTAAAAATTGGTGGATTCAAATAAGTAGTACCTTTGCACCCGCTGCTCAGCCCCATCGTGGTTTCCACAGAACATATAGTTCTTTCTGCCGATGGCTTACGTTGAAATACTGGAGGATGAAACGAAAATAGGCGGCTCTCGAATGGAGAGTCGCCTATTATTATGATGTGTTTGTTATGATGAAACAGATACTTACTTCTTGATCAGTTCACACTTTGCATAGCCATTAGCCCATGCATAGAGCTTGATGTCGTAGGTGCCAGCTTCTACAGAGATATTATCACCGCCTTGGGTGAGAGCATTTGTATCGCCACCCCAGTTGATTGCCCAGTCATCGTTGGCACGGAACTTGATTTCGCCAGATGTAAATGTTACGTCCTTGATTTCCCAGTAGCCAAGTTCTTTGGTTTCTGCATTGTAAGGAACATATGTCATATCTACGTCAGAATCCCAACCATTAGGTGATGCGCTACCAATGATACCGATAGTTGTGATAGGAGTCAGAACATAGCTCTTGCTTCCCAAATCAACATCTACCTTGTAGTAACCGGCTTCTTCTGTCATAGTGATGTTGGCTGCATCAGGAGCTGTGTCGAAGTTCGCGCCATAGTTGGTGCCCTTCCACTCTGGCTGAGTACAGAACTTGAAACCATTCTGGTTCAAGAACATGAAACCAGTAAAGTGTACACCATCCTCACCTGCGAGGTAGTCATTTGTAGCCCATCCATTAGCATCACCTGCCATATAGAGGATAGGCTTGCCTACAGAGTAAGACAGATTGTTCATGTCGAGAGTTACAATCCATGTACCCGTACCTGCGATAACCATTGTCTGTGGAGTACCCCAGCTGTCGCCAGTATAATAGATTGTACCAGAAGCATCTTCGCTACCGTCTTTCTCGCAACCCAAGACACCTGTGTTGATAACATCCCAGTTGCCGGTTTCATCCCACTTGCTACCTTCGTAGAACTTAAAATAGTTCTTATCTTTCTCTGTGGTGACCTTGAGCTGGTAAACACCATCAGACACTTTGTTCATCCATACAGGTTTTGTTGGCTTCCATCCATTGCCATTAACTTCACCGAGCATGTAGTAACCTTTCTCATCAATAGCAGGAGTTGGGGATGGCTTAAGTTTGGCTGTAGTCGTACCTACGGTATTGATGGCAACGGCATCACCTGATGCCAAGTTGACAGAAACCTTAGACTCAACGTTGATGTCACGAGCAACGCTTGCGCGTGATTTGTTCTGGCTGCAGAGAATCTTCTCCAATTCTGTTGCGTCTACCTGAATGCTGTTACCGTTGATTTCGCCTTTAATGGCTTCGCCATTTACTTTCAAGTCTTTGAGTGTGAAACCTGTAACATCTGCATCTGATGAATTGACTGTGACGAGATTGATAATACCGTCATTGTCTGGCAAGCTACTTTCAGCTTCAGTACCTGCTGCGAAAGTAATTCCGTATTTGGCAGCTGAGGCCTCCTGTGGATTGGTCTGAGGTTGAGCCCAATCATCGTAGTCGCCGTTGCAGCTGGCAAGTGTTAAACTTGCCAAGACTGCTAAGCTATATAAAAATGTCTTTTTCATTTTGCTTTGATCTTAAATTATCTAACTTCTGCTTTATTTGTATCAAAGTTGACATACAACTTCGTGCCAACGGCAGGCTTAACAGAGTAATCTGCACCCATGGTTTCAGCCCAGTTGTTTGGCATATTATATTTACGCCAGAACACATCGCCATTGTGAACCGTGAACTCTGTGCGATACCAGTCGATGCTACCGACCTTGACTGAAACACGAAGCTCTTCACTGGCTGTGAATGCAGGAGAAACCCATTCACCAGTTGGTTCAGCTGGAGGAGTCAGAGCATTTTCGTCAGCATGGCCCCAAGTGCTTTGACCAATACAACCACCAATCAGGTAAACCTGAGTTTTGTAAATAGTCATTGTCCATTCGATGTTCTTCTTATCTTCGGTAATCTTACCCTTGAAGTGGAGTGTGTACCAGCCTGCGTTGGCCACCTTGATGTTTTGGTTTTCACCTTCAGAGATACCTGCTTCGGCTTGATCGTCTATGGTGATACGGTTGATGCCGCGATAGTCATTGTTCTCGGTACCCCACTTGAATTCGCCACCAGCTGGCACGTAGATGATACCATAGTAATTGCCATCCAAGCCTTCTACCTTAGGAATAGCTTTCCAACTCTGCCATGGAGTCTGGATAGAACTTCCAATCAAGAAGAGGTTATCTGTGAACTTAGCGTCAGGAGCCTCGTAGGTAGCCTTGACAGAAGGCAGGGTAATGACATTTGAATAGGTCTCGCCCAAGGTTTGATTCAAAGTACCGCTAATGACTCCGCGAAGACGGACGTAAATAGGCATTTCCTCAGGAACGCTTGTGTCTGGATTGGCTGCCTGGAAGAGTGATACGATAGCATCGTTTGCTTCGGATGCATTAAATTCCAAGTTGCTTGCATTCTCTGCGTATGTCGCCAACTCTGTATGAGTGGTTGTAGGATCATTGGCGAATGCAGGGTCGATAGAAACCTGTGCATAGTACTTCACTGCGTAAGGTGCATCACCATAATTTGGCTGAGAGCATGTAAGCACAAGGTTTTTTGCACTCTTGAGATCATAGGTATTGTTTTCTGCAAGAGCAGGAGTGTTCAATACAAATCCCTCAGCAAGATGACTCAGATCCAATGTTGGGTTGCTGTCTCTGTCTTCATCACAGGATGTAAAGAGCAAAGGAAGTACCAACGCTGGCAGCAACATTAATTTGAATATCTTTTTCATAATTGATTTCTTTAAATTAAATCTTGTTTCCTAACAATTTAGTATTTTGGGTTCTGATGCAAGTTAGGGTTGTTCTTGATCTCATTGTCTGGCATTGGATAGATGTCGTAGTATGCTGGAGTACCAGCACCTTTTTCTACACCACCCTTGAAACTCCAGAGGTACTTAGAACCTGTGAACAAGCCAAAGCGAACCAAGTCTGAACGACGGCGACCTTCCATAAAGAACTCGCGGCACCATTCATCGATAAGGGTCTGCTCATCTACTGATGTAGCTCTTAACTGACGGTGGGCACGGTCCTGAACATACTGGATATCAGCCAAACCTTCCTGACTGTGACTGCCGTTGAGACGGTACTTAGCCTCTGCACGGGTCAGATAGATTTCTGCCAAACGGAACATAGGGAAGTCTGTATCTGAATAGTTCTGATCGTGCTGTGTGGAACCATCTGCATGGAGATTGCTCCACTTTACAAAAGATGCACCATTCAGAGGACCTGTGATGTTCTCACCTGGATTGATAGTACGAACTTTTCCTGTTTCGCAGCCACCTACACCCATATAGAACAGGGCGCGGTCGTCTCCAGCCTTTGCGATTACGTCTGCTGTACCGATGCCCTTCTCGCTATCCTTAGCTCTCACCTCTTCTTGTGTAGGATTGCTCAAAACATCATCAACTTTAGCCATTGGGATGTCCTTGTTAGGGAAGAACTTCTCAATAAGGTTTTCGCGGGCAAACATACATTTCCATGGGTCTTGTGTGCTTGCGTAAGGCATACCACCTATAGTAGCTGCTGATACGAGGTATGTGGTACCTGCATACGCACGAGCCTTCAAACCATCCTGACGGATAGGGAAGATGATTTCTTTCATAGCCTCAGGGTTGCAGTCATTGTCGCCCATGAACAGCTGCTGATAACCGCTCCAGCCATTCTTTTCTGCACGACAAAGATCGTATTTACCGCTGTTGATAATCTCGTCGCAATAATGAATAGCCTTCTGGTAGTCCTTTACCTGACCATCGGTATAAACTTCAGAGTTAAGAGCCAAGCGGGCATGGAGTGCGTATGCTGCGCCACGGTCGGCACGTCCGAAATTCTCACTGTTATTATAAGCACCCACCTCAGCCATCATAGGTTCGATGGTGGTCAACTCATTATCCAACCACTCATAGAGATCCTTGCCGCTTTTCTCGGTAGGGAGATTGTTGTCGAAAGTGTCCTTGAATGGAGCCTTGCGAAACAGGTCAAGGAAATAATAGTAGTTCAGAGCACGGAGAAAACGAACTTCTGCGATTCTGTCTTCGCTCAAGCTACCTGATTGCTCGAAAATAAACTGGTTGTACAGTGTGATGTCGAAAATGAGGCGCTGATATGCCCAGTTCACACGGTCATTACCACTATTCCAACTGAAGTTGGTGATAGGGGCAATAGCATTATCGTTCTGATATGCCCATGCTGTCTCGTCGGTCATTAACTCTTGCAGGTTGAAAATGGTACGAATGAATCCACTTTCACCCTCGTCGCCACTCAAGTCTGCTGAACCTGCTGGGCCTTTTTGACCAGTAAGACCAAGGGTTGCATACTGTTTAGCCAAGAGACCTTCTACAGTATATGTTGGGGAAGACTGTGGGTCAATGGACTTGATATTCAGTTCGTCTGCGCAAGAGACAAAGCCCATGCACAACATACTTGCCATTGCAGTCGTTATAAATATTTTTTTCATAATTGTCTCCTTTTTTATTTTTAGAAGTTAAGATTCAAACCAAGCTGGAAGCTTATTGGACGTGGGTAAGGATTGCTATCGATACCGTTGCTTACCTCTGGGTCGATACCCTTATACTTGGTAATGATGAATGGATTCTGAACTGTGAAGTAGATACGTCCGCTGCAAATCTTCTCGGCACCAGCCTTGATCAATGCAGGGAAGCTATATCCCAAAGTCATGTTGCTACACTTCAGGTAAGACGCATTGCGTACGAAGTAGTCGCTGGCATTGGTCGTGAGATCAGTTGTACCCTTAAAGCCAAGTTCGACGGCTTCTGCAGTTGTGTTTCTGAAGAGGTTAGTTTCATTGATTTTCATCAACTCAGCTTTGGAGTTCAGGAAATCGTAATACACATAGTTGCCGATAGAAGCATGGAAAGCTGCACTGAAGTCCCAGTTCTTATAGATGAACTTAGTGGTGAAACCCATGATTACATCAGGAGCAGGGTTCTTGTAGCAATAACGGTCGTCATTATCAATCTTTCCATTACCGTCACGGTCAACATACAATCCCTCGATAGGCTTGCCGTTCTCGTCGTAAACCTGCTGGAAAACATAGAAAGAATTGAGAGGTTCGCCGACCTTGTTTACCTGTACCAATGTGTTGTTACCACGAGACACCTTGCTGCCTGTCCAAGTCCAGTCTTGTAAACCAGCCTCCAACTTAGTGATTTCGTTGTGGTTCCATCCTACGTTGTAGGTTACATCCCACAAGAAGTCCTTGGTAACGATAGGTTTTACATTGAATGCCAATTCTACACCATAGTTTTCTACAGAACCGATGTTCTTCAAGAGTTGGTCGCCAAAGTTGGTACCACCGGCAATGGCAACGGTTGCCAAAAGGTCGGTAGTCTTACGATAGTAACCATCTACATTAAAGCCGAAACGGCCATTGAGAGCGGTGAAGTCGAGACCTCCATTGTAAGTTGTAGTCTTCTCCCATGTCAAGTCTGGATTGTACTTGGATGGGCGCATTGTTGTGTAATATTTGTCACCAAATGGATACTGTGCATAAGTATCGCTGACTGTATATACAGGAGCATAGTAGAAGTCATCAATACCATTCTGCTGACCTGTCTTACCCCAGCCCAAGCGGAGTTTCAATTCGTCAATCCATTTTACATTCTTGAGGAAAGGCTCGTTGTTGATTTTCCATGCAAAAGCTGCAGCTGGGAAGTAACCCCACTTCTTGCCATCTCTGAAACGAGAAGAACCATCGGCACGGAATGTAGCTGTAAGCAGATAACGATCTAACAGGTTATAGTTGAAACGTCCGAAGTAAGATACCAAAGAGTTGTGACTCTTCCACATGGTGTTCTTCTGATATGTAGGGTTATTTACATAGTTCCATTCACCATCAACCATCTTTGGATCCTTATCTCTCAAGTACTCATCAATACCGCTTCCGAAGTTATAGCTTACTCTGTGGAAGTGGCTCTGCTCAGCACCTGCCATGATGTCGATGTCGTGTACACCAAACTTGTGGGCATATTCGGCAAAAGCTTTTCCTTCGATGCTGTATTTGTATTGATGGTCTGTCTTGTAATAACCAAAATAGTTATTAGAAGAGGAATACTTGTTTATATCATTGTGCTGCTTGGCATCTGTGTACTGTGCACCTATAGCAGCATGTAAATGCAAGTCTTCGAAACCATGAATCTTATAGTCCACCTCAAGATTTGATGAAATGTCATTGGTGTTGGCCATTATCTTCTGGTTGTCGAGGAGAGCCACAGGGTTTTGAGGTACTTGAGCCTTGGCAATCTTTGTCCAGTTAGGATCAGTAATTGTGTTACCCGCATTGTCCAGATACTGGAAATATCCACCTACGCAATTGTACATAGGGTCGCTTACACGAACAGGCTGTGTAGGATCCATGGTCAGTGCATTACCGATGGCATCACCAAAACTTGCATAGCGATCCTTCTCGAACATATACTTCGCTGTGAAGTTGACGTTCAAGTGCTTATCGAGGAAGGAAGGAGCCAAATTGACAGAAGTATTGAAACGCTTCATCCAAGTAGTCTTGACGATACCATTGTTGTCATCGAAACCTAAACCAATTCGATATGGCATATCCTTCAAGCCGCCCTGAATACTGAGGTTATGCTTGGTAGAGATGGCTGTACGGAAAATCTCATCCTGCCAGTCCGTATCGGCAGTTCCCAAACCGCTAGTGTCAATACCCAGATTGGTAAGAGCCTGCTTGTATTCGCTGGCATTCATTACCTCATATTTCTTCTGGATGGTAGATACTGTAACATCGCCATTATAGGTAACAGTTGGTCTCTGTCCAGAACGTCCCTTCTTGGTTGTAATGATGATGACACCATTAGATGCACGAGAACCATAAATAGCGGTAGCGGAAGCGTCTTTCAATACGGTGAAACTCTCGATATCGTTAGGGTTTATCATCGCTAAGACGTTACTTGTACCAGTAAGGTTGTTGTTATCAATAGCCAAACCATCGATTACGTAGAGAGGGTCATTAGAAGCACTCAGAGAAGCACCACCACGGATACGAATCTGTGCGCCAGAACCAGGCTGACCGCCACCAGTCTGTACGTCAACACCGGCAATCTTACCTACCAACATATCAGAGGCACTGCTTGTGATACCCTTTGACATCTCATCTGGCTTGATAGCTGTAACAGAACCAGTCAAGTCGTTCTTCTTAGCACGACCATAACCGATGACAACGACCTCGTTCAAAGACTTCTGGTCGTCAACCAAGGTAATCATCATGTTAGATGTTGCTTTGATTGTTTTTGGTGTCATTCCAAGATAAGTGAAAGTAAGATTGGCACCTGGCGCTGCATCAACTGAGAAGTTACCATCCATGTCGGTAATGCCCACTGCCTTACCGTTAACTGTAATGGTAGCACCCATGATAGGCTCACCGGAAGCATCCTTCACATGTCCCTTAATTGCATTACTCTGCGCAAAGGAACTCACCGTCAGAAGCAGACCGCTTGCTAGGGTCAACGCTCTGAGAGGCAATTTAATTTTTACCTGCTTCATCATTTGCTCGATTTTTAAGTTTATGTTTATACTATTGTTATTCTTAAAATGAATATTCTGCTTTTAGTCTCTGGCCTGTTTATGTAAAGAGGTCGAGTTGTCTAATTGTTTATTCTTTCTGGGTGCAAAATTAAAGTCTTTTTCGATACGATGTACTATTTTTCAGTTAATTCCGTTATTTCTTGTGCGCAAACGTTTGCATTCCTTTTGCTTGATTTAGGTCAACAAAAAAGGTACAAAATAGCGGATATTTGCCTAATTTTGCAGTGTGATTTAAGACAACATGAACGAAAATAACAACATAACAATGAAAGATATAGCTCGCGAACTGGGAGTCAGTGTTGCTACAGTGAGCCGGGCATTGAAGGACAGTCCTAGAATCAGTGCTGCCCAGAAGGAGCGTATTCAGACTTTTGCACGTGAACATAATTTCTTTCCGAACATGCTTGGTGAGGCTTTGCGCCATAGCAAGGTACAGCCGATGAAGGTCATCGGAGTCATTGTGCCGGAGTTCGTACATTATTATTTTATGTCCGTCCTTTCGGGCATAGAGGAGGAGGCGAGAGCCCGCGGATATCGTGTGATGGTGGCACAGAGTAACGAAAGATACGACAAGGAAGTGGCCATCTGCGAGGACTTCTATAAGAATAAGGTATGCGGTATCATCGTATCACAGGCGAAGGATACCAAGCAGTACGCACATTTCGAGAAGTTGATGAACAATGGCGTGCCTCTCGTCTTCTACGATAGAATCTGTACGGGCGTGAACTGCTCCCGAGTGGTAGTAGATGACTATATGGGCGCCTTTACCGCCGTTACCCATCTGGTGGATACGGGCTGCAAGAAGATAGCCTTCTACGGTTCGCCGATGAATCTGGAAATCTCCAAGAACCGTTATAACGGTTATCATGATGCACTGGTGAAGCACGGATTGACGGAGAACCCCGACTGGGTGAGAATCTGTGATAACCGTGCCCAGGCAGAGGTGCTTACACCAGAGATATTGAGGGAGGAAAATCATCCGGATGCTTTCTTCGCCATCAATGATGATACGGCGATAGGCATTCTCTATACTGCCAAGCGAATGGGCTTCGATGTGCCGAATGACATCAGTATCTGCGGCTTTACCAATGGCGACAGAGCCAAGGCTTGCGATCCGATGCTCACTACGGTAGAACAGCGTGGAGTGGCAGTAGGCGAAGAGGCTGCCAATATTCTCATCGGACAGGTGGAAGGATCCACCCCTACGCATGACGTTGAGAAACGAGTGGTAAGAACTCGTCTGGTGGTTCGAGGAACAACAAGATAAAATTGAAATATTTAAATAACAACAATATGACACAAAAACCTGATTTAAGTTTCTGGAAGCTCTGGAACCTGAGCTTCGGATTCTTCGGAGTGCAGATTGCCTACGCTCTTCAGAGCGCCAACATCTCCCGAATCTTTGCAACGTTGGGTGCTGATCCACACAACTTGAGTTATTTCTGGATTCTCCCTCCATTGATGGGAATCCTTGTACAGCCTATTGTCGGCACATTGAGTGACAAGACCTGGTGCCGTTTTGGTCGCCGCATCCCTTATCTCTTTGTGGGAGCCACGATAGCCGTACTCGTGATGTGCCTGCTGCCGAATTCCGGTTCTCTCGGTCTGACGGTAAGCGGAGCGATGCTCTTCGGCTTGATTGCCCTGATGTTCCTCGATACGAGCATCAATATGGCGATGCAGCCTTTCAAGATGCTGGTAGGCGATATGGTAAACGAGAAGCAGAAGGCAAAGGCTTACTCTATCCAGAGTTTCCTCTGCAATGCCGGTTCTGTAGCCGGATATATCTTCCCATTCCTCTTTACCTTCCTGGGTATCAAGAATGTAGCCGAAGAAGGCGTGGTGCCTGATTCCGTCATCTGGTCATTCTATGTAGGTGCCGCTATCCTCATCCTCTGTGTCATCTATACCACGATGAAGGTGAAGGAGTGGAATCCTCAGCAGTATGCTGCCTATAATGGTGTAGCTGGCGAGGTAGAAAAGGAAGAAGAGGGCAAGGCAGACTGGATTACCCTCTTGAAAAACGCACCTTCTACTTTCTGGAAGGTAGGACTGGTTCAGTTCTTCTGTTGGGCTGCTTTCCTTTATCTCTGGAACTATTCTACAGGTGCCATCGCCGAGACTGTATGGAATACCACCGATCCTAAGTCGGCAGAGTTCCAGGCGGCAGGCAACTGGGTAGGCATCCTCTTTGCCGTTCAGGCAGTAGGTAGTGTGCTCTGGGCAGTGGTTCTTCCTCAGTTCAAGAATACCAAGATGGCTTATAGTGTGAGCTTGATTATAGGTGGTGTGGGCTTCGCTCTCATCCCATTCCTGCATGATCAGTATCTGCAGTTTATTCCATTCCTGATGATTGGTGCCGGCTGGGCTGCCATGTTGGCGATGCCTTTCACTTTCGTGACCAATGCTCTGCAGGGTTATGGGCACATGGGCGCTTACCTGGGCTTGTTCAACGGAACCATCTGTATTCCTCAGATTGTGGCTGCCATCTGCGGTGGTACTATTCTGGGTCTGGTTGGTTCTCATCAGAGCGATATGATGATTGTGGCTGGCGTGTTGCTTATCGCCGGAGCTTTGTCTGTCGGCATTATCAAAGGTCATGAATAAGTGTATAGATAAAACCTATGCAAACGTTTGCATTGGTTTTATCTGAAATTGTGCAAATAGAAACTATATACTTACGATTTTTTTTGCTAATTTCGCACTGAAAATAATAAAATTAAATATAAACTAACTTCTAACGAACTCTTATGACGATACATTTTCATATCGAATACGGAACAATGTTCGGCGAGCAACTCGTCTTGAACATACAGGAGGATGATGAAGAGGAATTGAAAATTCCGATGGCTACTCTCAATGGTAAGGAGTGGTCGGTTGACTGGTGTGTAAAACAACCCGCCAAAGCTTATACCTATTATTATAGTGTAGAGCGCGATGGCGTGGTGGTTAAGACCGAGTGGCTTCTCGTGAAGCATCGTCTGGAACTTACAGCCCTGAAGGCTAATAATCTGACCCAGTATGATCATTGGAAGGTGATTCCAGAGGATGCATATCTCTATAGCAGTGCCTTTACAGACTGTATCAATCATCAGGCTCCAGAAGAGATGAAGGAGCAGAATAATGCCAAGACCGTGCGCCTCGTGGTGCGTGCTCCCCAACTTCGCGACGGTGATCGCTTAGGTGTTGTGGGCGCTGATAACCTGTTGGGCGCATGGAATGCCAAGAAGATGCTGAAGATGACTCAGCACTCTTATAATGAATGGGTTGCAGAACTGGATGCTGCCCATCTGCAGACTCGCCACATGGAATTCAAGTTTGTGGCTTACAATGAAAAGAAGGATACGCTGATCTGGGAAACATCCATGAACCGCACCATCGACCTTCCTGAGATGAAAGCCGGTGATGCCATCACTTACGAACTGGATCAGGCATTCTTCGCCCTTTACAACCGCAAGCTTGCCGGAACACAGGTGCCGGTATTCTCTCTGCGCAGTGAGAAAAGTGCCGGTGTGGGCGATTTCGGCGATCTCAAGACGATGATTGATCTCGTGGCAACTACCGGTCAGAAGGTTCTTCAGCTTCTGCCTATCAATGATACCACCATTACCCATACCTGGACGGACAGCTATCCATATAGCTGCATCAGCGTCTTTGCTATCCATCCGATGTATGCCGATCTGAATGCCTTACCTGCATTGAAGGACAAGAAGGCTTGCGAGAAGGCAGAGAAGACCCGCCAGGAGCTCAATGCCTTGCATCAGATTGATTATGAGAAGGTGAATGATTTCAAGCAGGATTATCTGCAACAGATATTTGCACAGGAAGGTAAAGAGATGATGTCGGGAGCCGATTTCAAGGCTTTCTTTCAGGAAACACAACAGTGGCTCGTGCCTTACGCACAGTATTCGTACCTGCGCGACAAGAATGGCACCGCCGACTTCTCTCAGTGGCCAGACCATAATGTCTGGGATGAGGCTGAGCGCAAGGATTTGACCAACCCAAAAACCGAGGCATACCAGAACGTGGAGTTCTTCTACTTCGTGCAGTTCATTCTGAACAAGCAGATGCAGGAGGCACACGAGCATGCCAAGGCTAAGGGTGTCATCCTGAAGGGTGATATTCCTATCGGTGTGCATCGCCATAGTTGTGATGTGTGGATGGAGCCTAAGTACTTCAACCTGAATGGTCAGGCGGGTGCTCCACCGGATGATTTCTCTGTCAATGGACAGAACTGGGGATTCCCTACCTACAACTGGGATGAGATGCTGAAGGACGGCTGCCTCTGGTGGACCCGCCGCTTCCAGAATATGTCGAAGTTCTTTGATGCTTACCGCATCGACCACGTGCTCGGCTTCTTCCGAATTTGGGAAATCCCTGTGCATAGCGTGCATGGCTTGCTCGGACAGTTTGCGCCAGCTCTCGCCATGACCCGTGGTGAGATCCAGAGTTACGGCTTGAACTTCCAGGAGGACCGCTTCACACGTCCGTTCATTACAGACTGGGTATTGGACCGTATGTTCCATGAGCGTGCCGACGAAGTGAAGGAGAAATATCTCGACCGTCTGGATGATGAGCGCTATCAGATGAAGCCTGAGGTAGATACCCAGCGCAAGGTAGAGGCTCTCTTCCAGGATGTAACTGATGAGAAGGAAATCTGGTTGCGTGATGGCTTGTATGCCCTGATCAGCGATGTGCTCTTTGTGCGTGACCGTAAGGATCCTGAGCTCTTCCACCCACGTATCTCTGCACAGCTCGACTTCATCTACGAGTCGCTCTATGATAACGACAAGGCTGCGTTCAATCGCCTTTACAACGACTACTTCTACCGTCGCAACAACCAGTTCTGGTATGGCGAGGCGATGAAGAAGTTGCCTAAGCTGGTTCAGGCTACCCGTATGCTGGTCTGTGCTGAAGACCTGGGTATGGTACCTGATTGCGTGCCATGGGTGATGAACGAGTTGAAGATTCTGAGCCTGGAGCTTCAGAGCATGCCAAAGGACCCAACGGTTAAGTTCGGTCATCTGAGCCGTAATCCATACCGCTCAGTCTGCACCATCTCCAGCCATGATATGCCAACCTTGCGTATGTGGTGGGACGAGAACATCTCCCGCACCCAGGAGTATTACAACACGATGCTCTATCGTGAGGGACCAGCTCCTCATCCGCTCCCAGGTTGGTTGGCAAGAGACATCATCGCCCGTCACCTGACCTCTCCATCCATGCTCTGCGTATTGAGCGTACAGGATTGGCTCGCCATTGATGAGAAGCTCCGTCTGCCGGATGCTGAAGCCGAGCGCATCAACATTCCTGCCAATCCAAAGCACTACTGGCGCTATCGCATGCACCTCAGTCTGGAGGAGTTGGCTGCCAACAGGGAGTTTATGGCTAACATTACAGAGCTTGTGGCACAGGGCGGACGCAATTAAGCGGGTGACTCTTCAAACAAGGAATAAAGGTGTGCAACCGTTTGCACATTGTTATACATCAAAATACCCTTCTATTTTTAGGAGGGTATTTTTGTTTTTCGTATCTTTGCAAGCAATAATGCAAGTGCGTGCAACGGAAGCTGTTTTCCTGATTGCCGGTGCTGCTATATCCTATAGTCTAACGAATAAACTAAAGAATAAACAATAGGTAAACAGAATGAAGAAACTGAATTTATTAGTGATGGGTCTCTTGCTCCCGATGTTGGCAGCAGCCCAGACCGTCAAGTCGCCTAACGGCAACGTCTCGGTAACTTTCTCTTTATCCGAAAAGGGACAGCCTACCTACGAGATGAGCTATAAGGGAAAGACTGTATGTAAGCCATCTCATCTCGGATTGGAGCTGGCTAAGGATAAGCATGCCTCTAAGGGCATGGAAGAAACCAGTCTGATGGATGGTTTCACAGAGACCGGTAGCAAGACATCGACCTTCGATGAGACCTGGAAGCCTGTATGGGGTGAGACTGCTACCATCCGCAACCATTACAACGAGATGGAGGTAAACCTGAATCAGGCATCTTCCAAGCGTAACATCACTATCCGTTTTCGCGTATATGATTATGGTATGGGTTTGCGCTATGAGTTCCCTCAGCAGGAAAGCCTTAACTATTTCGTGATTCAGGAGGAACATACACAGTTTGCCATGGCAGGCAATCATACTGCCTATTGGATTCCTGGTGATTACGATACCCAGGAGTATGACTACAACATTACTCCATTGACCGGCATCCGTCCAATCATCGCCAAGAACCGCGAATCTTACAAGAGCAATTCATCTACTACCGTCTTCTCGGATACCGGCGTTCAGACCTCTCTCCAGATGAAGACCAAGGATGGTCTCTATATCAATATCCACGAGGCTGCCTGTCTGGATTATCCAACCATGCACCTCAACCTCGACGAAAAGACATTGACTTTCGAGTCTTGGTTGACTCCTGATGCCGTAGGCAGAAAGGGATTCATCCAGACTCCATTCAATACACCTTGGCGTACCGTGATGGTAAGCGATGATGCCCGTGATATGCTTTCATGCAAGTTGACATTGAATCTCAATGAGCCTTGCAAGATCGAGGATACTTCATGGATTCATCCTACCAAGTACTGCGGTGTATGGTGGAATATGATAGTTGGCACCAAGACCTGGAGCTATACCAACGACCTGCCATCTGTTCGCCTCGGTGTAACAGATTACAGCAAGTGCAAGCCTAATGGCACTCATGGTGCAACCAACGAGGAAGTAAAACGCTATATCGACTTTGCAGCCAAGAACGGTTTGCAGGAGGTGCTGGTAGAGGGCTGGAACGAAGGATGGGAAGACTGGTTCGGCCATCAGAAGCTCGATGTCTTCGATTTCGTAACTCCATATCCTGACTTCGATATCAAGATGCTCAACGACTATGCTCATTCCAAGGGCGTGAAGCTGATGATGCACCACGAGACCTCTTCTGCTGCTCTCAACTACGAGCGCCATCTGGAGGATGCTTTCAATCTGATGAACAAATATGGCTATGATGCCGTGAAGACCGGTTATGTGGGCGATATCATCCCAAGAGGTGAGTATCACTATAGCCAGTTGATGAACAATCACTATCAGCGTGTGGTTGAAACAGCTGCCAAGCATCATATCATGGTAAATGCCCACGAGGCAACCCGTCCTACTGGTATCTGCCGCACCTGGCCTAACCTGGTGGGTAACGAGAGTGCCCGTGGTACAGAGTACGAGGCATTTGGCGGCAGCAAGCCTTATCACACCGTGATGTTGCCATTCACCCGTCTGCAGGGTGGTCCGATGGATTACACTCCTGGTATCTTCGAGACCAAGCTTTCTGAGTGGAGCAACAACAAGAGCTATGTTCATACCACACTCTGTGGTCAGCTTTCTCTCTATCTCGTGATGTACAGTCCGCTGCAGATGGCAGCTGATCTTCCAGAGCATTATGAGAAGTACGACGATGCCTTCCAGTTCATCCGCGACGTAGCTTGCGACTGGGACGACTCCAAGTACCTGGAGGCAGAGCCAGCTAAGTATATCACCGTAGCCCGCAAGGCTAAGGGTACCGATAACTGGTTTGTTGGTGGCAAGACTGATGCAGCCCGCACATCCGTAGTAAAGCTCGACTTCCTCGATAAGGGAAAGAAGTATGCTTGCGCCATCTATCAGGACGGCAAGAATGCAGATTACGAGAAAAATCCTAAATCTTACCAGATCATCCACAAGACTGTGAAGAAGGGTGATGTCTTGAAGATTAATGAAGCACGTGGTGGTGGTTTCGCCATCTCACTGCTCGCTAAATAATTTTTGGGAATTTGAGAGATGTCAGGGATAAGACCATAACCTCGTGTTATGAGGATGATTTCCTGATTTCTCTTGAATTCCTTTTCCCATTTTAAAACTACAGTTTTATAACTATAGTTTAATGACTAACAAGAACTTAAATAATATGAACATTCAGAAACTAATAATTGCAGCATTGACAGCATCGATATTACCAACTTCATTGAGTGCTCAGCAGACATTCAATGAGATGATGTATTCCAAGGAGAAAACCATGTTCGTTCTCAATGCTCCAACAGCCGGCAAGTCTTCTGTTACCATCCGTCTTTATAAGGATGGACAAAAAGGTAAGGCTTACAAGACGCTGAAGATGAAGAAGATGGGCGATGAACGATGGGGGGCTACCGTGAAGGGCGATCTGAAGGGGAAGTTCTATACCTTCGATATCGGTAAGGGCGAAACGCCGGGAACCTTTGCCAAGGCGGTAGGTGTGAATGGAAACCGTGGCGCTATCGTTGATCTCTATGATACTGACCCTGTGGGATGGGACAAGGATGTGCGTCCTGCCATCCAGTCGCCAGCCGACCTCGTCATCTACGAGCTTCACGTGCGTGATTTCTCCATTTCTCCTACATCGGGTTTGAAGTATCAGGGCAAGTATCTCGCCCTTACCGAACCTAAGGCTATCGAATATCTCAAGAACCTCGGCATCAATGCCATCCATTTCCAGCCGGTGTTCGATTACGCATCCGTAGATGAAACCCAGCTCAACAAGCCTCAGTTCAATTGGGGCTATGATCCGAAGAACTATAATGTGCCGGAAGGCAGCTATAGCACCGATCCATATTCTCCAGGAACCCGTATCAAGGAGTTCAAGGAGATGGTGATGGCACTTCACAAGGCTGGTATCCGAGTGATTTTCGATGCCGTGTATAATCACACCTTCGATATCAACGGCAGCAACTTCCAGCGTACTTATCCTGATTATTATTATCGCAAGAATAAAGATGGAAAGTATAGCGATGGTTCAGGCTGCGGCAACGAGACAGCTTCTGAAAAGCCTTTGATGCGCCAGTTTATGCTGGAGAGCGTGAAGTACTGGATTGATGAATTCCATATCGACGGCTTCCGCTTCGACCTGATGGGTGTTCACGATATCGAGACCATGCAGGCTATCCGTGAGATGGTTAACCGCATCGATCCTAGTATCTATATCTATGGTGAGGGCTGGAGTGCAGGCAGCTGCGCTTATCCTGCCGAGAAACTTGCCATGAAGGCGAATACCCATCAGTTGAAGGGTATCGGTGCATTCAGCGATGATATGCGTGATGCTCTTCGTGGTCCTTTCTCTGATGACCATAAGGGTGCGCTCCTGGCTGGTCTTCCTGGCGAGGAGGAGAGTCTGAAGTTCGGTATCGTGGGTGGCATTGCTCATCCGCAGGTAGATATGACCAAGGTGAACTATGACAAGAAGCCTTGGACCAACAACCCAACCGAGCAGATCAGCTATGTAAGCTGCCACGATGATATGTGCTTGGTAGATAGATTGAAAGCGAGCATCCCATCCCTGACAGACAAGAAAATCTCTGAAGAGATGCGTACTGCCGAATTGCTCCGCATCGACCAGCTTGCCCAGACCTGCGTGTTCACTTCGCAGGGTGTGCCTTTCATCCTTGCCGGTGAGGAGATGCTTCGCGACAAGAAGGGAGTGCATAACAGTTTCAATTCTCCAGACAGCATCAACCAGTTTACCTGGACCAATCTGCAGAAGTATCCACAGGCATTCACCTTCTATAAGAATCTGATTCAGCTTCGCAAGAACCATCCAGCCTTCCGTCTTTCTACAGGCGATAAGGTGCGTCAGCATCTGGAGTTCCTGCCTAGTCAGGATGCCAATGGCAACAAGCAGACTTGCCTCGTTGGTTTCCAGCTCAAGAGCCTGGAGGGCATTGATGCCTGGAAGCATATTGTAGTCATCTATAATTTCAACAAGCAGGCAAAGAAGATGCAGATTCCTGAGGGCAATTACACCGTGGCTTGCTGCAATGGTGTCATCAACGAGGAAGGTTTGGGCTTCATTTCTGGCAAGGAAGTAGAGGTTGCCCCTCAGTCTGCCTTGATTCTTTATCAGAAATAGTCTATATATAATAATGTGTAAGAATAGTCTATATATATAATAAGGTGTAAATATGAAAAAGATAATAGCTTCATTAGTGCTTATGGGTAGCGCAATAAGTATGAATGCGGCAGTCAATGTAAGCCGCATTGAACCTACCGACTGGTATGTGGGCATGAAGGATGCCTCGCTCCAGCTGATGGTGTATGGCAAGGATATCAAGAATGCCGATGTTACGGTAGATTATCCGGGGGTGAAGGTGGATAGCATCGCCCGCCTCGATTCTCCTAACTACCTGCTGGTGTATCTCAATCTCGATGGTGCCAAGGCAGGAGAGATGACACTCAACTTCAAGCAGGGCAAGCAGTCGAAGAAGGTGAAGTATGTGTTGAAAAACCGCGAGATGGCGGGGGACAAGCGCATCGGTTTCTCTAACGAGGATGTGCTCTACATGCTGATGCCCGACCGCTTTGCCAATGGCAATCTGAAGAACGATGCATTCAAGAACATGCGTGACAAGACCTGCGACCGCACGGCACCAAGTCTTCGTCATGGTGGCGACCTGGAGGGAATCCGCCAGCATCTGGATTATTTCAACCAGTTGGGCGTAACCGCCCTGTGGTTTACTCCGGTCTTGGAGAATGACAGTCCTAATGATGGCAAGAACAGTACCTATCATGGTTACGCTACCACCAATTACTATCGTGTAGATCCACGCTTCGGTACCAACGAGGAGTACAAGCAGCTTACTGCTGAGGCTCATAAGAAGGGATTGAAGGTGGTGATGGATATGATTTTCAACCATTGCGGTTTCGATCATCCTTGGGTAGCCGATATGCCATCAAAGGATTGGTTCAATGCTCCAGAATGGCTTGCTCCGGAAAACCAGACACCGGAACATCAGAAGAAGATAGGTACCGTGGATGGTGCTGCCAAGGTAAACGACAAGTATCTGCAGACCAGTTATAAGTTGACTCCTGTGCTCGACCCATACGCCAGCAAGGTAGATCTTACAGAAACCGTAGATGGCTGGTTTGTGCCAAGTATGCCAGATTTGAACCAGCGCAATCCGCACGTCATCAAATATCTGATTCAGAACAGTGAGTGGTGGATAGAGACTGTGGGCATCGACGGCATCCGCATGGATACCTATCCATACGCCGACCGTGATGCGATGGCACACTGGATGAAGGTGCTGGGCGAAGAGTATCCTCACTTCAATACCGTGGGCGAGACTTGGGTAACCGAACCTGCCTATACTGCTGCCTGGCAAAAGGATAGCAAGCTCTCAGAAAAGAACAGTTATCTGCCTACCGTGATGGATTTCGCCTTCTTCGACCGCATCAACAGTGCGAAGAACGAGGAGACTGATGACTGGTGGAACGGCATGAACCGCATCTACAACGTGTTCTGCTACGACTATCTCTATCCGAACCCAAAGAGCGTGATGGCATTCGTAGAGAACCACGATACCGACCGCTTCCTGGGTGAAGGCAAGGATACCCTGGCATTGAAGCAGGCGCTGGCACTTCTCCTCACCGTCAACCGCACCCCACAGCTCTATTACGGAACCGAGGTGCTGATGAATGGTACCAAGAGCGTAACCGATGGCAATGTCCGCAAGGACTTCCCTGGAGGTTGGGCTGGTGACAAGCACAATGCCTTTACTGCCGAAGGAAGAACTCAGGCTGAAAACCAGATGTTCGACTGGCTCAGCCGATTATTGCATTGGCGCCAGGGCAACGAGGTCATCACCAAAGGTAAGCAGACCCAGTTCTGTCCGCAGAAGGGTGTGTATGTCATTGCCCGCCAGTATAAGGGAAAGAGCGTGATGACCATCATCAATGGCAAGAAGGAAGCCAACGAACTGAATGTTTCCCGCTATGCAGAGATTATCGGCAATGCCGAGAAGGCTACGGATGTAACGAATGGCCGTACCGTTCTGATCAACAAGAACGTGAAGCTTCGTCCTCGCCAGACTATGATACTCGAATTCTAGAAAAAACTCAAGAAAGTGCCTAACGGTGTATTTTTACACTGATAGGCACTTTTTTCTTGTATTTATTCTTTTGTTTCGATTATTCTTCGTACTTTTGCAGCAGAACCTATATAGAACAAATGATTAGATACATTTTTTCCATCATAGCAGCATTATTCATAACCTTGAGCAGTTTTGCGCAAGGCAGCCTTCCTAGTCGCTTTAATGTAAGCTATCTCAATATGGCGGCAGGAATGCCTAATAATTTTGCGGATGATATTTTCCAGGATTCATACGGTTTCGTCTGGATCAGTACGCATGGTGGTGGACTGGTACGTTATGATGGATTCAATTATATGAACTTCAATCTGGGCTCATCCGGTATCAGTCTGCGAAGCAATAGCTGTCGCAATGTCTATGAAGATCATTTCAAGCGCCTTTGGATAGCTTTCGAGGAAGGTCCGCAGGTGCTCGACCTCAAAACGATGCAGCCCGTCATTCCACCTTGTGAGAATGAAAAAGTAGAAGCTCAGCTCAACAAGGCACTCAAGAATCTTTGCACCCGAATGTATTGTGATGCCAAGGGAAATGTATGGATGGTATCCATCAATCTCCTAACCCGATTCTCCTTCAATGAGAAGGGCGAGGTGAATAGTGTCTTGTCTGTCAGATACCCTTACAATGCTCCTGATCTCGGTCTTTGCGATGTGTATCGCAATGGCACGGTGGTGATGTGTAATAATGGAGTAGTGAGTGAATTCTCTGTTCAAAACAACAGATTGGTGGCAAAGAACATCAGTTCTATGTTCTTACCGCTTGATTACCGATATGCGGGAGCCGTCATTTCTTATCATGGAAAAATCTGGTTGGGAACCAACCGTGGCTTGTATAATAGTGCCAAGCAGGAGTTTCATGCTTCAGGCACAGTTCATTCACTCCAGCATGAGGTGGTAACGAGTCTTGCCATCACAGAGGATGATAAGCTTCTGGTGGGTACTCTCTGTGGTGTGGATATTATAGATGATAAGACTGGTACGATCGAGCATTGGAATTGTAGCAGTGTGAATCCGTTGAGTAGTAACTTTGTAAACAGCTTGTTGTCTAAGGATGGACAGATCTGGGTAGGTACCGAAACGGGTGGTATCACCAAGTTGGCACCACGCCAGTTGCAGCTGGAATTTTTCAAGCACGATGCAGCGAATCCTGCCAGTCTTTCTCCGAATGCGGTGAATTCGATGTATGCAGCCCCGGATGGCACCCTGTGGGTAGGAACCGTAGAGGGCGGACTCAATGCTCTGGCTCCTGGTAGCAGGAACTTTACCCATTATACGACGGCAAATTCCGGTTTGCCCCACAACAGTGTTTCCACGCTTGCTGCCGATAACCGGGGGAATCTGTGGATAGGCACCTGGGGTATGGGCATGGCTGTGATGAATCTCCAGCAGCCGGGCAGGATCATTCCTCTTGTGGTAGATGCCAAGCATCAGCATTTTCTGAATTTTGCAGGAGCACTGGTGTATGATCCTATCAATGATGGTATGTGGCTGGGAACCAATGATGGTCTCTTCTTCTACGATTTGAAGCGTCAGCAGTTGATAGAGCCTTTCAAGGGCTGTCTGGATGTGCGTGGCTGCATCGGAAACCTGATTACACCAGATGGAAAGCTCCTGATGGGATGTGTGCAGGGTATGGTGGAGATCAATCTGAAGTCCCGTTCTCGTGGAAAGGGCGAGTTTGCCGTCGAATATCATCCGTATAAGTTGGATGCCCCAGAGAGTGGCGTGATAGACAAGATTCTCTCTTTCTGTCTGGCGAAGGATGGCAAGATCTGGCTGGGCAGCAATGGCTACGGCTTGTATTGCTATAATTATAATAAGGAGGGAAAGACATACGTGAAGTCCTTCACCACGAATAATGGATTAGCCAACAATACCGTGAAGGGTATTGTAGAGGATAACCAGGGTATGTTATGGATAGCCACGGATAATGGACTCTCCATCTTCAATCCGAAGACTGAGACTTTCAGCAGTTATTCCCGTGAGGACGGACTGCTCAGTTCGCAGTTCTATTTCAATGGTGCCATCCGTGATGCCAAGGGTAAGATTTACCTGGGTACCGATGAGGGATTGATGGCGGTTACGGGTGTGAACCATGCGGTTCATAACTTAGCCAGACTGCGTTTTACCGAACTTCTGGTAGATAACCAGCCGGTGTTTGCCGGCAGTGATTATCTGGACGATGATATATCCATTGCCAAAAGGTTGTGCATCCATGAGAGCGACAAGTCGTTTACGATCTTCTTTTCAGCCTTGAACTATGGCAGCGAGAGTCAGGGGGGATATCTCTATCGCATGAAGGGATATGAGAACGATTGGGTTCAGCTGAAACCGGGGCAGCACAGTGTGCGCTATTCTACCTTGCCGGCGGGCAGCTATCAGTTTGAAGTGAAGTATATTCCTTCCTTCGATTCCGATAAGGAGCAGGTTATATCCGTAGATATTAAGGTGACTCCTTATTTCTGGAAGAGCTGGTGGTTTGTCTCCTTGATGGTGATAGCCTTCATCGCCTTCCTGCTCTACATCTATACCAGCAGACTGGAGAAGATGCGCGAACGCGAGGTGGAGGAACTCTATCGTCCGATAGAGGCAGCTCTGAAGGATAGTGATGAACCGGGCAAGTTGCAGAGTCGCATCCAGATGATTCTGGAGAACCAGAAACGCTATCAGGATAGTCAGAAGAAGTCGATAGAAGCTGACAGGAAACAGGTAGCCGAAAAGGAGCGACCGTTTATGGATATCGTGATGGAGGTGATGGAGAAGAACTACGATAACTCGGAGTTCGGTGTACAGGAGTTGGCTGATGAAATGCGTATGAACCGCAGTGTGCTCAGTAAGATGCTGAATGCTGAGGCTGGTCAGCCTACCGCCCAGTTTATCCGCAACTATCGTCTCGACATCGCGAAGAAGATGATTACAGAAAAAGTGGCAAACCGGAACATCACGGAAATAGCCTATCGTGTGGGCTTCAATGATCCGAAGTATTTTACCCGTTGCTTTACCAAGCAGTATGGTGTGTCGCCTTCTTCCTATAAGGATTCGCTCGACGAGTAGGTGTGTTTGGAAGTATATAATTGTTAAGAAACCGAAATACAACAAGGAGTTGCTTGATTTAAGTCAAGCAACTCCTTGTTTTGTATGTGTGGGAGCACAACTAGTGGATAAGTGCGTAATAAACGGAAAAATCTACTGTTTATGCGTTTTGTCCACCTATTATTTACGTTTGTCCACCTGCTTGATAGTGATTAATTGTACTTTTGCCACCGAAAATTAACGATCAAACCGATTTGCGATAACAAACAAACCGTTTGAAAATTAACAAACCATAGAAAATTAGAATAAACAAAATCATAAACCTAAAAAGTTTTAAGCAATGAGGAAACAATTATTCTCTATGATGCTATGCCTAGGTGCAGTCGGTGGTGCTTCTTTCGTAACCCCGATGACCGCTATGGCTGCTGTAGCACAGGATCAGGTGATTACAGTCAAGGGACAGGTTGTAGATGATCAGGGCGAACCTCTGATTGGTGCAACAGTGAAGACCAAGGATGCCAAGACCGGTGCTGTAACTGACCTCGATGGTAACTTCGAGATCAAAGTAAAAGCTAACGCTACTCTTTTGGTTAGCTATTTGGGCTTCAAGGAGCGCCAGATTGCCGTTCGCGGACGCGCTATCCTTGAACCTATCCAGCTTTCTTCAGACAATCAGTTGCTCGAACAGGTTGTCGTAGTGGGTTATGGTACCCAGAAGAAGGCAGACCTTACCGGTTCTGTAGCTATCGTCAATGCAGAGGAGATGAAGAAGGTGTCTAACTCCAACATCTCTACCATGCTCGAAGGTAAGGTAGCTGGTGTGCAGATTACATCCGATGGTCAGCCAGGTGCCGACCCAAGCGTACGTATCCGTGGTATCGGTTCTTTCGGTAGCACAGCTCCTCTTTATGTCATCGATGGTGTGCCAATGGGTACCACTATCCGTGATTTCTCTCCTAATGATATTGAGACCATCCAGATCTTGAAGGATGCTTCTGCGGGTGCCATCTATGGTTCTCGTGCAGCTAATGGTGTCGTTATCATCACTACCAAGAATGGTAAGAAAGACCAGCCTCTGAAGGTAAACTACTCTGGTTACTTCGGTGTTGACCAGATTCCTGGCGATGTATATGACGTGATGAATGCCGACCAGTATAGCAACTATCTGGGTCAGGCTTGCTCAAACTCCAACACTCCTCTGCCTGGTGGTTACAAGATGGGCGAGGATGGCAAGTATCACTTCCAGGATGCTACCAATACAAATTGGTTTGACGAAGTGTTCAAGACTGGTATCCGCCAGAATCACAACGTAGCCCTCAGCGGTGGTAGCTCTCACAGTACTTATAATGTATCTCTCGACTACTATAACCAGAAGGGTACATTGCAGGGTGCAGGTCCTAACTACGAGCGTTATACAGCCCGTGTGAACAACACCATGGACACCAAGTTCGTGAAATTCCGCACCAGCATGGTTTATTCTCATTCCAACCAGGACAACATGGGTCTTTCTAATGCCTCAGAGTATGTTCAGGGTCTTTATGGTGATGTAACCAACGTGCTCCGTGGTACACTTCTGATGCAGCCAACTATCAAGGCTTACGATAAGTCAACATGGGTTCTCGATGACAAGGTAGGTGCAGCCAACGGTTATCGCTACGATGCATACGGTTATGGTGTTTACTATGACAGCGTACATGGTGACATCTCTGCATCCAACCCATTGCTGGTTAATAACCTCCTGCAGCGCAACACCTTGGTTGACCGCTTCGTAGGTACCGCTTCTGCCGACGTAGATTTGTTGGGTATGGTAGGTATCAAGAGCAAGAACCATGGTCTTCACTATAATGTAAACCTCTCTTACAGCAAGACAGAGGCAAAGGATAAGACCTGGATTCCTTCCTGGATTCAGAGCAACCGTGTATATCTTGCCAAGGAGAATGAGCGCCTTACCAAGGGCTCACGCAACTACAGCGACGCCTTGGTTGAGAATACCATTACCTACAATGGAACAATCGGTAAGCACAACATCAACCTGCTCGCTGGTATGACTTACGAGGAAGAGAACACCAACCTCTTGACAGGTTGGGGTATCAACTTCACAGAGCCTTACTTCCTCCAGCTTCAGAATGCCAAGAACACTTACTCAGAGTCATACGAGTATAAGCATAGTCTGGCATCATACGTTGGCCGTTTGAACTATAACTATGCAGAGAAGTACCTGATTTCTGCAGTAGTACGTCGTGATGGTAGCTCCCGCTTGAGCAAGAACATCCGTTGGGCAACCTTCCCATCTGTATCTTTGGGCTGGCGCTTCGATAAGGAAAAGTTCTTCCCAATCAGTCAGGATATCGTTAACATGTTCAAGATTCGTGCCAGCTATGGTGAGCTCGGTAACGAGAATATCGGTGAGTACCAGTATATGGCTACCATGAACCGTAACAACATGACTTACAGCTTCGGCAACAGTCCTGTAACCGGTTCTGCCGTTTCTACCTTCGTGAACAACGATATCGCATGGGAGAAGAAGAAGACCACCAACGTGGGTATCGACCTCGCGATGTTCAACAACCGCCTGGAGTTCACAGCCGAGTGGTATAAGAACAAGTCAGAAGACTTGCTTTACTCTGTTCCTGTTCCTGCACAGACTGGTGTATCCAACACCTCTGTAACCATGAACGCTGCCTCAATGGAGAACAGTGGTTTCGAGTTCAGCGCAACCTATCGCAACCGTGACCACGCCTTCAAGTATGACATCAGTGCCAACTTGAGTACCTTGAAGAACAAGGTAACTTCTCTGGGTATCGGTAAGGACTCTTACATCTCTGGTGCATACGCTACCTACGTAGGTCAGGAGATCGGTCAGTTCTATGGTTGGGTTTACGAGGGAATCGCCCGTACACAGACAGATCTCGACAACCACGCAACTCAGCAGGGTGCTAATGTAGGTGATTGCCTCTATAAGGATATTTCTGGTCCAGAAGGAACTCCTGATGGTGTAATCGATGCATACGACCAGACCGTATTGGGCAGTGGTCTTCCAAAGGTTAACTTCGGTTTGAGCACCCACATGGAGTATAAGGGCTTCGACCTCAACATTTCTACCTACGGAGTTTTGAACTATCATGTATCAGATGATATCTATAATAGCTTGAACTCTTGCTACGGTTATGGTAACAAGGAAGTAGGCATGCTGGATGCCAACCGCTGGTCAGAGGATGGTACCTACCTTTCAAGTGTTCCACGTACCTACGCTGCCAACAATGCAACATTGGCATGGAACGACCTCTTCAGCTCTCGCAAGATTCAGAATGCTGCTTACTGGAAGATTGCCAACGTAGAATTGGGCTACAACTTCCCAGACAAGTGGTTTGGTGGATATGTTAGTGGCGTACGTCTCTATGTATCAGCACAGAACCTCTACACTTTCACAGGCTATCATGGATATAATGTAGACTACGCCGGCGGTACCTTTACCCCAGGTTACAACTTCTGCTCTTTCCCAAGTGCCAGAACGTTTATGTGTGGTCTCCATTTCACATTCTAATAATGAGAATAGACAAGAATAAGAATCATTATTTAAAAGAACATTTGATATGAAACTATATAAATTATCATTAGCTCTCTTCCTTGGCCTCGGTGCTATGGCTACCACCTCATGCGAGGACAAGTTGGATGTTACCAATCCTAACCAGCAGACCACCGGAACCTTCGGTTTCAATGCTGATGATCTGGAAGAGTGCGTTATTGCAGCATACAACCATATTCGTATGGAAGGTTCTTCGGCACGTGTGGGTTATACCCTCGATGTGACACGTGGCGATGAGGTATGGAACTCATCACAGGTATGGTACATGCCATTCGATGACATGGACGACCCAGTGACAGATGAAATCTCCATGTGGCCTTGGCGTGAGGCTTACTATACTATTAATGTATGTAACTTCATCCTTTCACGTACCACAGGTGATGATGCTTCGCTCAGCGAAAGCATGAAGCGAATCAAGGGACAGGCTCTCTTCCTCCGCGGTTATTCATACTATACATTGGCAGGATATTACCAGAATCCTGCGCTGATTACTGATTATGCCAACTATTCTACTCTGGATGGTCTCTATGGCAAGAACAGTACTTATGATGAGGTGCTCGATCAGGTGGAGAAGGATTTCTCTGAGGCGATGACGCTCCTCCCATCCCGTGATGAGGGTGGTGAGTGGGCCAAGGGTCGTGCTACCTGCGGTGCCGCTGCCGGTTACTATGCCCGTACTCTGATGCAGCGCCATAAGTATAGCGATGCGCTCACCGTACTCAAGGACATCATGAACAAGAAGTATGGCTCTTACAAGCTGATGGCTAACTATGGCGACAACTTCCGTGAGGGTTCTGCTTACGAGAATAATGCCGAGAGCCTCTTCGAGATTCAGTATCTCGACTATGGTTCACAGGGTGTGGATGATGAGTGGACTCCAGTCAATACCAGTCCTAACGCTACACAGGGTCATGCCGTAGAGTCTAACTTCGCTCCAGGTAGATTCGGTGGATGGGCAGACCTTTCTGCATCTCCATGGTTGTACAACCTCTTCAAGCAGGAGCGAACCACAGCAGGTAAGTTGGATCCACGACTCTATTGGACCATCGGTACTTACGAGAGTGATTGGGAAGGATTCGAAAATGGTAACGTGGCTTATACCACCCAGATGACTCCTAATGATACAGTTGTAACGAATAACAACTATGGAGGTCTTCCTATCGCTAAGTGGACTAACTTCCGTACCAATCTTTACAGTACAGTGACAACAGGTTTGCATTGCGGTATCAACCTCCGTATGATGCGTTACTCAGATGTATTGCTTCGTGCTGCAGAGTGTGAGAACGAGGTGAATGGTCCAACACAGCAGGCTATCGACTGGATTAACCAGGTTCGTGAGCGTGCTAACCTGGCAGACTTGAAGCTTTCAGACTTCAATAGCAAGGATAAGCTCTTCGAGCAGATTGCCAATGTAGAGCGTCCTAAGGAGTTCGGTTGTGAGTATGGTCGTGGTTACGATTTGATTCGTTGGGGATTCTTCTATGATCAGGGTCGTTTGGCTCAGTTGAAGGAACACGGAACTTTCCGCCGTTCTCCATACAAGGCTAAGGAAGCAGTCAGCTACTCTTTGGTAGGTGTTGATCCTGAGGTGAAGAGTTCTTACGATACATACGTACCGGGTCATGAGTTCCTGCCAATCTATCAGGGCTTGTTGAACGACAACCCTAACCTGACTGGTAACTCTGCGAATACCAATACAGACAACTCTACTGATTTCTTCGGAAGAGGTTGGACAGTTCACCCAGTAGTAAACTTGGGCAAATAACAATATGGCTTATCTCATGGTGCAGCATCTCCTGCCCATGAGATAACCTAAAAATCATATATTTACAATATAGAATATATAAAATATGAAACACCTAAATAAATTAGCATCTGTCTTCTGCGTGGCAGCCATGGGCTTGACTACACTGACAGGATGCGAGGGAAGTGACATGTTTAGTGTCAATGGACCTGATTGGCTTTCTGAAAAGATAGATTCAATCGCCAATAGCAACAAAGGTACTGCGCCTACCATCTCGCCAACTACCCTTGGTGCAACTGATAATAGCGATGCCTGGTGGACATCTCACCTGGATGCTGATGTCAAGATTGAAAGTAATAAGTCTTATTCTACGACATTTACCAACTATACTTCTGGTGCAAATAACTATAACAACTATGTTGTAGTACTTCGCAAGGCTGATAAGACAGAGTATGCAGTAATGCGTTCTGATGATTATTGTTGGGGTGATGCTGTTGGTGGAAATGGTGGTCCTCTTATTACCCATAGTAACTCGGCATCAGATGATTGGGGAGCATGGCTGGCTCAGATGAATGGTGCCAAGGTAACCGTAACCGTAACCAACTATGGTGATAATACAGCAGATGTTGTAGCTGAGGTTACCGGTACTGAAGGATTGACTTCTACCCAGAAATATCTGGGTATTCCAGTTGAGAGTGCAGACCTCTATCTCGACTTCACTACCGATGGTTGTCACTATGTATTCGACAAGGCAGAGATGGATGTGGCTGATGTAAAGGATCAGCAGCCTGAGTCAATGGAATTGCTTGATGTTCCAGCCGAAGTTGACAAGGGAACTTCTGTGAAGGAATTCACTTCTACATTGAAGGCGAAGGTTACTTACTCTGATGGCGCTGTCAAGGAAGTTCCTGCCAGTGATCTTGAATTCATCGTTGTTCCTGATATGAAGACGGTGGGAGAGAAGTATGTTGTTGCAACATTGAACAAGACCCTTTTGGGCAAGGCTGCTGATAAGACCATCAGTGCCAATGCTAAGTTCAGCGTTGTGGCTGGTATTAAGAGCATTACCGTAACCAAGGCTCCTGAACATACCAATTACTACTTCTTCAACTCTTCTGCTCTTGAGGGCGTTGACCACACCTTGGCTTTCGATCCTACAGGTATGGAGGTTACTGCCAAGTATGTGGAAGGCGAGGATGCTGTTCTCGATAACTCTAAGTTGACATTCTCAAGAATCCCTGCTACTGCGGGTAAGCACGAGGTGACTATCACTACAGAGAATGGCCGTACTGCTACCGTAGAAGTAAATGTGGCTAAGTCTGCTGTCAAGGCGGTTACTCCAAGTCCGGTTTCTCTTGGTGCAGCGGACTGCTCTACTGCCTGGTGGACAGAATTTACAAAGGATATGAAGATTCCTGCTGGTGAGACATTCGAGTTCAACTTCACCAACTATTCTAGCGGTGCAAACAACTGGAACAACTATGTGGTCATCCTCCGCAAGGCTGATTTGGCAGAATATGCAGTGGTTCGTGCCGATAACTATGGCTGGGGTGATGGTTATGCAGCTTGTACTCCTATCGGAACACAGGGTGATTTGGCTACCTGGCTCGCAACCATGAACGGTGCAAAGGTGAAGCTGTTCGTAACCAACTGTAACAATGGTACTGCCGATATTCAGGCCATCGTTACAGGTAATGATGGTAGCGTGACTACCCAGAGCTACTTGGGTATCAACACCATTAATCCTAGCGATTTGAATGTAGCCTTCACCGTTGATAGCAGCCACTTGAAGTTTAATGCAGCTTCTTCTGCCCGCAAGCACTATACACGTGCTCACCGCAGATAAAACATAAAACGTGGTTCATGTAGATATTTGAAAACAATAAAGGCATGACCTATGCGGAAACACATTCCCATAGGTCTGCCTTTTTTCAGAAAAGAAGATCATAAAACTAACTAAACGAAAAGAAAAATGAAAAAGCTTCATATATTTGCCCTTTTGCTGGCTTGTACGCTGGCGGTAGGATGCAGCAGTAGCAGTGATGATCCGGAGATTCCTGTGAATCCAACTCCAACTCCTACACCGACTCCAACTCCTACCCCAACTCCTGGTGATCAGACAGCAGAGGATCTGGCTAATTACAAATGTCCTACCTATAGTGATAATTATACATCGGTGGCTGCCTGGATACAGCGATCGAAGTGGAATCTTGCCAATATGCACGATCCTACGGTGGTGAAGGCATCTGATGGATATTATTATATGTATCAGACTGATGCCAGCTATGGCAATGAACATCAGAAGGATATCCGCAACAGCAACAAGCACGGACACTTCTTCTGTCGTCGTTCCAAGAATCTTGTAGATTGGGAATTTGTAGGAGCCACCATGGTGGGCTTGCCTTCCTGGGTAAAGACAAAACTCAATGAATTCCGCAAGGGTATGGGAGTGGCTGAACGTCCTGACAGCTATTTCGCCAATGACCTGGACTTCGGTTTCTGGGCTCCATGCGTGCGCAAGGTCAACGACCATCTCTACCGTATGTATTATGCCATCACCTGTCCTGGCACCATCAATGGTGACGGAACCTGGAGTGAACGTGCCTTCATCGGACTGATGGAGACCAGCGATCCGGCTTCCAACAAATGGGAAGATAAGGGATATGTCATCACCAACGCTTCTGACAAGGGATTGAATTACAAGGTAAAATCAAATGATTGGGCAAACTGCTATTTCAAGTATAATGCCATCGACCCTACTTACGTCATCACTCCAGAAGGAAAGCATTGGCTGATATATGGTTCATGGCACAGTGGTTTCGCTGCTGTGGAGCTTGATGCCAATACGGGTAAGACCAAGGCTGCCTTGCCTAACCCATGGGGTACAGCCGATGATATCGCTGCTTACGGAAAGACCATCTTTACCCGTACGTTGAATAACCGTTGGCAGGGTTCCGAGGCTCCGGAGATTGTATATCATGATGGCTATTATTATCTTTTCGTTGCTTACGATGCCCTGGATGTTCCTTACAATACCCGTGTGCTCCGTTCCAAGAACGTGGATGGTCCGTATGAGACCATGAATGGTAAGATTACCGATGCTGCCAAGGGTGCCAATGAGGAACCTACCGTGCTGACTCATCCTTACAAGTTCAGCGCAGGAAGCGGTTGGGTAGGTATCAGTCACTGTGCCGTATTCGATGATGGTGCAGGCAACTGGTATTATGTTTCCCAGCAGCGTATGCCTGCCAATGTTGCAGGTATTGCAGCCAGCAATGCCATCATGATGGGTGGTGTGCGTTCTATCCAGTGGGATAGCAACGGATGGCCAGTCGTGATGCCTGAGCGTTATGGAGCTGTTCCACAGGCGAAAATCACCGCCAGCGAACTGGAGGGAACCTGGGAAGGTATCGAACTCTCTTATGAGTATGGCAAGCAGAAGACCAGCAAGACCTTCAAGCTCAGCAGCAATGGCGTGATGGAGGGTGGTTCTGCCTGGAGCAATGTCAAGGCATGGAGCTTCGATGCTTCTTCCAACACATTGACCATCGGTACTACCAAGCTGAAGGTTCAGCGTGAGGTAGATTGGGAGGCAAGTCCTCGCAAGGTTACCATCGTTTACTCGGGAGTGAGTGGCAACAGAAGCTATTGGGGAAAGAAGAATTAAGATCTTTAGTTAGTTTTAAATATGACCGCATCTGCGGTTTTTTAACAGTCATAAGGGGAGCTAAGCTGTGAAGCATTCAGCTCCCTTTTTTAATAACTCAACTTAGTAAGTAATCCTATAAACAGTAACAAAAAGACGTATGAATAATTTTTTGATTAAAGATATAAGAGTATGGGTTCTCTCTATACCCTTAGTGGCGGCTTGTGCCGTTTCCGCCGTTTCCGCAAAGGCGCAGACGGCTCTTTCACAGCCGGTTGTGGTGGATTCACCAATGGTTCATGATCCCGTGATGGCTTACGAGAATGGCAAGTACTATCTTTACTGTACGGGGCATGGAGTGGCTCAGATGACTTCTACCGACCGCCAGCACTGGACCCTGAATCCGCAGGGTGTATTGAAGGATGAGGCTCGTGGTGCTTTTCCTGCATGGACCCATGATAGTGTGCCGGGTTATGAGAGTCATACCTGGGCACCGGATGTCATCAGGTATAAGAATAAGTGGTATATGGCTTATTCCTGTTCTACCTTTGGCAAGAATACTTCTGCCATCGGATTGCTGAGCAATTCTTCGCTCGCCGATACTGATGGATGGAAGGATGAGGGCTGCCTCATATCTTCAAAGGGTGGTAGAGACAACTGGAATGCCATTGATCCGAATTTTGTGATTGATGAGAAGGGAAAGCCTTGGCTTACCTGGGGTTCTTTCTGGGATGGTATCCAGCTTATTCCTTTAGACAAGAAGACGATGCATGTGAAGAAGGGCGCCAAGCCTCAGACCATTGCCCGCCGTTATGCGCTCAATCAGATGGATGTGCCTACCAATCCTACTTCCCGTGATGCCGGCACCAATGCCATCGAGGCTCCTTTCATCATGAAGCATGGTGGTTATTACTATCTCTTCGTCAGTTGGGATTACTGCTGCCAGGGTATGAAGAGTACTTACCGTGTTGCTGTAGGCAGAAGCAAGAAGGTGGCTGGTCCTTATCTGGATAAAGAAGGCAAGGATATGCGCAATGGCGGTGGCACCCTGCTGCTGGAAGGCGACAAGAAGGAATATGAGGCGATGGGTCATTGTTCTGCCTACTCCTTCCCTGATGGCGATTTCTTCTTCTGCCATGGTTACAGCGTGCCGAAGAATGGTGCCAGCATCCTGGTTCAGAAGAAAATCAACTGGACAAAAGATGGCTGGTTGACGCTGGAATAAGATATGTCGAAGCTGATACCGATTTTTACCAGTCGCTTGCCTTCTGTATGATATGGCAGCATATTAAAATCCGGAAACTTGTAAAATAAGGCGTTCTGTGTAGTTAAAAACATGTAAAATAAGGCATTCTTCATTATTTTTTCTTATCTTTGTTCGCCCCGAAAAAACAATGGGATTGGGTTGTGGAAATGGGGACGAGAAAATAGAGAAAAAAAGAGAAATAACAATCGCAATATAAGAAATGAATAAATTAAAAGCATTATTGGGCTTCGACCCGAAGACTACTACGGTCAAGACGGAATTGATAGCTGGTATGACTACCTTCTTGACCATGTGTTACATCCTGGCAGTAAACCCTACCATCCTTGCCACCACAGGCATGGACAAGGGGGCTCTCTTTACTGCCACAGCCATCGCTTCTGCCATTGCCACCTTCCTGCTGGCTTTCATGGCAAAGTTGCCTTTTGCCCAGGCTCCTAGCATGGGACTGAACGCCTTCTTCGCCTTCACCCTTTGTCAGGCAATGGGCTTGACCTGGCAGCAGGCTTTGGCAGTATTGCTCGTAGAGGGTATCATCTTCCTGGCCATCACCTTCCTCAATATCCGTGACAAGATATTGGAGTGCATTCCGAAAAACCTCCGCTTTGCCATATCGGCAGGTATCGGTATGTTTATCGCCTTTATCGGTTTGAAGAATGCGGGCATCATTACAGCCAATGCTGATACTTTCGTGCAGCTCGGCAAGTTTACGCCAGTCAGCATCCTGGGTCTCATCAGCATCCTGCTCTGTGGCTGTCTGATGGCGAGAAGAGTGAAGGGCTCCCTGTTCATCGCCATCATCATCTCTACCTTGATAGGTATTCCGATGGGCGTAACCCAGTTCTCTGACAACTGGATGCCGGTATCTACCCCTCACAGCATTGCTCCAATCTTCTGCCAGTTCGATTTCTCGGGCTTCTTTACACCTAAGATGTTTATGGTGGTTTTCTCCCTGTTGCTTGTCAACATCTTCGATACCATCGGAACGGTGTTGGGATTGGTTTCCAAGTTGGGTATCAAGGAGAATGAGAAGGGTGAGATTCCTGGTGTGAAGGAGGCGATGATGAGTGATGCCATCGGTACCACGGCGGGTGCCCTGCTGGGCAGCTCTACCATTACCACTTATGTGGAGAGTGCTTCGGGTGTTGCCGAGGGCGGTAAGTCGGGTTTGACATCTTTCTTTGTGGGTTTGATGTTTATCCTGAGCATTTTCCTGGCTCCTATCTTCCTGCTGATTCCGAGTGCAGCCACCAGTGGTGCCCTGGTAATGGTGGGTGTATTGATGATTGATTCGTTCAAGAAGATTGAGTTGGAGGATATTTCCGAGTCGTTCCCTGCCTTCATCACGATGATTACGATGGTGCTCTGTTACAGCATCGCCGATGGCATCTGCCTCGGCATCCTGAGTTATGTGCTCATCAAGATGATGGTGGGTAAGTTCAAGGATCTGAATCTTACGCTCTATATTCTGAGCATCTTCCTGCTCTTCAATTATGTTTTCAGCTAAATGAAGCGATAGATAACAACGAGGCGGCAATCTGCATCACGCAGGTTGCCGCCTTCCATTTTCTAACTAACTTTTCTATCAACTATTCAAAAATGTATCAATATATTGGGTATATCCAGGGCTGATGCCCTGGATGTAGCTTGTTTCTTGTTTCAATCTTTCTACTTCAATCTGATGATGTTCAGCGAGCTGGCAGGAATCTCTACCGTAGCACCATTCTTCTCTGTAGTTACGTAGTTTTCTACAGGATAGATGTTGGTAGGGTTGTCGATGGTGTTCTCCTCCAGACCGTTCTTGGCAGAAAGGCGGATGAGTTTGCCAGCCTTAATCTCCTTGCCCTGAAGATTGATCTTCGCTGTGGTGTGCTCGGTGCTGGTGTTGGCAATCTTCAGGATTACCTCGCCAGTCTTCTCATCGAGTGTGGCTGTAGAGAAGATGCCAGGAAGGGTGTTTGCCTTCAGCTTGGTAGCGAATACCTCCTTGCCATCCAACTTGGCGAAGATGCTGTCGCCTACTACCTTCAGCTCGATATCGTACCACTTGCCGGTTTCAATCTTGCCAGGGCAGGTAGCAATCTGGCTCTTGGCACCATTCACAATAGACTCCACACCATGCTGGGTATTGTTCCAGCCACCAAGGTTCAACCAGCAGTAGTTGTTCTTATCCACGTAGTTGAAGATGATGAGGAAACCTTCGTTGCCGGCATCCTTCTTCGCGCGTACCTTATATATATAACCGTTGCTGGTAATCTCGCCTGGGTTCAGACGGATGCAGCTCTCCTCGTTGCTGGTCTGCTTGATGAGGCTGCCGTCTGCCTTCCACTGTCCATGGATATCGGTAGGCAGTTCCTGGAGTGTCATTGGCAGCGCCTTGCCGTTCTCATCGCTGTAGCCCTTGTCCTCGAAAGAAACCTGGGTGCCCCATGTTCCCATGCCCACACGGCAGATGGCTGGCTTTACACGAGCCTGATCATACTTGTATGGATTCTCCTGGTTCACCTTCAATACACGGGTACCGATGTTGTTCGCCATCACGTTCTGGACGTAGTAGGATGGAGTTCCGAATACCTTATCAGATGTATATTGAATCATATCCGGTGCCCACATACGGTTGTTGAGGTTGGCGAAGATAGGAGCGTAGGATGCCATGGTCACAATATCAGAATTGTTCTCGATGCCCATCATATAGACAGCCTCACCGAGTGCTGCATCGAGCGAACCCATATTGCCGAAGCCCTGGGTTACGGCATATTCGCCTACATAAATCTCGCTGCCCTTGCGGTTGTAGTTGTCATACTTGTTGAAGTTCTCTGCAAACCAGGCTGGGTTTCTGTAGTAGTGCTCATCGAGCAGCTCTACGCTCTCGTTGCTTTCCCACTTAGGGTTATCATCGCCCCAAGCCACCACGTTGCCGATGAGGTGCATCTTAGGATATTTCGCCAGAACGGCATCCTTAAACTTCTTGAAGCGCTCGTAGTAGTGGTCGCTCTGAGCCGCAGGATCCGGCTGGTTGTTCTCATTACCAATCTCCAGATACTCGATGTTGTATGGTTCCGGATGACCGTTCTTGGCACGCAGCGCACCATACTTGGAGGTAACAGGACCATTGGCATACTCCAGGGCATTCATGCACTCGTCAATCCAAGGCTGGATGCTATCCACAGGAGTCATACCGCCATGCCACAAACCTACGTTTACTACATAGAGCGGTTTGGCATTCAAATCCTCAGCCAACTGCAGATACTCGTCGAATCCCATACCGTCGCTGGTGCGATAGCGCCAGTTCACATTCTTATGTCCCGGACGCTCCTCGATAGGACCGATGGTCTTCTCCCAGTGGAATGCATTCTCAGGAGATTCCTGTCCCTCTACGTAGCAACCGCCTGGGAAGCGGACGAACTTAGGATGGATGTTATAGAGAAGCTGAGCCAAATCAGGGCGCAAGCCGTTTTCGCGATTCTTGAAAGTAGGAGGGAAGAGGCTAACCACGTCGAGAACGATGGTACCCTTTCCGTTGGCTACGAGTTCAAACTGTGCTTTCGCATCGTTGGCATTGGCTGTGAGTTCAGCTGTATATTTTGTCCACTTCTTGCCCACCTTGGCATTGAGGGATGTTTCTGCATAAACCTTGTCGCCCTTTGCGTTGGTGAGGCGAGCCTTCAATCCGCCCTTGTAGCTACCCTTTGCCCAGAAAGAGAGCTTGTAGGTTCTGCCCTGAACGGCGTTGATGCCCCAGAAGCCTTCGTTGATGAGAGAGGCTGTGGCAGCAGGCTTTGCCGCGATGGTAAGCTGGAGAGCCTTGCCCTGTGCCTTGTTGAGCAGACCCTTGTTGATGAGTTGTGTCTGGATTTTTGCGCCTTCCTGAGCGGAAGTTTTCCAAGTAGGGATGTTCTTGTCGTCATCCTCAAAGGAGCGGTTGCTGATGAGTTCGGCATAGAGTCCGCCATCGGCAGCATGGTTGATATCCTCGAAGAAGATACCATATAAATTAGGTGAAACCTTGACGCCTGGGTTAGAGGCATCTACGTTGATGGTTACTTGGGCGTTGGCTGCCAATGTTGTGGCGAGCACAGCCGAGAGTAAAAAATGTCTTTTCTTATTCATTGTTTATTCTTTAGGCTTGTTTTTATTTTGTTGCTTGTTATTTGCTGGTAGCATGAAGCCGCAGCTTTTGGAAGTTACTTCCTGCTGCGATTCATACACAGCCGCAAAAGTACACAAAATACACGGAAAAGAGGTGGACAAAACGGAGAATATAGTGTAAAAGGTGGATTTTCTGCTGAAAATCCACCTTTTTATCCTCTGTGAGGGTGTGTCATTATTCATCGGATTACGTGGATGAACGACATATCCGGCGAGGCGGAATAGTTTTGTTATTCAATAGAGGTAAATTCTATGGTTTTTCAATTTTTTGCATTTTTTTCTTGGAGTTTTCAGAGAAAAATCGTAAATTTGCCATCAGATATCAATTATCTCAATATTTTGCCATGGGTAAATATATTAACCCCTTCACATCTACTTGTCTCTTCCTTTCTTTGACAAGAAGGCTGAAGAATGTGAAAGTGATTTTGACAAATGGATTTATGTATTAAAGCATATGGAAGCATTAGAGAGAATGCCGTTTACGGCACAGAAGAAGATTTTCAAGCGTCTAGCTGAACTGGCAGATTCCCGCTGTCTGAGTCAGGAAGAGCAAGAGAAATATGATGAAAGCTTAAAGGCCGCCGATGATTACTATGGTGTCTTAATGAGCTATTACATGAATGGTATTGATGAAGGAGAAGCTAAGGGTTTTGCCAAAGGTGAAGCAAGAGGTAGTTATCACAAAAGTCTTGATATAGCGAAGAAAATGCTATTAAAGGGTATGGATGATGACTCTATCATGGAACTGACAGGCTTAACCCATGAGCAATTGCATCAATTGAAATCATAAAATTATCAGATACAAGTTCTCCCCATAAGCCAGGCGATAGATAACTGTACTATCGCTGCATCTTGTAAGTACTATCGCTGTGCCTTGTAAGTATTATCGTTGCTGCATCGATTTAATGTAAATAGTCTTCGGAGTAACCTTTACTTGTTGCCAGAAGGACTAATAGTATAAGCCGGAAAAGCCTATCTCTCCAGCCGCACAACAGCTGTTGTGCGCTTGCATAACAGCTGATATGCGCTCGCCCAACACCTGTTGTGCAAGTGGAAATCAGCTGGTGGGCGGATATTTATTTTAAATCTTCCTTTCTTTCGCTAGGTGTCCCGACGAATTTGCAATGCGTGAGGTGGCTGTCTTCCGCTAGGCGTCCCAGCGGATTTGCAATGCGTGAGGTGGCTGTCTTCCGTTAGGCGTCCCAGCGGATTTGCAATCCGCTGTTAAAAAATGTTCGACCTTTTCTTTGCGGATTTGTAATCCGCTGTAACTTGTAATGATTATCCGCCAATTTCAAAAATACTCTTCACCCTTCACCGGAGTGGTGTAAGTATTTGTGTATGAGCTGATTTGGTAGGGTGAAGAGTGCGCTCGACTCTTCACCACTCTTCACCCCAGATTTTTTCGCTAGCTGTTTATAGATTGAGGGGGGATTGCAAATCCCCCGGTTTCATAGGTCGAACGTTTTTTTACAGCGGATTGCAAATCCGCTGGGACGCCTGACGGTTGCAAATCCGCTGGGACGCCTCACGGAAGACAGACGCCTGACGGAATCCGTGCGTAATCCGTGGAACAAGAATGCTCTGTTAACTCAGCGTAATCCGATGAAAAAATATTCAGGTGAAGAGTGGGTTGCGAGAGTTTTCAGGCATTATGCAAAAGCTTTTTCCATACAAGAAATACCAAGTCGGCGTTCAATTTCTGCGATGGTTTTGAACGAGAAGTTAGTCTTTCCGGACAAAATTTTGCTTACGTATTGTGGAGTGCATCCCAACCGCTCAGCAATATCAGCTCTTGATAAATTGTTCTCTTGCATGAAATCGACAATTTTTAGCGCAATGCTCTGCGACCATCTTATCCAGGCATTGTTTTCCTGTCTCCACTTGGCTTCATCTACAAATGAAGAGGCTTCATGGCTTTCATGTGCCTCTAAGAATCTTAATGTTTTCTCTTTCATATTTTTATGCAGCATAGTGTATAATGCAAAGATATGAATAAAAACGATTTGTTGCAACTTTTAGGTTGCTTTTTTAATGAAAATTATACTAATCCTATCTTCCTATTTTTCGAAGTTATCTCGTTTGTTGCTGTCTTGTAAGTACTATCACTGAATCTTGTAAGTACTATCGCTGCATCTTGTAAGTACTATCGCTGTGCCCTGTAAGTACTATCGTTGCTGCATCGATTTAACGTAAATAGTCTTCGGAGTAACCTTTACTTGTTGCCAGAAGAACTAATAGTATAAGCCGGAAAAGCCTATCTCTCCAGCCGCACAACAGCTGGTGGGCGGATATTTATTTTAAATCTTCCTTTCTTCCGCTAGGTGTCCCGACGAATTTGCAATGCGTGAGGTGACTGTCTTCCGTTAGGCGTCCCGACGAATTTGCAATGCGTGAGGTGGCTGTCTTCCGCTAGGCGTCCCAGCGGATTTGCAATCCGCTG
>NZ_NMPZ01000015.1 GCF_002224675.1 Segatella copri | reverse complement strand
TTTCTTCTTTCATATTTCTGATGTTGTTTGGTTTGTAACTTGCATCAAAGGCTAAAGCCTCTTCTGCGTTTCTTCTTTTTCTTCTTGGCTGATTCATCCTCTGGGAATGACTCAAAGGTCTGAGCATTAGCTGGAGCAAAAAGTCCAATGGAAGAAATGCCGTACCAAAGGTCTTGGCTGCTATCCGACATGGATGGCTCATCGTTGCTCTTGTGATAGCCTTGCTCGTATTGCAGAGTAGAGTTGTCTCTTGATGAAACGTGTTTCTCCATTCCCTCAAATCTCGCATTCAGTTTGCCAAAGCTATAGTCTCGGCTAATCTGTGTCCCCTTGAAACTATATCCATCCTTGCAGAAACGGATACCTTGCACCTTGGTTCTCTTCTTGTCCTTATAGACTAACTCCAAGTGAACACCTCGCTTTGCAAGTTCATTCTTGAACTTATGCCAATTTTCTACGACTTTCAAGGCATCCTTGACTGCATTGTGAATCTCGTATTTGGCACGCTCAGCATTGCGTAATTTGCGAGTGTTAGTCTTGCTCTTGTCAGTTCCGTAAGTAAGCCCATACTTGGATTTAAGAGCCTTGGTCACTTGCTCATTACGCCTGTAATCATTCCTGTCTGATATGAGCTTGCCCTCGTTATTGATGCGGTTATACACGATATGACAATGTGGATTGTCGGTGTTGTGATGCCTTACGATGATGAATTGAGTATCTTTTATCCCCATCATCTGCATGTATTCAAGGGCTATCTTAGCCATGAATTCATCCGTCAAACGTGGCTTGTCCCCGGGCTTGAAACTGAGTGCAATGTGTCCCACAGGCTTCTTAATCCTTGGATTTAGCTGTCTTTGCAGCTCAAAACTTTGTACTATCTCGGCATTCGTGCCGAGTAACACTCCATCGGATGCAAGGATTTTCGCCTCGTCCTTGCCTGTCACGTAGCGGACGCAACCACCAAAAGATGCACCTTTCTTTAGCTTGCCTATCATGTGGTATCCTCCTTTCTGCCCATACTGCTTGGCTTCGGTTTATAACTTGCTTGGCGATACTCGCCAAGGATTTCTTTCAATCTTCTCAACAAGTCCACCACATATACATGGGTTTCATGGAAACCTCTCTGATGCGACAGCTTGGTAAGTTGGTTGAGATTGTTAGCCATACCGATGAGGTTCTTGGCAATGGCAACCGTCTCTGTGTTGTGTCCGCTCACCACCTCGCCGTTCAAGGCGGACTCACGGATGTACTCCGCCAACTTGCGGTTGGCTTTTCTCGCCCTCAGTCTCAATGCCTCGTAGCTTGGTTTCGAGAACTTCACCGTGACAGACTTCGACAGCTTGCGAACCCTGCCTGCGGGCGGTCTTCCGCCCTTTTTCTTGTCCTGTTCATGTATGCTTGTCATTCGATATACTGTTTACAGTTGGTACACTTACTTTCTGCGACCGCCGGGAGCAAAATTTCTCCGCCCTCATGGTGGAGCGAGGCGTTTTGGGGTTCCCAAAACATAACCTCGCTCCCTCTCAGAACACGTTAGTTGGAACTACAGCCTTTCAGCTATCCACGTCCAAGGTCGCAGACCTTAATTCTCACAATTTGCGCCAAGCCTCGAAGTCCTCTTCATAAAGGCTTAGGTGGTGGCGCACGATGTTCTCGATGATGCCCGATACGCTCATGCGTCTCCCTCCGAGGATGCGGACGACACGATCAAGACGGTCTCGTACATCGGAACTGACGAAGACCGGCTTGCGGTCGTCAATCCTTGGAACCTGGAGGAAGGTCTGCTGATACTCCTCCAATGTCGCCTTGCGCTGCTTGCCACTGATGCGCTTCAGCGGATTCGGTGGCGATTGAGCCTCGTTCGTTGATGTTTCCTCTCTATAGGGAGTTGTTGCAGCAACTTTCTCTACAATTGCTCTCAACTCTGGGTTCTCTACATCATCATAGAGAGAATTACAACTACTTGGATTGGCTTTGTTGCCATACGTAGATGGTTTAACAAAATCCAAATACTCTTTTTCCATCAGCTCCTTTTGCTCAGGAGCCAAGACTACATCTTTTGTTCTTGCCATAGCTTATGCTGTTTTATTTGTTAGTATAGTGGTCACGGTTTGCACCATTGACCGATTGTCGGGTGCAAAGTAAGTGTACTGAGTGCAGCCATGCAACTGATTGGGTGTAACGTGGCAATTTAGTTGTGGCTTGCTTATTTGCATACCGAGATAGTTGTGAGAACTTCAACGTATTTCTCAACTCATCATTGTTCATGTATTCGTTGCAGTCGTGCAAGTTTTTCTTGTTGTTTTTGGCGTTGAAGTCGGCAACCCCCGGCAACATACTGCCACAGAAATTGAAAACGCTTGTTTTTAGATTGCCGTGCCTTATCTTTGCACTCACAAACGTGGAGCACAGCATATGCGTGGAGCTTTGCGACATATAACATAGTATTAACTTAGAAAAAAGAAAAGTATGGGATTCATCGTATTCGAGGAAGAGGCATTCAACTATCTTGATGCCCAGTTGGAGAACTTCGTGAAGCGCATGGACAGAATCCGTGAGCGCAGTGAGGACAAGACCATGAACAAGTGGCTCGACACGCAGGACGTGTGTCAGACACTCAACATCTGCCCACGTACAGTACAGACGCTTCGGGACAACGGAACTTTGGCTTATACGCAAATCAGCCACAAGACCTACTACAAGCCGGAGGACGTGATGGCTATCGTAGCAGTAGTGGAGGACAAGAAAAAGGACATGCGCTTTCGCAAGCGCACAGGTTAGGCTGTCAATATACAACAGCCACTTAATCCAAAGCAGCAAGTAAACCGAGTAACGTAAGTATCAACAATAAAACGAGACAACTATGAGCAATGAAGTAATGACAAGAAACAGCGAGTGGATGAACCACATCGTGAACCACCTCAACCGAATGGTTGACAATTTTGAACGTGCCGTGATGAACTACCGCCCCATGCTTGGCGGTGAGCGCTTCATGACGGACAAGGAGCTTTGTGCCAGGCTGCAACTGAGCCGAAGAACCCTGCAGGACTACCGAAACAACGGTGTCATCCCGTATATCCAGCTTGGCGGAAAGATACTCTACCGCGAGTCCGACATTCAGAAGATTCTGATGGCTAACTATCGTGAGGCGTACAGAATGAAGGGCTTGTAGGAGAAATACATGTCCTTGATGAGTGGGGTGAAATGAACAAGGCGACAACGTATAACTTACCGAGCGTGGCTGTTATAGGTTGTCGCCTCGTTTTATTGGCTATACCGAGTTGGTCGTGTTTGCCGGGTATCATTTGTGTTACCTGTATAAATCTAATACCATGCTAAAACACACTGCGGTGGTTCGCCCAAGTGGCTGGAGGCGCAAAGCCTCCAAGGAACGTTGCTTTATGGCAGGTCTATGCCATTGCGTTCTCTGTAAAGATACAGACCAGTTTAGTGCGGCTTGTCTGTCTGCCGATGACGGACTGCATGATGAACTCCCGAAAGGCTCTGCTCTCAATGCTGTCAATACGGAAGGCTACCGCAATGACGAGTTCAAGGCTATACACATCATAGCTGATGCGGTCGTTCTTCCTGACATGACGGCGCACACTATGCACTTTCAGAATGCCGTCCTTGAATATAGCCTTGACAGCCTTGCGCACATAGCAGCCGAATACATTATACATGTCGGCAATCTCCTGCATGGTCATCCATACAGTATCGGTCGGCATGGATACCGTTCCGCTCTCGCTGATAGTTATAACTCCTCTGTTCATTTTCCAATAGTTTTTTCGTTCGATAATCTGTTCCTTTCTCGCTTGGCAATAAGCTTATCCATGTCATTTGAAATCTTCTGCTCCGTCACCTGCGCATAGACCTGTGTGCTTGTGATGTCTGCGTGTCCCATCATCTTGGCTATGCTGCCGATGGGAATGTCCTCGTTGAGCATCAAGACTCCGAATGTATGGCGGCTGGCGTGGAATCCCAACTTATTACTTATGCCAAGCACCATTCCAAGGGTATGCACATCAAGATAGATGTCTTTCTTCTCACCCAGTGGAAAAACAGGCTTGCTGTCGTCCGTGGTATTGTAGAGCGAAAGAATCTTCTCGGCTATCGGATGGAGCGGCACGAAGAACTCCACGCCTGTCTTCTCTCTTTCCTTGCGGATGAACTTCCTACCCTCGGAGTTCTCACTGATATGGTGAGGGTACAGTTTCTTTACATCTATATAGGATAAGGAGGTGATCGAGGCAAAAATGAAACATCTGCGTGCAAGCTCCGTTCGCTCGTCAGCCATCGGGGTAGAGAGCATCCTGATGAAGTCTGCCTTGCTGATATGGGTCATCTTCGGGGCTGCCTTCTTCTCATACCCTATCTTGGCTATGGGATTGAAGCGGATAATGCTCCTGTCCACTGCCTTGTACATCAACATGTTCAGCCAGAGAAGGCAATGGTTCACGTAGCTGTCGATACGTCCCTGGTCTCGTTTCAGGAATAGCTTGTATTCCTCCCCGAAATTCTCGTCTATGTCCTCAAAGGCGATGTCATCCTTATCCAACGAATGGACAAAGGCTCTCAGGTTCTTCTGCCATGTCCGCTTGTGCAGAAAGGTTTGTCTGGCTTTTGAGGTTCGATACCATTCCACGATGGTATCACCAAAGTTCAGCAAGAACCTTCCTGTCGTGTCCTTGTCCTTCAACACAGCCTTCAGCATTTCCACGGTGATGATGCCATTGGTGGTAAGAAGTGAGTTGTATTTATCCTTGACCTCAGCAAGGAAACTTGCCAATCGTCCGTTGTCCCTTACGTTCCGTACCTCTCCCTTCTTGGCGTTCCACTCCTGTGGGGTACAGGATATGCCTGTGGAAATGGCTGCACTTTTGCCGTCAACGGTGATGCGGCAAAGTATGTTGGCTGTTCCGTCTGCCTTCACCTTCTGTCTGTTGATGTAAGGCAAAATTGAAAATGTACTTCTGCTCATAGTTGTTGTCCTTATAATATAATAATGTAGTTGAAACTGTAAAAAGAAAAGTTGAAAGCCTTGTTCATAATGCGAGAACGAAGTCCTTCTCGGTTGCAGCGATGAACTTGTCCATGTCCTCAAACAGCTTCTTTTGGGTTACTCTCGCATACCGCTGCGTCATCTTCACATCCTTGTGACCGAGCATCTTGCAGATGGTCTCCATCGGCACACCAGCCTCCAGCGTAATGAGGCTGGCGAACGAGTGTCGTCCCGAATGGTAGGAATAGGTCTTGCTCGTTTCCGCCAACTTGCAGATGGTGATGAGGTCGATACGAACACGATTCGTGCTCAGCAATGGGAAAAGGGTATCTCTTGCCCCGTCCTCGTATTTCGCCATCAGCTCCAACGCCTCGGGCAGGAGTTTCACCCTGGCAAGTGTTCCGGTCTTCTTGCGGTTATAGATGAGCCATTTGTCGCCATCCTCCAACACCTTGACATTGGCTTTCGTGATGGAAACGGTGTCTATGAAGGCTGTTCCTGCATAGCAGGCGAAAAGAAACATGTCACGGCTAACGGATAGTCTCGGCTTGTCTTCGGGCAGTTCCGCATCACGGATTTTTATGAAATCAGACATGCTGAGAGCCTTGGGTGTCGTAACCCTTGGAGTGCCAACCCGATAATGGGCGAACAGCAGGTTCTTGCACAAGCCTCGCTCAAAGGCGATGCGGCACATCTTCTTGAAGAGCGACACATAGATGGTGATGGTTCCTGATGAAAAGCCTTTCTCGTCAAGCAAGTAATGGTGAAAATCACTGATGAAAGGCTCGGTCAGCTGTCCGAAAGCAAAATCAGTCAACCTATACTTCTCCCCGATGAACTCAGCGAGATTCTTGCGAATCTTTCTGTAAGTCCAGACACTGCTCTTCGACATATCGATGCCCTCATGGGTGCTGAGTTCACTGATATGCTCGTCCACGAAGGAGAGAAGGGTGGTCTGTGTCTTGACGCTGCCCTGCAAAGCCTCCTTGACATCCTTAGCCTCGAAGTCCGTTCTCTTTTCCACAAGCATATCGAAAGCCTTTTGGATGGAAAGCAACAACTGCCCGATGTCCTTGTTGGTTTCCACGGCTTCCTTGCTCTTGCCCTCCAATCGGCTGGCACGAGGATTCCAAAGCGATGGAGTGCAAGACAACTTGCAGGAGAACTGCGCCATAGTCCTGTTCACCGTGATGCGTCCCATGATGGGAGCTTTTCCATTCTTGTCCAATCCGCTCTTTTTTAGGTAGAGCAACACCTTGAATTTTTCGATTTTCATAACGCTTACATTTTGAGTGTGCAAATATAATCATTTTGTAAGCGTTCCTTGATACGCAAATCATTGAGAATCAGTGCAATAAAATCCGTTGATGCACAAAGTTGCCTTTCCGCATTGTTACCTGCTTTGCATAGGTAACTGTGGCTCACGATTTAGTAACTGAACTACTTCAATATTCCTCACTCGCTTGCTTTATGCCGATTTGGCAACTTTGTGCAAATCTGCTCATTCCCAACTGTTTACGTTCCAACCTCTCTTATTCTCCTTAGGCTGCGTTAGAGCTTTATGTTAAGCAAGGTACCTCTTTAAATTATGATTTGTAACACATTCGTTTCATATCTTATCTCCTTTTAATTTAAATGAGTGAATTATTTTTTCTGAGTGCAAAGGTACGGAGTTTTCCGCATATGGGCAATCACCTTCTGGTGGTATATTGACTCCCCTACAAGGGGTAGTTCTCATCACATATTTGTGGTAGAGAGTGTGATTTTGTAGCTTTTTTGCTTCATTTTTGTATTTGTATAGCAGATTTGTGGTAGGAGAGATTAACTTATTCTTGGTATTGCTCTTCTCGGATTTTTTTAGTATTTTTGCATCCGAAAAGAAAATGGTTTCATTAAAGATTTAAAAGAGTATGGTTAGAATATTAATTGTATTGGTTGCGATGTTGCTATTGGGTACTTCACCTTATTATAATAATATAAAGGCATGTACCTCAGTTCTAGTATCGGGTAAGGTTTCCAAGGATGGTAGGCCTTTCATTTTGAAGAACCGTGATACTCCATCCTTGGATAACCTGATTGTTCAGCGAAAGGGAGAGAAGTACAGGTATATTGCTGTGGCCTCTGCTTCTGATTCCTTGCCGGAGAGTGTATGGTCAGGGCATAATGAGAAGGGATTTGCCATCATCAACACTGCTGCCTACAATCTGAATGGCGATAGTAAGATAAGTGACGAGAAGGATGGCATCATCATGAGAAGAGCCCTGGAAATCTGTGCCACCGTTCAGGATTTTGAGAACCTGATAGACAGCATCAGTCCCAGGAACTCCAATTCCAACTTCGGTGTCATAGATGCCGAGGGTGGTTGTGCCTACTATGAGGTGGGAGTCAATCAATGGAAGAAGTTTGATTGTAATGACCCATCGGTTGCTCCTTACGGATATCTCATTAGGACCAACCATGGTTTTATTGGTGACAGAAAGCTGGATGCAGGAGTAGAGCGCTACATGGCCATCAATGAGTATATGACACAGGCAAGTTTCTCAAATAATCTGGATGCCGTGCATATATTGCGTACTGTACCACGTTTACTGAAGCATGGATTGACCCACATTGATTTGAATGACCTGGAGCCGGAAGATGATTCCCTGCAGAAGTTCTTTCCCTTCATAGATTATATTCCCCGCTATCTTACTGCTTCTGCAGAATTGATACAGGGTGTAAAGGAAGGAGAGAATCCTTTGTTTACCATAGGATGGAACATCATCGGTTCTCCTCTTGCCACTGTCGCCATACCACTGATGATCACTCCTTCCGGTGTACTTCCAAAGGTGGTACTTAAAGGGGAAGACGGAGGTAGTTTGTTATGTCATTATGGTTTTAAGCTCAAGGAGCGATTGTTTCCTCTTCGTACCAAGAGCAGAAGCAATTACATCGATATTGCTCAGCTCATCAACAAAAAGGGTACTGGTATCCTACAGCTGATAGAGCCGATTGAGAGTGAGATTGTTTCTCGAGGTGAAGTGTTGATTGATAAGATCAGAAGTTCCAAGAGTTATCCAACGAAGGAAGTGGATGCCTATTACAAATGGGTGGATAGCTTCATTATAGATGAATATCAGAAGCATTTTGGTATCTGAAGCTCTTCCTTACAGATATTGTTCATGAAAGTTTGGAGAGGGTGTGTCATAAGTCCATGACGCACCCTCTTTTGGTCTTTATACAGATAATCTCCAATTTGCTGTTAGTTTATCCATCCAAGCAGGGACACCAGATAGGCGTTCCAGTTGATGGCAATTTCGTTTGAGGCATAGCTGCCAACGTTATCCTGGTAGGATTCATCTGGAATATTGGAAGCATAGGCTGGTACGAATTCGGCATCTTCCTGTCCCTTGTTGGCTCCTCCAGCCACAAGACCAGGTACTGGCTCCTTGATATTGTCGGCTGCAGAGATACGGTGGTGGATATTCATGACCCTCTGGGTGCCGAAGCCTGTCAGGTAGCAATAGCCTGTGGCGTTACGTCCAAAGAAATAATCTAAGGTAGAAAGGGCGGCTTGCCTATACTTGCTGTCCTTTGTCAGGGCATACTCGTACATTTGGGCAATGCCTCTTCCCAGGCAGCTTTCAGAGTTGCTTCCCCAGTGGAAGTCTTGGGCGCTGTTGCCGAAGATACTGTGGAATGAAGAGGTAGCCAGTTCTTGGATATCCTCATCACATTTTTTCTTAAGGGATTCTTTGATCTCTTTCATAGGGAGCTTGCCGGCATCAGGTGTGCCAAGGAGTTCCTGGTTTACCCATTGGAAGATGCCCAGACCTGCCACGTTACCCCAGGATGGAATGCTGAATTCATCCGGAACAAACTGTTTTGCCTGTTCCAGGTAGGATGTTTCAGAAGTCGTGAAGTATAGTTCTGTAGCTGCCCAGAAGAATTCGTCTTCTGTGTGGTTGTCACCATAACCACCCGTATGGATGGCTGGTGAGAATTTCTTGTTGTTTCCATCCTGGTCATAATAGACAGTGGGGTGTTTCACTGCCCATGCGTATGCTCTTTCTGCTGATTCTATGGCTTGTCGGCAGAAGCTTTGGAACTCAGGGAATCTTTGGTAGATTCTGGCGGCCAGTGCCATGCTGGCAGCAAAGTCGAGAGCAGCGGTGGTGGTTTTCTGTACCACATAGCGTTGCTGCTTGCAGTCTTCTGGCATCACGAATCCCTCAAAGTTAGGGGTGGTGAGTTTATGATATACTCCTCCATCGGTTGGATCCTGCATGGTGAGCATCCACTCCAGGTTATACATCATCTCATCCAGGATATCCGGTATCTTATTGTCGGATTCTGGAATTTGAAGATTGAGAGAATTGAATCTATCCTGATGGAGCTGATAGGACTGCAGAATCAGTCCGAGGGTAAATCCTGAATTGACGATATACTTGTTATAGTCGCCAGCATCGTACCATCCCTTGGGAGAAGAGATGATGGTTCCCGCCGGTCTTTTAGGGCTTGCTGCCGAAGGATGCACCATGACATGAGTGTCCAGGTGAGCTGCCGGGCGTGCATACTCGCCAGCATACTTTCTTTCCAAGCTCTCCCCTGAACGCTGATAGTAGTAGCCTTTGATGGATGCTTTCAAGGCTTTCGTATAGGAATCGCAGGAAATGATGAAACTTTGTTGATGTCTTCCTGCTACCAGGGTATACCTGCCAGGCTTGGTGATAGAGGAGAAGTCTATCTCCTGGCGGATCTTGCTGGAGAATGGGGATTTCTTGGTGGTTGCATGTTTTGTGCGCCAGACGGTTTTACCCTCTTGGTCTCTGATGAGGAAGCTTTTGGTCTTTGCCTCCGGCTCTATGGTTGCTATCTTGCTTTCATGGGTCAAATAGCCAACCTGGTTAACCTTGATGGGATTCTTCTCAGAAGAAGCTGACATCGTTACTGCTGTCAGCAGCGTCATAGTGGTTAAGATTACTTTTCTCATGTTGCCTTGTTTTTAAAGTGTTATAGTTATTTTATGCTTATTGTTTGCAAAGATAGTAATTTTAGTTGGAAATTGTTTCTGTTTTCTTAAGATTTAACATTTCGTGTTACTTTTCCTTGATCGCGAAATCAACAAGGCAAATGTCGAACAGATGCAGATGATCGTGACAGGAAGTCTGGTTCACAAAACATAATTCCTGCCAAATTGACCATTTCCGCAGGACATAATTTGATGAAAATCAAGAAATCTCCCTTTTTTTGAAGTTTTCTCTTAAAAAAAAATGTGTGCGCACACAAAAAGGCATTACCTTTGCACTCGAAAAGATTGAATAACGAATAATTAAAGAAAGAAAGGGTAACAATTATGATGGTATTAGGAATGACACTGGCAGTTGTAGCTGCTCTTTTTGCAGAGGTTGTAAATGTCAACAAGAAGATTAGCCTCGGCAAGTAATCAACCTTTGAGAGGCATCTAAGCATGCTTCAATGAAGTTGATTTGAAATGGATAAAGATTAGGATAACAGATAAATAGAGAAAGGATAAGAGTATGTTAGTTGTAGGTATGATTTTAGCAATGATCGTTGCAGCCTGCGCAGAGTATGGTGCAAGATCTAACATGAAGGACTTCGCTTAACAAGCGGTTCTTCTTTCAATTTGAGAGAATTTAAACAGTAGTTCTATATAATAGATAAAGAAAGGCAGTTGTAGGCATTTGAAAGATGTCTGCAGCTGCCTTTCCTTTTTATATTCATTTATGATAGTTTTCTACTTAAAAGTTGTATCTTTGCAACCAAATTATTGATCTACAGCCCAAGGCTTTGAGCATGCCAAGCAATGGTGCAGGGATAATGGTTACAGTGTATATTAAAATAGATATGAAAATGGATAGAGATTTACGTTTGATAGAAGAGCAACATCCTCTCATACATAACATAACCAATTATGTTGCCATGAACTTTGTGGCAAATAGCCTACTGGCAATTGGGGCATCCCCAATCATGGCACGCGCCCAGGAAGAGGTGGAGGAAATCTGTAGTAAGAGCAATGCCTTAGCACTTAATCTGGGCATTTTGGAAAGCGCGACAGCACACTCAATGCTACTCGCAGGTAAAGCAGCTTCTAAAAGCAGAATTCCAATTGTATTTGATGTGGTTGGAGTAGGTGCCACTAGATTTCGAATGGATACTGCATCAAAGATCATCCTTCAATGCCAGCCAGCAGTCATCAAGGGTAATGCCAGTGAAATACGATCATTATACTCGCATCAGATAGGAATGCAGGGAGTGGACAGCCATCTTGAAACTTCTGAGGTTGAGGAACAGGCCCAAATTCTTGCCAGGAAACTGGCATGCATCATCGTTATTACCGGTGCTACAGACATCATCACGGATGGTAAAAAAGTAGCTTATGTTCATGAGGGGCATCCTATGATGGGCAAGGTTACGGCCATGGGTTGTGCAGCCACTGGTATCATAGGAGCTTTCCTTTCAGTAAACCCTAATCCATTTGATGCATCTGTTCATGCCATGAAAGCCATGGGCATTGCAGGAGAAAGAGCTGCTGCCATTTCTAGAGGCAATGGTAGCATGATGGTGAACTTCCTTGATGAACTTTGTAATCTGGCATATCATGAGTAAAATTATCAAAATCAAGAAGAGATCATTCATGAGACGATTTTATGCCATCAATCTATATGGCATTATCATTACTTGTGAAAAGCTATCAAAGGAGAGTCTTAATCATGAACTCATACATACTGCACAAGCAAAGGAATTGCATAATTAGTAGATACTTGACAAGATTTTTAGTTCAGTTAGGAAAAGGGGAGTCTGCTGGCAGTGATACCGGCAGACTTCTGTATTTTATGCTAATTGTTTTACTGTTTGATCCGAAAATCCCCAAGGCTTCTATTCTTGGCAAACCGATTCAAATCGACCCAATTCCACACCCCTGGAACTCTGCCATGTTTGCTGAACTGCCAGATGTCATAGTGAGGTTTACCTGGCAATACCGGTTCATGATCATAACTGGCAATCCAGAGATAGTAGTTATCAAATTCCGGACTCAGGTAATCCTTGAAATAACTCTCGCTACAATATATAATAGGTGTATGTCCATAATAGGATTTACAGAGCTTGCAGAATGTTTTCAGAAGAAGTTGGATCTCACTCTTGCTGAGTCCCTTGGTTCCATCATCTTCAGCATCCACTACAGGTAGAAGATCCTGCCTCTCCTTATCATACACTGAACGAAAGTTTTCAAACTGCATTACTGCAGGCATCTTAGAAAGAAAATGGTAGGAGCCAACTGGTATCTGATGTTTTCTCGCTTGATTAATGTTGGCTTCATACCATGGATCCTGGATGATGAGATTTTTTGAATAAAAAGTCATCTCTCTGCTTTAAGAGTGAAGTAGGATAAGTGAGCTTATAACTTTGAAAACATATCCTTAATTATCTATAAAACTTTAGACTAACCCATCTTATAATGAAGTTTATGGTGTATATTTGCATATTATAAGTGGGTTTAAGGCAAAGGCTGACATCAGACAGAAAACAAGTGAAATAAATATTCTTATCATCCTAGATCTTTTCCTATATTAAATTCATAAATTCAAAAAAAAGGCCAGCCCCATTATCAGGACTAGCCCTCCGTTTTAATTATTTTCTCGATGCAATGAATGTCATCTTGAAAGCTGCATAGCACTTTAAGAAAGATTACTTAACCTCAATGTGCTTAACATCGTCTTTCTTCTCCTCTTTGGCTGTCTTAGGAATCTCAATCTTCAAGACACCGTCACTGACCTCAGCGGAAATCTTCTCCTGATCAGCATCCTCTGGCAAAGCGTAACTCTGAGAGTAGCTGCTGTAAGAGAACTCACGACGCAAGTAATGCTCTTCCTTCTTCTCCTCCTTCTTCTCATCCTTGTTCTCGATGGATACATTCAGATAGCCATCCTTGTCGATGTTCATCTTGACCATATCTTTCTTCAAACCAGGAGCTGCAACCTCCATCGTGTAAGCTGTAGCACTTTCCTTGACGTTGACTGCAGGAGCTGTGGCGTTCATGTGTGGCATCAAGCTTGTATCAAAGAAGTTGTCATTAAACCAACTGTTCAACCAATTTGAAACACTGTTATTTCTACGAGCTAACAACATAATGTAAAACCTCCAAATTCTATTTTTCTCATCCTCTCTTCGCCTTCCGGCTCTGTCGGGATTTCTCATTGTTTTTAATTTATCCTTTTTAATAATGATCGCTTCGGCTTTCGAGGCTCAAGGATTTCAAGAAACCCTCAAATGTCATTACTTAGGGTTCTTATCGTTCCCCTTGCCCTTTCGGCTTCGGCTTTCACTCTATGTAGAAGCAAGTTGCGTGCCAACCCGTTTTGTATATTTGGAGTGAACAGTTTTTGCCAATCTTGGCAAAAGACTCTGTAAGATTGACATTAAAGGATAATTAATTTAAACTTTGCTGCCAAAACTTCATGCTTTTTTAAATCTGTTTTTCAATCCATGCCATCAATACCGCTACTGCATATTGCTGTTCTTCTCTTGTCAGCTGTCTTCCGGCAGGTATATGATGCCATTTGAAGAAACATCCACGGCAGGAGCAAGGCGTTTGGCAACGAAATCCTCTGCATGCTTACGGATGTTTTCCAAGCCCTTTTCTGCAAAAATAATAAATATTTTCAGATTTCGCAAGATAAAGTACAATATGGCATTCTTATTTATAATATATTATACTTTTATTGAACTTTTCTTTGAGTTTTGCCATATTTTCATTAACTTTGCCAGCAAAACTATCATTAAGAGTTACCCTTTAAAATAAACGTATTATGCAGATATTATTGGCAAATGCCAAAATCATGTTTGATAAGGCAGATAGGGCAGCTGTTTCAAAGCCACTTTTCCAATCTGTGGCTGATATGTTGGCTGCAGAAATGGCTAAGCTGGACGTAGAGGAATTGGCTAGGCAACTTGATTGCAGCCACAAGATAGCTTCGGAAAACTGGAAACGATATCATAATTTTATGGCTGCAGAGAAGATGCCTGCCATACTTTCCTACAATGGACAGGCGTATAAGCATCTACGCGCCAACACTTTGGGAGAAGGATCCCTGCAGTATGCCCAGAAACATCTCTGGATTACCTGCTTTCTCTATGGATTGCTTCGGCCGATGGATGGCATCGTGCCTTATCGTATGGAGCATTGCGTGACGCTTGAAGCTACAAACGACAAGCCGATCAATCAATTTTGGAAAGATAAACTGACCGATGTTCTTATCAACAGTGTGAAAGCTGACGATGGCATACTTATCCATCTCTCTACGGCAGAATATGAACATCTGTTTGATTGGAAGAGAATTTGCAGGGAAGTGAAAGTCATCCAGCCCCTCTTTTATGTTCGCCAGAAGGATGGTAGGCTGAAAATGCAGGCTGTGTGGGCTAAATCCTGCCGTGGAGCTATGGTGAGATACATTCTGAGTAACCAACTTGCTACTCCAGAAGAATTGGCAGCCTTCAGTTACGAAGGTTTTGAATACGCACCAGAATTAGGAGAAGTAGCTTTTCCGCATTTCGTTCGTAATATAACAAAATAGTACTTTTTTACTTTTCTTACATCAAAGATGATATCTTAGAAGACAAGGGAGCGGACTAGGCAATGCTTTAGTCCGCTCCCTTGTTTAATTTAGTTTAAATCCTGAACAATTCTTGTTTATCTCTAGGTAAAATTGTATCTTTGCCGTGGAGAAAGTTATGTTCAAAGCTTTTGAACTTAAGTTCAGAACCTTTGAACTTATATTCAAAGCCTTTGAACATAGGTTCAAAGGCTATGAACGAAGCTTTCTACTAGGATTAGAAACAATTATTATTCGTAATAACATCAATTACTATTAGGAGAGGAAATAATATGGCAAAGTACAAGTTACAGGAGCTGCCTGATTTAAATAATACCGGCAAGCGTAAGGTTTATCCCAAGATGGTAGTCAACCGGACTCTATCTCGCAAGGAATTCATCGAAAGGATGCAGGGTTATCATCGTGGTATTTCGGCAAGCACCACGGAGGCAGTGCTGATGGATGTGGAAGAAATACTGGTTGAGTTGCTCTCCATGGGCTATAATGTGAATCTGGAGGGCCTCGGTACCTTCTCTCTATCCTTGGGTTTCGAGGATGACAAGCCTACGGAGATGCAGGGCGATGACGACAAGATGACCTATCGCAAGGTAGGCGTAAGAGATGTGAACTTCAAGGCATCTCCCGATTTCATCAAGTCTGTGAAGCAGGCAGCCGACCGTGATCTGGAGCGGGATATGGGTGGCGTAAAACTGATATTGAAAAAGAAATATACCCGCGAGGAGCGGATCGCCCGAGCCCTGGATGTCATCGATGAGAATGGCTTCATCGGTCTTACCGACTATGCCTATATCAACAACCTGAGCCGCACCGCCGCCTCATTGGAGTTGAAGGAGATATCCTATGACGAGACTGTTCCCCTCCGCTCTGTGGGTCAGCACAGCCATAAGGTCTGGGTGAGGAGAAAAAAATAAGATAAAGTATGATTTCTCATCCTTTTCTTTGGTATTTCCAATATGAGCCAGGCAGAGCAGGAAGCCTATGTGGCAGAAAGCCTCAACCGTGCTCTTGATGAAATGGAAGCTCATAAGAAGAATGGGACTAAGCCGATGGATGCTCGTGATTTGTTGAGAAGACTTCGGGAAGAGGAGGCGTAGTATGAAGGTTAAGATTTATACAGAAAAAAATTGAGCGACAACTTAGAAAGCTTTCCAAGAAATATCGTTCAATGCTTGATGATTACGATGCTTTTTTACCGCTCGAAATGACATCCGCAAACTTTGCCCTGTATAACTTTGCACGCATCTTCTTCTTTTCGATACCATCAAACATATCGTCAAAGCACTCGTCTTGTTGATAAGGCAAATAACCATAGAACGACATATGCCACATACAGCAAGCTGCTATTTCTGCATTGCATTCCTTTACGTCATCTTCAATGACAAGTTTCTTGGAAAGACATCTTGCCCCTGATTTACACCAAACTTTAATGGTGTTGCCCCTGATTTGCAACAAAAAAGTAGTATCTTTGCCCCTGATTTGCAACAAATGCGTATGTTTAGACGAAATATCATCAGTAAACTGGAGGTTTGGAAGCAAGACAAAAAGCATAAGAAGTCCCCAGCACGGAATCGTGTCGGGGACGTTTGTGTGATAAAGTTAACCCTATGCCAACTGCAAAGAGCTGATGCGTTGGCCTATCTCCTGAACGGCACGATTGAAAATGCTTTTCTGCTCTGCATTGAGCGTGTAAACATGACCACGAACCTCTGAGCCATTGAGACGCTGGGAGAGCCATGCAGCACTTTTGCCGAAGTATTTCTGTGCGATGTATCTAAGTGGCAGCAACTTGTAATCATCCTCTGCAAGTTGGTCACGCAATGTTAAAACTTCACTCTGAAGCTGTTCCATCTTTTGGTTTATGAAAGCCTTAGCCTCCTCTCTGTCACTATCATCAGCATGTAATTTGATGTAGTTTAAGATCTCAGTTTTTCGAGTTTCGCTCTTTTCGTCTTCCTTGCCTGCAAGAGAAGCGTATTCTTTAAGTAAATCTGTGTTATTATTCATATCTTATCTTGTTTTTAATCCTCTCCCAAATCCCGAAGGATGGGATTTCTTAATTCTTTTTTCTTTTCTTAATCAGATCTGAAAGCTGGTCTAAAACGCTGTCTGTAAACTTCCAATAAGTTTCGTCATCAATGTTGTATGCATCTCTCAATCTGATGTAATCACTAAGCAGTTTTTTCTTTATTCTAATCTGCTTTTCTAACTCTTCTTCATTCATTTGTTGAATTTTAAATTGTAGTATATCATGTTAGCTGATCACGATGCAAAGGTACATAAAACTCTTTTAATAACCAAACAATACATAAACTATTTTTTATGTTCTGCTTGTTTTAACATATCTGTCTATAAAGTAATACTAAAAAGTCGTATCTTTGTCACTGATTTGCAACATAAGCGTATGAATAATTCAATTAGCTTATTGCTTTCGATATAATTAAGGTGGACAATGCTTTTTGGGAATAGCAATGTCCACCTTATTATATATATACATCTAAAAAATCTTTATTCTGCCAGTCGGATGCTCATCGGGCTTACGGTGATGAGGCGCTTCTTGTAGAGGTCGCCAATGGCACGCTTGTAAACCTTCTTGCTCACGTGGAAACGCTCGTAGATGTCATCGGCTTCGCTCTTGTCGCCAAGATTGCACTCGCCGTCGTTGTCCAGGAGATACTGGTAGAGGGTTTCGGCGAAATCGGCTGTCTGCTGAATACCGGTCTTCTGCAGGGTGACATCTATCTTTCCGTCAGGGCGAACTCTTCCGATGTATCCCTTCATCTTGTCACCCGTGTGGATGTACTGGAAGATCTGATCCTGATAGAGGAGACCCGGATACTGGTTGTCGATGATAACCTTGAAGCCGAGGTCGGTCTTCTGCCAGATGAGGAGATCCACCTCATCGCCATGCTTGTAGTGAGGATGGTCTTCGTTGAGATAACGCTCTATCTTGGCAGAGGCAACGATGCGATAGCTCTCCTCGTCGATGTGGATATGCACGATGTAGGAGTTGCCGAGCACCATGCGCTTTTTCTGCTCGCGGAATGGGCAGAAGATGTCCTTCATCAGGCCCCAGCCCAGGAAGGCTCCGTATTCGTTGACCCATTTCACTTCGAGATAGGCGAAGTCGCCCACTTTAGCCAATGGGGTTTCGGTGGTAGCGATGAGGCGCTCATCCTGATCGAGATAGATGAAGACATCCAGCTCGTCGCCGATGCCAGCGTCTTCAGGAACGTAGCGGGATGGAAGGAGGATTTCTCCCTCATCTCCACCATCGAGATACAGACCGAAATCTACTTTCTTTACGATGCGAAGGCGATTGTAATCGCCGAGTTTTATCTTTTTTGCCATATAATGTTATTTTCGAGAATATAAAATGCTTTTGCCCTTACAGGGCGACAGTTTTGCGTCCGTAATTATCCAGGGTGTTGCCCTGGGCTAGGAGCTTCTGCCCTTTCAGGGCGTTTAGATGCAATCTATGGATGAGTCTGGTTCTTCTGCAGAAACTTCTTTATTGTTATCAGCAGTTTCTTCCTGGCTATCAGCAGCTCCTGCCTCCACTGTCTTCTCAATCATTCCATCCTTGAGATGGATGGTGCGGTCGGTGATGGAAGCAAGACCCTCATCGTGGGTAACGATGACGAAAGTCTGGCCGAACTTGTCTCTGAGATCGAAGAAGAGCTGGTGAAGTTCAGCCTTGTTCTTGGTGTCGAGACTTCCTGATGGCTCATCGGCAAGGATGACGGCTGGATTGTTGACCAGGGCTCTTGCCACGGCTACACGCTGTTTCTCACCACCTGACAACTCGGCAGGTTTGTGGCTGGCTCTATCGCTCAAGCCCATGAATTCCAATAACTCCTCGGCACGCTCCTTGGCTTCCTTTCTGCCCTTTCCGGCGATGAAGGCAGGAATCATGATGTTCTCCAGGGCGGTGAACTCCGGTAGAAGCTGATGGAACTGGAAGACGAAACCGAGATGCTGGTTGCGGAAATCGCTCAGTTTCTTGGTGCTGAGGCTGCGCACATCAATGCCGTCCACCTCTATGCTGCCACTATCTGGCTTGTCGAGGGTACCGATAATCTGGAGAAGAGTGGTCTTGCCGGCACCACTCGGTCCGACGATACTTACCACCTCGCCCTTGTCAATATGCAGGTCGATGCCCTTAAGCACCTGCAGGGAGCCGAAGCTCTTGGTTATACCTTTTATATCAATCATTTTCTAACTCAAAATTATTTTGCAGGCAAAATTAAGCAAAATATTTGGAAATGCCTAATTTTAAGAGATAAAAAGAAATAAGGAGGGATATAAAAAAACAAAACGAGCCTTATTCTTGCAAATAAAGCTCGTTTCAGTACTCAATTCTATATTACTTTCTATAAAATGTATGTGTTATTTCAACCCATCGGCATCGCCGGTGGTCTTCAATCCGTTGCTCTTTTCGCGAGGAGTGATATTCACTTTCTTCGCTATGGTGTTTTCGATAAGGTTGGCATCGAATGCCATCTTCTTGTCGGTGCAGGTGATATCCTGGAAGGTGAAATCTACCAGGCGGTATTTATCGCTCTTTCCAACATCAAAGAAGTTGTCACAATCCATCTGGATGTTCTTGATGGAGATGTTGTTGCACTGGCACTGTTCGTATATTATTATATATTGGTTCTTTTTTATATGTAATCTACGATAAACTCGTAATATTCTATGTTTTAGTATTACGAAAAGCTCGTAAAACGTTAAAATATAGCTGAATTTATGTTTTTTAACGCAGATTATTTTGTGTTTATACGAAAAGTTCGTAGATTTGCGGCGTGATTTAGAAACAAGAATGTTGAATTTAAAAGAATAAAGATAGAAATATGGAAAAGCTGACGAATCAGGAAGAAGATATTATGCTTCGGATATGGCGATTGGGACGATGTGCCGTGAAACAGATTATGGAACTGTTGCCAGAACCTCGTCCACCTTATACTACAGTGGCTTCTATTGTGAACAATCTGAAGCGCAAGGAATATGTCAAGGCGGAGCGGGATGGTAAGGGTTATGTCTATTCTCCACTCATTGCCGAGAGTGATTACAAGCGGAAGTTCCTGTCGGGTTTCGTGAACAATTACTTCAAGAATTCCTTCAAGGAAATGGTTTCCTTCTTTGCCAAGGACGAGAAAATCAGTCCCGAGGACCTCAAGGATATCATCCGTGAAATTGAGAGTTCGGAAGAATAAATAACTGTAATTGAAAGCTTTTGCCCTTACAGGGCGACAGGTTTGCGCCCATAATAACCCTGGGCGTTGCCTGGGCTAGGAGCTTCTGCCCTTTCAGGGCGTGTGGAGCTAATATGCGAAAGTTCAATAACTAATTTATATAAAGAACAGAAACTGTATGGCAATATATCTTATAAAAATCAATGTAGCCCTGATACTCCTTTATGGCTTTTATCGCCTCACGGTGAGCCGCGATACCTTCTTCGGTCTTCGCCGCCTTACCCTCTGGCTTATTTATGCCGTTGCCCTGATGGTTCCGGCGCTCAATCTGGAATATTGGGTGCGCGATACACCAACGATGGCGAGTATGGCGAATGTATATGCCGACACGTTTTATCCCGTGGTGGTTGTAAAGGCTCAGGCTCCCAGCATAACCTGGATGGATATGCTGCTGGGCATCTATTGGGCAGGAGTTGCCGTTCTCTCATTGCGTTTGGTATGGCAGCTCTTCAGTATCATCCGCCTTGCGGTTATTTCCCGGAAGCAGGAGGTGGAAGGCATTACGGTACATCTTCTCAGAGGCGAGGGGAGTCCGTTCTCCTTCTTCCGCTGGGTGTTTATGTATCCATCTACCCTGGAGGGCAAGCAGTTGCACGAAGTGATGGTTCACGAGTGCACCCATGTTTCGGGTCTCCATTCCCTGGATACCCTCTTCTCCGAGCTTTTCTCCATCGCCTGCTGGTTTAATCCGTTTGCCTGGCTGATGAAGCAGGAAGTAAGAATGAATTTGGAATATTTAGCCGATGAAAGTGTATTATCTGATGGCAACGCGCGCAAATCCTATCAGTATCACCTTCTAGGTTTGGCATATCGACAGCCGAATGAATCGACCAAGATTGCCAATAATTTTAATTTATTACCTCTTAAAAAAAGAATTAAAATGATGAACAAACGTAGAACCAGTGAAATAGGCAAGGCGAAGTACCTCCTTTTCGCACCTTTAGCAGGAGCGTTGCTTATGGTGAGCAACATCGAGAGTGTGGCTCGTGAGATTGGCGAGCAGATTCCGGAAGTAGCCGAGGTTCAGCAGAAGGCTGAGCAGGCTCTGAATGCTGATGTGGTTGTGGCGAATCCGACGGCTGAAGAAGCAAAAGCTGCCGCAGAAGCCAAAAAGGCAGAAGAAGCTAAGGCTGCTGAATTGGCAAAGTCGGAAGCTGAACAGAAGGCGGAAGCAAAGGCTTCTGATGCGATAGCCCCAGCTGATACAACCAAGAAGGTGGTTTATGATGTAACAGAGACAATGCCGCAATTTCCTGGTGGTCAGGAAGTGCTGATGAAGTATCTGGCTGCAAACATCAAGTATCCGGCTTCCGCCGTCAAAGCCAAAAAGCAGGGCCGTGTGATTGTAACCTTTGTCATTCAGCAGGATGGTAGCGTTTCCAAAGCCCGAATTGCAAAATCTGTAGATCCCGAACTGGATGCTGAGGCTTTGAGAATCGTGAAGGCGATGCCTAACTGGACTCCTGGTACACAGGATGGTAAACCGGTAAACGTAAGATATACCATCCCTGTTGTATTCTCTCTTCAGAAAGATGTAACCCCAGGGAAGAAAGAAGTAAAATAGAATATCAATTTCGGGTTATAAAACAACTCAATAAAAAAGAGCATAAATCTCAACTCAATAAAAAAGAGCATAAATCTCATCTCAGCGATAGGGTATGTATTCTCTATTGCCATGTAGAATGAAAAGGGCGGTTTTCTTGCGTGATGCAAGAAGCCGCCGTATGCGGAACCGCATGTACGGTGATGTGAGAGGTCGGTAAACATAAAAATAGGAGATAAACACCTATGATTAGTGTTTACCTCCTACTCGATTACTTCATTTTCTGCATCATCAGGCGTGATTTTTCCTTAGCCAAGGCTTGCATATCCACGGCAACATCGTCTTCATCTACGATTTCCACGCCCGTCATCGTTTCTATCACATCCTCCATGGAAACTACGCCGCGAAGGCATCCGTATTCATCTACGATAATGGAGATGTGCTCTCGCTTTTCCAACATCTTTTCCCAAATCTGATATATCGATTCATCCTCGTTGAAGGAAAGTATCGGGCGCATCAGCTCGGATAATCGGGTTTGAAATTCATCGTCTGAAACCGATTTGAGAACCACATCCTTCAGAACGTAGCCCACGATATAGTCCTTATTGTTATCATATACAGGAATGCGTGAGAAATTCCACTCCTTCAGTTCGTAAAACTCCTTGGTGGTTAGATGCATATTAGCAGATTCTACCACGATGGATGGTGTCATCACCTCTTTTGCCTTAACTCCAGCCAGACGGATGCAGCTCTTGATGATCTTGCTTTCCGATTCACGGAAGATGCCTTCTGTGGTTCCTACATCTACCATGGCCGAAACCTCTTCGCGGCTCATGGAAGCCTGGTGGCTCTTAGGCGTGAATACCTTTGTGATAAGTTCTGAGAGCAGTACCAGAGGGTAGGTGATGAAGATGAGTATCCGGATAATCTTGGTGGATGGCATTGCCAGCGAGCGCCAGTAAGAAGCACCGATGGTCTTCGGGATGATTTCAGAAAGCACCAGAATCAGCAAGGTGAGAATGGCGGAAATGATACCGAAGTATTCTTCGCCAAAGAGTTTGATAGACTCGGCACCCACGCCGGCAGAGCCGATGGTGTGGGCGATGGTGTTGAGCGAAAGAATGGCACCCACTGGGCGATCTACGTTGTTTTTATACTGTTTCATCAACGAGGCAGTCTTGTTGCCTTGATTCTCCTTCATCGAGATAAACGACATCGGAGTAGAAAGTAGCACCGCCTCCAGGACGGAGCATAAAAAGGATAGTGACAGAGCACCTAAAAAATATAATATGATTAAACCCATGTAATTTTTAATTCGTTAATAATATGTTATCTCAAGCAAGATAGGTATTATTTCCGAAGACTGCAGTTGAGGATGTAATGGGGTACATTACATCTGTTTTGATTTGATATGAGCGTATTGGTAAATATCATCACAATTATGTTCTATTTTTCTGCAAAGATATGGATAAAACTATGAATCTGATGTTATTTTGTTGAATATTAGTGTGTTTTAATATGTTTTTAGTAAATATTTGTAAAGGATGTTGTTAGTTAGCAACTGATGACTCATGTTATTTTAGTGATTATATACAGATCAAAGGGGAAGAGAACTCATTCTTTCCCCTTTGTTCTGTATATGAGTTACTATGTAATACCGTTAGTTCAATTATCGCATCTTGCGGTTTTTCCCATTTTCAACTTTACAGCTGTACCTTTACAGCCTTTCCGTCATATTCCACGCTCTTGCTTGCCTGCATAGGCTGATCACCTATTCCGCTATCAGCACCCACCAGCACGATGTGGAATCTGCGATGCTGGAGCATTCCCTTATAGCTGCCCTTGCGTGGCGCGATGTTCAGGATTCTGTCTGCTTCATTCCATACAAACTGGATTTCTGAGAATTTACCTTTCTCATAGTTGTAGTTGTCGCCCTCATCCTCATAGAGCGTAAATTTACCATCAGCACCAGGATAGACACGAATTTCCAACTCATCCCAAGGCTTCTCTGAACTATACTGCACCTCAGGACCGAATGGCAGGATGGTACCAGCCTTGATGAATACAGGCATGATGTCGATAGGACAAAGGCGCTGGATATCCTGACCACCCTCATACTGGGCATTGCTCCAGAAATCATACCATTTATTACCCTTTGGCAAGTAAACATTCACAGGCGCAGCTGCCTTCCTTACATCAGGATAGATGGTATGGCCTTTCTTTTCCTTATCCTTCCAGGTGTATAAAGGATCGGTTACCGGCTTCACCAGGATGTTGCGGCCAAAGAGATACTCATCGTTCAGACGGGAAGCCTTCTTGTCTGCCGCATAATCCATTATCAGGGCACGCATCATGCTTCCGCTATTCTGTACACAGTCGCCAGCCGTACTGTAGATATAAGGCAAAAGGCGATAGCGCAGCTTGATGGTCTTAATCATAGCATCATAAGCCCAGTCGCCCTGCTTTCCGAATTCATACAGTTCGCTTACCATCGGCGAAGAACAGTGGTTACGCATCAATGGCATGAAGGTTCCCCACTGCATCCAGCGTGTCTGCAGTTCCTGAATGGCAGGGTTCTTTGGATTCTGTTCAAACTCCCAGTAGAAGAAACCACCCAGGTCGGTATTCCAGAATGGGATACCGCAGAGCGAGAAGTTCAAGCCCGATGGAATCTGATTCTTCATCTCGTTCCAGGAAGCCACCACATCACCGCTCCAGCAGATGGTGCCATAATGCTGAATACCGAGACTGCCGCTTCGGGTCATCTGGAGCGAACGCTTTGTGTTGCCTTTCATCGCTCTTTGGTGCTCGTAGATGCTCTTGTTGTGCAACAATGGGAAGGCGTTCTTCACGCCCAACCATGAACCATCGTAGGTCTGATAGTTCTCGTCACCCGGCTTCTCAAAATGGTCTGGCTCCGTAGAATCGGTCCACCAGGCATCAAACCCCATCTGGTAGAGATGAGTAAGATACTTCCAGTAGAGGTTGCGAGCCTTCGGATTGAAGACATCGTATGGCATCACGCCACTGTTTCTTGGCCAGGTTTCGAAAGGAAGGAGGGCATTCATCTTCTTCAGTTCACGATACTGCTCTGTCCAAGGACCGAAACTTGCCCAGATGGAAATCATCAGATGGGCATCGTTCTTGTGAACATACTTCACCATTTCCTCCGGACTCTTCAGACGAGGCTCTCCCTGTGCCTTCATCTGCTTCATATCTGTAGGAAGATACTTGGCAAAGGCTGGGTCTCCCACCTTATTTATATAATATGGGTTCTGGAATTTCATCGCATTCCAGTTGGAGTCGCATCCCCAATACTGCCAGTCCTGCACGATGGCATCAGTAGGAATCTTCAGTTCGCGATACTTATCCAATACGCCTGCCAGTTCATCGCTGGTCTTATAGCGCTCACGGCATTGCCAGAAGCCCATCGCCCATTTCGGGAACATCGTAGCCTGTCCGGTCAGTTCACGGATGCTGGCGATGACTCCATCCTGCGTACCATCCTTGTACATGAAATAGTAGTCGGCGCAGGTTCCCACTTCGCTGGTAAAGGAAGTGCATGATGGCTGGTTGCCATTATCCTTGGATGCTACTACATCATTGAAATAGGTTTTTCCCGCATTGTCCCAGTAAAGACCATAGCCTTTCTCGCTGGTGAAATAAGGGATGGCGATATAGGTGTTATGATTCCAGAGTTCGATGTTCTTTCGGCCACGCTGATTCATATAAACATCACGCAGCTGTCCCAGACCATAGATGGCCTCGTCATCAGCAAGACGGAAGTCCTGCTCTATGCGGTACTTGCCCTTGTTGGCTTCGTCCTTGCGGGCTTCCAAACGGGTCTTCGTATCGGTAAGCAGCAGCTTTCCATCCTTCGAAAGGAAGCGGATTTCGCCAGTCTGCTGGTTCAGTTCGACGGAAATTAAACTGGATTTAATATTTACAATATCTCCGTTTTTCTGTATCTGAACATCCTTCAGCTGCTGAGGCTTCAAGATGACAGAATAGCTTTTCTTCTGAACGGGAGCACCAAGTCCAGCATCAGATTTCAAGATACGGACGATGGATGGAGAATAGAATTCGATGGTTACATTCTGCTGAGCCACCTGACGGGTGATAGACTTGGCTGCCGCACCTTTCTGTGTGCCTGCCACCATTATGCTCTTGGCGCAGAGTTCACTTGGAATGCCAACGGAAGCGATGCCCAAAAGGGCAATGAGAGATAAATTCTTTAGCATACTTTTGTTTATTATATTAGAGGGTTTATGATTTGTCCAGTTCTAAATACATAAGATTGTATTTCGGTTGCAAAGGTAATGTTAAATGGTGGAAAAGGGATAAAACAAATTCCTTCTTAAAACACTTGGTGAAATAGCTGGGCGAGCTGAATCCCGTTCGCTCGGCAATTTCATTCACACTCTGCTTACCTTCCTGAAGCAAGGCTGCTGCACGATGAAGCCGGATGCTGCGGATAAATGCCACGGGAGTAGTATTGGTCAGACCCGTCAGCTTTTTATAAAGTCCTGTCCGCTCCATACAGAGATCTTGTGCCAGTTGCTCCACGCCATATTCGCCATCTTCCAGATGCTGTTCTACCAAAGCACGCACCTGAAGAATCAGCTCGGGATCCTGATTAATAGCTTCGGCTGCAGAATAGGCAGAAACGGTATAGGTCAGCTTATCATTCTGAAAAACCGCCACGATTCCTGAATCCATGAAAGCATAAACCTGTCTGCCATCGGTATCCAGATCCTGCAGACACCCCCATTCCTTCTTCAAATGGATTAGATTGCCATCCTGCGTATTGAGCAGCGAATCACCCATAACAACCCAGACTTTCTTCCTGCTATCTACAAACAGATCCTGAATGTCATTCCGGGTCGGGCCGTTTCGCATCATTTTCATCTTATCCTCTTTTCCATTTCCTGACAGAGCGTCAAGGGGATGTTCCAGAATTCTGCCCTCTGCAAGCAGAATACAGAATATCTTCTGATATTCCTTTACCCATAACCTGTCCTGGCTATCGGCATAAAGATGCGTCTGCCCCTTGTATTTCGTGATGTTTTCTGCCTTTTCTGCAGGAAGGGGAATCAAGGAGAAGCGCCTTCCATCATAGAGATTGATGCCCTTGGGAGTTCTCACCGCCAATCTGCCATCTGTCAACTGCATCATCTGTAGGACATGGTTATCAGAAAGCCCCTGTTGGGTATTGAGTACATAGAAATAATCGTTTGTCTCTACCTTCTGGGCAGAGCTGGTAAGTATCCGGCTGCCAAAGCAGAGGAAAACGATGCATAGTTTGATGATATATGGTTTATAACTTCTCATAGAGCCTTATTGTCTATTTTCATTGCTGCTATTTTGCTTATTCTTTGCAAAAATATAAAAAAAGATTGAGACAGACAAGAAAGCAGGCAAAATTTTGAGGCTTTTACAAAGAAAAAGGCTCCCTTGTATGGAAGCAAGAGAGCCTTTGGCTATTGTTTTTTCGTTTTTACATCCCGAATCTTTTCCTATCTTGGAGAGCCAGATGGAGTGGGGGATATTGTGCTGGCGGTGATGCCGGCAGACTTCTGTATTTTTCGGATGCTTTTCTGATGCATTACCAGATAGGTGGGGACGTACCTTGCTCAAAAGAAGATATTCTAGTGGTGGGTGGAGTGATTTGCAGAAAATATTTAAGGTGGATCATAAATCTCCTTTCACGGAATCTGGATTGTGTTGAAAATAAGAGAGTTAAGTGTGAAAGGAAAATTCTCTTTATATTGAGATGGTAATTAATGGCTAAGCATAAATATGGCGATGTGCCTTGCTCCGATAGGGAATAGTGAGCGTCTTGATAATGAATAGCGGGTGTCATTGTTATGAATGTTGGGATGAAGCATAGTAACCAGAAGGATGAGGGATAGATATTGGCAGGCGAAAAGATGAAAGCCAAGAAGCTGGTTTTGAATACAAAGTAAATCATAATAATCGTCTTGATTGCTCCAAATCGTTTTGATTGTTTATATACTAAAAAAGGTCGCCAAATGCTGGCGACCTTTTTTAGTATCCTTTATTTTCTCTTTATTTTCTGAATTTCTTTTTGAACCATTGGTTGAATGCCACGTAGGCACTGATTTCCTCCTGGTGCTGAGGCTCGGCAAATGTCAGTACATTGCCCGATGAATCTCCGTGCTGGTCTGGGAAGATAATCATCAGGTTCGTGCCCGAGAAGAAGCGGGTTAGCTCTTCCGGCAGTCGCTCTAATGCCGACTTGTGGGAAACGGTTCCCTTGCGGGCTGTCACCACCACAAAGAGATGGTTCTTGCTCATGTGGGAGGCAAGCTGAGGCATCTCGTTCCAATGCTGCATCAGGGTGTATTCGGCTCTTACTTCCTGATGGCGGTTGGTGATGTACTCATTGATGAGTGCCAGGGTCTCCTCCCTGCCGTGGAACTGGATGCGGCAATCCAAATTGCCTGACAGGCGCGCCAGTCGCTCTACCCAGCGGTAGAAACCCGGTTCAAATTCTGCCCTCGATGGTACTGCCACCTGTATTCGGCGAATGGTATTGAGCGGCTGCTTGATGCGTGCCATGATGATCTGGCGGCTCAGACCATTGAAGAGACTCTGATGAAACTCTCCCCAGAACTTAGGCGAAACCTCCGGATGCATGTGCATGCCGATGATGATTTCGGAACACTGGAACTCGTTGAAGGCATGCTTGATGCCGTTGGCGATGTTGGCAGCAATGCGAACCTGCGTCTGCGTCATCACGTCGGTGGCTGCGGCAAGCTGACTGCAATGGTCCAGCAGCTGTCGGCCCTGTTCCTGCTTGTATCGCATATCCTTGTCATCATACACTACGTTCAGGCAGACCAGTCCTCTGTTCAGCTTCTGGTTTCTCACCAGGAAGGCGAGACTCATCAGATTATCGGCATATTCCGGATACTTCACCGGTATGAGAATCTTCTCATCGCTTGCCTTCTTGGTATCTTCGGCATCCGGAAGCTCCTTGTCGCGGAGGATAATCTTTCTGGAACTCCAGTCGGTGAGCATCGAAGAGATGACGCAGGTGCAGAGAATCATCATTACCACACCATTCAGCATGTCATCGTTCACAAGATAGGTGTTCGGACCCACCAGGAGGTTCATACCCACCATCACCATGGCGATACTGCCGGCGGCATGGGCAGAAGTCAAACCGAACATCATGTGACCCGATGACAGCGGCAACCGGAATCCGAAGCAGGCGGCATAGGCTGCGATGGCTTTTCCCAAGGTTCCGAAGAACACGATGCAGAAGATGACCCAAAGGATATGACTGCCCTGGAAAAGCAGTCCCACGTTGATGAGCATGCCCACACCTATCAAAAAGTAAGGGATGAAGAGCGCATTGCCCGTAAACTCCAGTCGGTTCATCAGCGGAGACACGTGCGGGATATACCTATTTAATATAAGACCTGCGAAGAAGGCACCGAACACGCCCTCGATGCCCACCATCTGTGAGAGAGCCGCACTCATAAAGAGCATCGCCATCACGAAGATAAACTGCATCACCGAATCGCTGTACCGGCGCAGAAACCATCTTGTGAGTCGCGGTATCAGGAATATCATTACTCCGCAGTATGCGGCAAACTTGGCGGTGAAGAGTACCCAGAAGAGCAGACCATCGTGCTTGGAGAACGAGGCGACGAGACCTGCCAGCATGATGAGGGCTATCAGGAGCGAAAGCATGCTGGAACCCACGCTCAGCGTAACGCTCGGTTTCTGCTGCAGACCATATCTGGAAACGATAGGGTAGGCTATCAGGGTATTGGAAGCCATGATGCAGCTCAGCAGAAACGATGCCCTGATGGAATAGTGCAGCAACCAGATGCTCATGCCGAAGGTGAGGAAGAAGGGAATGAAGCAGGTGAGCAGACCATAGATGATGAGCCGCGATTTGTTTTTCTTCATACCCTCCATGTCCATCTCCAGGGCGGCGAGGAACATAATGTAGTAGAGTCCCACCTTGCCGAACAGCTCGAAAGATGCATCTCGTTCCAGGATGTTCAGTCCGTATTTGCCCACGAGGATACCCGCCAGCACCATTCCGATGATATGGGGGATTCTGAGTTTACCCATGATGATAGGGGCAAAGAGGATGATGAGGAGCACTACGAAGAAGATCAGCGTAGGGTCGGTAATTGGAAAATATTCTGCAATATTCAGCATAGGCATTCTACTTATTGTTGATGATGAAAGAGGGATTCAGCATCCGCTTCATCCCTCTTCTTTTTATTTTTGAGTGCAAAATTACTAATAAATCTTGAAAGGGCAAAGTTTTTGCCCCCTTATCATTTATATGTGTAGAGATTTTTGTAATTTTGCACCCTGAAAACAAACTTAGGATAAAAAGATAAGGATAATTAACGTATGAAAAAAGGATTGTTTGCACTCGCCTTGGGTACATTTACCCTGGGCATCGCAGAATTTATTATTGAGGGAATTCTCACCGATGTGGCGCACAACATGAATGTGTCCATCCCTCAGGCTGGTCATCTCATCTCTATCTATGCACTGGGTGTATGCGCCGGTGCTTTCTCGCTGATATTGATGCATAAGTATCGCCCCAAGAATATACTCTTGTTTCTTACTTCGCTGGTGATTCTGGGAGCCATCATCGCTACGATAGCCCCTAGTTACGGGCTTCTGCTTTGTGCCCGCTTCATCCAGGGACTTCCTCATGGTGCCTATTTCGGTACGGCTACCATCGTGGCGGTGAAGATGGCAAAGGAGGGTAAGGGTACCAAGGCGGTGGCGATGATGTGTGCCGGTATGCCGTTTGCCAATCTGCTGGGTGTTCCGCTGGGCACCTTCCTGAGTCATACCATCTCCTGGCGAGTGCCTTTTCTCATATCGGTGGCGTTGGGCGTCATCACGCTCTATATGATTTACAAGTGGGTTCCTAATGTAGAGGCTCTGCCTAACAAGGGTATGAAGGCGCAGTTCCGGTTTATGCGCCATCTGGCTCCCTGGCTTATCATCGCTGCTACTTTCCTGGGCAACGGCGGTATTCTCTGCTGGTTCAGTTACATTTCTCCGCTTTTGCAGATGAATGGCGGTTTCCATGCGGCAAGTATCTCTGTGTTGATGATTCTTGCCGGTTTGGGTATGGTGGTAGGAAATCAGGTGAGTGCCTTGCTGGCAGATAGATTCAAGCCGGGCCGCTTTACCTGCTATCTGCAGTTTCTGGCTGCCGCAGCCTTGCTGGCTACCTTCTTTCTGTCGCATATCGGTTGGGTATCGGCAGCGATGATGTTTGTCAGTTGTGCCTGCCTTTTCGGTATAGGTTCGCCAGAGCAGTTTCTCATTGTGAAGCACAGCGAGGGTGGTGAAATGCTGGGTGGTTGCTGCATTCAGGCAGCCTTCAATCTAGGCAATGCCCTGGGTGCCTTCTTGGGCGGAATCCCCGTGGCGATGGGGTTGGGATATAATTACCCTGCGCTCATCGGTGTACCGATGGCATTGGCTGGAGCCTTCTGTCTCCTGGTGTTTCATCGTAAATACGAGTGTTCTAAAGATTGAAAAAACCTGGATTGACATGTCATTTTGCCCTGTTTCCTATGACAGAATTTGATGAAAATCAAGAAAACGGCCCTTTTTTGAAGTTTTTCCCAAAAACATTGTGTGCGTACACAAAAAGGCATTACCTTTGCACTCGAAAAGATAGATAACGAATAATTAAAGTAAAGAAAGGATAACTATTATGATGGTATTAGTAATGACACTGGCAGTTGTAGCTGCCCTTTTTGCAGAGGTTGTAAATGTCAACAAGAAGATTAGCCTCGGCAAGTAATCAAACCTTGAGAGGCATCTCCGGATGCTTCCAGGAAGTTGATTCGAAATAAGGTAAAGATTAGGATAACAGATAAATATAGAGAAAGGATAAAAGTTATGATGGTATTAGGTATGGTTTTGGCAATGATCGTTGCCGGATGCGCTGAGTATGGCGCAAGAACTAATATGAAGAACTTCGCTTAACAGCCGTTCTTCTTTCAATTTGAGAGAATTTAAACAGTAGTTGCATAGATAAATAAAGGAAAGGCAGTTGTTGGCATTAGAAGGATGCCAGCAGCTGCCTTTTCGTTTTTTCTCAGCTGAACTTTTTCAGTCTCGCTATTTTTTCTGGCTATTCCTGGCAGATTATTGGTTCCGCACCGGTTCGCCAACCTATCTTGTTCGCTTGTTGTCTCATTTTGATGAGAACATCAATGAGATGGTGAACAGGTTTTATCCTACGAGTAGTTTTATCGACTACAAGGCAGATGTGGAATCACCGTTGCCTATGATTTATCAGAGCGGTTATCTTACCATCAAAGACTGGAATATGGATACCGATTCCTATCTCCTGGATTTCCCGAATGATGAAGTGAGAAGCGGTTTCCAGACGCTGGTCAAAGCAGCAAAGCGAAGGTAGGGTAGATTGTGTGGTAGAGACTCCGAACTATATCTACATCTTCGAATTCAAGCGAGATGGTTCGGCTGAAGAAGCCCTGAAGCAGATAGAGGATATGGGCTATGCCAGGGAATATGCAGCAGATGGCAGAAAGATTTATCAGATAGGCTGCAACTTCTCATCGAAGACGGGAACCATTGATGGGTGGAAAATGAAGTAGGTGATTTGCAAAACGGATGCTTGATGAATGATGTCAAGCATCCGTTATATCCAATAACTCATCGCCCACCAGCTGATATCCGCTTGCACAACAGGTGGTGGGCGAGCGCATATCAGCTGTTATGCAAGCGCACAACAGCTGTTGTGCGGCTGAAGATATAGGCTTCTCCGGCTTATAACATTAATTCTTCCGGTAACAAGTTAAGGTTACTCCGAAGACTTTTTACGTAAAACCGATGCAACAATGATAGTACTTACAAGCAACAACGATAGTATTTACAAGGCGCAAAGACGTTACTGAGAGGTTGTTATGATAGTACTGACGATGCGTAAAACGGCTTGTAGCGCTTATTGCCTCACTATGGCATAACATTGCCCTTTACCAGGGCAATAACCTGCCATTGCCAGGCACAAAACGATACGTCGGGAGCTGGTAAAACAACCACTCGCTTTTTACTCTTCACTCTTCACCAAATCGGCTGAAACCCCGATAAACACTGGGGTTGCGAGAGGTGAAGAGTTACGCATCACTCTTCACCACTCTTCACCTTAGGGTTACGCACGAAATTGAAATGGAAGCTCGCCCTGTTCGGTCTTAGAAGAAAGTCACGCAGATTTCGCAGATGATGCAGATTTTTTGGGGGTGAAGAGAGGTGAAGAGTAGCGCACTACTCTTCACCCGTACAAATTCCTTATATACAAATACTTATACCATATTTGTGAAGAGTGAAGAGTGTTTTTGAAAGTGGCTTATTATTACGACGGATTGCAAAGACGGAGCAATTCCTTTGCTTGTATCGTTCAAGGGGCTTGCTATCGACAAGCTGGATAAGGAGTGGAAGCTGTATCCTGTGTTGATATTCTCCTTTCACACTTAATAAGTTGATTATCAGAGATGAAGATTAAATATGTAGCATTGGATATACTTAACTAATGGAGAACTTCTTACAACTCATCCTGAAATTGATTGGAAAAATGTGAAAGGGTTACGTGATATCATAGCTCATCATTATTTTGAGGTTGATGCCGATCAGATTTGGTTATGAAGTATAACCCTTTAATATATAATAAGGTGTGAAGAAGATTATGATTTCGTTGATGATGGTAGTAGCTGCCACCACAACCAGTTTTGCAAAGAGTAACAACACCGATGTGGCAAATGCCGTAAAGAGCGTAGCCGAGCAGGTAAAGCAGGCTCCATCCGGCACAGTGTATGGTGTGGTTGAGAATACCAAGCATCACATCATCGTAGCTACTCCTTTCGGAAAGTACACCATTGAGAAGAAAAATGGCGGCATCTGCTTTATGGGAATATCGGCAATGTTAGTGAGTGCCAAGAATGGCGTGTATCAGGTGAAGTCATCGCTCGGTAATTTCTTGGTGAATACGAGAAAGGGGGCGGTGGTGAAGAACTAAAATTGAAAAAAAATAAAGAAAAAAAAGGCATAGGATAAAAAAACTAGTTAAAAGTTTGGAGAAATCAAGATAATTTTATATTTTTGCAATGTCTATTCTTTACTGCTCCTTAGGGGGTAAAAAGTGAGGAATGTACATATACATAAAAGGCGTAACTGTACGCTTTGGTTTTGACTGTGTAAGAATCTCGCAAATTCCATCTATCTGTCAAAAACAAAGCAACGGGGACGCCCTATGGGGTGTATTATATACAGCCCTCTTTGGCTTCGGATGTTTCATTCGTTGGTAGGGAGGGGAAACTATATTTGCATCTACGTGGGGCTTTCTGCGTTGCTCGTTTCGGCAGATAGGGCAATGCGAGAGCCTTTACACAGTGGAACGAGTGACAGACTGGCTCCACGTTTTTTGTATATGCTTAAAAACTTAATAATTATGCCATTAGGAGTCAAATGGTTTGTTTTAAAATTTATAAAATATGAATCAGACAAATTATTTGAAGCTCTTTTCTATTGTAGCTTTTTTGGCTTTAGCCTCTGTGAGTTGTTGGGCGACAGCAGAATCTTTGCATTTGCTGTTGTCTTCTTGGCCAACAATTATGTGTTGGATTGTAACTGTTTGCTTTTTTGTTATAGCCTCCTTGGGAACTAAAATGATAGTAGATAGTTTGAATCAAAAGATTTATATGGAAAAGAGAGGAATGAATCTTGTTTTAGGCATAATCATTCTTGTAGTTTTTTGGCTTGTATGTAGTTTGCCAACCAATACTCATACTTTTTTTTATCGTACAGTAATCAATGATAAGGTTACGACTGACATCTCAACAACATGTGGTTATTTGGGACAAATAAAGAATAATAGCAATAATAAGAAGCAGGCATCCTTGAAGGTAAATGAACTGAAAAATAGTTTAGACGCCTTGTTGGGAGAATTGGAGGCTGAAATTATGAATGAGGCAAATCCTGGCTTTGGTCCTAAATCTAAAGAAATATTCCGTAAGTTTGCAAAATTATTATGTGTTGATAAATTGGAACCATTGGCGATTAAGGGAACTTCAAAGCAGGATAGACAAAAATTGTGTGATGCCTATCGTACGAAGTTCTATATATTGGCTGATTCCAGAGCAAACAATATTATGAACAATATCATGACGCCTAATGCAGAAAATTTGAAGGAGACAAAAGCTATAGAGCAGAATTTGCATATAGTTAAGTCATCTATAGATAATGGTACCATTGATTTGAATGATGCTGACGATATTAAGGATGTTTGTGATAAATTGAATCAAGGGTATAATACGATAAAAAAGAATAAGGATTTTGTTAATTTCTCTTCAAAGGAAGACGAAATGTTATATACTGCAGATAATCCTGTAACTAAAGTCAAGAGAATGATTAGTGTTTTTGACGTTTGGGAAGATTTCTTGAAAGGTCAATATGCTGGTCATGGATTTGCATTCTGGATAGTAATTTCTATTTTGGTTGATGTTGCTGCGTTTATATTCTTTGATATTGCTTTCAAAAAAAGAGAAATGATGTAAGTTTCACCTATTAATTTTAAATAAAATGGCAGATATAAATTTTGGAGAACCAGCAGAGGTTAAGGTGCCTGTTGTTGATACTGAAAATAAGGATACTCTTAATAGTAATCCTTTGTCTGATGTGAATACCAATGCTTCTGAGATAGATGATAAGGGTATGAGTGTGGAAGAATTGAATGACCCCAATAAAATAAAGGTTACGATTGCTGATAGAGATACTCCTGTCATAGTTTTGTTTGGTCCACCAGCTTGTGGTAAAACAATGACTTTGATTCGTTTGTCACGTTTTTTGCAAAAGGAAGGCTATACTGTTCGCCCAGATGAGTCTTTTCGTCCAAGCTTTGATAGACATTATAAGGAGATGTGCGATAATTTTGACTCGATGATAAATAGCGAAGATGCAGCTGCTTCAACAAGTGGTATCAACTTTATGTTGGTAAAGGTTTTGCATGAAGGAAGAACAATATGTCAAATTTTGGAAGGACCTGGTGAGTATTATTTCAAGCCGGAAAGTCCTCATGAAGATTTTCCAAAGTATGTCAATGCAATCATTAATAGTGATAATCGAAAGATTTGGGCAATAATGTTAGAGCCTGCTAAGACCAATGAGCGCATGGATCAAATGGCAAGAAATAATTATGTAAGTAAAATTCGCAAATTGAAGACCAGAATAACACCTTCTGATAAAGTTGTTTTTGTCCTCAATAAGGTTGATGAGACGGATTTTGTAGTTGGTCCTGGTAATGTTAAGTTAGAATTAGCATTAAAGAATACTGATTATTGGTATCCAAACATCTTTGTGCCATTCAAAAATCAGAATCCTATAACAAAATTATGGAACCCGTTTAATTTTGATTTCTGCCCTTTTCAAACTGGAGACTTCTCAAAAGCGGCAGATGGTCAACTGACATTCGAAGAGGGACATGATGTGTATCCGAGAATGCTCTGGAGAACTTTTGTTAAACGAATAAGAGGATAATAAAATGGATGTTGAATTTTTTATTCATGGTGTACCCAAAGGAGAAAGTTTTTGGGGAAAAAGTGAGGAAAAGAACTTTTTAGGTCAGTTTTATGATGGTAAGACTGATGTGGAGAAAATGTATATTTACTCACGAAGCCTAAATGGTGCTAATTTTGTGTACTATACATATTTGGTTTCTAATACGATTGACGTGAATGGACGTTCTGGAGGTTACTTTGGAATGACTCTTCGTATGGATGCTTATTGCTTAGATTATATTGCGATGTATCAAATTTTGTCTTTGGTATATCGTAATCATATCGTAGGTTCTATTTTACAGATAGTTAAGGATAGAGTACAATATAAAATTGGTGATTTTGGGAATTTTTCCGATGTATTGAAAGATATTCAAAACAAAGTTTTTGGTTTGATACAGACTAGTTTTGGAAGTACAAGTTTTCTGCAAATTCCAAAAGTAATGTCTGAAGGTGGTAAATCAACTGTTGCTCTTAATTTGTATGACTATTCACAAGAAGATGTGATGAAATGTGTTTCTTCCTACTCTCGTATAGCCTTGTCACCATATTATGCTTCGAAGAAAGTTGCAGAATTGAAGAATGGGTATGATAAGCAGATGGATATTGTGCAAAAGCAATGTAACCAGCAAATTCTTCAAGAGCGTGAAATCGCATCTGAAGATAAAAAATCTTTATCTCGTAAACTGCAAGAAATGACTTCTTCTATGTCTGCATTGCAAAGTGAGATGAAGGAAAAGGATGATAAAATAAATAGTTTGCTGAATCAGATTCGACAAATGGAAGCTACTATTCGTCAGCAAGGTAAATTGCGTAAGATAGAAGTGGTGGTAACAGAGATTAAGAATCCTTTGGCAACGCTTGTGAAGCTGTTGGGTGAGATAGTTCCTCTTTCCAAAGATGAGAATACGAATGTTCAACCTCCAGTGGTATCAACGAAAAAGAAAAAAGAGAAATTTTCCTTTTTTTCGTTTTTTCGTAAAGCATTAACCCCGGTACTCCTATTAGTATTACTTGGTATGGTATGTGTCTTGGGATATCAGATAAAAACAAAAATTAGCGGAGTAGTTGATCAGGTAGATTGTTTGCATAAACAAAATAAACGTGTTGAGTCTAATCAGCGCTCCATTTTTAAAATGATGAGAAGTGTGAGTAAGACGGATTCTCAGGTTCAAGACTCAAAAAAAACAAATAATCAAACTGGCAATACTAGAAAATAATGGATAGACGTTTGGTTCTTATATTACTCTTTCCTTTGTTGATGAGTTGCGCAAAGGAAAAGAAACGTCCAGTCTATGTAGATACTTCGGATTTTGAAGAGGAACAGGTAGATTCTTCTTCAATATCCGAAGAAAATATAAAGCCTGGAAGTAAAGAGATTATTGTGCCTTTTCGTGAAAAGAATGGGGTGAAGTATGTTAGGGTTGCTGTTAATGGTGTCGGTTTAGATATGATTTTCGATACAGGTTGTTCTAGTACATTGATATCTATAGCTGAGGCTAGGTACCTTTATGAGAAGGGTAAACTTACAGATGAGGATGTTCTAGGTATGGCTAACTCACAAGTTGCAGACGGTTCTATTGTAGAGAATATGGTTGTGAATCTGAGGGAAGTTGTTATTGATGATCAGATAACTTGTCCCAATGTTCAGGCAGTAGTTTCGGCTAATATCAATGCGCCTTTATTATTAGGAAATGAGGTGTTGAATCGATTAGCTACCATTACGATAGATAATGATAATCAAACTCTGAATTTTAAATTAAAAGAATAATGAATAATTCCACATATCTTTTTGGATTAATAGGTGGTAGGTTTTATCAAATGCCACATGATTATTTGAATTCTGTACTTTCTAATCTGCCTAAGAAAAAGTCTTTTAAGCAGTCTCAAATTGTAGTACATCGTGATTCCAACTTGATGTATTATTGCTATATAAGACAGCTTTCAGCTAAAGACTATCTAGGTATTTGTGTGTTGGTTAACGATATATATATGACTGACATAGCAGCTATGTTTGCACAATTTGAGAAATGTATTACTTCTTTGGTTGTGGATGGTGAAATTCTGAAATTCTCAGAAAAGGGAGATGTTGAGTTTGCGTGCAATACGTTTATTGAGAAATCTGACTATGTCAATCAGTTTCTTGGAGAATTACATACGTCTTTTTCGCTTTTAGGGAAGGAAAAGAAACTTCCTGTGTTGAATTATGCTGTAAGCAAAGATGATTGTAAGGTATTTGAATATTCAGATAAACAGGAAGATATCCTGACAGCCTCATATACCTATGGATATACGTTTGTTTATAAAGATAAGAACTATTCAACTGTCTCTTTGAACAGTTACAAAGGTGTTATTACTCAAAAGGAGAAGAAAATTATAGAGCTCAAAGCTGAAATAAATAAGTTGACTGATTCCAAGAAAGAACTTGCAAAGCAGGTGAATAGTTTGAAGAATAAACAACGCAATATGAAATGGGTTGGAGTGTTTGCTTTGGTTGCTTTTGTTTTGGGTGTTATTGTGTGGAACAAAGTTCTTTTCCCTAGCATCGTAACAAATTATGATGCAGGTGAGTATATGTATTATGGTCCAATGGAGAATGGAAAGCCTAATGGAATTGGCATCGCCATATATCCAAAGAATGACAAGATGAAACGTTTGTATTATTATGGTAATTTTACAGAAGGACAGCGTGTCGATTCTGCGGCGATAATGTTTTATAAAGATGGATCTTATTTTAGAGGATCCTTGAAAAATGACAAATGGTTTAAGGGTATCTTCTTCGACGTGGAAAAAGAGCATTTTATTGGTGAATTTAATAATGGAGAACCATGGAATGGTACTTGGTATAAGCATGTTCCTGTTCAAAAAATTATTGATGGAGAATAGTATGGAAAAGATAGTCAAGAGATTACTATTTATTTTATTTTTGTCTTTTGTATTTCTTTCGGTCGATGCACAGTCTAAGCCTAAAAGAGATGTTACAAAAGATAGGAAGCCTGTGACTTCTGTACCTAAAGTGCAAAAGAGTATACATCGGTTTGAAAATAAAGTGGCGATGAATAGTCCACGTAAAAATATAAGAAATTCATCTTCTAGACATAAAAAACGTTCTTCGAAAACATTGAGGAGAAGACAAAAGCTAGCTACTTATCTTTATGTCGACGGTCGAAAATCCGTTTCGATAATTGTAGGACATTTTAGTTCAAAAGTAGAGCATTTGGTGAGTACTGACGGTCAAGATTGGGCGGTTACAAATTTGCCATCTTGGTGTTCTTATGTAAAAACGTCATCTAATAGCTTTATGCTATATACCTTGGCAAATTCAGAATATGAAGATCGGAGTAGTTATTTTTATGTAGTGGCGGATGATCAATATCTGCGTGTAGACATAACGCAAACTGCTGTTCCTTTTGATGTGACTAACATAAAGGCTACTACTAGTACTATGTATTTGAACCATAATTGTTCATCTTCCTTATTGGTTCGTGCGACAATGTATGTTCAAAATGCAAAAGGCATAGAGTTGATACCTGTAGTTTTCATTAATGATGGTACAGGTTCGCCTGTTAAAGCATCAAATTCTTGGAATTCATATGCTATGACAGGTTCTGGTGATGTTTATGTTGCTGGTAATACCATAAAGCCAACTGCAAATAGTAGTCAATCTTTTACAGTATCAATCTACTTGCCAAATAATGCTATGCAATTGCGTAAAAAGAAAGATAAATTGCGTTGTTTTCTTTGTCTTTATTGTCCGAGAACAAGGAGTTATGTTGCGGGGGCGGCTTATGTAGATTTTAAGGCAAAGGTTAAAAAAGGTATGGTGATAACATCGTCATATTGATATGAAATATACTGATAATGAGGATGAACAACATCTGAGGCTGGATTGGAAAGAAAAATAGGGAATATGGTGTTGAATGCCATCTTCGGAAAAAGAAAATGATTTGAAATGAGAAAGTTGAATCTTCTATCAATGTGTTTTGTGCTTATGGTTATGCTATCTTGTAACCATAAGCCTAAACCTTCTGTGATAGAGGTAAATGCTGACAGCCTATCTGAAACAATAATGAATACAGCGCCAAGTTCCAATGCTAGAACTTTTGTCAATCGGAAAGACACTGGGGAATTGATAGTCTTTACACCGATTTATAATACTGTAGATCTTGTTTGCGGTAAGCGACCAAGCAAAGACATGGATATGTCTGTGGGCTATTGTGCTGAGGCTGCGTTTACAGGGGAATGCTTGGATTCTTTTGCGCATCGCAATGTAGCAGGAAATCATGTGTCTGGTGGTATTTTTTATAAAGGCTACGTGGCTAAAACGAATACGGGGGCTTTTGTTTGGTATCAAGGCAAATGGAAGTTCCTGTATGGTAGTTACGCTAGTGAACTTAGGAAAGCAGAAAAGCATAGAGGTATGGGCTTTGGACAGAATATGATTATTTATAATGGGCGAGTTATGCCTAGATTTAGAAAGGATAAGCCATTGAATATTTATCGGGCATTATGTGAGCTAGATGGCAAGCTGTGCATTGTTGAGGCTAAGCAAGCGTTGGCTTATAGCGAATTTGTGGAAAAGTTGGCAAACTTGAAGGTCAAATATGCTCTGTACTTAGATATGGGATCAGGATGGAATTATTCGTGGTATCGTGATTCTGTAGGAACTGTCCATGAAATACATCCAATAAAGCCATGGTCTAAATATCAAACGAATTGGATAGTATTTAAGAAGTAAACAATATAGTATGTGCCGTTTCTTATAATTTAATAAAACGTTAAAACGAGGATGAATCTTTTAAAATTAGGTGTCACTTTTGTGAAGTCTTTGAGTGCTTTATTCGTTCCAGGTAAATGCCCCAAACGAATTGATAATGAGAAAAATGTCGCTGGTGAAAGCTTGGCGTCCGATTCTACACCTTCGGACATTATCGGATATCTAAAGGCTCAGCAGCCACACTATGATCTCTTGCGCTTCCTGGATGCACAGGAGGTTGCCTATACCCAGGCTTTAAGTGAACTGAAAGGAGGTAGAAAACAAAGCCATTGGATATGGTATATCTTCCCGCAACAGAAGGGACTCGGACATAGTTACAATTCAAGATACTATGGCTTGGATGGCGAGGGTGAAGCCAGAGCCTATGTTGAACATGAAATTCTGGGTGATAGACTCCGTGAATGCTGCAAGGCGCTCTTGCTCCACAAGGATAAGGACATCAAATATATCATGGGAAGCGGAATTGACGTGCTGAAGCTCAAAACTTCTATGTGTCTCTTCAATAAACTGAGTCCTAATGATGTGTTTGAGGAAGTATTGGATGCTTTCTTTTAAAAACGTTCAGAAAAGTCTTTATCAGGGAACAATAATGTAAAGTAATATACGTAATTATATTTTCCCCATCGACGATAAGAATTATGGTGGTGGTGAAATGGTAGAAGATAAAAATATAGCGAGCAAAAGGAAGTAATCCTTCAGCTCGCTAAGTTTTTATAGTTTCCTTTTAAATTGTCTCAATAATGTTTGTAGAGAACGTTTGGTGTACCAAATGTCAGCAATGACGATTTCGTCACGCTCTTTGTCGTAGCGATAAATGAGCTTGAAGTTGTCCATAAGCAGTGCGCTACGATAATTTCGATGAAAGTCTTTCAGAATAGGCATTGGTGGTAATACACGTATCTTTACCATTCGAATTCGTTTTTGAAATCGGCCATCATTTCTAGAAAGTCAACGGCGTTGCCTGTTCTAGCATATTCTTCTTCACGGGCTAAGACATGATTCGCCAACTCGTCATTATTGCATGATGACATAAAAGGATATTCTTCGGATTCGTTATGAGCCTCTGTTGCATAATCGTGATGATAGGCAACTGTTGGTTCTTGAACGGTACAGCTATCCTCGAAAAAGCGTTGGGCTTTATCGTTTAGTCGTTCTTTTGAGTTTGACATTATTTTAGTCATATAATAATCCTCCTAAATTTTTGATACTCTAATTTGTTGCAAAATTACGATTAATATTTGAAAGTACCAAAGTTTTTTTCGCTTTTCTTATGAATAATCCTAAAGAATTTGAGTTTCGTACTTTCAGCCCCCATTTCATACAATTATCCCCTTACTTTCTATGCCGTTTCAAATAAATTCATTACTTTTGTCCCCTGAAAACAACTAAAAGATAAAATGTAATGAAGAAAGGATTAAAATATACTTTGGTTTCCTTAGGCTGCCTGGTTGTATTGGCTGGTGTTGGTCTGGGGATTATGTATGTGGTGTCGCCATATAAGGTGAAGCGATGGGTGGGTTGGTGAAGAAACACTATGGCAAGTATCCTATCATCTATAGCAACGAGAGCTTCTATAATAAGGAGATGGGGGCAAAGTTCAAGCGTTATTATCTCTTCATCGCCAATTATAACTCCCGACAACCCGCTATTGACGGCAGAGGAAAGTGCAATATCTGGCAGTATTCCGAAACCGGACATTTGCATGGTATTGGAGAAAGGGTAGATTTAAGCAGATTCATGAATGGTACAACCATCAAGGATTTGATGTTGTAAGAAATAATAAAAATGTACCAAGTTGTTTTTTTTATCATTACGTAAGGAAAACGCCCTTTGTTAGAATGTTACTGCTAACAAAGGGCGGTGAGCTGATTATGCCAAATGATTTATTGTTCTAAAGTCTTTGGATAGCAATCGCAATGCTTTTCTAGAGAGATGACCTCCATTTCGATAATGGAAGTTTTCTTTCATTCGGGTATCAAATCTTTTTTTGTCAAAGGACATGGCTTTCTTTTTGTTGTCCCAAAAGTAGACTTTTGATTCATTAGCCATATCTTTGACATTCCCTGTTGCAACAGCTTTTAAAAGCTTTGGATAATTGCTAACCAACGGACCTGTTTGATACCTTATATCTGCTAATCCTTCTTTTATCTGCGGACTGACAGTATCAGGAAACTGCGTCACGGTCTTTAAGGCTTTATCTACTTGAACAAATGTGTCTTTTGCTCGTTGCATAACTTCTGCATTCATCTCTGTTGGGGTAAAACCTCGTGCGGCTCGTTTATTGAATGCATCTGTTTGTTTGGCTTTATCTACACCTGGGCCTATATCCCAATTTCCGTTAGTGGTTTGGTAATAGTAGTACTTGCCATTTGTGAATCCTTTATTTTCTGGATTCTCTCGCATCCATAAGTTTTTTATAAAATTATGGATGTTTGGGGCAGGCTTTGACTATGGAATCTTTCTTCCGTCTTTTGTATATAGAAAAGTCTGTCCATTTACTGAGGCGAGACCACTAAAGGGCTTGTTGGTAGCTATATTCCACCACTAACCTTTTTTCTTTTTAAGAATTATTTGATTATTTGTTTTCATTTTTCTTATTTTTATAGTCTTTTTTATTCATCTCTATTTTGTTTGCTTCTGCATCTATATAGTTTATTCTTGCTGAATCAGGGCCAATCCATTTTTGACTGATAGAGTCGTACCTGTTGTTATCTAACCAATTCTCAGCGTTGGAGACTATTTCGTAATGTCCAAAGCCAAGGAAGTTTTGTAGCGAATACCATTGACGACAGCCCGTTAGGAAACTGCCCGCTACTATTGAAATGAAAAAAAACTTCTTCATTTTAAAAATTTTATTGATATAAAAGTAATCTGTTAAGTGTAATGCTCTTCCTAAAAGAAGAACAAATCATCTAATATGGAAATCAAGTTTGCAGTTTGGGTTCTCGCAAAAACTTGCATGTAGTTTTTTCATGCATGGCTACATAGACCATGACCAAGAACAACCTATCGGATGCTGTTGGCTTTTTATGTCTGCAAAGTTACTCATTTTATTTTGAATAACCAAATTTTTCTTTCTTTTTTTATGAATAATCCTAAAGAACTTGATTCAGAAACCGGACATTTGCATGGTATTGGAGAAAGGGTAGATTTAAGCAGATTCATGAATGGTACAACCATCAAGGATTTGATGCTATAGGCATTGATGATTTCATACACATAAGCGAGTATTTGATACAATCCACGTATGGATAGCATCATTACTTGCTTATTTTTTTCTACTTTTGCACTCGGGACTTTTACCTTGCCATAAGGATAGGGGGTGAGTCTCGGATATTAGAAGTAGAATTTAAACATTATCAATCATGACTAAGAAATGTATTATATCTGTATTGCTCGTGGTGGCTTGGGCATTGTTTGCCTCTCTGTTTTACAAAACCATCATGCTGATGCTGTTCTTCCTGGTATGGAAGAACCACATCTTTGAGATGCTTCCAGCATGGATGCAGAAATGGGGGATGAAGCCTTATTGGATGCTCTTCTTCGTATGCCTGTGGATGGCAATGCCCCGTTATCGCATCGAATCTAATGACAGGGTGAGACTTGTTTATCTGGATAAGAATGGAGAGGCTAAGCATCCACCGCTTACTCAATATCTCATCAATACCCTGATTCCAGAGGAAGAGATTGTGAACTTTGGTATTAGAAACCTGATGATTGCCCGACCTGTAATCAGCATGATGGGCGTTGGTGGTACTCTTATTGCACAAGCCAATCAGGATATTGCCAATGGTAAGATTCATAACTTCTTAACTCCGTATGACAATCTTGGTATGGATAATCCAATGTCTGGCGTCTATGTGCAGGCTTTCAATGAGGCTTTCGGAACTAGTGACAGGGCTGTTTATATCTGCGACCCTAAGGGAGATGAGAATGTAAGATGGAGCAAGGAGAACGGATTCAAATATCCGCTGGTTGTATTCTTTCATGGATACCTGGGCAACTGGCAACTCTATCAGGGTATCTGGAAGGACCTGAACAACTGTATCGTGCTAAGCATCGGTACTCGCAGCATGAGTGGCATCTTTACAAATCGTGATATCAATGAGATTTTTAGCTATTACATACCTTCCCTGGAGCGAATGGGCTATCATATCGACCATCGTCAGATTCACTTGATGGGGCTTTCAAATGGAGGTAGTGCGATAGTGGCTGCCATGCACTCATCTCATGCAAAAGATTTCAAGAGTCTGACATCTATCTCCTGTAATCTTGGAGGATTGAGGAAGGTGCCATGTAGAATCAATCTGATTGGTGGCGGTCAGGATCATTCTTCACGTTTGATGCTAAATCAGGCAAGCAGGCTCAGTAAGATGGGAGTTCATGGCGGCTTGTTCTTTGATCCTGAAGAAAACCATTATATCTTGGTAAACAGGCGCAATGAGATTATCGAGTTTCTTAAGCAAGAGATGAATCTGACATGTGTCAGGGAATAGAAAAGCCTATGTTTTTTGAATTATATGTTTGAAGATTATGAAGAAGTTATTGATTATATTGGGAATACTGGTTCTGCTTGTCATCGGTGTTCTTTTCGTTCCACCTATTTATAATAGGTTCACAAAACCGTTTTTTAAGAATACGGTGGATGCTAAAGAGTGGTATCATCAGGTGGATTGTGAGAACCTGACGCAAGTAAGAGATTATTGCGACAGACGGGGATACAGTACGGATTACTATATCCTGGTGGATTTCTCCAAACCATCTGGCAAAAAGAGGTTCTTTATCTATGACTTGCAGCGTGGCAAAAGAGTAATGAGTAGCTATTGCATGCATGGAAGTGGTAAGGGAAATACAGCAGCCCAACCAAAGTTCAGTAATAACCCCGGAAGCGGATGTACGAGTCTTGGAAGATATGTCATGATAGGAAAAGGTGGAATGAAGTTCAAGAACTGCGTTCGCCTTCGAGGGCTCGACAAGAGCAATTATCTGGCAGAAGCCCGTGGTATCCTGATCCATTTTGCTGGCAAGGTGACAAGATTCTCCGGTGAGAAGGAGTATATTCCGCTGGGAACAGAGAGCCGTGGCTGCTTTACTGTTTCAAGGAGCTGCGTGGAGAAAGTGATGCAGATATACAAGGAATCTTCTAGGAGAAGACCGGTATTGATTTATGCAAAATACAAATAAAAAGAATATTCTATGAAGAAGTTATTGCTGTTTATTGCTGGAATCTCAATCCTGTTTTTAGCAGGTTGTTACAATGGAAATCAGAGCCATGGCAATGAAATCATGGGAGACAGCCTCCCTGCAGATCCTCCATTGGGTTATGTCATAGAGTTAAAGCCTTTGGGAAATTTCTCACATCAGGAGGCAGAACAGTTGAGAGAAGAACTCGTGAAGCAGTTGGGTTTCATTTTCAATAAGGTACCAAAGGCTTGGTTGGAGGCTTCTGTATTTGTTGGAGACAAGAAAGAAATACCTGATTCATGTCTCTACAAACCAAGAAACAGGTATTGGGCTGGGGGAATCCTGAAAATGTTGCATGAAGAGCATGGAGGTAATGATGAAATCGTAACGATAGGTTTGACGCATCGAGACATCTCTACTTCCATTCACGGACATTACAACTATGGAATCATGGGATTGAGTTTCCGACCAGGTGACGCCTGTGTGGTTTCAACCTTCCGATTGAAACGAAAGGATGACTTATGGAAAGTAACAATCCATGAATTCCTGCATTCTCGTGGCTTGCCGCATTGCAAGAAGAATGCCCCGAAGTGCCTGATGCAGGATGCCCATGGCAAGAATACCTTCTACATGAAACATGGGTTGTGCGAGGATTGTAAGAACTCTTTGAGGATGATTATGACTCATCAAGAAAGATAATTCAATTTTCCAGCACTCTATCGTGCCTTGAATATAATCCAAGGCACGATTTCCTGATATTTCTTATGAGGATGCTGGGTATCATCGCCTATATTATGCGGTTTGCCGTCGGGGGTGCGATAGAAACTGTGGCACTTGCCACCGGTGATGTAGATAGCATCGGCGAAACCGTATTCGCGCAGGGCATCGGCGAAATCCCAGAGGGTTTCGGGATGACGGGTCTCTATATAATATAGGTGGTCGTCGGAAGTTCTTGCCAAGGCACGGCGCTCCACCTTGCCGTGAAGTTGGAACTTGGCAGGTAATACTCCATCTGATACCAAAATAAACTGGCGGAAGAAACTGCCGCCCCGTTCCTCTACATAATCCTTCACCTTGTCGCTTCTCGAAATTCCCAGCACGATGTTGCCATTCGCCATCGCACAATAGCCCAGGCGGGAAACATCCGATGCCAGTTCCTTGCCGTTCATCACAAGACTGCCCAGATATTCGTTGGTGCTGGTGTGGTCGGCACTTCTACTGTACATCCATACACTCATGTCGGTGGTATCAGGTTCTACCAGGGAAATTTCGGCTTGCAGATTTTCCAGACGATACATGTTGAGCGCTACGCCCAGGATGGAATCGGAAGACAGCGTGATGGTAGGCTTGCCGCCTTTGTGACGGGCAGCCAGTTTCTGAATGTTCTCTTCGGGCGTTACCGATACAGGTACACCTATATTATAATAGTAATTATAGAGTCGCCATCCGCCCAAGCCCATGATGCAAAGGGTGATGGATACGAGCACACCTATGATAATGTCTCTCCATTTGTGTGACCGCTGTATGGATGCAGGTCTTTCTACTATCACGTTGGAGTCATCATCCACGAAGATAATGCCTTTCTTTGTTGGAAATTTCTTTCTCATGCTTCGCCTCCTTCCTTTTCTAATTTGTCTTTCAGTTCCTTGAGGGCCTCTTTTGATGCCTTGATATGGATGTCATCGTATAGGTTGCTGCTTGCCAAAATGAGCTTTTGAAGTCCTGGATTTACTTTGAAGATATAGTCTTTGTTGACGATGAGGCTCTTGCCAACTCGATGGAAGGGACAATAAGTGAACTTTTCTAATTTGTCCATCAGACCATGCAGTTGGTAAGTTACGTTCTCCGCTTTGCCATTGGATAGGTATATGTCGGAGTAGTTTCCATCACCTTTGATGAAAACAATGTCCTCGGAAGCAATCCTAATGATTTCGGTGCTATTTGTCAGCGTCAGATATTCCATATGATATTTTTGCAATTTGCAGACAAAGATAATACAAACGAGCGCAATGAAAGCTAGTTTTCAAATTGCCGAGTGCAGCTTAACTTCTGCAAAGGTACGAGTTTTTTATCAAATCACCAAAGTTTTGTGCAGGTTTCTTCCTCCTTTGAATCTTTCATGCAAAATAACGACAGGTAAACCAAGGATATATGAAAATAAAATTGTATCTTTGCACCATATTTTATTAAAAAGGCTGCAATATGAAATATCCTATCGGAATACAGAGTTTCGAACAAATCATAGAAGATGATTATGTTTATCTCGATAAGACGGCATTGGTCTATGACTTAGTGACTAATGGTAAAATATACTTTCTGAGTCGTCCTCGACGATTTGGAAAGTCGTTGCTCGTATCTACCTTGAAATGCTATTTCGAGGGAAAAAAGGAGTTGTTCAAGGGGCTTGCCATCGACAAGCTGGAGAAGGAGTGGAAGCAATATCCTGTGTTCCATCTCTCTTTTGGTGGTCAAAACTTTGTAGAGCCTTATGCGTTAGACAAAGTGTTGGAGGAGTTTGTTGCCATGGCAGAACGTATCTATGGACGTGAGGAGTTGGCCGAGACTTTAGGTAGTCGCTTTAAGGCTGTGTTAGGGAATGCTCATAAGAAAACAGGAATGAGAGCTGTCGTACTCATTGATGAGTATGACAAGCCTTTGCTAGATGTGATGGATATGGATATTTCTGTGCAGAATGAATATGGAAAGATGACTTTGGAGGATTATAATCGCAATCTGCTCAAAGGCGTATATTCTGTGTTCAAGGAAGCTGATGATGACCTGCAGTTTGTCTTGCTCACGGGTGTCACCAAGTTCTCGCAGGTGAGCGTGTTCAGTGGTTTCAATCAGCCTAACGATATCAGTATGGATGAGCATTACGAGGCACTTTGTGGCATTACGGAAGATGAATTGTATTCTACCTTTGATGAACAAATCAAGGCGATGGCCGTGAGATATAAAACCACAGAGGAAGGAATGAAATACAAACTGAAGAGGAAGTTTGACGGTTATCACTTCAGTCCCAATATGCTTGATATCTATAATCCTTTCAGCATCTTGAATGCTTTGAGCAAGAAGATTCTGGCAGATTATTGGTTCCGTACCGGTTCGCCAACCTATCTTGTTCGCCTATTGTCTCATTTTGATGAGAACATCAACGAGATGGTGAACAGGTTTTATCCTACGAGTAGTTTTATCGACTACAAGGCAGATGTGGAAGCACCGTTGCCAATGATTTATCAGAGCGGTTATCTTACCATCAAAGACTGGAATATGGATACCGATTCCTATCTCCTGGATTTCCCGAATGATGAAGTGAGGAGCGGTTTCCTGACGCTGGTAGCTTCTAGTTATCTGAAGCCATCGAAGTCAACGGATGCCTGGGTTATTCAGGTAGTAGATGTGATGTCGAAGGGAGATTACCAACAGTTGGAGAATCTGATGACTTCCTTCTTTGCCAGTATTCCTTATAACCAGCGTCGCAAGGACGATGAGCGCGAGAAGGAACGTTATTTTCAATACACCTTCTATCTCGTATTGAGAATGATCAGCTGTTTCACGGTCTTCATCGAAAAGCAACAAAGCGAAGGTAGGGTAGATTGTGTGGTAGAGACTCCGAACTATATCTACATCTTCGAATTCAAGCGTGATGGTTCGGCAGAGGAAGCCCTGAAGCAGATAGAGGATATGGGCTATGCCAGGGAATATGCAGCAGATGGCAGAAAGATTTATCAGATAGGTTGCAACTTCTCATCGAAGACGGGAACCATTGATGGATGGAAAATGAAGTAGGTGATTTGCAAGAATTACCCGAAGATGTAGTGATGTGGCTTTGTTAAGAATGAATCTTCTTTACATTAGCTTGCCTGAGATTCTCGTATTTCCAGACGCTTATTATTTCTTTGAGAATATCATAAATATGAAGAAAACCGGAAAGGTATTGATAATCAAATGCTTGTGATTTCATGACTAGATGGTGGCGTTGAGGACAATCTATAGTTGTACAACTATAGGTCTTATTCTTAATAGAGAGCAGAAAACGGGGATTTCCAGCCTTTCAAACCTCCTTATTTTTATCGCTAGATTCAAAAAATGTAAGTATATGAATTTTGAGTATAAATTTTGACGGGAGGTATCTTTACAGTTATAATTTGAACTAAAAATGGAGGAATAATGATATGAATACAACAAAGTTAAGAAGAAGCGTTGCGCCGTTGGAATGCTTCTAAGGAAACCAAGCGTAAGATGGTTGAAAAGCTAGAAATCTTGGTAAGGAATAGTTGTTAGAAAATGGATTACCAACGGTTTCCATCGGAATTTACCTTCGTGTACTCTATGCTCTTCAGCTGGATGATGACATCTTGCTCCTGGCAAAGGATGACAAACTCGGAAGGGCATTGCAGGATATAGGACTGAAGAATCGTCAACGAGCATCTAAAAAAGGATAGAAATGGAACGACTGTTTATTTTCGCAGATTTTAACTGGCTCGGCAAAGCGGAGTTGGTAGGGGGGCATGCCAGTCAAGAAGTAGAAAGATCTGAAGGGAATGATGTTTTGCCTGAAAAAAATGGATAGCGCAGCTCATCCAACCTGGTACTTCATTGGGTGGCGCAAGACCTAAAGCAGGCGTATTGGATGAAAAAGGTAATCTATGCATCGCGAAGTTTCCTTCTCGAAAAGATGACCGTGACGCAGGACTTTGGGAGCACATTTCTCACCTGCTAGCTCAAAAGGCTGGTATCCAGGTAGCTCAGACCAGGGTGTTGGGAGGACTGGGAAAATAGTACCTCTTGTGGTGGGTGGAGTAATTGGTGATGCTGCACCTAGTTTTAATTCTCTTGTAGGAAGGCTATGTCTAAGATGTGGTTCTTACAGGATTCACAGGTGGGATATGCATACTTGCCCAAAGTGTGGGGGCAAGATGCAACCCACTGGCGAAGAAGAGTTTTGGACATGAAAATTCTAGCCTTTATAGGAAAAAGAAATTCCTTTTCAAACTTGTTTTTCTATCCAGGTCATAAGTACCGCTACTGCATATTGCTGTTCTTCTTCTGTCAACTGTCTTCCGGCAGGTATATGATGCCATTTGAAGAAACAACCACGGCAGCAGCAGCCAGTAGCATGCTGGGCAATGAAAACAGGATGACCTCTCATCGGTGTCTGCTTGCCGTCATTGGGAATCACTGCAGGAGCAAGGCGTTTGGCAACGAAATCCTCCGCATGCTTACGGATGGTAGCCAAACCCTTTTCTGCAATATATTCCTTATCCTTCTTCGAGAGATGGAAACGGCTGCGGAAAGCTGATTGGGAAAGTCTTTCAAACAGATCTGTCAAATCATACTCTTTGTCTGAAGAAGTATGCTTTTCCTTGCTTTCTGAAGAGATAGAGTCTTTCTGATGATCCTCTATCTCCTCAGAAAACAAATTGAGTTCTACATATTTTGCTTGGTTTACTTTTGAATCTTTTTTCATTTTTAAGAGTCTCCTATATCTATGAATCTCCTATATATTTAATGAATATCAGACTCTTCTGCTACAGATGCTTTGTTTTCCTTGGGTTGTGGATTGGGTACAAAGCCCAGAATGGCAACCAGACAACTCATCAAAGGACTGATGATGTTGAAGAAGCAGAAGGGAAGATAGACCAGGGTCGGGATGCCAAGAACTGTACTCTGCGTCATACCGCAGGCTGTCCATGGAACCAGCACGCTCGTCACGGTAGCACTATCCTCTGTACTTCGGCTCAAGAGTTCAGGTTGGTAACCTCGTTCGGCATACTCATCCTTGTAGATAGATGCATTCATGATGATACTCAGGAACTGGTCACCCATTACGAGATTGAGCAAGACGCCTGATGTCACGGTACTGCAGACAAGCGAGATGGTACTGTGGATGCTTTTCAGGAGCATGTGGGTGATGGCGTGGAGCATGCCGCTGGCTACCATACATGATCCGAAGCACATGGCACAGAGGATGAGCCAGATGGTATTGAGCATGCCAGCCATGCCTCGGGTGGCAACAAGATCATTGATGTTCGCCATACCGCAATCTACCTGGGTATGGGTATAGCAGGTGGTCATGATTCCTTGAAAGAGGCTTTTGGCAGAAATACAGTCTTCGCCTGCTATCCCTACAAGTACTTCCGGCTGGAGAATGAGGGCACAGATGCATGCAGAAAGGGCAGAAAGCAGAAGGGTGATGAGGGATGGCGTCTTTCGGTAGATGAGCCATCCGGTAAAAGCCGGAACGAGCATGGTAAACAGGGAAATATTGAATCCATGGCTCAGACCAGTAAGATACTGGCTGATATCCACTGGCTTGGAATCATAGCAGAGACCGATGATAAGATAGAGTACCAGTGAGAGCAGGATGCTTGGTATGGTGGTGTAGAGCATATAGCGGATATGTGAGAAGAGATCCGCTCCAGCTATACTCGAAGCCAGGACGGTGGTATCGCTCATTGGCGAGAGTTTATCACCAAAATAGGCACCGGAGATAATAGCTCCAGCCGTGTAAGGGGCTGGTATTCCCAGGGCATCTCCGATTCCCATCAGGGCAATGCCAATGGTGGCAATGGTGGTCCATGAGGTTCCCGTCATCACAGAAATGATACTGGAGATGATGCATGCGCAGGGAAGGAAAAAGGTTGGTGACATAATCTGTACGCCATAATATATCAATGTAGGTACTACGCCACTGATCATCCAGGTTGCTGACATCATTCCGATGAGCAGCAGGATCAGGATAGATACTCCGGCATCGCCCACCGTCTTTTTGATCATCTCTTCAAAGATATTCCATTTCATCCTATAGATGCCCATGCCGAGTGCCACACATACGGCTGTGGCTATCATAAGGGCCACCTGGGAGGCACCAGCCAGGGCATCGTCTGGGAAGAGTTTGACAACCAGGACGATGAGGGCGATAAGTACTGCCAGTGGTATGACAGAAATGAAAGGATGTGGACTAGCTGGCTGCTGCGGTGGGCAGGATACCTGATTCTCTGCAGCTTGAGATTTCTGTTTCTTTTCTTCTTGTTCCATTTTTAATACTCTCTTATTGACTTGATGTTCATTTCTTTTATTTTTTGTCTTCTTTATTTTCTTATTTGAAAATCAACATTATGTTGTTTTTGTTCTGCTTCAATCTCTAATAACCTTCTCTTTGCATCCAATCCTCCGGCAAAACCTGTAAGGAGATGATTGCTTCCGATAACACGATGGCAGGGAATGAAAATGCTGATGCCATTAGCGCCGATGGCACCTGCCACGGCTCTTGTGCCATTGGGATTACCCAAACTTATGGCTATTTCCTTATAGCTCCTTGTTTCTCCGTAGGGGATGTGGAGCAATGCATGCCATACTTTATCAAGAAAATAACGCCTAAGAAAGCAAAAAATAGCAGAATGATGCTTTTATTTTGAGTTTCAAGTGGTTGTGGCAGCCGTTGGCTTTAAGTGGCACAGACAAGGAAATACGGAAAACGCAGATTGATGAAATAGAAACGCTTTCAAATCATTACCTCGCAGAAACGCCCTAATAAGCATTTTTAACGGTGACGGTTCATATTTCCCCATTCTGCGTAAGTTTTGGTTTTGTCATGCAGCTCTCACAGTTTAATTTTGCACCGAACAAAAAAGTAAGAATTATGAGATGCACTTTCAAGACAGTCTTCTATATAAATGGAAGCAAGGAGAGAAACGGAATTGTCCCTATCATGGGACGAGTGACAATCAACGGAACTATCGCACAGTTCAGTTGCAAGCAGAGCGTGACCAAGGCTATCTGGGATGCCAAGGGCAACAGAGCCATTGGCAAGAGCAAGGAAGCCAAGGAGGTGAACTTTGCGCTTGACAACATCAAGGCTCAAATCGCCAAGCATTACCAACGCCTTTCCGACCGTGAGGCGTTCGTTACAGCTGAGATGGTGAGAAATGCCTACCAAGGCATAGGCACAGAGTACGAGACCTTGCTCAGAGCCTTTGACAAGGAGAACGCAGCCTTTGCCAAGCGTGTAGGCAAGGACAGAGCCAAGAACACCTACCGCAAGTATCTGACGGTAAGAAAGTATGTTGCCGAGTTCATCAAGTATCAGTACAAGCGCAGCGATATGTCCATGAATGAGCTTACAGAGGAGTTCATTCGTGACTATTGTCTGTACTTGAAGAATGTTGTAGGACTTGCGCAGTCCTCTATTTGGATTTACTCCATACCACTGAAACATATCGTAACGGCAGCTCACTACAACGGCAAGATACCAAGAAATCCGTTTGCCATGTACCACGTTGACCCAGATCACAAGGAACGTGAGTTCTTGACCTTGGACGAGCTTACCGCCATGACAGAGATGAAGTTGGAAGACCCGAATATGGCATTTGCGAGAGACCTCTTTCTCTTTGGTTGTTGGACAGGTATCTCTTTCATCGACATCAAGAACTTGACGGAAGATAACATCAGCATGATAAACGGTGCTCCTTGGATTGTGTCCAAGCGTCAGAAGACTGGTGTACCTTTTCAAATCAAGTTGATGGATATTCCCATGCAGATTATTGAGAGATACAAGTCTTTCAGAAAAGGAAGCCACGTATTCAATATCGGCAATCTTAGCAACATCAACAAGCGCATCAAGAAAGTTGCTGCAATGTGTGGCATCAAGAAGCGGGTTTCATTTCACGTGTCTCGCCACTCTTGGGCTGTTTTAGCCTTGGAATATGGTATGCCGATAGAGAGCGTGAGCAAGATTCTTGGCCATACAAACATCACCACGACGCAGATATACGCCAAGGTGACAAGCAACAAACTTGACCATGACATAGCAGTCTTTGAAAGTCGAATCAAGGGGCACTTGCCTGTTATGGGAGGAATGGTATGAAAAGGACTGTAATCACCGTGGACGGAAATGGAATACTTTCCATTCCGTCCAACTTGGAGAACTTGTGGATGAGTGAGGGAGAATTGGTCAATATGCTTCATGTTACCGCCCCAAAACTCAACTCTGTGATACAAGTCATATATAAAGAAGGCATGTTGTCTATGTCGGAAGTCCAACAAAGACAAGAAACTTCCAAGGGTATTTGGCAAACATTGTATGGATTCCCTATGGTTGTTGCCATTTGCTTCCGTCTCACCTCTAATGGGGCTATGCAACTTCGTAATGCCATCTTCAAGAGGCTGTACGGAGCAAAAGAGAAAGCAGCCATTGTCCTACAACTCTACGGAGGGACAAATGCCATTAGCTGAGATTGGTTGTATCTTTGACGCTTCTATTATTCACTGTCGTATTGACTTGCCTACGTACTGATTCACTGTCGTATCAAGCATTTCTGTGAAGAACGAAGAACTGCTGATGTCAAACGTTTTACAGTTTTATCGTATGACATATAAAACGTATGACATGCAGGAATACATTTTTGTTCATCCCGAGGAAAGGTTTGCAAGGAAGCCTCTCTTCGGGATTTTTCGTTTTATCTTATCCCGAAAGGCTACATCAAGCACATTGATTTCCAATCTTTTAACATTGTCGGTGCAAACTTCTCCATTCTGCGCAAGTTTGTGTTTTGCGTTTTGATTTTCCGCCCTTACCTTTGCAACTTTAATTTATCAACTCACAAAGGTTAGATTATGAGCAAGACAAACGACAACAATCAGCTTGTAGGCGTGGCAAATGCAAAGCCACAGGCTGCACCTCCGACAAACGAGGTGTTCATCCGTGTTGGCACAACCTTGTACAAGGTGGTTGACCAACCTACCATCAATGGAGGAAAGGTAAGAAAGCGCATCCCATGGAACATGGAGACCTTGCGTCAGGACTACGGCAAGGAGTTCATCAAGTACGTTCACAAGTATGACGGCTTCTGTACTGTTCCCGAACATGTGAACCACCGCACGGTGATAGACGGTTTCCTCAACCTATACGAGCCGATAGGACATAAGCCGATGCAAGGGGGCTTCCCAAATATCAAGAAGTTGGTTAGTCACATCTTCGGTGAGCAATATGAGCTTGGCATGGACTACCTGCAACTTCTTTATCTCAGACCAGTGCAGAAGCTGCCTATTCTATTGCTTGTATCAGAGGAAAGAAACACAGGCAAGACCACGTTCTTGAACTTTCTGAAGGCATTGTTCCAGGACAACGTGACATTCAACACCAACGAGGACTTCCGCAGTCAGTTCAACTCCGATTGGGCTGGCAAACTGCTCATAGTCGTGGACGAGGTATTGCTCAGCCGCAGGGAGGATTCCGAGCGGTTGAAGAACCTCAGCACCACACTCTCGTACAAGGTGGAAGCCAAGGGCAAGGACAGGAACGAGATTTCCTTCTTTGCCAAGTTCGTGCTGTGCTCCAACAACGAATCACTCCCTGTCATCATTGACGAGGGCGAGACCCGATATTGGGTGAGGAAGATTTTATCGTTGCAATCTGACGATACCGACTTCTTGGAGAAACTGAAGGCGGAGATACCCGCTTTTCTGTTCCATCTGCAAGGCAGAACGCTGTCCACAGAGCGGAAGAGCCGTATGTGGTTCGCCCCCGAACAGATAGCGACCGATGCTCTGAGGAGAATCATACGCTGCAACCGCAACCGACTTGAGGTGGAAATGTCGGAGCTGTTCCTTGAGGTCATGGAGAACACCCAAACCGACAGTTTGCAATTCTGCCTCAATGATGCAATCGCCTTGTTGCAATGCAACCACGTGAAAGCGGAGAAGCACCTTGTGCGAAAGATAGTGCAGGACTGTTGGAAGCTGCAACCTTCAGAGAACGCCCTCACCTACACCTCATACGAGTACAACTACAACAGCAGCGGTCACTACTCGCCAACAAAACGTGTGGGCAGGTTCTACACTGTAACGAGGGACAAGCTAAATAGCATATAATTTTGTTGAATTGTTGAATATGACGAAAGAAGTGTTGGATATCAAGTATTTAAGGCTCAACATTTTCTCAACAAATCTCTCAACAAAAGAAAGAGACTGTTGAAAAGAGAAAACATGACCGCTAATGCCTGTCTTTCTCTTTTGCCCAGTGATTTTGTTGAAAAGAACCATTTGTTGAGAGTTTGTTGAGAAGATAAGCCTTTGGTTATCATACCAATACATACTATTTTCAACAATTCATCAGAAATACATACACCACTTAATCCACAGTAAGACATGAATATTCAAGAAGCAAAGCAAATCAAGATTGCAGATTATCTGCTAAGTTTGGGACACCACCCTGTCAAACAGCAGGGTGCAAACCTTTGGTACAAGTCACCGCTGAGAAACGAGAGCGAGCCATCTTTCAAGGTGAACACCACGATGAACAGTTGGTTCGATTTCGGAATGGGCAAGGGCGGCAACATCATCACCCTTGCGTCATACCTTTACGCATCAGACAACTTGCCATATCTCTTGGACAAGATGGAGAAGCAAGCGCCCCATGTACGCCCGACCGACTTTTCTTTCCCTCAGCAAGCTTCCGAGCCGAGTTTTGAGAGATTGGAGGTTAGGGAGCTCAACCACCCTGCACTCCTGCGCTATCTGAGCGAGCGGAATATTGACCTGTGCATAGCCCGAAAGGAATGTGTGGAACTCCACTTCTCGCATAATGGCAAGAACTACTTCGCCATCGGCTTCAAGAACAAGTCGGGCGGTTACGAGGTTCGTAACCGATTCTTCAAGGGTTGCATGTCCCCCAAGGACATCACACATATCCGACAGCAAGGCGAGCCAAGATACTCTTGCTATGTTTTCGAGGGCATGATGGACTATCTTTCCTTTCTCTCGTTACGCATGGAGAAGTTTCCGTCTTGTCCGTCATTGGAAGCGCAGGACTACGTGATACTCAACTCCACAAGCAATGTGGACAAGGCTGTTGACGCACTCCACGGCTACGAGCGCATCAGTTGTCTGCTCGACAACGACGAGGCAGGGCGGAAGGCAACGCTTGCCATCGAGAACGCCCTCAGCTACCGTGTGAGGGATGCATCCCACTTGTACAGCGAGTACAACGACTTGAACGACTATCTGTGCGGAGTGAAATCCAAACAGTCGGTACACCAAGTACAGCCTGTTAAGCGGACTGCTCCACCTCGGAAGAAAGGCGCAGCCTTAGGTATGTAGGCGGTTCCTGCTCCAATGGCTATTCTGAACGGAAAAGCCATAGCTCAATAGGGCGTTTTCTTGACGCAGTGGCACGCCACCGCTAAAAACACCCATTTGAGCAAAGGGGCATCCCCTTTTGAAACCCCGTGAGCCATGCGCAGGGCGCAATGCGGCAAGCGGATTTGTACAACTCAAAAACAAGTTTATTATGGGACATTTCAGTTTGGATTTCAAGAAGGCAAAGGGCAGCTCTGACGCAAGGGAGTCAGACCACATAGAGCGCAAGGTGATACCCGACAACGCTGACCCTACGAGAACTCACCTCAACCGTGAGCTTGTCAAGATGCCGAGCGGTGTGTATGGTCGTGACGAAGCCATCGCCCACCGCATCAAGACGGCAGGCATCAAGCGCAAGATAACCAATGACCAGGTGAGGGTGATTAGAACCGTGCTGTCTGGAACGCACGAGGACATGATGAACATCGCAGCCAATGGTCAGCTTGACGATTGGTGCAACGACAGTTTGAAGTGGTTGCAGGACACGTTCGGCAAGGAAAATGTCGTGTCGGTGGTTCTCCACATGGACGAGCACACGCCGCACCTTCACGCCTCCATTGTTCCGATAGTGACAGGCGAACGGAGAAAGGCGAAGAACAAGACAACGGAAGAGGGCAAGCGGACATACCGCAAGAAAGCCAATGCCGTGAGGTTGTGTGCCGATGATGTGCTCAACCGTGACAAGATGGTTGGCTATCACGACAGCTATGCTGAAGCCATGGGCAAGTATGGCTTGAAGCGAGGTGTCCGTGGGTCGGATGCGAGGCATACCTCCACGGCACAGTATTACCGTAACATCAAGCGAGAGACGGAGAGACTTCAAAACTGCATGAAACTGCTGCAATCCGATGTGGAGGAAGCAGAGCGACTGCTCAAACAGACCAAGAGCGAAATCAACACGGAGAAACTACAGGCTGCTAAGACGGAAGCCAAGACTGCCTTTGTGTCGAAGATTTGTTCTCTTTTAGGTAGTGGAAAATTGAAGGAGGTGGAGCAGCACAACCAAAAGTTGTGCGAGCTTGTGACAGACAGAGAGCAATACATTGACGAACTCCATGGGAAAATGCAGCGAATGGAGGACAGCCACACCCAACAACTCGGCGAGATGCAACAGAAACACCAAGCAGAGGTCGTTGATTTGAAAAGCAAGCACTCCACGGAGGTAACGATGCTCAACAACATCATCCGCAAAGCCAAGCGTTGGTTCCCGATGTTGGAGGCATACTTGCAAATAGAAAGTTTGTGCAAGAGGATAGGCTTCACGGCTGAACAAATTAGTGTGCTCCTTGCTGGAAAGGCACTCAACTTTAGCGGTTCACTCTATTCCGAGAAGCACAGAAGAAAGTTCAATGTGGAGAATGCAGAAATCAAGGTGTTCTCTGATTCTACCAAACCGAACCAATTGTTTCTGTGTATCAATAGACAGCCTATTGTTGAATGGTTCAAGGAGCAATGGAATATCTCAAAAGATAGAAGAACCTTAAATCCGAAGATAAATAAAGAAGAAAAAATCTAAAGACCTGAGCAACAAAAAGTTGCTCAGGATTTGGATATGTCAGAAAAATCACGCTATCTTTGTAGCGTCAAAATTTAAAAAGATATTTCTAGGCAAACAAAGATATATTGTTAAAAAGGATAAATAATTTTAATTTTTCAACACTTAAAATATTTTTTTTGTAAATTTGCAAAAAAATATAGAATCTTGTAGATTTAAAGATGGTTGCTACAAGTGCAAGAATTGAATGACGAAACCATTTGGAAAGGAAAATGTATATGAAGATAAAACATTTGTTATTTTTTATTCCTGTAACTTTTTTGGTCGCATGTGAAGGGACTGATTTAATCGAGCCAGACAATGTGTCGAAAGAACAGATTTCCACTCAAATAATTTATAACCCGACAAAATATTCAAAACAAAAAGGTGATGTCTTTGTCAAAAGCAGTTTGCCAACAACAATGGCAAAGCAAATACCTAATGCCTGCGTAACATCAATTATGGAGTATGCAAACAATAAAGTTTTTGGTGGAACAGTAAATGAGGGAGCGTATATTCTATATTATACACAGACATATAATTCAAATCCTTTGATTGATGGTGTTTCTTTGGATTATATCGAGCCTTTTGTAACACATTTCTTTAAAACTCAAACATTTACAAATTATAAGTCTGCAATAGATGCCAAGCATCCCGTCATGACTGATGTAAATAGCCAAATAGAAAGCTCTGCCCATAATGTGTTATGTGTAGGATATAACTCCAATACGGGTGCTGCTATTTATATGGACCCTGAGCTTGCTTGTATGTACTCAGTTAATGCTGGGTATTTTTTACAAGATTATAATATAGTATTAACAGGTATAAAGTAATTAAATAAATATGAAGTTGATTTTTAAATATTTTTTTATTTCTCTATTGTTCCTAAATGGGCAATTAGTTCATGCACAATCATTTAAAATCGACAGCTTAAAAGGTAAAAAATGGGAGTTGCAATTGCCAAAAGGAAAGTCTTATACTTCGAGTCTTATATTCAAAGATACGACATACACAACTAGTTTCTCCTTTAATGGACAGACTCATACTATAGAGAAGCCATACTTAATACAGCAGGAAAACGTAGAAACATTTTATGTTATTTTTCCATCAGAAGGAAAGGGTACAAAAACTTTCTCTGTTAAGTTTAAAGTTTTAGAATTTACCGACAAGTTGCTAAAATTGCAAAATACAACAACAAATGTTGTAAATACGTATTTCGCAAAATAAACAACTAGTAGATTGTAAAGTCTAAAAGTTTAGTAAGGCACGTGTGATATTTCATCAATCATCAGTATGTGACGAACGACGTTTTACTCAACTTTTAGACTTTACAGACCACTAGTAAGACAGTGCTTTTTGCAACATATTTCTCTGTTTGATATTTTTTGTTTAATAAAATTCTTAGATTCATTATTTTTTTGTATTTTTGCAGCCGAAAAGAGTTGTTAGGCAGCAAACGTATGCAGATTGCAGAATTTAGAACTGTTGCTAAATCATTACCTCTGTTGAGGTGAAAAACTCATAAATAGTTCATTTTTAGCTATTCGGCTGATTTTAGCGTAATTTTTTCTGAAAATCGGTTCCTATAGGGTGCAACGGAATATCGAATGTCCTGCGGCTGCCGGTGAAATATTCATTCAGTTGCTTCTTGGCCAGTTCCAGGATAGGGGATGTTTCTATCTTGAACTCAGCCTTCATATACTGCGAAAGCCGAAGCTTATTGCGCTCTGAACATGGCATTTCATTCCAATCACAAAGGCACAATTCATCGTCCACCGATGCCAGGATGATTTCTCCACAAGGCGAACTGTAATATTGGATGCTTACTTGCTGCATTATATCAGATACGATTGAACAGATTCTTATTTTTCATACAATTTATTTTAAACGGTTTGACGAATCTCATATTTAACCTCCATGCCAAGGATATCCATGATTTTTTCAACCGTCGATAGGGAAGGGTTGCCTTTACCGCTCTCTATTTTCTTGATGGTTGAAATGGCTATCTCAGACATGTCAGCGAGGTCTTGCTGGGTAATCCCCAAGGCCTTACGCTGCAATTTCATTACTTCTTGAATTTTCATACCAAGTAGTGTATTATATTGTACTTTTCCTGCAAAGGTAGCAAAAAAAATCCTAGATTACGCAAGAAAAGGTATAATATATTGTTCTTTTATAAAAAATTATAAGTTCCTGGGATTTTTCTTGGTTATTTGCCATTGAATATTATTTTTTTTCTTAACTTTGCATGCACAATTCATTATAGAAGTTATGTGAACGGATGATTTCGCTGTTTTTCTTTTGAACTACTAAACGTAATTGCAACTATTTTTCTCCGTTTTTATGCAAATTCTTGCAGAAAAGTAAGCAAAAAAGATAAAATTGCAGCAAAAAGCAATAATTTTTGGGATTTTATGCTTGATATTGTAGAAAAAGTCTTAACTTTGCAGCGGATTTGAGAGGATAAGCGGTTTTAGCTAACAAAACGATGAGAAATCATCGGGCTGGAAGATGAAAGATCATCGGGCTGGAAAGGAGCATCCCTTCTTTTCCATAAGATTCACTTATAACAACTTTATAAATTAAAAGATTCGATTATGAAAGTAGCAATTGTTGGTGCAAGTGGCGCTGTAGGACAGGAATTCCTGCGTATCCTTGCTGAGAGAAATTTCCCTATGGATGATTTGGTGTTGTTTGGTTCTGAGCGTTCTGCCGGACGAAAATACAACTTCAAGGGAAAGGACTATGAGGTCAAACTTTTGCAGCATAACGATGACTTTAAAGATGTCGATATTGCTTTCACATCTGCTGGTGGCGGCACTTCTGAGGAGTTTGCCGAGACTATCACCAAGTATGGTGCCGTGATGATTGATAACTCTAGCGCATTCCGTATGTGCGACGACGTGCCTCTGGTTGTGCCTGAGGTAAATGCTGAGGATGCCTTGAACCGCCCTCGCAACATCATCGCCAACCCTAACTGTACCACCATCATGATGGTAGTAGTGTTGAAGCCTATCGATGACTTAAGCCATATCAAGAAGATTCATATCTCTTCTTATCAGAGTGCTTCGGGTGCTGGTGCTGCTGCCATGGCTGAACTTGAGCAGCAGTATAAGGATATCATCGAGACTGGTAAGACTGAGCATATCAATAAGTTCCCTCATCAGTTGGCATATAATGTCATTCCACAGATTGACAAGATGACTCCTAACGATTACACCAAGGAGGAGATGAAGATGTTTAACGAGACCCGCAAGATCATGCACTCTGATGTTCGCACCAGTGCTACCTGTGTTCGCGTTTCTTCACTCCGTTCTCACTCAGAGAGTGTATGGTTCGAGACTGAGAAGCCATTGGCAGTAGAGGACATCCGCAAGGCTTTGGAGGCTGCTCCAGGCGTAACTGTAAAGGATGATGCCCAGAACTACGTTTATCCAATGCCATTGGAGAGCGCCGGTAAGGACGATGTATATGTAGGTCGTATCCGCAAGGATTTGGCTGATGACAATGGTAACACATTGTGGTTGACTGGCGACCAGATTCGTAAGGGTGCTGCCCTGAACGCAGTTCAGATTGCTGAGTACTTGATTAAGGTGGGCAACGTAAAGTAAGCCATACCTTATTTATATAAAAGAATATGAGGAAGTTAAGGGATAATGAATTTTATCTCTTAACTTCTTTTCGTCTTTATACGATTCTGATCAGAAAAGTAAAGATATGCTTGAAAGATTCAAACAATTACTCGGTGAGATGAACCGGGGCATTTATGAGAAGGAGACGGAGATATCGCTCTCGCTTCTTGCCGCTCTGGCAGGCGAGAGTATCATCTTGCTGGGACCTCCGGGTGTGGCGAAGAGTATGGTGGCCAGACAGTTGAAGACGGCGTTCAGGGATGCTCAGAGTTTTGAGTATCTGATGTCACGCTTCTCTACGCCCGATGAAATCTTCGGTCCGGTGAGCATTCAGAAACTGAAGACTTCGGATACTTACGAGCGTGCGGTGGAGGGGTATCTGCCTACTGCCGATGTGGTTTTCCTGGATGAAATCTGGAAGGCGGGTCCTGCTATCCAGAACACGCTCCTCACGGTGATTAATGAGAAAATCTTCAGAAATGGCAATCGCGAAATGCATCTCCCTCTGAAACTTCTCGTGGCGGCTAGTAATGAGCTGCCGGCTAAGGGAGAAGGACTGGAGGCGCTTTGGGACCGATTCGTGATTAGAATAGAGAGCCGACCGATTAAGCTGGAGAAGAATTTCCGTGCAATGCTGCTGGAATCTAATGAGTCTCACACGGATCTCACAGATTCCACGGATGAGGCTAATGTTATGTCCAAGAAGTCTTCTGTAAAGCAAACACTAATGGGAGTAGAAATATCAGAAAGAGATTTGTTTATTTCTGAGGATACAAAGAAAAAATCTGTGAGATCTGTGAAATCCGTGTGCGATATAAGAATATCCCCTGAGGAGTATGCTGAATGGGCGGAGAAAATCTGTAAGATTGGCGTGAAGGAGGAGGTGCTTGATGCAATTTCCGCCATCCGTAAATCTCTGAGAGCCGTGAATGTGGATGAGGCTGCCGAGCGCAGAAATATCTATGTGAGCGACCGCCGATGGAAAAATATCGTTCGTCTGCTTCGCACTTCTGCCTTTATGCAGGATAGGGAAGAGGTGGATATCTGCGACCTGCTTCCTATCTACCATTGTCTGTGGCAGGAACCGGAAGAGCGGGATGCAATCCGAAGCATCGTGATTCGTGCACTCTTTTCTCCTTTCGCAGAAAAACTCGTGGAGATGAAGAATGCGCTTGCCGAGGATATCAAGTATCATCGGGTTCGCAGAAATCCTGATGATGGCAGAGATTATGAGGGGGAAATCGAAACCCTTTCGGATGGCTTGACTTCGCTGGAAAGGCAGTTGGGCGAGAATCTCTTTGTGTCTTCGGATGATAAGGCTGAAATTTCGGCCTATCTCCGTGATTTCTATAAGGAGTTGGCGTTTACCCGACAGGATACGATGAAACTTTATGAGGTTTAATCGCCTCCAGTTACTTATACATTATTATATTTAGAAGAACAAAAACATGATGAACGAACAGATAACTTTATCTCCAGAGTTGGAGGCTCGTGTTCACCAGGCGGTGGAGAATTTTATGCAGGGCTATGGCTGCTGCCAGTCGGTGGTGGCTGCCTTTGCCGATTTATATGGTCTTGATGATGAGATGGCAAAGCGCATTGGTGCCGGCTTCGGTGGTGGAGTTGGCAGAATGAGAATGATGTGCGGAGCTGTTTCGGGCATCGTGGTGCTCGTGGGCTTGGATTGCGGACAGACCGAGGGGGATGATCGCGAGGGAAAGTCGGCCTGCTACAAGGTGGTGCAGGATTTGTTAGCCAAATCGAAGGAGCAGAATGGCAGTATCATCTGTGCCGAGATTCTGGGCTTGAAGGGCCATGAGAAGGCGCAATCCAGCTATGTGGCTTCGGCAAGAACGGCAGAATACTACAAGTCTCGTCCTTGCGCAGCCAAAGTGGAGAGTGCCGCAAGAATCTTCGCAGAATATCTGATGGAGAAAATGAAGAAAGAGAAGGCTTAGTCTTCCTATAATATATAAGAGGCTTTTTACCGATTTGGTGAAAAATATCGAATAAGATGAAATACCAGAATAACAAGGATTTGGCGGAAGCACAGTATTACTTGAAGATGCTGGACGACTTCTGCAAGTCGGGGCAGGTGAAGATTCCTGATCCGACTGGCGCAGCCATGCCTTGGAATTTGAAGGAAGACCCGCTGAAGGATTATCTGATTCATCTCTTTACCCTGAAAGTAACGATTCCGGAAACTGGTGAAGAGGTGCAGAAATTCGTGCGCCAGGTGGTGAACAGCAAAATCAAGAGCAAGGTATTCTATGATTGTGTGGGAAAGTTCATCGTGGAATGTGTTCATCACATGCGATTCCAACGCCAACGTGCCTGGACCGAAAGTCATCGGGCTGATGATGTGCTCGACTGGACTCCCTTTAAGAGAATGGATGAGCAGGTGTGGCTTCCGCTCATCGACCAGTTGGAGCAGGAACACCGGGAGGATGGATTCGATAAGTCTTTCTTCCTGAAACTGATGGCTGGCGATGGTGCTTCGAAACCGGAAAACTGGGAGCGACTGGTAAGAGACTGGAAGGTGTGCATCGACCATCAGGTGCTCAGCAAGCTGAAGGATTTTATCTCGCTCCGTCAGAATAACTTCGAAACGGGATTGGTTCGCATGATGGACCAGATAACCCGCAACATGAAGACGAAGGGCGTTTCGGAGCAGCGAGCCGTGCAAGCTTGGGAACTGATGACGAACGGATGGACGGAAACGGAGTTTGAACGCCGCTTGAACCAGGTGAAGATTCAGGATCAATATCCGGAAATTAAGGAGATTGTGGCGAAGATGGGGCGTGTGGCAGATGCCAACGGCAAAGATAGGCTCACCATCGCTTCGGGGGTGGAGATGAAGATGGAGCATTCCGCAGGAAGCGACATCGAGGGCATTACCGTGGGCGATGATCTCAATTCGCTTCTTCCGCTGGAGTTGGCGCAATACAGCGACGAGGATATGGAGGGGCTTTTTATCTATAAGTATCGAACCCGCAGGCTCCAGACTTTCCGTTATAAGAGCGAAATGTCGAAGCCATCCCGCAAACTCGGCTTTACCCATGCTTCCCGAAAGGGGCCGATGATAGTTTGCTTGGATACTTCGGCGAGTATGTATGGAACGCCTGAAAGGATTTCTTCTACGCTGATTTCCTTGTTGGAAGAAACGGCAGAGGATTTGGAGCGGGATTGCTTTCTGATAGATTTCTCCGTGAGCACCCGTGCCATCGATTTGATGGCGAAGCGGAAGGCGGAGCGTTTGAAGAGGATTGGAATCACGGTTGTGGAAGCTCATGAATCAACCCATCTGCCTTTTATAGGCGGTGGAACTTCGGCAAAGAAGATGATGAACCAGATGTTTGATTTGCTCGATAACGACGGTCTTCATTATGTGAATGCCGATGTGCTTTGGATTACGGATTTCCTGATTCCGAATCCGCCGCAGCAGATGTTGGCGAGGTTCAAGGAGTATAAGGAAACGGGCACCAGGTTTTATGGTATTCGGATTGTTCGGGATGATGACAAGGAGCCGAATGAATGGAAGGATTATTTCAACCATATTTATACCATAAAGTATAGACCGTTGAGGAGGTATTAGAAATATAAACAGTTCGCCCTGTAAAGGCAAAAACTTTGTACTTTCCAGGTACTTAAGAGCTTTTGCCCTTACAGGGCGACATTCTTGCTTATGCGTAAACCCAGGGCGGTGCCCTGGGCTAAGAGCTTCTGCCCTTTCAGGGCGTATTACTGCGTTTTGTGTTTTTAAGCTTCCTTTTTCTGCGGAATCACCACCGAAGCTCCGATGCTGACGAGTAAGACGAGGATGATGAATACCAGCGAACTTACTGCATCAATCTCGAAGAAATCGTGGATGAGCATCTTCACACCGATGAACACCAGCAGCACGCTCACACCCACCTTCAAGTAGCGGAACTTATCGGCTATCGCTGCCAGCAGGAAGAAGAGGGCACGCAAGCCCAGGATGGCGAAGATGTTGGAGAAGAACACAACGAATGGGTCGAGCGAAACCGAGAATACGGCAGGAATGCTGTCGAATGCGAAAATCAGGTCGCAGAACTCGATGAACACCACCGTCATTACCAGCGGTCCAAGATGCAGACGTCGCTGCATGAACTTCACTACCGGATGATCCAGGGCATTGATCTCTTCCTTCTTATTCCTGTTCAAGAACATCTTGGCGCCGCTGTAAACCAGGAATCCTCCGAAAACGAGCAATATCCAGGCAAATCGGCTGATAAGGGCTGCACCCGCAAAGATGAAGACGAAGCGAAGCACGATGGCACCCAGGATTCCCCAGTTCAAAACGTGCTGGTAATCTTTCTTATCCACTCCAAACGAACTGAAGATCATCATCATCACGAAGAGATTATCCACTGAGAGCGTCTTCTCTATCAGATAACCCGAGATGTAAGAGATGGTCATGTAGTGGCGATATTGCTGCAGACTCCCTTCATAATCGTTCGGATCCAGTTTGAGATGAGAAGCATAGCGCGAGGCTATCAGCTTCAGGTCGTCGAAGTTCTCTATGCCGTGCACCATGTCTCCATGAAAGTAGATGAACACGGCGAAGGCGAGAGCGAGAATAATCCATACTGCCGTCCAGGAGCCAGCTTCCTTGATGGAAACCACATGCGCCTTTCGGTCGATGACCAGCATGTCTAATACGAGTATGGCGGCGATGAAAATCACGAAGCCCACCAAAAACATCGATTCAGTAAAAACATGTTCCATTTTTCCTTTTTCCTTATCTATTTTTTATTATACCTAATTTCATAGTTGAATCTTAATAATCATTTCATCCGTTAGAAACGTAGGCGCAAAATTAGGAAAAATATCTGTAATAGCGGTAGTTCCGGCGAAAAACTTAATTGAATTTAACGTGAAAGATGAGAATGTAATGGGTTTGTAATATACCGATAAGCCTTGGACGGCGAAATGGAACAGCAAGGCTATCCCTTTCACCCATTTCACCGATCGTGATGGGCAATGGGCTGATAAGTTCCACGTTTGGCGCATGGATTGGAATGAGCAGAGCATCCGTCTTTATCTGGACGATGAACTTCTCAACGAAATTGGGTCAACTGCCACAACGCAAAGCACCCATCTCGTATTTTGGAAGCAGAAAAAGATGCTTTCTTGATATGAGATGGGTGCTCTTTTTAAATGTGAATAGCTTACTTCTTCTTGGTCAGCACATAGTGCTTAGCCATGGCGCCTTCAGGCTCAGTACCGAGCGAGTCGGTCATGATGAGGCTGTTGGCATCCTTCACCTTGAAGTAAGTAGTCTCGCCGCTGGATGGGCGGATGATTTCTACTACGTTGTTAGCCAATACCTTGAAGATACCGCTTGCTTCGTCGTGACCATCCTTGCGCTCCAGATAGTCGGCTGAGTACTGATAGGTGCTGTCGGCATTGAGCGTCAATACAGTCTTGATTCCAGGACAATCGGCAGCAGGGAGAGTTCCCTCATAGGTGCCGGCGATGGAATCGAGCACGATATCGTTAGAATTGAGCGAATCATTTCCTGCATAGCTGAGACTATCCTGATCAGCTCCCTGGCTATTTGTCTTCTTGCTATTGCAAGAGACAACTGACAATGCAGCGATAACGGCTGCTGTCAAAACTAATTTCTTTTTCATACTATACTGCTTTTTAAGTGAATTCTTTTCGCAAAAATACGCTTTTATCTGTTACGGGCAAACTTTTTGCATAGAATTTATAGAATATTATACTATTTTCTCAATTGATGATGATGGGCACAATCTCTTCCTCGTTGGGCCAATGCGGCAGATAGAGCAGCGGGCGAGGGGTTCCCCCCAAGCCCGTCCAGTCTATCTGTTTCACAAAGTCGAAATCGGGAGGACCGAAGTCGAAACTTCTTCCATAGAGAACGATGGTGCCCCTGCCTTCATCAATTTTCCATAAACCTCCGCCGTAGGTGCATTGCTCACCCGGGGCCAGCATGTCACGGTGAAGATAGACGTGGCCGAACTTCAGCACTCCGTCTCTATTGATGATGAATTTCTGAAACATCTCTATTTCTGATTGAATCTATAATGAGACTTATTTCTTCTCCCAGAACATTTTGTCGATGAAATCATAGCGCTTCTCCATCTGGGCATCAGCCTTCACTTCTGTCTTTACATCTATCTGAAGCACAGGAGCTACTGCCTTGCCGTTGGTAGATGGCCACTCCGGCAGACCCAGACCATTTGGATTCCCGGTCTTTACGAAGTTTACATAATACTGGCTGAAGATGTCGCTGATCATGTAATCCTCCGGTTGCCAGTTGAACACGCGGTTGGTAGGCAAGGTGCCCATTGCATATTCTATGTCGGCAGAGTGAACGGCACCCTTATCCTGTGGAGCAGGAGCTGCATCTTCCTTCGCATCTACCACGCCGCCAGCCAAAGCTGCCACCTTTCCCTTGATGGCCATTGCTGGGCGAGGATGACAATAGCGGTAGCGGTAAACTGGCTGTCCGCCGGTCAACTTATGCATGTTGCCCCACTTCCAGGTAGAATAATCCAGGAAGATATCCGAAGCCAGATTCACACCCGGCTGCTCCAACACATCCTTGTCGCTGTTGATTCCGTAAAGGCGGAAGAGTTCATCGATGTTCTCTGACCCGAAGGTGGCCTTGGCGCCAGCCTTCAGATTCTCAACGGTAGGCTGTTTGCCCATCAATACCGCCCATGGAGTCATCTCCTGGTTGTTGCCACCAATGAGCAGAGGCACCTTGGTCTGCTCGCCCTTGGCAAAGACATCTACAGGCTGTTCTTTCATAAAATATCCGTCGATATTATAGACAGGAACCGCTCTTACTCCCGCCAGCTTCATCAGTTCCTCGGCAGGAAGGGCACGAAGCTCGTTGAGATTCTTCATTCCTATGTTCTTTTTCACCTTCTTGCCCGTTTTCTTGCCTATCTTCTCTGCTATTTTCTGGGCAAGCTGCACACCTTTCTCCTCGGCTTCCTTCTGGGTGGCAATCTTCTTGAATCCCATCACCGAACCGCTGGAACCCATAGCCTGAGCAAAGAGTCCCTGGCAGAGAGGGGAAGCCATCAGGGCGCTTACTGACATGGAACCAGCCGATTCGCCTACGATGGTGATGCGGTTAGGGTCTCCGCCGAAAGCCTCGATGTTATCCTTCACCCATTGGATGGCTGCCACCTGGTCCATGAATCCATAGTTGCCGGAACCCTTGTAGGATGTTTCCTTGGAGAGCTGTGGATGAGCGAAGAATCCGAAGATGCCCTCACGATAGTTGGCTGTGATGGAGATGATGCCCTTGCGCGCCATTGCATCGCCCGCATATCTAGGTTCGCTTCCGCTGCCAGCCATCAGTCCTCCGCCGTTGAAATAAATCAAAACCGGCAGATGCTCCTTCATGGTCTTTGCAGGAGTCCATATATTAAGGTATAGGCAATCCTCGCTGTTTGTCTTCGTGCCGAAGTTCATGTCTCCGAAGATAGGTTCCTGCATCGGGTTCGGTCCGAACTCCTTTGCCTCGCGCACGCCCTGCCATTTCTGGGCTGGCTGAGGAGCCTTCCAGCGGAGATTGCCCACAGGAGGGGCTGCAAATGGAACACCCTTGAAAACTGTGATGCCTGAGAGGTCTTTTCCTTCGAGAATACCTTCGGCTGTCTTTACCTGAGTCTGCGCCATCATTCCCATAGCAGGGAGCAGAAAGGCGATGGATAAAAGTAGTTTCTTCATATCGTAAATCTTTAGTTTCTTTTAATCTTATGGAATTGTTTTGTAAATCATAACTTGCATTTCTGCAATGATAATGCAAAAATAAACAAAATATCGGTAACTTGGCTTGTTTACCTCAATTTTTTTTCATATTTTTGCAGAAAATAAGCTGCGCTCGGCAATTTGTAAGCAAGCTTACATTGCGCTCGCTTGCATTATTTTTGCAGATAATATAATGTTTAATCTTTAAAACCCTAATGATTATGATGAAAGGTTATGAACAGAAGAAGTATCCTGTAGCCACCAAGCGCTACGTGCAGTGGCTGGAGTTGGAATCTGATGAGGAGGCTATCCGTGAATATCGCCGCCTGCATTCAGAAGGTGTGCAATGGAAGGAAATCCGTGACGGAATCCGACAGGTAGGTATCCTGGAGATGGAGATTTACATCTTCGGCAACCGCCTGGTGATGGTTGTGGATGCTCCCGTAGATTTCGATTGGGACAAGAAAATGGCAGAACTCGCCACCCTCCCTAGACAGGCAGAATGGGAGGAAGTGGTAGGCAAGTTCCAGAAGTGCGGCAAGGGTGCTACGAGCGATGAGAAGTGGCACATGATGGAGCGCATTTTTTATCTTTACGATTAAAACAGTAAAATATGAAGAAAAACCTAAATGATTTCAAGCGTCTCTTGCTGACGGCTTGCTGCACTTTGGTGCTTTCGTGTGGCTGGGCAACAGTCAACGAAAAACCTTTTGTAATCCCTGAACTCAGGCAATGGAGCGGGGCTGAGGGAATGTTTACCCCATCGGGCAAATACGTGGTGAAGGGCGGAAAAAACGCCCAGGATGTGGCGAAACTCTTTGCTGCCGATTATCATGACCTGGTGGGAAAACCGCTCACGCCTAAGACGGGAAAACCCTCTGCCGGCGACATCGTGCTGGAGCTCCAGTCTGATAGGAAATCAGCCCGACTGCTCGGCAAGGAAGGCTATCGCCTCACCATCGGCGACGTAACTACCATCACGGCTTCTTCGGTAGAAGGACTGGTATGGGGTACCCGCACCGTGCTGCAGCTTTCTGAGCAGCAGCGATCGGCTGGTTTCGTGCTGCCTAAAGGCTCTACTCAGGATAAGCCTGCCTACGGGCTGCGAGGCTTCATGATGGATTGCGGAAGAAAGTTTATCCCGATGTCTTATCTGCGTTCGCTCGTCAAGATGATGTCTTATTACAAGATGAATACCCTGCAGATTCATCTGAATGATAACGGATTCCGACAGTTTTTCGGTAATGATTGGGCAAAGACCCAGGCGGCTTTCCGCCTGGAATGCGACACCTATCCTGGACTCACGGCGAAGGATGGCAGCTACTCCAAGGCAGAGTTCATCGAACTCCAGAAACTGGCAGAGCAGTATGGCGTCAACATCATCCCCGAGATAGATGTACCTGCCCATTCGCTTGCCTTCACCCATTACAAGCCAGAAATCGGTTCCAGGGAATATGGCATGGATCATCTCGACCTCTTCAATCCCGAGACCTACAAGTTTGTGGATGGGCTCTTCAAGGAGTATCTGGAGGACAAGAACCCCGTGTTCCGAGGCAAGATAGTTCACATCGGAACCGATGAGTATTCCAATGCCAAGAAGGAGGTGGTGGAGAAATTCCGCTATTTCACCGACCATTATATTAAATATGTAGAGTCGTTTGGCAAGCAGGCTGCCGTTTGGGGCGCGCTTACTCATGCCAAGGGCGACACCAAGGTGAAGTCAGAGAACGTGATGATGCATTGCTGGTACAATGGTTATGCTGACCCGAAGGAGATGAAGCGCCAGGGCTACAAACTGGTGAGCATTCCTGACGGATTGGTTTACATCGTTCCGGCAGCGGGCTATTATTACGATTACCTGAATTGCCAGTATCTTTACGATTCTTGGACTCCAGCGCAGATAGGCAACGAGAAGTTCGAGGAGAACGACCATGCCATTCTCGGCGGTATGTTTGCCGTATGGAACGACCATGCGGGCAACGGCATTACGGTGAAGGATATTCACGACCGACTGTTCCCTGCCCTGCAGACGCTGTCGGCAAAATGTTGGACGGGTGCTGCAACATCTTTCTCCTTTGAAGATTTCAATCGTCTTCGTCTTGCGCTCAGTGAGGCTCCTGCGGTAAACGAGGCAGCACGCTGGCAGAAGGGCAAGCAGCTAAGAATAGAGACATTGAACCCTGGTCAGACCACGGGTGAGAAGGAAGTGGGCTATGGCTATCGGGTGGAGTTCACCATCGAGGGAGCCGATGAGCCGAAGGGCACGGTGTTGTTCTCATCAGATAACGCCACCTTCTATCTTGCCGACCCTGAAAGCGGCTTGCTTGGTTTTGCCCACGAGGGTTATCTCAACAAGTTCAACTACAGGGTAGAGAAGGGCAAGAAGGTAACTCTGGCGATTACGGGCGATAACAGGAAGACCTGTCTTTATGTGGATGGCAAGTTGCGCGAGGAGTTGGGTCCGCTCACCCTTTATGCGATGCAGCAGAAAGACCTGGCTACATTCCAGAAGAGTGATGCTACAGCCACTCAGCCTATCGTTTATAATCCTTCTGCCAAGATGCACTATCAGCGCACGCTGGTGTTCCCACTCCAGAAGGCTGGCGATTTCAAGAGCCGGATTACGGGAGTGAAGGTGGAGCAGGAGTAGTCTATAAGTGCCCATAAAAGCCCCCTATTTATTTAATCAGGTGAAAACTTCGTTAAGATAGTTAAAAAATAGGGGGCGAGGAGTACAGCGTATTCAAAATTTTAGTAATTTCGCATCAATACTACTACAGAAAAACAGCTAGCTGTATCAACTAGATGGGTAATAGCAGACAATACCAGATATTCTGGCGTATTTCTTCTAAATTCTAAACCTAATGAAGAAATATTTCACTAAAAGCCTATGGCTTATTATTGCAGCCTTACTAGTAGTAAGTTGTAGTAAAGAGGATGGCGTGATGGATTCTTCATCACGAAGTGACAAACTGGAAGTTAGCTTCAACTTCTTCGAGAAATCAGTCTCTGAAATTGAATCCAGAGCAGGTACTGCTGACGTAGCTCAGGCAGCATCTCCTTGGATTACCCGTGCAGACACTGATGGGAAGAAGAACCTGAGTGAGTGCAAGCAGATTACTGAGTTGGAGGTAGCCCTGTTTCCGGAAGGTAAAGATACGATGTATTTGGTAACCCAATTCTCTACCGACAAGAATTTCGGACAGGTGAAACTGTATGTGCCTAGAGGTAATTACAAGATGGTGGCTATTGCCGCTGCTACTGATAACCCTTCAAAAGACAACAAGGTCAGCATCAAATCAAAGACTGAAGTCGTCTTTCCTAAGAATGAGGCCACAGATATGTTTTATACCTATCAGGATATTGCCGTAAAAGATAGAGAAGAAAGACAGAACTACGACTGCATCCTGAAACGTGGAGTAACCGTATTGCAATTGGACAGCCGATCAGAAGTTCGTCCAGACTACATCAAGTCGTTCAAATGTATGATTACCGGCAACTGCGGTAATGTCTTCAATCCATCTACGGGCTATTGCCTCGAGAAGACTACTCTTACCAAGACATACGATATATCGGGCGATCGGTTCAAGGCAAAAAGATTCCTTTTCACCATCTATTTCTTCCTGGGTGCGGATGATGTAACGGATATCACGCTGGCTACTCAGTCTACTGATACTGAAGATAAAGTGGCAAAAGACCTGTCGTTCAAAAATGTCCACATGGTGAAGGGAAAGATGACCATCTATAAAGGTCCGTTCCTCTCTACCCACTCTGCCGTATCATTCACTATCGATTCTCCAACCATTCCGGATTCCGGTTTTAGCACCGAATTTGAATAAAAAAGAAAAAAAGAAAGAAAAGAGGGTGTGTCATGAACTTATGGCACACCCTCTTTTTCGTTTTTGCATAGATTTCCTTCATACCATAATCCAAACGGTGCCTACTGGTTTGATGATGAGAGCGGCAAGTTCATCACCAGTTCTTGTTATATGAACCAGTTGCCCAAGTGGATGGATGCGTTCAACAGCCAGCCGATAGCCGATTTCTTGTCTTATCTTGCTAAGAAATAACAGTGAAGCTATCTTTGTATCTTTGTTTTTTTTTCGTCCATAGACGAAAATCTTATCAAAAGTGACGAAATTTTCGTCCATAGACGAAAATCTTGTTAAAAATAGAGATATTTTCGTCTATGCACGAAAAAAATGCTATCTTTGCACAAAAAATCAAGTATGAACGAAAATATAGAATCAGTAAAGAAGTATAATCTTTGGTTTGGCAACACCATCGATTGCGGTTTTCCCCGTCCGCTTTATACCGAAAGTGTCGTTTCGTATCTTGGCAGCAAGGTGGTGAAGGTACTTACGGGACAGCGACGTGTGGGAAAAAGTTATATATTGCGTCAAACAGCCATGCATCTTGTGCAACAGGGGGTCAGCAGCAATAATATTGTCTTTATCAACCGAGAACTGACAGCGTTTGATTTTATAGAGAACTATAAAGATTTGGATAATTTTATTCGTTTGTACCGGGAGGAATTGAAACCTGAAGGACGAATTTATATCTTTATAGATGAAGTGCAGGATATTGATGGTTGGGAACGTGTAGTCAACTCGCTGTCTCAAGATTATACTGAAGATTACGAGATATTTATCACAGGTTCTAATTCTAAGATGTTCTCTGGAGAATTATCAACTCTTCTATCTGGTAGATATGTGGAATTTCACATATTCCCGTTGTCTTACGAGGAATATGCGAGTATTCATCAGCTTCCTGCCGGTAGAGTGAGTTATTTGCAGTACATGTCGGATGGTGGTTATCCTGAACTCGTGCATTTCCAGTCTTCCGATGTAAAGCGTAACTATATTTCGGGATTGAAGGATACGGTATTACTGAAAGATATCATACGCAGATATACGATTCGCGATGTAAGATTGCTCGAAGATTTGTTTGCCTATCTGGTTAATAATTCTTCCAATCTTCTTTCTGTTACCAATATTACCAGCTTCATAAAAAGCAAGGGACGCAAGACTTCGTATGATACAGTATCTCTATATTTGGGATATATAGAAGAAGTTTATCTAACACATCGTGCTTTGCGCTATAATATCAAGGGGAAGGAGATTCTTTCTGGCAGTTGTAAATACTATATGAACGATTTGTCGTTTAAAAATTATCTCTATGCCGGATTCGGATATGGAGCTGGGTATCTGTTGGAGAATCTTGTTTATCTAGAGTTGTTGCGTCATGGATATGATGTATATGTGGGGAGTATTAAGGATAAAGAGGTTGATTTCGTTGCCATCAAGAACGATCGTATCATCTATGTGCAAGCCACTTATATGCTTGTAGATGAGCAGACAATAGAGCGTGAATATGCTCCGCTGGAATGTATCGCGGATAACTATGAAAAAGTAGTAGTATCGCTTGACGATCTTCAGTTGCCTTCTCGCAAAGGCATTTCGCATGTGAGAGCATGGGAATTATCTCAGATGTTATAGTTTCATTCTGAATAGTGGGTAGCTGTTATTTTACTATATAAAAAAGGTGTACATCGTTTGTTTTTTTGAAGTCAAACGATGTACACTTTTTGATAATTATCTCTTTCCTTTAAAAACTGACATAGAGTCGGGCACTGAGTGCCGTGAAATCTCCATTGTCGTTTTTGATGTACTGGAACGATGGCTGAAGGGAGATGGATTCCGTCAGCTGTCTTTTCCACGTTACTTCCAGCGAATATTCCGAACCCTGCTGGAAGCGGGCGTACTGGCCCGACAGACCACACTCGTTCTTCTCGTCCTGATAGGCACCGCCCAGTTCTGCGTATCGGTAGCAGGCATTCTGATGACTGGTGTTCTCGGAATATTGCACCATGCACGAAATGTTCCTGTCGCCAGCCTTCCAAACGCTCTGCTCTCCGTAAATCCACCAGCCACAGGTTGTTTTGCCCTTGGAATCATCGGCAGAAACCATTTCGCCATCCTCGTTGATTGGATATTGACGGGTATGGACGGCAGCACCCGCAAAATATTTTCCACCTTTATGTTCATACTCCAACTGCGACATGTTGAAGATTCCATCCTTCTTCGGGCGAACCAGGAAAGGATTGTCGTGGGCTTTCCAGCCATTATATCCCGCACCATTATACAGACTGTTTCTGAAAGTCCATCCTCCCTTGGTTATATCAAAGTAAAGGGTCAAGCCTGAATACGGATAGTTGGCTATCGGATAGCTGGAAGCAACCGTAGGAAAGATTCCCTCAGAACTGTTTTGGAAAAGTGCCGTAACATCAGAGGTAAAGAAATCCTCGTTCACGTTTCTCACACCCACAAACAGATGGCCCGAATTCCACTCGTGCATGTAGCCCAGCACGGCAAGCATGGCGAAGTTGTTGTCTGCATCTATGTTCGAAAATCCCTGCCAGTCGTCAATAATGCCATCGTTGGTCTTTGCTACATGCAGCGTAGCCGCCTCGAACGAATCCTTTCCTTTTCCTATTGGAACACTCAGTTCCAATCTCAGCTGATTGATCAGATTGGTATTCTTGTTCATGTCCCATTGCCATTCAGAAATATACTGTCCGTTAAAGCTCTGTGCATAAGCAAGGCAAATATTGATGCTGCCTAAAATAATAAAAATAATTCTCTTCATTTCTTCATGTTTTTGTATAATCTTCATGTTTTGTATCATTTCTTGTTCATTTGCTCGCCTCTCGCGAGCATCTCGCTAATTCATGCTGCAAAGGTATAGGATATTTCTAAATCCAGCAATACTTAATAATTGGTATTTTTATTTATTCTAAATAATGAAGTACTCATCTTTATCCCCATTTCTAGGTATTTTTTGTTTCTTCTAAATAATCCGGGTTCCGTCTAGTCCCTATTTCTAGGTAATCAGACGGAACAGACAATAAAAATTTTCCTACATTACAACCAGCGTTTGAAAGCCCTGATATAAAGGGTTTTGAGCCATTGCGTCAATACGCAGTAAGACAGCAGAATGCCTATGAGCCATGGAAAGTAGGTCCATGGAAGAGGAGTTAGGCCTATCGAACTGCCGAATGAGGTGAACGGAATACAGAGGCCGATTGCCATGATGGAGAAGGTCATCAGCATCACAGGCCATGAGGCAGAACTCTGGATGAACGGAACCTTGCGGGTGCGGATCATGTGAACGATGAGTGTCTGCGAGAGCAAACCCTCTACAAACCACCCCGACTGGAAAAGGGATTCCATATCCGGCCCCTGGCACTTGAATACCCACCACAGCACCATGTAGGTGACAATATCGAATATCGAACTGATTGGTCCAATCCAGATCATGAATCTGCTCAGGTCGCCCGAGTCCCACACGCATGGTTTGGCGAGGTATTCCCTGTCCATGCGGTCGAAAGGAATGGTGGTCTGCGAAATATCATAAAGCAGATTCTGAATGAGCAGATGAATCGGAAGCATCGGCAGGAAAGGCAGGAAGAAACTCGCTGCCAGTACGCTGAACATGTTTCCGAAGTTGGAACTAGCCGTCATCTTCACGTATTTCACGATGTTTCCGAAGGTCTTTCTGCCTTCCAGTACGCCGTTCTCCAAAACCATCAGGTCTTTCTCCAGCAGGATGATGTCGGCACTCTCCTTGGCAATATCTACAGCTGAATCTACCGAGATTCCGATATCTGATTCTCGCAAGGCTGCTGCGTCATTGATTCCGTCGCCCAGGAAGCCCACGGTGTTGTTCTTCTTCTGCAGGAGCTGGATGATTTCCGACTTCTGCATCGGTGTAAGCTTCGAGAAGATGCTGCATTTTACCACCGCTTTCTGTTTCGCCTCCTGACTCATGTTTTCGAGTTCCGGCCCCGTAACGGAATCAGAAGTATTGATTCCTACCTGTCGGGAAATCGCCTTTACCACCGCCTCGTTGTCTCCCGAAAGTACTTTTACTTCCACGCCGTGCTCGTGCAACTGCTTGATGGCCTGGGAAGCTGATTCCTTAGGAGGATCGAGAAAGGCAAGATAGCCAATGAGAACCATCTCCTTTTCATCTTCGATGGCAAAGTTGTTTTCCTTGCTCAGGAAACTCTTCTGCGCCAGGGCCAGCACTCTCATACCTTGTGCATTCATCTCCTTCACGAATCTCTGTGCCTTGCTTCGCATGCTGTCTGATAAAGGCTGAACCTTTCCGCCGAATTCCGCAAAGCTGCAAACCGTCAGCATTTCTTCTACGGCTCCCTTGGTGATAATCTGTCGCTTGCCATTTCTGTCTTCTACCACCACCGACATGCGTCTTCTGGTGAAATCGAACGGAATCTCATCCACCTTTTTATATGAGCTGCTCAGCGATTCCAGTCCCAGTTCCTTGACGTGCGAGAGGATGGCGCGATCCATCAGGTTCTTAAGTCCCGTCTGGAAATAACTGTTGAAATAAGCGTGGCGCAGAATGCGGTTTTCCTTATCCTCGGTTCCATCCACGTTCACGTGGCGCTCCAATACGATGTGGTCCTGCGTCAGGGTGCCCGTCTTGTCGGTACAGAGAATGTTCATGGCACCGAAATTTTGAATGGCGTTCAAATCCTTTACGATGGTCTTCTTGCGCGACATTACCATCGCTCCTTTCGAAAGGTTGGCGGTTACAATCATCGGCAACATCTCTGGGGTAAGTCCCACGGCCACGGAGATGGCGAAGATGAAAGCCTCCAACCAGTCGCCCTTCGTAATTCCGTTGACCAGGAATACTATAGGAACCATTATGAGCATGAAGCGGATGAGCAGCAGACTCACCTTGGTGATTCCCTTGTCGAAAGCCGTAGCGGCACGATGGCCCGCCACGTTCTTGGCAATGGTTCCCAGATAGGTGTGGCTGCCGGTGGCGAAGACAATGCCTTTTGCCGATCCGCTCACCACGTTGGATCCCATGAAGCAGATGTTGTCGAGGTCAACGATGCTGCCCGTATGGTTGCGGGCTTCCGAAAGATTCGGGAATTTTTCGATGGAATCTGATTCGCCTGTCAAACTGGATTGGCTGACGAACAAATCCTTGGATTCGATGATGCGGACATCGGCAGGAATCATGTCGCCGGCAGAGAGCATAATGAGGTCGCCAGGTACCAGTTCCTCGTTGCTGATTTCATCGCCTGGCGAACCGCCACGGGTGCTTGTGCCGAGACGCATTACGTAGCAGGTGTTGGTCACCATCTTCTGTAGAGCTTCGCTGGAGCGGTTGGCTTTCCATTCCTGCACAAAGCGGAGGATGGTGCTCAGAATAATCATGGTCGAGACTACAATGATGGAAGTCCAGTCCTGGTCGCCAGGATCTGCCATCCACACATCCATCACGTAAGAGATGGCTACCAGTACGGTGAGCACTCCTACGAAAGGATTGATAAAAGCCTTGACAAGCATTACGAGCGGCTTTTTCTTCTGCTCGTGTACAATCTCGTTCTTGCCATAGAGTGACAGTCTCTTCTCTACTTCTTCATCGGTGAGTCCCAATGAGGTAGTCTGGAAGTAAGTAAGCACCGTGTTGAGTGGTGCCTTGGCAGCCATCAATACCGTCTCGGTATTGAAAGCCATTTTTCTGGTGTTCTTTTTCTTCTTCCACATAATTGCTTTACTTTTACTTGATGTGAATTATTGTTTTGCGGTTGCAAAGGTAAGCAAACTATGTGGAAGAAGCCGTTAGAAAAGAATTAGAACGGTATTAGAAAACTATTAGAGAATCAGTAAGTCGTTTATTAATAGGGAGATGTATATTGTGAGGATTATGCTAGATATGTGGAATCTCCACAATGAAGAGGGTTCCCTTGCCCTGCTCCGAATGCACGGCGATGTTGCCATCATGCAGATGGATAATCTTATGGGCCAGTGTCATTCCGATGCCGTAGCCTTCTACTTTCTTCTTCTCATCTCCGCCTCCTCTATAGAATAAGGTGAAGAGATTCTCCTTATCCTTTGCCGACATTCCAAAACCGTTATCTGCCATGCGGACGATGCTCCATTTGTCTCTGAATGAAATCTGAACGATAGACGAATGGTTCTCCGAATACTTGCAGTTGTTCTCTATCAGATTCGAGAAGGCGATGTTCAGCAGATAAGGATTGCCGAGGACGGTAATCAGACTGTCATCGTCTTCTTCCTCGTTGCAGAAGAGTAGGTCGATGCTGTATTCCGGATGCGCCCGCAGGATGAGTTCTCTTGCATCTAATAAAAGTTCATCCAGGCGAACCTCTCGCATGCTGATTTCTTCCTTGCCGTAATCCGCCTTTGCCAGGTTCAGCAACCCGTCTATCAGTCGGGTCATTCGCTTGGCGTCCTGCTGCATGTTCTGCATGGCGAGCTGGTACTGCTCGTTGGTTCGCTCTTTCTGCAGCGAAACATCGATTTCGGCTGTTAGGGCAGCCAGGGGAGTACGCAGTTCGTGAGACACGTTGCTCACAAACTGCTTCTGTGAATTGAATGATATCTCCAGTCGCTTGAGCAGTTCATTGAAGGCGATGGTCAGTTCGCCCAACTCATCTTTTTCGTTCTTCACGGGGATGCGGCGGTCGATGTGGGAGGCTGTAATAGTTTCAGCCTCATTCACGATGTTTCTTATCGGTTTGAGGGAGAGTTTTGCCAGAACATAGCCGGCGATAAAGAGCAGCGACAATCCGATGATGAAGAGGCAGATGAGGGTTTCCTGCAGTCCCACCAGGTTGTCGTAGCCGTAGCCGTCATAAGCGGCAGCTGTAACAATATAATCCTTTCCCTTGTATTGGAAAACCATTCCGATGCCCTGGTATTTTCCGATGTGGAATTCAATCTCTTTTTTCTGAATGATTTCCTTGATCATCCCTTCGGTTTCCTTCACGATGTCGTTGTGGATGGCGTCGTGGTAGAGCATGTGGAAATCGGTGGTATAGACGGCAACCTCTACCTCGTTGATAAACTTCCTATTGTTCAGATAAACCGACTGCATGGTCTTGGCATCTACCTGTCCGGCCAGGAAGAGATTGGCCTTGGTAATGCCTTCGCTTTTCAGGTTTCTGAAGAAAGTCTGGTCTCGGGTATGTTCGCTGACCAGGTAAATGAGCACCATGCAAAGCAGAAATATGGTTGCCGTAATGCAGGTGTATTTAAGGGTAAGGGCTGTTCTGATCTTCATATCTCTTTTCTTTCTGGTTTTATTCAAATTCTTATTCGGTTTATCTGTTTGGTTCGTTACATCTTGTCCGTCAAGATAAAACCAACTCCCGGCTTGGTATGAATCAGTTTTACCTCGAAGTTCTTATCCATTTTCTTTCTCAGATAGTTGATATAGACATCGATGAAATTGGTGCCCGTATCAAAATGGGTGTTCCAAACCTTTTCTGCTATTTCCACTCGGCTCACTACCTTTTCTGCATTCTCCACCAGATAAACCAGCAGGTTGTATTCCTTAGGCGAAAGCTTGACAGGTTCGCCGTTTCGTGTTACTTCCTGTCTTTCAAGATTGATGCACAGGTCGGCGTATGAAATCTCCTTTACCACATCAACCTTAGCCACGGCTCTTCTTTTCTGCAATACTCTCACTCTCGCCAGCAGTTCTCTGAAATCGAATGGCTTCACCATGTAGTCGTCGGCTCCCACATCAAAGCCTTCCAGCTTATCATCGGCGGTTCCCAGAGCCGTGAGCATCAGAATAGGGATTTCTTCATCCGCCTTTCTGATTTTCTGGCAGAGTTCGAAACCATTGAGCTTCGGCAGGATAATGTCTGAGATAATCAGTTGGAAATCATTCGATTGAAACAGTCTCCATCCCATCTCACCATCGTAAGCCACCAGAACCTGATAGCCGTTCTCTTCCAGACCGATTTTCAATAAATCAGCCACTCGCTTTTCGTCTTCTATCACTAAGATCTTAATCATACTTATAATCGTCTTTTTGTAGCTTGCAAAAGTACATCAATTTTAAAGATTCCCACGCTTCTTCACTTTTTATTATGGAAAATTAACCGTAATATCTTTAAAAAACTTTGCCTTATCAGATATTATTCGTACCTTTGCCTTGTTTTAAAAAGTTTAAGCAGTTAGAAATCAGTTTAATCAATTAGAAAAATGAAGAAGATATTAAATCCATATTTGAACAAGGAGGGTTACAACTGCGTTTGCTGTGCCCCCAACAATCCTGTAGGATTGCATCTTGAGTTTTGGGAAGAGGGTGAGGATGTGCTTACCATCTGGAATCCCGGCGAAAATTATCAGGGCTGGATCAATACCCTGCATGGCGGAATCATCAGTATGCTGATGGATGAAGTGGCAGGCTGGGTTATCAACCGCAAACTGCAGACCACGGGTGTGACGATGCAGCTTAACGTGAAGTACAAGAAGCCTGTGATGACCACCGATTCGCAGATTACGGTGCGTGGTCACATCGCCAGTCAGCGCCGCAACATCGTCACCATCCACCTGACTCTGGAGAACTCCAAAGGCGAGGTTTGTGATGAGGGCGAAGCCATCTACTTTACCTTTGGTCCTGATAAAGCCAAGGAGATGGGGTTCGACAGCTGCAAGGTAGAGGGGGAGGAATAACTCTCCCCACTTGTTTGTAATGCTGGAGTCTTTCTTGAAGTTTTGAAAGTTCTTGAAGTTGCTCATGCTCAGTCTGCGTTTAAGAGTTCCTTGAATCACAATTCCCCAGAAAGCTGTTTCCTGCCCATTTTGTGGTCTTCATTGATGACCGGCGCCTGCCATCTATTAAGACCAGCCTCGGTCTTCATAGATGACCGACTTTTGGCACAAGAAGACTGTTCTTTCGATTGCCGGTGCAAAGATACAAAAATCCGAAGCAGAAAGCAAGCTTTTTCCCGTAGAATGTTGAAAATATGCTGTAAGTGGTTGATATGTAGTGATATGAGTATTTGCGTTTTTTACATCTGATTGCAAGAGTCGCCTTGGATTGCTTTTGATGATTGAAAAGCGGAAGAAGGAAACAGGGTCATTTCGGGTCAAGGTCATTTCGGGTCATTTTCATTTTCGGGGCGCAAAAGTCATATATAGTATAATATAAATAAATATTTATATTATACTATGACTCAAAATGACATTCGCATTTTCAAAATGACCCGAAATGACCTTGACCCGAAATGACCCGATAGAGCTTCTGAAAGTTATACAGAAAGGATGTGGCGTTGTTTGTATTGTGTTGATAATCAGTTTGGTAGTTGTTGATTGAACTGTTTCGTTTCCCTCGTTTAATGCTATTAAAACGCACAGAATCTCCTTCGATCTATCCCAGTTTTCTTGCTCTTTTTACGAGAATCTTGACAAAATATATCAAGAAATTCCTTGTTTTACCCCTTTCTTTCTGCCTTTTACCCCTCTTATTTTTGCCTTCTGAGGAGGTGAAAAGTGCCATCGGAGCCACTTTTTCTTGCTTCTAAGGGCATTTTTCTCCTCTTTTCTCTGTAAAAAACAATCCGGCCTTTCTTGTCATTTTTGCTTGGGTAATGTGATTTTCTGTAGACAACGGAATCTGGCTATTTAGGGGATAAGGTCATTAAGGTCAAGGTCATTAAGGGTCATTAAGGTTTTTCAATACCTTAAAAGTCCTTTACGATTTGCTATGAAAATCGCCTTTGCTAAAAAGTATGTTTTATGGGGTAAAATCCATGTCTTATAAGGCAAAAATCCAGCTTTTTTCGGAAAAGTGTGGTTTTCTGCCCTTGTTTTCATAGGAAAAGTGTATTTTTTAGCCCTTGTTTTTATAGGAAAAGTGTATTTTTTAACTATTGATTTATAGGAAAAGTGTGTTGTCTATATTTATAAAAGAGACTTCTTGGTTTGAATGCCAAGAAGTCTCATAAATCAATTTTTAAAAGCCAGTTCTTATTTTCTTATTTTCTGAATTTCCTCCAGTGGAAGCTCTGTGGCCGTTGATACTTGTGCTTCAGAAAGTCCCATTGACAAAAGGCGGTAAGCTGTGGCTATCTTTTCTTTCGCCATACCTTTCGCCATACCTTTTTCCATACCTCTCTTCTCATCAAACTTTCTGGTGGCATATATATCACGCATATTCTTAATGTCCTCGTCATAAAGCTCAAGTTCCTCGCGGGAAAGCTTACGGAGGTCGCCTATCTCTGCCAATTTGCGGAAGACTGGATACTTCTCGCTGAATGGCATCTGCTCAAACATGTTCATATTCTTCATTATATAAATCCAACAATCAAATATATCCATACACTCTGCCTCCGTATGCTTGTCGAACAATGGCAGTTGGAGGTAAACAATACGCATCCTGTCGAACACCACACCACGATCATCGGGGCGCAAGCCAAGTTTTTCGGTCTTGGCAAACGTCACGTCCTTGATAACCAACTCGTCTTCAAACAGTCCGTTGAGGAATGTTATCAAACATTCTTTCGTGTCCTCGCTTCCAAAGATTCGCTTGAAAGCCCAATCGACACGTGGGTCTATAAATCTTGCCATCTTCTTACGTTTTATAAGGTCGTGGACGCAATATTGCAATTCTGCTGCGAAGATACACTTTTTTATTGAATCTGCCAAGAAATTCTAGGATTTTCTGTCATTTTACGCTAATCTCAACCTCAGCGAATTAAGCACTACGCTTACGCTGGAGAAGGCCATCAGGGCACTTGCCCACATCGGAGTTATCTGGAAATCAATGCCGAAGATATGAAGGGCGCCGGCTGCCAATGGGATGCAGATGATGTTGTAGATGAACGCCCAGAAGAGATTCTGCCAAATCATGTGAACCGTCTTCTGACTCAGTTTTACGGCTTCCGGAAGTGCCAGGAGGTCGTCGCTCATCAGCGTAATCTGCGCCACATCCATCGCCACATCCGTTCCCTTTCCTATCGCCATGCTCACGTTGGCAAGGGCCAGGGCCTGGGTGTCGTTGATTCCGTCGCCCACCATCGCTACCTGCTTGCCTTCGTCCTGAAGTTTCTTTACCAATGCCTGCTTGTCGCCAGGCAGCACCTTGCTCTGGTAATGCTTGATGCCGGCTTTCTCAGCCCAGTAGTGAGCCGCTTCCTCCTTGTCGCCACTCATCATATAAACCTCTATTCCCTTTTCCTGCAACTGCTTCATCGCTTCCTGGGCATGAGGCTTGAGGGTCTCTCTCGTCTCCAGATCCAAATCCTCCTGCTTGGTGAAATCGATGTTCTGGTTAGGAATGGTGAGGGTGCCGGTCTTGTCGATGACGAGAGCGTTGATCTTGTGGAGATTCTCCAGCGCCGACGCATCCTTGATGAGAATCTGCTTCTGCGCCGCTTTGCCGATGCCCACCATCAGGGCGGTAGGAGTGGCTAAGCCCATGGCACATGGACAGGCGATGACCAATACGGCAACGGCTGAAAGAATGGCCTGCGGAAGTGCTGCGTTGCCGCCTATCAGCCACCATGTTAAAAAGGTGATGAGGGCGATGGCTGCCACGGCTGGAACGAAAATCAGAGCCGCCTTATCCACGATGCGCTGCACGGGTGCCTTACTGCCCTGCGCCTCCTGAACCATGCGGATGATGTGTGCCAGGGCGGTGTTCTCGCCAATCTGCTTGGCTCTCATGCGGAGCTTTCCCTGACTCGGAATGGTGCCGGCCAGCACGTTGTCGCCTGCCTTTTTCATCGCCGGAGTCGGTTCGCCGCTGATCATCGCTTCATCTACATAGGCAGCATCGGGAGTCATGAAACTCTCTGCCTGGGTAACCACGCCATCCACCGGAATCTTTTCGCCGGCTCTTACTTCTATCATGTCGCCTATCTGAATGGTGGAAATCGGAACTTCCTCCATCTTGTAGTCGTTGGTGCCTTCTATCTTCTCGTAAGTCACCAGTCGGGCGGTTTTCGGCTGCATTCCCATCAGTTGTCGGATGCTGCTCGCCGTACTGTCCTTTGCCTTTTCTTCCAGGCATCTGCCGGTCAGCACGAAGGTGATGATCATCACGGAAGCATCGAAATAAGTGTGCCATTCTATGCCTCTCGCTCCCCATACCATTTCTCCGAAGAAGGTGTTGAAGGTGCTGAAGAGGAAGGCGATGAGGGTGCTGAGTGCTACGAGCGAATCCATGTTTGCCGTATGCTGAAAGAGCTGCTTCCAGGCGGAAACATAAAACTGTTTGCCGCAGTAGAGCAGGTTGGCGAGTGCCAGGAGCAGACAAATCTGATTGGCGAAGGAACTCGAATGATGAGTCGAGGCAACGCCATCTGAAATCATATTCTGTTCCATGCCCAGAGAAATCCAGCCCATGGAGAAACACATAGTCAGGATGGCGAAGAGCCAGGAAGCGAGGGTTCGGCGGCGCAGAAGAGTGAACTCACGGCGGTTGATTTCCTCCACGCTTCTGTCGCTTTCGATAACGAGGTCGTAGCCGGCGTTGCTGATTTCCCGTTTCATATCTTCCAGAGAGATGATGTCGGGGTCATAATCTACCAGAGCAGTTCGGCTCGCCAGGGAAACCGAGGCGGAGTTGATGCCTTCTAGCGACTGCAGCTTCTTTTCGACATTGGCAGAGCATACGCTGCAAGCCATGCCTATTACTGGAATTGTTTTCTTCATCTGTTTCTTATATAAATGTTCTGAAATTTATAAGCAGAAGCTTTGATATCTGCTCTTCAGCCTGCAAAATTACATATTATTTATGACCCCCGCAAGATTTATGGAAGAAATATCCTGATGGATAGATGAAAATCACTATAATAAGGTAGATGAAAAATGTGATGATTCAGGTAGGGGAACAAAAAAAGGCAGGTTCCAAATTGCCTTGGAATCTGCCTCGATCATTTATGGGAGATGATTATTTGACTTCAATATTCTTGGTAGCCTTAGCCTCCTCCTTAGGAGCAAGCTTTGGAATCTCAACCTCAAGAACACCATCAGCTACCTTTGCTGAAATCTTCTCACGGTCAGCGTCCTCAGGGAGTGTGTAGCTCTGCTGATAGTTGCTGTAAGAGAACTCGCGGCGCAGATAGTGCTCGTGCTTATCTTCATCCTTATGTTCCATCTTGTTCTCGATAGCCACATTCAGGTTGCCATCGTTATCGATGTTGATGCGAACCCATTCCTTCTTCAGTCCAGGGGCTGCAATCTCCATCTGGTAAGCTTTCTCGGTCTCCTTTACGTTAATGGCAGGAGCGGTAGCATTCATACGTGGCATCATGTCGGTGTTGAAGAATGCATCATCAAAGAAGTTACTCAACCAATCTGAATTATTATTTCTACGTGCTAACAACATAATTAAAACCTCCAATTTTATTTTACTCGTCCTCTCGGTTCCTTGCGGCTCCGTCGGGATTTCTGCTTGTTAATAATCTTTTTTTGCCTCCGCCTCGAAACTCCGTTGTTCTTTCGAACTCCTTCATCTTTTGGCTTCAGCTTTCACTCTTATGTTGAGCAACTTGCGTGCCAGCGTCGAATTGATGACAATATTGGCAGCAAAGTATAATTAATTTAAACTTTGCTGCCAAAATGGGAGGCTTTTCTTAAGCTGGATGCTCTCGTTTTATTTCCCGAATCTGGAAGTATCTACTTCTACATGTTGCTTGGCCTTGTAGCCTCCGAAACGATAGGTGAGGGAGAGGCCGATGATTCTGCCAAAGTACATTTTGTTGATGACGTGCTGACCTCGGTAGGTGTCGTGCAGATGGTTGTCGCCTGTCTCGAAGATGTCGTTGCAGTAGGCTTTCAGCTGGAGCTTGTCATCCTTGAGTGGCTTCCAGGTGAGGGCAGCGTTGAGATAGCCTGAGGCTGGGATGTCGATGATTCCCTGGATGGCGTCGGTATGGACGGAAGCATCGAGGTTGAGAAGCATATGCTTGCCAAAGAGAAAAGTACCGTTCCACTGGGCTTGACAGAACCATCTGCTGCGGTCGAATGGGAGATCATAGAAGTGGGAATTCTTGTCATTCTGATATACGCCAGTGAAGGTAAGGCGATTTTGCCACCAGTTGCCTATGTTGATTGGGGCTGTGAGCATCAAGCCTACCTGGTTTACATGGTCGAAGTTGACATGCTTGTATTCCATCTCCTTCTTCTTGTCGCTCTGGTAAGGAAGCTGACGGAATTCATCTTTCGAGTTGTTGAAGAAGAGACTTGCCACGTATCTGCTGTGCAGAATATAGGTAAGCGAGAGGCTGAGGTCTCGTGATGGCTTCAACGTCGGGTTTCCTACAATCTTTCCATATCCTCCCGCATTATAGGTGGTGAAGTTCTTCACCGACCAATAGGTAGGGTAGTCTCTGTCGCAATCCAAGTCGAATTGGATGATGTGTCCAGCTTTTGGAAGATAGGTGATGGAGAGTGTAGGGAAGAGGTTCCACTCATCCCAGATTGGGGTGTGGTAATATTCTTCCATGAGCGATGCTTCCATCGTGAGTTTTTGTCCGAATGATTTGCTGGCTCCGATGTAGAAGCTCATTTGATCTTCGGTTTGAATGGTGTTGCCATCAGAAGACTTGTTGTTGTTCTCCTGCGAGCTCTTGTCTCTTGATGTGGTGTAATTGATGCCGTAGTTCAAGCCCCAGTCTTTTCCTAAGTCGTGCTCCTGCTTGAGGTAAGTGCGCCATTTGTCGATTCGTTGCTGGCTTGTGATGTCGTAAATCTCATCGTAGAGACTGCTTTTCAGCCATTGTTCATCCGGAGAATTATAATAGGTGTATTCTGCTCCTGCCGAGAAGCCGAATGGTGTGGAGTAATCTAGGCGGAAATTGTGAAACTGACTCTTGGCATGGATTCTGAGAAGGGATGTGAAATCGCCATCATCCTCTGAAGTTCCTCTCGTGTTATTGAGTTGTGAGGTGTAGGCAAAGCTGAGCTGATGATCCTTTGCCAGATGATAGTTGATTCCCAGTCGGATGTTGTGGTTGAGATGGCGTTTGATATTGTCGCTATGTGTAGAGAAGGCATAGGAAGTGCCATCAGTCAAGGTGTGGGCAAACTCATTTTCATAGTAATAATATCTCTTGCCATGACCGAAGGAATAGAGCATGTCTATTTCCCATTTCTTGTTGGTGAAGAGTAAGGAGGCGCGCTCTGTGTAACTGTTGCGGTTCTGGTGGGTGTAGCCGCCGAAGAACTCGCCTTGCAGGGAGTGAAAGCCTGTGTTGTGCTTCAGCAGGAGGTTGATGACTTGTCCCTTTACCTGATAGCGGGCTGGGGCTGAATAGATGACTTCGGCGTTGGCGATGCGGCTGGTAGGAATCGTTTTCAGAAGCGAATAAAGCTGCTCGCTCGTCATGGTGGTAGCCTTGCCGTCTATCATCACGGTTACGGATTGGGCATTGAGAGTCAAGGCATCATCTTGTTCGTTCACACCAGGCAGTTGCTTGATGGCTTCATAGGCATTATCCACCGGATGGTTTTTGATGAGTTGAGGCAGGTCATAGGTCAATGTCGCCCCTTTTACCTTTACGATAGGTCGGTTTCCTTTTACCATCACATCGGGGAGGGAATGGATAATGCTGTCCATTCTCAGGGAATCATTTCTGTTTCCTTGTGCCCAGCCGGCAAGACTGATGGCCAGGCAAGCGCTTAATATAACCAATCTTTTCATATTCTTCTTATCGTTTTATCTTTTTATCGTTCTTTCGGGAAAAAAACTCCCGATTTCGGTTGCAAAAGTACTGTAAAAAAATCGTGTCAGCAAGGAATTTTGATTATCAAGTCTTATCAGAAGTGTTATTTAGTCTTATCAAATCAGAAATAATTCCCTGAAAAGTATCTTACTTATCTTCTTTTTTATTACTTTTGCAAGCATGAAAGAGAAACGAAGAATATTCATATTGGCAGTTGTGGCTTGCTTTTGTACATTGGTAATGCAAGCACAGGAAGTGAAGAGTGTTTCTTTGGATTCCATTCCGAAGGCATCTTTACCTAAGGAAGGTATGTCGTTTAAGGAAGGTATGTCGTTGGAATATTCTCGTCCTTCGCTCGGTGGATTTCCTGTACTTCAAGGCAAATCTTATTACTCTGAATCGAATGCACCTTGGATGTCGGAAGAAGGAAAACCTTTGGAGATTGCGCCGAATGCAATACCTCATATTTCTCTTCCTTCCCCGAATTTGGGTGCGATGGCGGTATATTCTTCGGGTATTGAAGTCCCAGGACTGATGAATAGGCAGACAGCAGGGGTTGTTTATCAACAAAATTTCGGGCGTTTTGTTTTTTCTCCTTATGTCGGGATAGAAAAGATAAACACGGGAGTATATGGATTGGGCAATCTCACCAAAGCTTCTTTTGGCGGACGAATGGCTTATCAGGTAAACGACTGGCTCACAGTGGGATTCTATGGACAATATGTTCCAACGAAAACCTCTGACCCTCGAAGCGTCATCATGTCTCCTTTCAATCCCAAGAGCAGCTATGGTGGCTTCATGGAAGTGATGTTCAATCAACATTGGGGGATAGGAGCCAAGATGGGACGAGAGTTTGCGCCACAAAAAAATGGTAAATGGGGATGGAAGAATACCACGGAGGTTTATCCGATTTTCAGAAAATGAGTATTTAATTCATCTGGAAAAATCTTTAATAAAGGAAAGAATGAAGTTACATCTTAAATACATAGTTACGCTCGTCATCACGGCTCTGGTCTGCATCTTCGCATATCAGACCTATTGGCTCGTGGGGCTTTATCAGTCTCAGAAAAAGGAGGTTGAAGCGAAAATCAAGGGTGGAATGGAGTACGCTCACTTCATGGAGATGAAGAAGCGAATCGAACGATTGCGCAATGATGATAAAGGACCTCATAGACAACTGACGGGGGCTGTTGCTTTTTCTATGGATGAAGACGATGATATTGATCAAAAGGTAAAGGTGAAAAAAGTTCGTGGAGGAAAGATCGTTCAGTCTGTTCAAACAACTTTTACTAAGCAAGAGAAGCGTAGTGAAGATGACAAGGACCAGGAATTGATGATGATGATGTCGGGCAAGCTGGCAACTATGGTTCAACAGGCGCTGTTTGGCAAATTGAATGAAATCGCCAAACCTGACATCAATGACTATGACAGTGCATGGGTTGCCAAGATGCTTTCTGACAGTTTGTTGGTGGGCGACGATATTCATCCGCTTCCACATCAGATTCAGCTTTTAGCAGGAAAGAAGGTTTTGGCGAAAGTGACAACGAAGGGGTATGTGCCTTCCGCCAATGCCAAGCAATACCAATATGTGGTTTGCAATGAGGGGGAGGCGAATGAGGAGAAATATGTCCTTACCCTAGAGCCGCTTACGATGACTGTGCTCAGCCAGATGGCAGGCATCCTTGCCACATCGCTCTTCATCATGCTCATCCTGGCTTTCGTCTTCTGGTTCCTGATTCATACGATGCTCAAGCAGAAGACGCTTGATGAGATGAAGAGTGATTTTACCAATAATATCACGCACGAATTGAAGACTCCGATAGCCGTAGCCTATGCTGCCACCGACTCCCTGCTGAACTACGGAATGCTCCAGCATCCTGATAAGGCGCGCAAGTATCTCACCATCGCCCAGGAGCAGTTGCAGACGCTCAGCGGATTGGTGGAACAGATTCTGTCGATGAGTATGGAACGACGGAAATCGATGCTTCTCAATATCGTGGAAGTTCCAATGATGGAGGTGATTGAACCATTAATCTCCCAGCATCAGCTGAAAGTGAAATCTGGAGAAAGAACGGATAAAAAGGTGAGTATTTCATTGTCCGTAGAACCGGAAAATCTGGTGGTTCATGCCGACCGGATGCATTTCTCAAACATCGTGAGCAATCTCATAGACAATGCCATCAAGTATTCTGAAGATAGCGTGAAGATAGAAATCAAGGCTTTCCAAAAAAACGAGGATGAAGTGCTGGTTTCCGTGTCAGATAATGGAATCGGTATTGCCCATGATAATTTGCCTTATATTTTCGACAAGTTTTATCGGGTGACGGATGGCAATAAATATACGGTCAAGGGCTATGGTCTCGGGCTTTTCTATGTCAAGAGCCTGATGGAGAAAATGGGCGGTTCTGTTTCCGTAGAAAGCGAACCGGGAAAAGGAAGCTGCTTCACCCTGCATTTTCTTAAAGGTAAAAGGGTAAAAAAGTAAAAAAGAAACAATGAATAAGATAAAAGTATTACTGGTAGAAGACGAAACATCCTTGGCGATGATTCTGAGCGACACCTTGGAGGCGCAGGGCTTCGAGATGCGCACGGCGCATGATGGCGAAGAAGGGCTTCGTATGTTTGCAGAACAGAAGCCTGATGTGCTGGTTGCGGATGTGATGATGCCCAAAATGGATGGTTTCGAGATGGTGCGCCGTATCCGCAAGACGGATTCCCGTACTCCTGTGCTTTTCCTCACGGCTCGTTCGGCGGTGAATGATGTGGTAGAGGGATTTGAATTGGGTGGCAATGATTATCTGAAGAAGCCGTTTGCCATCCAGGAACTCATCGTCCGTATCAAGTCGCTTTGTCATCGGGTTTCTGCAGGAAATATTTCTTCTGAAGAACAGGAAGGGGGGAATGTTTCTCCTGATAATCCGAATGCTGCTGATCAATGGCTCTCCATCGGTCGTTATCGCCTGAATGTTACCTGTCAGATTCTGCAGTTGGAAGGTAAGGATACAGAACTGTCACATCGTGAATCAGAAATCCTTCGCATGCTTGTGGAGAGCAAGAACAATGTGGTAGAGAGCAAGGATATTCTCCTGAAACTTTGGGGTGATGACAGCTTTTTCAATTCCCGCAGTCTCCATGTTTTCATCACCAAGCTCCGCCACAAGTTATCTGCCGATGAAAATATCAGAATCATCAATGTGAGGGGGATTGGGTATAAAATGATTTATTAGAGAAAAATGACAATGGCTAAAAAGAAGAAGATAATAATAGCTTGCGACTCTTATAAGGGTTGCCTTACGAGCAGAGAGGTGAATGAGGCGATTGCTTCGGGAGTGAAGGAATGGAATGCGGAAGATACTTCTCCCGAAATAAAGAAATTGGATTCAGATGCAGCTTCTCCCGAAATCATTACCCTGGAAATGAGTGATGGGGGAGAGGGAATGCTCGATGCTTTTCTCTCGGCGATGAAGGGAGAGCGAGTGAGGATTCATGCCCATGATGCGCTGATGAGATGGATTGAGGCGGAATACGGAATCGTGGATGATACGGCGATTATCGAGATTGCGCAGACCGCAGGACTGGCTCTGATTGAGCCTGAACAGCGCAACCCGATGAAGGCTACTTCATGGGGCGTGGGCGAGATTATAATGAATGCTTATCGCCGGGGCGTGCGCCGTTTCATCGTGGGCTTGGGCGGAAGTGCCACATCCGATTGCGGCATCGGAATGCTCAAGGCTATGGGCGACGACTGGAAGAAAATCCGCCGGGAATGCAGTTTCGTGCTGGCTTCGGATGTTACCAATCCGCTCTGTGGTGAAAATGGGGCGGCTCATGTCTTTGCGCCTCAGAAGGGAGCTGATGCTAAGATGGTGCAGATGCTGGATGATAGGGCGAGGAAGTTTGCCGAGGTAAGCGCCAAGCATTTCGGATATGATAGGAGTGAGGCTCCTGGGGCTGGTGCGGCCGGAGGACTGGGCTATGCTTTCCTGCAATATTTCAATGCTGAGGCTCGTCCTGGGGCTGAACTTCTCTTGGATGAGATTGGTTTTGATGTGCTCATTCAAGATGCTGGTCTCGTGATTACGGGCGAGGGACATAGTGATAAACAGACCTTGATGGGGAAACTGCCGCAAAGGATTCTGGAGCATGTTCTGAAGTGTAGGGAATTGGATAAAAGTCATGTGGTTTGCTCGCTGCTTGCCGGGGATTGCAAATCCCCGGAATCTTCGTTCCCCCTTGTGTGGCTTGTGTCGGGTGGCGTGAGCGACAGGCAGGCGATGCTGGATGCAGGTTTTGATAGAGTTATTCAGGTTACTCCGGAAGAAATGCCGCTGGATGAGGCGATGAAGCCGGATGTTGCCCGTAACAACATCATAAAAGCGATAAAGAACAAATAAAAGTTAGGGTATAAAGAAACAATAAGATAATATAACTCAAGTTTTGCTCCACACGCCCTGAAAGGGCAGAAGCTCTTAGCCCAGGGCATCGCCCTGGGTTATTATGGACGCAACCCTGTCGCCCTGTAAGGGCAAAAGCTTTAAAGAACCGGGCTATTTACAAGGCTTTTGCCCTTACAGGGCGCCTTGCTGATTGCTATTATACCCAGGGCGCTGCCCTGGGCTAGGAGCTTTTGGGCCTTCAGCCCGTACTTAAACCACATGCGAAACTTCAGTAATATAATATAAGAATAATGAAGTATATAATTTTTGATTTTGATGGAACCATCGGCGATTCGCAGAGTCTCATCGTGAAGACCTTGCAGGATACGATGCGTGCAAGAAAACTGGAAGTGAAATCGGATGAGGCTTGTGCCAAGACCATCGGTCTTCGATTGGATGAGGCCTTCGTCTCGCTCTTCGGAATGAGTGCTGAGGAAGGAATGGAATGTGCGGCAACCTATCGCGAAATCTTCCTGGATAACAAGAAGACGATGATCGTGCAGCCCTTTCCTCACGTAATAGAAACCCTGAGAGAATTACACCGTCGGGGCTATATTCTGGGTATGGCTAGCAGCCGCAATCATTGCTCGCTGGATGGATACGTGAAGCAGATGCAGCTGGAGAATATCTTCTCTTCCATTGTGGCTGGCGATGATGTGAAGCACGTGAAGCCGGCACCCGATATGGTCTTCAAGGCTTTGGGAGAGATGCCGGGAATGAAGAATCCCGTAACTTCAGTAGAAGCTGAAAAATTCAAGGATGTTCTGGCTGAAACCCTCGTAGTAGGAGATATGAACTTCGATGTGGATATGGCTCACCATGCTGGTTGCAAGGTCTGTGCCGTAACCTATGGAAATGGAACCCGAGAACAGTTGGCTTCTGCCGAATTCATCATTGATGATTTTGCAGAACTCCTGGAACTGGTCTGAGATTAATTCTAACTGTACAGTTGAAACGCCCTGAAAGGGCAGAAGCTCCTAGCCAGC
>NZ_NMPZ01000014.1 GCF_002224675.1 Segatella copri | reverse complement strand
GAAAAAAGCCTTCTGAAATTTCTTTCAGAAGGCTCTTGCGGAGAGAGAGGGATTCGAACCCCCGGTACCTCTCGGTACGACGGTTTTCAAGACCGTTGTAATCGACCACTCTACCATCTCTCCAAATTCGGTCTGGATGACTATAGCTTGGTTTTCTTAAGCGGATGCAAAGGTACAACCTTTTTTTGATTCCACCAAATTTTTGAGGAACTTTTTGAGAAAAAATATCGAAAAATATGGGAAATAGCTCTGAAAATGCCTCAGAACTGGTGAAAAAGGCATAAAAAAAGGGCTACCGCCGTAGCCCCAACCTTGATAACCTTAAATCTAATACTATGAAAAACACAGTGCAAAAATACGAAATATATCTGTTCCTTGTGTATAGAAAACAGAAAATCTATATTTTAGCTGTGATTTTTTACCTTTTTTAAGCGTTCTCCTTTCTATTTTAAATAACCTTTAGCCTTGAACTCTTCCATCAATGGCAAGGCGAGAACCTTGGCATCTGGGTGAGGAGCTCCTGTGGTTCCTAAAGCACGGAGATCGAAGAAATGCTTCCAGTCGCTGATAAATGCGGTATGTACCAATTCTGTGTTGCAATCCAATGGCAGGATGGCACGAGCCTCCTGTGGTTTGCAGCCAGCTTCTATCAATTTCATGTAGGCATATTCTGCAGCCTGGTTGGCGAAGATCCAGGTGTCGAGCTTGCTCCATTCCTGTGCTCTGCCTTCAGCAATGTCGGCGCACATATCTTCCAATCGGTAATCCTCTTTCTCCTGAGAACCATTATAACCTTCTTCTTCTACCCAGGTAGGAAGGTTGATCGTTATCTCATTGTCGAACTTATTCTTGGAGTAGTTGCAGTAGCGTGTGCTCTGCTCTGCCATAGAGTTGGCACGATGGCGGTTGTACTCACGGGTGATGGCAATCTGTGTGGTAAAATGAACGGTGATGCGGAGCTCGTGCTTTCCTTCCTCATAGTCGCTGAGGTATTTCAAATCATCCATCGCCTTGTTTTCTGCCAGAACACGGAGATTGGTAGTGATGTAATCCTTGCCGTCTATGGTGTGGCAGCGAGAGAACTTGTTGCTTGTATAGAGTGGTAACTCCCCATGATTGCATACGAGATAGACTGTGCCGTGTTCCAACATTGCATAGTGCTCACTCTGTATCATTCTATCTACGAATGGCTTAGCCGAGTCGTTGGTGGTGTTGTTCTCACTTTTGTAGCACACTCTTCCGGCACGTTCTATCTGCTGATAAATGCTGAGCTCTCCTGGCTTTTGCAGCCAGATCTCATATTGAGGCCTTTCTATTTTCATTGTTTTCTCTTTTTATTTCATTGATTGCTTGTTAATATCATGGTGCAAAGGTACATTATTTTGTGGAGACAACAAAATAATCGGGCGCTTTTTTCGTACTATATATATAATGTACTATATATAATAAGGTGTAATCATTGGAATATATGGAAATATACCCCAGTATATGAAAAAAGGAACTAAAATCAATAATATAAAGATATGGAAATAAAACCAATAGCAAGATTCCGTTCTCCGTTCAGCAGCAAGTTTGGTATTCCCAAGCAGGCTGGATTGGTGGCGGAACTGGAAGGACAGATTGTTTTTGAACCCGAATATCGCAATCCGGATTTCCTCAGAGGAATGGAAGGTTTCGATTTCCTCTGGCTTATCTGGGAATTCTCGGCAAATAAGCATAAGGCGAACAGTCCGGTTGTAAGGCCTCCTGTCTTGGGAGGTAACGAGAAGGTCGGGGTATTTGCTACCCGCAGTCCTTTCCGTCCGAACAACATCGGATTGTCATCCGTGAAAATCTCCCGTATTGAATGGGAAACAAGCAAGGGACCTGTCATTCATGTAAAGGGTGGTGACCTGATGGATGGTACTCCCATCTATGATATCAAGCCTTACGTGGTGTATGCCGATTGTCATCCTGATGCACGAAGTGGATTCGTGGATGATCGGAAATGGGCGAAGCTGGATGTTGAGATTTCCGGGGAAATAAGGGAATACCTGATTTGCCAGGGATTGAATGATGAGAAGATTGAAATCTTGAAAGAGGTTCTGGCGCAGGATCCTCGTCCGCATTACCAGAAAGACCCTCATAAGGTTTATGGAATGCCTTATGAGGGTCTGGATATTCATTTCTCTGTCTGCGAAAAGACGCTTACTGTTGTAAGGTAAGTGTTTGACGCATTTAGAGAGAATGGTTTGCGATATGGTTTCTTACTTTGCAAAAGTAGCGAAGTTCACATTCTCGAGCTTGATTTTGCAAGTCTCATTGATATCCTGAGCCTTCTGATTGTAGAAGATATAGGTATCCTTGACGGTAATGTCGTGAACCATTCCCTCTGCGCCGTGAGCAACGATGCTGTTTTATCTCCTTTTCAGAATACGTAAAAAGGCGGCTCTAACCGAAGTCAGAAACCGCCTAAATGAAAGGAGGAGTGGTACCACCAGGAATCGAACCGGGGACACAAGGATTTTCAGTCCTTTGCTCTACCAACTGAGCTATGGCACCATCTTGCTTTTTGCGGTTGCAAAGGTACAACAAAAATTTTAATTGAGCAAGAGAAAACCAAATATTTTCTCTTGCTTAATGTTTATTAACTAAAATCGCCTCTTTCGGGTTTCTTCCTTAGAGAAGGCGATTCGTAAAACTAGTCTTTCAGAGGATTCCATCCCTGCGCCTTGAGTTCGAATTCCTGACCATCGCGGGTAATGAGGAACTTGCCGAGGCTCTCCTTGGTGATGTAACCAATCTGTTTCACGCCTTCCATTTCCTCAATCTTGGCATGGTCGCCGATAGGAACGGTAAAGAGAAGCTCATAGTCTTCGCCACCATTCATGGCACAGGTAGTGAGGTTCATGTTGAATTCCTCTGCCTGAACTGCTGTCTGGTAGTCGATAGGGATATTCTTCTCATAGACACGACAGCCGCAGTTGCTCTGTTCGCAGATGTGCATCAACTCGCTGCTCAAGCCGTCGCTGATATCCATCATAGCGGTAGGGCGGATACCTGCCTCACGGAGCTGGGCTATGATGTCGCCGCGAGCTTCTGGCTGAAGCTGACGCTGCAGCAGGTATTCCTTGCCGGCGAAGTCTGGCTGGAAGTTACGCATTTCCTGCAAGTCTTTGTTGAGGGCTGCCAACTTCTGGTCGTCACCCTGCGCTTTTGCCTCTGCCATCTTCTTGCGGATGTCTTCTACCTGTCCGTAATATACAGCCTTTTCGCGTTCCAGGAGCTGCAGACCCATGTAGGCAGCACCCAGGTCGCCGGTTACACAAATGAGGTCTGTTTCCTTGGCACCGCTGCGATATACGATATCTTCCTTTGCTGCCTCGCCAATGCAGGTGATGCTGATGGCAAGACCGGTGAGTGAGGAAGTGGTGTCGCCACCTACGATGTCAACGCCAAACTTATCGCAAGCCATACGCAGGCCTCTGTAGAATTCATCAAGGTCTTCTACCTTGAAGCGCTTGCTCAGTGCAATGCTTACCACCATCTGGCGTGGCGTTCCGTTCATGGCGAAGATGTCGCTGATATTGACCATGGCACTCTTGTAACCCAAGTGCTGCATATCAATATAGGTCAGGTCGAAATGCACACCTTCCATCAGCATGTCGGTAGTCATCAGCACCTCCTTGTCGGGATAGTGCATCACCGCACAGTCATCGCCTACGCCATAAACAGTAGAGGCATTCTTGTTTTCATATCCTTTGGTGAGATGGTCTATCAGTCCAAACTCACCCAACTTAGCTATATCCAAGATAATTTATAATTTATAATTAATAATTATGATCTGCGAATCATTTCTCGCATAATCTCAGTCATCTTAGGCTGAGCAGCATTGGCAGCAATCTGTACCTCCTCATGGCTAACCTCTACAGGAACGTCGAAGCCGCCGAGGTCGGTGATGATGCTGATGCCGAATACCTTGATGCCGCAATGGCGGGCCACGATTACCTCAGGAACGGTGCTCATACCTACAGCATCACCACCCAGGGTACGATACATACGATATTCTGCCGGAGTCTCGAAGGTAGGACCCTGGACGCCTACATATACACCATGCTGAACAGGAATGTTCTTCTCCTTGGCAATCTCGTCGGCAAGATCACGGAGCTGCTTGTCGTATGCCTCGTGCATGTCAGGGAAGCGAGGACCGGTAGGGAAGTTCTTGCCACGCAATGGATGCTCTGGGAAGAAGTTGATGTGGTCGTCGATAACCATCAGGTCGCCGATCTGGAACTTAGGGTTCATTCCGCCAGAGGCATTGCTTACGAAGAGGGTCTCGATGCCCAACTCGAACATCACGCGCTCAGGGAATGTTACTTCCTTCATATTATATCCCTCATAGAAGTGGAATCTGCCTTCCATTGCCATGATGTCCTTGCCGCCCAGCTTTCCGAAGATGAGCTTGCCTGCATGTCCTTCTACGGTAGATACCGGGAAGTTAGGAATTTCACTATATGGGAATTCGTAACTATCAGTTATTTCTGAAGCTAATTGTCCGAGACCTGTTCCCAGAATGATTGCAGTCTTCGGACTTGTGCTCATCCTTTCTCTTAGCCAGGATGCTGTTTCTTGAATTTTTTCGTACATAGCTTATTATCTTTTCGTTAAAATTATCTTCTTGGTCAAGCATGAAGCTTACCTTGATAGGCAATTCGTACATGCTTTCTTTCACACTCTCGTAGAGTCCTTCTGCCTCTCTCAGTCTCACGGCATCCTTTTCTGTTGTGATGATGATGCGTGGTTCCGGCAAGGCTTCGAATGCCTCATTGATGCGGTCAATGTCTTTGTTCTTGAAGCGGTGATGGTCGCCGAAAGAGAGAGACTTCATCTCCTTGACCATCGGTTTCAGGTCGTGCTCCATCTGTTTTGGAGATGCGATGCCGGTGAGCAGAAGCACGTGATAGTCTTTTGGATCTTTCAGTTCTTTTCCAGTGAAAACACCCTTCAGTGTATCGTAGTCGATGCAGGTGAAGTAGAGTTTCTGGAATGGATAGAGATCCATAGCCTTGGTGAGTACACGAAACTCCATAGGTTTCAGATCCTTTGGACATTTGGTGATAATCACGATGTCGGCACGGCTCTTTCCGCTCAATGGTTCGCGCAGTCTTCCTGCTGGTAGCATCTTGTCGTAGATGATGAGACGATGGTAATCTACCAGAAGGATATTGATGCCTGGTTTGACATAGCGATGCTGGAAGGCATCATCAAGCAATACCACATCTACATCCTTGGTCTCTTCGTTGCTTTGCAGGTTGTTGATGCCTCTTACTCGTTTGGCATCTACCGCTACGTAGATATCAGAAAACTTCTGGTACATCTGGAATGGCTCATCACCGATATCCGACATTTCTGTATTTTCATCTGCAAGTACATATCCGTGGCTCTTGCGTTTGTATCCACGTGACAGCACGGCAATTTTCACCTTGTCATGCAAGAGGCGAATCAAGTATTCCACATGCGGGGTCTTTCCCGAACCGCCCACGGTGATATTGCCCACCGAGATGACGGGAATCGAGAAGTCGCGGCTCTTCTTCAATCCGATGTCGAAGAGCCAGTTGCGGAATCTTACGATGCTGCCGTATATCCAACTGAGCGGTAGCAGCCAATCGTTGATCTTTATCAGATCTCCTTCTGTTCTCATTTCCTCACTCCTTTTTTATACCTTATTATATATATTAATGTATATTCAGTACGAATGGCATTGCTGCCTGCACTGGTTCTTTCTCCTTGATGTTGCGAATCATCATAAATGGTTGGTAGAGGTCACCCAGTGTGAGTCGTAACTGCTCATCGAGATAGTTGCCGCCGCTGCCTGACAGTCCGTCTAAAAGCTGGTCTATCCAGTCTGCAGGCATAGGATACTCTGTGGTTCCGTAATCGGAAACCTTGGCAAGTTGGGCTGCCTTGGCAACAGCGTCATCGAGACTGCCAAAACCGTCAATCAGTTTGATGCTCTTGGCGTCGGTTCCGAGCCATACTCTTCCTTGTGCAATCTTCTCCACTTCTTCGGTCTTCATCTTTCTGCCATCAGCCACACGCTGGCGGAAGAGAGCATAACCGCGGTTTACATAAGCCTGGAGATGGCCGATTTCTTCTGCTCTCCAAGGACGGGCACTGCCGGCACTGCCGTAGGCACTGTTGCGGTTGGTCTTTACCTCGTCATATTTGAATCCCAGCTTCTTGGTCATCAGGTCACTGATGTCTGGCAAGGCACCGAAGATACCGATACTGCCCGTCAGTGTTGTTGGCTGAGCCATGATATAGCTGGCACCCATACTCATATAATATGCACCCGAAGCTGCCATACCACCCATGGATACCACTACTGGTTTCTTCTTGTTGAGCTGACTGACTGCACGCCAGATCTGTTCTGAGGCATAGGCATCGCCACCACCTGAGTTGATGCGGAGTACCACAGCCTTGATGTTCTTGTCGTTGCCCAGATCCTGCAGATCCTGGATCACGTCGTTGCTCACAATCTGCTGCTCGCTGCCGAATGCGCCTGGAGTTGCTACTCTTACGATTTCTCCCTGGCAATAATATACAGCAATCTGGTCGCCAAGAAGGTTACTGTCATCTACGGCTGCATTTACATCACTCATAGATACCTGACAAATCTTCTCATCGGTTTTCAGACCGAGCTGTTTCTTTATTACGTCTCTGATTTCATCATAATAGCAGAATCCATCTACCATCTTTCTGGATTTCAAGAGCTTGGTATCATCGAATGCCATAAGTCCGTCTGCATAGCGATTCAGGGAATCCTTGGAAATGTTTCGGCTCTTGCTGACATCTGCCAGAATCTGATTCCAGAGACCTCCGATATATCGGGTAACCTGTTCGCGGTTGGCATCGCTCATCTTGTCCTCTGTGTACATCTCGGTGAAGCTCTTGTATTTGCCCACCTTTACAATGGTGAAGTGAACGCCAAATTTGGCAGCCACATCTTTTATATATTGTGTCTGTGAGGCAATACCGTGCCAATCTACCGAACCTTCCGGGTTCACATATACCTTGTTGGCAACCGAAGCTAGGTAATATCCACCTTGGGTCATGGCATCACCATAGGCGATGATCCACTTGCCGCTCTTCTTGAAGTCGGCAAGAGCGTTGCGGATTTCCTGCAATGTAGCGTAGTCTGTACTCAGAATACCCGTTTCCAGATAGATACCCTTCACCTTATCCTCCTGTTTTGCCTTCTTGATGGCTGAGAGGATATTGTTCATGCCAAGGTTGTTATATTGGTTACCGGTGAGCTGTCCCAACCAGTCGTCGTTTGCCTGATCGCTGATCTGACCTTGCAGCTTCATCACCATCACAGAATTGTCTTTCAGTGAAGGAGTCTTGCTGCTATTGCACATCATACCAATGAGTGTGATGACGGCGAGAATCACCATGATGATTCCGAATCCGAAGATACCTACGATGGTAGCGGCTACATTCTTGAAAAATTGCTTCATATCTATCTATATTACGTTGATACCGATTTATTTTTCTGCAAATATAGTAAAAAAGTAACAAATGACAAAGAGAATTGTACAAAAACACCGAAAAATGATGAAAATATAACGTTGTGTTAACGAAAAATGCTTATCACAGCAAGGAAGTTCGTATTGAAGAACAGTACGGATGGACAGAGTGAACTCACTTGTTATCTACCCAAGAAACCAACGGGTGGCTTCAGCATTTTTAGGTAAAGGCTGACAGAAATGTCAGTAGATGCGTAGTTGTGAGCGTGCCAAAGTGTCAGTTTTGACGCTTTGGCACGCTTTTCGTATAGGGTGAGGGTGTCTGGCGTATGCCCGAATAGGCTGAAGTGAAGACGAAAGATAGAAGTAATAACAAATTAAAATATAAGAATCATGAATATTAAACCATTAGCAGATAGAGTGCTGGTACTTCCTGCACCAGCTGAAGAAAAAGTAGGTGGAATCATTATCCCTGATACAGCAAAGGAAAAACCACAGCGTGGTAAGGTCGTTGCTACAGGTAAGGGTACCAAGGATGAAGAGATGATTCTCAAGGAGGGCGATACTGTTCTCTATGGAAAGTATGCTGGTACTGAACTTGAGTTTGATGGTGCTAAGTATATGATGATGCGCCAGAGCGACGTTCTCGCTGTGGTAGAAGAGTAATTGATAATTAACATTTTAATTAAGAATAAGGAAATGGCTAAGGATATTAAATATAATATGGATGCCCGCGACCTCTTGAAGAAAGGTGTTGATCAGTTGGCAAATGCAGTAAAGGTAACTCTCGGTCCTAAGGGACGCAACGTGGTAATCGAAAAGAAGTTTGGTGCTCCTCAGATTACTAAGGATGGTGTTACCGTAGCTAAGGAAGTGGAGTTGGAGAACAAGTTTGAAAATACCGGTGCACAGCTCGTAAAGAGCGTTGCCAGCAAGACTGGTGATGATGCCGGTGACGGTACTACAACAGCTACTATCCTGACTCAGGCTATCGTAACTGAGGGCTTGAAGAACGTAACTGCAGGTGCTAACCCAATGGATTTGAAGCGTGGTATCGACAAGGCTGTTGCTGCTGTCGTTGCCTTCATCAAGGATCATGCTGAGCAGGTAGATGACAACTATGACAAGATTGAGCAGGTGGCTACTGTTTCTGCCAACAACGATGCAGAGATTGGTAAGCTCTTGGCTGACGCTATGCGCAAGGTTTCTAAGGATGGTGTCATCACTATCGAGGAGAGCAAGAGCCGTGATACCAATATTGGTGTTGTTGAGGGTATGCAGTTCGACCGTGGTTACTTGAGCGGTTACTTCATGACTGACGCAGACAAGATGGAATGTGTAATGGATAATCCATACATCCTTCTTTACGATAAGAAGATTTCTAACCTGAAGGAGTTCTTGCCAATTCTCCAGCCAGCTGCAGAGAGCGGTCGTCCTTTGTTGGTAATCGCTGAGGATGTTGATTCTGAGGCTTTGACAACATTGGTTGTTAACCGTTTGCGTGGCGGTTTGAAGATCTGTGCAGTAAAGGCTCCAGGTTTCGGCGACCGTCGCAAGGCTATGTTGGAGGATATCGCTGTCTTGACTGGCAGTGTTGTCATTTCTGAGGAGAAGGGCTTGAAGTTGGAGCAGGCAACATTGGAAATGCTGGGTTCTGCTGACAAGGTTACTGTTACCAAGGATAATACAACTATCGTAAATGGTCATGGCGAGAAGGCTAATATCCAGGATCGTGTAGCTCAGATCAAGAACGAGATTGAGAACACCAAGTCTTCTTACGATAAGGAGAAGCTTCAGGAGCGTTTGGCTAAGCTCGCTGGTGGTGTTGCTGTTCTCTACGTAGGTGCTAACTCTGAGGTAGAGATGAAGGAGAAGAAGGATCGTGTTGACGATGCTCTCTGTGCTACCCGTGCAGCTATCGAGGAAGGTATCGTTGCTGGTGGTGGTACTACTTATATCCGTGCCCTCGAGGCTTTGAAGGATATGAAGGGTGACAACGCTGATGAGACTACTGGTATCCGCATCGTAGAGCGTGCTATCGAGGAGCCTCTCCGTCAGATTGTAGCCAATGCTGGTGGCGAGGGTTCTGTAGTCGTCAACAAGGTTCGCGAGGGCGAGGGTGACTTCGGTTACAATGCCCGCAAGGATGTTTACGAGGATATGCGTCAGGCTGGTATCGTAGATCCTGCTAAGGTTGAGCGTGTTGCTTTGGAGAACGCAGCTTCTATCGCTGGTCTGTTCTTGACAACAGAGTGCGTATTGGTTGATAAACCAGAGCCAGCTCCAGCTGCACCTGCTGCAGCTCCAGGCATGGGCGGTATGATGTAATAGAGTGCGTTTTTGCAACCTAAATATAACAAATAGGGGTGATTCTCAGTGAATTATCCCTATTTTTTTGTTTTTTTAGCAATTGATATGCAAAAAATCGCAAAATTGTTTGGTGCTAATACGCTTTTTTTGTAACTTTGCAAGCGAAAAGAAAAGGTAATACCGACCGTGAGGTCGATGAAGATATTTTTTTGATTTGTTTTAGTAGATTAGTTTTTAAGTAGTTTGTTTTTGAAAATCGGTTGTCGTGAGACATCCGATTTTTTTTGTGCTCATCTCAAAAATATGCTTAATCTTATGGCTAGCTCAGAAAAATGTTGTATCTTTGCAGAACAAATAGTTTTTTTGAGTATCATGCATAATATTGATTGGAAAAAGGCATTGGTCTTCCTGGTCGTTATCGGAGGACTGATTTATATAACAAAGGCGGAGTTAGGAATGACTACTACGAATTCTTTCCTCACTACGCTAGGTATCTTATTGCTTCTCTTCATCGGTGATAACTTCGCACAGAAGATAGATGATGACAGAAAACGCAGAAAATTGAATGATGATGGAAAAGCTAATTAATCTCTACAAGCAATGGGCTGGCGAAGAGCCTGCTGATGTCATCAAGCTGGCAGGGCAGGGAAGTAACCGCCAATATTTCCGTATCATCAAGCAGGATGGGGATACGGTGATAGGTGTTATCGGTACGAGCCGTGATGAGGATCACGCCTTCGTGTATCTGGCTAATCATTTCAATCTCCGTCAGTTGCCGGTGCCTAAGATTCTGGCTGTGAGTGATGATGAACTCTGCTATATCCAGACTGATCTGGGCGGAACTTCGCTCTTCGATGCCATCAAGGGCGGAAGAGAGGCTGGCGGTAGATACAATCAGAAGGAGAAGGAACTCCTGAAGAAGACAATCCGTGAGTTGCCTAACATCCAGTTGCGTGGTGCACGTGGGCTGGATTGGTCCAACTGCTATCCTCAGCCGGAGTTTGATGTGGACAGTGTGCTCTTCGATCTCAACTATTTCAAGTATTGTTTCCTGAAACCGACAGATTTGGATTTCCATGAATTGAAGTTGGAAGCCAACTTCCGTCTTTTTGCGAAGGATTTGACGTCAGAAAAGATGGATTGTTTCCTCTATCGTGATTTCCAGGCTCGCAACATAATGTTAGACGAAAATGGCAATCCGTACTTTATTGATTTCCAAGGTGGCAGAAAGGGACCTTTCTATTATGATCTGGCTTCCTTCCTTTGGCAGGCTTCAGCCAAGTATTCCTTCAAGCTCCGCCGCGAGTTGGTATGGGAGTACTATCAGTCGCTGAAAAACTATACCGAGGTACCATCTGTGCGTCATTTCGTGCATCGCCTGAGTCTCTTTGTGCTCTTCCGTACCTTGCAGGTGTTGGGTGCCTATGGATTCCGTGGCTATTTCGAGCGCAAGAAGCACTTCATCGAGAGTATTCCGCCTGCTATCCAGAATCTGCGTGATCTGCTGAAGATGGGCGAGAAGGTTTTCCCATATCCTTATATGATGGATATGCTGCGCCGACTTACGGAGTTGCCGCAGTTTAAGCGCATCGAGAGTGCGGCTATAACCCGTGCTGATGGTTATAAGATTACAGATAACAATATCTACAGTGCGCATCCGCAGGATGGACCTGCCACTTATTCCAAGTATGATGGCAAGGGACCGTTGGTAGTGCGGGTATTCAGCTTCTCCTTTAAGAAGGGAATCCCTGAAGATCCGTCTGGAAATGGCGGCGGTTATGTTTTCGACTGCAGAAGTACTCACAACCCAGGTAGATATGAACCTTACAAGAAACTTACGGGATTGGATGAGCCAGTGATCCGATTCCTGGAGGATGATGGTGAGATTCTGACGTTCCTGGAGAGTGTCTATAAGTTGGCAGACCATCACGTGAATCGCTATATCCAGCGTGGTTTCACTTCCCTGATGTTCTGTTTCGGTTGTACGGGCGGTCAGCATCGCAGTGTGTATTCAGCCCAGCATCTTGCCGAACATATCCACGAGAAGTTTGGCGTAGAAGTGCAAATATGTCATAGAGAACAGCATATTGAGCAGGTTTTGCCTGCAAAACAATAATATTTAGCGTGCAAATTTGGCTATCTCGCAAAAAGTTAGTAAATTTGCACGCACATTAATATATAGCTATTTAGCAATGATGCAAGCAATGATATTCGCAGCAGGTTTGGGCACTCGCCTGAAGCCACTTACTGATCGCATTCCGAAGGCATTGGTAAGTGTCGGAGGAGAACCTTTGCTCAAACGTGTCATCTTTCAGTTGAAGGATGCCGGTTTCACTCGTATTGTGGTGAACGTGCATCATTTCTCCTATCAAATCATCGATTATCTTCGTGATAATAAGAATTTCGGTATGGACATCCGTATTAGCGATGAGAGCGAAAAGCTCCTCGAAACGGGTGGGGGTATCAAGAAGGCATGGCCATTCTTCGATCAGACTGAGCCTATCCTGATTCATAATGTGGACATCCTGAGCAATGTGGATCTGAAGAAATTCTATCAGATGGAGTCGAAGGAACTTGTAGATGATTCTTTGGATTCCGTGAAGGAGAAGGCTCCCTTGGCTGCCCGCCTTCTGGTGAGCGAACGCAAGACCAAGCGTTATCTCCTCTTCGATGATACCATGCGATTGGTTGGCTGGACGAATATAGAGACAGGCGAGGTGAAGAGTCCTTATCCTGATCTCAATCCAGAAGATTATAAGATGTATGCTTTCTCGGGTATTCACATGGTTGCCCCATCGCTTTTCCCGCTGATGGAGAATGAACCGGATAAGTTCCCCATCATGGACTTCTATCTGAAGCATTGCGACAAGGTTCGTATTGAGGGATACGTGAAGAATGACCTCAAGCTGATGGATGTGGGAAAGCAGGAGACGCTGAAAGAAGCGGAAGCATTCCTGAAAGAATTATGAATTGTAAATTATAAATTATAAATTAGACAATATGCAACAGAAGATTATTATTTTGGATTTCGGTTCACAGACCACACAGCTGATTGGCCGTCGTGTTCGTGAGCTTGATACCTTCTGCGAGATTATGCCTTACAACAAGTTTCCAAAGGATGATCCATCTGTGATTGGTGTCATCTTGAGCGGTAGCCCTTATTCCGTTCATGATCCGGAAGCTTTCAAGGTAGATCTGAGCCAGTTTATTGGCCGCATTCCTGTGCTTGGCATCTGCTACGGTGCTCAGTTCCTCTCTTACGCCCAGGGTGGTAAGGTGGAAGCTGCAGACAGCCGTGAGTATGGTCGTGCTAACTTGGAGCAGTTCGACAAGGAGAATCCTTTGTTCAAGGGATTCATCGAGAACTCTCAGGTTTGGATGAGTCATGGTGATACCATCACTGCGATTCCTGAGGACTATAAGTGCATCGCTTCTACTGCCAATGTGAAGTATGCTGCTTATGCTTCTACCAAGCAGCCTGTTTGGGCTGTACAGTTCCACCCAGAGGTGTTCCACTCTTTGCAGGGTACACAGCTCCTCAAGAACTTCGTGGTAGATATCTGCGGTAGCAAGCAGGACTGGAGTGCTGACTCTTTCGTTGAGACTACGGTAGCAGAGTTGAAGGCACAGTTGGGTGACGACAAGGTTATCCTCGGTCTTTCTGGTGGTGTTGATTCCAGTGTAGCTGCTGTTCTCTTGAACAAGGCTATCGGCAAGAACCTCACCTGTATCTTCGTAGATCACGGTATGCTCAGAAAGAATGAGTTCCGTGATGTTATGGAGGATTACAAGTGCTTGGGTCTGAATGTTATCGGTGTTGATGCATCAGAGAAATTCTTTGCAGACTTGGCTGGTGTTACAGATCCAGAGGAGAAGCGTAAGATTATCGGCCGTGATTTCGTAGAGGTTTTCAATGCTGAGGCTAAGAAGCAGACTGGTGCCAAGTGGTTGGCTCAGGGTACTATCTATCCAGACCGTATCGAGAGTTTGAACATTACTGGTAAGGTAATCAAGAGCCATCACAATGTAGGTGGTCTTCCTAAGGAGATGAACCTTCAGTTGTGCGAGCCTTTGAAGTGGTTGTTCAAGGACGAGGTTCGTCGAGTAGGTCGCTCTATGGGTATGCCTGAGCACCTGATTACCCGCCATCCATTCCCTGGTCCTGGTTTGGCTGTTCGTATCTTGGGTGATATCACCCCAGAGAAGGTACGTATTCTCCAGGATGCAGATGATATCTATATCCGTGGCTTGCGTGAGTACAAGGTGAAGTTGAGTGGTGAGGAAGCTCGCCGCGTCCTGGCTGCCGGTGTTCCTGCTGACATGCAGAATGGTGAGATTGAGGTATCTCTCTACGATCAGATCTGGCAGGCTGGTACCGTATTGCTCTCTACCGTCCGTTCAGTAGGTGTAATGGGTGATGAGCGTACATACGAGCATCCTGTTGCATTGCGTGCCGTAACAAGTACTGATGCGATGACTGCCGACTGGGCTCATCTTCCATACGATTTCATGGCTAAGGTAAGTAACGAGATCATCAACAAGGTAAAGGGCGTTAACCGCGTTTGCTATGATATCTCTTCAAAACCACCTTCGACAATCGAGTGGGAATAATAATATAAAAAAGACCACCATTTGAGTTGGATATTCAACTCAGATGGTGGTCTTTTTTTATTGATGAGTACTGAGTACTTCTTGGAGTGATGTACTCAGTACTTTTTGTTTTTAATAACCGTCGTTCTGCTTCAACTGCAAGTTAGCATCACGTGCACCCTGTGGGATAGGGAGATAACGGTTGGTGGTCTTGAATACACGATCCTCAATCTTCTTGTCAGCTGCAGTAGCATTTACATTGATAGTAGCACGCATACCAGGAGCCACAGACTTATCCATGCTTACAGTACCTACCTGGCGCTCCAATGTGCAGTTCAGCAAGGTCTCTGCCAACATCTTTCCGCTGGCATCCTTCCAGCGCAGGATATCTGCACGGCGGATACCCTCACCTGCGAACTCAACACCACGCTCACGACGAATCAACTCGCGAAGCTTCTCCTTGGTATTGTACTTAGCTTCATCCACATTAGGCATACCTACACGGTTACGAACCATATTCAGGTAGGTATAAACTTGAGCAGAAGGACCGTTCAATTCATTCTCAGCCTCACAGTAAGTAAGCAATACTTCTGCATAGCGGAAGACGATAGGCTGACAGGTGGTGTTCCAGATGTCAGGATATTGGTTCATAGGTGCCAAGTACTTACCCCATGTCAAACCAGTCTTTGAACTGTTGTTGGCAGCGAGATAATAGTTGGCATTGGCAGCTCCATCAATCGTCTTGTCGAGTGTATTGAAGATAGCTTCCTTACCATTGCCATTGATGTAGTCACAACCTGGATAGATGACAGTCATTGCCATACGTGGGTCACGGTTGTTGAATGGATGGGTAGGATCATAGCCAGAACCCGGTTCGTCCTTGGTCAAGCCGTTTGCCATTTCATAGGTGTCGATCAAGCCGTAGCTAGGAACGATAGAAGACCAACCGCCATCAGCATTGTTGTACATACGGCCAATCACATCGTTATAGTAGTCGTTTTCTACAGCCTGTACAGCAAGGATGATTTCCTTGGAATCCTGACCTGCTACATTGAACAGGTTAGCATAGTCTGGATCCAACTCATACTGATTCAATGCAATGATCTTCTCTGCACGATCCTTAGCAGTAGCATAGTCTCCATAATAGAGAGCCTCTCGCATACGGAGAGCCAAAGCTGCACCCTTGGCGATGCGACCACGGGCTGCAGGAGTTACATTGATATCGTTTACCAACTCGTCGAGTTCTTTCTCGATATACTCCTTCACCTCCTGCTCGGTATTACGAGGTACCATCGCTTCCTCTGCAGTAGCATAGCTTTCGATGAGAGGCACACCACCATAGTTCCAGTTCATCAGGAAGTAGCGGTAAGCGCGGATCCAGCGAGCCTGAGCCTTGATATCCTTCTTGGCAGCTTCTGGCATGTTACACTTATCCACATTAGCCAGCAATTCGTTGACACGGCGGATGCGTGAGAAGTCGTACCAGTCTCTACCGCTGGATGCGGTCAAGGTACCATTACCGATGGCTGTATAACCCTCCCAAGGGAACTGGTCGTAACCGAAGTCACTTGTACCATCCCAATACAGGAGGAAACCGTCCCAACCCCAACCGGAGTTGTACTGGTCTTGCCAGTTGTTGTAACAGCCAACGAGGAACTTGTCTGCGTCTTCCTGAGTCTGCCAGGTGCTGACAGGTGAAAGAGCATCCTTTGGGGCTGTATCGAGGAAATCGGAGCATGAGGTTGCCAAGAGGGCGGTCATGCCGATGAATATATATTTCTTAAGATTTCTCATGATAATATCCTTTTTAAGTTATTAGAATGTTACGCTCAAACCGAATGAGTGAGTGCGGAGCAATGGATAAGAGCTGAGTCGCTGACTGGTTGCCTCTGGATCCACGTTGATGTCGAGATTGTCGATTGTGAACAGATTCTCGCAAGAGTAGTAAACACGTACCTTGTTGACATGAAGGAATTCGAGTGCCGACTTAGGAAGTGTATAACCCAACTGCAAGTTCTTCAAACGGCAGTAAGATACATTCTTGAGCCAGAATGTAGAAACAACATTACGTGAAGAGCTAGGAGAGTTTGTGTCAGTAAACAATCGTGGCATCTTAGGATTTGACTTGTTGTAGGTCCAAGAGTCTCTCCAGATGGTTGCTGGGTGAGAGCTGTCGCCCACAAAAGCACCCTCTACCTCGTATGCATCGAAGTAGCGATAAGCCTTAAACTGTCCGTTGAAGAACAAGGAGAGGTCGAAGCCCTTCCAAGCTGCGTTCAGATTCAAACCGAAGGTCCAGCGAGGAACAGAACTGCCTGCATAGAAGCGGTCGTTCTCGGCATCAATCTTGCCGTCACCATTGATATCGGCATACTTCAAGTCACCAGCCTTGAACTTGCCACCGCTGAATGGACAACCGCCCTTTGAACCATCTGCTGGCCAGTATTTGTCCATATACTCCTGTGCTTCCTGATCTGTCTGGAAGAATCCGTCAGCCTTATATACATAGTAGCTGTTGAACTCCTGACCCATAGCGTTGCGCTGGTTATATCCAGTACCTACGTATCCCTTACCAGGCATGCTCTCAATCTTGTTCTTGTTGTATGCAACATTCAAGCCTGCACCTACAGTCACCTCACCAAACTTATCGTTGTAGTTGAGGCTCATCTCGACACCCTGGTTGCGCATCTGACCCACATTGTCAAGATAGCTACCCAAAGCGAACTCGTAAGGAGCATCTACAGAGATCAAGATACCATCTGTAAGACGGTTATAGTAATCAACAGATGCAGTAATCTTGTTGTCGAGGAATCCCAGGTCAACACCTACGCCCCATGTGGTCGCCTTTTCCCAAGTGATGGTGTTGATCTTGTATGAACTCTGGTAGTATCCAGATGTTACCTTGCCGTCGAATGCATACTTGGCGTTGATACTGTATGTATTGATAGCTGGATAGTAGTCGCTCAAAGCCTCCTGGTTACCCAACTGACCCCAAGATCCGCGAATCTTGAAGTTAGAGAGCCAAGACTTGGTACCCTCCATGAAAGCTTCCTCGCTTACACGCCATCCTGCAGAGAATGATGGGAAGTAACCCCAACGATGACCATCTGCGAAACGGCTGGATGCATCAGCACGGAGGTTAGCCTCGAAGAGGTAACGGCCTGCAAAGTCGTAGTTAACACGACCAAACCATGAAAGCATATTCAACTCACGGGTATTTCCCTGTGCCTGCTGGGTAGATACATCACCCGCATTGATATCGGTCACATTATTGTTAGGGAAGTTCTTGCGGTAAGTGTACCAATACTTATAGTCGTAAGCCTCTGCATGCCATCCTGCCAAAGCACCAACGGTATGCTGTCCGAAGGTCTTGTTGTAGTTCAGCAATGCCTCGAAGGTTTTACGTTCCCACTTATATACTCGTTCATCGTGGAAATTTGGATCGGTCTTCTTGTTCGCATTGTAAACGAAGAACTTCTGGAAGTAGTCGTAGTTCTGGTTGTCGTTTACATAAGATGCACTCAACTTAGCAGTCAAGCCATTGATGATCTTGTAATCAACTCCAAAGAGACCTGTGAAGTTGGTGTTGCGGCGATATACCTTCAAATCGTTGTCGAGCCATGCAATAGGGCTACCATCAGAGATAGTTCCCCATGTGCCGTCGTCATAACGAGCGGTAATCCATGGTGAAATCAAGTTGAGCTGACGGATAATCTGGTCAGAACTGCCACCTGCGTATGCTGAAGATGGGTCAGTATAATCGTTCTTGATATAAGCGAGGTTCAAGCGAGCTGTAAGGCGGCTGTTAATCTTCATCTCCAGGTTTGTACGGCCGTTTATCTGTTCACGACCAGCATGAGGCAAGATACCCGACTGCTTCAGATAACCTACAGATGCCAGATAGTTTACGCTCTCTGTTCCACCGTTTACGCTTACGTTGTGGTGCTGCAATGAACCTGTTTTGTAAGCCAGGTCGTACCAATCGGTATTAGGGAGTGCATTGATTTCCTCTTCAGAGGTGAATTTCTTTGCCTTGCCCTCGCTTTCGAGCGCATCATTCAGCATATGGGCATACTCGTATGAATCCAGACGGTCAACCAAACTGGTTGGATTCTGCATACTCACATAACCATTATAAGAAACTTGAGGTTTGCCGCTCTTACCACGCTTGGTAGTGATAAGGATAACGCCGTTGGCAGCCTTGGAACCATAGATGGCAGCAGAAGCAGCATCCTTCAATACAGAGATGCTCTCGATATCGTTAGGGTCGAGGCTACTCATGGTACCTGACTCTACGCCATCAATCAAAATATAAGGAGAAGAAGAGTTGAGGGTTCCCACACCACGAACGTTGATGCTACCTGAGTCCATACCCGGAGCACCATTGGTACCGCTGATGGTAACACCAGGCATCATACCCTGGAGTCCACTCTGTACGTTCTGGATAGGACGGCTTTCCAAAGCTTTGCTATCTACTGATGATACAGAACCGGTGAGGTTCACCTTCTTCTGTGTACCGTAACCTACAACTACAACTTCATTGAGCTCCTTGTCTTCAGACTTCATGGTAATCTGCATGTTGCTTGCAGCTGTAAGAGTCTGTGGATTGAAGCCGATGTAGGAAATTGTAATCTTGCCATTAGGATTTTTCAGACTGAGGGAGAAATTTCCGTCTAGGTCGGTTACTGTTCCATTGGACGTGCCAACTTCCATCACGGTAACACCGATAAGAGGTTCGCCTTGATTGTCGACAACACGTCCTGTTGCTACTTTCTTCTGCTGTTGGATGCTGGTGGTAGGGCGGTTCAAGTTGTCAGCTTTTACCATAGTACCATTTGCAAACGCAGGAGACATGGAAGTCAGCGCACAAATCAGCAACGCTGTCTTCATTTGGTCTTTAGGTTTCATGTTCTTACTCATATTGTTTATGTTAAGAGTTGATGTTTAATTAAGATTTAGTGTATCTACTTAGATCTTATTTCGGGGGCAAAGCTACAAAAAAAATATGTAATCAGCAAGGAAAAATGAAAGTATTTTCTAATAAACGTGAAAAAATGTGTGTTTTTTTCAAAAGTAGGGGAGTTATTGTGGCTCTTTTTCTTTTATACCTTTTTATATATAGTATTTTCCCCCCTTAAAGAAAAATATATTTTCCCTTAAGGAAAAAATAAAAACCCTTAAGGGAAAATATATTTTTCTTTAAGGAGGGGCAGGAATGGTTGGGATGGAATACTTCTCAAGCCTTGATAGTGGTATTCATATCCTCTCATTCCTGTCTTCTTTTTTTATTCTGCCATGAAAAAAAACAGTGGTTATCCCTTCTGCTCTTTCAGTAAATCGCGAATCTCTGCCAGAAGCTTCTCTTCCTGGGTAGGCTCTGGAGCCTTAGGAGTTTCAGCAGGCTTCTCTTCCTCCTTTTTGGCGGTAACCTTGTTCACTACCTTGATGAGCAGGAATACACAGAAGGCAACGATGAGAAAGTCGAGAGTGGTCTGGAGAAAATTGCCATAGTTGATGGTTGCAGCCTGAAGCTTCTCGCCACCGATCACCTCTACTGATGGAAGTGTGACTTTGAGGTCGGAGAAGTTGACGCCACCAATGAGCCATCCGATAGGAGGCATGATGATGTCATCTACTACAGAACTTACAATCTTGCCGAAAGCACCACCGATGATTACACCGACTGCCATGTCGAGCACATTTCCACGCATGGCGAATTGCTTGAATTCATTCAAAAATTTACCCATAGTCTTTAATGTTTATAATGATTAATACTTTCCTTGAAATGATCCATTTTTTGCTTTTCAGTGTACGATGAAGCTTTTTCCCCTTAATATAATAAGGTGTAAGTTTCAGACGCAACTTTCACTTTATCTTCTGGTGTCATATTCTACTTCCTTTTAATAATTGCATTTTGCTATATGGAGTTGTCAGTATGGCATCTTAAAGTGCTAAAAATAGGTAATATTCGAGTTCTATCACCTTTTTTTAACTTATTTAATACTCTATTCGTGTGCAAAGTTAGAATATTTTTTGTAACTTTGCGCTCGAAAAGAAGAAAAAATGCTTGATAGGGATGAAAAAAGGTGTTATCAGCTCCTTCGGATTCGCTTGATAGCTTAAAAGATATAATTTTTAAACTTTTAATTTAAATATTAGAACAATGATTAAGATTGGTATTAACGGATTTGGCCGTATCGGTCGTTTCGTATTCCGTTCTACAGTTGAGGCTGAGAACGCAAAGGAAGTACAGGTAGTAGCTATCAATGATTTGTGCCCAGTTGATTACATGGCTTACATGTTGAAGTATGATACAATGCACGGTCATTTCGACGGTACTATCGAGGCTGACGTTGAGAAGAGCGAGTTGATCGTAAACGGTAACCACATCCGTGTTACTGCTGAGCGTGACCCAGAGAACTTGAAGTGGGATGAGGTTGGTGCTGAGTACGTAGTTGAGTCTACAGGTCTCTTCCTCGCTTACGACAAGGCTGAGAAGCACTTGAAGGCTGGTGCTAAGTATGTAGTACTTTCTGCTCCTTCTAAGGCTGACGCTAACGGTAACCAGGCTGATATGTTCGTTTGCGGTGTTAACACAGACAAGTACAACGGTCAGAAGATCGTTTCTAACGCTTCTTGTACAACAAACTGCTTGGCTCCTATCGCTAAGGTATTGAACGATAACTTCGGTATCGAGACAGGTTTGATGACAACTGTTCACTCTACAACTGCTACACAGAAGACTGTTGACGGTCCATCTATGAAGGACTGGCGTGGTGGCCGTGCAGCTGCTGGCAACATCATCCCTTCTTCTACAGGTGCTGCTAAGGCTGTAGGTAAGGTTATCCCTGAGTTGAACGGTAAGTTGACAGGTATCTCTATGCGTGTTCCTACTTTGGACGTATCTGTTGTTGACTTGACAGTTAACTTGAAGAAGGCTGCTTCTAAGGAGGCTATCTGCGCTGCAATGAAGGCTGCTTCTGAGGGTGAGTTGAAGGGTGTACTCGGTTACACAGAGGATGCTGTTGTTTCTTCTGACTTCTTGGGTTGCGCTTTGACATCTATCTTCGACGCTAACGCAGGTGTTTACTTGACAGACAACTTCGTTAAGGTTGTTTCTTGGTATGACAACGAGATTGGTTACTCACACAAGGTTGTTGAGTTGATCAAGATCATGAAGAAGCACAACGGTTAATTCGTTGCCTCTTAACGATTAAGAAATATAGCCGCCCAGCATTTCTGATGCTGGGCGGCTTTTTCTATATACATACTTCTCTTTTCGGTCTATGTACTTCTCTTTTCTGTCTATATACTTCCTTTTTTGTTCAAAAACTCACAAATGATTGCTCAGATCGTCTTGATGTGAGAATTTCTTTTCGTTTTATTTTGTATTATCAATTATTTCCTTTATCTTTGCGGCATGAAACAGACGATGATTACCATATTAGGTCCTACTGCGAGCGGAAAGACGAGCCTTGCTGCAGCGCTTGCTTCCAAGATCAACAGCTTGGATGCTGCGTCGTGGGGTGGAACTACCCAGGGGGCTGAGATTATCAGCGCCGATAGTCGCCAGGTGTATCGTGGCATGGACATCGGTACGGGAAAAGACCTGGAAGATTATACCGTGGACGGCAAGTTGATACCTTACCATTTGATAGATATCTGCGAACCGGGAACCAAGTATAACCTCTTTGAATATCAGCAAGATTTCTATGATGCCTATCTCGATATCCGGAAACGGGGCGTGCTGCCTATCTTGTGCGGCGGAACAGGACTGTATATTGAGTCTGTGCTCAAGGGATATCATCTTTCGCCTGTACCACAGAATCAGGAGTTGAGAGACCGGCTGGCTGATAAGAGCCTGGATGAGCTAACGGTGATGCTGAAAGAGTTGAAGGCTAAAACGGGTTCCAATATGCACAATCGCACAGATGTGGATACAGCACAGAGAGCTATCCGAGCTATCGAAATAGAAACCTATAATCTGGAGCATCCTATGCCGGAACGGGAATTGCCTGCGGTAGATTCGCTTATTATAGGTGTCAGTATCGATCGTGATGCCCGTAGAGAAAAGATTACCCGAAGGCTGAAGCAGAGACTCCAGGAAGGAATGGTAGATGAAATCAAAGGTTTGCTTGATAGGGGAATTCCAGCAGAAAACCTCATCTATTATGGTTTGGAATATAAGTTTATCACCGAATATGTGATTGGTAAAACCACCTATGATGAAATGTTCAGAGGTCTGGAGATAGCCATCCATCAGTTTGCCAAGCGCCAGATGACCTGGTTCCGCGGTATGGAGCGAAGAGGGTTTACCATCAATTGGATAGATGCCCTGCAGCCGATGGAACAGAAAGTGGAGCAGGTGCTGGAGATAGTTAAAAGTTCTAAGTAAGAATCATGGCAGTGAATGAAAATAAGTGGGGACTCCTGTATTGTCCCCGTGGCGGTTGGCGCAGTGCCAAGCGCTGGGAAAAGATAGAAAAGGTGCTCAGGCAGCAGGGCGTGGATTACGACTTCGTGCAGAGCGAAAACCAGAAGAGCGTTGAGCGGCTGGTGAAGATGTTTGTCAACAATGGCTATAAGACGATAGTGATTGTTGGCGGAGATTCTGCGCTCAATGATGCCGTCAATTGCCTGATGCAGATGGACGCTTCCGAGCGCAATGAAGTGGCGTTGGGAGTGATTCCTAATGGCTTGATGAATGATTTCGCCCGTTTCTGGGGATTCGATGACAGTAACGTAGAGCAGACGGTGGCCTGGCTTAAGAAACGCAGGGTGAGAAAGATAGACCTGGGATGTATCCGATACACCAACAAGAAAGGGGAGAAGTGCTTGCGCTACTTCCTCAACTGTGTGAACATCGGACTCATTGCTGCGATTATGAATCTGCGTCGCCAGACCCATCATGTCTTCGGTTCCAGAACGCTGTCGTTCATCTTCTCGTTTATTCTGATGATCTTCCAGCGTCTCGACTACAAGATGCATATCAAGATCAACTCTGATGTCATCAGACGCAGAGTGATGACGATGTGTGTAGGCAATGCGGCTGGTTATGGTCAGACGCCGAATGCCGTGCCGTATAATGGGTTGCTGGATGTCTCGGTGGTGTATCATCCACAGATGACCCAGCTTTTCGAGGGTATTTATCTTTTTGTGAAGGGAAAGTTCCTGAATCATAAGAGTGTGCATCCTTACCGTACCCGCGAGGTGGAGGTAGAGGAGGCTTCTCATGCCTTGATAGGTATCGATGGCAGGTTGATGAATACGCCAGTGGGTCCTTATAAAATAACAGTAATTCAGGAAGTCATCAACTTTCTGATTCCTGCATAAAAACGCCAATGAGGGTGAGTTCTACGAATAGAACTCACCCTCATTGGCGTTTATGCTGCGGCTTTTATCCTTTTGCAATTTTCTTGATTTCCTCTTCATTGAGGATTTTGATCTTTCTGACATTCGTTTCTATCAGACCTTCTGATACAAAGGCCGAGAGCGTGCGGATGCAGTTGCTCGTTGTCATATTGGAAATGTTAGCGAGGTCTTCACGACTCAGGCTGCAGTCCAGTGTGACTCCGTCTTTAGCCAGTCCGTATGAATCATGCAGAAACAGGAGTGCTTCGGCGAGGCGGGCACGGATGTGCTTTTGGGTGAGGTTGACTGTGCGGTCGTCTGATTTTCCAATTTCCACGCTCAGGTACTTGATGAAGTAGTATCCGATCTTGTAGCTTTTCTGCAGCAGCTTCATCAGTACGGGTAGTGGAAAATGAACTACGGTGCAAGTATCCAAAGCCTGTGCTGCAGTCTTGTAGATTTCGTTTGCGAAATAAGCACGGAATCCGAAGAATTCGTTCGGTTTGATGACGCGGATAATCTGGCTCTTTCCGTTGATGCCATCCTTGAATATCTTCACTTTGCCTGTGAGAAGACACATTGCATCAGTGGGAGTTTCATCGCACTGGTAAATCATTTCTCCTTTCTTGTATTTGGTGATTTCAACATGTTCTTTCAATGTTGCAATCTGGTCGCTCTCGAGTCCGCCCCATATTTTCGAAATCTCTCGAGCTACCTTAGCTTTATTCGCATCTTTCTTCTTTTCAACCATTATCGTTCTTCTATTTATGCACTAGTTCGTTAAATCGGCTGCAAAATTACACATTTTTTTTGATATAACTCAATAAAAAACGCTAAAAATATGTTTTAAAACATACAAAAGTAAGATTTTCTAAAAATGTGTCACTTTTTCCTTTGTCTTCCCGCAAAAAAGCCGTACCTTTGAATGCAATAAATATAGTCAACAAATATTAAAACCTTAATATAGATCTATGAGTTATCTAAAATTCGAAAAGGCCCTGATGACCAACTTACAAGAGTCATTGCCGAAAGAGTTGTTAAGGACTAATCGTTCGGGCGCATATTCGTGCTCAACGATAGTGGACTGTAATATCCGTAAGTATCACGGACTTCTGGTTGTACCGGTTCCTGAACTGGACGACGACAACCATGTTCTCCTGAGTTCTCTGGATGTTACGGTGATTCAGCATGGTGCTGAATTCAATCTTGGTCTGCATAAGTACCAGGGCAACAACTTCAGTCCGTTGGGCCACAAGTACATTCGTGAGTTTGATTGCGATAAGGTGCCTACTACACTTTACCGTGTGGGTGGTGTGATCCTCAAGAAAGAGGTAGTTTTCCAGCATTATGAAGATCGAATCCTGATCCGCTATACGCTGGTTGACGGTCATTCTGCCACTACACTTCGTTTCCGTCCTTTCTTGGCGTTCCGCAGCGTGCGTCAGTTTACCCATGAGAATGCGACTGCATCTCGTGACTACTCTGGTGTTGACAACGGAATTAAGACATGTATGTATGCTGGTTATCCAGACCTCTACATGCAGTTCTCAAAGAAGAACGAGTTTAAATTCTGCCCAGATTGGTATCGTGGTGTGGAATACCCTAAGGAGCAGGAGAGAGGTTATGCTTCTAATGAAGACCTCTATGTGCCAGGATATTTCGAGATGGATATCAAGAAAGGCGAGTCTATCGTCTTTGCTGCAGCTACATCTGAAATCAAGACTTCCGGCTTGAAGAAACTCTTTGATAAAGAGGTGGATGAACGTGCACCTCGCGATAATTTCTTCCATTGCCTCGTGAATGCTGCACATCAGTTCCATCGCCGTGAAAAGAACGACGACCGCTACATACAGGCTGGTTATCCATGGTTCAAGTGCCGTGCCCGAGATACATTCATTTCGCTCCCAGGTCTTACTCTCTCTATCGAGGAGAATGATTACTTCGAGCTGGTGATGCAGACAGCTATGCGCGGATACTATGAGTTTATGGAGGGTAAGCCTCTTACCACTCATATTACTGAAATCGAGATGCCTGACGTTCCTCTATGGGCTATCTGGGCTCTTCAGCAGTATGCCAAGGAGACCTCTAAGGAGGAGTGCTACAAGAAGTATGGCCAGTTTATCAAGGATGTCATCAATTTTATCAGAGACAACAAGCACCCTAACCTGGAGTTGATGGAGAACGGCTTGCTTTATACCAATGGTAAGGACAAGGCTGTGACCTGGATGAACTCTACGGCTAATGGCCGCCCTGTAGTGCCTCGTACCGGATATATCGTAGAGTTCAATGCTCTGTGGTATAACGCTTTGTGCTTCTGTGCAGCTTTGGCCAGAACTGCTGGCGAAGAGGATGCACAGCAGAAATTGCTGGCTCAGGCTGAGGTTACCAAGAAGTCGTTCGTTGATACATTCCTCAATGAATATGGCTATCTCTACGACTATGTAGATGGCAATATGATGGATTGGAGTGTTCGACCAAATATGATCTTCCCAGTGGCATTCGATTATTCTCCATTGTCACAAGACCAGAAGAAGAAGGTACTCGATATCTGTACCCGCGAACTCCTTACACCTAAGGGATTGCGCTCACTCTCACCTAAGAGTGGCGGTTACAACCCTATCTATGTAGGTCCTCAGACACAGCGCGACTACGCTTATCATCAGGGAACAGCATGGCCATGGCTGGGTGGTTTCTATATGGAGGCAAGCTTGAAACTCTACAAGCGTACCCGCTTGAGTTTCGTAGAGCGCCAGATGGTAGGTTACGACGACGAAATGTCTTATCACTGCCTTGGCACTATCAGTGAGCTCTTCGATGGCAACCCACCATTTGCAGGTCGAGGCGCCATATCTTTCGCCATGAACGTGGCAGAGATTCTCCGTGCGCTCGAATTACTAGAAAAGTATCAATATTAATATAAGGAGGACGCTATATGAAAGTATTAATGTTTGGATGGGAGTATCCTCCTCACGTATTTGGTGGCTTGGCTACTGCCAACTTTGGTATCACCCAGGGCTTGCATGCCCAGGGAGATGTCGATATTACATTGTGTCTGCCTCATCCTTTCGGTGATGAGGACCGCAGTGCATGTAAATTTGTGGCTATGAACAGTGTGCCTATCGCCTGGCGCGACGTCAATCATGACTATGTGCAGCAGCGTGTGGGCAACATCATGAATCCTGATGACTATTTCCGCTACCGTGACCACATCTATGCCGACTTTAACTATATGAACGTGAATGACCTCGGCTGTATGGATTTTGCCGGCGGTTATCCATCTAATCTCCACGACGAGATCAACAACTACAGCATCATCGCTGGCGTTGTAGCCCGTAGCGAAGAATTTGATATTATCCACGCCCACGACTGGTTGACATTCCCTGCTGGTATCCATGCCAAGCGAGTGAGTGGCAAGCCATTGTGCATCCATGTACATGCTACCGACTTCGACCGTAGCCGTGGTAAGGTGAACCCTACCGTATATGCTATCGAGAAGGACGGTATGGATAATGCCGACTGCATCATGTGTGTATCTGAGTTGACCCGTCAGACCGTGATCAACCAGTATCACCAGGATCCACGCAAGTGCTTTGCCATGCACAATGCGGTGTATCCACTGAAGCAGGAGTGGCAGGACATCCCACGCCCAGACCATAAGGGCAAGGAGAAGGTGGTAACCTTCCTGGGTCGTCTCACCATGCAGAAGGGTCCTGAGTATTTCGTAGAGGCAGCCAACATGGTATTGCATCGTACCCGCAACGTGCGTTTCTGCATGGCAGGTTCGGGCGATATGATGGATCAGATGATTTATCTGGCAGCCGAAAGAGGTATTGCCGACCGTTTCCACTTCCCTGGTTTCATGCGAGGAAAGCAGGTATATGAGTGCCTGAAGGATAGTGATGTATATGTAATGCCATCCGTGAGTGAGCCATTCGGTATCTCTCCTCTTGAGGCTATGCAGTGTGGTACACCTACTATCATCTCCAAGCAGAGTGGTTGCGGTGAAATCCTCACCAACTGTATCAAGGTAGATTACTGGGATATCCATGCCCTTGCCGATGCTATCTACAGCATCTGCCACAACGAGAGTCTCTTCGATTATCTCTCAGAGGAAGGCAGAAAGGAAGTAGATCAGATTACCTGGGAGAAAGTGGGAGCCCGCATCAAAGATCTCTATCTCAAGACTTTGGGATGGAAGTAATGTTAAATGTTTAATGTTACAAGGGCTAATCATAAAGTTCAAAGTTCAAAATTTAAAGTTCAAAGTATGAAAACAATTTGTTTATATTTCGAGATACATCAGATTACCCATCTGAAACGCTACCGCTTCTTCGACATCGGTACTGATCATTATTACTATGATGATTATGAGAATGAGCGTAGCATCAACGACATCGCAGAGCGCTCTTATATGCCTGCACTCAATGCTATCCAGGAGATGATTGAGAAGAGCGGTCAGTATTTCAAGGTTGCCTTCTCGCTCTCTGGTGTGGGTATGGAGCAGTTGGAGCTTCACGCTCCTCAGGTTTTGGAGAAGTTGCAGGAATTGAACCAGACCGGTTGCGTAGAGTTCCTCGCAGAGCCTTATTCTCATGGTCTTTCTTCTCTCGTCAACGAGGAGACCTTCAAGTCAGAGGTGAAGCGCCAGTGTACAAAGATTGAAGAGTACTTTGGCAAGAAGCCTACCGTTCTCCGTAACTCTTCTCTCATCTACAGTGATGAGATTGGTGCTACTGTAGCTGATATGGACTTCGTGGGTATGCTTACCGAAGGTGCAAAGCACGTATTGGGTTGGAAGTCTCCACACTATGTATATCACTGTGCAATGAATCCAAAGCTCAAGCTCTTGCTTCGTGATGTACGTCTGAGCGATGATATCTCTTTGCGCTTCGCCAACAGCGACTGGGAGGGTTATCCACTCTTCGCAGATAACTATATGAACGACATTGCTTCATTCCCAGAGGAGGAGCAGGTTATCAATATCTTCATGGAGTTGTCGGCTCTTGGTATTGCTCAGCCATTGTCAAGCAACATCCTTGAGTTTATGAAGGCTTTGCCAGAGTGCGCTAAGCAGCGTGGCATTACTTTCTCTACTCCTACAGAGATTTGCAAGAAGATCAAGTCTGTAGGCGAGATTAATGTACCTGATACATTGAGTTGGGTAGATGAGGAGCGTGACGTAAGTTCCTGGCTCGGTAACCCAATGCAGCGCGAGGCTTTCAACAAGCTTTATAGCGTAGCTGACCGTGTACGTATCGCCAATGATCCACGTATCAATCTGGACTGGGATTATCTCCAGGCAAGCAATAACTTCCGCTTCATGACCACCAAGCCTAGCAACGTAGGTCTTGACAGAGGTATTTACGCCAGCCCATTCGATGCATTCACCAACTATATGAACATTCTGGGTGACTTCATCAACCGAGTAAACGATCTCTATCCTGCTGATGTAGATAATGATCAGTTGGAGGGTCTTCTTACCACCATCACCAACCAGGATGAGGAAATTGAGATGAAGGACAAGGAGATTACCCGTCTCCAGGCTAAGATAGAGAAGATTGAAAAGGAGGTAGCAAAGCTTCGTGCAGAGAAGCCTGAGAAGCCAGCTGCCAAGAAGACTGCTGCCAAGAAGGCACCAGCCAAGAGAACTACAGCCAAGAAAGCAGCTGGAAAGCCTGCTGAGGCTGCAGAAGAGAAGTAAGCTTAGAATTTAGATTACTCATAACTGTTAGTCCCCCTTGCGGCTCGTGTTGAGCAGTGAGGGGGACTTCTTATTTAGAAATACTCGTTACATCTTTTATAAGGATGCGCTCGCTGCGTACGAAGTTGATGAGCTGTGGACGGAGACCCTGTCCGAGTCTGTAGCCTTGTATGCGTAGATGCATGGTGAGTAGTGTACATACAGGAATGAGCAAAGCCAATAGTAATGTCTTGACATAATCGGTTCATTGCTTGTTTCAGAGATTAATGAATAAAAATTTTGTTTGTTGTATTTGGTTACAAAGATACATAAAAAAATATATTTCCGATAGTTTTTTAGTTAAAAATTTGGCTGTTCTAACAAAAAAGTGTATCTTTGCGGTGAAATTTAACATTATTAATACTTCAAATAAAGATTCGCCTATCGATTTAGACATTTACTTAATGATAAAATAAGGATTAAGAAATGAGAAAACTCAATCAAATGACAGATGAAGAATTGGCCTTGGCTTACGTCGAGGGCGACAATAAGGCTTTTGACCTATTGTTGTCCCGCTGTGAGGTAAAGCTGTTTTCTTACATCCTCTTTGTCGTACATGATGAAGAGTTGGCGAACGATATATTTCAGGAAACTTTCGTGAAGGCGATAGTCAAACTTCAGAATGGGCAATATTTGCCTAATGGTAAGTTTGTCTCATGGCTTATGCGTATAGCTCACAATGTAATTGTCGATGGCTATCGTGATGCCAAAAATCTGCTTTTTACCGACCAGCATAACGATAATGATCTTTCTCGTCTGAAGGGAGATGCTGTGACGGATAGTTTTGTGGAGAAGGAAATCGTGCGCAACCAGGTGTTGAGCGATGTGAGACGGTTGGTGGATTTTCTGCCTCCTAACCAGCGGGAACTCATATATATGAGATTCTATCAGCAGTTGACTTTCAAGGAGATTGCTGAATTGACGAATGTGAGTATCAATACGAGTCTGGGACGTATGCGTTATGCGCTTCATAACCTACGTCGTATGGCGAAGGACTATCACATCAGCTTGCAGCTTGACTAAACTTTCCGCTGTTTTATCAGCGGGAAGTTTAATCTTCTTGCTACTTCTATATCGTTGGTTCAGGGCGTATTGGGTAATTTCAACCATACAGATCGAAATTCTTTAGTCCTCTTCCTTTTTCAATTCTTTCAGATTGTGAATAGTTGCACAAGGATCTGAACTCTTGAAGACGTAGCTGCCACTCACCAGTACATCGGCTCCAGCTTGTACGAGTCGTGGGGCAGTTTCACCCTGTACACCACCATCTATCTCGATAAGTGCATGGCTTCCGCTCTCCTTGATGAGCTTGCGTAGGCGATGTACCTTCTTGATGGTGTTTTCTATAAACTTCTGTCCGCCGAATCCTGGGTTCACGCTCATCAGCAGCACCATATCCACATCGCAGATGATATCTTCCAGGACATTTACAGGAGTAGAAGGATTGAGTGTTACGCCAGCCTTCATACCAGCTGCATGAATCTGCTGGATAGTACGGTGTAAGTGAGTGCATGCCTCGTAGTGCACATTCATCATCATGGCACCAATCTTGGCGGTTTGCTCTATGTATTGCTCTGGGTGTACAATCATGAAGTGTATGTCGAGAGGTTTGGTGCAAACTTTCGCCACGGCTTCCAATACAGGGAAACCGAAGGAGATGTTGGGCACGAATACACCATCCATAATGTCCATGTGGAGCCAGTCTGCTTCACTCTTATTGATCATTTCTACATCGCTCTTCAAGTCAATGAAATTGGCTGAGAGGAGAGAAGGGGAAACCATTGTCTTCATCTTTATTTCTTTACTTTGATTATATGTTGCAATCAGTTGATGAAATACGCCTTGCAAGATTCATTCTTCTTGAATGCGCGATAAGTGTAAGCCATCTGTTTGATGAAATAGATGGTCTTGGCAGATGGTCTCATCTCTTCGGAAGTAAATAAATGCTTCATAGGCATATTTTTTATGAATTGATTAATACTATGCTGTTTCTGATTGGCATCGGTTATGGGAATGATTCCTCATCATGATGCTTATATATTCATAAACGATGACCTTGTGGTTTTATTATATCTGGTGCTTATATTTTTTTGTGAATAGTACTCCGATTACTTATATATAATAAGGTGTAAGGGGAAAAAGAAAGAGAAAAATAAGAAGAAAATAACTTTTTTCTGTTAAAATGATTATTTTTTAGATAAAAAGTTTGCTATTTCGTAGAAAAAGTGTAATTTTGCAATCGGTTAGTTGTAGTGACTATGCCAGTAACAAATTATAATTAAAAGAAACAAAATAAAAAATTAAAAATATGATGAACTCGTTTGTATCTACAGCATGGTGGTGGCGTAACTCAAGATCTAGAAAGTCGTGAGTCGAGTACCCGTGTGGATGCAAATCCAAATATACTAAGGGCCTGCCGTAACTTACGACAGGCCCTTTTTACATATCTGGGGAGTTTCGGAAAATGATTCTTATTTGAAAGAGTATTAACAAAATAAAAATATATAGGAGAACAGGATTATGGAAATGAAGAATATCTTGAACAGAATGTTGAACCACGAGGAGTTGACCCGTGAAGAGACCAAGAATATTATCCTGGGAATTACTCAGAGTGAGTTTCCCGAGGAACAGATTACAGCCCTGCTTACTGGTTTGCAGATGCGCGGTGTGACCGTAGATGAACTTCTCGGTTTCCGTGATGGTATTTTGGAGACTGGTGTTCCTGCCATTCTCAATTGTGACCGATATATCGATGTTGTAGGAACTGGTGGTGATCGCAAGAATACTTTCAATATCTCTACTACCTCTTGTTTCGTTATTGCTGGTGCAGGATATAAGGTGGCTAAACATGGTAACTTCGCTGCAACTTCGGTGAGTGGTGCTTCCAATGTTATCAAGAATCACGGAGTACAGTTTACTGATGATCTTGATAAACTCAACCGTTCTCTCGATGAGGCTGGAATCGTTTATCTTCACGCTCAGCTTTTCGCCAAGGCAATGAAGTTTGTGGGTCCTATCCGCAAGGCACTTCAGTTTCCTACCGTCTTCAATCTCCTGGGGCCTTTGGTTAATCCTAGTCAGCCAAAATGCCAGTTGCTCGGTGTTGCCAACCTCGACCAGATGCGTCTCTATAATCAGGTTTACCAGAAAATCGGCATAGATTACGGAATCGTAAACAGTATTGATGGTTATGATGAAATTTCACTTACCAGTGATTTCAAGGTTACTACCAACAATTACGAGAGAATCTTCAAACCACAGGACCTGGGCTTCGGGATTGCCAAGCCTGAAGAGGTAAGAGGAGGAGCTACCGAGCAGGAAGCAAAGGATATTTTTGATGCAGTGCTCGAAAATCGTGCCCTGCCAGCGCAGAAGAATATCGTGCTTGCCAATGCAGCCTTCGGCATCCAGGTGATGGAGAAGGGAAAGAAGAGCATCGATGAATGCGTGGAGATTGCACGCGAAAGCATTGATTCTGGAAAGGCTCTTGCTACATTCAAGAAATTCGTGGAACTCAATAGTTAAGGAAAATGGATATTTTAGAAGAAATCATCGCTCACAAGAGAATCGAGATAGAACAGCGTAAACGCTTTATCCAACCCCGCCAGATGATTACCCTCACTGAGCAGAAGATGCAGGAGGATGAAGGATGTGTTCCGGGTGGAAGCATGAAGGAAGCGTTGATGAAGTCGGAGACTGGAATCATCGCAGAGTTCAAGCGTAAATCTCCTAGTAAAGGATGGATCAAGGAAGAGGGAAAGGCCAGTATCATTCCTCTAAGCTATCAGCAGAATGGGGCAACGGCGCTGAGTATCCTCACAGACATAGATTACTTTGGTGGCTATGATGAGTTTATCCAGGAGGCTCGCCATGTAGGTGTAACTCTACCTATATTATATAAGAACTTCGTGGTAGATGAATATCAGCTCTTGCAGGCTCGATATTGTGGAGCTTCGGCGGTGTTGCTGATTGCTGCCTGTCTTTCCAAGGAAGAATGCAGAAATCTGATGCGAATGGCTCATCAGCTGGGATTGGAGGTTCTTTTGGAAATGCATGGCGAACGTGATTTCGAATATGCAGAGTTGGAACCGGATATGTACGGAATCAATAACCGTAACCTCGGAACCTTTGTGACGGATGTGGAAAACAGTTTCCGACTGTCCGAAATGCTTCCGAAGGATGTATGCAGAGTGAGTGAAAGTGGAATCTCCCAGTCCCAGACTGTTCTTAGATTAAGAGAAGAAGGTGGATTCAGGGGGTTCCTGATGGGTGAGCAGTTTATGAAACAGGCTGACCCTGGAGAGGCGCTCGCTCAATTTATCAATCAATTAAAATCATAGGCAGATGTTAGTAAAGGTTTGTGGAATGCGTGAGCCTGAGAATATAGAAAAGGTGGCTCAGCTAGGGGTGGATATGATGGGATTCATCTTCTACCCAAAGTCACCGAGATTCGCTTCTCAGTCAGTTGCCAGAACGGCAGCAGATAAGAATGTTTGCAGAGTGGGTGTCTTTGTCAATGAATCTGCTGGATTGATTTCTGATAAGATTCATCAGTTTGATTTGAATGCCGTGCAGTTGCATGGAAATGAGAGCCGCGAACTCTGTGAACTGCTTCATAAGCAGAATGGCTTGTTGAAAGTTATCAAGGCTATCAGCGTTTCCACAGCCGGGGATATCCTGAAATATAAGGAATATGTAGGTGCTGTTGATTACTTCCTATTCGATACCAAGTGTAAAACGGTGGGTGGAAGTGGTCAGCAGTTTGATTGGCAGGTTTTGGAGAATTATGATGGCGATGTTCCATTCATCTTGAGTGGTGGAATAGGGCCGGAGGATGTAGAGAGAGTCAGGAACTTCCATCATCCAAAGTGCATCGGAATCGATTTGAATTCGAAATTCGAGTTGAAGCCGGGCTTAAAGGATGTGGAGAAGTTGAATACATTTCTTGAAAATATAGAAAACAAAGAAATTTAAAAAGAGTATTATGAATAAGATAAATGCATTGTTTGCAAACAATAAAGACCGCAAGCTTTTGAGCTTGTATTTCTGCGCAGGTTGCCCAACCCTCGAAGGAACGGGTGATGTGATAAAGGCGATGGAGCGCAAGGGAATAGATATGATAGAGGTAGGAATCCCGTTCAGTGATCCTCTGGCTGATGGACCTGTCATTCAGAGTGCTGGTACTAAGGCTTTGAAGAATGGAATGACCGTAAAGAAGCTCTTCGCTCAGTTGAAGGCCATCAAGAATGAAGTGCAGTTGCCACTTGTGCTGATGGGCTATCTGAATCCTATCATGCACTACGGAATTGAGAAATTCTTCCAGAGTTGTGTAGAAAGTGGTGTGAGTGGAACTATCATTCCTGATCTTCCATTTGATGATTATCTGAAAGTGGTAAAGCCTATTGCTGACAGATATGATATCCGCGTTATCATGATGATTACCCCAGAGACAAGTGAGGAGCGTATCCGATTCATCGACGAACATACTGATGGCTTTATCTATATGGTCAGCTCTGCCAGCATTACGGGCGCCCAGAGTAGCTTCGGCGATGCTAAGTTGGCTTATTTCAATCATATCAATGGTATGAATCTCCGTAATCCTCGAATGATTGGTTTCGGAATCAGTAACAAGCAGACTCTTACGAGTGCACAGGATAACGCAGCAGGTGCCATCATCGGTAGTAAGTTTGTGACATTGCTCAATGAAGTAGGCAATCCAGACCAGGCACTCGACCTGCTTTTCGAAGCATTGAAAAAATAATTCAACCTTTTAATTTTATAGGAAAGATGTATCAAGTTGACGATAAAGGATTTTTTGGAAAATTCGGAGGAGCTTATGTTCCTGAGATTTTATATAAGTGTGTAACTGAGCTTCAGGAGGCTTATAAGCCTATCATAGAGAGCGAGGAGTTCAAGAACGAGTATTATGCGCTCCTGAAGGATTATGTTGGCCGCCCTTCACCTCTTTACTATGCGAAGAGAATGAGCGAAAAGTATGGATGTCAACTCTATCTGAAGCGTGAGGATCTGAATCATACCGGTGCGCACAAGATTAACAATACCATCGGTCAGATTCTGATGGCAAAGAAGATGGGTAAAACGCGTATCATCGCCGAAACCGGTGCCGGACAGCATGGTGTTGCAACTGCCACAGTCTGTGCCTTGATGGATATGAAGTGTGAAATCTTTATGGGTGCTACCGATGTGGAGCGCCAGCATACCAATGTGGAGCGTATGAAGATGCTGGGTGCCAAGGTGAATCCTGTCCGTACGGGCAATATGACTTTGAGTGATGCATGCTCAGAGGCTATCCGCGACTGGTGCTGTCATCCACAGGATACATTCTATATCGTAGGTTCTACGATGGGACCTCATCCTTATCCTGATATCGTAGCAAAGATGCAGAGCGTAATCAGTGAGGAGCTGAAATGGCAGTTGGAAGAGAAGATTGGCCGCGATTATCCTGATTACCTCATCGCTTGTGTAGGTGGCGGTAGCAATGCTGCAGGCACCATCTATCATTATATCGATGATGAGCGGGTTCAGATCTATCTGGCTGAGGCTGCCGGTCATGGTATTGATACCAATTACACGGCTGCAACCATGCATTGTGGTACAGAGGGAATCATTCACGGTGCCCGTACGCTTGTGATGCAGACAGAGGATGGACAGATTGAGGAAGCCTTCACCATCAGTGCCGGTTTGGATTATCCGGGTATTGGACCTATGCATGCAGACTTGGCAACAAGAGGCAGAAGTCATGTACTTGCCATCAAGGATGATGAGGCTATCTATGCCGGTTATGAACTGACTCGTATGGAGGGTATCATACCTGCCATTGAAAGTGCTCATGCTGTGGCTGCCTTGAAGAAAATGAAGTTCAAGAAGGACGACGTGGTTGTTTTGACCGTTTCTGGCCGTGGTGACAAGGATGTAGAAACCTATTTGAGCCATAAGGAAATGGCTGGAGAATATGGAAATTTCTAAAGTATTTTAAAGCTTTTGCCCTTTCAGGGCGACAGACTTACACTCATTACTAGCCCAGGGTGTTACCCTGGGCTAGGAGCTTCTGCCCTTTCAGGGCGTGTGGGTGTAATTAGTTAAAGTTCAATCAATAAGAAAAAATGGCTAAGTTTAATTATACGACAGTAACTCGCACGATTCTCGCCGACCTCTATACGCCTGTGGGAGTTTATATGCGATTGAGAGATATTTACCCCCAGTCGGCTCTGATGGAGAGTAGCGACTACCATGGTTCTGAGAATTCCCGTTCCTTTATAGGTGTACATCCATTGGCTAGCATTGCCGTGAGTCATGGAGAGGTTATCAAGACTTATCCTGATGGTGGTGTTGAAAAACAGCAACTTCCAGCTTTTGGCGAAGGAAAGGGAGAAGATTGTAAGCTCGCCATTTCGAAAGCTTTCAATGAGTTCATCCAGAGTTTCCATGTTGAGGGAGAGGGGAAGAATTTCTGTGGACTTTATGGGTTCACGACCTTTAATGCAGTACGCTACTTCGAGAATATCCCTGTAAAGGATACCACGATGGCAAAGAATGATGCGCCGGATATCTATTATATTATGTATAAGGACATCATCGTGTTCGATCATTTCAATAATACGATGCAACTTATCGCTTTGAGTGAACGGTATGGCGAAGAGAAAAACGCTGATGATGATCAGGCTTCTGAGGCAAATAGGGCTGTCGGCAATGCTGAGTTGGATGCATTGATGAAGGCGGTGAACAAGGCAAATGTGAAGCCTTATGATTTCCATCCGGTAGGCGAAACAACCTCTACTCTTACTGATGAGGAGCACAAGGCGAATATTCGCAAGTGTATCCAGCATTGTATGCGTGGCGATGTGTTCCAGATTGTGGTGAGCCGAAGATTTGTGCAGCGTTATGAGGGGGATGACTTCAAGCTCTACCGTGCCTTGCGCAGCATCAATCCATCTCCTTATCTCTTCTATTTCGATTTTGGTGGCTTCCGTATCTTCGGTTCTTCACCTGAAACTCATAATCGTATTGTAGGAGAGAAGGCTTTCATTGATCCTATTGCAGGAACGACCCGACGAACGGGTGATATGGAACAGGATAGAAAGGCTGCAGAATTCCTCCGTAATGACCCGAAGGAGAATGCAGAACATGTCATGCTTGTGGATTTGGCACGAAATGATTTGAGCCGTAACTGCCACAATGTGAAGGTGGATTTCTATAAGGATATGCAATTTTACAGTCACGTGATTCATCTGGTGAGCCGTGTGAGTGGAACATTGGATCAGAATGCTGACCATATTAAGGAATTCATTGATACTTTCCCTGCTGGTACCTTGAGTGGTGCGCCTAAGGTGAGAGCGATGCAGATTATCTCTGAATTGGAGCCTCACAATCGTGGCGCTTATGGTGGATGTATCGGATTCATAGGACTGAACGGCGATTTGAATCAGGCTATTGTAATTCGTACCTTTATCAGCCGTAATGGCGAACTCTGGTTCCAGGCTGGAAGTGGAGTTGTGGCGAAGAGCAACGACCAGTATGAGTTGGAAGAGTGTAATAATAAACTAGGAGCTTTGACTAAGGCAATTCATATTGCTGAGAAGCTTTAGGTAGTGAAAAATGAAGAACGAAGAGTGAAGAATTCATGTGCTTCAAGTAAACATTAAACTCTAAACATTAATAAAATGAAAATAGTAATCATAGATAACTATGACTCCTTTACTTATAATCTTGCCCATTTGGTAAAGGAGTTGGATGCTGAAGTGATGGTGTTCCGCAACGATCAGTTTCAGCTGTCGGAGCTTGACCGTTTCGACAAGATCATATTGAGTCCAGGACCAGGTATTCCTTCGGAGGCTGGACTTCTGATGGATGTGATCAGGAAATATGCAGGCAGAAAACCGATGCTGGGAGTTTGTCTAGGTCATCAGGCTATTGGTGAGGCTTTTGGTGCTAAACTAACCAATCTCTCTGAGGTTTATCATGGAGTGGCTACACCTTGTACTCAGTTTGGTAACGATCCTATTTTTGAAGGATTGCCTAAGCGTATCGAGATTGGCAGATATCATTCCTGGGTAGTAGATAAAAGTGGTTTTCCTGATTGTCTGGATATTACGGCTGTAAGTGATGATGGTCAGATTATGGGTCTCAAGCATAAGAATTATGATATTCGAGGCATTCAGTTTCATCCAGAAAGTGTGCTGACACCTGATGGGAAAAAGATGATTCAGAATTGGTTAGAGCTTTAGTCCTTTGGGGCTAAAGCTTTCTCATTGCATCTTGAATGTATGATATTGCGATGATTGTTAAAAGAAAAGAGTTTGATGTCCTGAAGGACACCAAACTCTTTTTTACTTTTTATATTAATGAACTCTAATAAGAGAACATATAATCAAATATTATAAATCCCAAGCTACAGCACTTGCACCAAGTACAGCTGCAGAACTGCCATCAAGAGTAGAAACAAGGAACTTAGCCTTGCCCTTGTAAATCTTGAGCACGTTCTTGTCGTAAGCTTCCTTCAAAGGCTTCATCAAGAGGTCACCTGCCTTGGTGAGACCGCCGAAGAATACGAATGCCTCAGGAGCAGAGAATGCTGCAAAGTTAGCGCAAGCTTCACCCAGCATCTTGCCAGTGAAGTCGTAGATGCGCTTGGCCAAAGCATCACCCTTGCTGGCAGCAACGCTGACATCGTAAGAGGTAATCTTCTCTGGATCCATCTCGCGGAGCAAAGAAGGCTCATCGCTTGTTTCCAGGAACTCACGTGCGGTGCGAGCTACACCTGTAGCAGAGCAATATGTCTCCAAACAGCCTCTTCTACCGCAGCCGCAAACACGGCCAGCCTCGCCTGGAACCATGATAACATGACCTAACTCACCTGCGAAACCATCGCTTCCATAGAGCATCTGACCATTGATGACAATACCAGAACCTACACCTGTACCGAGGGTAATATCAATGAAGTTCTTCATTCCACGAGCAGCACCATAGGTCATTTCTCCAAGTGCAGCTGCGTTGGCATCGTTAGTAAGAGCTACAGGAATACCGAGAGCTTTGCTGAACATATCAGCCAAAGGTACAACGCCATCGTGAGCCCAAGCCAAGTTTGGAGCAAACTCGATAGCACCCGTATAGAAGTTTCCATTAGGAGCACCAATACCCATTGCCTTGATCTTTTCGATACCGCCTACGGTCTCGATGATTGGCTGGAGTGCCTCTACAGATGCCTTTACATAGTCATCTACCTTATCATAACCACCAGTTTTAATAGCTGTTGTTGCCTTGATTTCGCCACGAGCATCAACGATTCCGAACACAGAATTAGTACCGCCGAGGTCTAAACCAATAACGTACGGTTTTAATGTATTTTCAGTCATGTTACTTTTTAAATTAGTTAGAATTGTTTATTTATGCTGCAAAGATAATGAATCCTTTTGAAAATATCAACTTTTTCTTGTATAAAAAAGTATAATTTTAGAAGTTTTGGGCAAAAATATTGCAAATGTGCCCTTTTTTTTGTAACTTTGCCCGCTGTTATAGAATAATGTACGAAAAATGAGTTTAGCATTTCCAATAGAGATAAACATCCTTGACTTTATATTCAAAGGAATTATCATCGGAGTGATTGCCTCTGCCCCTATGGGGCCTGTAGGCATTCTTTGTATTCAGCGTACGCTCAACAAGGGACGCTGGTTTGGGTTCGTCACGGGCATTGGTGCTGCGTGCAGTGATATCGTATATGCACTCTTCACGGGTCTAGGTATGAGTTTCGTGATGGACTTTGTGAATAATGCGCAGAACAAGTTCTACCTGCAGATTTTCGGTAGTGTATTGCTGCTGGTGTTCGGAATCTATTGTTTCAAGAGTGATCCGATGAAGAATATGCATAAGTCGAGCAATAAGCAGGGTACTTTATGGCATAATGGAATAACGGCTTTCCTGGTTACCTTGAGCAATCCGCTCATCGTGTTTCTCTTTATGGCTACCTTTGCACAGTTTGCCTTTGTGGTTCCGGATATGCCGATAGAAATGGGAGTGGGATATCTGAGTATTATGTTTGGTGCCTTGTTGTGGTGGTTTGGACTCACTTGGCTCGTCGATAAGATCAGAGGTAAGTTTGATACTAATGGAATCCTTATCATCAATAAGGTGATAGGAAGTATCGTGATTATTTTCTCGATCATCGCTCTTTTTGGAACGATGTTTAATCTTTATCATTTACCAGAATTTTAAGTTATGTTTGTAGCACAGAAATTAAGAAAAGAAAGTATTGCTGAATACCTTTTATATATGTGGCAGATAGAGGATATCATCCGTGCCTACGGATGCTCGCTGCCGGTGATTAAGAAAAACTATATCGAACGGTTCGATTTTACTCCTGAGCAGAAAGACGAGGAACTCGATTGGTTTGGAAATCTTATTCGTATGATGAATGAAGAAGGTAAGCGTGAGAGCGGGCATCTTGATATTAATAGAGTGTTGTTGCAGGATGTCGTCGATCTGCACGGCAGACTCCTTCAGAGTTCGAAGTTCCCTATTTACAATGCTGAGTATTACAAGGTGTTGCCTTTTATTGTAGAGTTGCGCAATCGTGGTGATAAGGATATTAATGAGGTTGAGACCTGTCTTGATGCACTTTACGGAGTAATGATGCTCAGATTGCAAAAGAAGGAGATTACCCCTGAAACAGAGAAAGCTATCAAGGAAATCTCAATCTTCGTTGGATTGCTCAGTGATTACTATATCAAGGATCGTACTGAAGGCTTGAAGTTTGAAGATGACGATATGTAATCTGCTGGCGTAACAAGTGTTTTGTAGTAATTAGAGAGTAGTATTTATTTTTTTAGGATATACATATTATAGTATATATTATTGATGAAAGAGATTGAAAGAAGAAGAACGTTTGCCATCATTTCGCACCCTGATGCTGGTAAGACAACATTGACCGAGAAGTTCCTGCTCTTCGGTGGACAGATTCAGGTGGCTGGTGCCGTTAAAAATAATAAGATTCGTAAGACTGCTACTTCCGACTGGATGGATATTGAGAAGCAGCGTGGTATTTCCGTATCAACTTCTGTGATGGAGTTCGATTATCTGCCTGACGGACAGAGTGGAGAACCTTATAAGGTAAACATTCTTGATACTCCGGGTCACCAGGATTTCTGTGAGGATACTTATCGTACTCTCACCGCGGTGGACTCTGCTATCATCGTAGTCGATTCGGCTAAGGGTGTTGAGGCACAGACCCGTAAGTTGATGGAGGTGTGCCGTATGCGCAATACTCCTGTTATCATCTTTATCAATAAGATGGACCGTGAGGGTCGTGACCCATTCGATGTTCTTGATGAGTTGGAGGAAGAGTTGAAGATTTCTGTTCGCCCTTTGTCTTGGCCTATCGGTCAGGGTGCTCGCTTCAAGGGAGTTTACAATATTTATGAGCATCAGCTCAATCTTTTTACACCTAATAAACAGCGTGTTACTGAGAAGGTTGAGGTAGATATTCAGTCTAAGGAACTTGATGAGCGAGTAGGTGAGCGAGAGGCAAATCAGTTGCGCGAAGAACTGGAATTGGTGGATGGTGTTTATCCGAAATTCGATGTGGAGACCTATCGTTCAGCAGAAGTGGCACCGGTATTCTTTGGTTCTGCCTTGAACAACTTCGGTGTGCAGGAACTCTTGGATTGCTTCGTGCAGATTGCTCCATCACCAAAGCCTACCAAGGCAGAGGAGCGTATGGTGGAACCAGAAGAGCCTAAGTTTACTGGCTTTATCTTCAAGATTACTGCAAATATCGACCCTAACCACCGTTCATGTATTGCATTCTGCAAGATTTGTTCTGGTAAGTTTGTGCGCAACCAGCCTTACTACCATGTACGTCTCGACAAGACCGTACGTTTCTCTTCACCTACCCAGTTTATGGCGCAGCGTAAGAGTACCATCGAAGAGGCCTATCCTGGCGATATCGTTGGTTTGCCAGACAACGGCATCTTCAAGATTGGTGATACTCTGACTGAGGGCGAGAAGATTCACTTCCGTGGATTGCCATCGTTCTCTCCACTTCTCTTCAAGTACATCGAGAACGATGACCCAATGAAGAGCAAGCAGTTCCAGAAGGGTTTGGAGCAGTTGATGAACGAGGGTGTGGCACAGTTGTTCATCAACCAGTTCAATGGTCGTCGCATCGTGGGTACCGTCGGTCAGTTGCAGTTCGAGGTTATCCAGTATCGCTTGGAGAACGAGTACAATGCCAAGTGCCGTTGGGAGCCTGTTCATTTGCATAAGGCATGTTGGATTGAGGCTGACGATGAGAAGGAATTGGAGAACTTCAAGAAGCGTAAGTACCAGTATATGGCAAAGGATATTGAGGGACGTGATGTGTTCCTCGCCGATTCTGGCTATGTGTTGAGTATGGCTCAGCAAGACTTCGAACATATCAAATTCCACTTTACATCGGAATTCTAAAATAACAAAAGAATGATGGATGAAGAGTTATCAGAATACAAACAAGGCTGGATAGAAAGATTTGTTGTTTGGCAGAAGGAACATATTTCCGACCGCCAGATGACCCTTATCCTTGCTTTTGTGATAGGTTTGCTCGCTTCTGTAGCAGGTTTCTTCCTGCATGGTATCGTGCATGAAATACAGTTGCTGCTTACTTCCGGGTTCCAGCAGAGCAGTTATAATCTGCTCTTCCTGCTTTTCCCTATCATTGGTATTTATCTTACCTCACTTTTTATCAAGTATGTGGTGAGGGACAATATTTCGCATGGTATTACCCGTGTGCTTTACGCCATCTCGACCAAAAATTCCCGACTCAAGGGGCATAACTGCTGGTCTTCGGTGGTAGCGTCCGGTATTACCATTGGTTTCGGTGGATCTGTTGGAGCCGAGGCACCTATTGTACTTACCGGTTCTGCCATCGGTTCCAATCTGGGACAGATTTTCCGTATGGATAAGAAGACCATGATTCTGTTGGTGGGCTGTGGAGCCAGTGCTGCTATTGCAGGAGTCTTCAAGGCTCCAATCGCAGGACTTGTCTTCACTCTCGAGGTACTGATGGTTGATCTTAGTATGGCTTCACTTCTGCCAATCCTTATCAGTTGTGTCACTGCTACCTGTTTTACCTATATCTTTATGGGTGACAGTTCGCTTTTCGATTTTACTCTTACCAATCCATGGGAGTTGAATCGTACGCCAGCATGTATCTTGTTGGGTATCTTCTGTGGTTTGATGAGTCTTTACTTCATGCGCACGATGTCATGGTGTGAAGGTCTTTTTGCCAAGATGAAGAATCATCCTTATTGTAAGTTGGTTTTTGGTGGACTCATTCTCAGTTCGCTCATTTTCCTTCTTCCTTCTCTTTATGGTGAGGGATATTCGGCAGTAAATGTGCTTCTTAAGGGACAGAATGAGGCAGAGTGGGGGCAGGTGATGAACCGTTCTCTTTTTTCTGGTCATCAGAATCTGTTGATTCTCTATATCGGCTTGGTGACCTTTACCAAGGTTTTTGCCACTTCGGCTACCAATGGTAGTGGAGGATGTGGTGGAACCTTTGCTCCTTCGCTTATTATTGGTGGATTTGCCGGTTTCTTCTTTGCCAGACTCTGGAATGTTTACGAGGTAGGTGTTTATGTACCCGAGCAGAATTTCACCTTGATGGGTATGGCTGGATTGATAACGGGCGTGATGCATGCTCCACTTACCGGTATTTTCCTTATCGCCGAACTTACAGGTGGTTATCAGCTTTTTATGCCACTTATGATTGTGTGCATATCTTCGCTCCTTACCATCAGTATCTTTGAGAGCCATAGTATCTATGCCTTGCGTTTGGCTAGAGAGGGCAAACTTCTCACGCATCATATTGATCGTGCAGCGCTCACTCTGATGAGTATGCAGAGCTTGGTTGAGAAGGATTATCATCCAATCAAGGAAGATTTGCCGATGGAAAAACTGGTGAGCGAGATTAGTCGAAGTAATAATAACTTCTTGCCTGTGCTCGATGAAGCGGGTGTCTTGCTGGGAGTTATCGATATTACTAAGATTCGTCATATCATATTCCGAACCGAACTCTATAAGCATTTCAAGGTAAAACAGCTTATGTTGCAGCCTTCTGCCGTAATTAGCGAGAATGAGAGGATGGATGAGGTGATGCAGAAGTTTGATAAGACTGATGCCGCACAGTTGCCAGTAGTAGATATTAATGGCGTGCTGAAGGGCTATATCAGTCGTACCAAGGTGTATGAAGTATATCGACACATTGTGGCAGATATATCTGCAGAGTAATAATATTAATAATGAACAGTATGACAAAGAAAGATTTAAGAATCATATTTATGGGAACTCCAGAGTTTGCTGTGGAATCCCTCAAGCGCCTTGTAGAGGGCGGCTACAATGTGGTGGCTGTGGTTACGCAGCCTGATAAGCCTGTGGGCAGACATCAGGACACTTTGCAGCCTTCTCAGGTGAAGCTGTATGCTGTAGAGCATGGACTGCCAGTGCTTCAGCCTGTGAAGATGAAGGATCCCGATTTCCTGGAACAACTTAAGAGCTATCAGGCAGACTTGCAGGTAGTGGTGGCATTCCGGATGTTGCCAGAGGTTGTATGGGCAATGCCAAAGTTTGGTACCTTTAATGTTCACGCTGCCTTGTTGCCACAGTACCGCGGTGCAGCTCCTATCAATTGGGCTGTTATCAATGGTGAGACAGAGACGGGTGTTACTACCTTCTTCCTCGATCATGATATAGATACAGGTCGCATTATCATGCAGAAGCGTTTCCCTATTCCTGACGAGGCGAATGTAGAGTATGTATATGATGGATTGATGCATTTAGGTGCTGAAATTGCTTTGGAAACCATCGATCAGCTGATTGCATCAGATGGTAATATTTCGAGCATTGCTCAGGAAGAATTCATTGGTGAGGGTGTTGAGCTCAAGTCAGCTCCTAAAATTTTCAAGGATACTTGCTGTATTGATTTCCACAAGCCTGCTAAACAGGTACACGATTTCATACGTGGTCTCTCACCATATCCGGGTGCCTGGACCAACATCAAGAAGAAAGATGCTGTGAAAGAGCAGGTGCTTAAGATTTTCAAGACTACAGTTAGCGAAGACTCGCGAGGTATGGCACCTGTAGGATGTTTCAGAATAGAAGGCGGACATTTGCAGATAGCTTGTATCGACCATTGGCTCAATATCTATGAGTTGCAGCTTGCTGGTAAAAAGCGTATGGAAGCTTCTGCCTTCCTCAATGGAATGAAGGATATTGTATATTACGAATGTCAGAAAGCACCAGATTCTGATGCTGGATTACGGTAATTTAGATTTAAATTTTAGGGTTCAATTTTCAAACAGTTAAGAAAATGACTAAAGAAGAGGATATTAAGAATGCAGTAGAATGCATGCGTAAGGGTGGAGTGATTCTCTATCCTACAGATACAGTTTGGGGAATCGGTTGTGATGCTACTAATCCTGAGGCTGTGAAGAAAGTATATGAGATTAAGAAGCGCGATGATTCTAAGGCGCTTATCTGCCTCATTGACTCGGCAGACCGTATGGCTCGTTATTTCCGTAATGTGCCTCAGGTGGCTTGGGATTTCATTGATGCGGCTATGCCTGTTAAGCCTACTACCATCATCTTGGATGATGCGAACGGTGTGGCTAATAATCTTGTAGCAGAAGATGGAAGTTTGGCTATGCGAGTTACTTACGAGGAGTTCAGCAAGCAGCTTTGCTATCGTTTCCAGAAGCCTATCGTAAGTACAAGTGCCAATGTAAGTGGCGAGCCTGCAGCTCAGAACTATCGTGATATTTCAGAAGAGATTCTGAATGCGGTAGATTACGTGTGCTGGACCCGTCGTCAGGAGCATAAGCCTCACCAGCCTTCAAGTATTGTTAAGATAGCTAAGAACGGCGAGGTAAAGGTTATCAGATAATCATTTATATTGATTGCTGTATATAAACAAGCCTGCTAGGAGTTTTTTCTCTTAGCAGGCTTTTTCGTAGTCTATACCTTAACTGTAGATATATCATATAGCAAGAATTAATATGATAATATAACAAGAAACCCTGCAAGAAATAAATCTTGCAGGGTTTATCCTGGGTGGAAGGTGGGACTCGAACCCACGACATTCAGAACCACAATCTGACGCTCTAACCAACTGAACTACGTCCACCATATTGGTATGTTTTGCTTATCCGGAAAAGTTGGGTGGAAGGTGGGACTCGAACCCACGACATTCAGAACCACAATCTGACGCTCTAACCAACTGAACTACGTCCACCATTTTCTTGTAAGCGGGTGCAAAGGTACGAAAAAAAAATGATTCCACCAAATTTTTTCGTACCTTTTTTCTATTTTTTTATTTAGCAGGGCCATTTGGCACTACTGGAGCTGCCTTTTGAGCATCTGCACCTGCTGCAGGAGCCGCTTTCTGAGCACCTGCTGCTGCATCCTTGCTAGCACCTGGCATGGCAGGAAGAGCAGTCTGCTCCTGAGTTGCACCCTCCATAACGCTATTTTCGCCTGTTGCCTGCGGAGCAACGTATGCGCAAGCAACGCTGATTACTACCATAAGAGCTGCGAGACCCCATGTAATCTTTTCTACGATGTCGGTAGTCTTGCGTACACCCATGATGGAATTGGTTGAAGAGAAGTTAGATGCCAATCCACCTCCCTTTGACTCCTGGATCAACACGATGAGAACCATCAGGATTGAAACCAGGACGATTAATACTACAAATAATGTGTAAGCCATTTTTTAATTTTAAAACTAGTTTTATTATTATTATTTTATTTATTTTTTATCCCTTTGCAGAGCATATTATTTCTTAGCATTCAGTATCAGCTTCTCCAGAAACCTGAGTTGATCTACATAATAGGCACTCTTTTGTGGGTGTTGCTTATGCAGGCGATCGATAATCTGATAGGCTCTCTCATACTTTCCCTGCTTGATGTAGATTCTAGCAAGGGTTTCTGTAAAGATTCCGCCATTATCGCTAGACTCATTATGAGGAGCTGCTTCTGCAGGCTCTGTGTCTGCTGATGATTTTGGTTCAGATTCCTCTGTGCCGTTAATTTTTTCCAGATTAAAACCACCTTCTTCAATGAAGTCATCGATGAGACTGATTGTACGGGATGGTTGCTCCATCTTCTGTTCTGTCTCAGTCTCCATCAGATATGATACGTAATCTACTGCTGCATCTGCTGGTGTAGGTTTGCGTTTCTCTTTCTTCTTCTCGTTTTCTTCAGCATCGGTAGGGATGGAGTCGAGGAAGTGGTCGATGAGGCTGCTGGTGCGATCTTCTTTCTTCTTGGCATCAAGAATGCCCATACCTTGTGGCTTATTCTGGGTACGCTTGAGCTGATAGTGAGCTGCCTCTATCATCTGGAAGATGACTTTGCGGTCGGAGATATAGATGGCTGCTCGGCGAAGTTCTTCATCGAAGCTGGGGTCGTGGAGCAGGTATAGGTTTTTCAACATCAGCAGGCGAGCCGTCTGATAGTACGGATAAAGAGCCAAGAGCGCACGTAGGTCGTAGAGCGTCTCTCGGTCCATTTCCTCAGGATGTTGTATTAATCTATTTAATTCCACGATGTTTTGCTTTTTTCTTTGAACATTGAATTTTTTACCAGTTAGCTACAGTTGCATTGAATATCTGATCAACCAAATCCTTTACCATCTGGGTAACTAGCTCTTCTTGCACTGATGCCAGGCTCTGAGTGGTATCGTAGGTCTTGGCGGAGGTAAACTGTCGCTCGAAGTCCTCGTTGTGGTTTTTGGTATTGGTGAAGCGGACGTTCACTGTAATGCTCAATTCGGTCTGTGCAGAATATCCCTCTGCACTCACCGACTTGTTACGCTGTGAGTATTGGGTGATTTCTCCCTCAATCTTCAAATCTCCGTTTCGGGAAACCTGGCGCAGCTGAGTGTTGCTGGCAAACTTGTCTTTCAGCTCATTGTTGAACATCGGACCCATTGGTCCCCAAACATACGAGCTTCGGATAGGGAAGTCAGCCAACTGGATGGTCTTGGTCTTGGTGTAGTCAATGCTGGCTCCGTTAAACTTGTAGCTTACGGAGCAGGCAGCAGTAGTTCCCATTACCAATATGACGCCTATTATATATAGGTACGCGCGTAAGTGCTTCATATTTTTATTCTTTATTATTGTCTTTCCCAGCAATGAGTCATTAATCATTTCCGAGTCCGTATTTCTTGATTCTTCGATAGAGGGTGCGGTCGGAGATTCCCAATTCGTCGGCTGCTTTTTTTCTATTGCCATTGTTTCTCTCCAATGCTTTTTCTATCATCTGCCTGCCGAGTTTGCTGAGGTTAAGCGATTCGTTCTCGCTCATCTCTTCGTTGTCGAAATCCTTGATTTCCTCTGCCTCTACTTCCTGAGCTTCTGGTCGGGAATGTATCAGGTCTGGATGAGAGTTCAGCATATCCGAGTGCGACTGTATGATATCCGACGTACGAGATGGTGTCACATCTATTGGATAGTTTGCGGGTATGATACTGTTGTCTATCGGTTGTGATTGTGAGAACCCTTGGGCACCGTTCAGTCCGCGCGCTTCATCAAGTTGTTTTCTCAACGAGTTCATTTCGCGTCTCAAGTCGCTTACGTTTCCTCTCAATTCGTACAGAATCTTATAGAGAATTTCTCGTTCGCTTTCATAGCTGTGCTGCCCTACGCTCTGTTGAGGAATCGGGGCCAGCTGTGTACTCTCCTCATCTTTTGGGATGAATTGGAGAAGTGCATCCAGTCCGATTTCTCTTTCTTTTGAGAGTACCGACATCTGCTCTGTGATATTCTTGAGCTGTCTTACGTTTCCTGGCCACTTGTATTTCAACATCAGTTGTTTGGCATCTTCCGAAAGCGAGATTTTCGGCAAGTGGTATTTCTCAGCCATTTGCATGGCAAAGAGACGGAAGAGCAAGAGTATGTCACCGCCACGTTCGCGCAAAGGAGGCATCTGGATAGGAATCGTATTGAGACGATAGTAGAGATCCTCGCGGAATCTTCCTTCGCTCACAGCCTTGCGCATATTCACATTGGTGGCAGCTACGATACGAACATTGGTCTTTCGGATTTCTGTACCTCCTACTCGGATATATTCACCAGTTTCCAGTACACGAAGCAGTCGGGCTTGGGTCTGGATAGGGAGTTCTCCTACCTCATCGAGGAAGATGGTTCCCTTGTTGGCTATTCCGAAGTAACCTTCGCTTTCACCGATGGCTCCAGTGAAGGAACCCTTTTCGTGTCCGAAGAGTTCGCTGTCAATGGTTCCCTCTGGGATGCTGCCGCAGTTGATGGCGAAGTATTTCTCTCTTCTTCGTGGAGAATTGTCGTGGATGACTCTTGGAATGATTTCCTTACCCACTCCGCTTTCTCCGATGATGAGCACGGAAAGGTCTGTCGGTGCCACCTGTAAGGCAACATCGAGAGCATGATTCAATCCGTCGCTATTTCCGACGATATTGTATCGTTGTTTTATCTTTTGAAGTTCGGAATTATCCATTTAGCTGCCAAAATTACATATTTTTTTTGAATTATCTGCTTTTTTCGTCCAAAAATAGGTTATGGAGAGCAGAAAATAGGTGATTTTTAACTTTTTCGCCTATCTTTCTGCTCTTTTTCCTTAATTTCTAGTCACGTATCAGGCTGATATTGCTGCCGGAAACATACAAGTTCCAGCAGCTAATTTCGCCTTGTTTTTTACTCTTTAGAAGCAGGCTTCTGACCAGCCTGAACTGCAGAGAGAACAGCTGAGAGTGCTGCAGCAGCCTGTGCAGCCTTCTGCTTGTTTGGCTGTTGAGCTTTCTGGTTGTTGTTTTGCTGCTCGTTGTTTCTTGGAGCATTGTTCTGCACCTCCTTCTGCTCGTTGTTTCTTGGAGCATTGTTCTGTGCCTCCTTCTGCACCTCCTTCTGCTCGTTGTTTCTTGGAGCATTGTTCTGTGCCTCCTTCTGCTCGTTACCCTTTGGTGCTCCCTGTTTTCCGTTCTTTGAAGGGAATGGAGATGGAGCGTGCTTCTTAGGGATAGAGAAGCGAACCTTTTCACTTTCGTCTCGCTTCTCGTGATAGAGTTTTGGCAGCGGGTTTGTACCCACCTCGTCGCTTGTTTCGCGATGGCGGAAAGCATCGAGTGCCGTGAAGATAGCATGGCGGAATGATGTTGGGTCTGCCTCGTTGCAGCCTGCCATGAAGTAGCAAGGAGTTGTGTTGGCTGCGGTATGGATAAGTGGCAAGCCTGCAGTGTAGAGCACGCCATCCTCGTTGTAGAGAGCATGGAATGGTACGGTAGCCTGATCGTAGTACATTGCCATGATTCCATCGAATTCGCTGAAGTAACCGCTGCCGAAAAATTCGTCTGCAGGGTAAGGACCAAACGCCTGGATTCCCTTGTCAGCAAGGTGGTCGATAGCCGGGATGATGATTTCGCGTTCCTCTTTGCCACAACTCTGTTCCTCGTTGATGCTAGGATTCAGGGCTAGTACGGCGATACGTGGATTGGTGATGAGGAAGTCGCGCTTCAATGTCTGCCAGAGCAATGTTGTCTTGCTCACGATACTTTCCTGACTGATTGCACCAGCTACTTGAGCCAAAGGAGTCTTTTCTGTGATAGCTGCGATACGGAGGTCGTCTCCGATGAGGATGCTCAGGGAACTGTTGCGGTCGCCGATGCATGTTTCGATGTACTCCTTGTGTCCCTTGAAGGTATATCCTTCTATTTTGACGTTCTGACTGCTTACTGGTGCTGTAATCAAGACATCGTAGAGATTGTTGCGATAGTCGGTCATAGCACGGTCGAGTGCTTTGATGGCTGCAGCTCCTGATTCATCAGTAGGAAGTCCCATATCTACCTTAACCTCTTCATCTACGGCTGCGAGGAGGTTGATACGTCCATCTTCTGCATCTTCTGCTTTCTGGATGATAGAGAACTGGGCTGGCAGATTCATCGCCTTGCGATAATAAGCTGCCACTTTAGGTGAACCATAGATGATTGGGGTGCAAAACTCCAACATCTCTGGCTCACTGAATGCCTTAAAAATGAGTTCATATCCGATACCATTGGTATCTCCGTGGGTGATAGCCACCCTGATTTTCTTGTTGTCCATTAATACTTATTTTATAGTAGAAATCGCAGCTTCGAGCTGCTTGATTAATATTTTCTTTTTCATTTCGGGAGCATAGACGAAGCCAATGATGTAGAGGTCGTAGCCTTGCTGAATTTCTGCTTGGCTTGTTGACTTATGAATGCGATGCATGACATAAGGTCCTCCCATGGCATCCCCCTTCATCTCCCAGAGCCCTCTTTCTGAAAGAACTGGAATCTCCATATACATGCTGTCGGTTTCGCCGAGCATGTTGGTTCGAAGAATGCTGTCAATCTGAGTCTTGTCATTTACATAAAATGCATTTGAATTCTTCATTCTTCGTTCTTCACTCTTCACTTTAAACACAAGCAGGTTTTGCATTCCCGTACTTGCATTATTCGAGATCCAGATGAAGTCTTTTGCTTTTTTGCTGGCGTTCATCGAGACCGGAATCTTCATGTCAATTCCAAACATCTTCTTGATTTCGTCCTGCATCTCCTTGTTTTGTTTGCTGGGGTTGCAGGAGATGATATCTGCCAGATGTTTCAACTCTACCTCATTCACGATTTGGCGGAGTCTTTCGCCATTGAGCCTTTCCTGCAACTGCTGTGTCGAGCGGGCTGTAATGCGGATGATATTCTGCGGTGCAGCATTTTCGTCGTGGCTCAGCCTGACGGAGAAGTCCCGCTCTCCAATATTCACGATGATGCGGGTTCTGACGAGCAGATAGCTGCCCTGTGTCTTGCCCTTTTTTACCTGAATCAGTCGGCAGAGTGGTTCGGGTTGAGGTAGTCCTGTCACATCCTCCGTCAGCATCTTTGTCACGATGCTGTCGGTATCACCCTCGAGTACCACCTCGTAAGGTTGTCCCGTGCTGGCTGGCTTTTTCCTGTTCTTACCTGTTATATCGCAACTTGTCAGGAGAACGAATATAAGATAGAACGGGAAAAGGAACGTTATCGTTTTTCTCACCATTATGTTATTCTCTCTACATCTCCTCTTTCTGCTTCTCATCCTCATGATGTCGGATTTCTCCGATCTTTTTCGAGGTGCTGAGCAGACCGCAGGCTGCGTAGATGTCCTGGCCGCGGCTGGCACGGATAGTGGTGAAAACACCGTGGGAAGTGAGGTAATCACGGAACTGCTCCATCTTCTCATCGTTCACACCCTGCAGCGGGATGTCGGGAATCTGATGGAAGCGGATGAGATTGAAACGGCAATCAAGCCCCTTCACCAGTTTGATGATGGCCTTGGCATGCTGCATACTGTCGTTCACTCCCTTGAATACGATGTACTCGAAACTCAGGCGGCGCTGATGAGAGAAATCGTAGTTCTTCAGAAGCTCTACCACCTGTTCTATACTCATTCCGCGTTCAGCAGGCATCAGTTCTGCACGTTCTGATGGTATCGGGTCGTGCATCGAAATTGCCACATGGCATTCGCTCTCTTCCAGGAATCGCTTCAGCTTATTCTTCACGCCTACAGAACTTACAGTGATTCGTTTCGGACTCCACGCCCAACCGTAATTGGCGGTGAGAATTTCTGTGGCACGAAGCACATTGTCGAGATTGTCCATCGGCTCTCCCTGTCCCATGAATACGATATTGGTGAGCTTATCCACCTCAGGCAGCGAATAAATCTGGTTCAGAATATCGCCGGCAGGCAAACTTCCCTCGAATCCCTGCTTTCCTGTCTGGCAGAAGAGGCAGTTCATTTTGCAGCCCACCTGTGATGAAACGCAGAGGGTGGCACGGTCTTTATCCGGGATATAGACCGTTTCTACGAATTTGCCGCTTCGGGTAGGGAAGAGGTACTTGATGGTACCATCCACAGAGTATTGTGCGTCAGAGAATTCTGCGCATCCTATTTCGTATTCGGCAGCGAGCTTGGCACGGTTGGCTTTTGAGATGTTGGTCATCTCATCAATGCTCTTTACGTGCTGCTCATAGAGCCACTTCGCCATCTGTCCGCCGGTGAAGGCAGGCATGCCGAGATCCTTGGCCACCTGCTTCAATTCAGCAAGTGTAAGACCTAAAAGATATTTTTTTTCATTATTCATACTGCAAAGATACGCTTTTTTGCTGAAAAATTCGTATCTTTGCCACATATTTTAATATAATAAGCTAAAATAAGGTGAAAATGAGAGAAAAAATAGATCTTTTCTTGCCTTGTGACGACCTACAGGAAGCTAGATTTACGACCATAGATCTTCACGAAGACAAAACAGTACAGCATATCAACCTCCTGGTGAGCACTGACTTCGCAGCCCAGCATCCGGTGCCGGAAGGTTGCACCTTCATTGCCGTTGACCGCCTTGAGAGTTCTAACACAGTAGAGAGCATCGCTGAGAACACCGATGCCGACTATGTGTTGATCTGTACCAAAAATACAGATATCCAATGGGGCAATCTCGCATTGGAGCGTTTTCTCCGTGTGGCTGATGACACGGGAGCTGTGATGGTTTACTCCGACCATTATACGAAGGTGTTGGATGAGGAGGAAACAGCCAAGTTCCAGGCTTCATTGGGTGAAGATGCTTCTGAGCAGGAGAAATCACTGAGAGTTTCTAAGTTGGAAAAGCATCCGGTAATCGATTATCAGCAGGGTTCACTCCGTGATGATTTCGATTTTGGAAGCCTCTGGCTCATCAAGGCACAGGCTCTCCGTGATTATGTAGCTCAGCGCGATCGTCAGGAATACCTCTATGCAGGTCTCTACGACCTGAGACTTTATCTGAGTAGAGTGGGAGAAATCTTCCATATCAATGAGTATCTCTATACCGAGACTGAGAGAGACAATCGCAAGAGCGGTGAGAAGCAGTTTGACTATGTGAATCCTCGTAACAGGGAGGTGCAGATAGAAATGGAAAAGGCTTGTACCCAGCATCTTGGCAAATTGGGCGCTCTGATTGATACCTGTTACTATCGTCAGCCGAATTTTGATGAGCAGGACTTTGAATATGAGGCATCTGTCATCATCCCAGTTTTCAATAGAGAGAAGACCATCGCAGACGCTGTGCTTAGTGCAATGAGCCAGAAGACCAATTTCAAGTTCAATGTCATCGTCGTAGATAATCATTCTACCGATCGTACCGGTGAAATCGTGCAGAAAATAGCTGATAGTCCACGTCTCTTCCTGCTCCAACCTACAAGCAAAGACCTTGGAATAGGTGGATGCTGGAATCTGGCCATCTCTAGCGAGTTTTGCGGAAAGTTTGCCGTTCAGCTCGATAGCGATGACCTCTATTCTTCTACCGATACACTGCAGAAGATAGTAGATGCTTTCCATCAGCAGAAGGCTGCGATGATTGTGGGTTCTTATCGTATGTGCAACTTCGATCTGCAGACCCTTCCTCCTGGACTTATCGACCATAAGGAGTGGACCGAGGAGAATGGCTGCAACAATGCCTTGCGCATCAACGGATTAGGCGCTCCTCGTGCTTTCTTTACCCCGTTGGCTAGACAGATACCGTTTCCTAATACCAGCTATGGCGAGGACTATGCGATGGGCTTGGCTTTCTCTCGCCGCTACCGCATCGGCAGAATCTATGAGGAACTCTACCTCTGTCGTCGCTGGGGAGGAAACTCTGATGCTGCTCTTAGTATAGAAAAGGTGAACGCCAATAATCTTTATAAAGACCGTTTGCGCACCATGGAGTTGAAGGCACGTCAGCAGATGCTGTTGGGAAAGGCTGATATCATGGAAGATAGCAGTATCTCCCGATTCTTCAATCGACAGTTGGAGCAATGGGGGGAGGCTCGACATCGTTATCGCGACCTCAAGCACGTAGAGACCAAGACGCTCTCTGAGTTTGTGAAGTTGCAGTGGAATCCGGCCCGTATGGTAAGCACGGGAGCTAAAATCGACAAGAAGGCATTGAGCGAGCGCCCTTGCTTCCTCTGTGCTGCCAATCGTCCGGAAGAACAGATGGTGCAGCAGATAGACGATAAGTTCCAACTTCTGGTGAATCCGTTCCCTATCTTGCCAATCCATTTCACGATCCCGGCACGCAAACACCAGTATCAGCTCATCTATAAGAACTATGGTGAGATGCACAGATTCCTGAGTCTGCACAGCGACTTGATGGTATTCTATAATGGTCCGAAGTGTGGAGCTTCTGCTCCAGACCACCTGCATTTCCAGGCTGGTTCTAGTGGACTTCTTCCTTTGCAGGCAAACTGGCAGCGTCTTTCCCGCAATCTTACCGATATCATCTCGCTGAATGATGATGAGAAGATTGCATTGGTTCGCGATTTCATCGTGCCAGCCTTTGTTATCATCTCGAAGAGTGAAGAGAGTGATGAAACCCTCTTCCGCCGACTTTACAAGGCTTTGCCTCATCGTGGCGACGAGAAAGAGCCAATGATGAACATCGTAGCCTGGCGTAAGTGTGAAGAATTCATCACTGTGGTTATCCCAAGAGAGAAACATCGACCAGATGCTTACTTTGCTGAAGGGGATGCACAGGTGATGGTTTCGCCGGGAGCACTCGATATGAGCGGACTCATCATTACTCCTCGTGAGGAAGATTTCCGTAAACTCACCGATGAAAAGGCTACTGCTATCTTGCAGGAATGCGGTATCAGTCCAGAGAAGGTAGAGACTATCGTTAACAAGCTGAAGGCGGCAAAGGAGGCTAAGGCTGCTGTCGGAGCTTCTGCCTTATATAATAATGGTAAGGAGCCGGAAGTAACTGTTGGAATCGTGAGTGCGCAGAAGGTTCATTTCATACTCAACAAACCTTATCTTGCCAAGGGAGAAATCGTAATCGGTGAGCAGGAGGTGGAATTCTCAGAAGGTGGCGTGCTTTGGAACGGAAATCAGTATAGTTCACTGACTTTCCATCCGCAGAGCTCGAATGCCTCTTTCTCCTTGAGTGATGTAACCATCGGTGTGAACTTCCATTGGGAGCGTAAGGAAACCCAGACTTTCCTGGGTACGCTGAGATTCCTGGTAGAATCTGATAAGATTTTAGCCATTAATGAGCTGCCTGTAGAGAAATATCTGGAGAGTGTCATCAGCAGTGAGATGAGTGCCACATCCAGTCTCGAACTCCTGAAGGCGCACGCCGTGATTTCCCGTTCTTGGCTTTTGGCTCAGATGCAGCATCGCAGAGAGGTGGCGGAGAGTGGCAACAATTTCTTCTCTTTCGTGAAGAAGGAGGATATGCTCATCCGTTGGTACGATCGCGAAGATCATACTCTTTTCGATGTTTGTGCCGATGACCACTGTCAGCGTTATCAGGGAATTACGAAGGAGACCTCACCACATGTGGCAGAGGCGGTAAGACTCACCAGAGGACAGGTTCTGCTGGATGGTGATGAGATTTGTGATGCCAGATTCTCGAAGTGTTGTGGCGGTATTACCGAAGAGTTCCAGTATTGCTGGGAGAATACGCCGAAGAATTATCTCACAGCCGTAAGGGATATTGCCTTGGGTGTAGAGGATGCAAAGGTTATGCCTGATCTTACCAGCGAGGAAGAGGCTGAGAAGTGGATTCGCTCGAACCCACCTGCTTTCTGCAATACGACAGACAAGAAGATTCTTTCGCAGGTATTGAATGACTATGACCAGGAGACTGCCGATTTCTATCGCTGGAAGGTAACGCTCACTCAGGAGAAACTCCAGCAGCTTATCGCTGACAAACTGAAGATGGATTTTGGTGCCATCCTCGACCTGAAGGCCGTGGAGCGTGGTAAGAGTGGAAGAATCAGCAAACTCCAGATTATCGGTACCGAGAAGACCTTCACCATCGGTAAGGAACTCGAAATCCGACGTGCACTCAGCGATTCTCATCTTTTAAGTTCTGCTTTTGTGGTAGATAAACAGGATGAAGATGAGCAGGGAGTACCTCAGCGTTTCGAACTCATCGGTGCAGGATGGGGTCATGGAGTAGGTCTCTGTCAGATTGGTGCTGCTGTGATGGGAGAGGAAGGTTATCTGTATGATGCCATCCTCCTGCACTATTATCAGGGTGCTGAAATCAAGAAACTCTATAAATAGTGATGTAAAATGGTAACAAAGAAAAATAGTCGGAATCCATGGGCTTGGATTCCGACACTCTACTTTGCGGAAGGACTGCCTAACGTCATCGTGACAGCCCTCTCTGTGGTTATGTATATGCAGTTGGGCTTGACTGATGCTGAGGTGGGTCTCTATACCGGATGGCTCGCCCTGCCTTGGGTTATCAAACCCTTGTGGAGTCCATTCATCGACCTGCTGAAGACTAAGCGTTGGTGGGTATTGACGATGCAGGCGCTCATCGGAGCAGCTCTTGCCGGCATCGCTTTCTCGCTGCCTACTGCCTTCTGGTTCCAGGCCACGATGTGCTTCTTCTTCCTCATTGCCTTCTGTAGTGCCACCCACGATATTTCGGCGGATGGTTTCTATATGATAGAGTTGGATGAGCATACGCAGACCAAGTTCGTGGGTTTGAGAAATACCTTCTATCGCCTTGCCATCATCTTCGTGAATGGATTCCTGGTGATGCTGGCTGGTGTTCTCCAGGTGCTGTTCCGTAACCAGATTCGCTTCTCATGGGCGCTTATCTTCTACGGATTGGCAGGTATCTTCATCGGATTGTGGCTCTATCATAGCCGGTTCATGCCGCGTCCGAAGGAGGATGTGCAGACCGATAGAACGGTGGGCGAAGTGGCGCACGAACTGAAGAATATGTTCCGCACCTTCTTTGTGAAATTCGGATTGGGAGAAACCATCTGTGTGATGCTCTTTCTCCTGCTCTATCGTTTCCCGGAAGCACTCTTGAATACGATGACCAAAACCTTCGTTCTTCGTCCTAATTCGCAGGGCGGACTGGGATTGTCTCCGCAGGAATATGGCTTTGCCAATGGCACTGTTGGACTAATCGGTTTGCTGCTGGGTGGAATCATCGGTGGTATTCTGGTGAGTAGGGATGGTATGAAGAAATGGCTTTGGCCGATGGTTTGTGCCATTACCCTGCCTGATGTGGTTTACATCTATTTGAGTTACTCACTCAATAGCGACATCATCGTGGTTTCGAGCTGCCTCTTTATCGAGCAGTTCGGTTATGGTTTGGGCTTCACGGTTCTTACCCTTTATATGCTGTTCTATAGCCAGGGCAAGTTCAAGACATCCCATTATTCCATCTGTACAGGTATCTCTTATTTAGGTTTGATGTTGCCAGGTATGGTTTCGGGATATCTGAAAGATATGGTAGGCTATCGCTTGTTCTTCATCATCGTGATGGCATGCTGCGCCATCACCTTCCTGGTTACCGCTTTCCTGAAGATAGATCCTGAGTTCGGAAAGAAAGAGAAGGAAATCAAGGAGGAAATAGAAGAGGAAGAAATGGAAGTGATAGAATAATATTTCTATAGAAGACAGAATCTATCTCTATATGAAGATAGAATCTGTTTTCTATATATAAATAGGTGAAAATCTGAGAAAAGGTCGTTGGGTATCGTCCCAACGACCTTTTTACGTTAAAGTATTTGAAATCTTTTTCTTCTGCCCTTGTGATATCATTTTAATATCGTATATTTGCGATATCAAAATGATATCAACATCAATAACGTAATAAATAAAGTAAAATTATGGAGAATAAGGAATTTACGTATCAGGGAAAGACCTTGAATGGCATCCTGATGTTAGTGTTAAACATCATCGGCTTTCTGGCTGGAGTTGGCTTGTTTATATTTGCCTGCGTTTCGCAAGAAGGCTGGCTGGCAAATGTCTGTGGTGTTTGTGGCGTACTGCTTCTCGTCCTGAGTATCATCTGCGTCTGCGGTTTCATCCTGGTAGAGCCGGGTCAGGCTCGCGTGTTGCTTTTCTTCGGTAAGTATCGTGGCACTTTTACAGAGCCGGGTTACTATTGGCTGAATCCGTTTATCAGTCAGAAGAAGCTTTCGCTTCGTGTGCGCAACCTCGATGCCGAACCTATCAAGGTGAATGACAAGACGGGTAATCCGATTATGATTGGTATGGTGCTGGTATGGAAACTGAAGGATACCTACAAGGCTATCTTCGAGATTGATACCCAGACGATGGCAGAGGGTTCTACGGGGCAGGCTGGCATCGGTGCTTCTGCTGCACAGATCATGAACATGCTGGGCCGCTTTGTTCAGATTCAGGCAGATGCCGCTCTCCGACAGGTAGCTGGACAGTATGCCTACGATGATGACGAGGGTGGAAAGTCGAATCAGATTACGCTTCGAGATGGAAGTGATGAGATTAATAAGGAGTTGGAGGCTCGCATCGATGAGCGATTGGCAATGGCAGGTATCGAGGTGGTAGAGGCCCGCATCAACTATCTGGCTTATGCTCCGGAGATAGCAGCCGTGATGCTTCGTCGCCAGCAGGCTTCAGCCATCATCTCTGCCAGAGAGAAGATAGTAGAGGGTGCCGTGTCGATGGTGAAAATGGCATTGCAGAAGTTGAGTGATGAGGATGTGGTAGAGCTTGATGACGACAAGAAGGCTGCCATGGTCAGCAATCTGCTCGTAGTGCTCTGTGGCGATGATACCGCCCAGCCTGTAGTAAATACGGGAACATTGAATCATTAAAAAAGTATGGCTAAAAAGGAAACAAATACGAAGAGTTTTATATTGCGCATTGATTCGGAAACGATGAGTGCCATTGAAGCGTGGGCGGAGGATGAGTTCCGCTCAACCAACGGCCAGCTGCAATGGATCATCGCTGAAGCGCTGCACAAGGCTGGCAGACTGCCTAAGAAAAAGAAGGCTGCATCAAAGAAAACGAAGGAAGAAGTCGATTCAAATCAAATAGGAGGGGAAAAGAAAGATGAAGAATAAAATATTTAGTTTTGTGTTTGATTTATTCAAAAATGGCGATAAGGAAGAGCGGGTTGGCATCTTTGCGCAAGTCAAGATCTATCGTTCTACAAGTGCCAGGGTCTTTGAATTTATTGTAGGAATACTGGTTCTTGCCATGTGGCTGCTCACCATCAGAAACATCATTCATGCCACATCTGATGATTTGCCTTATCTTCTTCTGTTGGCTGGAATGGGTACTTTTTTCCCTATTGCTTGTTTGCTTCACAGCTATCATCCAAAGGCCAATGATTTTCCTTTCGTCAAGATAGTCAATGCCCGACAGGTATATTACCTGTCCCTGTTGGATCGCTATGCAGCTTTATGGTCAGCCCTCTTCTGGTTATGGATTAGTTGTATGGATTTTATCGGAAGTGAGCCTGTATTTGTGGGTGGAGTGATCGTTTGCTGTGTTCTTTTATGTCTGAACGGTGTATTCTTTTTTTATAAGATATACCAGTTGAGAAACCTGGTAGAAGTAGAGGATCCTGAGCCAGCTATCAAAAACGAGAAACTCTTGACTATCGGTGTGTTGGTATTGACGGCGGTTTTAGGTTTTGCGTTGCATCTCCTGCCGATTTGGGATTGTATGCCAAAGATATTAAGTGGATTTTTAAGAGGAATCCTCGTCATAGCAATGGTAGTAGGTATCGTCTGGGTATGCAAGAGATACTTCGGACTTTTCCGTGAAATTGATAAAGACGCCTCCGATTCATCCAGGAAATAGAGGCGTCTCCGAGTCGTCGCAACGGTTATTTATTCCCCGATAATCGTTGCGATGAGGTGTCGGCTTCCGCCTCCCTCTCTGAATTCACAGAAGTAAATCCCCTGCCATGTACCAAGGTTCAGTCTGCCATTGGTAATAGGAATGGTGAGCGATACACCCACCATGCTCGATTTGGCATGCGCCGACATATCCGTAGGTCCTTCATCCTGATGCAGGTATCTTGGGTCGCCATCTGGAACCAGTCTTTCGAAGATACCCTTTAAATCATGTCTCACATCCGGGTCGAAGTTCTCGTTCAGCGACAATCCGCAACTGGTATGTCTTACGAAGAGATTCAGTATCCCCGTCTTAGGCAGCGCTGGCAAGTTCCTCATCACCTCGTTGGTTACGAGGTGAAAGCCGCGAGGAAGCGGGCGCAATGAAAATTCTACTTGCTGTATCATATCATTCTTTGTTTTTATATTTCAATTGTTTGTATCTTTCTGATTGTCAATTTACAAAGGTAATTATAATTTTATTATTATAATACTATTATAATGCAAATATAGGAAAGTTTAACCATTAAAGGATATCTCTTTCAATCAAGTCGAGTACATCTCTTTTAATCAATTCGGGTATTTCGCTTGCTATCTGCTATCCTGAAAAATCTTCTTTTTTAGAAGAAGGAAAAAAACAAGAAAAATAATCCCGAAATAATTTGGTGGTTTCAAAATAATGATGTACTTTTGCACCCGAAATCAAGCATTAAGAGTTGCCCAGTTGCGGCACACCAACCGAGTTTCGCATAGAGATAACCACGGTGGTAAAAGAATGCGTAAGTGTTTAACAACTTAAAATAATTATCTTTATGAATCCGAATTCAGATTTAAAGAACAATGAGAGTGTAATGGCAGCTAATGCCGAGTCATCAACAATTAAGGCAGCTAATGCTGAGTCATCAACTGTTGGTGCAGGTTATGCCGAGTCAAGAATTTCAGAGTATGCTGCCCGTTTTGCCGCATACAGCGATGAGCGTTTGAAGCAGACCGTGGATCACGAGCGCAAGGTTCGTGGTTGGGGCAGCGAACGCAGCTACTTCCTCGCCGCCCTGCGAGGTGAGTGCGAGAAACGGGGCATTGATTACTGCTAATCAAGCCCCATCTGTGTAAATCTGTGAAATCTGTGGGAGTTTATGACTTGAATTCCTCGATGAAGGGTTGCAGGTTTCCACCTCTTGGCGAGTTATGGTCTTCAAGGATGGAGAAGGCGATGAGCTTGTACTTGTCCTTGAACTCCTTCTCGTTGATGACTTCGTGAAACAGTCTTGCGATATGTTTCGGAGGATTGTGAAAGGCACCGCAACCGAAAGCACCGAGCACGATGCTGTCGTGTCCGTTCAGCAAACCGATACGCAGCATCGTCCGCATTTTGTTTTTCGTCAGAGCGGCATCTTCTTCGCAGATGTTCCCATCTCTATCTAAATCAGGATGATTGATGGCAGCTACTGCCACGAACGACATATAATAAGGAGTATCGAGCAAGGCGAAGTCATCCTTAACTCCAGCTCTGAACACGGTAGCGTATGGCACATAGATGCCTCCGAATCTCACAGGCATCGGATATTGGAACTTGCTTTTTTCCAGACCGTAATCCTCGGCATATTCTGCATAACGATACATTGAGAGAAAGAGGTTGGTGCTGCGGAAGAGGCTCTCCTCCTGAGCCCGGCTTCCGTTCTTCACTCCACCGCCCGGGTTGCGACGGCTTGCCAGGTTGAGAACCACGGGATTGTATCCTTCCTGTTGCAACAGATGACCGCAATGAATGCTGTCGTCATTCTTCACGATAATCTTGGTGGAACCATCTGCAAGGGTAGGTATGTTTGAAGCATCCAGTGGCTTGGTATAGAATCTGCTTCCCTTCAGCATCTTCGTGTTGTCGGGCAGTTTCACTTCCTCCCCATTCTCAGAGGTATAATGTCCCTCCTGTACAATATCTATAGTTTGCTGATACACGTCAGCCAGTTGTCTTCTGTCGTTTATCATGATTTCTTCTGTTTTAAGCTAAGTATCTTTAAATACTTCATTAATCTTCTGCCAATAAGTCACAATACATGAGTCTCGTATTAAGGTGTATAGCCTGTTTGTCACAACATTTATCATCGTGTAGATGCATGTATCTAAATTCATCTTCTTCTGATTTGAATAAGAATTTGAAATGGCATTTCTTTTGATAGAACTGAAGAACATTTGGCTTGTTCTTAGCATCAACGATAGCCAATCTGCAACCAGATCTGTTGTCCTCATCAACAAACCATTCTTTGATAAATCTTATGACATCTGTTCCTATGCCTTTGTTGGCATATTTGGAAGCGACAGCTAATCTTCCTATTAAAACTCCAGGATATCTGCTTAAACGTTTTTCTCGATTGGAAATTTCTTTCCACATTTTGTTCTTTTTGGAAGATCCTAGGTCGAATAGACGAATACTATCGTTTGATACAGTGAAACATGCAATGATTTCTTTGGGGTTGTCAATTAGACGAAAGCAGTATGATTTTCCCATTCTGAATTTTGTATAATCAAGAGCGTCTTTGCAGAAAAACTCATCCATATCAGGGTCATCTCCGCAAGTGAAAAGATTGCATTCATCTATAACTTCCTTTGTTAGTACACAAAGAAAACCAATATCTTCTAATTTCATTTTCTTAATTATCTTAATCCAGATTTGCGTAACATTTCTCTCATTTTTATAACAAAGGGGTCTTTATTTCTATCCCTTTTCGATCTTGAAAGAAATGCTCTTTCGTTTGCTTCCATTTCCTCACGAAAGCGAATTGCATCTTCGCCATGTAAAGTAGGGATTGCTTTTATTGCTGTTGCCATATTTATGTCCTCCTATTAATTAATTTATTATATGTGCTGCAAAATTACAAGTTTTCTTTGTATTCTCCAAACTTTTATATATAAAAAATGTGGTATTCTCGATATTTCTTTGTAAATTTGCCCACAAAAGAAAAAATATATAATTATGGGAGGACAAACAAAACTTTCTGCCGATAGTTACGATATCTATGTTTCCCGATATTAAGAGTCTGAGCAAGAAGCAGAGAGAGGATTATATGATTATGGATGACCAGTATTTCTCCTTTGATGCTTCTAGTAAAATTTACTCGATAAAAGATATTTTGAGGTATTAAGTTGCATCTTTCATTTATTTTTTGTACCTTTGCCCTCGAAAAGGGAAAGGTTGCCCCAGGCGGCTGCTCCCTTGTAACATAAGTTGAACAAATAAAATAGAATAATAAGAAACAGAAAGAATAAACTTTAGACATATAATATAATAATATACAAGCGTTTACGATTATTTGGAGTCTCTTGAAATTTGGCGATTGAAACAGACATTCATATAGTAAATAAGGTAGATGCTCACGCTCATAAGGCGTGAGCTAAACTTATCTATATGAGTAGGTCACGCCAAATACCTAAGAGACTGATAAGTGAGGCTTACGCCTTTCTTATATAGTTTCGCAAAAAGGTATTTGTCTCTTCTGCATTGTTTTAGTAAGCCTGGAAGTTTGCCCAAGCATAGCAAAAATGTGACCTGCTAATTCCGATAAAGTTTACGCTCATAATCCCTTATAAGCGACGATGAAACAGGAAATCCCTTATTCATCTGCGCAGCTCTTGTATTATGCCTGGCAGTTGTCACGCAATAGGGGCGGTGCAGATGATGATAAGTTGACGGGTGTCTTGTCGGAGGCACGTGTCGATCTGAACCCCCATCAGGTGATGGCGGCTCTTTTTGCATTCCAATCTCCTTTCTCCAAAGGTGTTATCCTTGCCGATGAGGTGGGATTGGGAAAAACGATAGAGGCTGGTATTGTTATCAGCCAGTTTTGGGCTGAACGTAAGCGTCGTATCCTCATCGTTGCTCCAGCTACCCTTCGCCGACAGTGGAGCATGGAGCTGGAGGAAAAGTTCTTTCTGGATTCTTTTATTCTCGAAAAGAAAAAGGGGATTTCTTTAGACCATCTTTCCGATGGCAAGCAAATCTATATCTGCTCTTATCAGTTTGCTTCCAGACAAGCCGAAATCTTGTCGCGCACTCATTGGGACCTGGTGGTTTATGATGAGGCTCATAAACTGCGTAACGTTTATAAGTCAACCCCTTCGATGGCTTCCCGTCTGAAATCAGCTTTTTCTGATAGTCATAAACTCCTCCTTACCGCCACTCCGCTTCAGAATAACATTGAGGAATTATATGGTCTGGTAAGTATCATCGATGACCATTACTTTGGTGACTTGAAGAGTTTCAAGGCTCAGTATTGCTATAGTAACAAAAACGATGATATTGCTTTTGGTGATCTTCGCAGGCGTCTTCGCCCCATCGTGCATCGCACGCTTCGCAAACAGGTTACGGAGTATGTAAAATATACTTCCCGTATCCCGATGGCGCAGGAATATTATCCTGCCGTTGAAGAGCAGAAACTCTATAATCAAATCAGCGAGTATCTTCGCCGAGATGATACTTACGGATTACCAACCAGTCAACGTCAGTTGATTACGCTGATATTCCGCAAACTCATGTCTTCATCAACCTTTGCCATCGGCTATACGCTCAAAACGCTTATCGACCGTTTGCAGACCAAGCTAGCTCCTTATTCAGCCGATAAACAGCAAGGCTGGTATGGAGAAAATGGAAAAATTGCTATGGTTGCCGAAGATATGTTGGGCGATGATTGGGATGAATGGAATGAGCAGGATGAGAACGAACAGGAAGGAGAAATCCTTACTTCCGATGAGATAGAAGGTATCAAGGATGAAATCAAGGAACTCCAACGTCTATATGATCTTGCTAATAGTATCAGTAGCAATAAAAAAGGTGATTGCCTCTTGTCGGCACTCCATACAGGATTTCAGAAGATGGAAGAGTTGGGAGCCAACCGCAAAGCATTGATATTCACGGAAAGTACCCGTACCCAGCTCTATCTGAAACAGCTTTTAGAAGAGAATGGTTATATGGGCAAGATAGTCCTCTTCAATGGTTCCAACAATGATGAAACTTCCCGGAAGATATATAAGGCATGGAAAGAGCGGAATATAGGCACATCAGCCTTTACCCCTTCTTTGTCGGCAAACAAGCGCCAGGCTATTGTAGATTATTTCAGAGACGAAGCCGAAATCATGATTGCTACCGAGGCGGCATCAGAAGGTATCAACCTTCAGTTTTGTTCACTTATCGTAAATTACGATTTGCCGTGGAATCCTCAAAGGGTGGAACAGCGCATAGGTAGATGCCATCGTTATGGACAGAAGAATGATGTTGTGGTTTTCAACTTCATCAACAAGGCAAATGCAGCTGATGTGCGTGTGTTCCAACTGCTTTCTGAGAAATTCCATCTCTTTGATGGTGTCTTCGGTTCGAGTGATGAGGTGTTGGGCAGCATCGAGTCGGGTGTTGACTTTGAGAAGCGGATGCTCAACATCTATCAGCAGTGCCGTACTCCCGAAGAAATCAATGCAGCCTTCGACCAGATTCAGCAAGAGATGGATGCGAGTATCAAGGCAACGATGCAAGATACGCGCAAGCAACTGCTTGAAAACTTTGATGAGGATGTGGTGGGACTGCTGAAGATTCGTCAAGGCAAGGATATGGGAAATCTGAATAAGTTCCATCGCTGGCTTTGGACGATAACCATTGCTACGCTTGGTAAGGAGAATGTAGAAGTAGTAGATGAAACCAATCTCGTCTTTCGCTTGAAGCACAATCCTTATCCTGATGTGGCAGCAGAATGTGGCATGTATCAGATAACGACGCTGCAATCGCAATACATCAATTATCGTTTGTCTCATCCTTTGGCTCAAAAGGTCATTGCCTTGTGTAAGCAGAATATACAAAGCCAGCAAAATCTCCTCTTCGATTATAGCCTATACCGTTATAAGGTGGCAGATATAGAACAATGTGCTTATGAAAGTGGATGGCTACAGGCTCATCTTGTTTCTTTTATATCCGAAGGGCAACAGGAACAGCACATTGTGCTGACGGCACTTGCGGAAGATGGAACGGCTTTGGGTCAGGAGTTTGCTGAAAAACTATTGAATGTTCCAACGATAAGTACCGGAAATGTTCGTGTGCAGGAGGAAGCAAGTCAGAAGTTGGCTTCCCTGTATGATAACCGGCGAGCAGCCTTGACCGTTCAGATAGAAGAACGAAACAAGGCTTTGCTTGATGCTGAAATTCAGCATATCGAGAAATGGGCAGAAGACCAGCAGCTCACTTTGGAGAATGAACTGAAAGACATCAAGGCTAAAATCAAGGAGAAGAAAAGACTTTTGAGTCGTTCGGAGAATGCACAGCAAACATTGACCCTGGAAAAGGATTTGAATACCCTTACTCGTCAGCAGAAGCGTAAGCGAGCCGAAATCTTTAATCTCGAAGATGAGATAGAGGAGAAGCGAGACGGAATGATAGACAAAGTGAAGGCATTTATCCAGCAGCATATTACGGAAGAAGAACTCTTCTGCGTGCATTGGACTTTAAAGAAATGAATCGGAATCAAAGCAAAAATAATATAACTAAGGAATAAACAATGACACTATACGAACAGAAATTTAGAGATATACTTGCAGAAATACTGCAACTCGACCAAGCCGAACTCGACTTTGGTATATATCGCATCATGAATCAGAAGCGTAAGGATATCGAGGCGTTCTTGAACAATCGCCTTGTTCCTGAAATTACAAAGATTTTGAAGACTCAAACTTCTGCAGGAACTGATATTTCTGCCATGGAGAATGAGGTGTTTTCTCATTTGGCTAAATTCTTTAGCCGTTATTATGAGGGTGGCGATTTTATCTCTAAACGTCGCTATAAGGACGATGCCTATGCCATTCCTTATAGCGGAGAGGAAGTGAAGTTGTATTGGGCAAATGCCGACCAGTATTACATCAAGACTTCTGAGTATTTCAAGAATTACTCGTTCGTGTTGCCGACCAGCCGTCGTAAGGTACACTTTGTTCTTCGTGATGCGGATACAGAGCAGAACAACAACAAGGCTGCCAACAATATGGAGCGCCGTTTCCAACTTTGTGAAGCGGACTGTATCGCAGAGGAAGATGGTGAGCTTAACATCTTCTTTACTTATGAGTTGATGCCGAAGACTACCAAGCAGGATGCACTTATCAAGGATGCTGAGGCTAAGATTATTTCTTCGTTTGCAGAAGGAAAATATGCCGACTTTGCAGAGTTGGTCAATGAAAAGGTGCCAACAGAAAAGAATAAGGAACGCACTTTGCTGATGAAGCATCTGCAAGACTATACGGCAAAGAACAATTTTGATTATTTCATCCACAAAGACTTGGGCGGCTTCCTTCGTAGAGAACTTGATTTCTATATCAAAAACGAGGTAATGTTTTTGGATGATTTGGATGCTACTCATATCATGGAGCATTTGGCACAAGTGAAAGCCATCAAGTTGGTAGGAGAGAAGATTATCACCTTCCTTGCCCAGCTCGAAGATTTCCAAAAGAAGTTGTGGCTCAAGAAAAAGTTTGTAGTCGGTTGTGATTATTGTATCACACTCGACCGAATTCCTCGTACCCTTTACCCAGAGATTATTGCTAATGATGAGCAGCGTAAAGAATGGGTTCGCCTCTTTGCCATCGATGAAATCAAAGGGGATATGATGACCGAGGGCTATTGTGAGCCATTAACAGAAAAGTTCCTGGAAGACAATCCGTTCCTTGTGCTTGACACTAAGTTCTTTAGTGTCGAGTTCAAGCATAAACTCGTGGGAAGTATGGAGAAAGTAGATGAGGAGTGTAATGGATTGCTGATTAATAGTGAGAACTTCCAGGCTCTGGAATTGTTGCAGGAGAAGTATCGTGAGACTGTGAAATGTGTTTATATTGATCCGCCTTATAATACTGATGGTGACGATTTTATGTATAAGGATAGTTTGAAAAATTCATCCTGGCTGACAATGTTGTCTAATAAAACAATTAGTGGATTGTCTCTTATTGCAAAAGATGGCGTGCTGTTTTCTTCTATCGACGATAATGAACAGTCAAATTATAAAGAGTTGTTGGATTCAATTTTTGGACAAGGTAATTTTATTTCGCAATCAATGTGGCATAAAAATTATGCTTCAGCTAATGACTCGAAAACATTTTCTAGTGTTTTAGATTATATATTAGTTTATCGAAGAAGTTCATCATTTATAAGGAATCTTTTGCCAAGAACAGAAAAGCAAAACTCTTTGTATAAATATGATAGTAATGATGGTAAAGGCAGATGGCGTCCGGATAATTTGTCTGTTAGAACTTATTCTGCTAATTATGATTTTCCTATAGAAAATCCTAAAACAAATAAAATATATTATCCTCCTAAAGGTCGTTCTTGGATGACTAATAGAGAGAGAATTCAAGAATGGATAAAAGAAACAAGAGTGTATTTTGGGTTAGATGGAAATGGAGCACCACAGTTGAAGCGCTATTTAAATGAAGTTCAGCAAGGTGTTGTTCCTACTTCTTATTGGAGTTATGAAGAATGTGGACATAATGATGAAGCTCGTAAAGAAATTAAAGATTTATTTGGACAGCCTCCTTTTAAATCACCCAAACCTTCTAGATTGATAAGGCAGATAGTGCTTATAGGTGCGAACAAACAATCTGTAATAATGGATTATTTTGCTGGCTCTGGTACAACAGGTCATGCGGTCATCAATCTCAACAGAGAAGACACCGGAAATCGCAAGTATATCCTCTGCGAAATGGCGGAATACTTCAATTCTGTAACCAAGCCTCGCATTGAAAAAGTAATCTATTCCGAGGATTGGAAGGATGGCAAGCCTGTTTCTCGTAAAGGCATTTCTCAATGCTTCAAGTACATCCGTCTGGAGCAATATGAGGATACCCTAAATAATTTGCAGCCGAAGAACCAGCGACTCGACTTCGATAACGAGAATGGCAAGGGAGATTTCGAGGAAACCTATTTCCTTCGTTATATGCTCGATACAGAAACCAAGGGAGATCTCTTCAACCTGGAATGGTTTAAGAATCCGTTTGCCATGTCTATCAAGACAACCAAGGATAATGAGTTGGTAGATACCCATGTTGATATGGTGGAAACATTCAATTACCTTATCGGTCTGAATGTTGAGACGCTCCGTTATCCTAAGGATGGCTACTGTGTGGTGGAAGGAACTACCCATATCGGCAATGAGCGAACTCTCGTGATTTGGAGAAACTGCAACAAGGTGAGCAACGAAGACTTGAATGAATTCTTCCGTAAGCAAGCCTACTGCACCACAGACTCAGAGTTCGATAAGATTTATGTAAATGGTGATAATACATTACCGAATATCAAGACGGATGAGGAGCATTGGAAAGTAGTACTCATTGAGGAAGAATTTAAGAAGAGAATGTTTGAATAGGTCTTATTATGGCTAAGAAAATACAGAAAAAAGGAAAACTGCAGCAGGCACTGGTCCTGTTTCATTATATCTTGCAGCTGTTTGGCTGTAAGGACTTGGAGGCTTGGTCTCGTGATCTCAAGGATCCTGCATACGAAGGATTGAATGATGACCACGAGTCAAAACTCTATCATGAGCTTTGTCATAAGCTCTATGCTACAGGTCCTTTGTCCATAGAACAGTTGTACTTTTATGACCAGCATATCGTGAAGTTTACTGATGAGATTAACGAGAAGCGAAGTGAACCAATCAAGTGGAAGTACTTCCAGTATCTATCCCTCTTGTTCACGGAAATCTATCTCGACCAGTATTTCAGTAATCCGCAGGCACTTTGCGACAACCTGAATCGTTTTCTGCATGATGACTTCAATCATCGTGCAGAAACCTGGCACGAGTTGCCCGACTTTACAGTTGATGACTTGAATAAGTTGGCTTATTGGAATGCAACAGGTTCAGGTAAGACTCTGCTGATGCATGTCAACATCAAGCAATATCAGGAGTATGCCAGGATTCATCATGCCAAGAAACTCAACCGCATCATCGTATTGACTCCAAATGAAGGATTGAGTCGTCAGCATTATGAAGAGTTGAAGGCTTCTAATATGGATGTTGCTATGTTCAGCAAGCAAGGTGTTGGTGGTTTGTTTCAAGGCAAGGCTGTAGAAATCATCGATATCAATAAATTGGCAGATAAGGATGGAGATAAAACGGTAGCTGTTGAGGCTTTCGAGGGCAACAACCTGGTATTGGTAGATGAAGGTCACAAAGGTTCCAGTGGCGATGTCTGGATGGGGTATCGCCAGAAGTTGACCGAGGAAGGCTTCTCTTTTGAGTATTCCGCTACCTTTGGTCAAGCCATTTCTGCAAAGAGTAATGCCAAAGACCGGAAGGCGATGTTTGACCAATATGGTAAGGCAACACTTTTTGATTATTCCTATCGTTATTTCTATGCCGATGGATATGGCAAGGATTATCGTATCATGAATATGAACGACTGGAATGATGATGATTTGCTCAATATGTATCTCACGGCATATTTGCTATGTCTTTATGAACAGACTAAAATCTATCAGAGTGATATGCGGATTCATAACAGGTTTCTGGTGGAAAAGCCTTTGGGAATATTTGTGGGAAGTAGCGTAAAGGCTGTGAGCAAGGAAAATAAGAATCAGGTATCGGATGTAACTCAGATACTCTTGTTCTTGCAGGATTTTATCCGGAATCGTACAGAGTTTTCAGGTTATATCCGTCGTTTGCTCAGTTCGGAAGATGGATTGAAAACAAAGAATGGTTATTCTGTATTTGGCAATTCTTTCCTGGCGCTTAAAGGTGGTTATCTCGTAGAAGATGACAAACAGAAGTTTGCCGAGAATATCTACGATGCTATCCTGCGGGATCTTTTCCACTCCAATATCCATAGTGCCCAACTTCATATCGATCTTCAAAAAGGAGGTTTTGAGGAGATTGGATTGAGAGTAGGAAGTACTAAGGATTATTTCGGCGTCATCAATGTGGGTGATGGTAAGGAATTGCTGAAACTCTTGCAGGATAAAGGATTTCTTTGTGAAACGAAAGCATTCGGAACTTCCAGCCTCTTCAACAATATCAATTCTCAAGATTCAACCGTCAACATCCTGATTGGTTCCAAGAAGTTTACTGAGGGATGGAGCAGTTGGCGAGTTTCCGTGATGGGTCTGATGAATGTGGGACGCAGCGAAGGTTCTGAGATAATTCAGCTTTTCGGTCGTGGCGTTCGTCTGAAGGGATATAGATATTCCCTGAAGCGAAGCAAGATGCTGGATGCCTGCTATCAGGAAGAGATGATTCCAAAGAATTTGTCAACCATAGAGACTCTGAATATCTTTGGCGTGCGGGCTGATTATATGGAAGCCTTCAAGGCATATTTGGAGGATGAAGGTTTACCTACCAATGAGATAGACTATGAGAAGATTGTCATCAAAACCATTAAGTCTGTTGATTTAGATGCTCTTCATCTCTCATTGCCGAAAGTCGTGGATGGCTATAACTTCAAGAAGTCTGCCGTGGTGGAACCTGCCGATGAAAGCCTGATGAAAAAGGTGAATGTAAAACTGGACAAATATCCAAAGGTGGATTTGCTGAGAAGCAAGAATGTTCAAACTGCTAATGCAGCAAGTCGCTATATTGGTGTTTTGGGACAGGAGCATCTGAATTGGATAGACTGGACGGAAGTGTTCTTTGCCTTGCAGGGTATGAAGGCAGAGCGAGGTTGGTATAATCTGAAATTGCGATTGGAAGACTTGAAGTATCTGATGGCAAATCCTTCCTGGTACGAATTGTCAATTCCTGAAGACCGTTTGAACTTTCATGATTTCGGAAAGAATGTGGAGTTGTGGCAGGATGTTACAATCAGTCTGCTCCGTGGCTATATGGATATGGCTTACAAGAAGGCCAAGTCGAAGGAAGAGCAAAAACATCTGAAGGAGACACGCGTTACCTATTATAATATAGGTATGCCTGACGAATATGAAATAGAGGTTCGTAACGACTTGTATAATGTGGTGGATTATTTGAAAATATTGCAGGAGCAGGTGGAGACCAATGAATTTGGTAAAGACTTAGTTCTTGATGCTCCTTATTTCAAGGCTTTGAATGTGGAGGAACATCTGTATAAACCTTTGGTCTTCCTTGCAGAGAAAGATGTCAATGGTAATCGTCCTTATGTAGATGTTGTAACTGGTGAGCCAACGTTGAAGGTGTCTCCTGTGGCATTAAACTTAGGAGAACAGAACTTTGTTACTTCCTTCCGTGAATATTGTAGGGTTCATCAAGACGATGTGCTGGCTGGTAAGCAGGTTTATCTGCTTCGCAATGAGAGCAAGAGGGGATTGGGTTTCTTTGATGCAAACAACTTCTATCCTGATTTTATCTTATGGATATTGGATGGAGAGAAGCAATACATCACCTTCATCGACCCGAAAGGTATTCGCAATCTTAAAGGATTGGAGGATGATAAGATTCAACTCTTCAAGTATTTACAGACAGAAGTGGCTTCTCAGTTGGGCAACGCTCACCTGATGTTGAACAGTTTCATTATCAGCAATACACCAATGGAGCAGGTGGAGTTTTGGTTGAAGAATCCATTTGAGAAAGGTGAATTCCAAAAGAATCATGTGCTGTTTAAGGATGATAAAGGCTATCTGGACACAATGGTGAATATGATTTTGCAGTATATATAGAAAAAAGTTTTTTCTAATTTAATGCCACATCTACCACGCTGATGTGTAAGTGGTTGATTCAGATAGAATAATGGGTGGCAATAAGGTGCTTTCTTGTTGCCACCTATTGCCACACAGATATGTTCTGATATATGACGCAAGTACTTACGATATTTAGAAGACGCAAGGCAATGCAGAAAGCTGCTGCATGACGAGTGCCAGGGTAATCAGTGTTTGTTTCTTCATTGCTAGTTTGTTTTTAATTCTTTTTCTGAGTGCAAAGGTACGTCAAAAATCTCATACCGAGCTATATTTTTTGTTCAAATATCACTCTTTTTCTGCTTTTTTTTGTAATTTTGCAGCCGCAAATAAAATAGGTATATATAAATAAAGGTATTAATAGGGATGACTGTAAGTTTGAATCACTTGGGAGATTTAGCCCGCAAGCGAGTGGCTGTTGCGGCTTATTATTTTGTGCCGGGAGTGGTGTTTGCCAGTTGGGCAAGCCGTATTCCGGATGTTAAACAGATGTTGCACTTGAGCAACGGCCAGTTGGGAACGGTGCTTTTTGCCATTCCTATCGGCCAGCTTCTGATGATGGCTTTCTCGGGCGTTTTGGTGAGTAAGTTTGGCAGCAGGAAGATGATTCTGCTTGCTGAGGTGCTCTATGCTTTCGTGTTGTTCTGTATGGGAAGCAGCAGTACGGTGTTCCAGCTGATTCTTTCTCTGATGGCTTTCGGAATGATGGCGAATCTGATGAACATCGCTACCAATACGCAGGCTTGTCTGGTGGAGAAAATGTATGGGCGCAACATCATGTCTTCTTTTCATGGTCTGTGGAGTTTGGGCGGATTCTCGGGCGGTATCATCGGAGCCGTCTTTGCCAATACCCTGCTTCCGATAGAGGTTCACTTTGGAGCTGTCTTGGTGATGAGTCTTCTCATTATCGCCATCGGATTCAGATATCTGGTAGATGATGCTACGGCAAAGGCTGAAGAGGAGGATGTGCCGAAGTTCTCTTTCAAGACCATTGACCCGATTCTGTTTCTCCTGGGATTGATGGGATTTGCCGGCATGTTCTGTGAAGGTACTGTTTACGATTGGAGTGGTGTGTATTTCTCATCAGTAGTAAAACCCGATGAGGCTTTTATCCGTGCGGGCTATGTGGCAGGTATGGGAGCGATGACTCTGGGTAGATTCCTTGCCGATGGCTTTGTTACGAAATACGGCCCAGCCAGGGTGTTGAAGGTTTGTGGTGCTTTGATATTGGGCGGTTTGTGGCTGGCTGCTGCCTTGCCTTATCTGATTCCTGCCACTTTGGGCTTCCTGCTGGTAGGTTTCGGCATCTCTTCATCGGTGCCTATCTGTTACAGTATCGCCGGAAAACTGGGAACCATCAAGGCGAGCATTGCCATCACCATCGTTTCGAGCATCAGTTTCTTCGGTTTCCTGGTAGGACCACCGGTTATCGGATGGCTTGCTGAGGCTACCGGTCTCCGCATCGCCATCAGTATTGCCGCCTGCCTGGGTCTGATGATCGCGTTTGTTGCCGCAAAGGTGGAAAAGAGAATATCTTGACTGCTGGCGAATATGATTCATAGTGATGTTATCCACCACGATATTTCTTTTTATCCTTAATGGTAATTGTTTCTGCCCTTAATGATAATTGTTTCTGCCCTTAATGGAATTCTATGTTCAACACTGCTGAATGTAAGTTCAACACTGCTGAACATAAGTTCAACACTGCTGAACATAGGTTCAATACTGCTGAACATAGATTTCTATTAGGGACAGAAACATTTTTCTTATGGCTTACCAAGAACTTTCCTGCTACTCCTGACATTTCCTGCAGGTAAGAACGGCCTTCATTCTTATGAGCAACAAACAAAAAGGGTGTGACTAATCGACTAGTCACACCCTTTTTGTTTGAATTTACGTTGTTATATTAGATGAACAAGCTTCCTATCTGGAAGACCAGGGCTGATACTACCCATGCCAATAGCGTGGTGTAGCCGGCGGCGAAGCCTGCCCATTTCCAACTGCCCGTCTCGCCCTTGATGGCTGCTATCGTGGCGATGCAAGGGAAGTAGAGCAATACGAAGAGGAGGAAACAGTAGGCGGTGAGCGTTGCCTTAGATTCCGCCTCGGCATCGCTGTAACCGTAGGTCTTCTTCAAATCAGAAGTCATCTGCTTCTTCAAAACCTCGTATTTTCCGTCTTCATCGTTGTAATCCTGATCATCAGAGAAACTGTCGTTGTTGCTGTAGAGCACGCCCATTGTTGAGGCTACAATCTCCTTGGCACCTACACCGGAAACCAAGCCCACATCTAACTTCCAGTCAAAACCCTGTGGGGTAAAGATAGGCTCGATGGTCTTACCGATTCTGCCGATATAGCTCTGCTCCTGCTGTGCCTGGTTGTCAAGTTCCTCATTGTGAGGGAAGTAGCCCAAAGCCCAGACGATGATACTTGCCACGAGGATGATGCCACCCATCTTCTTCAGATACTGCTTACCCTTTTCCCAGGTATGGCGGCCTATCGCCTTCCAGGTAGGGAAGCGGTAAGGAGGCAGCTCCATTACGAATGGAGTATCTTCGCCCTTCACCACGAAACTGGCAAAGATGCGGCTCAATATCACCGCAAGGAAGATGCCGATGAGATAGAGCGATACCATGATGAGCGAACGGTATTGGATGGCAAAGAATGTTCCGATGACCATGATGTAGATTGGCAGGCGAGCCGAACAGCTCATCAATGGCAATATCAGCATCGTTATCAGACGGGAACGGTGACTCTCGATGGTTCTTGTTGCCATCACGGCTGGTACGTTACAGCCGAATCCCATAATCAGCGGGATGAATGACTTGCCATGTAGGCCCATCTTGTGCATCAGCTTATCCATGATGAAGGCGGCACGAGCCATATATCCCGAATCCTCCATATAAGAAATGAAGAAATACAGAATCAGAATCTGTGGCAGGAATACGATGACCGCACCAACACCACCAATCACACCATCTACCAGCATATCCTTCACTGGTCCATCCGGCATTGTATTGCTGATGAACTCGCCCAGCCATGCCACGCCGTCCTCAATCCATCCCTTAGGAATCTCGCCCAGCACGAAGGTGGCTGAGAACATGATGAACAGCAGGAGGACGAAGATAGGGAAGCCTACATATTTATTGGTCAGGATGCTGTCGATGAGATGGGTTACCTGATAGGTATCCTTTGCCTTGCCCGGTTCATAGCCCGCTTCCTGCAATGCGCCATGGATAAAACCGTATTTGGCATCCATGATGGCGGTTTCGCTATCTTCCAGAGTCTCTTCCTTCACACGCTTGGCTGCCTCATTGCGGGCTGCGAAGATTTCCTTGGCCGATTTCAGATGACTTATGTATTCCTCTGCGTGCTTATCATTCTCCAACAACTTGATGGAGAGGTAACGGGTAGAGTAGCGCTGGCGGATGGAATCATCTGCCTTCAGATATTTCTGGATATGCTCGATGCCGTGCTCTATCTCATGTCCGTGGTTGATGTGGATATGGCGATAGTGAGCGCTGGAATCTTCCTTGCCTTCGTAGAGTTCGATGATAGTCTCGAAGAGCTTATCCACGCCTCGACCATTGGTGAAGACGGTAGGAATCATCGAGATACCGAAGAGTTCGCCCAGTTTGTCGTAGTCGATGTTATCGCCACGCTTTTCGGTTTCATCAAACATGTTGAGGGCACAGACCATGCGGATGTGCATGTCTATCAACTGAGTGGTGAGATAGAGGTTGCGCTCCAGGTTGCTGGTGTCGATGACGTTGATGACGATATCCGGCGTATGCTCGATGAGCTGCTTGCGTACATAGAGTTCTTCTGGAGAATAGGCTGAAAGCGAATAGGTGCCCGGCAAATCTACCAGATTGAAGTGATAGCCGTTGTATTCAGCTTCGCCCACCTTGGCATCCACGGTTACTCCGCTGTAGTTGCCCACACGTTCGTGAGCACCCGATGCGAAGTTGAACAATGAAGTCTTTCCGCAGTTTGGATTTCCCACCAGTGCCACGTTGATGACGCGGTGGAGTCTTTCTGCTTCCTGTTCTGCCAAGGCTTCGTTGCTGGCAGAGTCTTTTCTTTCTGCCACGAGCATCTTGTCGCCGAGCGCCTGCTCGTCGCTATCGTTGGAATCTACTACTTTTGAGTCAATTACCTGCTGGCGGTCTTCTTCTTCCGCCTTGCAGAGCTGTGCATCATGCTTGGCTTCCTCGATGGAAACCACCTCGATATGGTCAGCTTCGCTGTGTCGGAGTGACACCTCGTAACCCATAATCTTGTATTTCACAGGGTCCTGGAGTGGGGCGTTCAGGAGCACATCAACCTTCTTTCCCTTGATGAATCCCATCTCAATGACTCTCTTTCTGAAGCCACCGTGTCCTGAAACCTTGACGATAACGGCGCTTTCACCTGTTTTAAGTTCTGATAATTTCATATATCTTTCCTTGAATTAACCTTATTTTCTCTAGAAACTGGCTTTATTGCCAGCTCTTTTTTCTTTTCGACTGCAAAAATACTAATAATTATTTGCAACTCGGTAGCAATGAAGTTATTTATAACAAAAATACCTAGAAATGATGAGAGTATCATCAAATCTAGGTATTCTTATCATTATTTCTTGTGATGGCAAGATTTCGTTGTCATCACTTATCATCCTTTCTGGTGATTAGATGTTTCTGCCGTGGCAGTTCTTGAACTTCTTTCCGCTGCCGCATGGACATGGATCGTTAGGACGAGGCATATGCTCGGCACGGTATGGAGTGCGGTTCACCTGGTCAGCTCCCTCTCGGGTATCCTGGTTGGCTGCTGCCTCCTGTGCTGCACGCTCTGCATCGATATCCACCTTGCTCTCTACGTAGTTCTGCTGGGTGTGCTGCTCTGGTGCTGCCTCCTGAACTGGCTGCTCCTGCTCCATGACAGGAATCTGACCACGCATCAGGATGCTGGCGATGCGGTCGTTCATATCATTGATCATAGCGTCCCATACCTTTGCACTCTCCAACTTGAAGATGAGCAATGGGTCCTTCTGCTCGTAGCTGGCATTCTGTACAGAGTGCTTCAACTCATCGAGCTTGCGGAGGTTCTCCTTCCAGTCATCATCGATGATGTGGAGTACTACGCTCTTCTCGAACTCCTTCACTACGTTCTTTGCCTCAGTCTCGTAAGCTTCCTTCAGGTTGCATGCGATGTTGTACATACGCTTGCCGTCGGTGATAGGCACCATGATGCGCTCGTACATCGCACCCTGGTTTTCATACACCTGCTTGATGATAGGCATTGCTGTAGCCTGGATGCGGTCGGTCTTGCGCTTGAAGGCAGCCATAGCCTCCTGGAAGGCACGCTCTGCCATCTCGTCGCGTCTGCCGTTCTCGTATTCCTCCTCTGTGAAAGGAATCTCCATGGCGAGAACCTTCAGGAACTCTTCCTTGGCACCGGTGAAGTCGTTGTTGTTCACGATGTTCAGTACGCGGTCCCAGATTACGTTGGCGATATCCATACCGATACGCTCACCCATCAGGGCGTGGCGACGCTTTTCGTAGATAACGGTACGCTGACGGTTCATCACGTCATCATACTCCAAGAGGTGCTTACGGATACCGAAGTTGTTCTCCTCAACCTTGCGCTGTGCACGCTCGATGCTCTTGCTGATCATTGGGCTTTCGATACGTTCGCCATCCTCGAAACCGAGACGGTCCATTACCTTGGCAATACGCTCAGAAGCGAACAGACGCATCAGCTTATCCTCCAATGATACATAGAATACAGAAGAACCTGGGTCACCCTGACGTCCGGCACGACCACGGAGCTGGCGGTCAACACGGCGGCTCTCATGACGCTCTGTACCGATGATGGCGAGACCACCTGCAGCCTTCACCTCTGGGGTCAGCTTGATATCGGTACCACGACCTGCCATGTTGGTAGCGATGGTTACGGCACCCTTGCCATTTACTGAGCGACCAGCCTCGGCTACGATCTGAGCCTCCTGCTGGTGCAGCTTGGCGTTCAATACATTATGAGGAATGTTGCGCATCTTCAACATCTTGCTCAACAACTCAGAGATTTCTACAGATGTGGTACCAACCAATACTGGGCGACCAGCATTGCGTGTCTCCTCAATCTCATCGATGACGGCACGATACTTCTCGCGGGCAGTCTTATATACACGGTCATCCAAGTCCTTACGCAGGATAGGGCGGTTGGTAGGAATCTCAACTACATCGAGCTTATAGATATCCCAGAACTCACCAGACTCGGTGCTTGCCGTACCGGTCATACCTGCGAGCTTGTGGTACATACGGAAGTAGTTCTGGAGTGTGATGGTAGCGAAGGTCTGTGTTGCAGCCTCTACCTTTACATGCTCCTTAGCCTCTACAGCCTGGTGCAAGCCATCGCTCCAGCGGCGACCCTCCATGATACGACCTGTCTGCTCATCCACGATCTTCACCTGACCGTCCATGACAACATACTCATCGTCCTTATTAAACATGGTGTAAGCCTTCAAGAGCTGCTGCAAGGTGTGAACACGCTCGCTCTGTACGCCGTAGTGAGCCAGCAACTCGTCCTTGATATCCAGACGCTCCTGGTCTGAGATGTCTGTGCGAGCTTCCAGTTCACTCATCTGTGTAGTGATATCAGGCAATACGAAGAGCTCTCTATCGTTCACCTGCTTAGCCAACCACTCTGTACCCTTATCGGTCAGGTCGGCAGAGTTCAGCTTCTCATCAACCACGAAGTACAAAGGCTCAACAGCCTTAGGCATCTCACGGTTGTTGTTTGCCATATAGAATTCCTCGGTCTTGAGCAATCCTGCCTTGATACCCTCCTCAGAGAGGTACTTGATCAATGGCTTGTTCTTAGGCAGCGCCTTGTAAGAACGGTAGAGTGAGAGGAAACCTTCCTCGAGCATCTGCTGGTTCTTGGTCTTGCCGCCCTCTGTAATCTTCTGCTTAGCCTCGGCGAGCAACTCGGTAGCCTGCTTGCGCTGTACCTCGTAGAGCTTCTCTACCAGTGGCTGGTACTGCTCGAACATCTGGTCGTCGCCCTTTGGAATAGGACCAGAGATGATCAATGGAGTACGGGCATCATCGATCAGCACGGAGTCAACCTCATCGACGATGGCGTAGTTGTGCTGGCGCTGTACCAGGTCGCTAGGGTTGGTAGCCATGTTATCACGCAGGTAGTCGAAACCAAACTCATTGTTGGTACCGAAGGTGATGTCTGCCATATATGCCTTGCGGCGCTCGTCGGAGTTAGGACGATGCTTGTCGATACAATCTACAGAGAGGCCGTGGAACATATAGAGAGGTCCCATCCATTCAGAGTCACGCTTAGCCAGGTAGTCGTTCACGGTTACTACGTGTACACCGTTACCAGTCAATGCGTTGAGGAAGATAGGGGTGGTACCTACGAGGGTCTTACCCTCACCAGTAGCCATCTCGGCAATCTTACCCTGGTGCAGAACGACACCACCGAAGAGCTGAACGTCGTAGTGGATCATTTCCCACTTCATATCGTTGCCGCCGGCAGTCCAGTGGTTGTGATAGATAGCCTTGTCACCGTCGATGGTCACGAAGTCGTTGGCTGGGTTTGAAGCCAGCTCGCGGTCGAAGTCTGTAGCAGTAACTACGGTCTCCTCGTTCTCAGCGAAGCGGCGTGCTGTATCCTTTACGATAGCGAAAACCTGAGGCAAAACCTCGTTGAGTGCAACCTCATACTTGTCGAGTACTTCCTGCTCCAACTTGTCGATCTGGTTGAAGATACCTTCACGCTCGTCGATAGGAGTGTCCTCGATCTTAGCTTTGAGTTCGGCAATCTTAGCCTTCTCTTCCTTAGCGTACTCCTGTACGTACTTCTGGAGTTCCTTTGTTTTTGCACGAAGTTCGTCATTGCTCAAGGCATTCATCTTAGGGTATTCTGCCTTGACTTTCTCTACGATTGGCTGGATCAACTTCATATCGCGAGTTGACTTGTTGCCAAACAATGACTGAAGAATTTTGTTAAAGTTCATTGTATATTTATTTTTTATTATTATTCGATGTATGATATAGGAGTTAGAGAAGTTAGGGAGTTTTAGGAGCTAAGACAAATGTGGTCTGTCAGTCCTTTTTCCTCTTCTGCTTTTTCCTGTTGTTTGTTTACTAGCTTGCAAAAATACAAAAAATATCTGTAAATCTGCAATATTTTACCAATTATTGCCCTTTCTGGCTGCATTTCTTGCTAGTTTTGCAGTCAGAAAGCACATAATCAGCAGTTTGGACCTCGAATAACAATGCTTCCGAAGGGTGCTTTGTACTTATGCACCACAACGGGGTGAAAACAAATATTTAAATGTGAATCTGTCAGAATGTCAGTCTTGACAGCTGCAAGCACAGCTGCCTGATGGTAATGATGCTCTGACATGTTTTCCTCTTCGGAAGCCTGCTTGATGGCTTTGATGACATAGAGGATGTCCTCCTCCAATGCCTTCGCCTCCGGTTGCTGGATGAATTCATCGTAGGATATATCCGTGAGCGCAAACTTCAGCGCCTGCTGATAAGTCTGCGCCTCCATGCCGGTTGCCGCCAGGACAACCAAAAGGGCTGTGATATATCTGTTTACCATCATTTTATTTCCTTTATTTATGTAACTTTTGAAAGTCTTTTTTAGAGCATCTTCTCTCTGTTTCGGTTTGGAGAAGTGTCTCTACTTGTCTTTTCTGAGTTTATTCATTAATTGTTTCTGTATAGCCAGCTTGCTGCTGTTGAGGTCGAGCAGGGTTGACTTAATCGCATATCTCATCAGCAAAGAGAATGCCAAAGTGCTCATTCCTTCGGCATAGCTCTGCCAGATTTGCAGGAGCAATGCTACGAGCAGGCACCATCCCCATACCTCGTAATACCAGTAGAGCTTGCCTTTTCTCATCTTCGAGATGGTTTTCCAAGCGAAGATGAGGTTCACTGGGTTCAGCAGCAGAAGCTGGAAGTTGATCTGCACGGTAGGGTGCTGCGAGAAGATCATCGCAAAGAGGATAATGCCCGGCAGACCCGTCAAGATGAGCAGGAAGGCATCAAACCCCCAGAAGTTCTTCTTCTTGCGCCATTCGATGATGCTCACGCCTATGATGATGATGGCGATGAATGTTGCCACCATGATTGGGGTGATGGGTTCCGATTCTGTCACCTGTGCCTGCTTCGGTATCAGGTAGCTGGTGCTATCTACCATCGTGATATAGCCCTCCTTGCCGTTGTAGTATCGGGTGCTTGCCAGATCCTGGGTCGCATTCATATTGTCTTTTCTGCCTTCTGTGGCAAAGTCACGGCTCAGGTTGTCCGGCAGGAACTCCCATTCACGCTTGCTGATAGGCCGGTCGGAAAGATAGCCCAGGAGCAGGTCGTTGCCGAAACGGCTCCATCGGTGGTCTCCGTTCAGCTTGTGGATTTCCTGGCGATAGGTGGATTGGGTTTCCTTATCATCAAAGTTGGTGTTGCAGTAACCGATGTTGGTGAGAATCATCTCCCTTGCACGGGTGGTGCAGTTGTCGAAGAAGAAGTTGTACCGGTAGGTACGGTTCTCCGGCTTGGCATTCTCCTCGATGGCATGCAGGATGTTGATCTTCTCGTCCCTGGAGAGATTGATGCGCTGCTGGCGTACCCATCTTCCTTCTGCTGCATATTCGGCGAGGAAGTCGGTCATTGGGTAAATGCCGATCTGGTAGTCGGTGAGTCCGAATACGAAGCGCAGGATGAAGAAGTTCTGCCTGAAACTGAACATGCCCCAGTTGACTGCCACGTCGCTTCCGTGCATCTTGTCCTGGATGCGCAGGGCTGAATGACCGTAGTACGACCATACCTCGTTGCCTGGTCCGCAGGTGAGGAGCGAAATATCTACCGAGTCGAGCCAGGATGTAGCATCCTCATTGACACGACTGTTCTGCACAGAAATGTCAGGAGTCTGATAGCCTGAAAAATCCTGTGCTGTCACATTAGTAGTTAAATTGGTTAAAATAACCGCTAAAATGACGCCAAAAATATGCTTAAATCGTTTCACGATGCAAAAATAACTTATTATTTTGGAATATCCTTCTTTTTTCTAGATTTTTTTTAATACTTTTGCACTCTGAATATAATTTTGACTGATTTATATATAAATGAGAAAGTTTATTTTAGCAGCCCTCTTGTTGGGTTCTACTCTTATGGTTAATGCCCAAAGCGGTACTAATTCTCCATACAGCCAGTATGGTTTAGGCGTTTTGTCTGAACAGACTTCTGGCTTCAACCGTGGTATGAATGGTGTTGGACTTGGTTTTCATGAGCATAATCAGATTAACTATCTGAACCCTGCTTCCTATGCTGCCATCGACTCCATGACTTTCATCCTGGATGCAGGTATCTCGGGTCAGGTAACCAACTTCAACGAGAACGGGGTGAAGAAGAATGCCAATAACTCCAATCTCGAATATGTGGTAGCAGGCTTCCGCCTCTTCCGCCATCTGGGTATGAGTTTCGGTATTATCCCTTTCACCAACGTGGGATACAACTATTCTACCAGCGGATGGGTGAACAAGAACGACAAGGATGTTACCTACACCAACTCCTACGAGGGTGAAGGCGGTTTGCATCAGGTATATGTGGGTGCCGGCTGGTCTCCGCTCAAGGGCTTGTCTGTCGGTGCCAATATTGGCTATATCTGGGGTTCCATCGACAGAACCGTGCAGAACTACTATAGCAACAGCTATTATAAGTCTCTTTACCGCACCTATGGTACTCGTGTGAACAACTACAAGATCGACCTGGGTGTGCAATATACCCAGAAGTTGTCGAAGAAGGATGAGGTAACCCTGGGTGTCACTTATTCGCCAGGTCATAACCTGCATGCCGATGCCGATATGAGCATCATTTCTTCCAATGTGCAGACCAGTACATCTGATACACTTGCCTTCAGCATCAAGAATGCCTACGAGTTGCCTACGATGTATGGCGCCGGTTTGATGTGGAATCACAACAACCAGTGGAAGATTGGTGTAGATTACAGTCTGCAGAAATGGGGCAGCCTGGGCTATCCTACCTACGAGGCTAACAGCAGCGAGCCTTGGGCATTGCGCGATGGGGTGTATAAGGATCGCAGCAAGGTGAATGTCGGATTCCAGTACTGCTATGGTGAGCGCAGCCGTGCTTTTCTCAAGCGTGTGGCTTACCGTGCCGGTGTGAGCTTTGCTACACCATATTATAAGGTGAACGGCGTGGATGGCCCTAAGGAGCTTTCTGTAAGTGCCGGTTTCGGTATTCCTATCATGAACTCCTACAACAACCGTTCGCAGTTGAATATCAGCGGCCAGTGGGTGAAGAATTCGGCTACCGGACTTATCAAGGAGAATATCTTCCGCCTGAACATCGGATTCACTTTCAACGAGGATTGGTTCAAGAAGTGGAAGATGCAGTAATCTGCCCATATTGTGGTGTCTTCTTCGGGAGATGCCACATCTTCTATATATATAATAATGTATAAGATTAAATATTTCATAGTAATAGGTGTCATAGTTTCCTGGGTTTTGGTTGCCTGCCAGAATCCGGTAGAACATACTGCGCCTGCTATCCACAACAGAGACTCTGTGGCGATGATGACTTCGTATGGCGTCAATACGCTCATCAGTGATTCGGGTGTCATCAAGTACCGCATCGTTACCGAGCGATGGGAGGTGAATACCAACCGTGTGCCTTCCCGCTGGATTTTTGATAAGGGTATGCTGCTCGAACAGTTTGACGAGAAGTTCCACATCAACAGTTATATCCAGTGCGATACGGCTTATTACTTTGATCAGGAACGTGTCTGGAAGCTTTATGGCCGTGTGCGCATCCTCACTAAGGATGGTCTTCGTTTTACCAGCGAGCAGCTCACCTGGGATGAGAACAAGCATGAACTCTCCAGCCATGTGTTCAGTAAACTCGTTACTCCGGAGCGTACCCTTCAGGGTTCCTATTTCTGGAGCGATGAGCGTATGACCCGCTATTTTGTGAGCAATTCTAAGGGTAGCTTCGAGAAGGACGACTTCGGTGGTGGAGGCAGTTCATCTTCTACTTCATCATCCGATTCTACCAGTGCGCCTATGCGCCAGCCGGCAACACCGCAACGAGCCACCACCATTCCTGTCATGCATTGATAGGGTAGGAGGAAATATGTTTTTTAACGATATAATGTATCATGGAAGAAGTTGATATAAGTCTGATAGTGAGTATCCTCATCACGATGGTGTTTTCTGCATTCTTTAGTGGAATGGAAATAGCCTTCGTCTCCTCCAACCGTATGTTGGCGGAAATGGACAAGGAGAAAAACGGACTTACGCAGCGACTCTTGTCGCTCTTTTATAATCATCCCAACGGATTCGTCAGCACCATGCTGGTGGGCAACAATATAGCCCTCGTAGTATATGGTATCCTGATAGCCCGTCTGTTTGATAATACCATCTTTGCTGGTCTGGATGATGGTGTCAAGGTTACCTGCGATACCATTCTCTCTACACTCATCGTGTTGTTTACGGGTGAGTTCCTGCCGAAGACGCTTTTCAAGTCGAATCCAAACCGACTGCTGTCCATCTTCAGTCCGTTTGCGTATCTGTGCTACGTCATTCTCTGGCCTATCAGCAAGTTCAGTACCTTCCTCAGCAAGGGATTGCTGCGCATGGTGGGTATGAAGATGGAGTCTGAAGAGGGGGATGAAGGCTTTTCTAAGGTAGATCTTGACTATCTGGTGCAGTCGAGCATCGACAATGCCACCAATGAGGACGAGATCAACGACGAGGTGAAGATTTTCCAGAACGCCCTGGATTTCTCAGATACCAAGGTGCGCGACTGTATGGTGCCACGTACCGAGATTCAGGCGGTGGAGATTGATACCTCGCTGGAGGAACTCCGCCAGAAGTTCATCGAAAGCGGAAACTCCAAGATCATCGTCTATGAGGATGATATCGACCATATCGTGGGCTACATCCACAGTTCTGAACTCTTCCACAATCCGAAGAGATGGCAGGATCATATCCGCACGATGCCTTTCGTGCCGGAGACCATGCAGGCGCAGAAGCTGATGCAGACCTTCCTGCAGCAGAAGAAGTCGCTGGGCGTTGTGGTAGATGAGTTTGGCGGAACCAGCGGACTGGTGAGTCTGGAGGATATCGTGGAAGAGATCTTCGGCGATATCGAGGATGAGCACGATTCTGCGAAGTATGTAGCCAAGAAGACCGATGACGGCGACTATCTGCTGTCGGCTCGTCTGGAAATAGACAAGGTGAACGATCTGTTCGACCTGGATCTTCCGGAGAGTGATGAGTATATGACTCTGGGTGGACTCATTCTTCACGAATATCAGAGCTTCCCGAAGCTGAATGAAGTAATTAAATTCGACAAGTTTGAGTTTAAGATTATCAAGTCCACATCCCGCAAGATAGAACTTGTGAAACTCCACGTCATCAAATAGTTGGATGAGAAGAGGGAATTTTTCGACTTTTTTGCGTTTTCAGCCAAAAAAGATACCGAAAAATTCCCTTTTCTCGTATTATTTTTGTATTTTTGCAACCAATTGGCTACTTGCATCAAAAGCAGTACAATCCTAATAAGGAAAAAATAAAATAATAATAATAATTAAAACGTAATGGCAGCATTAGGAACAATTAGAAAAAGAGGCGTGATACTGGTATGTATTATCAGTTTCGGTCTTTTCGCCTTCATTGCTGAGGAAGCTTTCCGCTCTTGCGATTCTGCAAAGAACAATGAGCGTCAGCAAATCGGTGAGGTGTATGGCGAGAAAATCAGCGTGCAGGATTTCCAGAAGCTCGTTGATGAGTACACAGAGGTTATTAAAATGCAACAAGGTCAGGAAAACCTTCCTGAGGAGCAGATGAATCAGGTGAAGGACATGGTATGGAATACATACGTACAGAACCAGATCATTGCCCAGGAGGCTAGCAAGTTGGGTCTTACCGTAACAGACGCAGAGCTTCAGGATATCTTGAAGACTGGTACAAACCCAATGCTTCAGCAGACTCCATTCGTAAATCAGCAGACAGGTCGTTTCGACGCATCTTCTCTCCAGAAGTTCCTGGCTGATTACAAGGCTCAGAAGGCTAACCCATCTGCTAATCCTCAGATGATGGAACAGTACACCAAGATTTTCAACTACTGGTCATTCATCGAGAAGACACTCCGTCAGCAGACTTTGGCTCAGAAGTATCAGTCACTCCTGGCACACTGCTTCCTTTCAAACCCTGTAGAGGCTAAGATGGCTTTCAAGGAGGAGAACGAGGAGAGCCAGATCCAGTTGGCTGCCTTCCCTTATTCTGATGTTCAGGACGACAAGGTGAAGGTAGAGGAGAGCGACCTGAAGGCTAAGTATGACGAGATGAAGGCTCGTTTCAAGCAGCCTGTAGAGAGCAGAGATATCAAGTTCATCGATGTTCAGGTTGAGGCTTCCAAGACCGACCGTGCAGCACTCAACAAGGAGTTTGCTGAGTATCATGCACAGCTCGCTGCTGCAGCTGATCCTGCAGAGCTTGTTCGCAAGTCAGCTTCTACTGTAGCTTACCTGGGTATCCCAGTGAGCAAGGAGGCTTGGCCATCAGACATTGCTTCGGCTATCGATTCTATGGCTGTAGGTGCTACTTCTGCAGTAAAGGTTAATGCTTCTGATAATACATTGAACATCGTGAAACTGATGAGCAAGCAGCAGTTGCCAGACTCTATCCAGTATCGTGTCATCCAGGTGGCAGCAGCTTCTCAGGCTGAGGCTAAGACCAAGGCAGACTCAATCCACAGCGCTCTTGCTGCTGGTGCAGACTTCGAGGCACTCGCTAAGAAGTATGGTCAGACTGGTGAGAAGGCTTGGATGACTACCAAGCAGTATGAGTATGCTCAGACTATGGATAAGGACAACAAGGCATTCATCAACACATTGAATACAGCTTCTGTCAATGCATACAATGAGCTTCAGCTCGGTCAGGGTTATGTCATCCTCCAGGTTTGCGACCGCAAGGCAATGGTAACCAAGTATGTGGCAGCAGTCATCAAGAAGGAGATTCAGTTCTCTAACGATACTTACCGTACAGCATTCAACAAGTTCTCTAGCTATGTAAGTGCTAATCCTAAGTCAGAGGATCTCTTGAAGAATGCAACCAAGAGCGGTTATCGCGTACAGAACCTGAATGATATGACAACAGCTACTCACTATGTAGCCAACATCCATTCTACCCGTGATGCCTTGAAGTGGATCTTCGAGAGCAAGGAGGGTGAGGTTTCTCCTATGTATGAGTGTGGCGACAACAACCACTTGCTCGTAGTAGTATTGGATAAGATTCATCGCATCGGTTACCGCGACTTGAGCGATCCTCAGGTTAAGGAGATGGTAAAGGCTGAGGTCATCAAGGACAAGAAGGCTGAGCTGATTATGGCTAAGGTAGCTGGTGTGAAGAGCATCGCTGCTGCTAAGGCTAAGGGTGCCAAGATTGCTACCGTTAATCAGATTACTTTTGCAGCTCCAACCTTCATTTCTGCTACAGGTGCCAGCGAGCCAGCTGTTTCTGGTGCTGTTTCAGCTACCAAGAAGGGCGCTTTCGTAGCTAACGCAGTAAAGGGTAACGCAGGTGTTTATCTCTTCCAGGTTACTGGCAAGACCAACCGTCCTGTTAAGTTCGATGAGAAGGCTTATGAGCAGAAGTGCCGCCAGAAGGCTATGCAGTATGCCGGCAACTTCATGAACGAGCTTTATATGAAGGCTCACGTAGTGGATAACCGCTACTTGTTCTTCTAATTATAGTAATTATCATTTTCTATTATTTGGGCGTGTCACGATTCTTTTGTGATGCGCCCTATTTTTTTGATGCATAAAAAAACGTGCAGCACTTTGATTCAAGTGCTGCACGTCGTTTTTTTATCGTGATTCAAGATCTAGATCTTGATGCTGTCATCATTGGTGTTGTTGCTGAACAAACCGTAGGAACCGAAAGAACGGTTGCCGTTTTTGCTGTATTTGCCAAATCCGTAACTGTATGCGAACTTCTTCTTGGAGAGGTCGATATCGTTGATTACGATTGAGATATTTGGCAGTTTCTTCTGCTCATCGAGCTTGTTGATGTAAGTGAAGCTAGACTTGGTTGAGAAGTCTGCGCGGCAAACGAACAGGGTTCTGTCTGCCAACTTGCTGAGCTGCAGGGTATCTGCTACCAGACCTACAGGCGCTGTATCAATGATCACATAGTCGTAGTGCTCTTTCAGCAGAGCGATGGTCTGCTTCAGGCTCTTTCTTACCATCAGTTCACCAGGGTTGGCTGCTGTTGGACCTGCCATCAGCAAGTCGAAGTTGTGGTTCACGCCAGATGCTACGATCTGATCTTTTACTTCCTCCCAGTTGCATTCCTCTTTGGCAAGGATGTTGGTGATGCCGTGCTGGCGGTCGCTGATGCCGAAGAGTTCTGCCATTCTAGGCTTTCTGATATCGAGTCCCACCATGATGGTCTTCTTTTCCAGCAGAGCGAGGCTCATGGCAAGGTTCGAAGCGATGAAGGTCTTGCCTTCTCCGGTAGTGGTAGAGGTCACGATGAATACCTTTTCCTTGTCGTCACCTGCCAGTTGCAGGTTGGTACGCAATCCTCTGAAGATTTCCGACATCAGGTTACTCTTGTTTTCCTGTATCACGATGTTACCCTTGCTTCCGTTGGCGCTGGCAGTAGGGATGTCTCCGATGATAGGGAGCTGAGTCAGTTTCTCTACATCGTCGTGGCCCAGAATCTTGTTGCGCAGCAGTTCGCGCAGGTAGATGATACCGGCAGGGATGGCAACACCCAGGATGAATGCGATGAGCAATGCGATGATTCCCTTAGGGCTTACCTTATCTACGAAGGCTGCAGGCTCGATGATCTTTGCCTTGTCGGCGGTTGATGCCAGCGACATGGAAGTTTCCTCACGCTTCTGCAGCAGCATCAGGTAAAGACCTGAGGTAACCGACTGCTGACGGCCGATCTGTGTCAATGCCTTCTCCTGTTCTGGAGTCACACCGATGGTCTTCTCGTATTTGCTTGCCATGTCGGCGATGCTGTTACGCTGGATCTTCATATTGATTCTTGCCTGGAACATAGCTCGCTTGATGGCAGTCATCAGGTCTTCCAGCTGTGCTGTGATAGGGGTTACCACTGGCGAATCCTCGCTCGCACTGTGCAGCAGCTGCTTGCGGGTCAGGGCAAGGCTGTTGTATTGTCCGATCAATGCCGTAGCACTCTCATCCTCCAGACCTACGTTGGTAGGGATAGGCTGATACTTGTTGGCTGGCTGATCCATATACTTACCGATCTCGTTGAGCAGTTCCACCTGCATATTGGCCTTGTTCAACTCCTGGTCAAACTGGTCGGAACTCAATACAGCCTGCTTGGCGTTCAGTCCGATGTCCACCATACGGTTCTTCTGCTTGTACTTCTCCAGGTTGGTATCGTTGCCGGTCAACTCTGTAGAGATCTTTGCCAGTCGGCTGTTGATGAAGTCTTCTGTGCGCTTCTGTATCTCGTTCTTGTCGATGTTTGCCTGATAGTTGTAGGCATCAATCAGACCATTGAGGAAGTCAACGCCTCTTTCTCTGCTCTCATCGTTGAAGGTCAGCTCCACGGTGTTAGCCGTCTTCTTGGTCTGGTTCATGGTCAGACGCTTGAAGTATTCCTTAGAAGCCTTGAAAGGAGATATCATCTCCACCTTCAGCTCAGTACCTTCCTTCAGCTCATAGACAGGGTTCTGTGTCAGGGTCAGTGTACCCGCCTTGGTTCTGATCTGTGCCGGGAGTTTGGCGATGGTTTTGTTGATTTCGTAAGGAGCCTTTTCGAAGGTTTCTGCATCGATAGGCTTGAAATACTTACCCTTTACGTGGTAGCTGCCTCCCTCACGGGTGATGGTCAGCTTCATCGGAGCATTCAGCTGCTTCAGGCTGGTGGTGTCCATGTCCACGTTTACTTCCTGCTTGGCATAGATCAGCGTATCTACCAGCATGCCGCCGTGCTTGTACTCTGCGTAGAGCTTCAGGTTCTTGATGGTCTGCTGTACTAGAAAGCGTGAGTTCAGAATTTCCGTCTCGTTGTCGATACCGTTGGAACTGGACATGAATCCCAGACTCAGGTTCGACATCGCCGCAGCCGCTGCACCGGCAGCACCGCCGCTCTTCTTGGATTCATCATCCTTGATCAAAATCTTCGTAGAACTCTGGAATACCTTTGGTGCCAGCTTCACGTAAGCCACTGCAAGGGCACAGCAGAGAACAATCGAGAGAAGGAACCATTTCCAGTTCAGGATCAGAGTGGAATAGATGGTCTGAAAGTCGAGCGCCGACTGTTCTTCCTGCTCCTGCAAGTCCTCAAGTTCGTAATTCTTGTTTTCTTCCATTTTACTATTAATGATATTCTTATTTTATTCTGTTGAAATCTCAGTCTTGAGTCAGAGCTTATCTGTTGTCAGTAGCAATAGCCATCAGATACTGTCCGTATCCGTTCTTGAGCATCGGTTCTGCCAGTTTCTTCAGCTGTTCCTTGCCGATCCATCCCTGGTTGTAGGCTATCTCTTCCAGGCAGGCTACCTTCAGTCCCTGGCGCTTTTCTATCACCTCTATGAAGGTGCTGGCTTCCGAAAGACTGTCGTGGGTACCGGTATCAAGCCAGGCAAAACCGCGCTGCAGGGTTCTTACCTTCAGGGTCTTCTCTGCCAGATAGTGCTGGTTCACTGTGGTAATCTCCAGCTCTCCACGCGCACTAGGCTTGATGTGGTTCGCCACTTCCACCACGCTGTTCGGATAGAAGTAGAGTCCCACTACGGCATAGTTGCTCTTAGGCTGTGCCGGCTTCTCCTCGATGCTCAGGCAGTTGCCGTCCTTGTCAAACTCCGCCACGCCGTATCTTTCCGGATCGTTCACGTAGTAGCCGAATACGCTTGCCTGTCCTGCTTCGGCTGCCTTCACGCTCTCCTTCAGCAGTCCGGTAAAACCGGCTCCGTAGAAGATGTTGTCGCCCAGCACGAGGCAGACGTCATCCTTCCCTATGAATTCCTCACCGATGATGAACGCCTGAGCCAGTCCGTCAGGCGAAGGCTGTTCAGCATACTCGAAGTGAACCCCCAGTTCGCTTCCGTCGCCCAGCAGTCTCTTGAATCCAGGCAGGTCGAAAGGCGTAGAGATAATCAGAATTTCCTTGATACCAGCCAGCATCAGTACCGATACGGGATAATATATCATAGGTTTGTCAAAGATAGGAATCAGCTGCTTGCTGATGCCTTTTGTGATAGGGTACAGTCTGGTACCCGAACCACCTGCTAATACGATTCCTTTCATATCTTCTTCTTGTTTCTTTCCTTTATTAATGGGAAAAGTTCTTATTATACCTTATATTATATGTTGCACGTTCCGCAGTCAGTGTAGTCTCTGGGCGGAACAGAAAAAACGTCTTTAAAAACGTGGCAAAGTTACTAAAAAATATTGAGCGGTGAAAATAATCAGCCTAAAATCTTCATATAATATAGGAAAAATATACTTTAAGGGAAAAAAACTACTTCTTAATTTGGGTATTTTGCGATTTTATTGTATTTTTGCAGAACATTTAAGAACATTAATGAATAAATAAGATTAAGAATGGGAATATTTTCTAAACTATTCAGTCGTAAAGACGAAGATAAGAAAGTAGGTGGAATGGAAGACTACATGACCCTGGTCCGTGTATATTTCCAGGCAGCCTTGGCTTCACAATTAGGTATCACCAATCTGGCTATGCTTCCAGACCTCCGTGTCTTCAAGACCAGCCTCCATGTTCCTACCGTCAACAACCGTCTGGGCATCGGCGAGAAGGCTCAGGTCAAGAAGATGATGAAGAACCTCTATGATACCGACGATAACTTTTTCAAGGAGATTGATGCCAGCATCCGCAAGAACTGCCAGAAACTCCAGGATGTCAATACCTATCTCATCCAGTTCCAGAACTTCACCCAGGATCTGATGATGCTCATGGGCAACCTGATGAAGTTCAAGCTTCGTCTGCCAAGCTTCATGAAGAAGACCCTCTATAAGCTCACTGCACAGACTGTGGACGATATCTTCAACAAGAACGATTTCTCGGATGCCAGCGTGCTCAAGACCGTGGTAGGCTTGCGCCACTTTAACACCCGTCTGAAGTTCAGCCAGCAATGGGTTACCGATTTCACCTTCCAGGTACTGATGTTGGCAAAGAAGGAGCCACGTCCATCCGATGAAGAGGTGGAAAAGGCAAAGCAAAAGATGGGAAAGTAGCCAATATTCTCCCAAAAAGATAAAAAAATAGGAGAATATTTGTTTTTTTCAAATTATTCTCTTAAATTTGTAGCCAAAAAATAAAAAGGCATGAGTGCTAGTGAGAAAACAATCAATACGTTTGCCACAAGAGTAAGGCAGATGATTCTCAAGTTTGAAGATATCAAGCATGAGAATGCTGAGCTGTATGCGATGGTGGATGAGCGCGATGCCAAGATCAAGGAATTGCAGGAGAAGTTGACTCAGGCAAAGCATGATTACGACAGTCTGAAGATGGCGAAGATGATGACGATTTCCGACTCCGACATGGAGACCACCCAGAAGCGCATCGCCAAGCTCATCAGAGATGTCAACAAGTGTATAACGCTACTGAGCGACAAGTAATAACTATTGGAGCGGAGGCAGATCAGATGGAAGATAAATTACAGATCAGATTACATGTATATGATACCGACCTCACGGTAAGAATACCGAGAGAGGATGAGGAGTATTATCGTAAGTCGTCTAAGTTGATCGATGAGATCGTCAATTCGTATGCGAAAATCTTTAAGGGGCGCAAGAGCGACAAGGAGATTTTGTATATGGCTCTCATCGACGTGGCTTTGAGATTCGAGAAGGAATCAGATAAAAATGATACCCAACCATATAATGATATTCTGGACAAGCTGACTGCGGAGATAGAAGATACCTTGGCTAAGTAAGAATATTAATAATTATAATATATATATGGTAACAATAATAGCGGCCCTGATAGCTCTCGTGTTGGGAGGTATCGTGGGGTATGTCATTTTCCGTTATGTCATTAAGGGAAAATATAATGAAATGATAGATGCTGCCAGCAAAGAGGCAGAAGTGGTAAAGGAGAAAAAGCTTCTCGAAGTGAAGGAGAAGTTCCTCAATAAGAAAGCCGAGTTGGAGAAGGAGGTGCAGCAGCGCAACTCCCGTATTCAGCAGAGTGAAAACAAGCTCAAGCAGCGTGAAATCTCGCTCAACCAGCGACAGGAAGACCTCGGTCGCCGCAAGCAGGAGGTAGAGCAGTATCAGCAGCGCATCGACAATGAGAAGAAACTCCTCGCCGTGAAGCAGCAGGAACTCGAGAAGATGCAGAAGCAGGAGCAGGCTAAGCTCGAAGAGCTTTCCGGTCTCAGTGCCGAGGAGGCGAAGAGCCGCTTGGTAGAAAGCTTGAAGGATCAGGCTCGTCTTGATGCAGCCAGCTACATCAATGAGATCATGGATGATGCCAAGCTCAATGCCAACCAGCAGGCTAAGAAGATTGTAATCCAGACCATCCAGCGTGTGGCTACCGAGACAGCTATCGAGAACTCTGTCTCTGTATTCCATATCGATAATGATGAGGTCAAGGGACGCATCATTGGTCGTGAAGGCCGTAACATCCGTGCCCTCGAGGCAGCCACCGGTGTGGAAATCGTGGTAGATGATACTCCTGAGGCTATCGTTATTTCAGCCTTCGACCCTGTGCGCCGTGAGGTTTGCCGTCTGGCTCTCCATCAGTTGGTAGCCGATGGCCGTATCCACCCAGCCCGTATCGAGGAGGTGGTAGCCAAGGTGAAGAAGCAGTTGGATAATGAGATCATCGAGACCGGTAAGCGTACAGCCATCGACCTCGGTATCCATGGTCTGCATCCTGAGTTGATCCGTATCATCGGTAAGATGAAGTACCGTTCATCTTATGGTCAGAACCTCTTGCAGCATGCGCGCGAAACCGCCAATCTCTGTGCGGTGATGGCTTCTGAGCTGGGCTTGAACCCTAAGAAGGCAAAGCGTGCCGGTCTGTTGCACGATATCGGTAAGGTGCCAGACGAGGAGAGCGAGTTGCCACACGCACTCTATGGTGCCAAGATTGCCGAGAAGTACAAGGAGAAGGCAGATATCTGCAATGCCATCGGTGCTCACCACGACGAGATGGAGATGAACACCCTTCTGGCTCCTATCGTACAGGTGTGTGATGCTATCTCAGGTGCCCGTCCAGGTGCCCGCCGTGAGATTGTAGAGGCATATATCAAGCGATTGAACGATCTTGAGGCTATTGCCATGAGCTATCCTGGCGTAACAAAGACCTATGCCATCCAGGCAGGTCGTGAACTTCGTGTCATCGTGGGTGCCGACAAGATGAGCGATGAGCAGAGTATCAAGCTCTCTGATGAGATTGCAACCAAGATTCAGAACGAGATGACCTATCCTGGTCAGGTGAAGATCACCGTGATTCGTGAGACTCGCAGTGTAGCTTACGCTAAGTAAGAAGGAATCAAGCGATAAAACGCGTTTTCATATATTCGAAGTTTAAATTGTCGTTTCTCTCCTTTATAGGATGAGGAATGTATTTGATAAAGTCGCTGTTCTCTAGGGGACAGCGGCTTTTTTCTTTCATATCATGTACGGCTACATTTATATAATATAATGTGATGAAAGCAGAACAGAAGATTTTAAAGCGATTCAATAAAGGATGCGTGGATTATCACCTTTTGGAGGATGGTGACCGGATTCTCATTGCCTTGAGCGGCGGAAAGGATTCCCTGGAACTGTTGCGCCTCTTGGCTCAGCGTGCCCGCATCTATAAGCCGCATATCGAGGTGGAGGCGGCGCATATCATTATGGATAACATCCCTTACGAGACCGACCGTTCTTATCTGCAGGCATTTTGTGCAGAGAATGGCATCAAACTCCATATCCTGCATAGTTCTTTCGATGAATCCACCGATCCCCGCAAGACCCGTTGTTTCCTTTGTGCCTGGAACCGCCGCAAGACACTCTTCGAGTTTGCGGTGAATAATGGTTTCAATAAGATAGCCCTGGGTCATCACATGGATGATATCCTCGTAACTTTCCTGATGAATATCACCTTCGAGGGTTCTGCCTCCACGATGCTTCCTAGTCTGCGGTTGAAGCATTATCCGCTCACCATTATCCGTCCCCTCTGTCTGGCGCATGAGAAGGATATCCGAGAGGTGGCAGAGGAGTTGCAATTCACGAAGCAGAAGGCGCTGTGTCCGTACGAGGAGACCACGCGTCGCAGAGATATGCAGCAGATCTTCCAGCAGCTGGAACAGCTGAATCCCGAGGCGAGATACAGTCTTTGGCGGGCGATGATGAATAGGGGATAAGGTCTGGTAGGTTTTAGCAGGTATCTCTGATAGTACTTACGATGCGTAAAGCGGCTTGTATCGCTTATTGCCTCACTATGGCACAACATTGCCCCTTACCAGGGCAATAATCTGCCATTGCCAGGCACAAAACGATACGTCGGGAGTTTTTTATAAAAGCACCACTCTTCTTTTTACTCTTCACTCTTCACCAAATCGGCTGAAACCCCGATAAACACTGGGGGTGCGAGAGGTGAAGAGTTACGCACCACTCTTCACCACTCTTCACCTTATCACAAAGTCCTGAC
>NZ_NMPZ01000013.1 GCF_002224675.1 Segatella copri | reverse complement strand
AACTAGGTAATGTTATATATTCGTTAGAGCAACGAAATAAAGTAACAAACGGTGGAGGCTTATCAGTAGCCTTCACCGTTTCTTCTAGTTTATGCTTGGTAGAATCGAAAAGTTGGTGGGGTTCATCAGATGAAGGTCACCAAAACTAAATATCTTGAAAACAAAGACTTGCAAAATAGATATTGTGACATATTTCATGAATAAGAGCTGAGTTGCAAGTCGGGAAGTAATCAAATCTTATGATTTTTAACATAGATAATCACAATTATTGTTGTTTAGCCAAAGTTTCCTTCACAAAATTTGTGAATATCGAATTTATATATTATCTTTGCAACATCAAACTATTATAAATAATGTAGTTATGAGCAACGATAAAAAAACAATAAAGGAAATGCGGGCAAACGATATGACTCCGGCTTTTCCTACGCATCCTGGAGATGTTCTGAAGGATGAGATAGAATATCGTGGAATTTCTCAGCGACAGTTGGCTGAGGAAATGGGTATTGCCTATTCTGCTCTGAACGAAATTCTGAATGCACGTCGCCCTGTGACGGAAAAAACAGCTCTACTCTTTGAGGCTGCACTTGGAGTGAATGCTGAGCCTTTGTTGAAAATGCAGATGAGATATAATTTGCAATCTACAAAAAGTGATACTACTTTTATGGCTAGATTGGCTAAGGTAAGGAGGGTGGCAGTAGCCTTGTAAAAAAGCTGAAGAGAAGATATGAATAAGAAACAATCCACACTAAAAGTAGATGGCATACTGGAGTACTACGACAATCCTCAATTCTTTTAATCGATGGAGTCGTCTGGTAAAGGCTACAACGGAACAGTGCCAGAGGTTCTTTCTTAGGCGTTATGGAATTCCTTGGCCTGAACTAGATGAAGATCTTTGTTTCTCAGGTCTGTTTTCTGATGCTGGTCTTTGCAACAGCAAAGATGATGAGAATGCGATTTATTATAGCGCAAACTAATCGGATAGATTTTGTAAGCGTAGCAATAGTGGTATTATTAAAAAGCAGAAGTTATGAATAGTGATAATATTGATTTTGTAACATATTGCATAGGCAACTTATCTCGCAGATTGGGATTGAATGCTCGTGATGTATATCAGCGTCTAAAGACTTCTGGTATACTTACTGATTATATTATCCCAAGCTATGATGTGCTCCATACTTTTAGCAAGGAGTATCTGATGGAAGATCTTGTTGATTTCATGAAAGAGAAAGGAGTGCTCTAGAATGATGAAACTAAGTTTATTGGTTATATCCATGCTTGCTGCTATGGCGTTGCCGGCCTCCTCGCAGGAGGATAGCTGCAAGACTATACACCGCATCGCACTGGATGCGGTGCCATCTACCATCTTCCATACCAACGAGTTTCTGCGTGGAGGAAATGATGAGGCCCGGACGATGAATCACGACATGACTTTTACGCTGAAGTATGCCTTCATGAATAAGGAGGAGGTGAGACCTGGCTCCATCTATCAGGGGGCGTATCAGGGTGTAGGCTTGGCTAGACATGAGTTTAACCAGTGGCTGGCAAATCCGATATCCGTGTATCTGTTTCAGGGGGCACCGATTGTGAACCTATCCCGCAGGGTGTCGCTCAACTATGAGTGGAATCTGGGAATGGCGTTCGGATGGAATGCCTATGACGAGCTGAATAATCCTGAAAACAAGGTGATTGGCTCAAAGGCAACGGCATATATTGATGTTGATGTGTATATGAAGTGGATGCTCTCGAAATATCTCGATCTGAATGCCGGTATTTCGCTGACTCATTTCTCTAATGGCAACACCACTTATCCTAATATGGGACTTAACACAGGCGGCATAAGATTGGGACTGGCTTATTACATCAACCGACAACCATTGGCTGTGCCGAAGGTAGAGCGGGAGAAGTTGCCGGATAGGCGTGGACTTTACACGGATGTGGTATTGTATGGCGCATGGAAGCAGGGTATAGCACATGATGGTGTGTCGAGCTATCTGCTGGATGGCAAGTATGCCGTGATGGGCTTCAATGTCAACCCGATGTACCGGTTGAACCCGTGGCTGAGTTTGGGTGCTTCGCTTGATGGTGTGTACGACCGTTCAGCTAGCAGGGAGAATGATCCTTGGGGCGAGGATGTGAATCATAAGTTTAGTACCCAGGCTGGTCTGGGGCTTTCGGCTCGTGGCGAGTTTGCCATGCCTTATTTCAGCATCAACTTTGGTGCGGGAACCTATCTGCTTGGCAATCGCAACGACTTCAAGGGAGTATATGAGGTGCTTGCCCTGAAGATTCATGTGAGCCGACGTGCCATGCTGCACATCGGCTACAGTCTGGTGGATTTCAAGACTCCTAACAATCTGATGCTAGGCTTGGGATGGCGCTTTGGCGGCAAATAATGCCGCCATCTTCTCCTGCCATTCATTTATGGTATCTTATTTCTTTATTTGAATATATTTTTGATAGCATAAAGCGGATATACCCTGATGTCGTCATAACACGAAAAGTTTTCGAGTGATGTGCGGATTCCGTAGTCGATGCCTTTCTGTTGGAGGAAAATACGCATGCTTTGCATTGATCCTTTTATGCCCGACTTTACTTCAATAGGGCGTATCTTGTCGCCTAGTTGAACCACATAATCCACCTCTGCGTTGCTGCCGCTTTTTTCTCTGTGCCAGCAGTATAATGATCGCGGTTCGTAGCATGGTGATGATTTTATAATCTCATTACCTACAAAGGTTTCTGCAATAGCTCCTCGATTAATTACTTGCATATCAGTGGTAGCGATAAAATCGGCTATATTCAGTTCTAAAACGCTTTGTAGTAAGCCTGTATCTAGAAATATCATGCGGCGGTATTTCTCATTGATTTCTGCGCCTAAAGGAATTCCGTTGGCAGAGGTATGGGTGACTGGATATACAAGACCTGCTAAAATCAGTGTTTCCAGTGCAGTCTTGATTTGCCCACTATTACCATCGCAGTCCACCTTATTGTCTATATGTCTTTTTAGATATTTTTATAATTCGTAATACATTGATAATCTGGTGCAAAGATACTGGTTTTTCTAAAATTAGGGGCTAAGAATGGGTTAAATCTTCTAAAATTAGGGGCTAAGAATGGTATGAAGTGTCTTATACGTGAAACACAATCTTTCACTTTTCAATCTTTTTTGTACCATCAATTGATAAAGAAAAATCTCCTCTCTTGCAAAGACACAAGAGAGGAGAAAGAGTTTCATCCCAAATATTTCTCTATTTACCGCAAATCGAGCGAATCCATCCAAAAAGTTCGTTCAAGGCGTAATCACCTGAGTGAGGACGATTCCAAGGCAGCTTGAAGTTAACATCCTTACCCTTGTTTGCAAGCTTGGTAGCCAAGTTGATAGGAATAGGGAACGCCGTGTCTCTGTCTATGGCTCCATGACGGATGTACCAATGAGGTGCAATGCAAGAACCTTCTTCATCCATCATACACATCGGATTGAGCAACCTTACATTCTCTTCTATTTCCTTGCCAAGAACAGCTTTGGAATTTCCTGTGGCTTTTACCAACGAATAGGTGGTAAAGTTAACAGAACTACCCTTGCTATTGCCAAACTCCTCATTTTCTCCACTGGCCTTACTTCCTGCTACTCCTTTACTATCGAAAGCCGGCACACCTTTTAGGGCTGTCTTATTTGCCACATAAGAAAGATACTTATCCAAGTCAAGACCAGTGATGTATTCTCCCTTTGACTTATTTCTCATTGGCATCATCTTAGGACCATCTTTTGGCACATCCATTGGAAACTTCATTTCTCCCTGCTTCTTGCCACCATTCATAGGAGCAATGAACTTCATGCCTGAAGAGAATGAAAATCCAATACTATCTGGTATATCAGCACCATAATCCTTTGCATCCTGAGCACTTGTCATCAAAAGCTGATTGATATAATCACGATAGTTGTCTGCGTTCAAATCACTTCCGTCCTTTTTCTTTAGTCCCAAACTATTGATGTAAGCAGGAAATTGTGCAGCCAACTCCTTAGAAACAGCAACTTGCTCGCTCGTTACAGGTCGGATCTTTTCATCCACACCTCCATACAACCACTCATACGCCATATCCGCATGGTCAAGATCGATGATAGGGCAAAAACAAACTGCCGCAAAAACATCGTCTCTTGTATCAGCTGCTCCCATGGCTTTGAGCATAGGCTCATAAGAAGGATTATTGCCGGTGGAACCCAATAAAGACGACATAGCTCCACCTGCACTTGTTCCATCGGTAATAATATGCTCGGCATCACCCAGCATATCCCTGTCAAAGAAACGCAGATAGCGAACTGCCGCTTTCAAATCAAGCAGTCCCTTAGGAGCACGACCCGTATAAACTGTCTTTCCCTTCTGTACAATCATAGAGTTTCTACCTCTTGCACCAGGTATAGCTACAACATAGCCTTCTGCTAAAGCTCTACCTGATGCATCACCCTCATCTATCATCCTTGGAGCAGCTGCCATATAGCCACCCACATAATTGGGCATAAAGATAGGAGTGGATTGCGTTGCACCCTCAGGAACAAACACATTCATGTACTGATACGTAGAATCCTCTACATGAGTAACATAATACAAATTTGTGTAAGCAGTATAGTTGACCTTCTTCCCATTAGGAAGGGTAACAGACCCCGCCACGCCTTTCGAAGCATCAAACACCAACTTTGGTGTAGGCTTCTTCGCTGCCTGGGCACATACACAAAGTACCAAGGCCAGCGATGCTACGAAAAACTTCTTCATTGTTACTTGATATATTTGAACGATGCAAAGTTACTTAAAATCCTGAAGAAATAGAACAATTAGCAGTGAAAAATTACGATTTTAATAAATAATAACACTAGTGTTAGGGGCTAAGAATGGGTTAAATCTTCTAAAATTAGGGGCTAAAAATAGGTTGGATGGCGCTTTGGCGGCAAATAATTCTGCCACTTTCTCCAGCCATTCCTTGTCAATGTCATCAAAGGTATTGAGGTGTTCACTGTCAATATCCAGTACGGCGATCACCTCACCGTTTCGGATAACGGGTACAACAATCTCTGAACGGGAGGCGCTGCTGCAGGCAATATGCCCTGGAAATTTCTCAACATCTTTTACCACGATGGTTTCCGCCTTGTCCCAAGCCGTTCCGCAAACTCCCTTGCCCCGTTTGATGCGGGTGCAGGCCAGCGGTCCCTGGAAAGGACCCAGCACAAGAGTTCCGTCGATGACCCGGTAGAAGCCCACCCACCAGAAGTGGAAGGTGTCCATGATGCATGCTGAAATATTCGCCATATTGGCGATGATGTCGTTTTCGCCCTCTACGAGTGACTTGAGCTGTGGGAGGAGCGTAGCGTAAAGTTCCTCCTTCGTTTCTCCTTTTATAATAAGATGTTCTGCCATGATGTCTTTACTTTTCAATTCTGTCTATTATCTGTTTAGATATTCTATCTCTGCAAAAGTAACAAAAATAATTGGAAAACTGTCTTTTTTATAGAAATATTTCTATCCTTTCAATCTTTTTTCGTACTTTTGCACCATCAATTAAGATAAAGAAAAGTCTGATTTTAAATGAAGTAAGAAAATGGCTGATAAAGATATGAAATGGAAGACGCTCTCTCAGAAGTATCTGATAGAGAAGCCTTGGCTCACGGCACGAGTGGATAAGGTAGAATTGCCTACGGGTGCCATCATTGATGAATATTACGTGCTGGAATATCCTGATTGGGTAAATACCATCGCCATTACGAAGGAGGGAGAGTTCGTCTTTGTTCGCCAGTATCGCTATGCAATAGGGAAGACGGTGAATGAACTCTGTGCCGGAGTGATAGAGAAGGGCGAGGATCCGATGGTGGCTGCCAAGCGAGAGCTGATGGAAGAGACTGGATTCGGAGGCGGTAACTGGCAGAAGTGGATGACGATTTCTGCCAACCCAAGCACGCATACCAATCTTACCCATTGTTATCTGGCTACGGATGTGGAGCGCATGGATGTTCAGCATCTTGACCAGGCTGAGGATATCGAGGTTCGCCTCTTCTCCAGGGAAGAAGTGATGGATATGCTGGAGAAGGGAGAAATCTGGCAAAGCCTGATGGCGGCTCCGCTATGGAAGTATTTTGCGAAAGCAAAGTAAGCTGTATGGCTTCATTTATAAAAGCCAAGTAAATATTAGACATTAAACAATAAACATTATAAAGATGGTAATAGATTTCGAAAAGATTGCTGAGGCTCATTTGGAGGGCTTCAAGGGTGGACAGGGTAAACTCGATACTCGTAACTATGTGGATGACAAGGTGAAGATTATGTATTCTACCTTGCGTCCGGGTGCATCAACTGGTCTTCATACTCATGAGGGCAACTGCGAGATTATCTATGTGGTAAGCGGCACTGCTACTTTCCATTATGATGATACCGTGGAGGAGGTTCGCCAGGGACAGGTGCATTACTGCCCGATGAACCATGCTCATTATATGGAGAACCTCACCGACCATGATCTGGTGTATCTCGCCATTGTGCCTGAGCATCATTAATATCCTTGAAACATCATCAGGGAAACGCATCATATTCCTCAAGGAAAACGAAAAAAGAAAGTCCAACTCGGATGCCTCTCTCTCAGAAAGGCTCCAAGCTGGACTTTCGTCATTTATTATCTCTCTCTTATATTGCTATAGTAATCTGTTTTTATCTAAAAGCCAGCTGGCGGGTTATAGTTTTTCGCAGAATTCGATTTTCTCCTTGTTTGGCCCCTCAATGGTGAAGAACTTTACGCCGTTCTCCCAGAAAGGAAGACCATTTACCTGCTGATCCAGCATCTTGAAGGTGCCAGCTTCCTTCACTACCAGAAAGAGATCGTCTATGTTCTTTACATCGATGGCGATGTGGTCAACGGCACCATATTCCATCTTAGCCTGATGGTTCTGATAGGTCTCGATGATGAGATTGTGGAGCTGGAGGAAGGCTACTTCCTCGGTGCCGTTCACTGTGCGGAGGGCTGTTTCGAAGCCCAGGGCATGATAAAACTCAATGGTCTTGTTGATGTCGTTGGTAGGAATGCCGATGTGCTGCACGCCTGTTGTAAAATCTTTAATCTTCATAATGAATTTGTGTTTAGATGATTGTTATGATAAAACTGTCTGTGTTTTTTGAAGATTTAGAAGCGGATGATTTCTGCTCCAATCTGGAAATAGCTCTCGTTGCTCTGCGGATTCCACATGCCCTTGGCGTAAACCGGAACGGTGTAGTTGCCGAGCTTGAGATCGTGGGTGGCTTGCAGTGATACGTGAACGATGCCTGCCGTGGTTCCGAAGAAGTGGGCATCCTCGCCAGCTCTGTTCAGGGCGAAGGCTCCACCTACTCCTGCATCTACCTTCCAGCCATCCTTCTGGTAGATTGGATATTCCGCATAGGCGAAGGTGGAATATTTCTGCTCTGTATTGCTGCTGTTGCGGTCGCGTCCGAAGACTACCGTTGACCAGCTCAGGAGCAGTGGAAACTTTTCTTCCTGGAAACGGTAGCTCAATGTGGCATCGAGGAATCGGCCCGTGGTATGGGCTGAGTAGTTCCAGTATTCCTTATTATTATAGGTGGCACCAGGGGAGAAGTTGTAGGTGTCCCACAGGGCGAATCCCCAACCGCCAGCCTTCAGATTCAGATAATGGTTAAACTCCTTGTAGGAGCCTTCCGAGTTGCAGCCACCCCAAAGTCCCACGGTAACGTGGTCGTTGGCCATCGTATAGCTCAGGTCGGTGAGGAGGACGATGCCGTCGGAAACTTCCATGCCACGCCACAGATGATTATTCTGCACGTTGGCTTTCAGATGGAGCTGTGCCTGGGCATTTCCCAGACACGCTGCCATCATCAAAACAATAACTACAATTCTTTTCATGGTTTAACTACAAAATAAACTTTTTGAACCTAATTAAACTAATAACTTTTTGAACCTTATAAACCTTAACTAAAAATCAAAATTAACGAAACTTTATATTTGTATGAAAATAATCTTCGCAATAACTTTGGGCAAATGTGGCTTTACTTGGTAAATTCATCAGGCAAAACAGGCATGGCTCCATTCTGTGTACAGACGAATGCTGAAACCTTTACTGCCAATTCATGTGCCTCTCTGACGCTCTTGCCCTTCAAGATGCTTGCCACGAATGCACCTGTGAATGAATCGCCTGCACCCACAGTGTCTGCCACTTCTACCTTCGGAGTCTCTATAAACGAAACTTCGCCAGGGGTGAATACGTAGCTGCCGTTTACACCGCAGGTAAGAATGAGCATCTTCAGATTGTACTTGCCCAAGAGGAGCCAGCATTTGTTCTCCAGGTCGATGCCCGGATAGCCGAAGATGCGGCTTACGGTAATCAATTCCTCGTCGTTGATCTTGAGGATGTTGCATCGCTTGATGCTCTCGGTGATAATATCCTTATCATAGAATCCCTGACGGAGATTGATGTCGAAGATCTTGAGGATTCCTTCTCCCTTAGGCATGTGGTCGAGGAAGCGGTAGATGGTGTTACGGGAAACCTCGTTACGCTGAGCCAGCGAACCGAAGCAGGCTGCGGTGCAATTCTTTGCCAACTTCTCCAGGGTTGGCGTGTAGGGGATGTTGTCCCAGGCTGCTCCCTCCTTGATGTCGTAGCAAGGAATGCCGTTGGCATCGAGTGAAACCTGGACGGTGCCTGTAGGGTAGGCTACCTTATCTATCTGATAGTTGAGATGGTGATCGTTGAGTTCCTTCTCCAGTTCCTTGCCCAGCTCATCATCGCCCATTGCGCTGACCGCACAGCTATTGAGTCCGAACTGTGAAACATGGTAAGCAAAGTTGGCAGGAGCGCCACCTAGCTTCTTTCCTTCTGGAAGCACATCGAAGAGTGCCTCACCGATACCTATCACTGATTGTTTCTTTTCCATTGTCATTTTTACTTTAAGAATGTTAGAGATGTTACTTGATTTTTGTTGCAAAGGTAGCATTTTTCAGCTACCTTCGCAAAGAAAAATCATCTAAACTTTCTGCAAACGTTCCCGCAATCGTTTCCAATTTCTGCAATCGTTTGCAGTATGTTTCTTCTCTTCAATCCTTTACTTCTTCTCTCCAGGTTTCTGTTCGAAATCGATGAGAACCTTCATGCTGGTTTCGCGATGAGTGTCGATAAACTTGTAAGCATCATCGTATTCCTCGAAGGCGAAACGGTTGCTTACGAGTGGCTTGAGGTTGACGATGCCCTTGCTTACGTAATCGATGGCTGTGAGATAATCTTCGTGGCGATACATCATTGAACCGATGAGTCTCAACTCATGCTCGCCCAGATAGAACATGCTGAGGGCTGGGTCCTTGGCAAAGACTGCCACAACCACGATGTCGCTACCTTTCTCGATGGTCTCCATCAGCGAACGGATGGAAACTTCTACACCTGCTACCTCGAAACCTACCTGATAGCCTTCCTCACCGAAAAGTTCCTGGGCTGCCTCCTTCAAGGTCTTCTTAGTGATGTTGAGGGTATGCTTGATGCCGCACTCGCGAGCCTTAGCCAGGCGGAGGTCGCTTACATCGGTAATGAGTACATTCTTGGCGCCACGGGCAATGCAGAACTGAGCTATGAGGTTGCCGATGGTTCCTGCACCGCTCACTACTACATTCTTACCCTCCACATCGGTGCGGTTGCTGGCATGGGCACCAACGGCTGAAGGCTCAATCATGGCACCATAGTCGAGGCTCATGCCTTCCGGCAACTTAGCCACGCGGTCGTCATCTACTACAAAGAAATCCTGTGCAGCACCATCTGCCTGGAAAGCCTGAACACGCAGGTGCTCACAAACATTATACTGTCCGCGCTTGCAAGGGTTGCACTTGCCGCAAACCAACTGTGGGCGAGCGGTGATGTGGTCGCCAGGCTTGCAGACGGTAACTTCGCTGCCTACAGCCATAACCACTCCAGAGTACTCATGTCCCTGAACCACTGGGTAGAAGGTGGCTGGGTGAAGACCGTGGTAAGAGTGAATCTCGCTACCGCAGATGCCGATGCGCTTGATGTTGACGAGAACCTGATGAGCAGTTAAGTCTGCTGCCTTTGGTTCTGCTACTTCCTTGAATTCGATATGCTTTGGTTCTACCAATATTGCCTGTCTCATGATTATAATGTTTTAAAAATGTTATTGTTATGTTGGTGGGATAAAAGATCCCGGTTTATCTTTATTTTTTCTTTTTATTTCTTTTTGTTTTCCAAATCTGCCATAATCTGCTTGTATTGCTTCTTGTTGAGCTTGTAGAAGCAGAGGCATCCTGCGGTGATGATCCACAAGACTCCCGGAATGGTGCTGAAGGCGTGGTGCATGATGCTCAATACTTCCGGATTCTGCATGGCATTGCTTACGTATCCTGCGCTGCCCAGGGCAATGGCGAGAAGCGATGTGCCGAGTGCCATTCCTATCTTGTTACCCAGCGAGATGAAGGCGTATTGGAATCCGTCGTTTCTGATGCCCGTCTTCCACTCGCCATACTCCACACAGTCGGGGATGATGGCATAGATGGCTGTATTGAAGCCTGAGAAGAAGAACCACGACAAAGCTGAGAACAGATAGAACATGATGGCGCTGCCGTTAGGGCTGAAGAAGTACAGACCTATCATCGTAATACCGGTGAGGAAAGCGAAGATGGCTGCCGTGAAACCCTTGTTGCCCGTTTTTCTGAATACCAGAGGGAAGCAGGCTGCACCTATGATGCTTGGCACGATGATGGCCATGGAATAGTAAGAGAAGAGCGTTGCCGAACCTTCTACATAAGTGAAATAGTAGAGCATGTCGGCATTGCGTCCGTAGTGGATGAAACCGAAGAGCAACTGTCCTAAGAGGGCAAGCAGATAGGGCTTGTTCTTCATCACGGAGCGAAGCTGCACCTTTAGAGGGAGCTTCTGTCCCACAGGAACTTCTACCACTTCCTTGGTCTTATGGAAGCAGAACAGATGGCAGGCAGCGAAGATGATGCCGTAGAGTACAGCCACAGCCAGATAACCATATTTGGTATCGCCTGCGCCAAACCAGCTGATGAGCGGAACGGTTACGATGTTGATTACTCCGATGGCCATCATGGCGCTCACCGAACGGCTGGTGTTGAGCTTGGCTCTCTCATCGATGTCTTGCGTCATGGCTCCGCAGAGTGTGCCGTAAGGCAGGTTCACGCAGGTATATCCTAGCACCAGGATGCAGTAGGTTACTGCCATATAGATAATCTTGGCGGTCTGGCTCCATTCCGGATGAGCCCAGAAGGTGAGTATCAGTACCAGTGCCGTGATAGGAGCTCCGAAGAGCAGCCATGGGCGGAATCGTCCCCATCGGGTGTGGGTCTTGTCGGTAAGTGTGCCGATGATGGGGTCGTTGATGGCATCCCAGAATCGGGAAACAAGCATCAGGGTTGCTACGGCACCCATGCTGATTCCGAACACATCGGTATAGAAAATCATGAGGAAGTTGCCCACGAACATCCAACTGAAGTTGCAGCCTACATCGCCCATGCCATAGGCGAGCTTACTGATGAAGGGAACCTTTCCCTGTGAATGATTCTCTTGCGAGTTGCTCATTTGTGAAACATTCGCTTGCATATTGTCAGCTTGCGAACTGTTTGCTTGAAATTTAGAATCTTGTTCCATATTCTTTTTCTTAGGTTTGATTGTGATACTTAATGTTGTTTATTCTTTGTCTTGTGAAGGAATAGAGCGATTTGAGAAATCGTTTTTCCTTTTCACGCTGCAAAGATAGAATGTTTTTGCTGGAAAAACAAGAAAAAAATCGGCTGTTTTTTCGCAACCGTTCCCGCAACCGTTCCCATTTTCCGCAACCGTTCCCAAAAAGATTTCTCTGTTTTTTGTTGTGGCTTTCGTAGAAAATAAGTATCTTTGCAAGCACATTCATCAAGAAACGAAAAAGAAATATGGCAAAATATGTAACCATTATGGATATTGCAAGGGAGTTGGGAATTTCCAAGTCCACAGTTTCGCGTGCCCTGTCGGGAGATACGGGTAATGTGAAGGCGGAAACCTTGAAGAAGATATTGGAGACTGCAGGACGGATGGGCTATCATCGCAACGAACTGGCTGTGAACTTTCGCCAGCAGAGTACTCATAACATCGGTATCATCATCCCCGAAATCGTAACAACGTTCTATATGACCTTTATCAATGATGCTCAAGCCATCTTGCGCAAGCAGGGGTATAAGGTGATGATTGCCATCTCTAACGAGAATCCTGAGCAGGAGAGAGAGAACATTCTGATGATGGAGCAGCTGCGTGTGGATGGCATCCTGATGAGTGCATGCGATAAGGAGCATAATGTGGACCTATATAATAAGGTGATAGAAAGAGGCATTCCCATCGTGTTTTTCGATAGAACGGTGGAGAAGGTAAAGGCTTCACAGGTGCACATGGACGATTACATTATGTCGTTTTTCATGGTGGAGGCTTTATTGCGCAAGGGGTATAAGCATATTATTCATATTCCGGGACCTGCTTATATTCGAAACAGCTATGAACGATTGAGGGGCTATAGGGATGCGCTGGAAAAGTTTCATATAGAGTATCAGGCGCAAGATGTCTTGTCGCCAGCCTTGTCGGCTGAAGAGGGTAGTTGGGTGATGGAGCGGTTCCTGGAGAAGGATGTGCCCTTTGATGCGGTCTTTGGCTTTACGGAGACTGCTGTGTTGGGAGCCAAGAGTGCTATCCAGAAGCGTGGCTTGCGCATTCCGGAGGATGTGGCACTTTGCTGCATGTCGGGCACAGCCTTGGCTACCTTGGTTCATCCTCAGTTGACGGTAGTGGAGCAGCCTATTGAGAAAATGGCGCAGGAAAGTTGCCGACTGCTGCTGGAGCATATTGCCGATGGTTATAGAAGGATAGAGGAAATTGCATTGAGAGGTGAAACCGTGATAAGGGAATCTACATAAAAAGCGGGTATGTCATTGTATTTGGATGACACACCCGCTTCTTTTATCTTTTATCTCTAAGTATTAAGAGTTTAATCTTCTTCATTCTCCAGCAAGTCGGTGCCGAGGTGAGTGGTCTGTTCACGCTTTAAACGGTCGCGCACTTCCTTAGGCTTGGTGGCGTAGGTAATCATTCGGATAGAATCGTTATAGCTTACGTACTTCCAGAGCCAGTTGAGCATTACCATTACCTTGTTCTTTACGCCAAGGATAGAGCGGAGGTGAACTACCAGCCACAATACCCAGGCAAAGAAGCCCTGGCTGTGGAACTTGCCAAGCTCTACTACAGCCTTGTGTCTTCCGATGGTAGCCATAGAACCCAGGTTCTTGTAGCGGAAAGGCTTGAGCTGGGAATCAGCGGCTCCCTCTGCGATCTTCTGGATATTCTTAGCCAGGAGTGCTGCCTGCTGAATGGCTACCTGTGCCAATTGTGGATGACCGCCAGGATAAGCTGGGTCTGTGGTCTGGATACACTGGTCGCCGATGGCAAAGAGACCGTCCATGCCAGGGATGCGGTTGAATTCATCTACTACGATTCGGAAACCACGGCCCAGATGGTCGCCATCGATACCTGTGATAGGCTGTGCCTTTACACCTGATACCCAGAGGAATGTACGGGTAGGAATCTCCTGACCGTCCTTCATCAGAACCTTGTGGTCCTTGTAGTCGGTTACCATTTTACCAAACTGTACATCCACACCCATACTGGTAAGGAATTCGTATGCTTTCTTAGAAGAGTCCTGTGACATTCCGGCGAGCAGTCTGTCGCCCGCTTCCAGAAGATAGATGTGCATCAGAGATGAGTCCATATCAGGATAATCATAAGGAATCACGTAGCGCTTCATTTCAGAGAGGGCTCCGGCAATCTCCACACCTGTGGCACCACCGCCTACAATGACCACGTTCAGGAGTTCCTGTCGCTCCTCTTCTGTGGCACAGGTCAATGCACGCTCCAGGTTACTCAGCACAGCGTTGCGCAATCCCATTGCTTCAGAAACGGTCTTCATCGGAATTGCCCATTTCTCGATGTTGGCATTGCCATAGAAATTGGTGGTGGTTCCTGCTGCGAACACCAGGTAATCGTACTCAATCTTACCGATGGAAGTCTGCAGAATCTTCTTGTCTGGGAATACGGCTCTCGCTTCTGCCATGCGGAAGTAGAAGTTCTTGCGCTTGCGGAAAATTTGGCGGAAAGGGAAGGAGATGGAACTTGGGTCGATACCTGCCGAGGCAATCTGATAGATAAGCGGAGGGAACTGATGGAAATTGTTCTTATCGATCAACACCACCTGCAGGTTTGCATTGCAGAGGTCTTCTGCCAAACGAAGACCACCGAGTCCGCCACCTACGATAACAACTCTCTTCAACTGATTTCTCTTGATATTAATACTCATAACTACTGCTGTTTGTTTGGAATTACTAAATACATATATTTGCTGAAAATTCTATTCTTAGAAGGCATATAGCCTAGTCATCGCTGAAAATTCGACTGCAAAGGTACAACTTTTTTATGAGGTGGCAAAGGAAGATGGGTAGAAATATGGGATTGAAGTTGGTTGCAATCGTTCTCATTTTATATTCTTGCAAATGATGTTGCAGAATGTAATATGCAGATAGCATTTTGGTAGTTGTTCTTGTCTTTTTCCAAGAAAAGTTTTTGATTTTGAAGGAAATGTTGTATTTTTGCATCGACAACTTCAATATTCGAACGTTTATCTTATAAAAACATAATAATGAAACATGTAACTATCAAGGATATAGCCCGTTCGCTCTGCATCTCGGTCTCCACTGTTTCCAGAGCGTTGACAGATGACAAGAACATTCGCAAGGAGACGCGCGAGATGGTGGTGGAAGAGGCAAAGCGACTCGGCTACAAGCGCAATCCGGTGGCGATGAACCTGAAGATGGGGCGTACGAATACCATAGGTGTCATCGTGCCGGAGATGCACACCCCTTATGCTTCGCAGGTGATTAACGGAATACAGGAGGTGCTCTACAAGAAGAACCAGAAGGTGATGATTGCCGAGAGCGATGAGAAGCCGGAGCGGGAATTGGAGAACCTGAAGATGATGGAGCAGTTTATGGTGGATGGCCTGATTGTGAGCCTCTGCAGCTATCGCAAGAACATCGAAATGTATCAGCAGTTGGCGGCAGATGGCATGGCGATTGTCTTCTTCGACCGCATTCCGTATGGCTTGAAGATGCCGCAGGTTGTGGTGGATGATAATGTAGATTCTTATTTCATGGTGGAGCATCTGATTCGTCTGGGCAGGAAGCGCATCGTTTATCTGCAGGGACCCGACGACATTTACAATGCCTATCAGCGAGGCTTGGGTTATCGTGAGGCGATGGAGAAATTCCATCTTTTTGATCCTTCGCTGATTGTGAAGACGGGAATGACCTTCAAGGATGGAGCCGATGCCATCGACCGCCTTATATATAATAAGGTGGAATTTGATGCCATCTTCGCCTTTACTGATACTTTGGCGATAGGTGCGCAGAATCGGCTCCGCGCTTTGGGTAATCGGGTACCGGAAGAGATTTTCGTGGCTGGTTTTTCGGGCACCGAACTATCAACCATCGTTTCTCCGCAGATTACTACCATGGAGCCTCCGCTGGAGGAGATGGGCAGAAAGGCGGCAGAACTGGTGATGGAGAAAATCAACAATCCGGAGATGGAGGACAGGCAGGTGGTGCTGAAGACCACGATGCAATGTAGGGAATCTACGGGAGAATAATCAAACTACGTAGCTCCCGGAAATCGCCAGAAAGTATTTAAAACGTTTGCAGAAATTGGGAACGTTTGCGGGAACGTTTGCAAGGTTTTTCGAAAAAAATATCTTTTTATCTCGAAAAAACGAACTATCTTTGCCATCGAAAACGAGAGACAGGCTTGCTGGAGAGACTCATCCTGGTGGCTTGCTTTCGGAAAGAGTAAACAATTAAATAATAACAGCTAACAATAAAAGAATTATGGCAAATTTAGTAAATGCAAACGCAGCAAATGCAACTCAGGTAGTGAAAGGTTATGCTTATAACCGCAGTTTGGTAAAGGCAGGTATCCTGCACTTCGGAGTAGGTAACTTCCATCGTGCTCACCTGGAGTTTATGACCAATATGCTCCTCGAGAACAATACCCAGCAGAACTGGGGTATCTGTGGAGCAATGATTCTCCCGGGTGATGAGCGCCTCTACCACGCCCTGAAGAAGCAGGATGGCGAATACACCCTTACCGTATGTGGACGTGATGACAGCATCGAGGTTTATCAGTTGGGTGCACTTGTAGAACTCTATTGGGGCATTGAGGAGCAGGAGCAGATTCTGGACAAGATTGCGTCTAAGGATATTAAGATCATCACCCTCACTATCACCGAGGGCGGATACAACATCTCTCGTCAGAGTGGCGAATTCATGCTCGACAATGCGCAGGTGGCTCACGATATCCAGAATCCAGCCAAGCCGGTTACTGCCTTTGGATATGTTGCCGAGGGATTGCGTCGCCGCAAGGCAGCAGGCAATGGTCCTATCACCATCCTTTCCTGCGATAATCTGCAGCACAATGGCAATACAGCCCGCAAGGCTTTCATGACTTTCGTGGGAGCTCAGGACAAGGAACTCGCTGCCTGGATGGAGGAGAACGTTACCTTCCCTAACTCTATGGTTGACCGTATTACTCCTGCTACCCGTCCTGCCGACATCGAGCGATTGAATGCTCAGAACGGAACCTGCGATGAGGCTCCTGTTTATTGCGAGGATTTCATCCAGTGGGTAGTAGAGGATAATTTCGCAGCCGGTCGCCCAGCATGGGAAACCGTGGGTGCTCAGATGACTGACGATGTGACTGCCTTCGAGAATATGAAGCTTTCTCTCTTGAATGCTTCTCATACATTGCTCTCTTATCCATCTTTCCTCGGCGGTTATCGCAAGGTGGATGCAGCTATGCACGATGAGAGAATCCGTAAGTTTGTACGTGCCTTCATGGATGAAGACATCACTCCTTACGTGCCAGCTCCAAAGGATACTGATCTGGAGGCATACAAGCAGTGCCTGGTAGAGCGTTTCGGCAACCGCATGGTCAGCGACCAGGTGGCTCGTCTCTGCTTCGATGGTGCCAGCAAGTTCCCTGTTTATGTGATGCCGAATCTGGAGAAGATGATTGCTGATGATGCTTCTGGCAAGCGTCAGGATGTGGAGTTCAAGCGTGTGGCTTACCTCTTTGCTGCTTACCGTCATTATCTGAAGTATCAGGTAGATGACAATGGCGATGCTTTCGAAGTGGCTGATCCATGGCTCACCGTTGATGACCATAAGGCCATCGACAGCGATGATGCGCTCGATTTCCTTGGCATTTCAGCCTTTACAAGCACCGATCTCAAGGCAGCTTCTCATTTTGTAGAGCTTTACCTGAAGATGGTGGAAGACATCAAGGCAAAGGGTGCCATGAAGGTTTTGGAAGAAGAAATCTTGTAATTTATGAAACAATCGATAACACTCAGGAGTGCAGGACCTTTCCTCCTCCTGACATTCATCTATTTTATAGTGGGCTTTCTCACAACCGTCAACGGTCAGTGTCAGGGTCCCTTGAAGATAGCCTTCCTCTCGGAGGTTACCACTACCAGGAACTCCCTGGCTACGATCATCTCCTTCGCTTTCTTCCTGGGCTATCTGCTCAATAGTGCGAAGACAGGACGCTTGCTGAATAAGGTGGGCTATAAGAAGACGCTCATCCGTTCGATGCTGGTCATGGTGCTGGGACTTGCCTTCTATCTTGCTTCGGCGCTGATTGCTGAATATTGGGGTGGGGCAGGTGTGCATATTTCTCAGGATTTTGTACCATTCGGATATTTCATTTTCCTTTTCGGTTCCTATCTGATGGGTACGTCTGCGGCAATGCTTCAAGTGGTTATCAATCCATACATAGCTGCCTATCCTTTGCCGGGCACTCAACCCGTGCAGCGTATGAACTTCACTTGTGCGGTGAATTCATTCGGAACAACCATCGCTCCTTTCTTTGTAACGGGCGTGATGTTTGCCGGCGTTTCCCTGGATCGTGTTTCTGCCGATCAGCTCACCATTCCTTTTCTGGTGATGATGCTCATCATTGCCTTAACAACATGGAGCACTTCCAAGGCGAATCTTCCTGACATTGAGGGTACAAGAGAGGAGACTCAAGATGTGGAATCTGAAGGAAAGACAACTCCTTCTGATGATTCCAGAAATGCGAAGAAACGCAGCATCTGGTCGTTCCGCCATTTGAAATATGGTGTGATTACTATCTTCTTCTATGTGGGAACCGAGGTGGGAATCGGCAACAATATGAATCTTCATGCGATGGATTTGATGGGACATGGTTACGATCTTTCTCCAGCCCTTCTTGCCACACTCTATTGGGGAGGATTCATGATAGGTAGAATGGTTTCTGCCGGTTTGAAGAATGTGGCACCTCGCCCTATGCTCATCACCGTTACGGTGGCGGCAATCGTATTGATGGCCATTTCCATGCTTACCGAAAATCTCTGGTTGATGGCTGCTGTGGGATTATTTCATAGTGTGATGTGGAGTTGCATCTTCACCTTGGCTGTGGATGGCTTGAAGGAATATACTTCCAAGGCTTCGGGTGTGTTTATGATGGGTGTTTTCGGTGGTGCAGTATTCCCTGTGCTTCAGGGGTTGCTTGCCGATTATATCGGTTCATGGCAGTTCACCTGGCTCGTTCCTCTCTTCTGCGAGTTCGTCATCCTCTGGTACGGACTTGTGGGGTATAAGAAGCAGGAGGCATAAAAGACATTAGTAAGACATAAATTAAGAAGGATATCAAAAACTCGGGATGTTTCCTTTTTCGAAGCATTCCGAGTTTTTTATTTTTAAGAGTTATTCCGCAATCAAATGAATCATTCCGCAATCAGATGAATTATTCTGCAATCTGATGAATCACATAGGTAACTACGCCCCAGATCATGAATCGGTTGGTCTCATCTACCCGGATTGGGGAGAAGTTTTTGTTCCATGGGATGAGCCAGCCGAAGGCACCGCTCTCATCCATCTTGAATTGCTTGATGGTGAATTCGCCATCCACGAAGGCGATGACGAAGTTGCCGTTGGAGGGTTCAATCTGTCTATCTACGATGGCTAGGTCACCATCGAGAATGCCTGCATCCTGCATGCTGTCGCCTGAAACACGAACATAGAAAGTGGCCTCACGATGGCGAACCAGAATATCGTTGAGGTCTATCTCTCCCTCCATATAGTCTTGTGCCGGCGAAGGGAAGCCTGCCTTTACGCTTTGCTCTGCCAGCGGAATCGGCATCTTGGCTCCGAATTCCGCAGGGTGAAATGTCAGTCTTATCTTGTTATCGTTATTCTTGTTCATCTTGTTTCCTTATTTATTTTCTTAGTTTATGGAGCCCATTTTTAGAAAGAGGCTCATTCTGAATCTCATTGAGTTTTCACTTTCAGAATCTCATGAATATCCGTGGTAAACCGCTTCGACATATATTCCCGTTTCAAGTCGAATCGGCAACCATTTCCTTGTACAGCTTGACGGATGATTCCATAGCCATTCTTCCGGTTGATGGCATCGATGGCCTCCATCAGCGCTTTTTGCTTGCTTCGGTCGATAGGGTCGAAGAGGTCTTGCTGGCGAGGACTGTCGGGCGAGATTTGCCACAGGATGACGCCTGCTTTCTTGAAATTAAATGACATTCCTGGTCGGTCGGGTCTGCTGTCAGCCATTGGTTTGGGATATCTGGCTCTGAGGATAGTGAGTGCGGCGCCCACGATTTCATCCTGAGCATTGGTGGCGATGGGCAGGGTGAGGGAATCGTGGATGGTGTATTCCGGCACGTTTTCGTTGAATCTTGAAGTCCAGGCAAACACCGTAATTCCCTGGCACACGCTGCCCTGATGTCGCAGCTTTTCGGCGCAGCGCACGGCGAAATTAGCCACGGCTTCTTCTACCACATCCTTATCGCTGATGCCTTCACCGGCAAAGCTCCGGCTGGTGCAGATACTCTTCTTCTGCGGCAGTTCCTCAATGCTGATGCAGCTTTCGCCATTCAGTTCCTTCCACGTTCTCATCGTGGTGATGTTGAAATGACTGCGCACCCAACTCTCTTTTTTATCAGCAAACTGAGCTGCAGTCCGGATACCCATATAATCTAATTTTCGGGCAATCTGTCTTCCGATTCCCCATACATCTTCTATCGGGAACAGCGACAAAGCTTTGTGTCTCCGTTCATCCGTATCAATGAGACAGCAGCCCTGATAGCCCTTGTATTTCTTGGCGAATTTGGAACCGATTTTCGCCAGGGTTTTCGTTTCTGCGATTCCGATGGAGATGGGGATTCCCACGGCTCGTAGCACATCGGCAGAAATCCTGGCGCCGTATTGTTGGAGGAGGGAACCATCTGTGACGGAAGAAAGGTTTTCCACCTCGAAGAAGCTTTCGTCTATGGAGTACTGGTCGATGTGCGGCGAGTAGTGCGAGAGCATCGACATTACCCTGTTGGAGAGTGAGCCATAGAGTGTATAGTTGCTGGAGAAGATAGCCACGCCTTCAGCCTCCAGTTTTTCCTTTACCTGATAGAACGGATCGCCCATCTTATAGCCCAGCGCCTTGGCTTCTTCAGAGCGTGCAATGACGCACCCGTCGTTGTTGCTCAAAACAACCACGGGCTTTCCTATCAGGTCGGGGCGAAACACTCGTTCGCACGAACAGTAGAAGTTATTGCAGTCGGCTAATCCTATCATTCCTTATGTATTCTTTCCTTAATGTATTCTTTTGGTGCTGCAAAAATACAAAAAATATTCGAAACTCTAGTCTCTATCCAAGATTATATTTTTTTCTGTGTTTTTTTAGAGAAAAACTTTGTTATTCCGCGATTTATGCTTACCTTTGCACCCGCAATTGGTTCGCAGTCGCCACGTGCCGCTATAGGAATGGGGGTGGACTGCGATTAAAAGGGAATCGGGTGAGAAGCCCGGACAGTCCCGCTGCTGTAAACATCTTCTTCCGAAATGAGGGGCACGAATGCCACCGGGGAAGAACAGGCAAGCATTTAAAAGGTCACTGACATTTTTTCGGGAAGACCGCTTGTCTGATGGATGTAAGTCAGAAGACCTGCCGTTGCCGTCCTTTCTTATCACTGCGCCCTGCAGCTGATAGGAAGATGATTTCATCCAACCCCGTGGGATGGGTTCGTGATGAAGAAAATAGAAACAACAGAATGAAGAAAAAGAAAAGAATAACGCATGTAGCCCTGATAGGCGCCATGTGGATGAGCGGTTTTTCTACCCTCCAGGCTCAGCATCTTGAACCGGTTCGGGCAGGAAAGCAGGCTCCGGTAAGCGATTCCCTTCGTACTCGCACGCAGCATCTGGATGATGTGGAGGTGAGAGCGAAGAAGCCCCGTAGTGCCCTATCGAGCGTGACTCCTGTACAGACCATCACCAGTTCTGAACTTCAGTTGCTGGGCATTACCTCAGTGGGAGATGCTGCCAAACGAATGGCTGGAGTGCAGGTGCGTGACTATGGTGGAATCGGTGGACTGCAGACGGTGAGTGTGAGAAGTTTGGGCGCCTGCCATACGGCGGTGAGCTACGATGGAATCGTGGTGAGCAATATGCAGGCAGGACAGATTGACGTGTCGAGATATTCGCTTTCCAATATTCGCCAGCTCTCGGTAGCAATCGGGCAGGGTAGCGACCTGATGCAGTCGGCTCGGCATTATGCTTCGGCTGGAATCCTGAGCATCGAAAACCGTGGGATAGACTGGACTTCTCCGCAGCCCTGGCAGCTGAAAGTGAACGCCAAGACAGGCTCCTGGGGCTTGTTCACGCCTTCCCTTCAATATAGTCAGCGGCTTAGCAGTCAGACAGCTCTTACCTTCGACGCCAATATGGTGAGGGCAGATGGAGTCTATCCTTTCACGATTCAGAACGGAAGATACAAGGAGCACCACAAGCGCTATAATTCTGATATCCTGTCGGGGCAGGGAGAGGTGAATCTCTTCCATCGTTGGGATAAAAACGAACTTTCTGCCAAGGTATCCTATTACAATTCCAAACGTGGATTGCCGGGAGTGGTGATTCTCTACAATTCTGATGCTGAAGAGCGGATGTGGGATGAGAGCTGCTTCGCTCAGATGGTCTGGAAATCGCAGCTGGCTCCCCGTCTTGCGCTGAACGCAAGGTTGAAATACGCTCATACGTGGTCGAAATATGAAGATTACAATGTGAAATATCAGGGAGGAAAGCTGACGGATATTGCCCGGCAGAATGAGTATTATGCCTCTGCCACGATAGGTTATGATCTGGGGTGGGGATGGACAACGGCACTTGCCGAAGATTTCTCCATCGGCGATCTTCGCACCAATGTTGTTTCACAGCCTAATCCTACCCGTTACTCATCGCAGACCGCCTGGTCGCTGAGATGGAAATGGCAGAGATGGCAGGTGGATGGGAATCTTGTAGGAACCTACATTTCCGAAAAGGCTTCAAAAGAGGATAAAGGCTCTTCCGGCTCATCCTCTTCAGTAAATGCCCGGATTCCTGCCGACCGAAAGCGGATTTCGCCAAGTGTAGCCATGAACTATCGTCTGCTTGCAGATGAAACGCTCTATCTCAGGGCGATGATGAAGAGCACCTATCGCGTGCCGACTTTCACGGATATGTATTACCTGCACATCGGCAATACGAATCTCAAACCTGAGAATGCTACGGAATGGAACCTCGGTGTAACTTGGGCGCATCAGTTTGGAGGGAAATCGCTGCGAAATCCGGCTCGTGGAATCAGTCTGCAAGCCACTTTCGACACCTATTATAATAAGGTGACGGATAAGATTGTGGCTTTCCCGACTACCTATGTATGGAAGATGGTGAATTTCGGACGAGTAGAAATCAAGGGCGTAGATGCTACACTTTCGCTCGGTGTTCCGATGGGACAGAAGATGGCTTTGGATGTGGATGCTTCCTATACCTATCAGTATGCGGTGGATAAGACGGATAGCAAAAAGAGTTATTACCGCCATCAGTTGCCTTATACGCCTCGCCATTCGGGCAATGTTTCTGCCGTATGGAGCAATCCCTGGGTGTCTGTGGGATGGCAGATGCAGGCTGTGGGCGAGCGATGGAGTATGATACAGTGCACGGATGAATATCGGATGAAAGCGTATCAGGAGCATACTTTCACCTTGTCGAGGGAGTTTTCGCTCGGAAAGAGAAAGAAGAATACTGAGTCGGGAAATGGATCAAGAGAAAATGCTTTTAATGGAAAAGCTTCAGAAGAAAGTGCCCTTTATAGGAATGCTTCAGAAGAAAGTACTCTTAATAGAAATGCTTCAAGAAGGGATTTTCCAAGGGGCAGCGTCCTGAAACTCAGTTTCTCCCTGCTCAATGCCTTCAACAAGCAATATGAGGTAATTAAGTATTATCCGATGCCGGGCAGGAGTTGGCAAGCCACAGCTTCGCTTACCTTGTAGAAAGCCGGATGGGAGGAAAACGGAATAGAAATCTGAATAGAAATCAGAATAGTGATCCGAATAGAAAACTGAAAGTGAGAAAAAATAATATTCAATATAACAAATAGAGAATGAAAATGAAAAAAATGAAATTGAGAAGTTTGTTTATGGCAATCATCTGCGGATTGATGATTGCTGCTGGTTTTACATCATGTAGTGATGATGAGGAGGATAATTCATGGAAGGAGGGATCTAAGGTAGATCTTCCTCAGTATCGTGCCTTCGTTCTGTCAGAGGGTGGCTATGGTAAGAACAATAGCCACCTCTTCTTTGTAGATCCTCAGACTGATCAGCCTTCTGAGAATGATATCTATTTGACTCAGAATGGTCAGGGATTGGGCGATACTGCCAATGATATGATAGAGGAAGATGGTTACATCTATGTGGTAGTAAATGTTTCCAAGAAACTCCTGAAGCTGAATGGTTCTGGTGTTCAGCAGGCAGAGTACAGCTTTGATGAGAAGTTGGGTGAGCCTCGCTACATCTGCGAAGACGATGGTAAGCTCTATGTTTCCAGCTATGGTGGCTATGTAAGCCGTTTCGATGCAAAGACCTTGGCTTTGGAGGCTTCTGTAAAGGTAGATGCTAACCCAGAGGAGCTTGTTGAGGAAGATGATGTAATCTACGTAGTATGTTCTGGTTATGGCGCTGGCAAGACTCTCTGCACCATCAATACCAAGACTTTCGACAAGGCTGAGTCTATTGAAATCGTCAACAATCCTCAGCGTATCGTTGAGAGTGATGATCATATCTACGTTCTTGCTGGCAGCCCATCTTATAATCCTGCCAACTACGATTATTCTACAGCTGTCTATACTTACAATCCTCAGACTAAGAAGTGTGATTATATTGCCAACGCTACCAAGATGATGGCTCATGACGGCAACCTCTACTTCACCAATTCTACATCACCTGATTATGTGACTTACACCACCACCTACAACATCTACGATGCTAAGAGCAAGCAGGTTTCTACCTGGAATCTGAAGAATATCCCAGCTGAAGTAGCTGGTAACACTGTATATATGATTGAGCGCAATCCATACGATGGCAGTTTCTATCTCGCATATACAGACTATGCTAGCAACAGCACCATCTGCCACTTTACTGCTGCAGGTGAGTACAAGAGCAAGTTTGATGCAGGTGGCATTAATGCCAACTCAATGTTGTTCTTGAGATAATCAGCTTGTGAAGAATGAAATCCTATGAAAAGTAGGAAATTCCAGAAAATCATAGGAGGATAAGAAGGAAAATCCCCGAAAGGCTTGGGCTTTTCGGGGATTTTTTGTAATTTTGCCTTATATTAATAAGATAAAAACGAAATGGTATGAAAAATATGTTGGCATTGAGCCAGGAACGTTTCTCGGCTCGCAAGTTTACCTCCGAGGCAGTAAGTCAGGAGGATGTGGATTACATCATGGAGTGTGTGCGACTGGCTCCATCGGCAGTGAACAGACAGCCTTGGCATTGGCTCATCGTCCGCTCGGATGAGGCTAAGGAGAAACTCCAGGAGTGCTACGACCGTGAGTGGTTCAAGACAGCCCCAATGTATGTTGTGGGAATGAAGAACGTGAATGAGAACTGGGTTCGCAGATACGATGAGAAGCCTCATGGAGATATTGACGTGGCAATAGCTGCCGAGCACCTCTGTCTGGCTGCTACAGAAAGAGGACTGGGCACCTGCTGGGTCTGCAATTATGATACAGACAAGATGCAGCAGTTTTTCCCTCGCGAAGGTTTCGAGGCTGTAGTGATCATCCCTCTCGGTCATATTGCTGAGGATTGTCCTCATGCCGAGAAGAAGCGCAAGGAAATGAACGAGATCGTGGAAGAAATCTAAAAAACGAAGCTAATGGAAATGAACGAAGAATCCATCCTGGCATGGAACATCATAGAAAAGACCAGCGCTAACCTCTTCCTTACGGGCAAGGCAGGCACAGGTAAAACAACCTTCTTGAAACAGCTTAAGGAGAAGTCGCCTAAACGAATGGTTGTGCTTGCCCCAACAGGTATTGCCGCCATCAACGCCGGAGGAATGACCATTCATTCGTTCTTCCAGCTTCCTTTTTCGCCATATATTCCGGGTACAACCTTCGGAAGTGGCGAACAGAAACGCTATCAGTTCAGCAAACTCAAGCGAAACATCATCCGAAGCATCGACCTGCTGGTCATCGATGAAATCAGTATGGTACGCAGCGATTTGCTCGACGCCATCGACTCCGTGCTTCGTCAGTACCGCAAGCGTCACGACCTTCCTTTCGGCGGTGTGCAGCTCCTGATGATAGGCGATCTGCAGCAGTTGGCACCAGTGGTTACGGCACAGGAGGAACAGCTTCTGAAAGAGCATTACGATACTCCTTTCTTCTTCAGCAGCAATGCGCTGAAGCAGGTAGGCTATCTTACCGTAGAGCTCAAGAAGGTTTATCGCCAGCAGGACGAGCAGTTTATCTCCCTGCTCAACCAGATCAGGGAGAACAGGGCTTCGGATGCTACCTTGCAGGCATTGAACCAGCGTTTTATCCCTAATTTCGAACCGCCGAAGAACAGTAACTTCATCCGCCTGACCACTCATAATGCGCCAGCCCAGCAGATTAATGAGCAGCAGCTTGCCGCTTTGCCATCCAGGGCTTTTTCCTATACGGCAGAGGTAGAGGATAACTTCCCGGAATCATCTTATCCGGCTGATTTCATGCTCACCCTGAAGCCTGGAGCACAGGTGATGTTTATCAAGAACGACCCGCAGCACCGCTTCTATAATGGTATGATTGGTGAGGTTATCGGTGTGAAACCCGATGAAGAAGGAGATAAGATCATCGTGCGCAGCAAGGATTCTGATGAGGAGTTTGAGCTGGAGAAGATGGAGTGGGTGAATGCGAAATATACGATCAATGAGGAGACCAAGGAGATAGAGGAGACGGTAGAGGGAAAATTCCGACAGTATCCTTTGCGCCTGGCTTGGGCGATTACCATCCACAAGAGTCAGGGCCTTACCTTCGAACACGCCATCATTGATGCTTCCCATTCCTTTACCCATGGTCAGACCTACGTGGCTTTGAGCCGCTGCAAGACTTTGGAGGGAATGGTGCTCAGTCAGCCTCTGTCTCGTGGAGCCATCATCAGCAGTCAGACGGTGGATGCTTTCAATAGTCAACTTGCTGCGCCTACCCAGGAGCAGATCAGCTATCTGGAGCAGCAATACGTGCTTCACTGCATCGGCGAACTTTTTGATTTCTATGCTATTAGCGGAAGTTACGAGCATCTGATGCGCTGTCTGGTAGAATTCTTCAACAGCAAATATCCTCGTGTGGTGAGCGAGTATCAGAAGTTGCAGGTGGTGCTGAAGAGTCTGATAGGTGTTTCTGATAAGTTCCGTCTGCAATATACCCGCATGCTTTCCCAGAATCCTGATATCCTTCAGGCAGAACTGCAGGAGCGTATTCACAAGGGTGCTGAGTATTTCTCTGATAAGATAGGTATTCTGAGCGATTTGATCAGAAAGTCGAATCTCGATACGGATAATAAGGTGGCAAAGAAACAGTTCCAGGACCGCTTCTCAGTCTTTTCTGAGGATGTGAAGTTGAAGGAACGTCTTTTGAAATACGAGCGCAGTGCTGTGTTTACGGTGACTGATTATCTGAAGAAGAAGGCTCAGTTCATGCTGTTGGATGAAATGGGCGAAGGTGCGTCTTCAAGTGCCGGTTATGGTTCTGGTAGAAAAACCAGAAAATCGAAGAAATCGAATGAACCGAAGGAACCGAAGATTCCAACCAAGGAGGTGAGTTTCAATCTTTATCAGCAGGGTATGACTGTGGATCAGATTGCTGCAGAACGTGGCTTTACCAAAGGCACCATCATCGGTCATCTTACCTCATACGTAAAGGAAGGAAAGGTTGGATTGCGTGCGTTGATTTCTAGTGCCCACGAAAAGAAAATCCGTGAATTTATGGAGGCTCATCCCGAGATGGAGCATTTCAGCGAAATCAAGGAAGCACTGGGAGCCGGCATTGATTATTACGAAATCAAACTGGTACGTGATTTAATGGAGGAGGAATAAAGGTCTTCCTCTACCTTATTATAATATAATAGCCGTAACTATGCAGAAGTAGTTACGGCTATTGTTTTCTTAATGATCTAGAATTGTCTTTTCTAGCTGGTCTAGAGTTGGGCTACAGCCTTTTCCAACTGTTGCAAAGCCTGCTTGAGAATGCTTCTAGGGGTTGCAACGTTCAGTCGCATGAAGCCTTCGCCGCCAGGACCGAACATTTCACCATCATTCAGCGCCAGGTGCGCCTTGTCGATGAATAAATCGAGAAGCGCATCGTGGGAGAGATGCAGGTCTCGGCAGTTGAGCCAGACTAGGAAGGAAGCCTGTGGGCGCAACGGACGAATGCCCGGAATATGCTCGCGGCAGTAATCTTCTACGAATCGGATGTTGTCTTCTATGTAGGCAAGCATCTTCTTTCTCCATTCCTCACCCTTGCGGAAAGCAGCGATGGTGGCGATAGGAGCGAAGAGGGTTGGCTCATCCAGTTCGTTGGCACTCAGCCAAGGATAGAATTTCCTGCGGATTTCTTCGTTTGGAACGATGGCGTAGCTGCTTACGATTCCTGCAATGTTGAAGGTCTTGGAAGGAGCCTGGAAGGTGATGCTGATGTTGCGCGCTTTGTCGGAAACCGAAGCAAATGGGATGTGCTTGTGTCCGAACAGAGCCATGTCTGCATGAATCTCATCGCTGATAACGAGCAGATGATGTTCGTAGCAGAAGTCGGCAAGTCGCTGCAGGGTTTCCTTGCTCCAGGTAATACCGCCCGGATTATGAGGATTGCAGAGAATCAGGATCTTGCACTTCTCATCATAGATTTTCTCCAGGTTTTCGAAGTCCATCTCGTAATATCCATCCTCCTTCATCTTCAGCGGATTGAAGACCACCTCTCTGCCGTTGCCCTCTGGAGTGAGGCGGAATGGGTGATAAACGGGTGGCTGGATGATGACTTTCTCATCAGGACGGGTGAAGACATTCACCACGAGTCCGATACCTTTTACAATACCTGGAATGAAGCGGATCCACTCTCGCTTCACATCCCACTGGTGGTGGTCATGCACCCAGTCGATGATGCTGGGCAGATAATCTTCCGGCTCCATGGTGTAGCCGAAAAGAGAGTGTTCCAATCTTGCTTTGAGGGCATCTGTAATGAAAGATGGGGTCTCGAAATCCATATCGGCTACCCAGAGTGGCAGCAGGTCATCTCGTCCCCAGCGGGGCAGCAGGGCGCCATGCTTCAGGTCGTCGCTGCCCGAACGGTCTATAATCTTATCGAAATCGTACATTTTTTTAATCTTTAACTTTAAATACCGGGCAATATACAAAGCTTTTGCCCTTACAGGGCGCCTTACAGATTGCCATTATACCCAGGGCGATGCCCTGGGCTGTAAGCTTTTTGGGCCTTCAGCCCGTACTTAAACCACTTGCGAAACTTGAGTTTACTATAAACTACCAACCGCCTGCTTGATGTCTTCGAAGAGATCATCCACATCCTCCAGACCTACGCTGAGGCGGATGGTGGTATCTTTTACATCCATCGACTTGCGCATATTCTCGGAGAATGCACCGAAGATGGTGCTTGCCGGATGAATGGCGAGCGAACGGTTGTCGAAGAGATTGGTGGCACGATGGATGAGTTTCAGATTGTTGAGGAAACTGAAGCAGGCTTCCTTGCTTTCCAAATCAATGCAGATCATGGCTCCCGCCGTCTTGCCAAACTGGCGCTGCGCCAATTCGTGGTAAGGATTATCCTCCAAACCTACATAGTTTACATACTGAATCTGAGGCAGGGTGCGCAGTTTTTTGGCAAGTTCCAGGGCATTGCTGCTCTGTACACGATAGCGCGCATCGAGTGTTTCGAGTCCGATGGTCTGCATATAGGCAACCTGTGGAGTCATATAGGCGCCGAAGTTGAAGAGCATTTCTCCATAGAGACGCTTGGCGAAATCGCCGTTGTAAGGAGTTCCGTAGTCGATGACCAGACCGCCGAGCGAAGTAGCACCACCACTTACATATTTAGAGCTGGAAACCACCTCAATATCTACTCCCAGATTCTTAGCCGAGAACTGTGTGAACGGAATCACGGTAGAATCCACTACCAGCGGAACATTCTTTTCGTGAGCCACTTCCGAAATGGCTTTCAGATCGGCAACCTCCAACTGTGGGTTGGTCAGGATTTCCAGGAATACGCAGCAGGTGTCATCGTCGATGGCCTCACGTACCTCCTCGATATTGGTTAAATCGCGCAAGCGGACCTTTACGCCAAATCGGCGCAGGGTAGCAACGAGCAGGGCGTAGGTGTTGCCGAAGAGATGCTTCGAGGTAACGATGTTCTTGCCCTGTGCTGCCAAGGACATGAAAGTGTTGCTGATGGCCGCCATTCCTGAATTGAAGGCAGTGGCATGGGCTGCATCGGTAAGGGCTGCCACTCGGCGCTCCAGGTTGGTAACCGTAGGATTCTCCACTCGGGAGTAATCAGGTGCCTTGATTTTGTCGGTGAATGCTTCCGCCATGACGGCAGCATTGTCGAATTCGTAGGCAAGGGTGTTATATACTGGAACGCTCAGCGAATCGTAAGCATCGCGGCGTTCGTATTCCAAATGAATGGCTTGTGTTTGTTTCTTCATTCTTTTATGATTTTATGTGATATTTTGTTTGCAAAAGTACAAAAAAGAAATCAAATAGACAATAGATAGCATAAAAAAACGAGTTGCGAATGTTTTTTTTATGCATTGCAACTCGTTAGAGAGAGAGTATTGGTTATTCTATTCTATGTTTCCGATAGTTCCTGGGTTTGTTAGTTTCCATTCATTCCACCCGTCTGGATTCCCTGCTTTTCTTCCAGGAAATCGTTCTTGATGTTGGATTTCGCCTGCTGGAATTGCTTCTTGGTGTTGCCGAACTTCCAGGTAAGAGTGAGACTGATCTGGCGCAGAGGCACCTTCACCGTCATATTCTGCACATAGTCAGAACCCATGGTCTTCTGCTTGATATTGAGCTTGTCGTCGGTTGGTGTGAGAAACATCAGACTCAGGTCCAGCTTATCCTTGACGATGGATTTGGAGAGGGTGGAGTAGAAGAAAGCCATTCCGCTCTGATAGCCCTGCAGGTTGTGCTGCTTGCTCTGAATGATGCTTCCTACCGTCCATTGTAGTTCCCAAGGCAGAGTCTGTTGCAGATTGATCATCGTACTGCTGTTCCAGCCATGGTTCTTCCATCCCAGGACTTCGCTGCGCAGATCGTTGTAGCTCAGACTTTCGTTCAGCATCAATCTCGTCTTCTTGAACACCAGCCAGTTGGCAAAGACATTCAGACTGGCGTTGCGAGTCTTCGAAACATTGCCGTAGGTGGTGTTGAGCAGGTTGTCTGCATCGATGAATGAATACTGCTCTATCTGGTTGTTGCAGAATCCATAGCCCAGAGTCGTGCTCAGGATGAATCTAGGGTTGTAATAATTGAACACCATATTCAACTGATGCGACTTCACCACGTCGAGGTCTGTATTACCATAGCTGATGGCGGTAGGATTACTGCGATCTACATACGGGTTGAGATAGGTGATTCCCGGACGGGTGATTCTCATGCTGTAGTTCACGCCGAGATTCACTCCTGGAGTGATGCTGTAGGAGAGGCTGGCGCTCGGCACGAAGTTGCCGTAGTTCTTGTCGAAGTTGTCGCCCTTGCCCTGCTCGAATTTCACTTTCTCCCAGGTCTGTTCGTATCGGGTTCCCAGCATGGTTCCTATCTTTCCGAAGTTTCCTTTCCATTCAGCATAGGCAGCCAGGATGTTCTGGGTGTTCTTATACTCCATGCTGTTGGCAGGATTCAGCGTTTCGCTTTTGTCAGCTGCTACGTCGTAGTATCGGGAATCGCTCTTGTTGATGCGGGCAATATACTTGGCTCCGAAGTTCAGGCGCTGGGTGGCGCTGAGCGAATGGGTGAAGTCTGCCTGAAACGTATGCTCCGTTCCGCGTGTCTTGCTCATCGAGAGCAGGTCGTTGAGCTGGAGAGTCGTCACATGACTGATATTGTCGTAGAATGTATAGTCGTCGGTGTGAGAAGGGTTGGTACTGAAGAGATAGCTGAGGATGAGATAGTTCGTACGCTCCTTGTTGAAGAATCGCTGATAATCGAGACTTCCGTTGAAGGAGGTGTTGCCCATATCCTGCTTCATCTCATTGCCGTATTCGAATCCTTCGCCGTAGATTCCGCCTGCCATCTTCGTGAGTGGGTGACCCGTAATCTTCTGGCTGAAGGTGGTCAGACCAGCCGTGGCGCTGATGTTGCTCAGCGAATCGAGTTCGTAGCTCAGACTGATGTTACCCATGGAGAACGGTTGCTTCATATCCGAATTCTGATAATAGTTCATTGTGGTTCCATCCTTCTGGATTCGGTCGAAGGAGATGATGGTTCCATCCATGCGCTGATGATTGTACATTCCGTTGGCACTGTAGGTAAGCTTGCCCTGCTGACCGCTGATGAAGGCGGAGATGCGCTGCGTCTGGTTACCGGCAGCAGCACTGATGTTGCCATTGTAGCCATTGCTGAGATCGCTGCCTCCGCCGCCGTTCACGGCTTGCTTGTTGAGTACGATGTTAAGCACGCCTCCCGTACCTTCAGCATCATACTTGGCTCCCGGATTGGTGATTACCTCAATGTTCTTGACCATGGTAGCCGGCATTGCCTTGAAAATCTGCGAAGGGTTGGCTGAGAACATCGGGTTGGGTTTTCCATCCACATACACCTTGAAGCTGGATGAACCGTTCACGGTAATGTTATCCTGTCCATCCACGGTAACCATCGGTACCTTGCGCAGCATGTCGAGAACGGTAGAAGCCTTGGCGTCAGCATCCTGCTGCACGTTGTAGGTCATCTTGTCGGTCTCCATCTTTACCAGCGGCTTAGATGCAACTACGGTAACAGCGTTGAGATCCACATCTTTCCAGAGGGAATCTGTGACCTCAGCATCGCTCTGTGCGAAACTTTCGAGCGAGCAGACGAGCAGAGTGCTCATCAAAATCATATTTTTCTTATTCATATTCTTCGTGTTTGAATATCCTTGTTTATTGACTATCTTTTTGCCTTTTTGTTTGTTTGACGATGCAAAGATAATAGATTCTTTTGTAAAGACAATGACACCGGGAGGGGTTTAACCCAACAATAACTTTCAGAAAGCCGTCCTTAACATTGAAATAACATAAATTTATCAGAAACCCTGCAAAAAGCATAAAATGTAAGCCATTCATTCGTTTATCTCAACTTTATTTTGTAATTTCGCAGCGAAATAGATAATTCGGAATAAAAATATAAATCAGTTATGATGAAATCAACTAAAATGAGCCTCCGGGCTCTTACGTTTAGTGCAGCACTCTGTGCTTCGCTCGGAACATCGCTTTCTGCCTTTGCCGAGACCATCGAAGTGCAGAAGCTGAAACATACGGGTCCTTATCCTGTAGCTACCCCTTGGATGGCGGATAGCGTGAATGTGAAGGGTGAGAAATTCTCGATGGAGGGTGTGCTCGACTCGCCGCTCTCGTTTACCTTATTGAATAATGGTAAGGAGGTGGCTGCTTCTCAGCTCCTGGCTGATAGCAAGCAGAATGCTCTCCACCTGGCTTCGTTCACCGTATCGAACACCAGCCGTACCAAGGCTACCATCGAGGTGAAGGGATTGAAGCAGTATCGCCTCTTTGTGGATGGTGAGCAGGTGAAAGTGAATGGCGATAAGGCGGAGACTGTCTTGATGCCTTCTACTCATACCGTAGTCATCAAGTACCTCACCGCTTCATCAGCCGATGCTTCCGCTTCTGAAAAGAATGCATCAGAAAAATCATCTTCTTCAGAAAAGAAAGCTGATCAGAATTTCAAGATCAGCATTACTGCGGCAGACGGCAAGCAGCTGAGCGTGGGCGAATCTTCTGCCAGCACCAAGCGTACCTTTAATATATACGATGTAATCTGCATGCCTAACTATGCGAGCGTTCAAATGTCGCCAAACGGCAAGTTCATGATCGTGAGCAAGACTTGGGTAGATCGTCAGGGCAAGAACCATAGCGTCAATGAATTGAGAAACTGTCAGACTAACAAGGTGGTTGCTTCTTTCGAGGAAAGTGTAAGATGGATGCCTCGTACTAACAAACTGTATTTTACCGAGAAGGCGAGCGACAGTTCCATTGCCGGCGAAGGAAAGGCTGATGGCGAAGTTCAGCTGATTACCATCAATCCGATGAATATGGAGCGAGAGGTGTTGGCGGCAAACATTCCGGAGGGATGGTTCCAGTTTACTCCAGATGAGAAATCGCTTATCTATACGCTCTATGAGGAAGGCAGAAAGAAGGATCCTCAGGTGTACGATGTAAAGGAACCAGATGACCGCCAGCCAGGATGGAGAACCCGCAGCTATCTGGCTAAGTATGATCTGGCTTCAGGCATTCTCCAGCCGCTTACCTTCGGCTACCATAATGTTTATCTCAACGATATTTCCGCAGATTCCCGCTATCTGCTCATCGGCAAGAGCGAGGAGCGCCTTACCAAGCGTCCTACTACTCTCAACTCCCTCTATCGTCTCGATCTGAACGATATGAGTGTTGAGGCGCTGGTAGAGAAGGGTGAGTTCCTGAACAGTGCCCAGTTCTCGCCAGACGGCAAGAGCATTCTCGTTACCGGTTCGCCTGAGGCTTTCGATGGAATTGGAAAGAATGTGGAAGAGGGACAGACTCCTAGTATGGTTGACACCCAGCTCTATCTGATGAACCTGGCGGATAAGAAGGTTCGCCCGATGACCAAGAATTTCAATCCTAACGTGCAGAGCGTGGATTGGAGCAAGGCGGATGGCAATATTTACTTCACAGCCGAGGATAAAGACTGCATGCATCTCTTCCAGCTGAACCCGAAGTCGGGTAAGTTTACTTTGCTCAAGACTCCAGAGGAGAACATCAAGAGCTTCTCCATCGCAGCGGCTGCTCCGGAAATGGCGTTCTCAGGACAGAGTGCATCCAATGCTGACCGACTCTACAAGATGAGCACCAAGGCACAGAAGTCGCTGCTCGTAGATGATCTCAGTGCCCGCCTGCTGAAAGACATCGAGCTGGGCGAGTGCAAGGCTTGGAACTTCGTGAATTCCCGTGGCGACACCCTTTGCTGCCGTTACTATCTGCCACCTCATTTCGATGCTTCCAAGAAGTATCCGATGGTGGTGAACTACTATGGCGGTTGCAGTCCTACCACCCGTATGTTCCAGAGCCGCTATCCTCATCATGTCTATGCTGCGATGGGTTATGTGGTCTTGGTCGTGAACCCAAGCGGAGCCACCGGTTTCGGTCAGAAGTTCTCTGCCCGCCACGTGGATACTGCCGGCGAGGGAGTGGCTGAGGATATTATCTCCAGCACCCAGGCTTTCTGCGATGAGCATAGTTTCGTAAACCGCAAGAAGATAGGTTGCATCGGTGCCAGCTATGGTGGCTTTATGACTCAGTATCTTCAGACCAAGACCGATCTCTTTGCCGCAGCTATTTCTCATGCCGGCATCAGCGACCATACCAGCTATTGGGGCGAAGGCTATTGGGGCTACAGCTACAGCGAGGTTTCCATGGCGAACGAGTATCCTTGGACCAACAAGCATCTCTTCGTAGATCAGAGTCCGCTCTACAATGCAGACAAGATTCATACTCCATTGCTCTTCGTGCATGGAACAGCCGATAACAATGTGCCTGTGGGCGAGAGCATCCAGCTCTATACGGCTTTGAAGCTCCTTGGCCGTCCAACGGCGATGGTTCTGGTAGATGGTCAGGATCATCACATCATCGATTATGAAAAGCGCATCAAGTGGCAGAACACCATCTTCGCATGGTTTGCCAAGTGGCTGCAGGATGATGGCAGCTGGTGGAAAGAAATGTATGGAGAGGAGAAAATGTAAAAAGAAGGGTGTGTCATAAGTCCAGATAATGACAACCGAGGACGGGCTGAAAGCCCAAAAGCTCTTAGCCCAGGGCAGCGCCCTGGGTTTTAGAACAAATACAAAAAGTCGCCCTGAAAGGGCAAAAGCTTTCAATTTCAAAGCTTTTGCCCTTTCAGGGCGACTTTGCTTTTTGCCAATATTACCCAGGGTGCTACCCTGGGCTAGGAGCTTCTGCCCTTTCAGGGCGTATTGGATGTGACTTATAATACATCCTCTTTTTCTTATTTCTTATTGCTCAGTGAAATCATCAGGGAGATGAAGGCGAAGGAAATGCCTACGATGCAGACTCCCAGCCAGTCGGCTTGGGTCCACACGTATCCGGCACAGAACGTACCGAGCGAACCACCGATGAAATAGGTCGTCATGAAGATGGTGTTGGCACGGTTGGAAGCCTGCGGAATCTCCTGCAGGCAGCCGCTCTGATTGCTGAGTTGCTGACATTGCAGTCCGATATCTACCAAGATGATGGCTGCGATGAGTCCTGCGTAGGTGTCGCCGAAGAGGAGGGCTATTGCCCAGGCAATGATCTGCATGGCTGCTCCGAAGAGGCTGAACTTGTGGATTCCGAACCTTGGAACCAGCTTTCCTACGCTGCTGGCTGCCACGGCTCCCATGATTCCGCAGAGTCCGAGCATTCCCACCATATCGCTGCCTGCATTGAAAGGAGGCTGGGCAAGATGGAAGGCGAGGCACGACCATATCGCCATCATGCTTCCGAAACCGAAGGCGGCACGGATGGAGTAGATGCGGATGGAAGGGTGGAGGATGAAGATCTCAGCCACGGTAGTCATCAGTCCTCTGTAAGTACCCACATAGTTGCGCTTCATCTCAGGCATCATCAGCATCATGATTCCCATGCAGACCACCATGACGAGGGCGGCGATGAAGAACATCTCCCGCCATCCCAGCCATTCGCCGATGTAACCGCTGATTACCCGCGAGGCAAGAATACCCGTGAGCAGTCCGGAGAGCACAAAGCCCATGTTCCTGCTCTTGTTCTCGGGTGTGGAGAACTGTCCGGCTATCGGGATGAAGAACTGGGGAATCACGGAACAGGCACCTATGAGCAGGGAAGCTCCCCAGAGCATCCATACGTTTTGTGCCACAGCCATCACAATCGCCATCAAGGCTGCAATGGTCATGTTCACGAGGATGAGTTTCTTGCGCGAAAACATGTCTCCCATAGGGATGAGAAAGAACAGTCCCAGCGCATAACCTATCTGGGTAATCACGGTGATGAGGTTGGCGCTCTGCTCGGTAATGCCCAGATCGTGGCGGATCAGTTCGAGAAGCGGCTGGTTGTAGTAGCAGTTGGCTACAGTGAGTCCTGCGATGATAGACATCATCAGGAGAATGCTGCGGGGAATGCCCTGATTTTCTTTTAGCTGTATCATTTTTCTGTTTATCAAAGAATCTTTTTCGAGTGCAAAGTTACAGAAAAGTTTGCTGCCAGCCAAGTTTTGAGGCTCGAATTCTCGGAAAAAGTTTCCCTCTCTGCAGAAAAATCCTCCTTCTCAGCAGAAAAAGTTTCTGCTTTCTTCCTCGCGCGTACCTTATTATATGTATATAGCTCGGCTCAGCCGGGGTGTTGGCGCGCACCTTTGTTACGCTAAAAAACACCGAAAAGTGTTAAAATCGGGCTGTTTTCGGACACACTAAAAACTTTAACTTTCGTTAGCACTTTGTAAATAGTTGAATATCAGTAGATTGTGATTTTGTTACAAAATGCCCCTAAAAAAAAACACAAAAAAAGTTCGCCGTATCAAAAAAATGCTTACCTTTGCATCAGTTTTAATAAACGAATGATTGTTTTACAGATTTAAAAAGCAAAGAAAATGAAGAAATTAGTTTTTATGTTCGTAGCTATCGCAGCTATCTCTTTCGCATCATGTGGTAACAAAACAGCTCAGACAGCAGCTACTGCTGATTCTGACACAGCTGTAGTTGATTCAGCTGCTGATTCAGTTGCTGTTGATACAGCTGCTGCTGCTACAGATTCAGTTAAGTAATTTAGAATTACTTGCGAACGAAAAATGAGAGAAACAACCGCTGGACTTCGGTCTAGCGGCTTTTTCGTTTTATAGAGACTATGTTTCATTTTTTAGGTTGCTGAACTTTCGCCTGTGGTTTAAGTACGGGCTGAAGGCCCAAAAGCTCCTAGCCCAGGGCAACGCCCTGGGTATAATAGCAATTTGCGAGGCGCCCTGTAAGGGCAAAAGCTTTGTTAATTGTCTGATATTTGAAAGCTTTTGCCCTTACAGGGCGACAGGTTTGCGTCCGTAATTACCCAGGGCGCTGCCCTGGGCTAGGAGCTTCTGCCCTTTCAGGGCGTATGGCGCTTACTTGTGAAAGTTCAGTTCGGTTACCTTTTAGAAATATTAGAAAAAGATAAATATATGATAGATTCAAGTGCCTTCCAAGGCAAAAAGGCAGCCTACTATACGCTGGGCTGCAAACTCAATTTCTCGGAAACCTCCACTTTCGGCAAGATGCTCGAAGATATGGGCGTCATTACGGCACAGAAGGGGGAGAAAGCAGACATTTGTCTCATCAATACTTGCTCGGTGACTGAAGTTGCCGATCATAAGTGCCGTCAGGCTATCCATCGCATGGTGCGACAGAATCCTGGTGCCTTCGTCATCGTCACCGGTTGCTACGCGCAGCTGGAGTCGGAGAACGTGAGCAAGATTGAGGGTGTTGACCTGGTGTTGGGCGCCAACGAGAAGGCCCACTTGATTCAGTATCTCAGCGATGCATGGGCCAAGAAGTTTGCCGTAGAAAACGGACTTCCTGTCACCGGCGAGAACCTGGAGTCTTCTGATTCCGCGCTTCATCAGCACCACAGCGTGAAGACCAAGGAGATCAAGACCTTCCAGCCTTCATGCTCCCGTGGTAATCGTACCCGCTACTTCCTGAAGGTGCAGGATGGTTGCAACTACTACTGCACCTATTGCACCATTCCTTTCGCCCGTGGCAATTCCCGCAACCCAAGCATCGAGTCGCTCGTGGCTCAGTGCGAGCAGGCGGCAGCTGAGGGCGGCAAGGAAATCGTGATTACTGGTGTGAACATCGGTGACTTCGGACAGACCACCCATGAGCGGTTCCTCGACCTTGTGAAGGCGATGGACCAGGTGGAAGGCATCAAGCGTTACCGTATCTCCAGTCTGGAGCCGGATCTCTGCGATGATGACCTCATCGCCTACTGTGCCGAGAGCCGTGCCTTCATGCCTCACTTCCATATTCCGCTGCAGAGCGGAAGCGATGAGGTGCTTAAGCTGATGCACCGCCGTTACGACAAGGCGCTCTTCGCCCACAAGGTGAACCTGATCAAGGAGAAGATGCCTGATGCGTTTATCGGCGTAGATGTGATGGTGGGCTGTCGTGGTGAAACTCCGGAGTGCTTCGAGGAGTGCTATGAGTTCCTGAAGAGCCTGCCTGTTACGCAGCTCCACGTGTTCCCATACTCCGAGCGTCCTGGAACAGCAGCCTTGAAGATTCCATACGTGGTAGATGAGAAGGAGAAGAAGCTGCGCTCCAAGCGTCTCCTTGAGTTGAGCGACCAGAAGACTCAGGAGTTCTATGCCCAGTACATCGGTACCGAGGCTGAGGTGCTCTTCGAGAAGGCGCCAAGAGGCAAGGCAATGCATGGTTTCACTAAGAACTATGTTCGTGTGGAACTTTCGCCAGCTCTCGCCAAGGAGGAATACGACAATCAGCTCATCAAGGTTCGTCTGGGTGGTTTCAATCACGACAAGACGGCATTGAAGGCAGAATTGATTTGATAGCTCAAAGTAAAGGCTGATCATAAAGTTCAAAGTTCAAACCTCAAAGTTCAATGTACTACAATGATTTTGGCTCCTGGATCCGGAAGCGGTTTCCTGACTTCCGGGTTCAGAAAATTTCGATAGATGCAGGATTCTCCTGTCCTAACCGGGATGGAAGAATCTCGAGCGGAGGATGCACGTACTGCGACAACCGTACGTTCAATCCCAGCTATTGCGACCGCAGGAAGTCGATTACAGAGCAGTTGGAGGAGGGCAAGGCCTTCTTCAGCAGGAAGTATCCGGACATGAAGTATCTGGCTTATTTCCAGGCTTATACCAATACCTACGCCAAAGTGGAACTTCTCCGTCAGATGTACGAGGAGGCGCTGCAGGTAGAGGATGTGGTAGGAATCGTGATAGGAACCCGTCCTGATTGCGTGAGCGATGAATTGCTGGATTATCTCGAGGCGTTGAACCGGCGCACCTTCGTACTGGTGGAGTATGGCATTGAGAGTGCCAATGATGAGACCCTGAAGCGCATCAACCGCGGTCATGATTTTGCCTGCTGCCGGGATGCGGTGGAGCGAACCCACGCCAGGGGAATCCTCACGGGTGCCCACATCATCATCGGCTTGCCGGGTGAGGATGCGGCAGAGAGTCTCCGTCAGGCGCCCATCATCTCTTCTCTTCCCATCGACATTCTGAAGATTCACCAGATGCAGATCATCAAGGGAACCCGCCTGGCGCAGGAGTATGCAGAGCATCCCTTCCACGTCTATACGGTGGAGGAATACATCGATGTCATCGTAAAATACATCCGGCTCTTGAGAAAGGACCTGGTGCTGGAGCGGTTCGTCAGCCAGTCGCCTAAGGAACTGCTTGTCGCACCGAAATGGGGACTCAAGAACTATGAGTTTACCAATCTCCTGAATAATAAGTTAAAGAGTTTACAGTAAAATATGGCTAAAGTTGCAATCGTAATATTAAACTGGAATGGGCAGAAGATGCTTGCCAAGTATCTGCCTAATGTCGTGGAATATTCACGGCAGGATGCTGAGATATGGGTGGCTGACAACAATTCGTCAGACCAGTCAATGCTTCTTCTGGAGACTCAGTTTCCCCATGTCAAGACCATCGTGCTGGAGCAGAACTTCGGCTTTGCCGAGGGCTACAACCGTGCGCTGGAGCAGATAGAGGCAGAGTATTATGTTCTCCTGAACAGCGATGTGGAGGTGGCTCATCACTGGCTCACTCCGCTCATCGAGTTCATGGATTCCCATCCCCAAGTGGCAGCCTGCCAGCCTAAGCTCCTGGCGGAATACGACAAGGATATGTTTGAGTATGCGGGAGCCTGCGGCGGTTTCCTCGACAAGTTCGGCTATCCGTTCTGCCGCGGCCGCATCTTCGAGACCGTGGAACGCGACAACGGGCAGTATGATTACCAGCAGGAGGTGCTCTGGGCTACGGGTGCCTGCATGATGATCCGTGCCAGGGATTACTGGGAGGCAGGCGGACTGGATGGCCGCTTCTTTGCCCATAACGAGGAAATAGACCTTTGCTGGAGATTGCGCCTGATGGGCAGGAAAATCTACTGCATTCCGGAGAGTGAAGTCTATCACGTGGGTGGTGGAACCTTACCGAAGAGCAATCCGATGAAGACTTTCCTGAATTTCAGGAACAATCTAACGATGCTCTATAAAAATCTGAGCGATAAAGAATTATCTCATGTTATGAGAGTGAGATGGTTCCTGGATTATTTGGCTGCTTTCGAGATGTTGATCCTGAAACGCAACCTGGGCGACTTCAAGGCAATCTTCAAGGCACACAGGGCTTTCCAGGCATGGAAGCACGATTTCGATGAAGATCGCAAGAAGATTCAGGAGAATAGAGTGGAGGAAAAGATACCGCAGGTTTTCGATTGCTCCATCCTTTGGCAGTATTACGCCAGGGGCAAGAAACTCTTTTCGGACTGCACGATTCGATAGTAGGGAGCTAACTCCTTGACTCCTCAATAAACGACAGAATATTGCACAGATAGCCAATAGTGAGTAAAAGTGTTAGCATTTTGCTCGCTATTGGCTGTTTTTTATTATTTTTTTGAGATTTTGCTTGGTAATTTAAATATTTTTTAGTATTTTTGCAGTCGTAACCAGAAGACTTTAAAATTACGTGAAAAGAATATTTGATTATATCGTCATATTAGCATTTATTATGCTCTGTTCGGCCTGCGAGTTCAAGTTCAAGCCGAACGAGGAGGCTGACGCTGTCCCTTTAACGGTGCAGCGCTACGACCGTCTGCAAAGCAGATACCTTACCACCGGTGATTTCTCTGCCCTTCAGCAGATGAATACCGACTATCCGATAGAAACCCGAACACTGATAGAGAAGATGCTGCAGCTTGGCACCATTACCGACGCCAATATCAGCAACCGTTTCCTGATGTTCTATCAGGATTCCACCCTCCAGTCGCTTATCGCAGATGCTGAGGCCATGTATGCGAACATGGACGACATCAACGAGCAGCTGAAGAAGTCGTTCGGTCGTCTGCACGACTGGCTGCCTGAGCTTCAGCAGCCATACTTCTATGCCCAGATCGGCGCGCTCGACCAGAGCATCGTGGTAGGTGAACAATCGGTAGGTATTTCACTGGATAAGTATCTGGGTCCGGAATATCCGCTCTACAAGAAATTCTATACAGCCCAGCAGCGTGCTACCATGCAGCGCGAGTATATCGTGCCCGACTGCCTCACCTTCTATCTGCTGAGCATCTATCCGATGAAGGATTTCGATACCCGTCCGCAGCTGGACCGCGACCTGCACATGGGCAAGATCATGTGGACCGTGAACAAGGCGCTGGGCAAGGATATCCTGGACACCAAGTATGTGAAGACCATCCAGGCTTATGTGAAGCGTAATCCGAAAATCACAGTCAAGGAACTGCTGGAAGACGAGGATTATTCGCCTATCGAAGCGCTGCATAAGGACTAATCAGCAGGATAAGGACTAATTGGATAAGGATTAGTCAGCTGCTGGATGAAGCAGGAAAAACAAAAGCATTCAATACAATACATGAAAAGATTTTCAATTTTTGTTGCAACGATGATGATGGCATCAGTAATGCAGGCAGCTGAGAAGCTCGATTTGAAGTCGATTACTTCAGGTGCATTCTCTGCCTCATACGTTACAGGAATCAACCCTATTGAGGGTACCGATCTCTATGCTTCCATCAGTTCTGATGGCAAGCAGGTAGTAAGTTATTCTTTCAAGACTGGCAAGCAGGTGGCTGTGCTCTTCGACGTTGAGGCTGCCAAGGCTCCGATGAAGTCGGTAGAGGGCTACGTGATGAGCCCGGATGGCAAGAAGATGCTCGTCTTTACCAAGAGCAAGGCGGTGTATCGCCGTTCGTTCAAGGCTGAGTACTTCATCTATGATATTGCCCGCAAGACCATCAAGAAGCTTTCTGAGGGCGAGAACCAGCAGGTGGCTACCTGGTCGCCGGATTCACGCCACATCGCCTTCGTCAAGGACAACAACATCTTCGTAACCGATGGCGAGAAGGAAGTGCAGGTTACCAAGGACGGAAAGTTCAATGAAGTGATCAATGGTATTCCCGACTGGGTATATGAGGAGGAGTTTGCCTTCAACCGTGCCTTCGCCTGGAATGCTGACGGAACCTCACTCGGCTGGATCCGTTTCGACGAAAGCCACGTGAAGACCTATTCGCTCCAGCTCTTCGAAGGCGCCAAGCCTACCCGCAGCGAGTTTCACGATTATCCGGGAGAGTATTCCTACAAGTATCCTAAGGCAGGACAGGACAACTCCAAGGTGAGCCTCTGGAGCTACGATATGAAGACGGGCAAGACCCTCGCACTGGATGTTCCGGTAGATGCAGACGGCTACTATCCTCGTATCAAGACCACTCCAGACGCCAACAGTCTCATCGTCTATACGATGAACCGCCACCAGGACGATATGCGCCTCTACTCCGTGAATCCATTCACCGGCAAGAGCAAGCAGATCATCCAGGAAAGCGTGCCTAAGTTCATCAAGGAAGAGGTGATGGAGAACAGTATCGTGGGCAAGAAGAACATCCTGCTCCCTAGCGACCGCGACGGCTACATGCACCTTTATCTCTATGATATGAAAGGTAAGCTGATCCGCCAGGTAGAGAAGGGTAACTACGATGTTACCGCCATCTACGGCATGGATGAGAAGACCGGCGACATCTATTTCCAGGCAGCCATGCTCAATGCACACGACCGACAGGTTTATGTGGCTCACAAGAACGGCAAGGTGGAGCGACTCACTTCTGAGGAGGGTTCCAACTCGGCTTACTTCTCAGGCGATTACCGCTATTTCGTGAACAACTGGAGCAGCTACAGCCATCCATACGTTTACACCGTACGCAACAACAAGGGTAAGGTGATCAAGACCCTGGAGGACAACAAGAAGCTGTTGGAGAAAACCAAGCAGTATAACTGGGGCAAGCGCGAGACCTTCACCTTCACTACATCAGAGGGCGTGAAGCTCGACGGATGGATGGTGAAGCCGGTAGATTTCGACGCCAGCAAGAAGTATCCGGTCATCCTCTTCCAGTATTCCGGTCCGGGCAGCCAGCAGGTGCTCAATTCCTGGAGCACGGGAAGCATGGGTTCCGGTGGAGCCTTCGATTACTATCTGGCTCAGGAGGGATTCATCGTGGCTTGTGTAGATGGCCGTGGAACCGGTGCCCGTGGTGCTGAGTTCGAGAAGTGTACCTATCTGCGTCTCGGCGACCTGGAGTCAAAGGATCAGGTGGAGACAGCTCTCTATATGGGCAGTCTGCCATACGTGGATAAGGACAACATCGGTATCTGGGGATGGAGCTATGGTGGTTTCAATACCCTGATGAGTATGAGCGAAGGCCGCCCTGTGTTCAAGGCTGGTGTGGCTGTTGCGCCTCCTACCTGCTACCGCTTCTATGATACGGTCTATACCGAGCGTTACATGCGTACTCCTCAGGAGAACGAGGATGGCTACAAGGTAAACCCAATCGAGCGTGCCGACAAGCAGCACGGAGCCTTGCTTATCTGCCATGGACTGGCAGATGACAATGTTCATCCACAGAACACCTTCGAGTATTCAGAGGCATTGGTTCAGGCAGACAAGGATTTCAAGGAGCTTTGGTACACCAACCGCAATCACGGCATTTCGGGAGGTAACACCCGCAATCATCTCCTGCGCCAGATTACCAACTGGTTTAAGGATAAAATGAAATAAAGACATCAGGTTTATTCCTATAAAAAAAGCCCCCGGAGGTTTCACAACTTCCGGGGGCTTTTGCCCTTGGAGATTTCACAACTTCCTAGGGGCTGAACTAAACTACTAACATTCAGCGGTAATCTAGAACCGCTGACGCCCTAAAAAATAATTTTTAATATAGGTATTAACTACTAAATATTTTTTTTAAAACTTCTTTTCTTTATGCTTCAGCTTTTTTCTTGGCTTCCGCCTTTTTCTGCTTCCGTTCCGCCTTCTTCTGCTTCACTTCGGCTTTTCTCTGCTTCAGCTGGCTCTTCACTTCAGCTTTCTTCTGCTTCAGTTGAGCCTTTGCCTCCTTCTTTTCAGCCTTTCTTTCAGCCTTGGTCTTTGGCTCCTCCATGTCGCTTGGCTCTACCGCCTTGAACATGAACTTGCTCTCGTCGATGTTCTTCATCTGCCATGGAGTAGGGAGGTCCTTCGGCTTCTCGCCGTTCTTCAGGCGCTTTGCCTTCGCCTGCTTGGTGTAACGGTCGTGCAGCTTGGACCATTTCTTCTCCGCCTTCTTGAAGTTGCGGTCGAAGATCACGATGCAGGTTCGCTTGGGTGCACCGATCGACTCCAGGTATTCCTTCAGCTGCAGGGAGTAGTTCTCTCTGTTGTCCAGGAAGAGCTTCTTGTGAGTCAGATATACTGAATCAACTCTCTGCACGCTGGTCATATACACCGTAGAGTCGCTGAACGACGATGCGAAACCGAACATATATGCAGTTGTCGGATCATTCTTGGCGTGGGCCGTGAATGAAGAGATGGCTGCGATAGCCAATGCTAATGCGATTTTTAAAACTTTCATTTATTCTTTTCTATACTTATGTTTTGCGCTTACTGTCCCAGATAGGATTTCAGCAGTTTATTCTTCGTATTGTGTCTGAGTCGGCGCAGGGCTTTCTCCTTGATCTGCCTTACACGCTCCCTCGTCAGGTTGTACTTTTCACCTATCTCATCCAGGGTCATTTCCGGCGAGCCGTCTATTCCGAAGAATGCTCTCAGCACCTTCTGTTCCTTGTCGGTGAGCAGCTTCAGTATGCGGCTAACCTCCGCCTTGAGCGATTCTATGGCGAGTTCCCTGTCGGTATTGGATGAGTCGCCAGACAGGAAGTCGATCATGCTGCTGTCCTCGCCGTCGGCGATAGGTGCATCCATGCTCACGTGGCGTGAGTTCGCCTTCATGGCGTCTGCAATCTTGTCTTCGGGCAAATCCACACGCTCGGCAATCTCATCCACGCTCGGCTTGCGCTCGTGTTCCTGCTCGAACTTGTTGAGTTCCCTTGTTATCTTGTTGACGCTACCCACCTGGTTGAGGGGGAGGCGTACCAGTCTGCTCTGCTCAGCTATAGCCTGCAGAATACTCTGTCTGATCCACCAAACGGCATACGAGATGAACTTGAAGCCGCGTGTCTCATCAAATTTTTCTGCAGCTTTGATAAGCCCAACGTTTCCTTCGTTGATAAGATCAGGTAAGCTGAGTCCCTGATTCTGATATTGCTTGGCAACAGATACCACGAATCTCAGGTTGGCTTTGGTCAATCTCTCCAGGGCTCTCTTGTCCCCTTTTCTTATGCGCTGAGCGAGTTCCACTTCCTGGTCGGTTGTCAGGAGCTCCTCGTGTCCAATTTCTTGGAGATATTTGTCCAACGATGCGCTTTCGCGATTCGTTATAGACTTTAAAATTTTCAGTTGTCTCATGGTAGCAATTTAATTTTGTAGATGCAAAAGTACACTTTTTGTTTGGAAAAACAAAAAAAATAGCAGATATTTTTCAAAATACCTGCTATTTTGTCATTTTTTATCTTTTCAGAGGGGATTAAGTTCTCTTTTTTTAGGAACTTCAGCCGGCTCTTCCGGTGAAAGGCGCCCCTCAGCCGATTAGTCCTTCTGCAGTGGAACAGCGAAGTAAGCCTTCTTGCCTGTAGGCCATACACCCTGGATGTAGAGCACAGGATCCTTGCTGGTAGAAGCACTCTTCACAGCCTTCTGCAGGTCGTCGAGCGATGTGATGTTGCTGTCGTTGATGCGCTGGATGATGAATCCGCGTGAAACGCCGGCATCCTTCAGGGCTCCGCTGTTCACCTTCATCACCTCTACACCATACTTGATGCTGAGCTGGTTCTTCTGGCTCTCTGTAACAGGACGGAAGGTTCCGCCGAGCACGTCGAGGTCTGCGCTCTTGATTACTGAGGTGTTGCCCTGGGCATTCTTCAGGGTGATGGTCTTGGTGGTCTCCTTCTTGTTGCGCAGGTAGGTGATGCTCATCTTGTCGCCAGGGCGCTTGCCGTTGAGTGACTCCTGCAGTTCTGCCATCTTGGTCACCCTCTTGCCATCTACCTTGGTAATCACGTCGCCTTCCTTCAGTCCGGCAGCAGCACCGTTGCCGTCTTCATCTACCTTGGCGATATAGACACCCTCGTTGGTTCCCAGGTTCACGTCCTTGCCGTTCTCCTTCTGGGCGTTGATGTAGTTGAGCACGTCGCTACCCTGGATGCTCAGCATCACGCGCTGTACGCTTCCGTACTTCTTCAGGTCATCCACCACCTTGTTCATGATAGAGGTAGGAATGGCGAAGCCGTAGCCTGAGTAGGAACCGGTCTGAGAGTAGAGCATGGCATTGATGCCCACCAGCTCACCCTGGGTGTTGACGAGTGCACCGCCAGAGTTACCTGCGTTGATGGCAGCATCGGTCTGGATGAAGCTCTCCACGCCGTTGGCACCGAGCGAACGTGCCTTGGCAGAGATGATACCTGCGGTAACGGTATTGTTGAGTCCGAATGGATTGCCCACTGCGATGACCCATTCACCCACCTTCACATTGTCGCTGTTGGCGATAGGCAGGGTAGGCAGGTTCTTGCCATCCACCTTGATGAGGGCGAGGTCGGTGGTCTTGTCGGTACCGATGATGCGTGCAGAGTATTCGCGGTTGTCGTTCAGGGTCACGGTCAGCTCGTCTGCGCCTTCCACCACGTGGTTGTTGGTTACGATGTATCCGTCTGAGCTGATGATCACGCCCGAACCCGTAGCCTCTCTCTTAGGAGTCTGCACCTGCTGCTTGCGTGTGCCGCCCTGACCTTCAGGATTGCCGAAGAATCCGAATGGGTCGAAGAAGCCTCCGAATGGGTCGCTCTGAACATCTACGGTCTTCACTTTCGAGTTCTGTACGTATTTGATATGTACCACGGCTGGCAGAGCCTTCTCTGCTGCGTAAGTGAGATCAACTGGTTGACCTGGTGCCTCTGCTGTTACAGCTGGTGAAGCGTTCACCTTCATGAAAGCACCTGTTGAGAATGCTAGCGAACCTACGCATAGCACTGCCATTACATAATTAGTTACCTTTTTCATGTTTAATATCCTTTTTATTATTATTTCCTTTTTATTGTTACGCCTAGCCTTCTGCCAATTCTATGCCAAAACCCTCGGGTCTGCCAAATCTGTCAGCTTCTTGCCTCAGCTTTTCGGTTGCAAATATAGAGTCATTTTTTGATATACGTATAACTTTGAGCCATTTTTTATTCCGTTTTAACATTTAAAATTAACACTTTAACGGCTCTTAAACAAGAATAGCCCTATTTTTACAATTATTTGCTACTTTTCTGAAAAATGATAGTTTTATATATGAAATTAAAACTTCTTGATATGCAAACAGATGTGAACGGAATAAGAGAAAAAGATGACTGGAATGTCAGTCTTTCGGGATGAGAAAGCAGTAAAATCATCCCCAAAAAGCGAAAAGAGTTTAAAAACTCAGAGAAATTGGCGGTTAAGTCGAACTTTTTTGCTATCTTTGCATTTCGAAAGCAGTGCTCCGGCTTGTCGCTGGCATTCTCTACTGGGGGGTGCGAGAGGAAAGTCCGGGCAGCGTAGGGCATCCCACTTCCGAAAATAGAAGCTATTGGTGACAGTAGGTGTCGGTAGAAGAAAATTACCGCCCGAAACTTATTCCGTAGCGAAGTCAGGCTCCGGCAGGGCATCGTGGTTTAGTGTCGGGTAAGGGTGAGAAGGTGGTGTAAGAGACCACCAGCTGGCGGGTGATCGCCAGGCTGTGCCATCTGGGAGCTGTAAGCTCATGTAAACCGCAGATTGAGGGCGGCTCGTCCGATTGCCTTCGGGCTGCTGCGGAGGGTAGAGTGCTTGAGTCCAGGGGTGACTCTGGGACTAGATAAATGACAGGCACCCGTATCGTTTCTGACGGTATGGGTACAGAACTCGGCTTATAGGAGCACTGCTTTCTTTCTTTTAGTTCTTTCTGCATCATATATATAATAAGGTATGGAGACATATATACCTGTCTATGCAATGTATGGTGCGGTGTTTCAAACCATTTAAAAATAACCAGCAATTATGAATCTTAGAGAACCGGAAAAGCAGATATTAGACGATTTTGAGCACAAGGTAACCAACAAGATGCAGAAGTATGGCGATGAGCCCGACTTCCCTAAGTTGGAGAACTATGGACTTACCCGTATGGAGCTGGATGACTATCTCTTCGATAAGCAGGCCATCCTCGACATGGGCGGTTCCAAGCGCACGCAGCTCACGGTGGGCGGTTTCATCACCGTCATCCCCGTATTGATCCTTTCCTGCTTCCCAGATAAGTCGCCTATCTATGAGAACGGCAAGGCAATGACCACTATCATCGCCATCATCATCGGTCTGCTGCTCGCCTGCTTCTGCAAGGCATTGCTCCAGATGGTGATCCTCTACCGTGTGAACAAGCACAAGGAAACGAAGATGGAGACCTTTATCAAGGCAGTACTCTTCTATGAAAAAAGATAATAACTTTAAAGCATTGAAGATATGAATTTACCTGATTTTATGGCTTATAAGGACAAATTCACTCAGAGTGCATTTGTCGAGAAGATTTCGCACGTGGCAAAGCGTGCAGGTGCCAAGATGGTTTATGCAGCTCTCATTCTCTATTATACGCTGGAGAGTGACAAGGTGGCGCTCAAGGACAAGGCGATGATTATCGGAGCCCTGGGCTACCTCATCAGTCCGCTCGATGTGATTCCCGATGCCATTCCGATAGCGGGACTGAGCGACGACCTGGCAGTGCTCATCTTCGTGCTTCATAAGGTATGGGGGGATGTTTCTGAGGATGCGAAGCAGAAGGCTCACGACAAGCTCGCACAGTGGTTTGATGAAGATGAGCTTCCTCAGGCAGAAGATCTCTTCAAGGAGAATCCGGAAGATACTCCGGTCTGATTCGTTTAGAATACATTCATTTTTCGGCACCCGTTTCTGAATTTCGATTCAGAACAATAGCAAAAACGGCGGACTCTCACGAGCCCGCCGCTTCTTATATGCTGTAAATGATAATAATGCTTTTTATACGATACCCTGAGCCATCATAGCCTTAGCTACCTTCAGGAATCCGGCTACGTTAGCACCCTTTACGTAGTTAACGTAACCATCGTTCTCAGTACCGTACTTCACGCAGTTAGCGTGGATATCGTTCATGATGTCGTGGAGCTTGGCGTCAACCTCCTCGCGTGACCACTTCAGGCGCTCAGAGTTCTGGCTCATCTCAAGACCAGAAACAGCCACACCACCAGCGTTGGCAGCCTTACCTGGAGCGTAGAGGATCTTGGCATCCTGGAACACCTTGATAGCCTCTGGAGTAGAAGGCATGTTAGCACCCTCGCTTACAGCGAATACACCGTTTGCGATGAGAGCCTTGGCAGCCTCCTCGTTGATCTCGTTCTGAGTAGCTGATGGGAGAGCGATGTCTGCCTTCTCAAACCAAGGCTTAGCACCCGCAACATATTTTACACCATACTTCTCTGCATACTCCTTGATACGGCCACGCTCTACGTTCTTGAGCTCCATGATGTAGTCGAGCTTCTCGCGGTCGATACCGTCTGGATCGTAGATGTAACCATCAGAGTCTGAACATGTAACAGGCTTAGCACCCAACTGGAGCAACTTCTCCATAGTGTACTGGGCAACGTTACCTGAACCAGAAACCAATACAGTCTTGCCCTTGATGTCGATGCCCTTGGTAGCGAGCATGTTGCAGAGGAAGTAAACGTTACCGTAACCAGTAGCCTCAGGACGGATGAGAGAACCACCGAACTCCTGACCCTTACCGGTCAAGACACCCTGGAACTGGTGAGTCAACTTCTTGTACATACCGAAGAGGTAACCTACCTCACGGCCGCCTACACCGATGTCACCAGCAGGAACATCCTCGTCTGGACCCATGTGACGGTAAAGCTCAGTCATGAAAGCCTGGCAGAAACGCATCACCTCGTTGTTGCTCTTGCCACGTGGAGAGAAGTCAGAACCACCCTTTGCACCACCCATAGGGAGAGTAGTAAGAGAGTTCTTGAAAGTCTGCTCGAAAGCAAGGAACTTCAGGATACCCAAGTTTACAGACTTGTGGAAGCGAAGACCTCCCTTGTAAGGGCCGATTACGTTGTTGTGCTGAATGCGGTAACCCATGTTAGTCTGTACGTTACCCTTATCATCTACCCAAGATACACGGAACTGGATGATGCGGTCTGGGATGCAGAGGCGCTCGATGAGGTTTGCCTTCTCGAACTCAGGGTGCTTGTTGTACTCTTCCTCGATAGTACCGAGAACCTGACTAACTGCCTGGATGTACTCCGGCTCATTTGGGAATCTTCTTTGGAGATTCGCGATTACTTCAGATGCTTTCATAATCTTTATCTTTTATTGTGTTTGAAATTTCTTTTTTATTGTTTGCGATTGCAAAGATATAGTTTTTTCTTGAAATAACCAACAAAAAGAAAGAAAAAATGCACAAAAAGTAGAAAAAAGACAATCTTTTAACTTTTCGTAAAGGTTCATGTAGCCTAATTGTGTGCGTACACCTTATTATATATAAGTTTTTCTCTATCTTTTTGTTTGGGTTCTGATATTTTTTCGTATCTTTGCATTGTGTAAGGAACTTCACGCAGGAGTCTTCTTCACAAGATTTTATAAAATATGAAAGATTATGCCAAGAGCTACAGGACCGATAGGTTATATAGAGCACCGATCTCCGATGAAAGATGAGACTGGCAAGTATTTGATTCATCCTCAGTTTGTATATAGGGATGTATATGATTTCAAGAATATGCGTGATGGTATGCGCCAGCACCATCAGATGGTTACCTCACAGTTTCTGGCAGCCATCCAGTCTATCAAGGATGAGACGATGATGGCACTTTCCAGTGGTATGGAGGTGAAGATAGGAGATATGTTCATCATCAAACCCAAGTTGAAATTGAGAGACCATAAGGATGATGATGGCAATATATATCATAAGGTGTATCATGAGGGTGAGCTGATTCCTGCCAATGAAGTGGTGATTGAGGGTTTTGAGGTGAAAACCACCCGTGAGTTTGATAAGGAGTTCTTTGTCAATTATGGTGGAAATTGCAGCCGTATTCCCTGGAAGGTAAGTTTCCCGCCTAAGGAGTCGGCTCAGGAACTACTGGACATCACCAACTTCTGCAAGAAGTATGGCTATATCACGGTAAAGGATTTGATGCGTCTTCATGGTGTTACCAAGTATCATGCCCAGAAGGTTCTGTCTGGCTATTGCGAGGGCGAGTTCCCTAAGATGACCCGAGAGCGCGAAGGCAGGGTCTTCATCTACCGTAGAATAGGAGTGTAAAAACGATAATTATCTACCGAAGAATAGGGGATAAAAAAGATAATGCAGAAAAAGTCCTTTCACAAAACTCTTCTTGTTGTTGATAAACAGAGAGTTAAGTGTGAAAGGACTTTTTCTTATCCTACTTCCTTTACAAGATAGAGATTGCCGTCACGGGTATGTTCCGGTTTGCCGAAAAGGTGGGGCAGAATCTTGCTGAAAGGATTCAAGGCGATATCCTGAACACCCTTGACGTGCATCGTTCTCAGCTTTTTCAGGATGATGTCGGCGGTCATTTTCTCTCCCTTTTCCCCTACTTCGGGAGTTCTGAAGTACGAGGCAACGGTTCTTTCCAGGTCTGTCTTGATATAGTAGGGCAGATTGTGTTCCTGCATCTCCTTTTCATCTTCCTTGGAGAAGAAGTAAGGCTCGCCATGCTCTACCTCATCTAATAGTTGGGCATAAATCTGGTCGTGCTCGATATCATCTACGTTGATCATCCCGTCGGGTTCCAGAATCAGGAATCTTCGGGAGCCTGAGCAGTCGGTGAGAAGTTCGCGCTGGTTGCTGGTGCCGGTGAATGAGGCGGAGCGGGGCAGACGGTTGAAGTTCTTCTTGTAGGCACCGATGAAGCTAGGCTTCATGGTTTGCATCAGGGTCTTCATCAGCGGCATCTTCTTCGGATTCTCCTTGTCCAGCTCATCGTCGTTGATGATGGCAAACTCTACAATCTTTCTCTGTGCATTTCCCTTTTGGTTGAGCGAGAAATCATCCGTGTAGTAATCTCTTAACCCGTTGGGTAATAGGCTTCTGAGAAAAGTACTCTTATGCAGTCCCTGTGTAGTTGAAACCAGAGTGAGCATCACACTGTTGGCATGTTTCTCGTCGTATCCTGCCATCTGCGCCACCATGGCACGTAGCCAGATTCTTCCCATCTTCTGACAATAGTCAGAATGGTTGATGCGGCGCAGAAAGTCGCCGATTCTATCCTTTCCATCCCAGGTACCTCTCACCTGATTGATGTAGGAGCGGATAGGATGATAAGGTTGGGCGTACTTCGACTTGATGAGTCGCTCTACGAAGTGATCGCGCACAAAGATGCCAGCCTCCTGCACTTCGATGGCGATGGTGTTGATGGCATACTTGTCGATGATTTCGAAGTCATGCTCCGTCTTCTTGCGGTATTCGAAAACATCGGTGATGACATTGTATCGGAACTCGTAGTTCTCCAGCAGCCACTTCTGCATATCCGCGATAGGGCGGAGGTAGTTGCGGCTACGTTTCTTGTACTGTGCCTCTTCGTCGGCAATTTTCTGTTCCTTCTCCTTTCTGAAGTTCTCCTTCTGCTTTTGGAGGTTGTCTTTTTCCTGTTGAAGGTTTTCTTTCAGCAGATCATTCTGCTTTTCGAGTGCTGCGACATACTGGGTATCGTCGATCAGTCTCTTCAGTGTTCTTTTGATATTCATATATATAATCGGTTAAATTCGTTTATTGAGTAATATCACTGCAAAGATACAACAATAAAGAGGCGTTTGCAATACTATCGGCGATAAATGTTGCAATAAATTTAGAGGGGAGAAGGAACGCTTACTTGAGGGAGAAAGGACCTATGGAAGAAGGATAAATGATACTCTCTTCGAATCGATTGACTAGGGTCATCCATATAGATGACCCGGGTCGTCTATATGGATGACGGGAGTGGTCTATATGGATGACGGGAGTCATCCGATTGTAAGAAGGTATGTTTCCTCCTTCTCTTCCACGTTCTTTCTCCCTCCGGCAAGCGTTCTTTCTCCCCTTCGTATTGGTTCCGTCGTTCTCTGTTTTTAGTTCCATCGTTTACTCTTGTTGCAAGTGATGTGAAACGGCATCTATAAAAATGCTTTCACACTTAAGTGTGTGAATGTCAATATATTGCGGGTGCTGTGAAAGGAGAAATGATTTTGTAATTCAAATAAGAGTTTTCCATAGATATTCGATTACTTATTTAATACCCAAGAGTAGATTCTGGCAGAAATGTTTGGTGATTACGGAAAAAATGATTAGTTTTGCAGTTGAATAGGCTGATAGGTTGTTATCACCGGAAACTTAAAAGACAGAACAATGGCAGAATTGAAATTATATCCAGTAGGAATCCAGACATTCGAGGAAATAATCACTCGGAATCTTCTGTATGTAGATAAGACGGAATATGTCTATCGCATGACTCATAGCGGTGGCAAGCATTTCTTCTTAAGTCGTCCGCGCCGTTTCGGAAAGTCATTGCTTGTTTCAACATTCAAAAGCTATTTTCAAGGCAAAAAGGAACTCTTCAAAGGATTAGCCATCGAAAAGCTGGAAAATGAGTGGACGGAATATCCTGTACTGCATTTCAGTATGGCAGGAGGTAAGCACATGGAGAAAGACCAGCTGGAAAGATATTTGGGAAGGCGACTTGCCGAGCATGAAAAGGTATGGGGTATTACATCTCCTGCAGTTGATGCGAACGACCGTCTCATTTCGCTTATCCAGACTGCTTATGAAAAGACAGGTAAGCAGGTTGTCGTACTGATTGATGAGTATGATGCACCTCTTCTTGACGTTGTTCATAGCGATGTTAACTTGCCGGTGCTTCGCAATGTGATGCGCAATTTTTATAGTCCGTTGAAGGATTGTGAACCAATGCTCCGTTTTGTCTTCCTGACCGGTATTACGAAGTTCTCGCAATTGAGTATCTTTAGTGAACTGAATAACATTACGAATATAAGTATGGATGATGAATATGCAGGAATCTGTGGCATTACCAGAGAAGAATTGGAAACACAGATGTCTGCGAATGTTGATGTGTTGGCGGAGAAAATGGGCAAGAGCAGAGAGCAAATGCTTGAATCCTTGCGAGAGTTTTATGATGGTTATCATTTTGCTGCCCAGTCACCTGATATATTTAATCCATATAGCTTGCTGAATGCCATGGCAAAAAGTAAGTTGGATTATTATTGGTTCTCTTCAGGCACACCTACTTATCTGATAGAAATGCTCAAGAAATTCCAGGTTATGCCATCGGAGATTGGTAGTTGTGAAGCCGACCAGTCGGAGTTTGATGCACCAACAGAAGGTATGTCATCTGTTATGCCTTTATTGTATCAGAGTGGTTACATCACCATTAAGGGGTACGATCCGGAGACGGAACTCTATACCCTGGATATTCCTAACAAGGAGATTCGGGTAGGGCTATACCGTAGTCTCTTACCTAATTATATAGGTATGAATACGGTGAAGGGAACTACGACCATTGCCAAGATGTCAGCTCTTATCCGTCGCAACGATATGGATGGAGCCATGCAGATGCTTCAGGCTTATCTGGCCACGGTTCCGTATTGCAACAATGTTGACTCTGAGGGACATTATCAGCAGATGATGTATGTGATATTCTCTATTCTTGATAATTATGTAGATGTAGAAGTTCGCACTCCATCGGGAAGGGTAGATATGGTATTGAGAACTGCTACCCATCTTTATCTTTTTGAGTTGAAGCTCAATAAGGATGCTGATGCAGCGATGAAGCAGATCGATCTTAAGGAATATCCTAAGCGCTTCGCTTTAAGCGGCTTGCCAATCGTAAAGGTTGGGGTTAACTTTGATGTGGCAACGCATAATATTACAGATTGGAAGATAGAAGCGGAGTAAATAGGGTGGTATCCTGGCTTATGGGAGATTGTCCGTGGATAGACAACCTCCCCTGAGCCTCATCACTACAGGTTGATGTTCTATTTTATATGCTAGGTGTTTATTCTATATTTACTGGTCTTTCAAGTCCTTATCCACCATGGCGCAGACACAGGAGTCTGACCATACATTCTCTGCCGTTTCTACCATGTCGATAATGGTATAGATTGGCAGGATAATACCCATGATGCCGATAGGAGCATTGATACCGGACATCAGAGATAGGGTAAGGAAATAACATCCCATCGGCACTCCTGCATTACCCACTGCTGAGATAACTGAAATGAAGAGCCAGAGAATCATCGTAGTCCAAGGTAAGGGCATTCCTCCATTCTGCATCAGAAATAAGGAAGTTACGAGGATAAACGCAGCGCAACCATTCATGTTGATGGTAGTACAGATAGGCAATACGAAGCGGGAAACCTGATTGGAAACTCCCAGTCTATCTTCTGCTGTCTGCATCGTTACCGGCAACGTCGCAGCCGAACTCTTTGTAAACAGAGCCATCAATACTGCCGGCATCATCTTGCCCAGTGTACGCACAGGATTCAAGCCTCTTGCCAAGAGGAAGAGCGGGAGGATGATGAAGAATTGAATGACATTACCTCCCAGGATAACAGCTACGTACTTTCCTAGAGAAGCCATCACGATTCCTGCGGAGAACTGGGCTGAGAGTTGTGCTGCAAAGGCAACGATACCCAGAGGCAGAGCCCAGATTAATCCATGAATCAGCATGAAAAGCAGATCCTGTAATCCAAACAATCCCTTCATCACGACTTCTTTCTTGTCGCTTGATGGCATTTTGGTTAAAGCAATACCTGCTGCTGCCGCCAAAATCAGGATGGAGAGTACATTTCCTTCGGCAAACGGCTTGATGATGTTGTTGGGTATTACCCCAAGAATATGGTCATAATAGCTGGTTTCTCCCAGCTTTTGGGGAACATCTGCCATTCCGCTCTGCACCAAGGCTGTAGGTAAATTGCCTGGAGAAACGATGTTGTAAAGCACCAGTCCCACTGCCGCAGCTGCTATCGTCGTGAGCAGGGTGTAGGTGATGGCGTGGCGGAATATCTTACCGGTATCTGCCTGGTTGCCCAAGGATGCCAGGGTGGTGATGACTGCCAAGGCTATGGTTGGTACTGCCAGAAGCTGGAATAAGCGGGTATAGACCGTGGCGATGAAATTCATCAGGCCATCCAGCCAGCTGATGCCGAACATACCCAAAACTGCGCCTACTATCAAAGCGCCAATCCATAGTACCAGCTGCCGGGTTTGCTTATTCTTCACTCCTTTTTGCTTACTGCTGCCAGCATTGCTATCCGGTTGTCTATTTCCAATATCATTCATTGTTTTTACCATGATTTTAAATTATTATTTTTTAGACAAAAGTATTCTCCTTATTCCAACCCCCACATATCATTCAGCATTCTGATGGCTGACTCCGAGCGGAATACATGGTCGCGGAGGTGATATCGTACTTAATCATCGCCCTCATCAGTTGGGCGAGTGTCAATTCCTTGTTTGTCATAATCTTATGTTTTTAAAACTAATTACTTATACAAAGGTAAATATAAAAATTGATTTTTGCAAGGATTTCATGTTAAACTTTATTTTTATGTATATCTTTTTATGATGGCAGTCATTATTCCCATTCGTTAAATATGTTCCTCCAGCATCTTTTTTAGCTGCATGTATTTTTGATGTAAGGCAAATTTCTTTTGCGGTTGCTGCTCTTTCAGTTCTTTCTTTCTGATAGCAGCCATTTCCTTTTTTATTGCTTCTATTTGAATGGTCTGGGAAACGGCTTGATGCAGATCCTGCTGAGAAGAAGTAATCTGGGTTGATGCAATCTGGCGAACCAAGGATTCATAGAGTGTATCCATATTAGAAGCACTATCCAGACGGAGAGATAGCATTTCTTCTGATAACCAGTCTGTAGAAAATGACTTGATAATCTCGAATGTGCCAGCAGAAGCATCCTTCCATTGCTTGTAGTTTACCAATAGCTGATATCGGTTATCCTGTTGAATGATGAAAATCGTATGTCGGGGTAACTTGCTATCAATATAACGGAAGATGTCAGAGCTGTCTGAAATCCCCTTTTTAAGCTTAATAAGAAAGATGGTGAGTTCGTGAACATCCTTTCCATCTGCCACGTGCAGATTGCTGGGTGCCAACTTATAGAGCCAAACTACCTGCTCTACATTCTCAACAAATGCAGATTTCATGCGAGCCGTTACCTCAAGATGGCTATAAAAAGCCACCTTGGGTACTACTCGGTTTACCAACGTAAAGTCGGGAAAATTTAATATATTCATAAGTTCTTTTTTACTTTGAACATTGAACTTGGAATTTTATGATTAGACAGATTGCTTATCTGATAACCAGGAAGGTGATGAGTTCAAAGTCATCCAACCCCTTGATCTCATTGGTTAAAGCCGTGGTTTCACCCAACGAGAAAAGACTGTCTATGTCGCTCTCTTCCTTGATGCGTACCATACTGTCGATGGCCTTCTGCAACAGGTCGCTATAATGTTCCATGTGTCTACCGTCGCAGGTTTCCTTACTCAGCAGGGCACAAAGATTTCTGTCGTATTCCTTCTTGTCCTTGCAGAGCAATCGCAGGGTATCCAGCAGCTTCTTGGGATGAAGATGGTCGCAGATAACCTCGCCATCATCCGACAGATACACCATATAGAAAGGATGAAGTAGGTTTTTCTTGTCGATGTTCACTGCATTGTTGCGATTCTTCAACACATAGATGACGCCGGGCTTGACATCGCCCTTTGCACCTGCCACAGCATTCATTCCGAAAGGAGCATGCTCTATGTCGGGATGTTCCTTGATATATGATAGGAGGTCGAGACGAAACTCGTTCAATCCCAGGTCCATGATGTTGATGCCGGTGTCCATATCCTCAATGTCAACCACTTCTTCCTGCAGATGCTTCAACTGCTTCCTGCGATATTCCAGGTCGCCCTTTTCGTTGTCGCTCAGTAGGTTGTCGTCTCCTGTAGAAGTCAGAACGGTGGCTTTCATACGGCTCTCCACTCTGCCTTTCAACTGGATATATTCGTCCAGCTCCATATCAGGCCAGTAGTTTACCAGCTGTATTTCTTTGTTTCGGCTGCCAATACGGTCAATACGTCCAAAACGCTGGATGATGCGTACGGGGTTCCAATGGATATCGTAGTTAATCAGATAGTCGCAGTCTTGCAGGTTCTGACCTTCCGAGATACAGTCTGTAGCGATGAGTACATCGATGTTTTCATGAATCCATGGCTTCTTGGCACAATCCTTTTCGTCAAAGATGTCACCTTTGTCTTTGGAGATGGGCGAGAAGAAGGTGAGTACATTATTAAATGTACACTCAAACTTCGGAATGGTGCATTTGCCCTCTGTACTACCCGTGATAAGGGCAACGTTCAGTCCGCAGTCTGCCTTGATTCTTTCGGCAAGTTCCTGATAGAGATAGTCTGCCGTATCGGCAAAGGCTGTGAAGATGAGCACCTTCCGGTTGTCCTTGTTGATAGGATGGGCAAACTTCTCCTTCAAGTCTGCTATCAGCATTTGCAGCTTGCTGTCATGGGCTGGCGTAATATCTTCCAGCATCAGGAGCAGCATTCTGAGTACTTCCTGATCTGCCGCCAGATCTCTTCGCCAACTGATGTAATCCATATCCCTGAGTCTGAAACCTCTTATCTCTTCAGCTTCCTGGTCGATGAGCGAGATGGTTTCGTCGATGTAAGCCGTGATGCGCTCCAAGGTGAGGCGGAAGGAGTTGACCGAACTTTCCAGTCGTTTCAGCAGGTTGGTAGCCATCAGATTCCGCAATCCCTTCTCTCGTCCATCGATAGACAAGCCGCTTCCCTCATAGTCGATGGTATAGCTGTTTCTGGCACTATCGTGCAGATAGAGCGACGGGGTGTAGATAGACAGATTCAGATTGTCCAGTTCTGTTGCGATGTCCTTGAAGTTGATGGCATTGCTGATGTCGGTGAGTTTCGGACGACGGGAGATAGGAGGCAGACGATGTGGAAATTCACCGATGGCACTTGTATCATAATACTTCATGATGTGGCTGCGCGAACGGGCGATGGTCACGGCATCCAGCAACTGGAAGAAATCGTAGCTCAGGTCGTTGAGCAGCCTTTCCGTTGTGCGTTCTTCTGCTTTTAGTTTTGCCCAGTGGTTATATACCTTCTGGGCATTCGTAAAGATATCATCTACGTTCTTGCCTAGTCCCAATGCTTCGTCAAACGAGCTGCTTCTGCCTTCGTAAGCCAGCTGCAACTGGTTCTTCAAATCACCAAACCTATTGTTCACAGGGGTAGCACTCAGCATCAGTACCTTCGTTTTCACACCGGTACGAATCACCCGGTTCATCAGTTTCTGATATCTGTTTTCCTTTCTTTCCTCCTGCTGCTCATCATCATCTTCCTCTTCATCTACGTTTCCTCCATTGCGGAAGTTATGACTTTCGTCGATGACCACGAGGTCGTAGTTGCCCCAGTTGATGTGGTCCAGATCCAAGCCGTTGGAACTTCCATGTTCTCGTGAAAGGTCGGTATGGAAGAGGATGTCGTAGCGCAGACGGTCGCCAGCTATCGGATTGTTCTTGTAATTGGAACGAAAGGTAATCCAGTTCTCATTCAGCTTTTTCGGGCAAAGCACCAGTACACTCTTGTTGCGGTTTTCGTAATACTTGATGACGGCAAGTGCAGTAAAGGTCTTTCCCAATCCCACACTGTCGGCAAGAATACAGCCGTTGTATTTCTCCAGCTTGTTGATGATGGCGAGTGCCGCATCCTTCTGAAAGTTGTATAGCTTGTTCCAGATGAGACTGTTCTTGAATCCGGTACGCTCATTCGGAAGAACATCTTCTGAAATATCTTCCAGAAATTCATGGAAGATGTTGTAGAGAGCGATGAAGTAGATGTATTCGGGCGCATTCTCCTGATAAACCGTCTCGATGTATTCCAAAACCCTGGCAGTTACGTCCTTGAACTTCTCGTCGTTCTTCCATTGCTGGTTGAATATCTGCAGATAAGCCTCAGCAGAAGGAGAAGGCAGCACATTGACCATCGTATAGACATTGTTGCCCTTTTCACAACCCAGTTGGGTGGTGCTGAAATCATCAAAAGGAAGATAAACATGCTGCTTGCTGGGCGCATTCATGTCAAAGACTGGTAGGGCAGAAGGTTCACCATCACAGAGATGCAGGAATCCGCCCATTCCTTCCTGAGAAGAATTGGACTTGAATTTTACTTTCTTCCGAATCCATGCCGCACACTCCTTGGCGATGGCTTTCTGCGACAGCTGGTTGCGGAGTTTGATTTCAAACTCCGTACCATAGAGGTTGCGCTCACGGTTCAACTTCGGAATGTAAAACTCCCGCTTCTCTTTCTTCGTCTTGTCTGCCACAAAGGTTGGCGAGATGAAGATAAAGCGCACTTCCTCCACCTTCTCCAGTTCCGCCTTCATGGCTTCGAAGGCGTAGATGGAGAAAGAGGCGGCGGCGATGGATATGCGACTTTGGGTGGACAACCTCGACTTCAGGTCGTCCACCAATCGTTCGCTGGTATTGTTTATCTGTTTCGGCTGTTCCATAATTCTTCACTTATTTCACCCATTCCATCAAGTCGTCGTAGTTGGTTACCTTATGATAGTAGATGCCCGAACCTGAGAGTTGTTCGAAGAGCCTGTCGGCACAGGCTATCTTGCCATCTTCTATGCCTCGCAAGTCGAGGGTTGACATGCTGCCCTTGGTTTCGGCTACGAAATAGACATGCTTCACGGCACCATCCTTGAAGGCTATCGCCCAGTCGGGAGAATAATTGCCCACAGGGGTAGGAATATGGAAACCTTTTGGCAATTTGGCATATACGGCAACGTCGGTGCTCGTATCGAGGTCTTCCACGAACTTGCGCTCCACACTCTGCTTTGCCGTACCATCGGTAAACACATAATCCACGATGCTCTTCCTTCCCTGGTAAGCCTTGTCGAGCGAGGTATGCTTCTCCTCCGTAAAAATGGCGGAATCGTAGCTCCCCTCTATCTCGTTGTAACTGATATGATCTACGATGATGGTGGCTTTCTGCTCCAGTATCAGACGGCTTACCCTGCGGATAAACTCTTCCGGATTCACCTTGTACATATCAAACTTGCTTGGCATGATTTGGGATAGAATCCCGGCGATGGTCTTGCGGGTCAATCGGGTGTTGGCGGCTATCTTGCCTAGCAGGTCGTACTTTACGGTGCTTACCACATCCGTTCTCAGGTCATCATGCTGCATTTCTTCCTGCACCATCATGCTGCCTGCCTTCATATCGTCGTGCTTCAGTTCCGTTTTCTGTACTCCTCGGGTTACCACGTAGCTCAGTCTCGAAACCACCAGTTCCTTATTGATGGCGGCAATGGCTTTCTCTATCAGTTCCTTGCTTTCGAAGTTTACCGTATAGGCGTATTTGTGGTTGATGCGATTCCAGAGTTCCTGGAATTCCTTCTTCGTGAAGTTCTCATTCAGTCTGTTCTCCGGAGTCTGCGGCGTACTTCCGTTTTCTATCATTCCATCAAGGGCTGAAGGATTCCAAACGCCTTCTATCAGTTTGTGAATCCATTTGCCGTATGGCTTTACTTCGTCTGGCAATGAGGCGAGTGTTCCTGATGTTGCAGCAGAGCGGTAAGCATCGGTTACATGACTTTCGTCATCCACATAACCATTCTTCACCAGGTAGAAATAAATCTTCTTGGCTTCTGTCGTCGTGATACTGTGCTTGCTGCCATCCTCAATCGTGAAGGTCTTTCCATCGAAGTAGTCGATGTCGGCAACCTTCGGACGGTCGTAGAGATCTTCCGAAATATTCTTCTGCAGGTCGTTTACGAAATCTGCATAGCCCTCTGAGGCAATCACGGTAAGACGGTTAATCTGCTGCACCTGTCCCTGTAGGGTATCGGCATCCTGTCGCACTCCCTTGTTGTCAACACAGAGTCGCAATCCTCGTCCCACTTCCTGGCGCTTCTGCGAGATGCTGTTAGCCTGTCTGAGCGAACAGATCTGGAAGATGTTCGGATTGTCCCATCCTTCTCGCAAGGCAGAGTGGGAGAAGATGAAGCGAACTGGCGAGTAAGCAGGGTCGAGACTCAGCAGTCTTTCCTTGTCCTTCATAATCAGGTCGTAAGCCGATACGTCGTCGCTTCCTGCTCCCTTCTTCTCATCGCTGTCCTTGATGCGCTTGGTCTTGGGGTCGATGGAGAAATAACCTTCATGGGTCTTGTTGACAGGGATGCAGCTGAGATACTGCATATACTCCGGGTCGTACATATTCTGATTTTCGTTCAGCTCTGCCCGGTATTCCTGTTCGAATATCTCTCCATAGCGTCCCAGCAGCGCATTGCCGTCTTTATCATACTGGCGATACTTGGCAACCTCGTCGATGAAGAAAAGGGAGAGGCACTTGATGCCACGATGGAAGAGGGCACTTTCTTTTCGGAAGTGCGCCTTGATGGTTTCCCTTATCTGGATGCGAGCCTTGTGGTCGGCAGTTACATTGCCGATTACTTCCTTCAGCATCAGACTTTCGCCGTTGCTGAACTTTATCTGGCTGCGAGTCGGCTGACGGGCATCCACCACGATATCGGTAATCATGAATCCCTTGTATTGCAGCATGTTTCCAGAGGCACTATAGAGGTCATCGCCTTCTCCCAACTTCTTGTAGATTCGTTTGATGGCTCCCGTAGTGCTCTGCTGTTCTATCTCCAGTCTTACCTGTGGTGCCTTGTCTTTCGAGAGCAGCAGCTCTGCAAAATAGATATAGCTGTCGGTACCTTTCAGGTTCTTCAGTTCGAAGCCTACTACCTCTATCTTCTTCACCAGTTTGTGATTGTAGGCATCAAGAGCATCGAGCACATACACCGTGTTGTGGTGCTCCTTGTGGGTAGCGGAGTAGTTCAGGGTGAAGAGCGGATTGAAGGCTTTGAGTGCCGTCTGTGTAGCGGCACCTCCCATCTTCTGCGGTTCATCCAGGATGATGATAGGGTTGTTGGCAGCAAGAACGGCGATAGGTTTTCGGGAACCGAACTCATCTCGTTCTGAGTTGATGATGCGTGCCGCCTTATTCTTGGCTCCTTCCTTCATGGTGTTGAAGGCTTGGGTGTTGATGATCATCACGCTGATGTCGTTGCTCTGCGAGAAGGTGTCGATGTCGTTGAGGCTGCTGCTGTCGTAGATGAAGTAGCGAGCCTTCTTGCCGTATTGCTCCATGAAGTGATCTACCGTGATGTCGAAGCTCTTCTTCACTCCTTCTCGGATGGCGATGCTTGGAACCACCACGATAAACTTGGTCCAGCCATACTGCTTGTTCAGTTCGAACATCGTCTTGATATAGACGTAAGTCTTTCCCGTACCTGTTTCCATCTCCACATCGAGCTGGCAGGCACCGAGTTTCTGGCAGAGTTCTTCATCCTGATGGATATTGTTATCGGTCTGAATCTGTCGGATGTTTTCAAAGAGAGCCACTTTATCCATGGCAAGTCGGTTGTTCTTATAACCCAGGTTATTGCCGGTATCATTGCTATCGGCAAAAACATCGGTTTGAACGATTTTGATGTCATGCTTCTTGCTGTCAACCACATACAGTTTTCCCTTATCCATCCTGTATTCCAGATTGGCTTGGTTGGGCTGTCCCTTGAAGACGTTGATGACGCTCTCCACGGCATCGGTCTGATATTGTTGTATCTTAAACTTCAGTTTCATAGAATCCTTGTTACTGTGTCAGGAGAATATGTTTTAAAGATCTGCTCGAAGTTGGTGGCGGTGGAATCGTCCTTCATGCTGGTGTCACGGAGCACGGCGTAGGCTGGCTGCATCTGGGCGATGGCCTTTACCACATCGTCGGTTACATCCGGATCGAAGCAAGCCACGAGGTATCCTTCGGCAACGTTATAGATGGTCTTGCCAGCTACCGTTGTCGTTTCTATCTTCGAATCCAGGGTTGCGCCGAGTTCGAGCATTACCTGGAAGAGCAGGTCTTCGCCCGTTCTATCCGGCTTCACATTATCAACCTGCGAGAAAAGGTCGGCTTGCGAAATATCCTTTGGAGAATAGTAAATGTCCTGCATGTTGGTGGAATCGAGTTTCAACACACGGAAGCCTGTATCGAGGTCCTGGGTGGTTAAAGGAGATTCCTCCTTGATTTTCTTGCCGGCACGGCGGATTCGCTCCTTTGCTAATTCTGTAATATAATGTGGCTTTTTCAATTCGTCTAGAACAGATATTGCATTCAAAACTACTTTCTTCGAGTTTTCCGATGTTGCTTTTTTTGTTGAATCTATTAGCTCCGGTAATTGAATTAATATAAATCGATTGTGATTACCACCAATGTTATTTCTCATTACAGCTTCTGCTGTAGTTGCAGAACCACTAAAGAAATCCATTACGATTTCATTATCAGTTAAGCCAAAACCTAAAAAATATGTAATCAGTTCTATAGGCTTGGGATTTGAGAATACTTCTTTTTTAAAATAGCAATAAACATCTTCCGAACCCGTACTTGTTGTTCCTTTGTCATCTAAGACAGTAAAATTTGTGGTAAAAATACTTCTTGGTTTTTTCCCTTTTGGCATTCTTTGTTTAAATTGTACAGACCATCCATTTGTTGTTTGAGCAAAACGAATCTCACCTTCCTTTTTGTCTGTTTCAAATCTTTTTTGTGATCTCAGCCAACTAATTTCATTACCATCCTCATCATATTGTAAAACTGTACCATCAGGACATGTTATAGGATAATATTGTTTTCCTGACTTTCTTTTAAAAGTATCCCAGAAGAATTTACCTTTTTCATCTTGTTCTTTGTATCGTTTTATATATTCATCACTATATGTTTCAAAGAAAGCTTCAAGACTATTAATATTTTTGGCAAAAGCTAAGATGTATTCATGCTCTATAGCTACATAAGTAGAATCATTGCCACCTCCTTTTTTGTTTTGCCAAACAAATTGTGAGATATAATTATTAGCACCAAATATTTCTTTGCAAAGTTTCAGTAAATTTTCTATCTCATTTTCATCAATAGAAATGAATATCACACCATCATCGGTCAGCAAGTCTCTTGCAACTTTCAATCTCGGATAAATCATATTGAGCCAATCGGTATGGAATCTACCATTGCTTTCGGCATTGGTAAACATACGGTTGCCCTGCTCGTCAAACTGTCCTGAGTTGGCGAGGTATTCTTCTGAAGACTGAGCGAAATCATCTTCATACACAAAATCGTTTCCGGTGTTGTAAGGTGGGTCTATATAAATCATTTTCACCTTATGGAGGTTAGTCTCCTTTAAACACTTGAGAACATCGAGGTTGTCGCCCTCGATATAAAGGTTCTGGGTGTTGTCGAAATCAATACTATCTTCACGGCAAGGGCGAAGTGTGGCATTGATAGGAGAGTTGGCAAGGAGAATCGCCTTGCTCTTGTCGGGCCAGGTAAACTGGTAGCGTTCTGCTCTTTCTGACATCACGCTATCAGAAAGATTCTGTTTGAGTTTCTCGAAATCTATGAGGTGCTTTGGCTGACCGCTTCTTTCATCCACGGTCTCCGTAACGCAGTCGGGAAACAGCTGCGCAATTTTCATAATGTTGTCCTCGACACCATTACTACTCTGCATTCTTAATTTGTCCATTCGTAGCTCTTTTCATTGTTAGTCACTATATATAATAAGGTATAGCAACAAACATTGAAGCGAACTCCAACGTCTTTTGCTATAGCTGATGGGTGCGTTTGGAACTAAATCATTATCGGAGTAAAACGGGCAGCGGACAGAAGGATTGGCTGGAAAGCTATCCAAAGAAAGCCTTGATGTAGTGAAGACAAAGAAGAAGCGTGAGCTTCCCTTATCAACACTTGAGGCTTTTGCCGGGCCCGTCATTCACGATAAGTTCCGCCCACGCTATAGCGCAGGCGTTTACAGAACTTATTCATTCGTGAATGACATACTTTTAATTCGGCAAAATTTCAAGTGTGTTCCGAACAAATTAGTAAACGCAAGTTTATAATCTTATTATGTTATATCTTTCTTTTCTGTTTCTTATATTTCTTTCTTTTAAATTGTTATACATTCAAATTTCCTTGTTGGTCATTATAATGACCAATAGGTTTTAATGGATACCGGAATTTCATCCATAAGGAGTCAATTCGCAACACGATAACGTTTCCATCCATGCGATTGCATCTTGTGCAGTGCTAAAGCACAGGTTTTCTCCGTTTTTATGTTCTTCTCTCGCTTTGTCAAGTTTCGCTTGCAAATCGGGAGTAATCACATGAGTTGATGTGCTCATATCCTTTGTTTTAAATTGTTATTTGGGGCAAAGATAATAAAAAATAATGAGAAATGAGGGGATTCTTATGATTTTTAACACTGATAATCAAAAATATAGTGGCTCCGCAAAAGATTCCTTCACAAAATTTGTGAATATCGAATTAAAATATTATCTTTGCCATGTGTTTTAAAAAATATGATTATGGAATATCATTGGTTTGAAGAATTGCCACCGAGTTGTCCGCCATTTGACTCTGTTGAATGCGATGGTACTTATTTCCGTGTATCACATGGGAATCCTGCGGAATCTGAGGACTTTTTCTCTCAAAAACGCTTGGCTCCAAACAAAGTTTTTAAGGGAGAAGGTATTGATGATTGTATAGTGAGAGCAGTATCTGTCTTTGCCTTATTAGAAGATGCAAAAAGACTATTGAAACTCCCAAAGTTCAAGCATGCTAATATAGCAGTGGTAAGTCTTCGACCTATGGATGGCAAAATCAAGAAAACTTTCAAAAACTCTCATTATTCTTGGTGGAGAAGCAAAGCGTTTGATATTAAAAATGCAAAAACAATAAAATTATGAATAAGAAACAATCCATACTGAAAGTAGATAGCATACTGGAGTACTACGACAATCCTCAATTGCTAACCGCAAGGGATTGTTTTGATACGTTGTATTTGTGTTTGCTGTATCAAGATACTCCCGAATGCAAATATACGGCGATTCGTATTTCCAGTAAAAGACTGCAGGATTTCTGCATGGGAAAGAAGGACCTGCGCTCCTTGTTCTTGTCTCCAGAAGGAGATAAGGCGTACTTCAATGTGAGGGGGACAGATAACAGCCTTGTGCTGGATTCGAAAATCAGTACTGCTATATCTGAAGATCGTTTGCCAGATGAAGGCTATTATCTGGAAACATCTGGTAAGGAAAGTATCGTGGTTAATATCCCTGTAAAGGATAAAGGTCTGTTTACTGAGCTAGTTAGAAAGTTTGGTTGGGCTTGTATGTAGTTCTACCTTTATGGCTAGATTGGTAAAAGTAAGATGGGTGGCTGCAGCCTTGTAGAAACAAGGCTGCGGATTTTTTATTCCAACCCCCACATATCATTCAGCATTTTGATGGCTGACTCCGAGCGGAATACATGGTTGCGGAAGGTGATGATGCCTTCGGGAGCAAGGTGGGCTTCGAAGGAATTCACCAGGAAATCTGCTTCGAGCAGAATGCGGTGGTCGAGGCTGGTAACATCTTGATAAGTATGATGATGGGCAATGAGCCAGCAGATTCTTTCTATCTGTGCGGCTGTGAATCCATCAACTTCTGACAGTACTTTTCTAGCCTCGTCAGGACCCAGTTCTTCCTGGTGCTTGCCATCGCAGTTGCCGTATCTGGCTTCTGAAACGTGAATGCCTACATCGTGAAGGATAGCTGCTGCTTCGAGTACGAAGAGTTCTTCTTCGTTCATTCCCTCTAATATTGCAATCATGCGGGCAAAGTCATGTACCTTTACGAAATGCTGGATGCGTGGCGCATCGCCACCATCGTACTTAATCATCGCCCTCATCAGAGTGGCGAGTGTCAATTCCTTGTTTGTCATAATCTTATGTTTTTTTATTTTTTTTTCTTATTTCAATTACCTATAGCCACCATACGCTACGCCCCTAGAAGGAAGGTTAATCCGCTGATTCCGATATAGGCATAGATGATGTATTTGAGCAGGGAGCCGCTGAGGTGCCTGAACACCCAGGAGCCTATCAGGTTGCCAATGAAGACTCCGGCTATTCCATATACATAACCTATGGAGACCGTGGTGGTGAAGAAACCATTGTAGGCTCTTGCCAAAGTCATCATCAGATTGCCTGCCAGGAAATAGGTCTGCGTCATCGCCAGATAGCGATCCTTGTCGGGCTCTGAACTGACGAAGTAGAGTACGGCTGGTGGTCCCTGCATTCCGAAGAATCCTCCCATCAATCCGCTCAATGTTCCTGCCGTAACCTGCACTGGAAGCGTTGTCTTTACCTTGATGCGCTTGCTGAAGAAGGCGAAGTAGATGCTCACGATGATCAGCGTAATACCGAGCAATATGTTCAGTATGTGATATTCCATCCGCTTGAGCACGAAGATGGCTCCGATGGAGATGATGATGAAGGTGAACAGAATGGGCAGCAGCCGCCTCCAGGTGATGTACTTGTATTTCTGAATGACGATGATCAGGGAGGTGGTCATCGCCAGGATGCCTGAGAGGGTTGTTGCCTCACCGTAAGAGGGCATAATGGAGGGGAGCATCGTCATGATGAAGATGCCAAAACCGAAGCCAGTAGTGCGTTGCACAAAACTGGCTCCGATGCTCAACAGAAAAAGTTCGATGACAATATTGTCCATTCTGCAGTAGGCTTATTGATGGATGTAATCCAGAATCTGCTCTGCATGAATCTTGGTCTTGATCTCCTTTGGAGTGAAGATTTTCTCAATGATGCCTTCTTCGTTGACAAGATAGGTGGTGCGGAGGATTCCGATGGTCTTTCTGCCGCAGGTTACCTTCTCGCCCCAGCAGCCGAGTTCCTGCAAAAGGGTGGTCTCGGTATCGGCAATAAGAGGGAACTGCAGACCCTTGGTTTCTGCAAACTTCTTCTGCAGCGCCTGCTTGTCCTTGCTCACGCCGATAATCTCGTAACCGGCTGCTGCCAGTTCCTCCTTATGAGCCTGCAGAGAGCAGGCCTCGGCAGTGCATCCGCTGGTGTTAGCCTTTGGATAACTGTAGAGCACTATCTTGCGACCACGATAGTCGCTTGCCTTGATCTCACGTCCGTCCTGGTCAATGCCAAGAATCTCTGGTATTTTATCTCCTACATTCATAATTATATATTATTTAAAAGTTATACTATTCTTCTATCTATTATTTCTTTCTTTTCACTCCTCTTACTGCCTCGCTTTCCAATGGATTCTCGGGCCAGAAGTGCTTGGGGTAGCGGCGCTTCAGCTCCTTGCGCACCTCGAAGTAGGTGGATTGCCAGAAACTGGCGAGGTCCTGCGTAAGCTGTACGGGCTTGAAACCTGGAGAGAGCAGCTCCAGCAGCAGTGGCTCCCTGCCATCATCAACAGCTGGCGTCTGAGTCATTCCGAAGCATTCCTGCAGACGGACACTGAGGATGGGAGCCTCGGCTCCCTGGCGATAGTCGATGCGGATATGACTGCCCGATGGAACCACGATGTGGGTGGGTGCGAGGCGGTCTATTTCCTGCTGCTGCTCGTATGGAATCTGTGCCCAGAGGATTTCCGGGAGATTGAGCTTCCTGAGTTCGGCGGTGCTCGTCTTGAGCTTTCCGCCCTGTTCCAGATAGAAGGGCAACCATTCGGCGGCTGTCTCCATCAGGTGCGTGGTGGACAGATCGGGCAACTCCATTTCCGGGTGCCACGCTCTTACCTTCGCCACCCTCCGCTGCAACCGCTGAACGTCTTCGTTCCAATCCAGCATGCTGAGTCCTTCCTTCCGGATGGCGGTGCAGAGAATATGGATAATCTGCTGTTTGTCGGCATCCTGGAGCGGTTTGCTATCCACCACCAGGGTTCCGATGCGTCGCTCTCTCTGCATCCTGATTATTCCCGCCTTACTGTCCCACGAGATGTTGTCGAACTCGTGGGTAGGGAGGTCGTTGATGTTTACGGGAGCCGAGAGAAACACCCTGCCTGCCTTTCCTGAAGATGGAAGCGGGGTGGAAGCATTCGTACCCGACGGCTGAGCAGATACATTGAGCGAGGCGATGGCGAGCCATTGCTGCGCCGACATTGCATCGCTTGAATCGATGAAGATTGTCTTGCCGTTCGACATTCTGAAATGTCCGATATTATCGATTGCCATGGTGATGCGCTCAGGATAGGCTAGGGCTATCAGCCTGCCCACCTCCTCTGCATCCACCGGCTCATTGTCTTCCTTCACCTTGAGCATCCTGCGGTATTCCTGGGCTATCTGGGTGATGCGAGCCCATCTGCCCAGACTGTTTTTCTGTCGCTGCGAACGGAGGATGGAGAGGCGCAGCGCCATATCCGAATCCTCTGCGTCGCTCATCGGGTCTTTCTCTTCCAGCAGGGCGGCAACGTCGCAGGCTAGAGCTTTGAGTGCAGAAGATTCTGAACTCATCATCATCTTGGCGATGCGCGGATGACAAGGCAATGTTGCCATCTTCCTGCCCAATGGGGTGATGCTGCCATCCGGTTCTATCGCTTCAAGAGAAAGAAGCAATTCCTTGGCATTGAGTAGGTTACTGCTTGACGGTGGTGTAAGCCAGAGCAGCGACTGGGGATTGTTCTCGCCAAAGGCTGCAATGTCGAGCACCATCGACGTAAGGTCGGCTTCCTCTATTTCCGGTCGGCGCTGGTCTTCCATCAGATGTTCCGAGGTCTGAGTCCACAACCGGTAGCAGATTCCTTCAGCCACTCGTCCGGCTCGTCCTCTTCGCTGGGTTGCCATGTCCTTGCTGATGGTTACGGTTTCCAGGTGGCTCAATCCCGTTCGGGCGTCGTAAACCAGTTTTCTGCAGAGTCCGGAATCCACCACGATTCTCACGCCTTCGATGGTAAGTGAGGTTTCTGCGATAGGTGTGGCGAGCACAATTTTCCTTTCTCCCTCTTTCGAAGGGGCTATGGCGAGGCGCTGCTTCTCGGGTGGAAGATTGCCGTAGAGCGGATAAACCTGCGGAACGGAAAGCTCAGCAGCAGATGATGAAGCAGCAGATAATGAAGCTGATGCAGATGATGAAGCTGCTGCTCTGCTGAGGCTTGCATCCAATATCTCCTTGCATTTCAGAATCTCCGACTGTCCAGGAAGAAAAGCCAGAATATCTCCCTCGTTCCTATCTGCAGCCTTGAGGATGGTAGCCGCCACCTCTTTATATATGTCGTATCGCGCAATGTCGGTCTCAGAATAAATGGTCTCTACGGGGAACATCCGTCCTTCGCTCTCTATCAATGGTGCCTGAAGAGCCTCGCAGATGGCAGTAGCATCGATGGTTGCCGACATGATGATGATTTTCAAATCTGGTCGGATGATTTCCTGTGCCTGTCGGGTGAGGGCAAGTGCCAGATCGGAGTTGATGCTTCGCTCGTGAAACTCATCGAAGATGACGGCGCTTACTCCTTCGAGCGTGGCGTCGTGGATGAGCATTCGGGTAAGGATTCCCTCGGTGAGCACCTCGATGCGGGTTTCTGAAGAAACCTTGTTCTCGAAGCGTACCCGATAACCCACGGTCTTGCCCACGGGTTCGCCCAAGATGCTTGCCATTCGTTCAGCTATCTGACGGGCAGCAAGGCGGCGTGGTTCCAGCATCAGAATCTTTCCCTGTGGGGTGGCTCCGAGGAGGGTGAGTGGGAGTATGGTGGATTTTCCTGCTCCCGGTGGAGCGGTAACAACAAGGTTTGCCGACTCCTTCAGGGTGCTGTTGATGGCGTCGGCTATCTGGAAGGCAGGAAGATGACCTGCCTGCTGTTTGATTCTATCGTAATTCATACTGCAAAGATACACATTATTTTTGTGATGGGCAAATGATTAGAAAGGTAATGCATGAGAATGGCGAATCTTGTAGATTTTTTCCCTTATCTGGTTCCATTTGGCTAGGACCAGGTAGCCAGATACAACTGCCAGATAGAGAAGCATCAACTGAAGGAGTGACAGATGAAGATGGTCTATGCTGGCACCCGGCAACAGACTGGTAAGCCGGAAGACGGTATGGGTGGCTTGGGTAATGCTGGCAAGTACTGCTGCTACATGTTGCATCAGCCAGGTGCCGACGGAGGCAAGGCTGGAAATGTAGGTAAGGGGAGAAAGCAGCAGGAGCAGGGCACAAAGATAGAGGATGAGGGTGGCTGCCGGGATGGCGATGAAGCTGGTGAACAGGGAGTAGCAGGATATTCTGCCGAAATAATAGACGATGAGCGGAAGCGTGCCTATCTGTGCCGCCAGGGATACGCTGAATAATCCCCAGAGGCAACGGATGATCTTGCCGTGGGATTTGAGCAGGCCGAAGAGTGGAGGATAGAACATGAGGATGGAAGCCACGGCGAGAAAGGACATCTGGAAACTGATGTCGAAAAGATGGAAGGGATTCAGAAACAGCATGATGACATAGGCTAGGGCCAGGGTGTTGAGCGAAAGGTCGGGGCGCAGGGCTAGCAGGCAGAAGCTGTAGATGCTGAGCATGGAGGCTGATCTGACGGCGCTAGGGGGAAAGCCGATAAAGACGACATACGCCCATACGGCAACGAGGGACAGGGCAATGGTGGGTCTGGAACGGCGCTTTCCGCCCAGAAGAATCACGAAGAGCTGGAAGATAATGCCTATGTGCAAGCCGCTAACTGCCAGTATATGACTTGTGCCGGAGATGGAAAAGCTCTCCTTGGTTTCCCGGTCGAGTGAACCCTTATCGCCCATCGCCATCGCAGAAATCACGGCGAAATCCTGTCCGTCAATATGATAAGTATGCAGCTGCTGTTCCAGCTGCTGGCGGAAGGAACGGCTTGCCAGGATGGTGCGGTCGATGGGGGAGAGTGACTGGTAGGTCATGATGCTGCCAGGTGCTTTCGTCTTATCGATATGATGGGAGGTGATGAAACCGCCCAGACAGAACAGGCAGAGCGACAGAAGGAAGCTCTGAAGAAGGACCAACTGCTTGATTTTTCTGAAGAAGAGCCGGAAAAGCTGACGGGTTTCATAGAGTACATAGCAGCAGCCGGCTAAGGTTATGGCAATGATGGCTGCGATGAGCCAATAGCGCGTGGAGAAGTAATCATAGCTGTATCTGGCTGTGATGATGCTAAGTGATAGTATGAGGCTGAAGAACATCAGCGGAGTGACTGGGAGTCTTTTGTTTCTGTCCATTTTAGCCGTGTTTTCAGGTTCGTTTAAAAAAGAGAAGCCCGACAAAAGGTTGGGATAGTCCAACTCTCTTATCGGGCTTCTCATATATATATAATAATGTATAAGCCTGCCTGGAAGCAGGAATACATCATTTCGGGAGATTATTCTCTCTTGAGATTATTTGCCGAATCCGAAGATACGCTTGATGAATTTCTTCACAGGATTATCGTTCTTCTGTGGATTGACAACAGGAGCGTACTTGCGAGGACCGGAATTCTCAGTTCCCTTCTTCTGCTGGTTCTGAGGAGCAGCGCCTTGTCGCTTCTGCTGGTTCTGCTGAGCGCCACCCTGCTTCTTCTGGGCTACGCCTCTGCCTCGGCCATTGCTTCCAGGACGAACATTGTTCTCATTGCCTGGGCGCTGGTTGCCGTTAGACTGCTGATTGCCCTGCTGGTTGCCGTTCTCGTTGTTGCGCTGCTTATTGTTGTTGCGGCGCTTGTTGTTATTGCGATTCTTCTGCTCGCCGTTGCGCTGCTCAGCGCTTCTCTGTTCATTGTTCTTGAACTCGCGATTCTTCTGCTCGCCGTTCTCGTGATTCTTCTGTGCGCCATTCTCGCCATTGTTCTGAGGAGTCTTTTCCTGACGCTCGTTTGGCTTGTTTGGCTTGCGTTTGTGTGAAGTCTGGTCGCGGTCTTTCTGTCTGCGGCTCTTGGCGCTGGTCTTGCTCTTGCCCTCGCCGTTGCTGTTATTGATGCCGCCGCGGTTGCCGTTGCGGTTGTTTCCGCCCTTGCCCTTTCGACCATTGTTGCGTTTTGAAGGCTTGTTGAGCTTGATGTATTCAGGGCCTTCGCCGCAATCTTCCGGCAGAGGCATCTTCTCTACCACCTTCTCCAGGAATTTCTCAATCTGCTGGAACCAGTACTGGTCTTCCTCGTTGACGAAGGTGATGGCTCTACCATCGCGGTTGGCACGGGCTGTACGGCCGATGCGGTGAACATAATCCTCAGTATCGTGAGGTACGTCATAATTGATGACCATCTCGATATCATCAATATCGATTCCACGAGCCACGATATCCGTAGCAACCAGTACGTCGAACTGACCGCTCTTGAACTTGAACATTACATCATCGCGCTCTGCCTGCTCCAGGTCGGAGTGCATTGCACCGCAGTTGATGCCAATCTGCTGAAGGGCAGCAGCCAGCTGCTTCACCTTCATCTTGCTGCCGCTGAACACGATGACGCGCTTCATATCGCCAGCCTTGAAGATATCCTTGATGATGGTCATCTTCTGGGTCTCGTAACAAACGTAAGCCTCCTGCTTGATCTTCTCGGCAGGCTTGCTTACGGCAAGCTTGATCTCTACAGGATCCTTGAGTAGGGCCTTGGCAAGTTCCTCAATTTTCTCAGGCATGGTGGCTGAGAACATGATGGTCTGGCAGGTCTTTGGCAACTTGGAAGCGATGGTATTGATGTCTTCAGAGAAGCCCATGTCGAGCATGCGGTCGGCCTCATCGAGAATGAAGAAGCTTACCTTGCTCAAATCTACATTACCCAGGGAAATGTGGGTGATGAGGCGACCTGGAGTAGCAATCACGACATCAGCACCCATGCGGAGACTCTTCAGCTCCTGATCGTAGCGGTTGCCGTCGTTGCCGCCATAAACAGCCACGCTGCTCACATCCTGCAGGTAGTAGCCGAAGCCCTGCATGGCCTGGTCTATCTGCTGGGCTAACTCGCGGGTTGGCGACATGATGACGCAGTTGATGGCGTCTTTCGGATAGCCGCCATCGTCAAGCTTGCTCAATACTGGGAGCAGATAGGCTGCTGTCTTACCCGTTCCGGTCTGTGCCACGCCCAATACGTCGTGACCTTCCAATATCTCAGGGATACATTTTTCCTGTACAGGGGTGCAAGTGTCGAAGCGCATGTCGTATAATGCGTCGAGCACGTTGTCATTCAAATCTAATTCGTCGAAATACATTCTTTTCCTTTCTTTTGTTGACCATTGAGCCGGATGGATCTTCATTCGTTCCAATGGTCAAGGTTCTTTGTTTCAATGTTTAATTACCTCGGAGCCTTGCGGTAGCAGAAGTAGGCAACGAAGGCGAAGATGATGTTTGGCAACCAGGCGGCAAGTGCCGGAGGGAAGTTTGCCTGGATGGCAAAGGTTGCCGATACGGTTTGCAGCATGATGTAGCCGAAGCTCAGTGCAAGACCGATTCCCAAGGATAGGCCCATACCTCCCTTTCGCTTGCGCGATGAAAGCGAAACACCGATGATGGTGAGGATGAAGGAGGCAAACGAGGCGGCGATGCGCTTGTGGTATTCTACCTGATACTGCACCACATTGCCCGAACCGCGGTTGATTTGCTTGGAAATATACTCCTTCAATTCCGGACTGGTGAAGGTTTCCTGCTGACCCTTGGAATAAACCAGGTCGGTAGGCTCCATCGTAATCAGCGTATCCTTCTGTGCTCCGCTGGTGATGTGCTCCTTCATACCTTTCAGCTGGCGCACCTTCCAGTTGCTCAGCTTCCAGTGGTATTTGCTGTCGGAGATCGTATCATACTGAATCTCCATCGCCGTAAGGTGGCTTACGAGTTTCTTCTCCTGGAACTTGTCGAGGCAGAATCCGTAACCCCGCTTCGAGTTGTTGTCGTAGTGCTGCATATAGGCAATTACGCCCTTATCTACCTGCAGCTGTACGTTTTCGGCAGAAGTATTCTTCTTCTTGTTCTTGTACATCGTCTCGAAGTTCTGGCGTACTACCGTGCCGTGTGGAATCACGTAGGCAGAGAGTACATAGCTCAAGGCTGAGAGCATGATGCAGGTGATGAGGTAAGGACGAAGGAGTCGCTTGAAGGAAACACCTGATGCCAGAATGGCGATGATTTCAGAGTTGCCTGCCAGCTTCGACGTGAAGAGGATGACCGCCACAAACACGAACAACGCACTGAAGAGGTTGGCGAAGTAGGGGATGAAGTTGGCATAATAATCGAAGATGATGGCCTTGGCTGGTGCATGATACTCCGTGAACTTCGCCAGGTTCTCATTGAAGTCGAACACGATGGAGATGGAGATGATCAGTGCAATCGAGAAGAAGTAGTAGCCTAAGAACTTCTTGATAATGTACCAGTCTAACCGCTTGATGTATCTCAGTGGGTTGAGATACCTGAGCACCCTGAGGAATCGCAGCTTGTGCCCGATCCAGCCTAGAATGCGGGCTATGCGCTGCAGGATGGCAATGAGCCAGCCGAAGCGAGATTCGAAGGCTCTGCCCATCTTGAGCAGTCTGCGATGTTTTCTGATGTATTTATAATCTTTCATCATTTAATGTAAAATATGTATAGGAGCATCCTATAAAGTTCAATGCTCAACGCTCAAGCTAGATTCGTCGGCCGAGTTGATCGATGATAGAGCGTTTCCACTCTACGAAGTCGCCCTGCTCGATATGGTGGCGTGCATCTGTAACGAGACGGAGATAGAACGAGAGGTTGTGGATGCTGGCAATCTGCATGGCAAGGAGCTCCTGGGCCTTGAAGAGATGGTGCAGGTAGGCCTTGGTGGTAATCTGGTCGATGTCGCAGCCGTCTGGATCCACTGGACTGAAATCCATCTCCCACTTCTTGTTGCGCATGTTCATCGTACCATTATAGGTAAAGAGCATCGCATTGCGGCCGTTGCGGGTTGGCATTACGCAGTCGAACATATCAACACCGCGCTCGATGGCCTCGAGCAGGTTCTGGGGAGTTCCTACGCCCATCAGGTAGCGAGGCTTGTCCTTTGGAAGAATCTCATTCACCACCTCGATCATTTCGTACATCACCTCGGTAGGCTCGCCTACGGCAAGACCGCCGATGGCATTTCCGTCGGCTCCCTTGTCGGCAATGTACTTGGCTGCTTCGCGGCGCAGCTCTGGGAAAGTACAGCCCTGGACGATAGGGAAGAGGCTCTGCTGATAACCGTAGAGAGGTTCTGTCTCGTCGAAGCGCTTGATGCAGCGGTCGAGCCAGCGCTGAGTCATCTCCAGACTCTTCTTCGCATACATGAAGTCGCTTTGTCCGGGAGGACACTCATCGAAAGCCATCATGATGTCGGCACCGATGATGCGTTCTGTATCCATCACGTTCTCTGGAGTGAAGAAATGCTTGCTGCCATCGATGTGGGAACGGAACTCGCAGCCCTCTTCTCTGAGCTTGCGGATTCCGGTAAGCGAGAATACCTGGAAGCCGCCGCTGTCGGTGAGGATAGGACGGTCCCAGCCGTTGAACTTATGCAGTCCGCCTGCCGCCTTGATGACTTCGAGTCCCGGGCGCAGGTAGAGATGGTAGGTGTTTCCCAGGATGATCTGGGCCTTTACCTGCTGGCGCAATTCTTCGAAATGTACACCCTTTACGCTGCCCACAGTTCCCACAGGCATGAAGATCGGAGTCTTGATCTGTCCGTGGTCGGTGGTGATGATGCCGGTGCGAGCATCGCTTGCCTTATCTGTTACTTGTAGTTCAAATTTCATTTCTTTTCTTTTTTGTCATTTTCAGGAATGGTGAAGTTGATAGGGTGCTTTACCTTCTCATCGGTGAGGGCAAACTCCCAGACATCTGCTACATCTTCTACATAATGGAACTCTACGCCCTTGAGATACTTTTCTGGAATGTCGAGGATGTTCTTCTTGTTTTCCTTGCAGATCACGATGTCGGTAATGCCGGCACGCTTGGCTGCCAGGATCTTCTCCTTGATGCCTCCCACTGGGAGTACCTTGCCGCGAAGGGTAATCTCGCCGGTCATGGCTATGTTCTTGCGAACCTTGCGCTGGGTGATGGCCGAAGCGATACTGGTGGCAATGGTAATACCTGCCGAAGGACCGTCTTTTGGCGTTGCACCTTCGGGTACGTGGATATGGATGTTCCAGTTTTCAAAGATGCGGTAATCCACGCCCAGCAGGTCGATATGCGCCTTGATGTATTCCAGGGCGATGACTGCCGATTCCTTCATCACATCTCCCAGGTTACCGGTCAGGGTAAGCTTGCCTTGTCTTCCCTTGCTCAGCGAGGTTTCGATAAAGAGAATCTCGCCGCCCACAGAGGTCCATGCAAGTCCTGTTACTACTCCTGCATAATCGTTGCCCTGATAGATGTCGCGGGTGAATGGGGCGGTGCCGAGAATCTCCTTCAGGTCTGCTGCGGTGATGGATGGCTTCTCCAATTCCTTGGAATAGGCGAGCTTGTAGGCCATCTTGCGCAGTCCCTTGTTGATCTGTTTCTTGAGCTGGCGCACGCCGCTTTCTCGGGTGTAGTGCTCGATGATGCCCTCGATGGCTGCCTTGTTGAAGCTTACCTTCGGGGTGAACTTGTCGAGACCTGTATTCTCCAATTCCTTCGGAATCAGGTGGCGCTTGGCAATCTCTATCTTCTCCTCCGTAATGTAGCCACCTACTTCGATGAGCTCCATTCGGTCGAGCAAAGGACGTGGGATTGAGCTGATGTCATTGGCGGTTGCGATGAAGAGAACCTTAGAGAGATCGTAATCCACGTCCAGGTAATTGTCGTGGAAGGTGTTGTTCTGCTCTGGGTCGAGTACTTCAAGCAAGGCTGATGCCGGATCACCCTGGTGGTTGTTGGCTGAAACCTTGTCTATCTCGTCGAGGATGAAGACAGGGTTGCTGCTGCCTGCCTTGAGGATGTTCTTGACAATGCGGCCAGGCATGGCTCCGATATAAGTGCGGCGGTGACCGCGAATCTCGGCTTCATCGTGCAGACCGCCCAGAGACATTCTCACGTATTTGCGCTTCATGGCCTTGGCAATGCTCTTGCCCAGACTGGTCTTGCCGACTCCCGGAGGACCATAGAGGCAGAGAATCGGACTCTGCATTCCACCCTTCAGGGATCTTACGGCAAGATATTCCAGAATGCGTTCCTTTACTTTCTCCATGCCGTAGTGGTCCTGGTTGAGAATCTTCTGGGCATGAGACAGGCTGAGGTCATCCTCGGTGTATTCGCCCCAAGGCAAATCTACCAGCGTCTGCAGATAGTTGAGCTGGATAGGGTAGTCTGGGCTCTGAGGATGGATGTTGTCGAGTTTGGCCAACTCTTTCTGAAAAACCTTCTGGGTTGCCTCGTTCCATTTCTTGGTCTTGGCTTTTTCGAGCAGCTCCTTCTTTTCCGGACTGCTTTCGCCTTCGCCCAGCTCTTCCTTGATGTTCTTGATCTGCTGCTTCAGGTAATATTCCTTCTGCTGCTCGTCGAGATCAAACTGAGTCTTGTTCCTGATTTCATTTTGCAGGTAGAGCAGTTTCTGCTCCTTGTGCAAGGCCTTGAGTGCCTCTATCAGTCGCTCTGACAGCTTCTCCTGTTCCAGCATCTTGATCTTGTCTTCTGCCGTAAAAGGGAGGGAGGTGCAGATGAAGTTGCATTTCACGAAGCGATTGGTAATCTCATTGATCGCATAGACAGCCTCGTTGGGAATGTTCTCATTGTACTGAATGAATTTGATAGATTCCTCGAAGAATGTTTGGGTCAATGCCTTGAACATAGGATCTTCGGCTTCCTTTTCGGTAGGCCAAGTCTCTGGCAGACTTTCTACATCGGCAAGGTAGAATGGTTCCTTATCTACAATCTGCTTCATCTTGCATCTGCCTAAACCCTGTACGATGATGGTTTTCTGATGCTCATCGTTTGGCATGTTGATGACTCTCATCAACTTGGCAAATGTTCCGGTTTCGTACAAGTCTTCCTGATTAGGTGAGTCTATGTCCGCATGCTTCTGGCAAAAGATGCAGAATACTGTTTCTGGATTTTGCTCCAGCATGTTTGCCAACTCCTTGCTTTCCGCCCTGCCTATCAAGATAGGAGTAAGCACGGATGGAAAAACCACCAGGTCGCGGGTGCAGAGGGTAGGATAGACTCCTGCCTCCCTTTCTTGTATCAATACGGATGCATCGCCCTCAAAGTCGGCTATCATCTGGATTTGTGTATTCGAATTTCTGTTCATATTCTATTTGGTAAACACTTTTTGGGGTGTATATGAATTTCTGTTCTATTTTGATAAACACTTTTTGGAGTGCATATTCTCTTGAATATATATTTATAGGGTGCAAAGTTAGTGATTTTTGCCGAGAATCCCATCGTTTTTTCCGAAAATCACCTCTTTATTAGATATTATTATTAATATAAGCAAGAAGACTGTAATAAAATGCTGATTTTTGCGTTACTATTTTAAAAGTAAAACTATGACAGGATTTAAATTCAAACAATTTGAGATTCATCAGGATCGTTGCGCCATGAAAGTGGGAACGGATGGTGTGTTGCTGGGGGCATGGGCACCTGGCGGTAAACGCATTTTGGATGTCGGGTCGGGTACCGGACTCATTTCGCTGATGATGGCGCAGCGCTTCCCTGAGGCGCAGGTGCTGGGTATTGATATGGACGGAGAGGCTTGTGAGGAGGCTGCTGAGAATGTGGCTGCAAGTCCTTTTGCCGATCGTGTCGAAATAGAGTGCTGCCGATTGCAGGACTATCATTCTGCGGAGTCTTTTGATGCAATCGTAAGCAATCCTCCTTTTTTCTTGAATAGCCTAAAAAATCCAGACAGTAAACGTACGATGGCCCGCCATACGGATAGCTTACCTTTCAGAGATCTTTTCAGGGGAGCAAAAATGCTGCTGAGTGATGATGGAGTTTTTTCAGTGATAGTTCCTTCTGAGGTTCTTGAGGTGGTTGTGTCGGAAGCTTGTATGCTAGGATTTTATCTTGTCAGGCAGTGTGGCGTTAAGACAGTGGAGCGCAAACAGCCTAAACGCTATCTTCTGTCGTTTGCAAAGCATCGGTATAATGGTATGGAAAATACTATAAAAACAATGACCGATTCCGAGGGGAACCGGTCAGAATGGTATGCGAAAATTACAGAAGAATTTTATATCAGGTAGGGGCTAGAGATTCAGCTTTCTCTGTACGAGCTTGCTGATGGCTCCTACTCGCTTGCTTTGGCGCTGGATGTCTTTGTGAATGTCATCGCGCACTATATTTATGTCATTGAAGAAATCGGCAAAGGCTGATTGAATGATGTTCGGCTTGCGTACACTCTTGTCTGCAAACGGATTTACAATCATCTTGATGCCTTTTTCTTCCATGTGCACATCTATGTCGGCGCCAGTCATCACTGGGTCGCCGTCATAATGGATGACACCCGGCTTGCTGCGGGTGATGTGGAGCTTCTTGCACCGGAAAGACTTGATCTTCGAGTTCTTGTCGAGGGTCTTGTTGAACATGTCGAAACTAACCTGTGAAGCTTCGATGACATCAAACGGTTCCATGATGACCACATCCATCAATCCATCGCTCATAGATGCCTGTGGGGCAATATAGGCGTTGTTGCCGTATTGGGAAGCGTTGGCACATGAGATGAGAAACGCTTTATATTGTTTTGTTCCAGTCTCATCTTCCAGAGTATATGTTTCTGGCTCATATTTCAAGCCTTCTCTCAGAATGTTTTCTGCATAGCTGATCGGCCCACGCTTTCCGCTTTCTGCAAACTTCATGCTGACAAAGGCGTCGAAGCCCATTCCGCAAGTGCAGAAGAATGGGTATTCGTTGATGACTCCGTAGTCAAGGTCGTGTATTTTGCATGCGTTGATGAGCTCAATGCTTTTCTTTAGGTTCATTGGCAACAGCAGGTGGCGCGCCAGGCCGTTTCCTGAGCCGCAAGGCAGAATACCTAATGCTGAGTCGGAATGGACGAGGGAACGGGCCACCTCGTTCACGGTACCATCGCCACCTACAGCAACCACAATGTCTGCATGGTTGTCTCTGGCTTCGGCTGCCAGTTCTGAGGCGTGTCCTGGTCTTTCAGTCATTTTTATCTCGTACTCGAACTGCTCCTTGTCCAAAGTAGAATCTATCAAACTGGGAACCGCTGCTTTGCTGCTGGTTCCAGAAATCGGGTTCATGATGAAAACTATCTTTTTTTTCATATCTTAGTCAAGAAATTGTTTTTTAAATTGCAAAAGTAATAAAAATCCCTAAAATGGCAAGAAATATCTACTAAAAAAAGCATAAAAGTAAACTTTCTTAGGAAAAAAGCGGTTTTATTAATCTTTTTTTGTATCTTTGCAGCCTGAAACTAGAAAATAAATTAAAATAGAAATAAAGTACACCTATTATAATGGGACAATTACAAGAAAGATACAAGAATTATCGTGTACCTCAGAAGTATATGGAAGCCGGTGTGTATCCATACTTCCGTGAGATTACAAGTAAGCAGATGACAGAGGTAACTGACATCGACGGTCACAAGATCCTGATGTTCGGTTCTAATGCTTACCAGGGTTTGACAAATGATCAGCGTGTTATCGATGCAGCTAAGGCTGCTCTTGACAAGTACGGCTCAGGCTGTGCTGGTAGCCGCTTCCTCAATGGTACACTCGATTTGCATGTGCAGCTCGAAAAAGAGCTTGCTGAGTTTATGGGCAAGGATGAGACATTGTGCTTCTCTACTGGTTTCTCTGTAAATCAGGGTGTGTTGGCATGTGTTGTAGGTCGTAACGACTATATCATCTGTGACGATCGTGACCACGCCAGTATCGTAGATGGCCGTCGTCTTTCATTCGCTACCCAGCTTCACTACAAGCACAACGATATGGAAGATTTGGAGCGCGTGCTCTCTAAGCTTCCTGAGGATGCAGTCAAGCTCATCGTTGTGGATGGCGTGTTCTCTATGGAGGGCGATTTGGCTAATTTGCCAGAGATCGTGAAGCTGAAGCATAAGTACAACTGCTCTATCATGGTAGATGAGGCTCATGGTCTTGGCGTGTTTGGTAAGCAGGGACGTGGTGTCTGCGATCATTTCGGTCTGACCGATGAGGTAGATCTCATCATGGGTACCTTCTCTAAGAGTCTGGCATCTATCGGTGGTTTCATCGCATCAGATAAGGATACCATCAATTTCCTCCGTCACAACTGCCGTACTTACATCTTCAGTGCATCTAATACTCCAGCAGCTACAGCAGCAGCGCTTGAGGCACTCCACATCATTCAGAATGAGCCAGAGCGTTTTGAGAATCTTTGGGATGTTACCAACTATGCTTTGAAGCGTTTCCGTGAGGAGGGTTTCGAGATTGGTGAGACTGAGAGTCCTATCATTCCTCTCTACGTTCGTGATGCAGAGAAGACATTCGTTGTTACCAAGCTGGCTTATGATGCAGGTGTGTTCATCAATCCTGTTATCCCACCAGCATGTGCTCCTCAGGACACATTGGTGCGTTTTGCTCTTATGGCTACTCATACAAGAGAGCAGGTAGAGAAGGCTGTTGAGATTTTGAAGAAGATTTTCGTAGAGGAAGGCATCATCAAGGCGTAATAGCAAAACAATGCGGTTGCTGAAAATTCATCAATCGTCATATATAATAAGGTATAAAGGGGCAATTTCTTCGGAAGTTGCCCTTTTTTTAGGAAAAAACTGAATAAATGCATATTTTTACAAAAAAAGTTGCTGAAAAATTTGGTGGAATAAGAAAAATGTTGTACCTTTGCACCCGCAATTCAGAAATGATGCTTACAGCAAAGAAGTAATTTCATTGTGAGAAGAAAGCGGGGTGTAGCGCAGCCCGGTAGCGCTCCTGTTTTGGGAACAGGTGGTCGCAGGTTCGAATCCTGTCGCCCCGACTTCAAGTCTCTGATGGTAACTACTCTAGTATAAGCGGGGTGTAGCGCAGCCCGGTAGCGCTCCTGTTTTGGGAACAGGTGGTCGCAGGTTCGAATCCTGTCGCCCCGACTTATCAAGTCTTTCTGAAAGTAAATTGCTCTAGTAAAACGGGGTGTAGCGCAGCCCGGTAGCGCTCCTGTTTTGGGAACAGGTGGTCGCAGGTTCGAATCCTGTCGCCCCGACTTTAGAAAGCTAAGAAGAATCAAATCTTCTTAGCTTTCTTGCTTTATATACGTTAAATTTAAAATTTATACTATCATGATTATTACGATTGCGCGCCAATGTGGATGTGGTGCTGTTCGGGTAGGCAGATTGCTTGCAGAACATTATGGTATTCCGTTTTATACCCGTAAGAATTTGATGGAAATGGCGGAAGAGCGTGGAGTCTTGGATGAAATGGAAGCTTTCTTCGATGAAGATCCTGCTGACGAACTGCTCTTTTCAATGTCTTCCCTGGGTGAGAATCAAAGATTACTCACAGAAAAACCTCTTCGTGTCTTGGCTGATATGATAGGACAGGAGAATTGTGTCGTTATCGGGCGTTGTGGCAATTACATCTTCCGTGAACGCAAAGACTTGGTGTCGGTGTTCCTCAAGGGTGATGTAAAGGCTCGTATTGCGGAGATCAAGGAGGAGCAGAAGCTTTCTTATGCTGAGGCGACTGAGTTTGTGGAACATGTAGATGATTGCCGTGTGGCTTATCATAGTTACTATACGGGGTTGACTTGGGGAAATGCCAACGATTATGACGTTTGTCTGGATACGGTTCGCTTAGGTGTGGAGAAAACGGCACAAGCGATTGTTTCTTATGCGGAAGCAGTTTTGTAAGTTTGGCTTATTGGTAATAATGATGCTTACTTAATATTTAAAGTAATTTGTATTTAGGATGAAACTTTTAATTCAGTTTTTAATTATCATAGCGTTCTCTTTCGCAGGAGAATTGCTCCATTATCTGTTGCCGTTGCCGATACCTGCCAGTATTTATGGTATTGTCTTGTTGTTTGCGGCATTGGAACTTAAGGTTATCAAGGTGAAACATATAAGGGAAACCAGCAGTTTCCTCATTGCCGTAATGCCAGTGATGTTTATTCCGGCAGCTGTGGGACTCATCGACTCATGGCATTCTATTGCCAGTGCATGGTTGCAGTATATTGTTGTGACTGTTGTCAGTACTTTTGTGGTGATGGCTGTTTCTGGATGGTTCACTCAGTTTGTTATCAAAAGAGGAAAGGAGGCAAAAAAATGATTTCCTTGTTTCAGGATTCTGTCTTTTTTGGTGTTCTGATCAGTTTGGCTGCTTACGCCATCGGATTGCTTTTGAAGATTAAAACAGGATGGTCTTTGATGAATCCGTTGCTGATTTCCATCATTTTGGTTATTTGTACCTTGCTGATTACGGGAGTTGATTATAAGACTTACAATGCGGGTGCCAATATCATTAGTTATCTGCTTACCCCGGCTACCATCTGTCTGGCAGTTCCGCTTTATCAGCAGGTAGAATTGCTGAAGAAGAATTACCGTGCTGTGCTCATTGGTATCTTGTCGGGTGTCTTGGCAAGTCTCTGCTCTGTACTTCTTCTGGCTTTGGTGTTCCACTTCGACCATGCAGCCTATGTTACATTCTTGCCAAAATCCATCACCACAGCCATCGGTATTGGTGTTTCTGAGGAATTGGGTGGTCATGTTTCTGTAACGGTTGTCGTAATCATCATTACAGGTGTGATAGGCAATATCTTTGCAGAGAAGTTTCTCAAGCTGCTTTGTATCAAGGAACCTATTGCCAAGGGTATTGCCATCGGTTGTTCTGCTCACGCCTTGGGTACGGCTAAAGCTATGGAGATGGGTACTATTGAAGGTGCAATGAGTAGCTTGTCCATCGTGGTTTGTGGTGTGATGACCGTAATAGGTTCTTCTATCTTTGCTATGTTTATGTAGCAGGATATTGGTTTTCTTGGAAAACTGCTAACCTGAGAATGGTTAGAGTAATACAATATTTAATCCCTTTTTCCGTTCTATAAATATGAAACGGAAAAAGGGATTTTTTTATAATATCATTATCGCTTGTATGGCTTCTGTTGCGATGGCTGGTTGTGCTGATGAGGAGAGCTTTTCTTCGTCACGTTCTCACTTGCTTGCGTTTTCTGCAGATACAGTAAGCCTGGATACTACATTCTCGAATGTGCCTACACCTACTCGAAGTTTTTGGGTGTATAATCGTTCGGGAAAGTCGCTGCGTTGTTCTACTGTCAGACTGGAAAATGGTAACCAAACGGGATTTCGGGTAAATGTGGATGGCTCGTTCCTAGGATCGACTGCCGGCTATCAGACTCAGGATATAGAGGTGAGAAAGGGCGATAGTGTTCGTGTTTTCGTAGAACTTACTTCGCATCAGCAATATCAGAATTCACCTCAGTTGGTGGAGGATAATCTGCTCTTTACATTGGAAAGTGGGGTGCAGCAGAAAGTAAACTTAAAAGCTTACTCCTGGGATGCTGTTTTATGCAAAAACCTTCGAATCGGGAAAGATACTACGATTCAGTGCAACCGCCCTGTTGTTGTGTATGGCGGAATGGTTGTTGATAGTCTCGTAACGCTATCTGTTGGGCCTGGTACGCATTTCTATTTTCATGAGAATGCCGGACTTGATGTTTATGGTTCGTTGCGTATCTTGGGAGAGAAAGATAATGAGGTGGTGATGCGGGGAGATCGTATGGATCATATGTTCGACTATCTTCCTTATGATCGGACGCCTGGTCGGTGGCAGGGTGTTCATTTCATGCCTTCTTCATCGGATAATGTCATCAGCTATGCTGACATCCACAGTGCTTATCACGGTATTAGGGTAGAACCTTGTTCGGATGTCACTCGTCAGAAGCTTCTTTTACGGCATTCTACCATTCATAATTGCCAGGGGTATGGTCTTGCCGTTGATTCGGCTAAGGTGCAGTTGTATAATTGTCAGTTATCCAACACCTTGAATCATACGCTTTTTGTAAAGGGTGGTGATGTGGAAGTGAACGGATGTACCATAGCTCAGTTCTATCCTTTTGATGGGCGTCGTGCCACAGCTATAGGAATTATTCCTCCGATTCTCAATTTCAAGGTCATGAATTCTATAGTTACAGGATACCATGATGATGAGGTGGTATGGACTTCACCGAAGAACGATGAAGAATGTAATTTCTGCTTCGATCATTGTGTACTTCGTACTGAAAAGATGAATACTGAAGATAGTTTGAAATTTACGAATACCATATATGAGAACTTAAAGGATACGACTCAGTTTGGGGAGAAACATTTCCGATTATTTGATACGGATAATTTGAAGTATGATTTCAGGCTTCGCAAGGAATCGGCTGCCATAGGAGTGGCTGATGCTGCTACTTCATTTCCTACTGACCGACGGGGCGTTCTTCGTGATGATAAACCGGATGCGGGCTGTTATGAGTTTGATGAATAACATAAAACAGAAAAATAACATAAAAGGCACGAATTCCTGGGGGATTCGTGCCTTTTTATATGTTTGTATGAATACTAATCTGAAGAAATAATCCAAAATCTTATTCTTTCATATTGGCATCTACGAATGAGAATGGAAGCAAGTCCTTAATGCTGTGAAAGCAATAGGTGCAGTTTTCTCCGTAAAGCAAGATACGAACGGGTTGCTGATATCGGTCTTCCATCTCTAGTATTACCTGCCTGCATGCGCCACATGGGGAGATCGGGCTTTTGAGGAAGCCATTCTCGTTGCGGGCAGCTATGGCCAGAGTCGTGATAGCTTGCTCTGGATAGTTGCTTTGGGCTCCGAAGATGGCACTGCGTTCAGCGCAGAGACCGGATGGAAAGGCTGCATTTTCCTGATTGGCTCCAATTACGATTCTGCCATCAGCCAACAGGCAGGCTGCACCTACATGAAAGTGGCTGTAGTTGGCATAAGAATTATTGGTGGCCTCCATGGCTTTCTTTACCAATTGCTGCTCAATGTCGCTCAGTTCATCTAACTGAGCTACCTGATACTGGATGTTTAAGGATTGCTCTTTCATAAGCGATTGGTGTTTATTTCATTAATTATTATTGTTCTTGGATAATGGGAGCTTGGGGCTCCTGATTCCTCTCTATCTATTTGGTGTAAAAGTCGATGATGTCTTGTAGAGCTTTCTTGCATACTATGCAGAACTCTGGTGTCTCGTTGATGCGCATACGGCAATCTTGTACACCGCGATACACTCCCTTTGGACTATAGCCTGCACCTTCAAAAACACCAACTTTGCTTACTGCCTCTTTCGCCTTTTTAGAAAGTGGGGTAGGAATCTTTGTACCCTTCTTGATCATATCTTCCCATTTTCCGTGAAAGTTTGCCAATGTGGTGATATTTTTTTCCCATGGCTCAACATCATGAGGATACATCGGTACCTGCTCGCTCTCATAGGCATATTCGTCAGCAAGTCCGGCAAAAGAATGACCGAATTCATGCACTACAACAGGCTTAAACCATTTCTGGTGGCAGGTGGTGAGATTGTAGGAATTGAGAATTCCGCCTCCACCATATCTTGTAGAATTAACCAATACGATGATATGTTCGTATGGGGTGCCAGCCAGACAGTCGTGCAGGTCTTTGAGATGAAGTGTGGTGAGGTATCTCTCACTATAGAATGTGTCAAAATGTGAACTTAAAGCAGTTTTCTTCCATATACCCTTGCCAGGTTCGCTTGTGCCACTTTCAAGAGATGCTGATTTTACTGCAACTACATTGAACCTGTCTCTCATACTCTTGAAAGGTTCGTGATTAAAAATGGCTTCGTTTGCTTCTTTTGCATCCTGAAGGAATATTGGCATTTCCTCTTCCGTATAACCTTCAGCTACGTAGGCGATGTGGATGCAGCGGGTAGTATCAGCTGCTTGCTGCAAGGTCTCGTATGGCGTTGGCTTTTCGCCCTTGTGGTGAATCAGAATGTCGCTTGGTGCAACTTGGTGAGTGAGAGAGGTCATGATCTCACGACGGTTGTTGCGCAAGTCGAGTGTCACATCAATAGTGTCCTTAGGCATCGGTACGAGGAATACATTCTCGAAACTCTTGGTGTTGCCGGCAGACTCTGGCTCTGAGAGCCATTCCTGAAACAGGGTAGAGAATGAGTTACGATAAATAACCTTACCTGTGCGATGATCTTTAACTATAATCTGACCATTGCCTTCTACTGGTAGCTCACTGAGTCGCTGTTTCTTTCCATACCATCGAGGCATTACGTTTAGCTCATCTACAGCTATCATCTGCTGGGTTTTGTTGCCGGCAAAAGTATAGTCTATTCTCAAAGTCTTGTCAACGAAATAGTCGTCGAAATTCTGTGCTTGCATGTCACTTGGCAACATCATTATTGCCAGAGCTGCTAGAGATAAAATGTTCTTTTTCATTTCTTATCTTGTATTTTTTTGTTTTCTATTTATATAGTATGGTAATGATAGCCTTTTGGGGGCGATGAATGAGTTTTTATACTGCGAGTGATTATCTCACTCGCAGTCTGTCTCCAACCTTGACCTGGTAGCTAGGATCGAGCTTGTTCATCTTGTAGAGGTACTTGATGCGGATTCCGTATCTTTGTGAGATGGTGTACATACTTTCTCCCGGTTGCACGATATGAGGACGTTTCTTGTACTGCTTTGGAGCCTTCTTGCGCTTCTTCTTCAAGTAGATAATATCCCCCTTGTGCAATACCGTATGTTTGTCGCGCTCGTTATATCTTGCAAGTTTACGCCAGCTGATTTCTACTTCCTTGCCCAGTGTCTTGAAGGTGTCACCTTCTCTGGCTATCAGGTAATAGTTGTCATTGAACTTCTGGATAGGGTGTAATATGCCTTGCGCATTGACGGGTTGGTCTGTGCCGCTATGTGTTGCCATAAATCGATCATATCGCTTTGCTTTGTCATAATCGAAAAGTTTATAGAGTTCAATGATTTGTATCAGTTTATTGGCATATTGTGGATTTGTCGCATATCCGCATTGTTTCAAACCTCTAGCCCAGCCTTTGTAATCGCGCTGGTTAAGTTCAAACAGGCGGGCATAGCGTGGTTGCCTGGCCAGAAATTTGCTATGATCCTCATAGCTATCTCTGGCATCTTGATATACTCGGAAACATTCGCCTCTGGCATCGTCATCGTGGTATTGGGTTGGACCAGCCCAGTTGTGGCATTTGATGCCAAAATGGTTGTTACCTTGTAAGACAAGTACACTCTTGCCTGCTGCACTCTCAAAGAGTCCCTGTGCCAAGGTGATACTGGCTGGTATACGATAGCGAAGCATCTGCTCGATGGCGAGGTCCTTATACTGATTGATATATGTCTGATAGGTCTGATTCCATTTCATCTGTGCTTGAGATGGAGTACAGATGAGTAAAAGAATACCTATTATATACGTTTTTATTCTATTCATAGTGCAAAAATAACAAAAAAAACGGATAAGCGATACTTAATTTAAGAATTTTTACTAACTTTGCACTGAAATTATAAAAATATGAAAAGTAAACGAGTAAAAATAGTGATAGCGTTGGGTTCTAATGTTGATCAGGAGGCTCATATTCTGAAAGCAAAGAAATGGCTTGAGGCTACTTTCGAAGATATGACTTTTGGTACTTCGCTTTGGACGGAGCCTATCGGGTTGTCATCAGATAAATTCCTAAATACTCTAGGAGTTGGCTATACTAATGTCAATATGGAACGAACCTTATTGGCAATCAAAAACATAGAGCGTAAATGCGGAAGGAGGGTTGCTGAAAGTAGAAAGGGGATTATTGCTGTAGATATTGATTTGCTGCTTTTTGATTCAGAACGCCTGCATGAAACGGATTGGAACAGAGGTTATGTGAAAAATCTACTCCAACAATTGGGTGTATCTATAGATTGAATATATAGTTCAAAAAGTAATATCCTATCCCGGGCTTTAAAATTTTAAAGCTCAGGATTCGGATTGTCCTTAGTGAGGTGAAGTTCTACTACTTCGCCTAGAGCCAGGGATTTTTGTACGTTGATAAGACGCTGGTTGCTGCTGCCACGGAAGAAAAGATCTTCGTCTCGGAGGTCTTTTATGAATGGGCCATCTACCAATACATCTATTAACTTCAACAATTCCAGTTGTTTTGGATTCTTCAGTAGGTTCTCGTATCTATAACCAGTGAAACACCAGATGTCTTTATCACTTTCTGTCCGAATGGCGCGAGCCAGCTCGGCAAAACCATCTGCCTGATACATTGGATCACCTCCAGAGAAGGTAACGTTGGCGAAAGGGTCCTCTAGTATTTCTTTCATAATGTCCTCTGTTGAGGTCATTATGCCATGATTGATGTCCCAAGATTGAGGATTATGGCAGCCGGCACAATGGTTAGGACAGCCGGCACAATAGATAGAGGTCCGGAATCCCGGACCATCTACCATTGTGTCATGCACTATACTTAAAATACTAATCATTTATCTTATTTTTGTGGGGTGTCAATGTGGGTGACACGATCGTGAAGCTCTGCAAGTTTACCGCTGTTCCAACGGTCGGTTGTTCCCACCAAATAACCTGTGATGCGCTGTAGCTTATCTATGTGATGGCTACCGCATTTTGGACATACTTCAAGGTTGGCATCCGCATTCTCGTATCCGCAGTCGAGACAGCGGTTGCGATTGTGGTTTACTGAACCATAGCCCATATTGTATTTGTCCATCATATCTACTACGCTTGAGATGACTGCTGGATTGTGAGTAGCATCACCATCAATTTCTACATAGAAGATGTGACCACCACGGGTTAAATTGTGATATGGTGCCTCAATCTTTGCTTTTTTGAGGGCCGTACACTTATAGTAAACTGGTACGTGGTTACTATTGGTATAGTAGTCACGATCGGTAACTCCAGGAATAATGCCAAACTGCTTGCGGTCCTTTTTGGTAAACTTACCGCTCAAGCCTTCTGCTGGCGTAGCCAGGATGGAGTAGTTGTGGTGGTACTGATCGCTGAACTCGTTAGCTCGATCACGCATATAAGTAATAATCTTCAAGCCTAAATTCTGTGCTTCTTCACTTTCACCATGGTGGTGACCGATGAGTGCTACGAGGCATTCTGCAAGCCCGATGAAACCAATACCCAGTGTTCCATGATTGATAACGCTCTCGATTGTTTCTTCTGGCTTCAAGTCTTCTGCTCCTACCCAAAGATATTTCATCAACAATGGGAACTGTTTTGCCATCGCAGTTTTCTGGAACTGGAAGCGCTCATCGAGTTGCTTGGCGGTAATGTCGAGGATGTTGTCCAGTTTTGCAAAGAACATATCAATACGCTGTTGCTTGTTCTCAATGCCCATACATTCGATGGCAAGCTTCACGATATTGATAGTTGAAAAGCTCAAATTTCCACGTGCAATACTGGTCTTCTCGCCCCAACGGTCTTCGAATACACGGGTACGGCAACCCATAGTAGCGATTTCCCACTTGTAACGCTCTGGATCATCAGCGCGCCATTTCTCATTCTGGTTGAATGTGGCATCGAGATTCAGGAAGTTAGGGAAGAAACGACGGGCGGTTACCTTGCAAGCCAACTGATAGAGGTCATAGTTTCGATCCTCCTTCAGGTAGTTAACGCCACGCTTCTTCTTCCAAATCTGGATAGGGAAGATAGCTGTTTCTCCATTTCCTACACCTTCGTATGTACTGAGCAGAATCTCTCGCATAATACAACGACCTTCAGCACTTGTATCTGTACCATAATTGATAGAAGAAAATACAACCTGATTACCGCCACGAGAGTGGATTGTGTTCATATTGTGAATGAATGCCTCCATTGCCTGATGTACTCTGTTTACGGTCTTGTTGATGGCATGCTGCTCCAGGCGCTCTTTACCTTCCAAGCCTGTCAGGTCTTTCACTAAATAGTCGTCAATATCAATATTGTAGAGGTCGCTGAGATCTTCTCCTGTTAGTTTTTCCAGATTTTTCACCTCTTCCTGGTAAGACATACGTACGTATGGGGCCAGGTAGAAGTCGAAGGCAGGAATTGCCTGACCTCCATGCATCTCGTTCTGGCAAGTCTCTAGAGAGATACATGCTAATACGGCTGCAGTTTCGATTCGCTTAGCAGGACGGCTAGAGCCATGGCCTGCAGTGAATCCATGCTTGAGAATTACGTCCAATGGGTGCTGAACACAAGTCAAACTCTTGGTTGGATAATAGTCTTTATCGTGGATGTGGATGTAGTTATGTGTAACGGCGTCGCGTACCTCCTGGGAAAGGAGATAATCGTCAACGAATGGTTTTGTGGTTTCTGAAGCAAATTTCATCATCATGCCAGCTGGAGTGTCAGCATTCATATTGGCGTTTTCACGGGTGATGTCATTGTTCTTTGCATTGACAATACTCATGAATACGTCACGGGTCTTAGCTTTTCTGGCAATGTTTCTCTGGTTACGATAGGCAATATATTTCTGAGCAACATCTTTGCGGGCACTCTTCATAAGTTCCAGCTCGATGGCATCCTGGATGGCTTCTACGCTCATCTGGCTCTTGCCGCGATATGCGATGTGGTCAGTGATTTGCTCTATTAAAGAGGAGTCTTCCCCCTTATCGGTATGTAACATGGCTTTGCGTATGGCAGCCATGATTTTTTGCTCGTTGAAACCAACGATGCGTCCGTCACGTTTAACTACAGTTTGAATCATTTCTTGTGTTACTTTTATAATTGATATTTAAATTGCTTGATACTAAGTCTTTATACTTGAAGGTGGCTATAAATACCATCTTTTCGACAATGCAAAGATAAGAATTTAAAATGAAAGTTGTACGTTTTGGATAACTTTTCTTGTGTTAAAAAATATTAAGTCGCTGAGTATCAGATGTTTGAAAAATCGTTTTGGGAAACTTGTTCTAAGAGCGGTTTCCCAAAATGATTAATCTGTTCAGTTTCAGCGCATTGTGGTGTTGTGCCTTTTATGTAGCTTGGTGTTGTGGTGTTGTGCGCCGTTTTGTAACTTGCTCCTTCTTGATATGAAGGTATGGTTTGACCCTGCTTTTAAGATAATTCGGTCTTGTTTTTATAGTCTAGTGCAGCACCTATGGCAGTGCAGAATTCTGAATATTTAGGGATTCTGAATCTTACACCATAGAGTTTTTCCATAGCAGGGAATACTTCTCTGCATTGTGGTAAAAGTGTCAGGTTGCCTATCATTACAAAATCTTTGATGCCTGATTCTAGGGAGGAGAGTATGGTTGCTGAGCCGATGCTCTGTAATACCATCCATATAAGCCCCATTGCTATGTCTTCACGGGAGGCGTTGGCTTTGGCATTACTGAAGAGCGATGCTGTTGCATTCATAGGAAGTCCAGGTAGAGGTTTTGCACTGATGTCTCCTATTAGCAGATTGATTTTTGATACATCACCGTTTTTTGCCAGGTTTACAATCTGCTTGATATCATCGGTCTTGAGCATAATTCGGCTCAGGCCTGCTAGTGTTCCTCCACCAATACCAATGCCGCCGATGTGTTTGATCTCTTTGCCGTCGCACTTTACGAGGGAGGTTCCTGTGCCCATACTTACCACAATCATACGCTCAAGCTTGCTTTCGTATCGTGCACCGAGTCCATCGGCAACAAACTCTTCGCTCTTCGATGTAGGCAGACCATAGATTCGTTCATCAATGTAAGCAGAACCTACACCGGTGAGCATAACTTGTTCTACCTCGTCGAGGCTAATTTTGTTGTCGTGTAAATATTTTCCAAAAGCTCCATATAAGGAGGTGATAGGGTCGGTGGCCTTGATGCGAATAGGGCTGATAACCATCCCGCTCTCGTCTATTCCTACTATCTTTGTAGTAGAAATGCCGACATCTATTCCAATAACTATCTTTTTCATGGGTGCAAAGTTACGGTAAAAAGAAGACACTGCAAAATAAAAACGAGTTTATTTTGCAGTGCCAATATTTAATACTTCTTAAAATTTCTTTTTTACATAAAGCCAAGACGGCAGAATGTGATGAGTACAGCATAGCCGATTACCATACTTAGTACGCCCACGGTAAGACCTGCTTTCACCATGTCAGTCTGTTGGATAAGACCGGTGGAGTAGGCAATGGCATTTGGTGGAGTAGAGATTGGAAGCGACATAGCGCAAGAGGCTGCTACTGCTACGCCTATGAGGATAGTTTGGGTCCCTCCTATAGAAGTCAACTTGTCGCCCATTCCTGAACATACTACGGTAAGGATTGGAATGAGCAGGGCGGCAGTTGCTGTATTTGAGATAAAATTACTTAGTATGAAGCAAACTAATCCAGAGATCACCATAATTACTAATGGGTTAAACTCTGCGAATGGGATGCTGTTTACTGCATTTTCTGCTAAGCCGGTTCCATTCATGGCGAGACCGAGAGCAAAACCACCGGCAACCATCCAGATGACGGCCCAATCTATATCTTTCAGGTCGCTGGCTGTTACCACGCCGGTAAAGGCAAAAACGGCAATTGGAAGCATAGCCACAGTGTTGGCATTGACACCAAGTTGCTTGCCACATACCCAAAGAAGGATGGTAAGGAAGAATGTGGCACCTACAACTATTGTACGCCAATTGTGACTTATATTGCCGTCGATTTTTAATTCTATAGTCTTTTGTGAGAATGGGAACATCTTGCGGATGATAAACCATGCGCAGAAAAGCATGATGATAACCATCGGAGCCATAATTGCCATCCATTCTCCAAAACCTATTCCGAGGTTCAAGCCTGCGGGGTCATTGAGAACCTTGTAGGCAAAAGCATTAGGAGGAGTTCCGATAGGGGTTCCCATACCACCGAGGTTAGCTCCGATAGGAATGGCCATAGTCAGCGCTACTCTTCCTTTTCCGTTAGCAGGGAGCGACTTGAATACTGGGGTTAGGAAGGTAAGCATCATTGCAGCTGTGGCCGTGTTGGAGATAAACATGGAGAAAATACCGGTGATGAGCATAAACCCCAATAGTACGTTTTCCGAGCGCTTGCCGAATGGGGCAATCAATGTTTTTGCCATCAGTACGTCAAGACCGCTTTTGGTAGCTGCGATGGCTAGTACGAAACCTCCCAGGAAGAGTATGATTGTTGGATCGGCGAAACATGCCATTACACCTTGGTAGTCCAATAGCTTGCCGTACTCGCCCTCTGAGCCTTGCATAACGGCAAAAGCCGAATCGGAGACGAAGAATAGCAGTACAAAAATGATAACTACTGAGGTGGCCCAAGCTGGAATTGCTTCTGTGAGCCATAGCATCACTGCCATTACGAATATGGCGATTACACGTTGTTGTACAACTGTGAGACCCTCGATTCCAAAGCTGTCGATGGGTAAGTTCCATACCAGAATTGTGGCTAAGGCTGTGATGAGAAACATCAGAGCCTTCTTTCGATTGAAGTCACCTGTCAATACTTTCTTTACAGTTTCTTGCATTTTCTCTATGTTTTTATGGTTATACTTTTATTGTTAGTGGGGAAGTGTCATATGTAAATGGCGTTCCTTTGCTGCAAAAATACACAATATTTTTGGATTATCAACAAATAATTGAGAAAAACGATAAAAAAATAACCTTTTTCTGCAAAAAAACGGGAGAAAGTGAACTGCTTTACGTTTTTTTTCTTATATTTGCAGAAAAATAGCGATAGCAGTTATCGTTTTAACCGATTAAAGTTTATTATCATGAGTCAGTCAGTATTATTTTTTATCATCGTTTTGGTGATTGTGTTTGCGGTCATGGTGTCGTCTTACTTTCATAAGCGTCATCATGAGTTTAATATGGGAGATATTGAGAAGGCTGTGCGCGGAGCATATCCCGCAGGAGTGCGTTCTATTACGAAGGACGAACTTGTAAAGGGGGTGAAAAAGCACTTTCATTGTTCTTCTAAGGATGCACATTATATTATAGGTGTGGCAAGACGAAAAAAGTTGGTAGATATTGCAGCTAATCATGTCACCTTGCTTTGATTTGTTTATACGCTTACGAATATATATAATAAGGTGAAGAGTGATTTTTATGAGTTGTAGATGTTTATAACTGTTAAAAATCAAAAGAAAAGGCGATTTTCTTCTCGAAAAATTTGGTGGAATGGAAAATAGTTAGTACTTTTGCACTCGCTTTTGAGAAATCAAGTATTACTCTAAGCAAATAAAGAAAGAGTTCTTTGAAAGATTTTACATAAACAGACAAGTAGTACAAGAAGCGGTTTTAGATTACACCTTATTATATAGGGTGTATGAAGAAACTGGGTAAAAGAAACGAACCGTCAAGTAATTGACAAGTCAGGTTTACTAAGCTTCAATAAACGAAAAGGATATTCGTCCTAAGTACAGACAACAAACATCGAGTTACTTCTTCGGAAGTGACGAAGTAAAAATGATATTTTACAATGGAGAGTTTGATCCTGGCTCAGGATGAACGCTAGCTACAGGCTTAACACATGCAAGTCGAGGGGAAACGATAGAGAAAGCTTGCTTTTTCTAGGCGTCGACCGGCGCACGGGTGAGTAACGCGTATCCAACCTGCCCACCACTTGGGGATAACCTTGCGAAAGTAAGACTAATACCCAATGATATCTCAAGAAGACATCTGAAGGAGATTAAAGATTTATCGGTGATGGATGGGGATGCGTCTGATTAGCTTGTTGGCGGGGTAACGGCCCACCAAGGCT
>NZ_NMPZ01000012.1 GCF_002224675.1 Segatella copri | reverse complement strand
TCTTCACCGTATAAACGCGGAGCCGCTTACTTATGCAAGGGAGTACTGCTGAGCCGCTACTTATCACGAAGCTCGGTCATCATAGATGACCAGCGCTGGTCTTCAATGATGGCTGAAGCATGGAGTAGGTAATGATCTCGGAGCCTCAAAAAATACAGGGTGAAGAGAGGTGAAGAGTGGTGAAGAGTGTATAGTCACTCTTCACCCGTGCAAACCTCTTATATACAGTTGGTTATGTCGTATTTGTGAAGAGTGAAGAGTGTTTTTGAAAGTAGCTCTCTATTCATCAAACGCAGCAAAACTCCTTCGGAAAATGTGAGGATTTGGGCAAAAAGTCCTTAGGAAAATGTGAGAATCTGTCGAAAACTCCTTCGAAAAATGTGATAAATATCCTTAAAACTCCTTCGAAAAATGTGATTTTCCTTTCGTAATTCGCTGTTTATTAGTATATTTGCAGAAAAATACGAAAATATGGAAAGATTGCTTATTTCTCAGTTGCTGAAATGGAAAGAAAGCCATGGCAGAAAGCCTTTGGTTTTAGAGGGTGCAAGACAGGTGGGTAAAACCTGGCTGCTGAAAGAATTCGGCAGAAAGTACTTTAAAGACATTTGCTATATCAACTTCGAGCAGAGTGATGTGCTCGGAGAAGTCTTTGCCGGCGACCTGTCACCGCAGCGTATTATAGAACAACTCTCTATTTATAATGGCAAAGTCATAGAGCCAGAGCAGACTCTCATCATCTTCGATGAAGTGCAGGAAATGCCTAGGGTCCTCACTTCTCTGAAATATTTCTGCGAGGAGGCACCCGAGTATGTTATTTGCTGTGCTGGTTCTTTGCTGGGTATAGCCCTGCACGAAGGAACATCCTTCCCTGTAGGCAAAACAGACTTCCTGCATCTCTATCCCTTGTCTTTCAAGGAATTTCTGATAGCTAATGGAGAGAAAATGCTGGTTGACTATATAGACAAGGGAAATAGAAACCTTGGGGCTTTTACGGAGCGGCTCACCGATTACCTGAAAAAGTATATGATAATAGGTGGAATGCCAGCTGTTGTAATGGAGTGGTTGGATAGCAAGGATTATAATAAGGTAAATCGCATCCAGCAGGAACTGATATCAGCCTATCAGAAGGACTTCTCCAAGCATGCTCCTAAACCAATGGTAGAGAAAATCCGCTATATCTGGAACAGTATTCCTTCTCAGTTAGCCAAGGAAAACAAGAAGTTTGTTTATGGATTGGTGAGAGAGGGAGCTAGGGCAAGAGAATATGAAGATGCCATCATGTGGCTTTGTGATGCTGGTGAAATCATCAGAACCCATAATGTAAGCAAGCCGGATATTCCTATTTCGGCTTATGCTGATCTGAAATCCTTTAAGGTGTTCCTACTCGATGTAGGACTCTTGAGAGCCATGAGCAGAGTCTCCCCGAAAGTCATACTTGAAGGTAGCAGAATTTTTGAGGAATTTAAGGGGGCATTGACGGAACAGTATGTCTGTCAGGAGCTTCAATGTCTCTCTGATACCCTGGAAACCAATTACTATTGGTCTTCTTCAGCCACATCCGAGGTTGACTTCCTCCTTTCTGATGGCTGGGATGTTTATCCTCTGGAGGCAAAGGCTGGAGTAACCATGAATGCCAAGAGCCTGAAATTATATCGGGAGAAGTATTCACCCAAGTGGTCTCTCCGAACCAGTCTCCTGCCATACGAGCGAAACGAAGTTTCCAAGATGCTGGATATTCCTCTCTACATGCTCTTTGTTCTCGGAAAGGAGCTGGAGACTGAAAGCTAAAATCTAAGTGTCCTCACTGACGGACCTTGGTGCCCCAGTGAGGAACAAACAACAACTACGAGGTAAGCAACCACTTCCATACTGGTATCACTTCAATCTTCAAGTCATCCAGTTCTATCGTCTCCTCTTCATCCATCGTAATAACAAAAAGTCTACTTCCTGGATACCTCTTCTGATAAGCATTCAAAGCCCCCAATTCTCGCTCACGAGTAGCAGCATCCTTGATACTATACGACACTTGGAAAGCACATTGATGCTCAAAGAGACAAAAGTCCACCTCCACATTATTATGATAATAGAAGAGGTCTTCCCCATACTTCTCATGCAGGTGAATGGCTACCAGATTCTCCAAGAGAGATGTTTCTGGATCAAAGAGGAATAGACTCAGAAAACCATTATCTATAAAGTAATACTTCTGGTTCGACATTCTATCTTGTAATTTTGCGCAAATGTTTTCTATGGAGAAGACCAGGCAAGTGTCCTTGATATATCTCAGATAGTCCACTATCGTCTCTTGCTTTACCTTTCCAGCCACAGTAGAAACCAGATTAGCCAGTCTATTATAAGACTGTGGCTGCTTTACGCTCTCAGAAAGTTTACGTATCAAAGTCTTCATCGCCAGAGGGTTACGGATTCCGTATCTGGTAATTAAATCTCCAAAGTAAATCTTGTTGTATAGATTGCCCAACCACTCTCGCTTAAACTGATTATCAACAATCACCAATTCTGGCAAACCGCCAATATGAAAATACTCCAGAAAAGCCCTCTTGAGGTCAGAATTTTGCAGATACTCCCACTGCGCAGGCAAGGAGATATGCTGGGCTGTCAAGTATTCCTGAAAGGAGAAAGGAAAAACGGGTTGCACCATATATCTGCCACCAAGCGTAGTAGAAATCTCGCTACTCAGCATCTTGGCGTTGCTACCAGTGATATATACTCTATATTTCTGGTCAGCAAGTCTGCGTGCAAATTTCTCCCACCCATCAATGATTTGTATCTCGTCGAGCATGAAGATAGGCTGATGCCCATACATCTCCTCGTAAGCCTGCTTGATGGCATCCAGGTCGGAAAGCTGGAGATTTTCCAATCGGTCGTCCTCAAAATTGAAGTAAAGGATTTCCTCTGGCAGATGTCCCTGAGCTATCATCTCTTGGGCACGCTGATATAGCAAGTAAGACTTACCGACCCTTCTTAGTCCTACCAGCACATAGTTAGAATGAGATTCGAAGCTGATGTTTCTTTTCACCATCTCCACATTCTGAATCATCCTTTGGTTCTCCGCTATCAGCAGTTTTGCTATTCTCTTGTCCATATCTTCCGTTTTATGTTAATCTGGGTGCAAAGATACAACATTTTCCTTTATAAAGGAAGAAAAATCATAAGATATTTCCTTTATAGGGGGGACTTTTCTTAAAAACCTTCCCCCTATAAAGGAAACTTTCTTCAAACTCCTTCGGAAAATGAGGATTCCAAGATACTGGATATTCCTCTCTATATGCTCTTTGTTCTCGGTAAGGAACTGGAGGTGGAAAACTAGAATCTGGAATGGGCGACAGTTTTTGTAAAACTGTCGCCTTTTTCTTTTAAATATGAGAAAAAAGTGACGGGAAATAGGGTAATTATAACAAAATGTTGGGAGGAATGATGTTTTTTTGGAAAAAAGTTTGGTGGTTTCCTAAATAATGCTTAATTTTGCACCCCGAATTAAAATATTATTTAAAATTAAGTAATTTCTTAATTCAAGGTTACACTTCGTGAGAAGTAAGGCGAAAAGAAATGTAGAGAGAAAGAAATAACAAACATAATATATTTATTTAAAAGAGAGAGATTATGGAACAAAGACTTATGACAGTAGCCGCAGCCCTCGTCGTTAGTACGAGCATGGCGTTTGCGCAAAGTCAAATCTCCGGTAAGGTTACCTCTTCTGAGGATGGAAGCCCTGTAATCGGCGCTTCTGTCAAGATCGTAGGTACTAAGACCGGTACAGTTACCGATGTAGATGGTAACTTCTCATTGAATGCTCCTGCTGGTGCCAAGCTGGAAGTAACATACCTCGGTATGTTGCCTCAGACAGTAAAGGCAGGTCAGAAGATGAAGATTGTATTGGATGCGGATAACAAGACTCTTGATGAGGTGGTTGTAACAGCTATGGGTATTTCTCGTGATAAGAAAGCCTTGGGTTACGCTTCTCAGAAACTGGGTGCTGAAGATCTGAACACAGCAGGTACTAGCTCTTTGGCTAGCGCTATGCAGGGTAAGTTGACCGGTGTTGATATCCGCCAGTCTTCTGGTGCTCCTGGTGCTTCTTCTCAGATTGTCATCCGTGGTGCCCGTTCATTCTCAGGCGATAACACTCCTCTTTATGTTGTAGATGGTATGCCTATTGCTTCTTCTGCAGATTTTGATATGGATGCGCTTAATAATGGTGTAGTAGGTTCAGATAAGGCAAACCGTTCTATCGATATCAACCCAGACGATATCGAGAGCATCGACGTATTGAAGGGTCAGGCTGCTTCTGCCCTTTATGGTATCCGTGCATCTAATGGTGTCATCATCATTACCACCAAGCGTGGTAAGGCAAATGGTGGTCGCCCTCAGATTACATTCTCTACCGACTTGAGTGCTCAGACTGTCAGCAAGAAGTTTGAGCGTCAGGATATTTATGCCCAGGGTAATGGCATAAATGCTTATAACCCATCATCTTCTATGACTTGGGGTCCTAAGATTGCAGATTTGGCCAACGATGCTACTTATGGAGGTAATACCGACAATGCTTATACACAGCAGTATGGCAAGCATGCGGGTATGTACTACAACCCTAAGTATGCTGCTGCAGGTCTTGACGGCTGGACTACTCCACAGATTTATGACAATGTAGGTGATTTCTTTGATACAGGTTTCACCCAGAACTCTAACCTGGGTATTTCACAGAAGAACGGCAACTTGGCTTATTCTTTCGGTATTGGTGATACATACCAGACAGGTATCATCCCTTCTACAGGTATGATGCGTACTACAGCCCGTGGTGCTGTTGACTTTGAAATCAACAAGCAGTGGAAGACAGGTTTCTCTGCTAACTATAGCGCAACCAAGATTACATCTGCTCCTGGTGCCAACAGCGGTATTATGAATGTGGTTTATTCTGCTCCTTCTGAGTATAATCTGAAGGGCACTCCTACTCATGCGCCAAACGACCCTACAAATCAGATTTTGTTCCGTTCTACCTCATTCAACAACCCATATTGGTGGAAGGATAACAATGAATTCAAGCAGCATACCAACCGTGTATTCGGTAACGCTTATCTTGAGTATCGTCCTAACTTCGGCTGGGATACAGAACGTTACAACCTGGTAATCCGTGAGCAGGCTGGTCTTGATGTTTACACCACTAACAATAGCGATGTATATGAAAAGGGATCAGCACAGAATGCTGGTGGCGAGATTGAAAACTATGGTGTTCAGCACAATATCTTCAATAACCTTCTCACAGCCAACTTCACAGCTAAGTTGGGTGCTGACAGCGCATGGGATTTCGGTGCATTGCTCGGTTCTGAGTTCAATCACGACTATCAGCGTCACTGGGATTATGATGGAACCAATTTTCTTTTCTATGGTCAGCCTACTATGACCAATACCACTGTTAAGCCAGTAACAGAGGAATATCAGGCTCAGGAGCGTACCGTAGGTTTCTTCGGTCAGCTGTCTTTGAGCTATGCCAATCAGGTTTATTTGACTGTGACTGGTCGTAACGATATCGTTTCTACCATGCCACGCAACAACCGCAGCTTCTTCTATCCATCTGTATCACTCGGCTGGATTTTCACAGAGCTTCCTGCATTGAAGGATAATCACATCCTCTCTTATGGTAAGCTCCGTGCTTCATTCGCTCAGGTAGGTCAGGCAGGTCACTACTATGCTAACTATTACTCTGTTCCAGTTTATGGTAGCGGCATGTATGGTCTCACTCCTATCAGTTATCCTGTCAACGGCGTAAGCTCTTATGTGCCTTACTACGTGAAGTATGACCCTAACCTGAAGCCACAGAACACCGTGAACTGGGAGTTTGGTGCAGACTTGAACTTCTTCGACAATCGTGTTCGCTTGGAATATACAGCCAGCTATCAGGATATCAAGGATCAGATTTTCGATGTTCCTACAGCCGGTTCTACAGGTTATCAGTACCTCCGTACCAATGCCGGTGAGATGACCACATGGTCTCATGAGTTTGCCATCAACGCAAGCATCATCCAGACCAGAGATTGGGATTTGGATCTTGGTGTAAACTTCACCAAGCTGACCAACAAGGTTAAGTCTTTGGCTGATGGCGTAGAGAGTATCATGCTGGGTGGTTTCGTTGAGCCACAGGTACGTGCTCAGGCAGGTTATACCTATCCAAATATCTATGGTGTAGCATTCCAGCGCGATGAGCAGGGACGCCTCTTACTTCAGGATGGTCTTCCTATCGGTACTGCCGGTAGCCAGAACCTGGGTGAGTGTACACCTGATTTTAATATGGGCTTCAACCTGAAGGCTCGCTGGAAGCGCTTGTCTTTGAGTGCAACCATGGATTGGCAGAAGGGTGGCAAGATGTATAACGGTACACTCTTGACATTGAACTACTTCGGTGCAACCAAGGAGTCTATCCCATACCACGAGGGTACTATGGTAGCTGAGGGTATTGATATTGCAACAGGTGAACCAAACAAGGTAGAGGTAAGCAAGCAGGATTACTGGATGGCTTACAATGACGTGACAGAGGCAGGTATCTACGACCGTAGCTTCCTGAAGCTCCGCGATGTAACCTTGAGCTACCAGCTTCCTAAGTTTGCTGGCATCGATATCTCTGTATATGGATTCGCACGCAACTTGCTCCTCTGGTCAAAGATGAAGGATTTGGATCCTGAGTCATCTCAGGGTAATGGTAACATGAGTGGTACTTTCGAGCGTTTCTCTGTGCCAAATACTTCAAGCTTCGGTGGTGGTTTCAAGATTACATTCTAATCGGCTGACCCACCTCGGAATCATTTAAAGTATCAATATTAATAAAGGATAAAACAATGATGAATTTTAAGAATATATTTGGTATCTTGGCAATCTCTGCAGTTTCTATGATGACTGTATCTTGCTCAGAGGATATCATGGACAGAATCAACAAAGACGAGGCTCACCCAGGTGAAAGCGTTGTTTCTGCCAAGTTCCAGCTCACAGATGCCATCGTTTCTAGTGTTTTCACTACCAACACGGGTAACTTCGCCTGGTATGTTGCTTCTTATACAGAGCAAATCCTGGGTACAGGTAACAACCAGCTTAAGAATGCAGAGCTCCGCAGCATCAATGAGATTGCTGCTGCTTCTAGTTTCGATAATGAGTGGAACGGTACTTATCTTAACCTCAACAACATTCAGCAGATGATTGCTAAGTGTGAAGAGGGTGGCAATAGTGCCGGACAGCTTGATATCAAGGCTATGGGTCAGATTCTGGCAGCTTACGATTGGGGAATCATGACCGATTTGTTTGGTAACATTCCTTGCTCTGAGGCTTTCAAGGTATCTGCTCCTAAGCTCGATTCTCAGGAAGATATTTACAAGCACATCCTGGAATTGCTGGATGCTGCCAAGGGTAATCTGGATCAGGCTATTGCCGGCAAGATGAAGAATGCTGGTGCCTACGATGTCTTGTTCAATGGCAACTTGACTCAGTGGCGTGGACTTGCTCATGCCTTGAAGGCTCGCTATCTCTTGCATGAGGCAGGTCGTGCTACCGACAAGAATGCACAGTATGCTCAGATTCTGGAAGAGGCTAATGCTGCTGTAGCTGATGGCTTCGATGGTGCTAACCTGAATATCTTCGATGGCAACAACCAGATTGATGCATGGTCTGCTTACTGGTATAGCCGTGAGTATAGTGCTTCATCCAAGACTGTTGATGACTTGATGGTAGCTCGTCAGGACCCACGTGAGGCTATCTATAATTATAATGGTGCAGACTACTATGGTGCTCCTGCTGAGTTGGGCTTGATGACTCCTGGTGACAAGGAAGCTGCCGGTGCAACCAGTGCTACCAATTTCCCTCTCTGGTTCTTGAATGGTGTGAACGAGGTTAAGATTCCTAGCCATTTGATGAGCAAGTCAGAGCTTTACTTCATCATCGCAGAGGTAAAGGCTCGCTTGGGTCAGGATGCCAAGGCTGACTTCGAGACTGCAGTCAAGGCTTCTCTTGCCGACTATGCAACTGTAGGTGCTACAGAGTTCAGCGACGATGCTGTTGCTGCTTATCTTGCTGGTGAGACTGCTGCTAAGTTTGCAGCAAATCCTTTGAACGAGATTCTGGTTCAGAAGTATATCGCCCAGACTCGTGACGAGCAGTTGGAGACCTTCAACGATATGCGCCGCTGCAAGTATCTTGATGGTAGCTATCCTGTAGCCATGACCAACCCTAACAATACTCAGGCAGGTCAGAACCGTTTGCCACTTCGTTTGCCTTATGGTTCAAGCGATGTTCTTTCAAACCCTAACGTGAAGGAAGCTTTCGGTTCAGGCAACGATGCAGGTAAGTATATCTTTACCGAAAATGTATGGTGGGCTGGTGGTAACCGCTAATCGGCAACTTACAAGTATCACATAAAATAAGGTGTACCCTTTTATTGCTATCGGGCAGTAGGGGGTACACCTTTTTCGTTTCTATTATTTGGTAATACACCTTGTTTTCCCGGCAAGGAGTTGGAGGCAGAAAGCTAAACTCTTAAACGGGCGGCGGTTTTAAAATGAACTGTCGCCCGTTTCTTTACATTTTATAAGAAAAAGTGCATAAAAACTGGATTTTTATAACAAAATGCAGGGCGAAGTGCAACTTTTTCTGAAAAAAGTTTGGCGGTTTCCTAAATAATGCTTAATTTTGCACCCGATTAAAAATATTCTTTAAAATTAAGTAAGTTTTAGACTTACAGACCCTTATATAATATAAGGTATAAAAAGCGAACTCCTCCACCTCGGGGCAAGAGGAGGGGGCAAAAAGATGACGATAACTCCTTGTGAGTAATCATATAAGAAAAGTTGAGAGAAAGAAATTATAAACATTATATATTCATTTATTTAAAACGAGAGAGATTTATGGAAAAAAGACTCATGACAGTAGTTGCAGGTCTTGCTCTCAGTACGAGCATGGCTTTTGCACAAAGTCAAATCTCTGGTAAAGTTACTGCTTCTGAGGATGGAAGCCCTGTTATCGGTGCTTCTATCAAGGTTGTAGGTACTAACACAGGTACAGTTACCGATATTGATGGTAACTTCTCTTTGAATGCTCCTGCTGGTGCCAAGTTGGAGATTACATACATCGGTATGCAGAGAAAGTCTGTAAAGGCTGGCAAGAACATGATGATTGTTTTGGATGCAGACAATCATTCTCTGGACGAGGTGATGGTTGTTGCTTACGGTACAGCCAAGAAGAGCTCTTTTACAGGTTCTGCTGCAGTTATTAAAAGCGATGAAATTGCTAAAATTTCAAACTCTAATGCCGTTTCAGCCTTGACAGGTAAGGTCTCTGGTGTGCAGATTAATACTGCTACAGGTCAGCCTGGTCAGGAAAGCTTTAATATCCGTGTTCGTGGTATTAGCTCTATCAATGCTGGTAATGCTCCTTTGATCGTTGTTGATGGTTCACCTTACGATGGTGATATGAACTCTATCAACCCAAGCGATATTGCTTCTATGACCGTATTGAAGGATGCAGCTTCTGCTGCTCTTTATGGTGCTCGTGGTGCCAACGGTGTTGTTATCATCACTACAAAGAGTGGTCGTGAGGGTTCTACTTCATTTACATTTGATGCTAAATGGGGTTCTAACTCTAAGGCTCTTCCTGATTATAATATAGTTAAAAGCCCTGCTAAGTACTATGAGACTTGGTACGCAGCTTTGAACAATTATGCTCAGAATAAGTTGGGTTACAGTGCTAGCGAGGCTTATGGTTGGGCAAACAAGAATATGATCAACTCTGCTGATTATGGCTTGAACTATAACGTTTATTCTGTTCCTACAGGTGAGAATCTTATTGGTGTAAATGGTAAGCTTAACCCTAATGCTACATTGGGTAATGTTATCAATTACAAGGGTCAGGAGTATATGTTGATGCCTGATGATTGGAGAGATGCTACCTATCAGAATGGTTTGCGCCAGGAATATACCCTTACTGCTACTGCTAACAGTACACAGGGTTCATTCTATGGTTCTGCCAACTATTTGAAGAATGAAGGTATCACCATGGGATCAGATTATACTCGTTTCACTGGTCGTATGAAGGCTGATTATCAGATTAAGTCTTGGTTGAAGGTTTCTGGTAATATGAACTATACTCATAGTGATTCAAACTATTTGGGTAGTGATGGTGATAGTGCCGATTCTGGCAATATGTTTGCTGTAAACAGCGTTGCTCCAATCTATCCTTTGTACATCCGTGATGGTAAGGGTAATATCATGTTCAACCAGACTACCAACATGAACTCTTATGATTATGGTGATGGTACTGTAATCGGTTTGATGCGTCCTATTTACCAGCAGTCTAACCCTATCAGTGATATTCAGCTGGAAACTAATAACGTAGAGGGTAATGCATTCAATGCAGTAGGTTCTGCTGAGGTTCGATTCTTGAAGGACTTTAAGTTTACTTCTACCAATAGTACAATGGTAGATGAGGCTCGTCAGTCTAATTTGAGCCAGCCTTTCTTTGGCCAGCCTGCTAAGTCAAATGGTTATGTATCAAAGTATCATACCCGCAGATGGTCTTACAACTTCCAGCAGTTGCTCAACTGGCACCACCAGTTTGGCGAGCATGATGTTGAGGCAATGGTAGGTCATGAGTACTATCGTACACGTAAGTATGTATTGTCAGGTAGCAAGAGTAATATCTTCTCTATCTATAATTCTGAGTTGGATGCAGCTATTGTTGATGGTAGCATTGGCTCATATACAACCGATTATAATACAGAAGGTTTCTTTGGTCGTGCACAGTATAACTATTCACAGAAGTACTTCGGTTCTTTCTCTTATCGTCGTGATGCTTCTTCTCGCTTCGATCCAGATAATCGTTGGGGTAACTTCTGGTCATTTGGAGCTGCCTGGATCCTTTCTAAGGAGAAGTGGTTTGAGTCTTCATGGATTGACGAGTTGAAGTTGAAGGCTTCTTATGGTGAGCAGGGTAATGACAACATTGGTGACTACTTGTACACCGACCGTTATTCTATCGGTAACTCAAACGGTAGTATCTCTTTGAAGCCATCTTCAACAAAGGGTAACCGTAAGATTAGCTGGGAGAAGGGCGGTAACTTGAATGTTGGTGCTGAGTTCTCTCTCTGGAAGGGTCGTTTGACTGGTAGTGTAGAATACTTCTATCGTAAGACAACCGATATGTTGGCATTCTTCTCATTGCCTGTATCTTATGGATACTCTGGTTACTATGACAATGTAGGTGATATGCGTAACTCTGGTGTCGAGTTGGAGTTGAATGGTGATATTATCCGTACCAAGGACTTTACATGGAGTGCAAATTTCAACTTTACAGCATATAAGAACAAGATTACTTCTATGCCAGAAGAGAAAAAGGCTATTACCGTTGATGGCGTAAGAGGTTATGCTGGTGGTGGTTACTTCTATGGTGAAGGTCAGCCTATCTATACATGGTATATGGCAAAATATGCTGGTGTAGATAAGGAGACTGGTGAGGCTCTTTACTATAAGGATACTGACAAGGGTGAGACTACAACTACTAATGCCAGCGAGGCAACTATGCACCTTTGCGGTACAGCCTTGCCAGATGCATACGGTGGTTTCGGTACAAGTGTGTCATATAAGGGATTTGATTTCTCTATGGACTTCACTTATCAGTTGGGTGGTAAGATCTATGATTCTTCTTATTCTTCATTGATGAGTATTTCTAGAGGTTATTCTTTCCATGCAGACTTGCTTGATGCTTGGACTCCATCTAACACTTCATCTGATATTCCACGCATTCAGTATGGTGATTCATATGCAGCATATACATCCGACCGATTCCTCGTATCTGGTTCGTACTTGAGCTTGCAGGATGTAACTTTGGGCTATACACTCCCACGTGCGTTGTGCTCTAAGGTTGGTATCAACAAGGTTCGTGTTTACGCTACAGGCTCTAATCTGTGGCTTTGGTCAAAGCGTCAGGGTCTTGACCCACGTCAGAGCATCACCGGTGCAACATCAAACGCATACTATTCACCAATTCGTACAATATCTGGTGGTATTACAGTAACATTCTAATTTTTATAAAGAAAGAATTATATGAAAAAGAGTTTAATATATGGCCTTTCTGCTTTGACTCTTGTTGCATCAACGATGTCATTGACTAGTTGTATCGAAGAGACAGAGCCTACAAGATCAGCAACAACATCACAGGTACAGCAGTCATCTTCTGCAACAGAAGCACTTTTGATGGCTATTCCTGCATATTCAACAGCTAGCTATTTCAAAGATCGTTATGATTGGGCTTTTGGTTATGGTGCTCTTATGCACATTCGTGACATCCAGTCTAGTGATCTCTGTGCAACAGACGATGCTGGTTATTACCAGTTCAGCTATTTTGCAGAGAATAAGTATGCTGGACGTGATTATATCTTTGCACAGTATCTGTACAACTATCAGACAAAGTTTGTTAATACAACAAACAATGTGATTTCTGCAGTTAATCCAGAGAATGCAACAGATATCCAGAAGGGTTATCTTGGTGCCGCATACGCATATCGTGCATTGCTTTATCTGGATATGGCACGTGAGTATGAGTATCTTCCAACTGATGGTACTGATCCAAAGAGTCCTTATGGTAATGATGTTGCTGGTCTCACAGTCCCTATTGTAACAGAAAAAACAACAGAGGCTGAGGCTCGTGACAACAAGCGTGCTACACGTGAGGAAATGAAGGAATTTATTAAGAGCGACCTTGACAAGGCTGCTGAATATATTCCTATGTTGAATAAGACAACTAAGACACTGCCTCACCTGGATTGTGTATATGGTCTCTATGCTCGTTTGTATATGTGGGTTGAGGACTATGCTAACGCAGAGAAGTATGCTCGCATGGCTATCAACGAATATAAGGGCAAGCCAATGACTCAGGAGGAGAGCTTGAACACCACAACTGGTTTCAACGATCTTTCTAAGTGGATGTGGGGTGCACAGGATACTAAGGAGTCTTTGTGGAGCAACTTGGCAAACTGGGCTTCTATGGTATCTAATGAGACTAGCTATGGTTATGCTGGTGGCGGTGGCTGTAACAACATGCTCGACCGCAGATTGTATGAGCGTCTGAGTAACACAGACTGGCGTAAGTTGGAGTGGAAGGCTCCTGCTGGTTCTGCTCTCGATGGTCAGAATATGTATGTTGACGACGCTCTTGGTAAGAGCTTGGCAGACTATTCTGGCTTGAAGTTCCGTCCAAACGGAGGTGTTGCTGCTCCTTATTCTGTAGCTAGTGCTACTGCATTCCCAATGATGCGTGTAGAGGAAATGTATCTGATTGAGGCTGAAGCTGCAGCTCATCAGGATCCTGCTCGTGGTAAGCAGCTTCTTGAATCATTCGTGAAGACTTATCGTGATGCAAGTTATACTTGCAAGGTTTCTGACAAGGATGCTGTCGTAGAGGAAATCGTATTCCACAAGCGTATTGAGTTGTGGGGTGAAGGTCAGTCTTTCTTCGACCTCAAGCGTTTGAACTATAGCAGTACACGTGGTTATGAAGGAACTAACCATCTCGATCAGCAGAGATTCAACTCTAATGGTCGTCCTGCTTGGATGAACTGGGTAATTTCTGCCAACGAGGAAGAGGGTAATGTACAGGTTAAGGAATACAATAACCCTGACCCATCTGATAAATATACTCCTTGGACAGGTAAGTAAAACTTATAAATAGAAAAAAGACATGAAAAAGTTATTGAAATATAGTCTTTCTTTACTGTGTGCTATCATGGTAATCGGATTGACATCATGTACAGATAGTTATGATTATGATCCTGCTGCACCAGAAGATAAGGGAGCATTCTTGATTGCTAACACAACAAGTTTTATGTTTACACCTGGTCAGGCTCAGGAGTTCGAGATTACAGTGCAGCGCCGTGATACTGTAGAAGCTGGTTCTGTGACTCTGACATCTGATAACAGCAAGTTCAATGTTCCTTCTCAGGTAAGCTTCGGTGCTAATGAGAAGACAAAGACTGTTACTGTTACTTCTAATTTGGAAAGCGGTTCTGATGAGAATGTAAATATCAGCGTGGCTGAAGGTCAGGCTTATCACTATGGCGCTAACACTATTACAATTAATGTAAAGACTCCAAAGAAGTATGTTGGTACATTCAGTTCTGCATTTGCTGGGGATTCATGGGAGCAGATCGTATATGAGCTTGGTAATGGCAAGTATATGTTGCCAGATCTCTATGATCAGGGACGTAACATTACTTTCGTCATTGATTGGAATACTAAGAAAATTACCGTTGCAGGTCAGGCAGCATGGACTCATCCGGATTATGGTGTAATTGGTGTTCAAGGTAGTGGTGTCTATGATGCAAAGAATAAGGTTGCTAAGATGACTTTAACCCACTTTGTTCCTAATGTAGGTTCATTTGGTGACTTTGCAGAAGATTTCTATTTCCCAGAAGATTTTGAACCATCAAAATAATAAATATAAAGAGAGACCGACCGAATCAAACGGTCGATCTCTCTTTTTTTGAATATAACGCTTATGAAAAGACTTGTACTCATTCTGATCTTGACTTTAAGTCTTGGTTCATTATTCGCTAAAGAAAGAACAAGCGAAGAAAAGCTAGCCATTGCTAGAAGTTATTTAATCAAAAATCACAATTTTTCAAGAGCCAACAACCAGAATAAGATTCTTGAGTTGAAAACTCTTGATGCCTTGTCTGTGTTGGGATATAGTAATGGAGGTTTTGTTATTGTAAGTAACGATGATACGAATGCGCCCGTTCTTGGATATTCTGACAAGAAAACAAACTTGGAATCTCCAGATATGATGTGGTATCTAAATGCAGCCAATCAGGCTCTCCAGTCACATACCGCTTCTTCATCAGCATTGGAAAGTAAAGAACCAATAGAGCCTCTACTTAAAACTCTATGGGGACAGGATACTCCATACAATAACTTGTGTCCTACAGAAAGGGAGAATGAAAAGGCTATATATCCAACGGGATGTGTGGCAACAGCGATGGCACAGGTAATGTATTACCATCAATATCCTGAAAAGGGAACTGGAAACATTACCTATTCTTTCCAAGACAGAATTTTGAGTGCAGACTTTAATAATACCTATTATCAATGGAATCTTATGACACCTACATATAAAAAGGGTGAATACTCTGATGAGTCTGCTTTGGCTGTAGCAACCTTGATGTATCAGTGTGGTGTTTCTATCAAGATGCAGTATAATACAGGTGGAAGTGGAGCGTATTCATATAATGCTGCTACTGCTTTGCGAAAGAACTTTGGGTATCATAAGAATTTGCAGATTCATTATAGAGACTATTATACCACTAAAGAATGGATAAACAAAGTATATGATGAATTAAAGGCTGGTCGCCCTATCATCTATACGGGTGTGGATGAAAGTAATGGTGGACATTGTTTTGTATTGGATGGATTCGATCAAAATAACTTTGTTCATGTCAATTGGGGATGGGATGGCAATAATGATGGATATTATGATATTGCTTTGCTTAATCCTACAGGAAATAAATTTTCTACTGGACAGACTATGTTATCGGGTGTGGATAAACCGAGTGCAGACATCAAACACCATTCTGAAATTGTCTCAGAAGACAACTTCAAGGTAACCAAATTGGGCTCTACTAAATTACTGATAAATGACGGAAAGTATGCAAACCTGTCAGATCAGGATTTCACGGGTTTATTAGGTGTTGTTCTTGAAGGAAACGGTAAGCAATATGTATTGTTATCACAAGAAAACAAGAATGTGCCGAATATGTATTATTTGACAAAAGCATCATCTAATATGTGTTTGTTGCCTAGTGATTTGGCAGATGGTTCATACCGTATATATCCGGCTTCGAAAGATGATACAGATGATTATTGGGAGCCAGTACATATTTCGGAAGGAAACAACAATAGTTATATTCTTGTAAAAAGCGATAATTCCATAGCTTTAACTGCTGTGACTGATGCAGATTGGCATGGAACTACCGGTATAAATTCTTTGTTTTATAATGCTGGCGAAACTTCTCCATATACCTATGTATATAATGCCGAAGGCCAGCTGGTATGTAAGATGAAGACCTCCGAGTTCCAGAAGAACAATATCCCTGGCAATGGCTTGTTTATCCTGAAGTGTGGAAACAATACCATGAAGATTGTAAAGTAAGCAATCGGACATATATCCCTCATATATATAATAAGGTGTATCCTTTTTGCCCAACATATCGGGCAAGTGAGGATACACCTTTTTTATTTTATCTCCTTCACCCTCAAACATTTTCCAATAATTCCTTGCATCTTTCAGAAGAAAAGCGTATCTTTGCAGAAGAAAAGCTGCACTCGGCAATTTGAAAGTAAACTTTCATTGCTCTCGCTGGCATAATCTTTGCAGCACGAAAGTTGAATCATTAAAACAAGGAGGCAAATATGACAGAGCTAAGAGATAAATACATACGTTTTGACTGGGCTATCAAGCGTTTGCTTCGCCAGAAGGCGAACTTTGGGGTGCTTGAGGGCTTCCTGACTGTATTTCTGAATGAACCTATCAAGATTGTTGATATTCTGGAAAGTGAAGGTAATCAGCAGCAGGCTAATGATAAGTTCAATAGGGTTGATATCAAGGCGAAAAACAGCAAGGGAGAAATCATTATCGTCGAGATACAGAACACAAGTGAACTATATTACCTGGAGCGTGTGCTCTATGGAGTAGCCAAAGCCATCACAGAGCATATCAATCTGGGAAATACCTACAAAGAGGTGAAGAAGGTATATTCCATCAGCATTCTGTACTTTGATCTAGGCAAGGGATCAGACTACATCTATGTGGGACAAAATAACTTCGTGGGTTTGCATACCCAAGACCATCTTGTTATCAGCACCAAGGAGAAAGATACGATAGTAAGGAAATCGCCTTCAGAGATATTCCCAACCTATATTCTTGTTCGAGTTAATGAATTCAATAAGGTGGCTAAATCACCATTGGAAGAATGGGTTGAATACTTGAAAAATGGAGTCATCTCGCCAGAAACCCAGGCACCAGGTCTGCAGGAAGCTCGTGAGAAACTGAAATACTATTCCATGTCGGATGCAGAACGTTATGCATACGATGAACATATCAATGCCATCATGATTCAAAATGATGTTTTGGGAAATGCAAGACTGGAAGGTATGGAAGAAGGCAAAGCTGAAGGTCGTGCTGAAGGCCGGGCAGAAGGTCGTGCTGAAGAGAAAAATAACATTGCCCGCAAAATGCTGGCTAATGGATTGAGCATAGAGCAGATTGCTTTAATTACTGGTTTGACAGAGCAGGAAATTAAAGGACTATAAAAGAATAAGGTGTATCCTTCTTGCCCCATATATCGGGCAAGCGAGGATACACCTTTTTCTTTTTATCTCCCTCACTCTCAAACATTTTCCAATAATTCCTTGCATCTTTCAGAAGAAAAGCGTATCTTCTCGGGTTGGAGAAAGTATCATTCTGGGTGCTAGAAAGTAACTTCTCTGTCGAGCCTAGTGGGAATACCTTGTTGTCGTACAACTTTTTGTACCTTATGTTATGCAAACAAGTCATCCCCTGTTACTTGTCTTGTTATTTTTCTTGCATACATATTATTATATAGTCCGTATGGAGTGATGAAGGTAGGGATGAGGGTCTTGTTAGTCTTGGTCACTTTCTTGAATATGTTAAGGCGGTGCATGAGATGGGCATCGTATGCCTTGTTGATTTCATATTCTCCCTGACAGTATTTCATCTCGCAGATGGAAATGGACTTGTCGGAGCGGTCTATCAATAAGTCTATCTGGGCACCTTGTTTCAAATCCTCATCGGCATCCTCGTCTGCCAATGTCTTGCTGGTAGGGCGATACGACCAAGCGCATGGGATGTTGATGCAACCATCTATGCCAAGGGCTTTTACAATATTGTTGATGTGATGAAGGCAAGTTATCTCGAAGGCATGGCCACACCATGAGGCATACTCGCTGGTGGATTGCATCTTGATCCAGTAGTCGTCAAAGAATGTACCTTTGTTGTGCATGAATTTGAAGTAGAACAATGTGAATGGGTCTATCAGTTGATACATACATTCCTTTTTGGTCTTTCCAAAAGGATTGTAACTGCGGATGAAGTCGCACTGCTCCAGTTCCTTTAGCATGCTCGTAAACCTACCGTTGTTGGGAAGATGCGTAGCATCCAAGAGTTCTTGTCTCGTCATGCCTTTGCCCTTGTCTTTCAGTGCCGTTACGATTGCTTGGTAATTGTCTGCTTTCTTGAATAAAGATTTGAAGAGACGGTCGAATTCTTCTGTCAGTTCGCCACCACGTGTAAAGCATAGTTGCTGGATATTTTGTGCCACGCTCTTGTCGCTTTCGAAGAGGGAGAGATAATAGGCAATTCCACCTACAGCCATGAAGCATTCGATGATTTCTGGTCGCTCATAATTGAATCCCTGTGCCTTGAAATAGTCTTCTACTTCTCTCAGGCAGAAAGGAGAGAGAAGGATATTGTGCGTAACACGATTGTGGAGACCGCCATGAGAGTTGATGACATTGTCTATCATCCAGGTAGTGGCACTTCCGCAGGTTATCAACTTGATGTCGTTGCGATAGAAAGCCCAGTCGTTCCAGAAGTGCTCCAAGACACTGATGAAGTGAGAGGAACGAGTGTCAAACCATGGAAGTTCATCGAAGAAGATGACCTTCGCGCCTTCCGGCATATTTTCTATAGCCTTTTGTAATAATCTGAAGGCTTCTTCCCAGTCTTTAGGCATTGTATCCACATTCATTTGCTCAAGGAGGGCAAAGCCAAAATTGGTGAGTTGTTCCTTGGTAGAGACATTGTCTTTGCCTGTAACTCGGAAGGTAAAACGTCCCTCAAACATTTCCTTGATGAGAAATGTTTTACCTACACGTCGTCTGCCGTATATGGCAATAAACTCCGATTTACGACTAGAGATGTAGTTCTCCAGCTTGGATATCTCTTGTTCTCTTCCGATGATGTTCTCTTTCATATCTGTCTTTTTATGCTTAAAACTGTCGCAAAGTTACAAAAAAAATGAGATTACGACAACTTTTTAGCGAGAAAAGTGTCGCAATCTCATGAAAAATCTGAGATTACGACACTTTATCATTACTTTCCTGCGGGTTCTACTATTACTTATCTACTGTAGAAGATACATAGTTCTGGAAATACTTGAGGCAGGTATTGCGCCATTCCTTGGCGTTTTCCAACTGTACATTGAGTAATGAATCGGTATGTTGCCATTCCTGCTCATGCCCCTTCATATACTGTTTGGCTGAGGTGTGCCAGAAGTCGCGATATACTTCAACCATCGCTACACCCATGTTGTACTTCATGCAGAGTTCCTGCCAGAGGGTGCTTCCTGATTTCATTTTGTAAGTCCAAGGCACATGATGGAACCATAGGAGATATTCTTCTGGGCAAGTCTCGATGTTGTCATACTGACTGCGATATGGTTCCGGATACTGACCTACGGCATCTGTACCTTTGGATGAGCGGTCGAAACCGATACCCTTGGCATCAGCCTTGTGATAATACACAGGGCACCACTCCAATGGATAGCTGGCGATGAAACCATCCGGCTCCGGACCGTAGTGGTGATCGAACTTGAAGATATGATGTAAGCCCAATGGCATCATATAGTTGACGCAAGCTTCACGTGAGGTCATCATCATCATCTCCACAGGTTTGGTGAACTTCTCATCCTGATTCTCGTAAGTCTGAACGAGCCATTCGTGGGCAATCTCTTCTGCGCTGAGCGAAGGATTCCATGCCAATCGGCCAAAAGCATACCAGTTAGCCTGTGAGAAAGGATGACCGCACCAGTTGGCATCATCACCGATATTGGCTACGCCAGAGATACCTGCCAGTTTGCTTGGATTGACGAATCCGAAGAATTCCTTCCACATCGGGGCGAGATAGGTGAGGTGTTTAGACTGTCCGAGATATTCCTGGGTAATCTGAAGTTCTGCTATCTGAGGAGTTTTCTTGATGTTGTCGAAGATAGGAGCGTATGGTTCACGAGGCTGGAAGTCGAGCGGACCGTTCTTTGACTGGAGAATTACATTGTCACGGAACTTTCCATCCATACCTTTGAATTCGCTGACAGCTTGCTTTACACGGTCTTCTCCCTTATGGTTAGCACCATATACAAAGCTTCGCCACATGATAATGCCACCGTATGGTTTGACGGCATCGGCAAGCATGTTGGCTCCCTCGGCATGAGTGCGGTGGTAATCGCCAGGACCTGGTTGTCCTTCAGAATTAGCTTTTACCAGGAATCCGCCAAAGTCTGGAATGGCAGCATAAATCTCCTTTGCTTTCTTCTTCCACCACTGTTGCACCTTTTTATCCAATGGGTCTGCTGTCTTGGTATAGCCCAATGCCATAGGAGAAGCAAAGTTGATGCTGAGATACACTCGGATGCCGTAAGGACGCAGGATGTTGGCGATGACTTTCACCTTATTAATGTATTCAGCCGTCATCATCTTTGGCGATGCATTTACATTGTTCAGTACGCTTCCGTTGATACCGAGCGATGCGTTGGCACGGGCATAGGTGATGAGGCGGTCGTGAAGACTCTTGCTGATGCTGCCACCCTTGCCGTTTTTGCCGAGTTTGATTTCTTCCCATTTGAAGATGCTCTTGCCGGCATAGCCACGTTCGATGCTGCCATCGAGATTATCCCAATGGTTGAGGATGCGGAGACCCACTTGTGGTTTCTCGGTCTCATCGATGGCTTTGCTGAAGTTCTGCTGATTGCCGCTACCTGTGTTGTAGGCATCGGTGTTCTGAAGACGAATCAGCTCGTAGGCACCATAGAGCAAACCGATAGAATTGCTGGCGGTGATAGTTGCTTCGTATTGAATGTTGTCGCCTTGCTGTGCAGGACGGGCATAGAGGTTATAGCCCTCGCCAAGATTCAGAGCCTTGTCTATCTTTAGCTCAACATTCTTGCCGCGCCAGTTGTTTTCCAACTCCTGCTTGGCAATCTTGGCTGTTGCATCATCGGGCAACTGTGAGATGACTTGGCATGAGTTAGCATACTGCTTTCCTAGCCATAACTGTGAGCCATCACTCTGTGCAGAAACATGGAGTGATGTAAGTACCGTAAATAATAAAATAAGGTATTTCTTCATATCTTTGCAGATCGTTAGTTTTGTATTATTATTGTTTCTGCTGCAAAGATACGAAAAAATACCTTATTTTCTTTTATTTGTTGTTTATTTCTCATTCCTCTTTGTTTCAGCATATTCACTTGGTGACATGCCATAGTGTTTCTTGAACACTGTAGAGAAGTGGGTCTGGTTGCAAAATCCTACAGAATAAGCTACTTGCGTGATGTTGATCTGCCCTTCTTCAATAAGACGTGCAGCTTGTTCTAATCGTAAGTTACGGATGAATTCACCGGCAGAGACTCCTGCTATTTCTTTCAGCTTACGGTGCAGTTGGGCACGGCTGATGCCTACATCCTCTGTCAGTTTCTCAACGTTGAGGTCAGGGTCGGCGAGGTGCTCGTTCATATATTTCATCACTCTTTCCATGAGAGCGTCGTTATTGCCCTTTACCTGTATCTGCTCAATCTTAGCCTTCTGTCCCTGCGCACCGCTGTATTTGCCACGGATGCGTCGGACATTATCTACCAGATTGTCTATGAGAATATGAAGCTCTTCCATATTGAAAGGTTTAGCCAGGAAGGCATCGGCACCTTTGCGCAATCCCTCTAGTCGGTTCTCTACCTCGCTCTTGGAGGTGAGCAGGATGACCGGAATATCGCTTACGTTAGAGTTACCTTTAATCTTCTTGAGCATGGTAACACCATCCATTTCCGGCATCATCACATCGCTTATCACGAGATCATATTTGCCGGTGAGCAACATCTTGAGACCTTCCTTACCGTTGCTGGCATGTTCAAATCGGTACCAGTCGCTCAGTTCGGTCTTGATATAATGGGCAATCTCTGCATCGTCATCTACTATCAGGATGTTGAAATTGCGGTTGGCTTGCGTTCTTTTACCGGTGGATTCGATGCTTCTGTCCTCTTCCTCGTTGAGAATCTCTTCTGGCTTCAGATGTTCCTTGCCCAGCGGAATGGTTACCTCGAAGCAGGAACCCTTGATGCCATCGGTGCGGTTGTATGCCTTGATCTTGCCTCCGTGCATCTCTACGAATGCCTTGCAGAGGTTCAGTCCTATGCCGGTGCCTTCGATGTGAAGGTCGCTGCTGTTGTTGCCCTGGTAGAACCGGTCAAAGAGTCGGTCGGTCTTCTCTTCCTTCAGTCCGATGCCGGTATCCTGTACCTTGATGATGGCATTCTTCTCGTCCTTGCCCATGATGAGAGTGATGGTGCCGCTATTGAAGGTATACTTCATGGCGTTGGAGAGCAGGTTGGAAATCACCTTGTCGAAGTTGATGCGGTCTATCCATACAGACAACTTGCCATTGGCATCGTTGAGGCTCGCATCTTCCTGGAGCGAGAGTGCGATGTTGCGCTCTTCTGCATTGAAACGGTAGAGCGATATGATGCCGTTCAGGAATTCCCTGAGCTGGGTTTTCTGACAGTGCAGGTGCATCTGGTCTTTGTCTATCTTGCGCTCGTCAAGAATCTGGTTTACCAGAAGCAGCAGGCGCTGGGCATTGCGGTCTATCGTATCGATATCCTGTTTGCTTTCGGCATCCGTGATTCTTGTCTTCAACTTGTTGAGGGGTCCCATAATCAGTGTCAACGGTGAACGGATGTCGTGGGTGGCATTGATGAGGAACTGCATCTTGGTTTCCTCCAGGTCTTCCTTGCGATGGCGCTCATATCGGTAGATGATATACAGGATGATGCCTGCTGCTGTCAGGAAATAGAGGAGAAATGCCCAGGTGGAAGCATACCAAGGGTCGCACACCTTGATGTGGATGATGGTTGACTTCTTGGAGAAGTTGCCATTGCTCATGGCTCTTACCTCCAGGGTGTAGCTGCCCGGTTTCAACTTGTTGAATGATACTGCGTTGGAGCCTTCGTTGGTGCTGTTCCATTTTCCCTCGTTGATACGATATTGAAAGCTGATGTTGTCGGTGTTCCTGTAGTTGAGCAGCGAGAACTCCAGCGTGAACGAATTCTCCTCGTATGGTATAGTGAACTCATCCGTCAGACAGTTGATTGGCTTGCCGTCGATGATAAAGTTGGTGAGGTGTACATCTCCCAGTTCCATCTTCTTGGCTCTCACTCTTTCCGGGTAGAAGGTGGTGATGCCGTCACTTGTTCCGAAGGCGATGAGGTCGCTGGCGGTATGCATGGAGGAACCCAGCACGTATTCACGGGTGGTGAGTCCGTTGCCATTGATGTGCCCGATAAACTGTCTGTTCTTCTGGTCATACTGCCAGATGCCCATGGTGGTGCTTATCCACAAGTCGCCCTGATGGTCTTTGATGATGCTGCACACCTGCTTTCCCTTCAGAACTTCGGCGTGAGGGAGAGCAAGGGTCTTGTTGTTCTTTCGGTCGAAAAGATAGAGTCCTTCTTCCGTTCCGATAATCATATTGCCGTTCTTTCCTTCGCAGATGCCATTTGCCTGTCTGTCTTTCAGAATGTTATTCCATCCGAAGTCCTTGAAGCTGAGTGTCTTCGTGTTGAGGCAGGAAACGCCATTTGAAGTACCTATCCACAGATGACCGGTATGGTCGAATGCCATGCTGCGCACCCAGTCGTTGCAGAGGAATCCCTTGTTTCCTCTCTGTCGCATATTGAGTACGGTAACCTTTCCGCTTTCCACATTATATATATATAGGCCCTTGCTATATACAGAGATATAGAGATTGCCCTGGTTGTCATCTGTCATGCAGTAGATACCTGCGCTGGTAAAGGTGAGCTTTTCCTGATAGGCTCCCGTATGCGGATTGTAGCTGTAGAGCGCACTTCCGTTGCTGATCCAGTATGCACCCCGGCGGTCTTTGTAGATGATGCAGGTGCCTGCTGGCGAGGTAGGGTGGGCGATAATCTTTCCTGAAGCATCAAAACAGAATACGCCACTGTTTTGCACCGTACACCATGTTTCGCCATTCTCGCCAGGGGCGATGGAAGAAACGCTGCTGCCGATGATGTAGTTCTGTGCCGAGAAACTCCAGCTGCTGAAGGCTTGCTGGCGCTGGTTGAGCAGATAGAGACCTTTCTTGTAACAGCCTATCCAGAGGTTGTTGTCCTTGTCTTCGATGATATCGTTGACGAAGGCGGTGGAAAGATTGAAATTGCTGTTGCTGTTTTCCAGCTGTTCCACCTTGTTGCTTCCCTTCTTGATAATCAGGGCTCCATGTTCAGAGGTGCTGATATAGAGGTTGCCATCGTGGTCGAAGGTGGCATTGTTGATGGTTACATGATTCTTGAAAGTACCCAGGTCGTAACCGGCATCGGCTATACGCCCCGTTCGATAGTCATAGTAGATGATGCCATACATGCAGACGATGAGCATGGCTTGCGGGCGATGCTGGATGAATGCCACAGGGGCTCCGTATGGCGATTTGAAGTCTTTGCGCTGCACCTTGCCTTGCTTCTCGATGAATCGGGTGAAGGTTGACAGGTGACTGCTCTGCCAGAGATATTGGTGCTTGTCTTCGTAGATATGGGTGAAGAATACATCCGAGTCGCGCTTGGCGTATGCTCTCTCCCATTTGATGGTGAATCTGTTGTTTGCCGTTTTCTCTATGCCGTTGTTCTTCACGGAGTAGAGACCGTAACCTGCAGTGCCCAGCAGGATATCGCCGCGATGGCTTTCTACCATCGAATAGATGCGTGGCTTTCTGCCATCAGGAAACTGGAGACGGGAGAAATTGTTCGTCTCATAATTATAGCGCATCAATCCCTTGGCGCAACCAATCCAGAGGTTACCTTTCTTATCTACCAGAAGGTCGGAGATAATATTGTCGGTGATGGAGGTTGTGTCTTCTTCGTTGTGCAGATAGTTGGTAAAGCGGTAGCCGTCGAACTTGCTGAGTCCGTATTCTGTGCCCACCCAGATATAGCCATACTTGTCTTGCACAATACAGTTGATAAGCGAACTGGATAGCTTGCCCGAAGTGAAGAGTTCACCACTGTCGGCCCATACCATAAGCGATAAGGCAATAGCAAAGAGTGCTGTGAGGCAATGTCTGATATGCTTCATATTTTTTGTCCGTTTCTTATTTAAATAGGTTATTACGGCTGCAAAAGTAACAAAAAACAATGAAAGAAACAAATTCTAATGCAACAATATGTTTCGTTTCTTTTTGTTTCTTTATCTTTTTGTGCCATTTTTGTGAGTATGAAACAAATAGAAAAGTAATGGTAACTATAAAATACCTGTTATTTCATAATTTATTAGTAAATTTGCATCGTCAACAACAATAGAAACATTAAAGGCATCATAATAACGATGAATAAACAAGCAATAAAAATCTTATCTTTGGCACTCGTGTTGGCTGCGTCAAGTTCTGTAGCTTTTGCCCAGAAGGTATGGAAAGGATCTTGGGCTACTGCAGTGGAATGGACTGGCAAAGGAGATATGCCTAAGGAAAGCTTGAGCAACCGTTCTTGCCGACAGATAGTTCATGTATCCTTTGGTGGAAAGGAACTCAGAGTGAAGCTCAGCAATGAGCAGAGCAAGGAACCGGTGGAAATCAAATCGGTGTATATTGCAGATACAGATGTTCCTAGTAACTGGGGTATTCAGACCAAGACGGTGAAGTATCTTAAATTCAGAGGTAAGAAGAATGTGACCATTGCTCCTGGAAAGGCTATCTTCTCTGATGATTTGAAGTATGCCTTGAAGAGTGGTCAGCGCCTTACGATTACCATCGATTATGGCAAGCTGACACCGGTGAATGCAACATCCCATCGCGGATCACGTACCACATCTTATATTGTTAGTAATGTGAAGGGCAAGGCGGTGAAGCCAACGGATGTTGCTTTCGATAAGCAGGAGAAGGCTGACCACTGGTATAATCTTTCAGCCATTGATGTGAAGACCGATAAGACTACCCCTGTGGTGGCTATCCTCGGAAACTCTATTACCGATGGCCGTGGAAGTACCACCAACCATCAGAACCGATGGACCGATTTCCTCTCGGATGCCCTGAATGCAGAGAGGCCATACGGTGTATTGAATCTCGGTATCGGTGGCAACTGCGTGGTGCAGGGCGGATTGAGTGAACCAGCCATGAAGCGTTTCGACCGTGACATCCTGGGACAGACAGGTGTGGATAAGCTCATTATCTTCGAAGGAACCAACGATATCGGTTGCTGCGGAGGAAATTATGAACATGTAACAGATACCCTGATAGCTTGCTACAAGGTGCTGATAGCAAAAGCCAAGGCTAAAGGCATCAAGGTATATGGCGGAACGATCACCCCAACCAAGGGCAACGGATGGTATTCTTTCTGGCATGAGGCAATGCGCCAAACCGTGAACGAATGGATCAGAAAGAGCGGTGCCTTTGATGAGGTCATCGATTTCGATGAATTAACCCGTGACCCGAAAGACCCTCAGCGCCTGAAGGCTGAATATTCAGACGACTGGTTGCATCTCAACCCTAAGGGATATGAAGCTATGGGCAAGTTTGCCGCAGAAAAATTGAAATAAAAGAATAAAGATATGGAAAAGAATTCACAGGAATCCCAGGGATTCTACAAATTGAGTTGGTTGCAGCGCATCGGATTCGGTTCTGGTGACTTGGCACAAAACCTCATCTTCCAGACAACATGTATGTACTTGTTGTTCTTCTATACCGATATCTATGGACTCGATGCAGTTGACGTTTCCGTGATGTTTACGGTAGGAAATGTTGCAAATGTGATTTGGGACCCTATTGTAGGTGCCCTTATCGACAAGCACAATCCTAAGTTGGGTAAGTATCGCTCTTATCTGGTATTCGTAGGAATCCCACTTTCGGGCTTTGCCATCCTCTGCTTTTGGAATGGCTTTGCACCATCCCTGCTCTATGCCTATATCACATACATTGCCATGACATTGCTCTATACATTTATCAATGTACCTTATGGAGCCTTGAACTCATCGCTGACTCGTGATACCGATGAAATCACGGTGATGACGTCAGTTCGTATGTTTATGGCAAACTGTGGCGGTTTGGCTGTAGGCTCAGGCCTTCCGTTGCTCATCGCATACTTTACCGACCAGCAGTCGGATGGTTTGCCTAAGGATCCGGTGGCTTGGTTTACCACCATGACCATCTATGCCGTCATTGGTTTGTTGTTGCTCCTCTTCTGTTTCTCACAGTGTAAGGAGCGTGTGGTAATGAATGCCGAGGAGAGTGCCAATGTGAAGATAAGCGACCTTTGGATGGAATTTTTCCACAACCGTCCTTTGCGTATCATAGCCTTCTTCTTCATCACCGCCTTCGCCATGATGTCTATCGGCAATGCGGCAGGAGCTTATTTCATGAACAGCAACCTTCACGGAACCTCCGAGCAGCTTTCCATCTTCATGGGTTTGGGTTCGGCACCATCGTTCATCTTCATGCCACTGGTGCCTATGATTAAGAAGGCAATCGGCAAGAAGAACATGTTCTATGTGTTCCTGGGCATCGCCATCGTGGGTATGGCATTCCTTTATCTGGTGGCAAAGATGGATCAGCCAAGTATGATGCTCGTCTATATCGCCCAGTTTGTTAAGTCAACGGGTGTTATTGTAGCTACGGGTTATATGTGGGCTCTTGTTCCTGAGGTTATCTCTTATGGAGAGTATAAGAGTGGCAAGCGTATTGCAGGTATCGTGAATGCCTTGACGGGCATCTTCTTCAAGGCGGGTATGACCTTGGGTAGTGTGGTGGCTCCAGCCATCCTTGCTTACGTGGCTTACAATCCGAAGGCCGTGGAGCAGACTCCTGTGGCTCAGGAGGGTATTCTCTGGTTGGTATGTGTCATTCCTGCTGCTTTGTTGCTGCTCGCCATCTTCATTATCTCGAAGTATGAGTTGACAGATGCGGTTATCGATGATATCAACAAGAAGATTGAGGCTCGGCACAAACAGAAAAAGTAACATTTAAAATTGAGAAAAATATAAATTAGACATGAAGAAAATATCAACTTTTGCCTTGGGCTTGATGCTTGCTTCTGCAGCTTTTGCCCAGAAAGGCAATAATAATACGACAATCCCAACATTCCAGGAGGCCATGAGCAAATATTTCCTGGTGGGTGCAGCCGTTAATACTTCTCTGACAGACGGACAAGACCCGGCAGGTGAGGAAGTAGTGAAGAAGCAGTTTAACCAGGTGGTTGCCGAGAACTGTATGAAGGGCGAGGAAAATCATCCGGAGGTGAATCGTTTTGATTTCACCGATGGCGATAAGCTGGCTGACTGGGCTGAGAAGAACGGCAAGACCTTGATAGGTCATTGTCTGGTATGGCACTCTCAGCCACCTAAGTGGATGTTTACCGATGATAAGGGTAATCTGGTAAGCCGTGAAGTGCTCATTGGCAGAATGTATAATCACATCATGAATGTGGTTACTCATTATAAAGGTAGAGTAAAGGGATGGGACGTTGTGAACGAAGCTTTCGAGGATGATGGCTCTTACCGCAAGTCTCTATATTATAAGATTATCGGTCCGGAGTTCATCGAACTGGCTTTCCGCTTTGCGCATGAGGCTGATCCAAACGTAGAACTCTACTACAATGATTATTCTACTTCGAAGCCAGCCAAGCGTGAGGCTATTTGCAAGCTGGTTCGCGATTTGAAGGCGAAGGGTCTCCGTATTGATGCTGTAGGTATGCAGAGCCACAATGGTTTTGATTATCCTGATTATGCTGAGTATGAGAAGAGCATCGAGGCTTTTGCAGGTGAAGGTGTCAAGGTGATGCTGACTGAGCTGGATATGAACATGCTTCCTAATCCGGAAGGATTCGGCGGTGCGGAAATCAGTCAGAAGTTTGAACTTCAGAAGAAGTACAATCCATACGTGAAGGGACTTAACAAGAAGGCACAGAAACTCTTCAACCAGCGTTATCTCGATCTCTTCAAGATTGTAGAGCGTCACAAGGATGTCATCAGCCGTGTAACCTTCTGGGGTGTCAACGATGGTCACTCTTGGTTGAATGGCTGGCCTATCCCTGGCAGAACCAACTATCCACTGCTCATCGACCGCAACAACGAGGTGAAGCCAGTGGTGAAGGAAATCGTCAATCTCTTTAAATAAGATCTCTTCAAATAGAATCTCATAAGATAATATCATCAATCTCTTTAAATATAAGATAACAATGAAAGCAAGATATTTGTTCCCTAAGGATTATATGGCAGATCCATCTGCCAATGTGTTTAACGGTCGCCTGTATGTTTACCCATCCCATGATTGGGACAGCGGCGAAAGCTTCGACGATGATGGCGGTCACTTCCAGATGAAAGACTATCATGTTCTCTCTATGGACGATGTGATGGAAGGTGAGGTAACCGATCATGGTGTGATTCTCGATGTAAAGGATGTGCCATGGGCTGAGAAGCAGATGTGGGACAATGATGTAGTGGAGAAGGATGGCAAGTACTATCTTATCTTCTCTGCCAAGGATTATAATGGCGTGTTCCATCTCGGTGTGGCTGTGGCTGATAAGCCTGAAGGTCCTTTCGTTCCGAATGCCGACCCAATCCGCAAGTCATACAGCATCGACCCTTGCGTGTTCAAGGATGATGATGGCAAGATTTACTGCTACTTCGGTGGTATCTGGGGCGGTCAGCTTCAGTGGTACAAGGACAACAAGGCACTGAAGGATGAGCATCTTCCAGAAGGCAAGGAGAATCCGTTGCCATCCCGTGTAGCCATGATGACTGATGATGTTCAGCAGTTTGCTGAGATGCCAAAGCCTGTTGTCATCGTTGACGAGGAGGGTAAGGTGTTGCCAGCCGATGATCCTCATCGCTTCTTCGAGGCTAGCTGGATGCACAAGTACAAGGGCAAGTATTACTTCAGTTACTCTACGGGTGATACCCATTATCTCTGCTATGCAGTAGGTGATAATCCTTATGGTCCGTTCACTTACAAGGGCGTTATTCTGGAGCCGGTGGTAGGTTGGACAACCCATCACAGCATCTGCGAGTATAAGGGACAGTGGTATCTGTTCCATCACGACTGCGTGCCATCAAATGATACAACCTGGCTTCGCAGCGTAAAGGTGGCTCCTCTCTTCTATGATGAGGAGGGTAACATCTTGCCGGTAAAATAGAATTGTTTTTTAGGTTTTAATAGTTTTGGAGAATAGTTGATACATGAGTTAGTTTTAGTTAGAAACGAGCAGCATCTTCGGGATGAAGATGCTGCTTTTTTGTTTTTTCTCTTATAACTTCTCAGTTCTTCTTGCAAATTGTTTCTTATCTAATGTTATTTTTAAGTTATTTCTTTCGTTTTGTCATAGATTTCTCAGTTTTTTATTTACCTTTGCATCCATAAACCAATGAAATGAAAGAATTATGTTGAAATTACTGTTAAGGTTATGGTGGCTGCAACAGCGCCGTAACTTCCGCAAGAGAGATGCCGTCGTGGCGTGCTACATCATCTTCCTGTATGTGATGGTGGGCGTGGGCTTCTACCAGGGCTTCACCGAGAGTGGAGGAGAACTTGAGGGTGAAGATATGCCGGCATTGTTGGGTGCGGGCATCGTAATCGGCATGCTGATTCCAGACATCATCATGAAGATGGTGATGAAGCGGGATATTACGGCAATGGATGATTATGTGAAGTCGCGCCCTGTGCCAGAGAAAATCTGGAACAAGTTTCTGCTCACTACCAATCTCGTGAGCTTCTGGAACTATGTGCTTCCGGTGCTTACGCTTCCGGTGTTCATCTATCTCCTGCCGGCAAGTGAGGTTGTAGCCAGCTTCTTCCTGTTCCTGGAGTTCTCTTTTGTCAACGGCATCTATATCACCTGTTACCGCAAGGCTACGGAGTGGATTCTGAAATGGCCCTTGATACTGGGATGGATGGGAATGTTTGCCGTGCTGATAGGATATATGTTTGTGGCTTCTTTCTTCCCGGTATATATGGGATGGATAGGTCTCTTCTTCCTTGCAGGAGCGGTATTCACCGGACTTACCGCCTATCTCTATCACGAAAAGATTTATAACGAGCAGAAGCAGAAGGTTTCCAAGTTCCGTGGATTCAGCCATATCAATCTCTTCAGCCTGCAATATATCGGCACATTGAGAGCAAAACGTGTCCGTACAATGGTGATTATGATTACCGCCATCTTCCTTTTCGATGCCTATCTCTTCGCCCTGATGCCTTTAGAGCCGGGACAGGAAATGGGGGATAAGGTGGCTATGACTACTCTCTATGTGGCAGGTGCCATCCTGCTGCCATCGGTGGTATTATCGCAATGGACCTTTGGTATTGAGGCAAACTTCTTCCATGGTTTGATGACCAAGCCGGTAAAGGTAAAGCAGATGCTGCAGAATTGCTTCTATTATTATATGGTAGTGAGTGCTGTCGCCTTGCTGCTCACCCTTCCGTTCCTTTTCCTGGAGGCAGGAATCGGAATCCAGGTGCTCATCAGCGGTTTCTGTCTGGCAGTATTCATCAATCTCTTTAATCTGCCTACAGCACTCTTCTCTTCCCGTCTGGAGATATTCCAGACTTCCATGTTCAGCATGCAGGGAGCGAATCTGAAGATCAATCTTTATGCCATGGCCTTCCTCTTCCCGCTGGCAGGTGTCTGTGCCATCTATCATTTCTTCGGTGAGACGGCATGGTTTATCACCTGCGTAGCGCTGGCAGTCATCAGCATCGCCATCCATAAATGGTTCATCGCCAAGATTGCTGCCATCTTCGAGAAGAACAAGTATAAGCGCATGGAGAAGTTCATGGAAAATTAAGTAAACATTAAACACTACACATTAAAAACATTAGAACAATGGATATCAAGATTCAGAATCTCAAAAAGATATATAATGGCAATACCGTACTCGATATTGATAATCTGGGTGTTGCAAAGGGCGAGCTGATAGGACTCGTAGGTAATAATGGTGCGGGCAAGACCACCTTGCTCCGTCTGATTCTCGATCTGATTCAGGCTGATGATGGTTTCGTGGAAAGCAATGGACAGAAGGTGAACGAGAGTGAAACCTGGAAGGAATATACCGGCAGTTACATCGACGGCAGATTCCTCATCGACTTCCTCACCCCTGAGGAATACTTCGATTTCATCGCTGATGTCTATAACATCGACGATGAGACCTTGCAGGAGCGACTGGCGCAGTTTGAGGGCTTTATGCACGATGAAATCATGGGAACCAAGAAGTATCTCCGTGATTTCTCTCAGGGCAACCGACAGAAGATTGGCATCATTGGAGCGATGATCATCAATCCGAAGGTCCTTCTTCTGGATGAGCCTTTCAACTATCTTGATCCTTCTTCTCAGATGACTATCGCCCACATGATTCAGCGTATCTGCAAGGAGCAGGGCACCACGGTCATCATCTCCAGCCATAACCTCAACTTCATTGCCGACATCTCCTCTCGCATCCTCCTGCTGGAGAAAGGCAAGCTGGTGAAGGATCTTCCTAATGCTGATGGTGCTGCCATCGCCGAACTCAACGAGTACTTCGGTATTCAGGCGGAATAAGAACACGATATTACATAGATAAATCTCTCTCTCTCTCAGAATCGCCAGCGAAGCTACAGAATAGCTTTCTGGCGATTCTTTTTACGTTAATATTATACAATTTCTATTATACGATTTGTATAATTATCGGTAAATGATTACCTTTGTACCCAAACGAAGAAAAAAAGAATCAATGAGCAAAGGAAAATTAGCTAAGTTTGCGGATATGGAGCGTTTCGAGAACGTGTTCCAGTATCCATATAGTGTTGTAGATGACGTGCCTTTCGATATGAAGGGCAAGTGGCGTGAGATGTATTTCCACAATGATAACCCTATCGTGCTGGAGTTGGGATGCGGCAAGGGTGAATATACCGTGGAACTTGCCAAGCTCTATCCAGAGATGAACTTCATCGGTGTGGATATCAAGGGCGCACGAATGTGGACCGGTGCCAAGAAGGCGATAGAGGAAGGACAGAAAAACGTGGCTTTCCTCCGTACCAACATCGAGATTATCGACCGCTTCTTTGCCGAGGATGAGGTGCAGGAAATCTGGCTCACCTTCTCTGACCCGCAGATGAAGAACCCTCGCAAGCGTCTTACATCTACATACTTCATGAACCGTTATCGCCACTTCCTCGTGGATGGCGGTATCATCCATCTGAAGACGGACTCCAACTTCCTCTTCACCTATACCACTTATATGGTGGATGCCAACCATCTGCCTGTGCTCTTCCGCACCGAGGACCTCTATCATCAGGAGGGTATCGATGAGGAAACCCGTAAGATTCTCTCTATCCAGACCTATTATGAGAGTATGTGGATAGAGCGTGGCTTGAACATCAAGTATCAGAAGTTCGCCTTGCCACGTGAGGGCGAGCTGGTGGAACCTGATATTGAGATTCCGCTGGATGATTATCGCAGTTATCGCCGTGATAAGCGAAGCTCAAAGGATACAGCGAAGTAAGTTATCGCAATATATATTTAAAACCGCACAATAGCTGTTGTGCGGTTTTTTAATGGCAATTCTTATTGATTGTCTTTGTTAATCAAGTTGACGACTACTTTTACCATTACATCTTTTTCCTCAGTTCTGCTTTCTGCAATCATCAGAGTCAGTGCTACGAGTGTGTTGTCGGCAATCCTCTTATGTCCATTTTCTGCATACAGAATGCCATTTTTCTCCATAAACCAAAGAAAAAGCATGGCCGCAATTCTCTTGTTGCCATCGCTGAATGAATGGTTTTTTACGACAAGGTAGAGCAGCATGGCTGCTTTTTCTTCTACCGAAGCGTAGAGTTCTTCACCACCGAAGGTTTGGTAAATCTGACCTATGCTGCTCTTGAATGAATCATCCTTCTCATTGGCAAACCATTTACTGCCTCCAAACTTTTCTTTCAAGGCATTGATGGCTTCCATTGCATTTTCGTAGGTGGCATGGAATGGTTCGGCTTGAGTCGTCTTGTCTATAAGCAATGTCTGATAATCATATTTGTCGAGAGTATCCAGGGCATAAACATAGTCGCTGATGACATTGAATAGTCCGTTATATTCACCTTCTGAAACCTGATCTTGTAATGTAATCGCACGTGACATCAAACGAACCACTTCTTTCAGTTCGTTGTAATTGTCTAGGCGTTTCTGGTTGATGGCATAACCCTTGATAATGTATTGCTTCAAGATAGAGGTTGCCCAACGGCGGAAAGAGGTCGCATTCTTGCTATTCACTCTGTACCCTACCGAAATAATCATGTCAAGATTATAATAAGGAATATCACGAATGATTTGTCTCTTACCCTCAAAACGAACCTGTGCATTTTTTGCACAAGTTGACTTTTCGTCTAGTTCTTGACTCTTGTAAATGTTGCGAATGTGTCGTGTAACAGATGTTCTGTCAACAGCAAACAACTCTGCCATTTGGCTTTGTGTAAGCCAAACGGTATCATTTTCTAATTTTACATTCAGCTCTATGTTGCCCTCTGGGGAACGATAGATTTCGATGGAAGAATTTCCCTGCTCCATACCTTTCATTATTTAAATGTCCTTACTCTAGTACCCAACTTTTGGATAATTCGGCAAAGATACGATAATTATCTGATTCCTACAAGGTTTTCGAGTATTTTTTCTTCTTTTTGACGAAATTTGCGAAAGATTGAAATGGAAGGAATGTTTTGTTTTTGATTACTTCCAGATTAAATATCATGACTAGTCTTAGGCTAGGGATATGTATAGTTTGTTATTCTCTTACTATATCTTTTGTTAAATCTGGGAATAATCTTGTTGAATTCAAGAAAAAAAGGTGGAAATGCTTGGTGTTTCCACCTTATTTTATTAAATTTGCAGCAAGTTTTTGAAGAAATGCAGTATTCTCAGGGACTGTATGGAACTGACGAAACGACTAAAAGAACAGAAAAGTAATAACTAACTAAATAAACGACAAAATGATGAACTACAAGAAATTGGCTCTTACCGTTGCGGCAGGAGCAATGGCAACTACAATGATGGCGCAATCTGCACCTCAGCTGAATGCCAACAACATCGACGAAGTAATCAAGGCGATGACCTTGGAAGAAAAAGCCCAGATGCTGGTGGGCGGTGGTAACGATGGATTCGTGGGCAGTGGCGCTATGCTCGGACATCAGAAGAAGTTCGTGCCGGGTGCTGCGGGTACTACTGTAGCCATCCCTCGTCTCGGCATTCCTACTACCGTACAGTGTGATGGTCCTGCCGGTGTTCATATCGATGCTCATCGCGAAGGTGACAGCCGTAGCTATTTTGCTACCGGTTTCCCTATCGGAACCTGTCTGGCTTCTACCTGGAACACCGACCTGGTGCGCAAGGTGGGTGAGGCTATCGGTAACGAAACCCTGGAGTATGGCTGTGATGTCGTGCTCGGACCGGGTATGAACCTGCACCGCAATCCGCTCTGCGGCCGTAACTTTGAGTATTATTCAGAAGATCCAATCGTAACAGGTCTTATCGGAACCGCCTTTGTTCAGGGTGTACAGAGCCAGGGCGTGGGCGTGAGTGCCAAGCACTTTGCCGTAAACTCTCAGGAAACTGACCGTACCAAGGTGGATGAGCGATTGAGCCAGCGTGCTCTCCGTGAGTTGTATCTGAAGGGTTTCGAGATGATGGTTCGCAAGAGCAATCCTTGGACTATTATGTCTGCCTATAACAAAATCAATGGTGTTTATGCCCAGGGCAACAAGGGTCTCCTTACCGATATTCTCCGCAACGACTGGGGATATAAGGGAATTGTGGAAACCGACTGGATTGGTAAGCGTGCCGACCTTCCGCTGGAACAGGAAGTTGAGGCAGGCAACGACTTGATGATGCCGGGTTATCCAGCACAGGTGCAGGATATTGTTGATGCTGTAAAGAATGGCAAGCTGGATATCAAGGATGTGGACCGCAATGTTCGCCGTATGCTCGAATATATCGTGAAGACTCCTCGATTCAAGGGATATAAATATAGTGGTGAGCCAGACTTGAAGGCTCATGCTGCCATCACTCGTCAGAGTTCTACCGAGGGTATGGTACTTCTGAAGAATGATGCCGCTCTTCCTATCCAGGGCTTGAAGACCGTGGCGCTCTTCGGTGTCAATTCTTACGACTTCATGTCGGGTGGTCTTGGTAGTGGAGCCGTTAATGTAGGCTATTCTGTGGATATGGTCACCGGTTTGAAGAACATCGGCGTGGCAACTACTCCTCAGCTTACAGAAATCTATCAGAATTATGTGAAGTATGCCAAGGCTAAGTTGAAGGCAGACAAGAATCCGATGATGTGGTTCCTGGATCAGGGTCAGCCAAAGCTCGATGAAATCGAGATTACTGAGCGCTGTGTAGCTGGCGAGGAGCCAAAGGCAGACGCTGCCATCATCACCATCGGTCGTCAGGCAGGTGAGGGTATGGATCGCCAGATCAATGGTGAGTTCAACCTCAGTCAGATAGAGCAGGATATGATTTTCCGTGTATCTGATGCTTTCCATGCCAAGGGCAAGAAGGTGATTGTCATCATCAACTCTGGTTCTGTGATGGAGACAGCCAGCTGGAGAGACCGTGTGGATGCTATTCTTGTAGCTTGGCAGCCAGGTATCGAGGGTGGTAACTCTGTAGCTGATATTCTGACCGGTAAGGTAAATCCATCGGGTAAGTTGACCATGACCTGGCCTATCGCTGCTACCGATCATCCTTCTACCGCCAACTTCGCCAAGGATTATGATATGTACACCTACAAGAATCTGCTGGATTGGAGCAAGGGTAACATCAAGGGTTACGATTATAGCAACCACGAGGAGGATATCTATGTAGGCTATCGCTACTTCGACACCTTCAAGAAGAATGTGGCTTATCCTTTCGGTTATGGTTTGAGCTATACTACTTTCGAGTTTGGCAAACCATCTGTCAAGGCAAAAGGCAACAATATCGAGGTTAGCGTAACTATCAAGAATACCGGTAAGGTTGCCGGCAAGGAAGTTGCTGAGGTTTATGTTACCGCTCCAAAGGGCGCTTACGAGAAGCCAGCCAAGGAACTCAAGACCTTCGGCAAGACCAAGTTGCTGAATCCAGGTGAGAGCCAGACTTTGAAGATGACACTTGAAAAGCGCGATCTCGCCAGCTTCGATGAGGCTCACAGCCAGTGGAAGGTAGATGCAGGTAACTATCTCTTCAAGGTAGGTAGTGATGTAGAGAACATCAAGGGTACTGCTACTTTGAAGGTGGCAGAATATACCGAGAAGACAAGCAATGCCTGCGCTCCTAAGGTTCAGTTGAACTATCTGAAGCAGAAGTAGTCTGTGTAAATAATATTCTAGAAAGAGATAATCTAGAAGAAACTCCCGGAAAATGGGGGAAGAAGAGATTGAAAATTTTCCCTTAAGGATATTTATTTTTTTCCTTAAGGGAAAATATATTTTTCCTTAAGGGAAATAAAATCTTCCCTTAAGAGATATTTTTCACCACATTTGGTCTGTAAAGTTATTTCTTTATAAATTTCGCAGCACCTATTTTCCTATCCTCAAAAGCAAAGAACTCCCGTCTCTTTTCTGAGATGGGAGTTCTTGTTTAAAAGGAATACTGGGCGGAAATCATCAGTTCACGAGGGCGAAGATGATAGCTGTCGGTCAATGTACTGATGCCGCTATAGATGGTTTCCATATAGTTCTTCTTATTGAATAGGTTTCGAAGCTCTGCTGAAAGGCGGAGCTTTTTCATTCTCCAAACTGCCGATGCATCGCCAAGGAGGGTGTTTAGGTGGTTGCCCTCTTGCAGTTCATTGCGATAATGTACGAGCGAGAAGGAGAGGTCCACATGGCTGATGGTAGCGGTGGCAGATACGCTTTGACGCCAATTAAATAACGATGACTTCGCCATTTTTTGACGTTTCGAGTTGTAAAAAGAGAATTCTCCCTCATAGCTAAAGGCACACCAGGACGGCGAGAAGTCGATACTAGGCTTCACAGTATAGTTGTCGGCGGTGTAGCTGATGGCTTTGCCGCTGCTGTATTGCTCACCCTTGCTGTAGTTGTAACTGCCCTCCAGGCGGGTCTTCAGATGAAGGTCGTAGAAACCCTTGGAGATATAGAGCGAACCTCCGATGTTATCGCTCTTGCTGTCCTGCTTATATAATGAGGTATAGTATTTGCCATCCTCGATGCGTAGGTCGGATGCCGTGTTCATCCAGTTTTTGCTGGCATTGACCGATGCGCTGAAGAAGATTTCCTTGATAGGGCGTTTGTAGTCGTAACTCAACTTGCCATAAAGAGAGCGAGTTATCGGAATGATGTCGCTCGAAGTGTACCAAGAGCGATAACTTTGACGATATTGCTTCATGGCGTAGTTGGTGGCATTGCCTGTTCCTGTACTGTATCCTGTGTAGATAGTCAACTCTCTACGGAAATCCAATTTCTTATATAAGTAAAGGTAGGGTGATATGGTAAGTAGAGTTTTCTGTGGATAGGTGAAGCGTTCCCAGATGAAATCGGGAGAGAACGACATACGGAACGTCTCGGTCTTGTATTGCCAGTAAGGGGTGAACTTCCCTGTGATGTTAAGGCTGTTTTGACCGATTTCATCGTGACTGTTTTCGATGAATCCGTTGTTTTTGCCGATTTCATCGCTTCTTTCCTGATATTTCGCATAGATGTTGTTGAGGTCGATACTCATTCTATATTCCTGTGTCCAGTGGAAGCGATTCCTCATCCACTGTAAGGCGTGGGCTGTATGCCAAAGGTTGGTGCGGATGCGATTGCGCTCGTCGTTAACGTAGAGGTCTGCCACACCATGGTGATAGTCGGCAGTGCTACGCCAAGAGAGTTGACTTTTCTTGAAGACGAAGAGGCGGTAGATACTTGCCGAGAGGTCGAGCTTTGGGATGCGGACACGTTGGGTAAGCGTGTCGTTGATGTTTGACAAACCATCGCTTTGTGCTGCGCTGAGGCTGATGCTCTCGTTGCCATAATGCTCAGCCTTGTTTACCTTGTTCTCCCATTGCAGATTGAAGGCATCGCTGATCATCGTCTTGTGGTTGTGCTCCGTGGTAACTGTGGGAGCTTCGCCGCCGAGGTCGTAAATACTCATGTTCTCTCGCTCTTGTCGGGTTACCGTATGAAGATAGTTGGCTTCTATGCGAGTCTCTGCATCGTCCTTGTTCTTCTTGATATGGTTGATGGAGTATTTTTGCGAGGTGTTGAAGCGTAGGCGTTCTTCGTCGATAGGAGCGTCAAGCGATGGTACTGATATCCATGATGGAAGGGAGGCAGGAGCCAGACGATTGCTGTAAGATGCGAGTTGGGTAAGTGCATAGCCGAGATTTTTGCCTGTTCTGTCGTATTCTGCATCATACATCATCTGTTTCTTCTTGCCAATTTGCATGATATTGACGCTTCCGCCTATGTGGGACGGATGCCCTACGAGCATGTAAGGCTTGAGGGTGGGCATCAGTTTGTCGCGGGCACTATCCTTCAGGGCGATGTTCATCGCTACATTATCCGTAAAGGTCTTGTTCTGGAGCGCCTTGATAGGCTGGTCATGCTCGATGACTTCGGCCTTTTTCACATCTTTCGCCTTGATGTTTTCTTCCAGCTGGTTATATTTGACACCGGTCAGGTCGAGACCTTCCACAGTGAATCGGTTGATGGGCTTACCATTGTAGTTGATACGGCCATTCTTCTCTATATCCACGCCAGGCAGCTTTTTCAGTACATCTTTCAGGGAGTTATCTCGTTCGTTGGCAAAGCGGGTGAGGTCGAAAGATATGGTGTCTCGACCCGTGATGCGAGAGCCTTTTACTTGTACTTCCTTCAAGACAAAAGCTGTTGAAGCCATGCTGATAATGGTTTCTTTTCCCGATGAAATCGATGTTTTTGTCTTTTTATACCCCATAAACGTGGCTTGCACCTTGTCGTTGGCTTGCTTTTCGGTGATAGGGAGCACGAAGGTTCCGTCCTCCTTTGTCCTTGTAAACTTCAAGGGCTTTCCATTGCGGAGCAGCGTGATGGAGACATTGGCTAGACGGTTATGGGTCAATGAATCTTCTACATAACCATGAATCCCGCTAGTAGTGTTATTGTCATCGAGTAAGATAGGAGTGTTTCTCTTGCTCTGCATCGCCATTGGGATGCAGAACAAGAGAAAGAAAGCGATAAAACTGATAATTATTCTCTTCATAATTCGCCTTTTTCTATTTATCTGTTTGCAAACCTTTTAGTTGCTCCTTTACTTTCGCTGTAAGTTTAGCTTTTTCCTTTTCATCCTTCAACTTATCAGCTTTTGCCAAGAACATCTGGAGATAGAGTTTTGCCTGTGGCTTCATCTTGGCTCCGATATACATTTGCGCAGCATTATAATAGTTGTGAGGATCGTCCTCGTCATCATATTCGATGCACTGGGCGAAGGCATGACCTGCATTCTCGTATTCCATTTTATAGTAATAAAGCTCAGCAAGTTGCTGGTTTACATATAGTCCACGACTGCGAGGGTAAGCCACGGTTATAGACCGTTCCAGGTTGATGATGGCGTGTCTTGCCAGGGTTTCCTTTTCCACGATGTTCTTAGTCTGTTCGGAAATCTTCTTGCAAGTCATGCCCAAGTAGAAGAGACAGTTCATATTTGGGTTGTCTTTCTTCATCTCTGCCGCCTTGTTCAGATAGATATAGGCTTCTCGGTACTTTTCCAAGTTATAATAGCACAATCCTATGACGAGGTTAGACTCAAAATTGTCGAATCCATCGGCTATAAGCTTCTTGTATCTAGGGATGGCTTGCTCGTATCTAAGCTGTAAATAGAGTGAATAGGCAAGCTCCTTGTTGATGAGAATGTTCGTGGAGTCACGTTTTTCAACATACGACAAGGCGAATGCTGAAACGCTTTCAGGCTCCCCATAGTTGTTCCATTGCTGAAGTAGGGTGGCAAATACCTCCCCGTCGTATGGGTATTTGCCATAGATAGTCATGCCATATAATTCTACCTTTTTTTTATCGCCAAGATTAAGATAGGAATAGAACATCATACGCAAGTCTTCATGGTTGAGACTGTCGTTAGGAATGCTATCCATGCAGGCGATGCACTTCTTGTTGTCGCCACGAAGACGATAGCAAGAAGCGAGCTTTCTGAGAACATTCAAATCGTGTGGATGCTCATTGATATATTGCTGGTAATAGGTGATGGCATGGTACGAGTCATGCTCGTTCATGCAACTGTCGCCCTGCAGTATCAAGCGATGGATGGGAGTTTGTTCTTTCTTGGCTGATATTCCGATGATTCCAAGGAATACCAAACAGATGATGAATATAAATCTTTTCATTCTTATATTGTTCGTTTGTTGTTATGATGTAGAATACGATCAGTTAATCGAGCTGGAGTTACTCCAGCTCGATAGGGTTGCCCTTGTTGCTTCGGTTTAGAGCCTTGATGGCACCTTCGGGTAATTTCTTAAACGTAAATCCAGTTTTTCTCGCTGTTGCTTTGAGAGCTTCTGCGCCATCAAATTTATGCTTAGCCTCTCTTAACTCTTTCTGTGTTACTTTCTCTCTTGCCTTTTCCGTGAAAGTTATGCTTTCGGTCCCATTCAATGTGCTCATACCGATAGCATTGAATATGTATTGTTTGTTCTGGTCGTAAGCAAGTAGAACAAGACCAGGCAGTCCGGAAATTTTCCAAGGTCCTTCGCTTATAGGTATGTCTTCTGAGTACCAGGCATACCAGGTTCTGCCTTTGAAGAGTGCTTTTGCCAACAGGCATTTATAGCCAATGATGGTAGTCGTGCTATCTGGGATAAGCTGCCAGTTTGGTACCTCTAATTGTTCTGTACATTGGTAATAGTTACCAAGGACTTTATCCAGTAAAGTGGTTTGCCCCTTTGATGGATAGTTCTTGTAAAATTCCCAATGGATTCTGCCACCTCTAGGAATTTTACTCATGTCATATTGCCCAGTCTTAGCTTGTTCATCCATGATAGAATCGGATATTTGCTTGGTTCTATCATAGAAATGAGTTGTCTTGCTACCGATGTCCAGTCGCATTTCGCTCTCCCAATAGTTGTAGGGAACTGTTGTGGTATCTGGTACCATTTTCCCATTGTAGGTGATGCGATAGTTTACCTTGTCAATATTGACCACTTTCTCATTTTTGTTGCCTTTCTGAGCATTCAAGCTGCATACTGTGAGTATGGCTGCTAATAATAATGTTATTCTTCTCATAGTCGTTTGATGTTTTAATTTCGGATGCAAAGGTAACACAAATGATAGATATAGCCAAATCGGAATTACATGCCAGTGAGAATAGATATGTTGATAACGAGAGAGTTACGATTAGGAAAAACTTAAAATACAAGCTTTTTGTAATGCTTCGATAACTTAATGGAGCATAGCGGAAAAATGATGGGAGTGCTTATCTGATGATGTCATCGAACGACTCTACTCCAGTGTCACTCTTGATTCTCGACTTTCTTACCCTGATATTCGAGAGAGAGTATTGCAATATTTGCATCACTTCCTCATCGCTCTTGCCGATATGGTAGAGGATGCAGAAGAGGCTTTGTGATGGATTCAAGTCGTAGTTCTCCAATCGTTCGCTATACTTCTCGTCTATCACCTTGAAGCTGGCGAGAAGTTGTCGGATGCCTTGCTTACCTATCTGGCTGATGTTTTGATTTTGTATCGTCATCGAATAATACACCAAGCCTTGGCTGATGTCTGTGAGCTCGGTAATTTGAGCCTTGTATTCCTCGATGTCCTTGTCACGGCGTTTCAGTTTGCGAAGCTGGGTGGTGATTTCGTGGTTTAATCGTTCGCATTGCTCCGATAATGAAGAGTTCTCCACATCTTTTAACTGGTGCAGTGACTCATGCAAGTTCTTAATCGTTTGGTGAGCCTTTCGGATTCTGGAAATGGAGAGGTAAGTCATCGTCAGGAGAATGATGAGCACGATGATGATTCCTACAAATATATAGGTCTTAACCTTTTCATAGCGATAACGGGTGTTACCACCCTCGTACATCAGTTTTACTTGATTTTCCTTTTCTGAGTTTTCGTCTTTGACAAGCAAAGGAGCTTCTTGTCGTAATTCGTGGGCAACACGGTTTGCCATGAGCGTATCTCCTTTTTGTAGGGAGAGAAAATATAAGGGGAGATAATACTTATATCCTAAAGCAAAGAAATAGGATCCCCATGACTTTATGAGTTCCTGATTTATGTTATATTCTTCTTTGATATGCTGCATGGCGAAGGCATGGGTTTCCTTGCTGTTTCTTGTGAGCAAGCGATAGAAATCGATGTTGTTGTCGTATTTTACTCCGAAATTGTCTTGCGCTTTCTTTGCATAGCTTATCAAGATGGAATCAGGCACATTGCCCCTGTCCATCAAGGCTTGGAAGTAATGATAGTACATGGGTCCCAAGGTACTGTCCTTGTTCTCTTTGATTTGATTGGCTACTTCGAAAGCTTGGTTGGCAAGTTCCTGATCCTGGTTGTTGATGCTGCGATAGAGTAGTGCCCAGGCACGGTAGCGGATATTGTTGGTTTGGCGAGCCTCGTCTTCTAACTCTACGGTGTAAATGTTTTGGTGGGTAATGCGACACAATATGTCGTACATATCCAGCTTCTCCTTTTCTCTCATGTTGCTATCGTAGGCGATGGCCTGTGAGAACCATTTGATGGCTTTTGCGGTATCTCGATAGTTGTTGAGTATCGAGGCTCCCTTATAATATAAGGAACGTGCAAGAAGGGGGTCATCCTTTTCGTTCACGAAGATGTTGATGGCATCGTCTATGTAGTTTTCTTTATAGATGTAACCATTGAGTTGATACTCTATCTTGGCTGTTAAGAGCTTATAGTAGCCTTTGTTGTCGTTGCTGTCAGCACGAGAGAGGAATACCTTGGCTTGTGCTGGGTATTCGTCGGCAAGATCGTCTATCTCAGGGAAGGATAGGCGATATCCTGAGTCCATGCAACTAGAGAGAATGGCTAGCTGTATGATAGTGAACAGAAATATGATGATTTTCTTGCTTGTATAAATCATATTGTTATCGTCAAATTATCAACTTTACATTTGTTGTTTCAGAAATCTTTTTGCAAAAGTACAATAAATTGTCGATAAGAACAAGAAAATAAGCTTTCTATTTCAGATTTTTGTAGAAACTCGCAAAAATCTGAAATGGAAAGCCTTTGAGATGTCCCTATCGCTCGATTGGATTGAAAACACGTTTCCTTGCTTTTGGTTTGATAGGTTTTCCATTCTCATCTGTCCATTTTTCATCTCTTAGCATCTCACTTCCATCGTCTCTCTGCTTGATTTTGGTGAGGTCAGACTGGGAAACTTTCTCAGCCTTTTCTGGCTTGGCGTATTTGAGAGTCTCCTTGCCTTTCAGGTCTTCCAGCCCGATGGCGTTGAGATAGAATTGTTGCTGTGCATCGTAGGCACGGAGTATAAGACCTGGCAGACCGCAGAGTTTCCAAGGACCTTCTGGCACAGGGATATCCTCAGCATACCAAGCTAACCAAGTTCTTCCCTTGAAGTTGGTCTTGGCGAGTTGGCAATGATAGCCGATGATGGTTGTAGTGCTGTCTGGGATGAGTTGCCAATCGGGAGTCTCGGCCTTTTCGATGCAGTGATAGGTTGTCAAAACCCACGATTCTTGAAATAGGGTCAGACCGTTCTTTGGGTAGTTCTTGAGGAATTCAAAGTCCATGCATTTTACCGGCTCGGCTTTTCTTAGGTCAATGACACCGCCTGAAAGTATCATTTGTAAGACTTGCTGTTCCCATTGCTCCTTGGACTGGTTATAGAAGTGAGTGATGTTGCTACCGATGTCGAGTCGCATCTGTGCCTTGCGATAAATATATGGTATTTGTGTGGTGTCGTTTACCTGTTTTGCATCGTAGGTGATGCGATACTTCACTTGGTCGAGGGTGAGTGTGTCCACGCCCGATCTCATCTGTGCTTTTGCGGTCAGGCTGCCTAAGGCGAGGATGGCTGCAAGAATCATTAGAATCTTTTTCATGTTCTCTATTTATTTTTTTATGCTTATTTACGAGTAAGACGCAGAGATAGGGAAAAGGTAAACAGAATAATGACGGTCAGTTGAATTATCTGAAGCAGAAATAAGTACTCATAGGGGGATACAGTATATAAATATAAAACTCCTGATATCAACAACAAAAAACACCCGTCTCTTTTCTGAGATGGGTATTTTTGTTTAGAAGGAATACTGGGCGGAAATCATCAGTTCGCGGGGGCGAAGCTGATAGCTGTCGGTCAATGTACTGATGCCGCTATAGATGGTTTCCATATAGTTCTTCTTGTTGAAAAGGTTTCGAAGCTCTGCTGAAAGGCGGAGCTTTTTCATTCTCCAAACTGCCGATGCATCGCCAAGGAGGGTGTTTAGGTGGTTGCCCTCTTGCAGCTCATTGTGATAATGTACGAGCGAGAAGGAGAGGTCCACATGGCTGATGGTAGCGGTGGCAGATACGCTTTGGCGCCAATTAAATAACGATGACTTCGCCATTTTCTGGCGTTTCGAGTTGTAAAAAGAGAATTCTCCCTCATAGCTAAAGGCACACCAAGATGGCGAGAAGTCTATGCTGGGCTTCACTGTATAGTTGTCGGCGGTGTAGCTGATGGCATTGCCGCTGCTGTATTGCTCACCCTTGCTGTAGTTGTAACTGCCCTCCAGGCGGGTTTTCAGATGCAGGTCGTAGAAGCCCTTCGATATGTAGAGTGATGCTCCTAGATTGTTGCTCTTGCTGTCCTGCTTATATAATGAGGTATAGTATTTGCCATCCACGATGCGTAGGTCGGATGCCGTGTTCATCCAGTTTTTGCTGGCATTGACCGATGCGCTGAAGAAGATTTCCTTGATAGGGCGCTTGTAGTCGTAACTCAACTTGCCATAAAGAGAGCGAGTTATCGGAATGATGTCGCTCGAAGTGTACCAAGAGCGATAACTTTGACGATATTGCTTCATGGCGTAGTTGGTGGCATTGCCTGTTCCTGTACTGTATCCTGTGTAGATAGTCAACTCTCTACGGAAATCCAATTTCTTATATAAGTAAAGGTAGGGTGATATGGTAAGTAGAGTTTTCTGTGGATAGGTGAAGCGTTCCCAGATGAAATCGGGAGAGAACGACATACGGAACGTCTCGGTCTTGTATTGCCAGTAAGGGGTGAACTTCCCTGTGATGTTAAGGCTGTTTTGACCGATTTCATCGTGACTATTTTCGATGAATCCGTTGTTTTTGCCGATTTTATCGCTTCTTTCCTGATATTTCGCATAGATGTTGTTGAGGTCGATACTCATTCTATATTCCTGTGTCCAGTGGAAGCGATTCTTCATCCACTGTAAGGCGTGGGCTGTATGCCAAAGGTTGGTGCGGATGCGATTGCGTTCGTCGTTAACGTAGAGGTCCGCCACACCATGGTGATAGTCGGCAGTGCTACGCCAGGAGAGTTGACTTTTCTTGAAGACGAGAAGACGGTAGATACTTGCCGAGAGGTCGAGCTTTGGGATGCGGACACGTTGGGTAAGCGTGTCGTTGATGTTTGACAAACCGTCGCTTTGTGCTGCGCTGAGGCTGATACTCTCGTTGCCATAATGCTCAGCCTTGTTTACCTTGTTCTCCCATTGCAGATTGAAGGCATCGCTGATCATTGTCTTGTGGTTATGCTCCGTGGTAACTGTAGGAGCTTCGCCGCCGAGGTCGTAGATACTTATGTTCTCTCGCTCTTGTCGGGTTACCGTACGAAGATAGTTGGCTTCTATGCGAGTCTCTGCATCGTCCTTGTTCTTCTTGATATGGTTGATGGAGTATTTTTGCGAGGTGTTGAAGCGCAGGCGTTCTTCGTCGATAGGAGCGTCAAGCGATGGTACTGATATCCATGATGGAAGGGAGGCTGGAGCCAGACGATTGCTGTAAGATGCGAGTTGGTTAAGTGCATAGCCGAGATTTTTGCCTGTTCTGTCGTATTCTGCATCATACATCATCTGTTTCTTCTTGCCAATTTGCATGATGTTGATGCTTCCGCCTACGTGGGACGGATGCCCTACGAGCATGTAAGGCTTGAGGGTGGGCATCAGTTTGTCGCGGGCACTATCTTTCAGGGCGATGTTCATCGCTACATTATCTGTAAAGGTCTTGTTCTGGAGCGCCTTGATAGGCTGGTCATGCTCGATGACTTCGGCCTTTTTCACATCTTTTGCCTTGATGTTCTCCTCTAGTTGGTTATATTTGCCACCGGTCAGGTCGAGACCTTCCACAGTGAATCGATTGATGGGCTTACCATTGTAGTTGATACGACCATTCTTCTCTATATCCACGCCTGGCAGCTTTTTCAGTACATCTTTCAGTGAGTTATCTCGTTCGTTGGCAAAGCGGGTGAGGTCAAAAGATATGGTGTCTCGACCCGTGATGCGAGAGCCTTTTACTTGTACTTCCTTCAAGACAAAAGCTGTTGAAGCCATACTGATGATGGTTTCTTTTCCCGATGAAACCGCCGTTTTTTGCTTTTTATAGCCCATATAGGAAGCTTGCAGCATATCGCCAGTTTGTTTTTGTGCTATGGGAATCAGGAAAGTTCCGTCTCCCTTGCTGCGTGTAAACTTCAAGGGCTTTCCATTACGCAGCAGCGTAACCGATACGTTGGTCAGGCGATTGTGTGTAAGTGAATCTTCTACATAACCGCTAATTTTCTCTTGGGCAAACGCATGGAACGCCACGAACAGAATAGTGAAAAGAACTATTATTTTCTTCATCTTTTTTCTCTCTTTTCTATTTTACCTTAGACACTTATCTTGCTAATGTCTTTAAGACGCTTGTCTGGCAAAAAAGTAAACTGCTAATTATCTTTCAATCGGATTGTATGGCTCAGCACGCTTGGAATGCTTCAGGATATTTCCTTTTTCATCCTTGATCTTTACAATTGCAGCATACTTGGCATCTTGAAGCAGATAACCGATTGGATCGGCATAGTATTTTTTGTAAATGGAGGTCAATGATTTGCGGTCGATAGGCTCGAAAGTCTTACCTTTATAATAGATAGGTAGGGAGTCTTTGCCTGTTGTGAGTCCTACAGCTGTAAATCCATAATCGTTCTCGGAGTCGTGAGCTTTGAGAATCAATCCCGGCAGTCCGCTCAGCTTCCAGGGACCATTGTCAATAGGGATGTCTTCCGTGTACCATGCAATCCATGTTCTACCTTTAAACTTGGCAATAGCCTGGTGGCACTCGTAACCGCAGATGGAATCGATACTGTCTGTGAGTTGCCAGTCTATCGGTTCCATCGGTTCAATGCACAAATATCTGTCAGCAGCAAAGAAATCGAGATAGGCAGTCTTGCCCTGTTCTGGATAGTTCTTATATACTTTCCAATTAATCTGTCCGCCATTACCGGAGAAATTGACAGGTATTCCTTTTGCCATATTTGCGGAGATGGTAGAGTCTCTTTGGAATATCGGATAACTGTAGAATGCGGAATACTTGTTGCCAATCTGCAAGAGCATTTTCTCTTCGATGCGGCCAATGAGGGTGTCGGTCTTGGTATATTTCTTTTCGTAAATATACTCGGCATCATATACTACCTGATACTTTACCTGATCAATGGAATCTCCCATGCCAATGCTTGATTCATCGAACAGGTTTACTGTTTGAGCTTGGAGCATGCAAGCATATAATGCAAGCCATGCTATTAATAATACCTTTTTCATAATCTTCGTCAATTATTCATTATTTTATCTGTTTCTTTCGTTTTTGTGATGCAAAGGTACTGAGATCATCCGATGAAATCGATGATTTCTGTTACTGAGTTATTACTTTTGCTTCTTTTCGCCTATTATTATTTTATTACTCTTGCCTTTGTTTACGGATTTTTCAGTAACTTTGCCGTCAAATTCAAAAGATCAGGAATGTATGAACAGTAACAGTAAGCTGAAAATAGTGTGGATGGTATGTGGGGTAGCAATCGTATTGTTGTTCTGCACGCAGGCATATTGGCTCCATCTTCAATGTCAATATAGCTTAGACCAGCAGGTAGAGCAATTCAAGAAGGATTGTGATGAAGTGTTAGCGCAAGATTTGAAGAATAGAAAAAAGTTGCAGGAGAATTCATCTACGAAAGGTCGAAGAGATACGGTTATGCTTAAGATAGAATCTGAATATGATATGAAGAAGGGATGTAGCCGTACTACGCTTTCTTTTTGGAACAATCACCGCTTTCTTGTCCGTTTGAATGATCCTGATCTTACGGGTGATGATGCTTATCTCATCATCAGCAGATATCTGGCTTATATTGGTAAGCATCCCTCGTTGGCTTCTTATCAAAGATTACTGGATGATAAGGGATATGGGAAGATATCCTTTTTTCGTCATCTTGATTACAAGACCGTCTTCCTGAATGCAAAATATGATGTCGAAGGCAGATGGTCACGTGTGGTGACGGTGAAGTATCAGACGAACCCAATGTTTCGCCAAGGTATTTCTTTTCAGGTGCTCATTCCTGTTACTCGAACGCTCAAAGCCATGATGTGGCAATTGATAGGAAGCATCTTTCTCTTTTTCATATTGATAGGATGTCTGTATTATCTGGTTAAGACCATAGTCTTCCAGAAACGCATTGACGGCATTCGCCATGAGTTCCTGAAGAATATGATTTATGAGTTGAAGCAACCGAAAGAAGGCGACAAAGGTGAAGAATCTGCTGTTTTTATCGGTTCCATTTCTTTCTACTATGCGCAGAATGAACTGCAATGTGGTAATTCCAGAGTAGTCATCACATCTCGTCAAGCTGAAATTCTGAAGCTTCTTGCCGAGAACCAGAACCAGCTTGTAGAGCGGGATTTCATACTGAATGAAGTCTGGGGTGATGATTCATACTCCAATTCCCTTGCCCTGAACGTGCAGATTACCTATCTTCGCCGGGCATTGAACCTGGATGAAAAGGTAAGTATCGAAGCTGTCATCAAGAAGGGATATATCCTGCGAACCTATTGATCTTGTTATCAACTCTCATCTTTTTAGAAAGGTGGGAGTTTTTTTATCTTAATTTATTTTGTCCTTCACCTATTTTGTTGTAACTTTGCAGGCAGAAATTCGAATTTAAATTATTTTATGTAATTATGGCAAAAAAAGCTCTTTTAATGATTCTCGACGGATGGGGAATCGGTAAGCATGATAAGGGTGATGTTATCTTCAAGACTCCAACTCCTTATCTCGATTATTTGACAGCAGTTTCAGCACATTCTACTCTCCAGACTTGTGGCGAGGACGTAGGTCTTCCTAACGGTCAGATGGGTAACTCAGAGGTAGGTCACCTCAACATCGGTGCTGGTCGTGTGGTATATCAGGACCTCGTTAAGATCAACAAGGCTTGCGAGAGCGGTGACATCTTGAAGAATCAGGAGATCATCAACGCTTACAGCTATGCTCAGAAGACTGGTAAGAAGCTCCACTTGATGGGCTTGACTTCTACCGGTGGTGTTCACTCTTCTTTGGATCACCTCTTCAAGTTGATTGAGATTGGTAAGGAATATGGTTTGAAGGAGACATACGTTCACTGCTTCATGGATGGTCGTGATACAGACCCTAAGAGCGGTAAGGGCTTCATTGAGGAGGTTCAGGCTTGCTGCGACAAGAACGGTGCACACATCGCAAGCATCGTAGGTCGTTTCTATGCTATGGACCGTGACAAGCGCTGGAACCGTGTGAAGGAAGCATACGACTTGCTCGTTGAGGGTAAGGGTAAGCAGGCTGACGATATGGTGAAGGCAATGCAGGAGAGCTACGATGAGGACGTAACAGACGAGTTCATCAAGCCAATCAATAACTCTAAGGTTGACGGTACTATCCAGGAGGGTGATGTTGTTATCTTCATCAACTACCGTAACGACCGTGCCAAGGAGTTGACACAGGTATTGACTCAGCAGGATATGCCAGAGGAAGGCATGCACACCATCAAGAACTTGCAGTACTACTGCATGACTCCATACGATGCAAGCTTCCAGGGCGTTCACATCCTCTTCCCTAAGGAGAACGTAATGAACACTCTCGGTGAGTACTTGAGCGCACAGGGCAAGAAGCAGCTCCATACTGCAGAGACAGAGAAGTATGCTCACGTAACATTCTTCTTCAATGGTGGTCGTGAGACTCCATACGAGGGCGAGGACCGTATCCTGGTTCCTTCTCCAAAGGTGGCTACATACGACCTGAAGCCAGAGATGAGCGCTTACGAGGTAAAGGATAAGTTGGTTGGTGCTATCAACACACAGGAGTACGACTTCATCGTTGTTAACTTCGCTAATGGTGATATGGTAGGACACACAGGTATCTACAACGCTATCGCTAAGGCTGTTCATGCTGTTGACAACTGCGTAAAGGACGTTATCGAGGCTGCCAAGGCTAACGATTATGAGGCTATCATCATCGCTGACCACGGTAATGCAGACCACGCTATCAACGAGGACGGTACACCAAACACCGCTCACTCTTTGAACCCAGTTCCATTCATCTACGTAACTGACAACAACTCAGCTACCGTTAAGGATGGCCGTTTGGCAGACGTTGCTCCTTCTATCCTCCACATTATGGGCTTGGAGCAGCCAGCTGATATGACAGGTGAGAACTTGATTATTGACTAATAATAATTTCGGAAGTCAAGGCTTTTTGGAGCCTTGACTTCTTTAACTTAAATCATTATGGACGTAAAGATAGAAGAAAGTTGGAGACAGCATATAGGAGAAGAATTCGACAAGCAGTATTTTGTTGACCTCACAAACTTCGTAAAAGAGGAATACCTTCGTACACCCTGTTATCCTCCGGGTCGTTTGATTTTCAATGCCTTCAATCTCTGTCCTTTTGATGATGTAAAGGTAGTGATTATCGGACAGGATCCATACCATGAGCCGGGGCAGGCAATGGGGTTGAGTTTCTCTGTGCCGGATGGAATCACTTTTCCACCATCATTGATTAATATATTCAAGGAGATTCAGATGGATCTCGGCACTCCGATGCCAGCCACTGGCGATTTGACCCGCTGGGCGAAGCAGGGAGTCTTGTTGCTCAACGCCACCCTTACCGTTCGTGCCCATCAGGCTGCGAGCCATCAGCGCAAAGGCTGGGAGGAGTTTACCGATGCAGCCATCAAGGCACTCAGCAAGGATAAGGAACACCTGGTGTTTATCCTCTGGGGCGGCTATGCCCGAAGCAAGGCGAAACTCATCGACACGAGCAAGCACCTGATATTGGAAAGTGTGCATCCTTCGCCATTATCAGCCAACCGTGGCGGATGGTTTGGCAATCATCATTTCTCCCGCTGCAATGCGTATCTGCAGCAGAATGGTATTTCGCCTATCCAATGGTAGGTACACCTATTAATATATAGCTATCCACTCATGGGTAGCTATCATTATTTTTATTATACACTCAAAGAAATTTATTCATCTCAAAAACATTATGAAGAAAGACGAACTGCGTATTCTGCAGGTGGGCAACGTATTGGTTTCACCTGATATCATCACCGAAAAATTCTGTTGCGACCTTGATGCCTGCAAGGGTGAATGCTGCATCGAAGGCGATGCGGGTGCTCCTGTTACCCTGGATGAAATCATGGAGATAGAGGATGCGCTCGATGTGGTTTGGGATGATCTCTCGGCTTCTGCTCAGGCTATCATCGACAAGCAGGGCGTGGCTTATACGGATATTGAAGGCGATTTGGTAACGAGTATCGTGAATGGTAAGGATTGTGTGTTTACCTGCTATCAGGACTTGAAAGACTTGGGCGATGGACATACCATTCCGAATTGCTGTCTTTGTGCCTTGGAGCGTGCTTATCGCGAAGGCAAGTCGAAGTTCAAGAAGCCTATCTCCTGTGCCTTGTATCCGATCCGTGCCAAGGATTTCGGCAATGAAGTGTATGGCATCAACTATAATAAATGGCGCATCTGCAAGGATGCCATCAAGAAGGGTGAAGAGTTGAATCTTCCGGTTTATAAGTTCCTGGAAGGTCCGCTGATTGAGAAGTTCGGTAAAGAATGGTATGATGAGCTTTGCGAAGTGGCAGAGCAGTTACTTGCCGAATTGGAAGATTAATAAAAAAAGAGATTTCGAAAAGCTTGGTAGCTTATTCCGAAATCTCTAATCCTTCAATATCCACGATATCACTTTCCTTGAATCTTCCTTTCCAGGTAAGAGTGTATATCTTTTGCTTGCTGAATTTAAATCGGCAGAATGCCTGCTCATCCAGTTCTCCGTTGCAGATGTACAGGAAATCATTGATCTTTAATCTGGTTCCTTTGCCGGCTCCTCGCAGCGTAAGGCGGATGGTGCCATAGAAAGGTCTGCCAAAGTCGATGTTGTAACCGGTGGAGTCTCTGTATGTACAGGCTGGTTTCAATACCTTGTAGAGCTTATTCTCGTCCTTGATAACCTTCTTGTCGCCGAAGGCTTTATAATTCATAACATAGGCAGAATCTTGTCTATATTTGTCTGTGATGACGCAACCGGTAGGGTGAATCCATCCGTAAGGTTGGTATTCCTCAGATTTCCAAGCCTGCGTATTGGTGTGGGCATGGAAGCGTTCGCCTTCTCCATTGCTGCATTCCTTGAGTTGTCGGCAGAACCATTTGCCGTCTGCTTTCTGATAGAATGGAATGCTGTCCTGCTGCCATCCGTAGAATTCCAGTGAGAGTTGCTTGCCGTAGCTAGGCTTGCCTTGTGGGGCGTACCATACAGCAATCACATTTTCGCCATTTTTGAGGAAGCGGGTTACGTCGATGGTTCGGTTCAGAAGAATGCTGTCCTTGATACCGTCGAATTTCAGGCTTCCCGTTACGTTTCTCTCATTGATATAGAGTTTGTAGTTGCCAGTGCTTGCTATATTCATAAAGGCCTGGGTGGGGCACTCGTCCATGATATAACTTTGGCGGAACCATACCTCAGAAGAATCGTTGGGCAGGGGATAGGATATCCAGTGGGTACCGAACTCCTGTGCATGGGAGCTCAGTACCCAAAGTATAGAAATGATGAGAGTTGTTATGTATCTCATTGATTTACTTTTGTCCTTTACTTTAATGTTTTGTCTTTTACTCTAATAGATAACTATAGTCTTTTACTCTATAGATATAGATAAGATGGATGTGGATCTTTTATCTGATGGTCTTTGTTTCTCCTGCCTTGAAGGTAAGGATTTTCTGTTTGCCATTGTAGAGGATAGTCAGATTACCCTCGTTTTTGCTGGTGATGGTTGCCTGAGTCAATTTGCCTTTGTTCCATGCGAGCGATACGCCATAGTTGCCACGGGCCTTTAGACCTCTTATTTCTCCTGCCTGCCATTCCTGTGGAAGAGCAGGGAGTAAATTCATCGTTTCACCATCGCATTGCATCAGCATCTCGCAAACACCTGCAGTTCCTCCGAAGTTGCCGTCTATCTGAAATGGTGGATGGGCATCGAAGAGGTTAGGATAGGTACCGCCACTGTGATGCTTTCTATCCTTGTAAATCTCAGGACTAACGTAGGTGAGCAACTTGCGGTATATCTGGTAAGCCTTGTCGGCACGATGCAGACGAGCCCAGAGGTTGATTCTCCAGCCTGTGCTCCAACCAGTAGAATTGTCGCCCTTGATTTCCAAAGTCTTGGTTGCAGCTGCAGCAAGCTCGGGTGTCTTTGCTACCGAAATCTGGTGGAAAGGATAGAGACCGAGCAGGTGAGACTGATGGCGATGATGCCAATCCTGGTCATCCCAATCGTGATACCACTCCATCAGGTTGCCTCGCTTTCCAATGTGGTAAGGACGCAGGTGATTGAGGGCAGCTTGCAACTGCTGCTGGTAATCACTGTCGATACCTAGGGCTTTCGCTCCCTTGATAGTGTTCTTGAAGAGCTCACGGATGATGGCAAGGTCGGCGGTTCCACCATAGAAACTGCTGCCACGGTAGCCCTTATCGGTGATATAGTCTGCCTCTGGCGATGTGCAAGGGGCTGTAATCAGTTCGTTTGGATTGTGTGGATTCGGAATAAGCCACTCCAGCAGAAAATCGGCAGCGCCTTTCATCAAAGGATAGGCTGTATTGCGGAGATATTCCGTATCACGGGTATAGTCGTAGTGATCCCAGAGGGTTTCTACAAGCCAAGCTCCCCCCATCGCCCAATTGCTCCATTGTGGGCTCTCGTTTCCGGTTCCCACAGGGTTGCTCATCGCCCACGCATCGGTATTATGTCCGGCACACCATCCCTTATCGATGCCGTAGAAGTGCTGGGCATTGTGGCGACCTGTTACCGACAAACCTTCTACCAATCCATCTACAGGAGCAACCAGTTCGGAAAGATTGGCAACTTCTGCCGGCCAGTAATTTTCTTCCAGATTGATGTTGATGGTATAGTTGCCACGCCATGGAGAGCGAAGGGCTGGTGCCCAGAGTCCCTGCAGATTGGCTGGTACTCCCTTGGTGCGGCTACTGCTGATGAGCAGGTATCTGCCATATTGGAAATAGAGCTGTTCCAGATAAGGGTTGTTCTCGTGGTTGTCGCTATAGGCGAGCAACTGCTGGTCGGTAGGGCGGGAAGCATCAAACTTGGCACCTTTCAGGTTCAGGCTTACTCTATCAAAGAGTTTCCTGTAATCAGCGATATGACGCTGTTTGAATTCATCATAGGTGAAGTTGGCAAGATGCCAGGCATCATCAGATACTCTTTCGATATATGGAGCCCCTTTTTTCACCGGGTGTTTGTCGAAGCCATTGTAGCTTGTCTCGTTGACAAGATAGATGATAGCCTCGCTTACATCTTTTAGATGGAGCACTGAATCGTCAGCCCATACCTGTCCGTCGGTGTTCTTTACCTGAAGTATCGCACAGTAATGCGTACTGTTGGCTTCATCTCCCAGAACATGACCTGTCATGGTGATTTGTCCTCTGGATGCTTTCACCTGATGAGGAATGAGAGAGGTCAGGGATATGTCGCTGTTGATGGCTCTCTTTTGAGAGGCACTCAACTTGATGGCGATCATCTTGTCAGGATGTGAAGCAAAATACTCCTTGGTGTACTGGATGCCATTGCGCTTGAATTGTACTGTAGCAAGGGATTTGTCGAGACTTAACTCACGATAGTAATCAGTAAATTCTCCCTGGTTGCAGTCTATGATATTGATCATGCCCAGCGGCTGGTAGAACTCCGAGTTGTGTCCTTGTACATAGTGCTGTAGGGAATCGGCAGTCTTGTAATCTTCCTTAAACAGGGCTTCTCTGATTTTGGGAATCCACTTGTAGGCTTCGCCACCTTCGTCAGGGTTTACAGGAACGCCCGTCCATAGGGTGATGTCATTGAGCTGGATGGAATCATTGTTGGCTCCGCCGTAAACCAGCGCACCCAGTTTGCCATTGCCCAGTGGCAGTGACTCTTCGAAGGCGTATGCAGGCTTGTTGTACCACAACTTGTTGGGTAGGGGAGTTTTACTAACTGTTGCCGCCTGGCAGTTCAAGAACGTTGAGGCAGCTAGCGCAAACGTAAAAAGCAGATGCTTCATAAATTTAGTTTTGTTAGTTGTAAAAACATGATGTCGGGGTTGTTGCTTTTTGAAGGCGGCAACCTAAAAAAGGGGGAAGACTCCTGCAGAGTCTGCCCCCAATATATGGTGCTCGCTTTATGCGTCGATATTGGCGTATGTTGCGTTCTGCTCGATGAACTCTCGGCGTGGCTCCACATCGTCGCCCATCAGCATAGAGAAAATCTCGTCAGCCTGAGCTGCATTCTCGATGGTAACCTGCTTGAGCAAGCGTGTTGCTGGGTCCATAGTGGTTTCCCAAAGCTGCTCTGGGTTCATCTCACCCAAACCTTTGTATCGCTGGGTGTGGATATTCTTATCTTCGGTGCCATCGCCATACTTGTCGATGAAAGCCTGGCGCTGCTGTTCTGTATAGCAATATTCGCTTACCTTGCTGCGGTAAGTACACTTGTAGAGAGGTGGGGTAGCGATATACAAGTGGCCTTCCTCGATAACTTTAGGCATGAAGCGATAGAACAATGTCATGATCAGTGTGTCGATGTGGGAACCATCGACGTCGGCATCGGTCATGATGATAATCTTGTCGTAACGCAGCTTGTCTGTGTTGGCTTCCTTGCTGTCCTCACCATCTACACCGAAGCGAACTCCGATACTCTGGATGATGTTCATGACAGACTCTGCTTCGAAGACTTTATGCCACTGAACCTTCTCTACGTTCAGAATCTTACCACGTAATGGGAGGATAGCCTGGCGGAAACGGTCGCGGCCCTGCTTGGCAGAACCACCAGCGGAATCACCCTCGACGAGGAAAATCTCGCATTCCTTAGGATCCTTCATAGAGCAATCGGCAAGCTTACCAGGAAGACCGCCACCAGTCATGAAGTTCTTGCGCTGTACGCTCTCGCGTGCCTTGCGGGCAGCGATACGTGCTGTAGCAGCCAGGACAACTTTTTCGCAGATGCGCTTAGCCTCGTCTGGATGTTCCTCCAGGTAATCAGACAAAGCTTCGTTTACAGCCTGCTGAACGGCGCCCTGTACCTCGCTGTTTCCGAGCTTGGTCTTGGTCTGGCCCTCAAACTGAGGTTCTGCTACCTTGATAGAGATAACGGCGGTAAGACCCTCGCGGAAGTCTTCTGGTGCAATCTCTACCTTTGCCTTCTCAATCTGCTTAGAGATGGCTGGGTCAGCTTCTGCGTAAGCCTTCAGGGTACGGGTCAACGCCATACGGAAACCAGTCAGGTGGGTACCACCCTCGATGGTGTTGATATTGTTCACGTATGAGTGGATATTCTCTGAATAGTCTGTGTTGTACATCACGGCAATCTCAATAGGAATACCCTGCTTCTCTGTCTTCAGGTAGATGACGTCATCGAAGAGGTGGGTGCGATGGCGATCCACGTAGCGAACGAATTCCTTCAAACCATCCTTCGCATGGAAAACCTGCTCCTTGGTCTTTCCGTCCTCGTCTGGGCGCAGATCTCTCAGAGTAATCTTGATACCCGCGTTGAGGAATGCCAACTCGCGCATACGGTTGGCGATGATGTCCCACTTATAGACAGTGTGAGTAAAGATTGTTGGGTCTGGCCAGAACTGCTGGCGTGTACCGCGCTTGTTGGTCTCGCCTACCACCTTTACCGGATAGAGAGGCTTACCCTTCTCGTATTCCTGCTGGTAGATCTTGCCACCACGGAAGACCTGTGACAACATGTGAGTAGAAAGTGCGTTTACACAACTTACACCCACACCGTGCAAACCTCCAGAAACCTTGTAGGAACCCTTGTCGAACTTACCACCGGCGTGGAGCACGGTCATTACGACTTCGAGGGCTGACTTATGAAGCTTCTCGTGCATATCCACAGGGATACCACGGCCATTGTCTTCTACGGTGATAGAGTTGTCCTCATTGATGGTAACCTCGATGTCGGTACAGTAACCAGCCATCGCCTCGTCGATAGAGTTATCAACGGTCTCGTTTACCAGGTGGTGAAGACCCTTTTCGGAAATGTCTCCAATGTACATTGCCGGACGTTTGCGGACAGCTTCCAAGCCTTCAAGAACCTGGATGTTGCTCGCTGAGTAATTATTTGCGGTGTTTTGATTTTCTGCCATTTTTAGAATTGTCTTATTTCCGTGCAAAGATACAAAAAAAAGCTGAGAAACAGCTAGTTTTCTTTGTGAAAATTAGCGAAAAAGGAGAAAAAAGTAAGGTGGTGATGTGTCGAAGGTCGAAGGGGTATAAAAAAGAGTAAGGCTGCAACCCCTTTATGAAGGATAGCAGCCTTATTTATCTCTTTTGCTTTAACTTGGAAGTTAGGCCAACTTAGCGATGTGCTGTGTAAGACCAGACTTCAAGTTTGCAGCCTTGTTCTCGTGAATAACGTTGATCTTAGCCAACTTGTCCAAAAGCTTCTGTACTGTAGGATAGAGCTTTGCAGCCTCCTCCTTGTCAGTCATGTTGCGCAACTTGCGAACGGCATTGCGCATAGTCTTTGCATAGTACTTGTTATGCAAAGCCTTCTTCTTGTCCTGACGGATTCTCTTTACTGATGATTTGTGATTTGCCATCTCTATGTTTTATTTTTATATTCTTTATTAATGTTTGTAGTCCCTAGCAGAGTCGAACTGCTCTTTAGAGAATGAAAATCTCTCGTCCTAACCGATAGACGAAGGGACCATTGCTTATTTGCGGGTGCAAAGTTACTACTTTTATTTGAATCTTGCAAATTTTTCCGCGAAAATTTTCGCTAAATGCTTGTTTTTTTGTAATTTTGCCCTGTTTTTTAATAATTATAGACAAAATGGAAGTAAAAACTAGAGCTATCGTACTGCAAACCATTAAGTATGGGGATGCACAACTTATCGTGGATTTCTTCACCGAAAAGTTGGGCAGAGTCTCTTTTATGGTCAAAATACCCAAGTCTTCTAAGGCGAAGATGAAGCGTCAGCTGTTTCAGCCCTTGATGATTCTCAACCTGGAGTTCGATCATCGTCCGAAAGCTAACTTGCAGCGATTGAAGGATGTATCCATCGCTCTTCCCTTTGTGGATCTTCCCTTTTCGCCTTACAAGTTGGCGATGTCTATGTTTCTGGCAGAGCTTTTGGGGCAAGCCACCAGGAACGAGCAGGTGAATGTTCCATTGTTTTCCTTCATAGAGGAGAGTGTGGCGTGGCTCGACCAGGCACAGGGGAATTATGCCAATTTCCATATTGTCTTTATGGTTCGGCTAACCTTCTTTCTTGGATTTTCGCCTAACCTTGAGAGTGGTGCGCATGGCGATTTCTTCGACTTGGAGGAAGGCCGCTTTGTATCCTTCGTGCCTACACACGTACATTATTTAAATAAAGAGGATTCTTTGCGTATGTTGGGGCTGCTTCGCCTGAGCTATGAAACAATGCACCTCTACACCATGTCCCGATTGGATCGAAACCGCTGTGTAGAGGTGATATTGCAATATTATAGGATTCATGTTCCGGGATTCCCGGAACTGAAAAGCTTTTCTGTTCTACAGGAGTTGTTCGCTTAAGGAACGGTTCCCTAGGCGAAGCTGATGACTCCCTGTACTGTGTCGTTATCGTCTTTCTTCTTAGCCTCCTCCGTTTCTGCATTGCCAGAAGCCAGATTGCGGATGTCTTCGAGAGTCTGACGGGTGCGCTTGAAGGTTGGTGTGTTCTCTACCTGAAGGATTACATCCTCGTTGTCGAGATCCTCAGGACGGAACAGGAAGATGTGTGGATGACGCTTATACTGGGTAGAGTTGCCGTCTGAACCATAGTAGCGCTCGCGTCTGTTCTGACGCTCTGCCCTTGTCTCTTCCTCTTCTGCGATACGGCGAGCTTCCTCTTCTGTATGTTTCTTCATGTGGCGGTTCATTCCCTCTACGTCTTCGAGTCCGAAACCTGTTGCCAATACGGTAACCTTGACACGGCTGCCCAACTCTGGATCAATGGCGAGTCCCCACTTCAACTCGAAGTCATCTCCAAACTTCTCCATGAAGTCGTTTACATCGTTCATCTCATCCATGGTCAAACCAGGATTGTCCTTCTTCTCACTGGCAAAAGCAATGCTCAGCAAGATCTTCTTGGAGTTGAATACATCGTTGTCGTTGAGCAAAGGTGAGTTCAATGCATCCTCAATCGCCTTCTTGACACGACCTTCACCTTCACCGTAACCAGTACTCATGATGGCAACGCCACCATCCTTCAATACGGTCTTCACGTCGTTGAAGTCAAGGTTGATGAGTCCGTGAACGGTGATGATTTCAGCAATACTCTTTGCTGCAACGCTTAAGGTGTCGTCTGCCTTTCCGAAGGCATCGAGTACTGCGAGGTCTGGATAAATCTGGCGGAGACGCTCGTTGTTGATAACCAGCAGCGCATCTACGTGCTTTGACATCTCTTCTACACCATCCAGTGCCTGGTCGATCTTCTTAGGACCTTCGAAGCGGAAAGGAATGGTTACGATACCAACGGTAAGAATTCCGAGTTCCTTGCTCACTCTTGCGATGACAGGCGCAGCACCAGTACCGGTACCACCACCCATTCCGGCAGTGATGAAAGCCATCTTGGTGCCGTCGTTCAGCATGTGCTTGATTTCCTCCAGGGTTTCCTCGGCAGCCTGGCGAGCCTTGGCTGGCTTGTTGCCGGCTCCCAGACCTTCCTTGCCCAACTGCAGATGTACAGGTACTGGAGAATCGTTGAGTGCCTGATTATCAGTGTTACACAATACGAAGCTTACGTCGTGGATGCCTTCACGGTACATGTGGTTGACAGCGTTACCACCGCCACCACCTACACCAATCACCTTGATGATGCTGTTTTCCTTTTCTGGCTCTCCAAAGTCCAGAATATGTGGAGTATTTGTGTTATCTAGCATAATAGTCTATTCTAAAATATGATTATATTATTCTTCCTCAGAGATGGTATCCTTCACGAATTTCTTGAATCCTCTCATGAACTTGTGAACGAGGCTGTTCTCTTTTCTGCGTTTTGCTTCTTCCTCAGCTTCCTTTTCAGCCAGGAGTCTTGCCTCTTCCTCTTCCTGTTCTCTCTTGCGGCGAGCCTCTTCTTCAGCCTTCAGCTTTTCGGCTGCAGTCAATACCACGCCGGTGCCTACTGTCTCGTTCGGGTTGCGAGGAGCCTTGTGGGCTTCAGAACCTGTTCCTGTTGTAGGACGGTTGTCGAGGTTGTCGAAGAGGTCATTGTTGAATTCGCTGCCTGCGCAGTTCATGTCGCCCTTAGCCAGGAGTCCCAATACGGTATTCATCATACCTGTATGATTGGTGATCTTAGGATCCTTTGAGTTGACTGTCTGGGTAACAAACTTCGCGATGCGTACCTTGTCAATATGGGTATGAGTCTTGAATACCTTATCGATTTCAGGCATATTGCTTCCACCGCCGGTGAGGATGATACCCCCCATCAGCTTATCAGAGAATTCTACAGGTACCTGGAACCATGCATTTTCTACGATTTCCTCCACACGAGCCTCTACAATCTCGATAAACTTTTTGCTCTCTATGGTTCTGTCCTTGTCAACAGAGTAGTTGAGTGTTGGGTCGATATTGCTGATATCGGTGTAGGCCTTTGCATATTTCAGCTTCATCTTTTCTGCATCAGCATCCTCGAGCTGGAGGCAAGTCAAGTCCTTGGTGATGTTGTTTCCACCCAATGGGATGACAGAGAGATGGCGCAGGATACCCTTGTAGTACACGGATACGGTAGTGGTGTCGGCGCCCAGGTCAACGAGCATACATCCGGCTCTCTTCTCAGAGTCGGTCAATACGCTGTCTGCCATAGCCAGTGGTGCGAGATACATCTCCGCAATCGAGATATTTGCATTCTCGAAGCAGGTGTTGATATTGTTATAGAAGTTCTTGCGCCAAAGGATATTCAGGAAGATACCTTCCAGATGGCTGCACTGTATGCCTACAGGGTCAATCTGGTACTGGTTGTCTATCTTGTATTCCTGTGTTGCAGCGTCAAGAATTTCTTGGTCTGGATAAGTCATGTTGCGGTTGATGTCCATCAGCTCATTAATCATATCCTGCGAGATGATAGATGCGCCTGGCAGATCTTTCACGATGACGTTCTTGAGGCTTCTGATAGATCTGCCTCCTACACCCACGTAAACCTGGGTAATATCTTGTTTGAGGAAGTTCTTCAACTTCTTGATGATGCTAGTGAGGCACTGGCATGTTTTGTCGATGTTATAGATAACACCCTTTCTGATACAAGAAGACGAGTTTTCTTCGACGGTAGCCAGCACGGTGATGCTGCCGTCTAAATTCTTCTGACCAGCTATACCTGTCATCTTAGATGAGCCAAGCTCGATAGCTACAATAAATTCCTTTGGCATAGTCTTTATATATTATCTTTTTCTGTTTCAATTATAAAATTAGCTGTTATGATGCTTTGTGCAAATTATCTGGTTGTCAAACTCGATGTTGATGTATGAGTATTTGTTCCAGCCAGCTTGAGAGAGACCATATTTGTAGAACTTTTCCAGACGGTCCATCTTCTTGTTGATGAAGTCTTCTACATCTTGTTCTCTTTTGCTGATGATATTGCTTTCCGGCAGGTTACCTATATATATAATGTGGTTTCCTACTCGTGGCACCAGTTCAATGCCCCTGTCGGGCAGTACGTTGATCTGCTCTATCTGATTTCTCCAAAGATTGTTCTTCATCAGGGTCTTGCTTACCAGCGATATGTATTTCTGGGCAAACCATTTGTTGATGTTGCCTGTGGCGATGATGATGTCGCTCGTATAGTTGGTGTTGGGCATTACCTGATAATGATCATCTATATAGTAGTCCTCGTTGTTGATGCTCTTGATTCTCACAATTGGCATACGCTGGGTGAGGTAGATATCCACCAGTCCGTCTTGCGTCTTGTAGCATTCTGCGGTCTTCACGAAGGGACTGGTCTTTAAGGTTTCCTCTATCTTTCTGGCGTTTACGTTGTTCAGCGGTTTCTCCAGGGGATAGAGCTTTTTTATCTCCAGTCTCTTCTTGATTTCCTTTGCATTCAGAAAGCCGTTGGTCATCTCATCCTCAATGTTGATGTTCACCTTGGTGCATAGCATTCCCTTTTCATCAGGTTTGTTAAACTTGGTGAAAGCGAATCCCAGATAGGTTGCCAGTGCAACATCCAGGGTGATGAGTAGGGTTTTCTGCCAATTGATATGCATTGATTACTTTGTTCTTGTTTGCATAAGCCCCTGTCTCCGGGGGCTTATTTTGATTCTAGAATCTTTGTGATTTCTGGAACATAGTTGTCCAGATCTCCAGCTCCCAGAACGACGAGTACGTCGAAGTCACGGCTCTTCACCAGGTCGAGTACTTCTTCCTTGTGAATCATGCTCTTCTCTACGCCTGGTTTCAGGTTGTCGTAGATGAGCTTGGAGGTAACTCCTGGGATAGGCTGCTCGCGAGCAGGATAGATATCGCAGAGGATGACTTCATCGAGGAGACTCAGGCTGTTGGCAAAGTCCTTGTAGAAGTCACGGGTGCGGGTGTAGAGGTGAGGCTGGAAGATGGCTGTAATCTTGCGATCTTTGTAAAGCTCACGAATACTCTTTGCACTCTGATAAATCTCTTTTGGATGATGAGCGTAGTCGGAAAGGAATACGAGCTTGTCGTTCTTGATCTTGAAGTCGAAGCGGCGGTCCACACCTCCGTATGTCTTCATTCCGTTGCGAAGTTCATCGGCGGTACAACCGTTCAGCTGTGCCATTGCCATTGCTGCCACACCATTTGTGATGTTGATTGGCACTGGCTGTCCGAGCTCTACGCCTGTAACGTTCTCGATAGGAGAGATGAAGTCGAATGTGATTCCGCCATTCTCTATCTTGATGTTCTCAGCGTGGAAGTCGCCTTCGTCCTGGCTGTATTCGTATATCTTGACGCCGTTTTGTACGTGCTGCTTCATCTCCAGGTCTTTGTGGATGATGAGCGCACCGCCCGGCTGAATCAATTCTGTATAGTGACGGAAGCTTTCGAGATAAGCCTCCTTGGTACCATAGATGTCGAGGTGATCAGGATCTGTAGATGTGATGACGCTCATCCATGGGCGCAACCAGTGGAAACTGCGGTCAAACTCATCTGCCTCGATGACTACGAAGTCGCTCTTGTCCGAGAGAATGTAGTTGGTGCCATAGTTCTTGGAGATTCCTCCGAGGAAGGCATTGCAGTCGAGATGGCTCTGGTGCATGATGTGGGCACACATGGTAGAAGTAGAAGTCTTGCCGTGTGTACCTGCCACGCACAGTCCCTTGTGGGTGCGGGTCAGGGTACCCAGAACCTGTGCACGCTTCTCGATGGTGAATCCATTCTCGCGGAAGTAAACCAGCTCCTTGTGCTCAGCAGGGATGGCTGGTGTATAGACAACCAGCGTATTTCTGGCATCCTTGCAAGCCTCAGGGATGAGATCTACATTCTCTTCGTAGTGGATGAGCATTCCTTCTTTCTCCAACTCGTGAGTGAGATTGGAAGGAGTCTTGTCGTATCCGGCTACAACCAACTTCTTGCTGAGGAAGTATCTGGCGATGGCGCTCATACCGATGCCGCCTGCACCTACAAAATAAACTGCTTTAATATCCTTGATTTCCATTATCTTGTTGCTAATTTGATTACTTCGTCGGCGATGACGTCGGCTGAGTTCTTTAATCCTAATTTCTTGATGTTCTCACGGAGTGAGTTGAGTTTATCCTCGTTCTTGACTGTGTTGATGGCTTTCTGGAGCAATTCGTTTGGCGCATCAGCATCTTTCACGTAGATGGCTGCATCCTTGTTTACCAGTGCCATGGCATTCTTGGTCTGATGGTCTTCTGCCACGTTAGGGCTTGGGACGAGGATGACTGGCTTTCCGATGAGGCAGAACTCACTGATACTGCTGGCTCCGGCACGGCTGATCACGAGGTCGGCAGCCTTGTAAGCTGCGCCCATGTCGCTGATGAAGTCGGTAACCTTGAGCATTGGCAGTTCCTTGCCCTTGAGTTGCTCCATGATGGCTGCGTTGTAGTACTTACCTGTCTGCCAGATAAACTGCACGCCGCTTTCCTTCACGAGGTCGAGGTGCTGAAGCACGCTCTCGTTGATGGTTCTTGCACCGAGGCTTCCGCCCACGAGCAGGATGGTTTTCTTATCAGGGTCGAGACCGAACTGCTTTCGTGCCTCTTCCTTGGTGAGGGTAGTCTCCAATACGTTCTGGCGTACTGGATTTCCCGTCATGATGATTTTGTCGGCAGGGAAGAAACGTTCCATTCCTTCGTAAGCCACGCATATCTTTTCTGCCTTCTTTGCCAGGAGCTTGTTGGTCACACCTGCGTATGAGTTCTGTTCCTGGATGAGGCATGGAATACCTTTGCTAGCGCAAACGTTGAGTGTAGGACCGCTGGCGTATCCGCCCACACCTACAGCAGCCATTGGCTTGAAATTCTTGATGATGCTCTTGGCCATGTGCTGGCTCTTCCATATCTTGAAGAGAACAGCGATGTTCTTGAGCAGATGCTTTCTGTCGAAACCGCAGATAGGCAATCCTTTGATTTCATAACCCGCTGCAGGAACACGCTGCATTTCCATTCTGCCAAGTGCTCCAACAAACAATATTTTGGCATCAGGGCGCTTTGCCTTGATGGCGTTTGCGATGGATACGGCAGGGAATATATGACCGCCTGTACCGCCTCCACTTATGATAATTCTCAGTTCATTATTCATAATCCATTCTTGTTTACGACCCGAGGGTCAACAATTTTCACGCAAAGGTAAGCAAAAAAATCCATTTAATGGCATTTTTTACCTTATTTATGATACTCTTTTGTTATGCAGCAGCAAATTTGTCAAAATTTGCTTCGTTTTGAGGCAAATCTTTCTTTTTTGCGGTTCTACTGATGCTTAAGATGATGCCCAGGTAGAGACAGTTGATGATGGTTGAGGTTCCACCTCGGCTGATGAGCGGAAGTGGCTGACCAGTAACCGGTGCCAAGCCCACAGCTACAGCCATGTTGAACAGTGCCTGGATAACCAGCATGATGGCAAGTCCCATGCACAGGAATGCTGGGAATGTGTTCTCACACCGGTTGGCGATTCGCCCGGCTCTGAAGAGCAGAATGATGTAGAGGAATGCCACAAAGAAGGCACCCCACAGTCCCATTTCCTCGATGATGATGGCGTAGATGAAGTCGGAGAATGCCTGAGAGAGAAAATCTCGTTCTACGGAGTTTCCCGGTCCCTTTCCCACGATATTCGATGAGGCGATGGCGATGTTGGCATGGGCCACCTGCGCATCCTTATCCAGGTCCACGTCTTCCGGAGCCACTGGCTTGGAATTGATAAACTTGTCGATACGTGCTTTCCAGGTATCTGCTCGGTGGAACATCTTCTCTGCCATACCTGGTGCTTCTTCCTTCTCGTTGATGTTCTCTGTGAGCGTATTTTCCGGCTTGTTTCCTCCGTTTTCCTTGTCTTCACCCACGATCATAACGCCGGCGAAGACAACGCAGATAAATATCAAGACGCTGCCCACGAGTTTGCCTATCTGACTCATAGGTACTCTTCCGATGATCATCATGCATAAGATGGTGATGCACAGAAGCATGGCGGTGGATAAGTTCTCAAGTCCGATGAGGATGATAAACGGGCAGCAGGCCGTCAAGACATACTTGAAGGCTCTCCGTTCTGCACCATTCTGCGTCTGCATTGCACTGAGAATCTGTGCCACTACCAGCACCACCGCTCCCTTGGCTATTTCCGAAGGCTGAAACTGGATGCCCACCAGGTTAATCCAGCGGGATGCGCCATTGGTGGATTGTCCCGCTATCAAAACCCAGATGAGTAAGCCCAGAGATGGAAATATCACAAAAGGAGTGACGATCTTGAAGTACTTACACTTAACCTTGAGCATACATATCATGGTGCCTAAGCCTAGAAAAAGGAGACCTATATGGCGTATTACCGGCGCCATATAGTTACCACTCTTGTAAGACAAGGAGCTAGAGGCGGAATACACCTCTATGATGCTTATCATACAGAGAAAGAAGAAGACCATCCAGATGACCTTGTCTCCCTTGAATATGTTGCCTATGGTCTTATTGTTCATTTCTTAACTGTCCTATCTCTAAAATTATTATCACTTAAGTTCTTGCCAAATGAAAAGTTATTCACCGATGGCTCTTGCCAGTGCCTTGAACTGCTCGCCGCGGTCCTCCATGTTCTTGAAGAGGTCGAAGCTGGCGCAGCATGGGCTCAGCAATACGGTGTCGCCTGGCTTGGCCAGCTCCTGGCAGGCAGCCACGCAGTCTTTCATGCTGTGGGTGTCGCGAACAGGAATGCCCAGGGCGTCGAAGTTGTCGTGCAGCTTCTGGTTGTCGGCTCCGAGATATACGATACCTGCACACTTCTCCTTTACCAGGTCCTTGATCTGGTTATAATCGTTGCCCTTGTCCTTACCACCGATGATGAGGATGGTAGGGGTTGTCATGCTCTCCAGAGCGTACCAGCAAGCATCCACATTGGTAGCCTTTGAGTCGTTTACATAGTAAACTCCCTTGAACTTGCCCACCTTCTCCAGTCGGTGCTCTACGCCTGGGAAGTCGTTGAGGCCCTTGTGCAGGGTCTCGTGGTCGATGCCTACGATGTTGCAGGCGAGTCCTGCTGCCAGGCTGTTGTAGATGTTGTGCTTGCCGCGCAGGCTCATGTCTGCCTGTGGCATCTCGAAGGCTGATGGGAAGTTGAGTTTGTACTTGCCGTCCTCGATGTAGCCCACGCATCCTTCCTCGTTGAATTCTGAGAATGGACAGAGGTGTGACTTGAGGTCATACTTCTCCAGTTCCTTCTTCACGATAGGATCATCGTTCCAGAAGATGAAGCTGTCTTCCTCTGTCTGGTTCTGTGTGATGCGCATCTTGGCATCGGTATAGTTCTGCATCTTGAACTCGTAGCGGTCCAGATGGTCTGGAGTGATGTTGAGCAGGATTGCCACGTTGGCACGGAATTCGTACATGTTGTCAAGCTGGAAACTGCTCAGTTCGATGACGTAGTACTTATGAGGTGTCTCTGCCACCTGCAGCGCCAGACTCTTGCCGATATTGCCAGCCAGTCCTACATCGTAGCCAGCCGACTTGATGATGTGATAGATCAGCGAAGTAGTTGTGGTCTTGCCATTGCTACCTGTGATGCAGATCATCTTGGCATCTGTATATCTGCCTGCAAATTCTATTTCGCTGATGATAGGAGTACCCTTTGCCATCAGTTTCTGAATCATAGGGGCTTCCTTAGGAATGCCCGGGCTCTTGATGACTTCATCAGCGTCTAAGATTTTCTCTTCAGTATGATGTCCCTCTTCCCACTCAATGCCGTGGTCGTCCATCAACTTCTTGTAGTTGTCCTTGATCTTAGACATGTCAGAGACAAATACCTCGAATCCCTCTTTCTTCGCCAGCACGGCAGCACCTGCGCCACTTTCGCCAGCTCCTAAAATTACAATTTTGCTCATTGTTGTATCTTTTTCTTGTCAGGCTGATAAGAGCCTTTGTTTTATCTAATCTTCAATGTGATGATGGTGAGTGCTGCCAGGATGATGGTCACGATCCAGAAACGGATGGTAATCTTCGATTCGTGGTAGCAGTTGCGAGGCTTCTTCCACAGATACTTGCAGTCTGGATCCAGCTGGCTGTCCTGTGTACGGAAGTTGTCGTGGATAGGCGTGCGCTTGAAGATGCGCTGCTTGATGCCTCTGCGCTTACCCAGCTTGTAGTAATATACCTGCATCATCACGCTGAGGCTCTCTACGAAGAAGATTCCGCAGAGGATAGGCAGCATCAGCTCCTTGTGGATGATGATGGCGCCCACGGCGATGATACCGCCGATGGTGAGCGAACCGGTATCGCCCATGAACACCTGCGCAGGGTAGGCATTGTACCAGAGGAAGCCGATGAGGGCTCCGATAAAGGCACAGAAGAATACCACCAGCTCCTCGGAGCCAGGAATATACATGATGTTGAGGTAGGCGGCAAACTCGATGTGCGACGACACATACGCAAGAATGCCTAATGCCACACCTATGATGGCGGAGTTTCCGGCACACATTCCATCCATTCCATCGTTGAGGTTGGCACCGTTGGAAACGGCGGTAACCACGAAGATGGTCATGATTACAAAGAGAATCCAGCCTGCAGCTACCTTGTGCTCACCACAGAAGCTGGTGATGCTGGAGTAGTCGAGATTATGCCCCTTGATGAATGGTATGGTGGTTTTCAATGACTTTCGTGCCTCTGCACGATGCTTTACCACCGTCTCCTGTCCCTGGCGTTCGATGGCGAGGTTCTCGTTCATCTTCACGTCTGGAGAAGCCCAGAGCACCAGACCTACGATGAGGCCGATACCAACCTGTCCTACGATTTTGTATTTGCCCTTCAGTCCCTCTTTGTCGCGCTTGAAAATCTTGATGAAGTCATCCATACCACCGAGGAAACCAAGCCATACGGTAGTGATGATCATCAGGATCAGATAGATGTTGCGCAATCTGCCGAGCAGCAATACCGGTACGAGGATGGCCAGGATGATGATGACGCCACCCATGGATGGGACACCAATCTTCTTTACGCCGAATGGGTCGATGCTGGCATCGCGCTGGGTCTCGGTAATCTGCTTGCTCTTGAGGTACTTGATGAACTTCTCGCCAAACCATGCAGAGATGACGAGTGATAAAATCAGTGCGAGCAGGGCACGGAATGAAATGTAACCCCACATGTGGGAACCTGTAATGCCCCACTGCTCCAGAAATCTAAAAAGATAGTATAACATTTTTCTTCTTCTCTTTTTCTATTAGATGATAATACTACTTGTTGATACCGAAGATTTCGCGAAGCACTTCCTTGTCGTCGAAGTGATGCTTCACGCCCTTGATCTCCTGGTAGTCTTCATGTCCCTTTCCGGCAACGAGGATTACATCGCCCTTCTTGGCCAGCATGCAGGCTGTGCGGATTGCTTCCTTGCGGTCAACGATGCTGATCACCTTCTTCATCTGCTGGGCGTTGAGACCAGCCAGCATGTCGTTGATGATGTCCTGTGGCTCTTCGAAGCGAGGATTGTCGCTGGTGATGATAACCTTATCGCTCTGCTTGACAGCCTCTTGAGCCATCAACGGGCGCTTGCCCTTGTCACGGTTTCCACCGGCACCGCAGACGGTAATCACTTCGCCGCCCTTGCCGTCGAGAACTTCGTGAATGGCATTCAGTACGTTCTCCAATGCATCTGGTGTATGAGCATAGTCAACGATGGCTGTATAGCCTTCTGGCGACTGGATTGGCTCCAATCGTCCGCTTACGCTGTGAAGGGTACTCATCACTACGAGTACATCCTCCGGCTTCTTGCCGAGCATGACGGCTGCACCATATACGGCAAGCAGATTGCTTACATTGAATTTTCCGATAAACTGTACGCCTACCTCTCTGCCATCTATCTCCAGATACATGCCGCCGAAGTGACACTCCAGGATTCTTGCCTTGAAGTCTGCCATAGAGCGAGTAGAGTAGGTCTTCACGGTAGCCTTGGTGTTCTGTACCATGATCATGCCGTTCTTGTCGTCGGCATTGGTGATGGCGAAGGCAGTCTTAGGCAGACCGTCGAAGAAAGCCTTCTTGGCGTTGCGGTAGTTCTCGAATGTCTTGTGATAGTCGAGATGGTCGCGGGTGAGATTGGTGAACAGTCCGCCGGCGAACTCCAAACCGCCGATACGCTTCTGTGCGATGGCATGAGAAGAGCACTCCATGAAGGCGTATTCGCATCCTGCCTCTACCATCTTGCCCAGCAGCATGTTCAGCTCGATAGGGTCTGGGGTAGTGTGGTCGGCAGGAATTGCCTCGCCCTCAATGTAATTGCAGACGGTGGAGAGCAGACCGCACTTATGTCCGAACTTGCGGAACATATTATATAATAAGGTGGCGATGGTGGTCTTGCCATTAGTGCCAGTCACGCCAACCAACTTCAGCTTCTTGGATGGATCTCCATAGAAGAGTGTAGCCACTTTACCTACAGCATCTTCGGTAGATGCTACCTGAATGTAAGTTACGCCTTCGATTTTCTCCTCAGGCATATCCTCGCACAAAACCGACTTTGCGCCCAGGGCCAATGCCTTTGAAATAAACTGGTGGCCGTCAACCTGAGTGCCCTTGATTGCAACGAACAAGTGACCTTCCTTAATCTTTCGGGAGTCGATGTTTACGCCCGAAACCTCTACATCAGCATCACCGACAATCTGAATCGGCTCGATGTTTTTGAGTAATTCTTGTAACTTCATATTTAATATCTTTATGTATTTACACCTTATTATATATATTAGTTCAATTCGATGATACAGATGGAACCCTTCTTGACCGGTGTTCCCGGCATGAGACTCTGCTTGATTACCTTGCCTCTGCCATGAATCCTGGTTCTGATTCCTCTGCTCTCCATGCAGAAGATAGCGTCTCTGGCTCCCATGCCTGTAATATCGGGCACGGTGCTTTTGCCGTATTGCTTCTCTTTGAAAAGCTTGATGCTTCTGCTTCCTATGCGTTCTGCCTTGCCCCAGATAGGATTGCCGTTGGCGTAGCTTCCACTCCAGTTGGTGTTGGTCTTGATGCCCAGGTGGGTGAGTACGTAGTCGGCAGCCAGCACGTTTCCGTTCTTCACGTCCGGAACGAAGATGGAGGCTGAATCCTTGGCATCCTTCACGTCGAGTTTCAGGCTCTGTGCCATGATGCCTTCGGCAATGTCGTGGAATACCTTACCACTCATGCTTCCGCCGGAAGCTGGCAAACCTGATTTCTGAATGCAGACGATACAGCTGTAGCGCGGATTGTCGGCTGGGAAGTAGCCGGCGAAGCTCACCAGATAGTTGGTAATGCCGTTCTTGTAACCGCCGGCTCCCTTGGAAACCTGAGCCGTACCGGTCTTTCCGGCAACCTTGAAGTTAGGTGAACCGGCTTTTTTGCCCAGTCCCAGGCTAACCACCTGTTCCAGGATGGTTTGCATCTTCTTGATGGATTGCGGCTTGGCTATCTGTTCGCGCATCACCTCTGGAGGAAACTCCATGATGGTTTCTCCGTTCTTCACTACCTTGCTCACGAATCTAGGACGCATCATCTTGCCGTTGTTGGCGATGGTGTTGTAGAAGGTGAGGGTAGAGATCGGTGGCACCTGCGTCTCGTATCCGATACTCATCCATGGCAAGCTGGTCTTTGCCCAGTTGTCATACTGTCCGTGGCTGTTTCTGTGCGGCATTCGGATTCGGGCAGGAGTAGCTCCCACCAGTGGAATCTTCAGGTCGTCGTGCAGACCGGTGCGATAGATGCCCTGTACGAATTTCTCCGGACAGTTGTGGTAGTGGTCGTCGATGATTCGGCTCACACCGATGTTAGAACTGTACCACAGTGTCTTTGCGAAGGTCAGCATTCCATATCCGCCCTTTCGCCAGTTATGGTCCTTCATATCTCGTCCGTACATCTGCCAGACACCACATCCCGTTTCCACGCGATAGGTAGTATCTACCACGCCGTCATCGAGTGCTACGAGCAGCGAGGCTGGCTTGAATACCGAACCCGGCTCCAGAAGGTCGCTCACGGCATGGTTGTGAATCTCTCTGTATTCGCCATCGAAGCATTTTTCCATGTTTACAATGGCCTTGATGTCGCCGGTAGGCACATCCATCACGATGGCTACACCCACGTTGGCATTGATTTCCTTCAACTCTTCGATGAGTGAGCGCTCGGCAAGATCCTGCATGCTCACATCGATGGTGGTAACGATGTCGGCACCGTCGATAGGAGGGGTGTCGGTGATGTCGAGGAACTTGTTGCGCACCTTGCGGCGATGCACGATACCATTGGTTCCGCGCAGGATGGAGTCATAGCTCAGCTCCAGTCCGAATCTGGCGGTATCCTTGGCACCAAACATGGCTCCGATGGTTCTTCCTGCCAGCGAACCGTAGGTGCGGGTGCGGGCATTGTATTCCTCCCAGTGGAATCCGCTCTTGTAGGGAGTGAGGCGGAAAATTGGCAGCGCCTTCACCTCGGTGAAGGTGTTATAGTCGATACGACTTCCATATACCGCCCAGTGGCGGCTCTTCTTGCCGCGTCCCTCTATGAGATGGCGCTTGAATTCCTCTGCTGTCTTCTCCGGGAATATCTTGTGGAGTCCCTGGCAGATGGAATCCTGCTTTGCATCCCAAAGCGAGTCGTTGCCGGCTTCGGTTAGCGCCTTGAAGTCCATGAATACCTTGAACTCTGGCAGCGAACTCGCCATCAGCTGTCCTGCGCAGCTCAGGATGTTGCCTCGGTTAGGCTTCACGGTCACGGAGTCTTTCTTCTGTCGCTCGGCAACCTGCATCCAGTAGTCGTGCTTAGCCGTCATGATGTAGAGTGCTTTTCCTACGATGGCGGTGGCAATCAGGGTCATGATGATGGCGATGGCACTATAGCGCGGCATTACTTTCTTATGCTCAAACTTGCTCATTCTTCTGGTACGTTTATGATGTAAGGAGGTTGTGTGGCGATGTGCAGGGTGCTGTCCTTGCTGTGTTTCAGCATATCGAGCACATTGCTTTCACGACTCTTCTCTGTTATCTGACTGCTGGTTGACAGTGCTTTGTATTTCGTGTCTTGCAGCTCTTTTTGCAGTTGATCCAATTCGATGAGATCCTTCTGGATGCTGTATCGGTTGGATATGTAGATAATGATGAAAACCACGATGAGCATGAACAGCCATATCTGCTTTCTGATGATTTGTGCGGTGAGGATGTCACCACCCAGAATCTTGCGCAGTGTGAAGCTGGCAGAACCCGACACTTCCTCCTCGATGGCCTGCTTGGCAATCACTTCCTTGAGCGAAGCCTGCGGAGCCGGTTTGGGAGCTTCCGGTTCCGATTTCTGCTCTTCAGAAGCCTGCGCCTTCTGCTTTTCAGTAGTCGGTGCTTTCTCCTTGGTCTTTGCCGACTCAGAAACCTGCGTCTTCTGCTCTTCTGCCGGGATGCTTGTTTCTGGTTTTTCTTTATCTTGTTTCATTTTCTATTGCATTACATGATTGCAGTTACATGATAATCTCATTTACTCTATTTCTTTTCTGCGATTCTCAACTTGGCGCTGCGGCTTCTCGGGTTTCTCTCCTGCTCATCGGCGTCTGGTATGATTACCTTGTTGTTGACGAGCTTGAAAGGTGTCTCGATTCTTCCGAAGAAGTCCTGTTCTACCTTGCCCTCTGGATTGCCCGCCTTCATCATATTCTTCACGATGCGGTCTTCCAGTGAGTGATAGGTAATCACCGAGAGTCTTCCTCCCGGCTTGAGCAGTTCGGTGGCAGAGCGGAGCATTTCTTTCAGGGCATCCATCTCGTGATTCACCTCTATGCGCAGTGCCTGGAAGAGCTTGGCCATCTCCTTCTTCTCCCGCTCTCGCTTGAAGAGGGGTTCCACGGCAGCCATGAAGTCCTTGGTGGTCTTGATAGGGCTTGCGGCTCTTGCCTTGACCAGCGCTGAAGCGATGCGGCGGGAATTCTTCAGTTCGCCGTAGAGATAGAAGATGTCGGCAAGTGCCTCTTCCTCGTATTCGTTCACGATGTCGGCAGCAGTCTTCCCGGCTCTCTTGTTCATGCGCATGTCGAGAGGAGAATCAAAGCGGAAGGAGAATCCGCGGGTCTCGTCGTCGAAATGATGACTCGATACACCGAGGTCGGCGAGTAGTCCGTCCAGTCCCTCTACGCCATAGTATCTCATCCAGTTCTTCAGGTATCTGAAGTTGGAGCATACGAAGGTGAAGTTGGGATTTGCCACCACGTTGCGCTCGGCATCAGCGTCCTGGTCGAAGCTGTAGAGATGTGCTCCCTCGCTCAGGCGGGAGATGATTTCTCTGGAATGTCCTCCACCGCCGAAGGTAACATCTACATAGATGCCGCCTGGTTGGATGTTGAGTCCGTCAACGCTCTCTTTGAGGAGCACGGGTACGTGATATGTTTCTGCTGTCTTGATCATTCTTCTTGATTCTTTTTCTTTTGTAAGTTACTTATTTTTAACTTGTTTCTTTCACGTGCATGTACTTATATACAGCGCGTATGTACCTATTTAATAGGAATTCGGCTCCAAAGGTACATAAAAATCCTCACATAGCTCCATGTTTCCCCACAAATTTTATGAAACGGGCGCAAAAAAATGATTTTTTTCATTTTACGCTCTTTATTCGCTGGTATCTAGTAATTCGCGAAAAACGATGTTTTTTGTCTTGATTTCTCCCGAAAAGATGGAAAAATGCACTATTTTTTAGCTTTATTGATAATTTTTCGGGAAAAATGACTCATATTTAAAAAAGAAAAACTAACTTTGCACGTACTTATTAGGTTTACTAAAAATGAGTGGTTCAATAGAGAAAACGATAGACATAGAAAAGATACTGAAGAACAAGATGGGGAGCAAAGCTAAATTTGTTCCCGGATTCCTCGTGTCGTGGCTAAAAAAGATTATACACGAAGACGAAGTGAACAAGTTCTTGTGGGAAAGCCGAAACCTCTCCGGTACGGAGTGGCTTACAGAATGCGTGCGCTATCTGAAGATGGATGTTGAAATCGTAGGCTTGGAGAATTTGCCGGATAAGAATGATGGCAAACTCTATACTTTCGTGTCTAATCATCCGCTGGGCGGACAGGACGGCGTGTGCCTCGGCTCCATCATCGGAACGCATTACGATGGTAAGTTCCGCTATCTGGTAAACGATCTGCTGCTCAATCTCCCGGGCTTGAAGCCGGTGAGCATCGGTATCAATAAGACCGGCAGACAGAGTCGTGACTTCCCTCGCATGGTAGAGGCTGGATTCCAGAGCGACAACCACATGCTGATGTTCCCTGCGGGACTGAACAGCCGCAAGCAGCCTGATGGCAGCATCCGCGATTTGCCTTGGAAGAAGACTTTCATCTCCAAGAGTGTGGAATATCAGCGTGATGTGGTGCCTATCCATTTCGGTGGGCAGAACTCCGAAAGGTTCTATCGCATCGCCAGGTTCAGCGACAAGCATCTGCCTTTCAACCTTGCCATGATGTTCCTTGTGGATGAAATGTACAAGAATGTGGGCAAGCATTTCCGCATCGCCATCGGCAAGCCGATTCCCTGGCAGACTTTCGATCACAGCAAGTCGGCTACAGAGTGGGCGCAGTATGTGAAGGACAGGGTTTACGAACTCTAGTGAGAACCCTTTTACAGTGAGCAATCATAGAAAAAGTAAGAGAAATAGAACAAGATAATTATCGATATTATATAGAGAATTATGGAAGAAGAAATCATCCAACCGATTGACCGCGAACTGCTGAAGAGCGAGTTGACTCCCGAGAAGCAGCTTCGTATGACCAACAAGAGTCATAACGAAATCTATATCGTTACGGCTAATGATTCGCCAAATGTATTGAAGGAAATTGGTCGCCTTCGTGAAATCGCTTTCCGCGAAGCAGGTGGTGGAACGGGTAAATCGATGGACCTTGACGAATTCGACTTTGGTGACAACTGCTACAAGCAGCTTATTGTCTGGAATCCAGATGCTAACGAGATTATTGGTGGCTACCGTTATCTCCTGGGCAAGGATTGGGAACTTGATGAAAAGGGGCAGCCTAAGCTTGCTACCAGTCACATGTTCCACTTTTCAGATAAGTTCCTGAAGGAATACATGCCATATACTGTGGAGCTGGGCCGTTCGTTCGTCTCTCTCGAGTATCAGAATGTGCGCAAGAATACCAAGAGTATCTTTGCTCTTGACAATCTCTGGGACGGATTGGGTGCCCTTACCGTGCTCTATCCGGATGTAAAGTATTTCTTCGGCAAGATGACGATGTATCCTTCTTACATCCGTCGTGGCCGCGATATGATTCTCTACTTCCTCAAGAAGCATTTTGATGACAAGGAGAACCTGGTGATTCCGATGAAGCCATTGAAGTTGGAAACTCCTGAGAGCGAGATGGCAGCTATCTTCACGGAAGATGATTTCCGTGCTGACTATCGCATTCTGAATCATGAGATTCGCCAGCTCGGTTTCAATATACCTCCTCTGGTGAATGCCTATATGAACCTCAGTCCTACCATGAAGCTCTTTGGTACAGCCATCAATTATGGCTTCGGCGATGTAGAGGAGACGGGCATTCTCATTGCCGTGGATGAAATCCTGGAGGAGAAGCGTATCCGCCATATCAACAGCTTTATTGAGGAGCATCCTGAGGCGCTGAAGATTACAAGCGGTGCCAACAAGATTTTCTACAAGGAAAAAGAATAGTATTTTCTAATTTACTCTTCACTCTTCACCGGGAAGGTTTAAGGTGTTGTAAATTAGATGGTTAGACGGGTGAAGAGTTGAACTGACACTTCACCACTCTTCACCACTCTTCACCCATATTATTTTAGAGGAAAGAATATCAGAGAGGCAATGGTTCCGTCATCAATGAAGACTAGGCTTTGTCATCAATGAAGACCAGACCCTGTCATCAATGAAGACCAGATCTTGGAATAAATGATAGCTGAACCTCGCGATAAGTGAAGAGTGGTGAAGAGTGGTGAAGAGTGAACCACCACTCTTCACCGCCCACACCCCCAGTGTTTATAGGGGGTTCAGTCGATTTGGTGAAGAGTGAAGAGTAAAAGCGAGAGTAGTCTTTTTACAGATAGTTCAGCTGAATTTTATCTCCCGACGTATCGTTTTGTGCCTGGCAATGGCACAAAGTTGCCCTGGTAAAGGGCAATATCTTGCCATAACCAGGCAGTAAATGGAATAAGGCAAAGAATGCCAATATTCCATTATACTTTCTTAGGTAAGTAAGAGATTGCTTTGTTTCTATACTATCGGCAGACTTATTCCGTTGATTTTCTGATAGATGTCGAGTGCATAGATATCCGTCATGCCACTGATGTAATCCAATATCGCCATGATTCGCTCCTCCAGATTCTCGTTCTCTATGTCGTACTGGCTGCTTACCCTTCTCAGGAGTTGCTTGGAGTAGAAGCGGGATGGATTCACGGCGGCATCGATGAAGACCTCCATCAGGGTAGCCATGATCTTGTAACCCGAAAGTTCGATGTCGAGAACCGGTTTGCTGGCATAGATTTTCTTGCGGGAAACCTGCGTACATTTCTGATAGGCTTGGCGCTGATGTTCGGCGATATGTTCGATGAGACATCCCTCGAAAGTGCCGGCAAGAATCTCCTCTTCGTGATTCAGAAAAACATTGACGCATTCGTTCTCAAGCTTTCCGATTACGCAGGCACGCATGTACACTACCTGTTCGTTTTCATCTGTCAATCCCTCATCCAGGATTCGCTGGCGAATCTTCTGTTGGGTTTCCTCGTCAAAGAATCCCAGCAGTAAGTCAGCTGTCTCCTCGAAGGATAAGATTTTGAGTTTGTGGGAGTCTTCGATGTCCATAATCTCATAACAGATATCATCAGCTGCTTCTACCATATACACCAGCGGGTGGCGGGCATATTCCAGAGGCTCTCCCGGTTTCGATTTTCTTAGGATTCCCAACTCCTCAGCAACCTTCTGGTAAGATTCGGCTTCGGAAGTAAAAAATCCAAACTTGCCGTGCTTCCCAGCCAAACTGCTGGCAAAAGGATATTTCACGATGGCAGCAAGCATAGGATAGGTCATCACGAAACCACCCTGGCGGCGACCTTTAAACTGATGCGTCAGGATTCTGAAGCCGTTGGCATTACCCTCGAAATGGGTGATGTCGTCCCAGAACTCGGCAGAAACTTCATCTTTCAATCCCTGTCCGGCACCCTCGCTGAAGAAAGTCTGGATGGCTTTTTCTCCGGAATGACCGAAGGGAGGATTGCCCAGATCGTGCGCCAGGCAGGCTGCACTCACGATGGTTCTGATTTCCTCGAAGAGTGTATCCTTCAGCTCCGGGCGCTTCTGGATGATGTGGCGGGAGATATCGTTGCCCAGCGACATACCCACACTTGCCACTTCCAGGCTGTGAGTGAGGCGGTTGTGTACGAAGATGCTGCCCGGTAAGGGGAAGACCTGCGTCTTGTTCTGCAATCGGCGGAAAGCCGAAGAGAAGATCAGACGGTCGTAATCGCGCTTGAACTCCGAGCGGTCATCGTGGCGCTCGGCGTGCTTATGCTCCTGTCCGAATCGCTTGTTAGATATGAGTTGGGTCCATTCCATATTCTTTCTGTATTATGAGTCTTTTATGTTGTCTATTGTGCAAAAATACACGAAAGTTAGGATAAATCAAAATAAAAAAGGATAAATTATATCATTTTCACGTCTAAAATGCGATTATTCGGTTAAAAAGCAGTATTTTTGCAGAAAAATAGAAAATTATGCTGAAAGTACAGATTATCAATAAGGGGCATCAGCCTCTCCCTGCGTTTGCCACACCTCAGAGTGCGGGCATGGATTTGCGTGCTAATATCGATGAGGCTATCGTGCTTCATCCTATGGAGCGCCGACTCGTTCCTACGGGGCTTTTCATGGCATTGCCGGCTGGTTATGAGGCACAGATCCGTCCTCGCAGCGGTCTTGCTCTGAAGCATGGCATCACCGTGCTCAATACTCCGGGTACCATCGATGCCGATTACCGTGGCGAAATCATGGTGCTGCTCATCAACTTCTCACAGCAAGACTTCGTCATCAATGATGGCGAGCGCATCGCACAAATGGTGCTTGCCAAGCACGAACAGTGCGACTTCATCGAGGTGGAGGAGCTGGATGAAACTGAGCGTGGTGCAGGCGGTTATGGTCATACCGGCGTAAAATAAAATAAGGATTTTTAGATAAGATTTGATAGTGAAGATAGATTTAAGAAACATGGGAGTCTGGGTGACTGTGGTGCTCATCGGCGCCATAGCCTTGCCTTCGCTCGCCCGGAAAAAGAAGATGCAGCCTGTCGGACAGCAACAGCAGACTGTAAGGGTGGATTCGCTTTCTCCAAACAATCGTAAGCGATATGATTACTTCTTGACCGAGGCGGCTCGCCAGCATGCAGCTGGCAATTATTCTGCCGCCTTCGATCTCTACGAACACGCCCGGAACATCGATCCTAACTCGGCAACGGCAAATTATTATCTGTCTCTCTATTTGACCGAGATGAAGCAGGATTCGCTGGGTCTTCTGCGATTGCAGAAGGCGATAGAGCAGGATCCTGAGAACCTGATTTTTGCAGAGCGACTCGCCCAATACTATATCAGCAAGGGAAAATACGAGGATGCCATCAATGCCTACGAGGCTGTCTATGCCAAGAATCACAGCAATACGGATGTGCTCCGCGTGTTGGCGCAGCTCTATCAGCAGCAGAAGAACTTCAAGATGATGCTCAATACCGTCAACCGTCTGGAGACCGAAGAAGGTGAGAGCGAGCAGTTTACACTCACCAAGATGCGTATCCATGAGATGATGGATGACAAGAAGGCTGCCTATAACGAACTGAAGTCGCTTGTAGAACAGCATCCTCTGGATATGCAGTATAAAACCATGCTGGGCAACTGGCTGATGCAGCACGACCGTCAGAAGGAAGCGTTCAAGTACTTCACCGATGTGCTGAAGGAAGAACCGGATAATTCCTACGCCCAGATGTCGCTCTACGATTATTACAATGCCACCAAGCAGGCGGATCTGGCGAATGGCATGCTCGATAAGATTCTGATGAGTCAGAAGACGGATACCCAGACCAAGATCATGATGTTCCGTTCCTTCATCCAGAACAATGAAACCGAAGGCGGCGACTCTACCAAGGTCATCGCCCTCTTCGATAAGGTGCTCAATGTGCCACAGCCGTCTTCTGAAATAGCCGAGGTGCGTGCTGCCTATATGAGTTTGAAGAAGATGCCGCCCGACTCTGTGATTTCAGCCTTCAAAAAGGTGCTTGATATCGCTCCTGACAATGCCAATGCGCGCATCCAGACCATTCAGCTGCTCTGGAATCAGAAGAAGTATCATGAGGTGATCGAACAGGCGAAGGCTGCCCACGAATACAATCCGGAAGAGATGATCTTCTATTATTTCGGAGGTATGGCTTACTATCAGAATAAGGACGAAGATGCGGCGCTCAATGAGTTCCGGCTGGGTGTGGCTCAGGTGAATAAACTCTCTGCCAACGACCTGGTTTCTGATCTCTATGCCGTGATGGGCGACATCCTGCATCAGAAGAATCAGAAGGATGCAGCCTTTGCAGCCTATGATTCCTGTCTGCAGTGGAAAGCCGACAACGTAATGGCGCTCAACAACTACGCCTACTATCTGAGCGAGGAAGGCAAGGACCTGCACAAGGCTGAGGCAATGAGCTACAAGACCATCAAGCTGGAACCGAACAATGGTACCTATCTTGATACCTACGCCTGGATTCTGTTTATGGAAGAGCGTTATGTAGATGCCAAGACCTACATCGATGCGGCTCTCAAGAACCGTGATTCTACCGAGAATAACAGTACGGTATTGGAGCATGCCGGCGATATTTACGCCATGAACGGTATGGTGAATGAGGCTGTCGGCTATTGGAAACAGGCCTTGGATGACGATCATCAGACCGAAATTCTGAAATGGAAGATAGAAAATAAGCAATATATTTCCGAGGAAGAATTCCAACGAAAGAAGAACCCTGCAGCTGCTGAGCTCAAGAAATCGAAAGTGGCAGGCAAGTCTGCGGGTAAAAAGAATAAGAAAGGTAAAAAGAAGTAATGAATATGAAGAAGATGAATATGGCAGTAGCTGCTGCGGCACTCCTGCTGATGGCTTCCTGCGGCACTACCAAGAAGATGGAAGGAGCTGGAAAGGTGAATGCCAATGATAAGAAAACCGAGACAAAGGCGGAGCAGTCGGCTGCGCTCAGGAATCTGGCTTTCGTTCAGAAAGTATCAGATAATCAGGTTTATACCAATAATATTGTGGGCAATATGAATTTCAATCTGCAGGCAGCAGATAAGGACATCACCGTGCCGGGCAAGTTGAGTATGCGCAAGGATGAGGTAATCCGCATCCAGCTCTTCATCCCTATCCTGGGTACAGAGGTGGGAAGACTGGAATTCACCCCTAACTATGTGCTGATCATCGACCGCCTTCACAAGGAATACATCAAGGCAGATTATACCCAGGTGGATTTCCTGAAGAAGCAGGGCGTAAACTTCTATTCTCTCCAGGCGCTCTTCTGGAACCAGTTGCTCGTGCCTGGAACCAAGAAGGTGACAGATGCAGACCTGAAAAAATTCTCTGCCAACCTGGATGCTGTGGGTGAGAATGTACCTGTGGCTCTGCAATATGGCAAACTGAACTATACCTGGACTGCCAACCGTAATTCGGGCAGAATCACCGAGGCCAATGTGGTGTATCAGGACAGAAGCACCAGCACAGCCAAGCTCAATCTGAAATACAGCAATTTCAAGAGCGTGGGCGTGAAGATGTTCCCGGCTACCCAGAATCTTACACTCTCTGCCATGGTGAACAACAAGCCTCAGGTAGTGAAGATCAACATCGATATGAAGAGCGTGAAGACCGACAGTAAATGGGAGGCACAGACCGAAGTGTCTGACAAGTACAAGAAGGTGGCTCCAGAGGATGTACTCGGCAAACTGATGAGTATGTAGTGTTTGTCGCGAAAGAAAACAATGAAATCATGTATTGAATAATGAAGCGAATTATATTTTTCCTATTGGCAATCATGTTCTCGCTTGCTCCCTATGCGCAGAAAACGGTGCATAAGAAGCCGGTGAAGAAAACCGCTGTTGCCAATCGTAAGCATCAGGCTCAAAGAAAACCGGCGGCTCGCCGTGCCAAGGCACCTACCAAGGCAGAACGCCGTGCTGCTACCTATAGCAATGCTTCTATCAGAGGATTGCAGGGGCAGCGTGCCGATATCCAGCGAAGAATCAGGGAGCAGGAGCAGGCTTTGCGCAAGAACAAGGCTGACGTGAAAAAGCGTCTGGAAGACCTGATGGCGCTGAATGGCGAAATCGATCAGAGTCAGAAGAAGATTGAAGGTATCGAGAAGGATATTCATCATATTAATGGAAACATCGGTATCCTGCAGGCGCAGTTGAAGACCCTTCAGCAGCAGTTGCAGGATAGAAAGAACAAGTATATCCGTTCTATGCGATATATGAGCCGGCATCATACGGTGCAGGACAAGCTGATGTTTATCTTCAGTGCCAAGAACCTGACCCAGATGTACCGCCGTCTCTCGTTCATCCGCCAGTACTCTTCTTACCAGAAGGTGCAGGGCGAGGCTGTAAAGGCTAAGCAGCAGCAGGTGAACGATAAGCACAAGCAGTTGCAGAATGTAAAGGGGCATAAGAATACCTTATTATATAAGGGCAAGCAGGAGAAAACTGCTCTTGAAGGCAAGCAGACCCAGCAGCAGGAGATGGTACACGGACTGCAGAAGCAGCAGAAGACCATTCAGGCTGTCATCGCCGATCAGCGCCAGAAGGATGCTGCCATCAATGCTCAGATCGACCGCTTGATTCAGCAGGAAGTAGCCAAGGCTCGTGCCCGTGCTGCTGCCGAGGCTAAGCGCAAGGCTGCTGCGGCCGCTGCTGCCAAGAAGCGTGCAGAGGAACTGGCGCGTAAGAAAGCTGCTGCTGAGGCTGCTGCAAGGGAGAATGCACGTCGTATTGCTGAGGCGAAGGCTCGTGAGGCTGCTGCCGAGGCTGCAAGAAGAAAGGCTGCCGAGGAGGCTCGTGCTGCTGCCGAGGCTGCTAGAAAGGCGCAGGAAGAAGCTGCTGCCCAGGCTGAGGCGAAGGCTAAAGCAAAGGCGCAGGCTAAGGCCCGTGCTGCTGCCGAAGCTGCTCAGCGTGCTGCCGCAGAACAGGCGGCTCGTGAAGCTGCTGCCGAACAGGCGGCTAAGAAGGCGGAAGCTGACCGCAAGGCTGCTGAGCTGAAAGCCAAGGCGGATGAGGAGCGTCAGGCCCGTGAGATTGCTGCTGCCAAGAAGGAGGCGCAGGAAGCGGCAACCTTGAGTTCGGTAGATAGAATGTTGAGTGGCGGATTCGAGGCAAACCGTGGCAGATTGCCTATGCCTATCAGCGGCGGTTATCGCATCGTGAGCCACTTCGGTCAGTATAATGTTCAGGGATTGAAGGGCGTTACCCTCGACAACAAGGGTATCAATATCCAGGGTAGGCCGGGTTGTGTGGCTCGCAGCATCTACGATGGTGAGGTGAGTGCCGTCTTCGGATACGGTGGTATGTGGAATGTCCTGGTTCGCCATGGTGCCTACATCTCGGTATATTGCAACCTGAAATCGGTCAGCGTACATAAGGGGCAGAAGGTTAGTACCCGTCAGGCTTTGGGTGCCGTTGGCTCCGACAACATCCTCCAGTTCCAGCTTAGAAAAGAGACTGCCAAGCTTAACCCTGAGGCTTGGCTGGGAAGATAAAATATAGGAGATCATTAAGGTAACCTGTATAAACAAGATAGAGGAAACCCTCTTAGATGGCAGCGCCATCTAAGAGGGTTTCGTATTTAGCAATGGCATCGCGTATTTCGCTGATGCGGATAAACTCGTTGGCAGAATGGGAGCGGGAAGATTCGCCCGGACCCAGCTTGAAGGATGGGAAATGCATCAATGCCTGATCGCTGAGGGTAGGACTTCCGAATGGCTTCATACCCATAGCTACACATTTTCTGATAAGAGGATGCTCCGGGTCGATGCGCGAAGACTTCAGGCGGAAACTGTGTGCCTTTACCTCGCTCTTGAGGTGCTGGCGGATAAACTCGTAAACCTCCTCGTTGTCGTAAAACTCGTTGGTTCGGATATCCACAAGCATCGTGCACTTATCCGGAATCACATTATGCTGGGTTCCGGCATTCACCACAGTGAGCGTCATCTTGGTAGGACCCAGGAATTCGCTTACCTTCTCGAATTTGTAATCACGAATCCAGCGCATGTCATCCAGTGCCTCGTAGATTGCATTCACTCCTTCGTTTCTTGCCGCATGGCCACTCTTGCCATGAGCAATCACATCCAGCACCATCAGTCCCTTTTCGGCTACGGCAGGATTCATGCCTGTAGGTTCTCCCACAATGGCAAGATCGATGTGTGGAAGCAAGGGTAGGGCACGTGTGATGCCATCCTTTCCCGAAACCTCTTCTTCGGCGGAAGCCAGATAAATCAGGTTGTAGCTCTGCGGCTTCTCCGTCAGCATTCGGAAAATCTGAAGAAGAGAGCACAGTCCGCCACCGCAGTCGTTGCTACCCAAACCATAAAGCACGCCATCTTCTACATCTGGAGAAAAAGGATCACGGCTCCACGAAGCCACGGGCTTCACGGTGTCGATATGGGCATTGAGCAGCAAGGTAGGACGGCTCTCATCGTAGTGAGGGTCGATAATCCAGAGGTTGTTTGCCTCGCGCTGCGGTTCGAAACCATAGCTGCGGATGGTCTGCTCCATGATGTCGGCAGCATCTTTTTCGTTGCGGCTTACCGATGGAGTGGCAATCAGCTTTTTAAGCAGTTCCACCGCATCGCTAACATATTGTTCCTGTGTCATCATAATCTCTCTTTTTAATGTTTTGGGGACAAAGTTACGAAAAAAAGAGCATATAAAGTGGAAAAACCAACATTTTATTTTGTGTTCTTAACAAATTCTATTATCTTTGCACCAATATTATAATACTAAGCTTATGCAAATTAATAGTCATCTTTCGGTTCTGGTTCATGACCTTGCTAAGAAGTGGGGAGATAAGCCTGCGCTTACCTTCAGGAAGTTTGGTGGTGACCAGTGGCAAACGGTTTCATTCAATCAGTTTTCCCTAAGAGTGAAACAAGTGAGCAATGCCCTCCTCAATCTTGGGGCTAAACCACAAGACAAAATTGCTGTCTTCTCACAGAACTGTGTGCATTATCTGTACACCGATTTTGGTGCATACGGTATCAGAGTAACCTCCGTTCCTTTCTATGCCAACAGCAGTGAGCAGCAGATTCAATATATGATCAATGATGCCCAGATTCGCTTTCTCTTCGTTGGCGAACAGGAGCAGTATGACAAGGCACATCGTATCTTTGCCCTCTGCCCATCCCTGGAGCGCATCATCATCTTCGATTCCAGTGTGCGCATCAGTACACACGACCCTGCAGCCCTCTATTTCAAGGACTTCCTGAAGTTGGGTGAGAATCTTCCACGTCAGACCGAAGTGGAGGAACTCTACAAGCAGGCAAGTATGGATGATTTGGCCAACATCCTCTATACCAGTGGAACTACCGGTGACAGCAAGGGCGTTATGCTGACCTATAGCCAGTATTATGCTGCTTTGAAGGCAAACAATGAGTGCATTCCTGTTACCGAAAAGGATCGTGTCATAGATTTCCTTCCATTCACCCATATCTTTGAGCGTGGATGGGCATATCTCTGCTTGAGTGAGGGAGCCCAGCTCATCATCAATACCTATCCACAGGAGATTCAGGAGAGTATGCGCGAAATGCGCCCTACCTGTATGTGCAGTGTGCCTCGTTTCTGGGAGAAGGTGTATATCGCCGTAAAGGCTAAGATGGATGATGCTGGTCCTGTCAAGAAGAAGCTCTTCTACCATGCTCTGGCAGTGGGTAGGAAGCGCAATATCGAGTATATAGCCAACTGCAAGCGCCCTCCTTTGGCTCTGGAGCTGGAATATAAGATTGTCAACAAGACTATCCTGAGCATTGTGCGCAAGCAGTTGGGCTTGGATAATCCTAATATCTTCCCTACGGCAGGCGCTTACGTAAGTCCTGAGGTGGAGGAGTTCGTACATGCCATCGGTATCAATATGGTGGTGGGTTATGGCTTGACAGAGAGTCTTGCTACCGTATCTTGCGATCATCTCGACAAGAAGCGCAGCCTGGGTTCTGTGGGTCGTCCTATCTCCTGCATCCAGGTCAAGATCGGTGAGGATAACGAGGTGCTCCTCAAGGGACCTACCATCACTCCAGGATATTATCATCGCGATACCACCAATGCCAAGGCCTTCGATAAGGATGGATTCTTCCATACCGGTGATGCCGGCTATCTGAAGGATGGTGAGCTTTACCTCACCGAGCGTATCAAGGATTTGTTCAAAACTTCGAATGGTAAATATATCGCTCCGCAGCAGGTGGAGTCTTTGCTCCTGGTGGATAAGTTCATTGATCAGGTGGCAGTCATCGCCGACCAGCGCAAGTTCGTTTCAGCCCTCGTTGTACCTGAGTTCCGTCTCGTAGAGGATTGGGCTCGTGAGCATCACATCGCCTTCGCCTGCCGTGAGGACCTGTGTGCCAACGAGAAGGTGCAGAAGATGTTGATGGATCGCATCCAGATTCTTCAGCAGCACCTGGCTTATTATGAGCAAATCAAGCGTATCACCCTTCTGGCTCACCATTTCTCTATGGAGTCGGGAGAGTTGACCAATACATTGAAGATTCGCCGTCCTATCATCAACAAGAACTATAAGGCGGAGATTGACAAAATGTATGAGGAATAATGGTTTTACTTTAAAATTCAAAATTCAAAGTTAATGATTACAGCTGACCAGTTGAAAGATGTGATGGACAGAGCCGATGCTCTCCATCATTATCTCAATATCGACCAGAAGAAAGTAGAATTCGAGGAGGAGCAGCTCCGCACCCAGGCTCCTGACTTTTGGGAAGACCCAAAGTATGCGCAGGAACAGATGAAGAAGGTGAAGAGCATCCAGAAATGGCTCGATGGCTATAAGACCGTGCGCCTTTATGCCGATGAATTGAAGCTCGCCTTCGATTTCTATAAGGACGATATGGTGACCGAGGAAGAGGTGGATGCCGATTACAGCAAGGCTATCAAGGCTATCGAAGACCTGGAGTTGAAGAACATGCTTCGCCAGAAGGAAGATCCGATGGACTGCGTGCTCAAGATCAATTCCGGTGCCGGTGGTACGGAAAGTCAGGATTGGGCGCAGATGCTGATGCGTATGTATATGCGCTGGGCTGAGGCTCATGGCTACAAGGTAACCATCACCGATATGCAGGAAGGCGATGAGGCTGGTATCAAGAGCGTGACGATGACCATCGAGGGCGGCGAGTTCGCCTATGGTTATCTGAAGAGCGAGAATGGTGTGCATCGTCTGGTGCGTGTATCTCCTTTCAATGCTCAGGGCAAGCGAATGACCAGTTTTGCCAGTGTCTTTGTTACTCCGTTGGTGGATGATACCATCGAGGTGTATGTAGATCCTGCCAAGCTCTCCTGGGATACTTTCCGTTCGAGTGGTGCCGGTGGTCAGAATGTAAATAAGGTGGAGTCGGGTGTCCGTCTGCGTTATTGGTACACAGATCCTGATACGGGCGAGGAGGAAGAAATCCTCATCGAGAACACCGAGACCCGCGACCAACCGAAGAACCGTGCCAAGGCATTGTTGCTCTTGAAGAGTCAACTCTACGACCGCGCCATGAAGAAGCGCCTCGAAGCCAAGGCGAAGATAGAGGCTGGCAAGAAGAAGATAGAATGGGGAAGCCAGATTAGAAGCTATGTCTTCGACGACCGTCGTGTGAAAGACCATCGTACCAACTATCAGACCTCTGATGTGGATGGCGTGATGGACGGCAAGATAGATGATTTCATCAAGGCATACCTGATGGAGTTCCCAACTACCGATGACGAACAATAGAATTATAACAACCTAAAAATAAGATAACTATGAGTGGAAATAAAGATTTAAGAAGAGCCAAGCATGAGGCTTATCAGAAGAAGCAGGCTGCCAAGGGCGAGAAAGTAGTAAAGTGGATTTTCATCTCTTTGATTGCACTGGGTGCTCTCTTTGCCATCTATGCAGCTTCTATAGCTTAATAAACTTCTATTGCATAAAAAGAGTAAGAAATGAGTGGATTGGAAATAGAAAGAAAATTCCTCGTCAAGAAGGGCGACGCTTACAAAAGCGCCGCCTTTTCTAGTAGTCATATCCAGCAGGGATATATTCCGGCTGAGGGGGCTACGGTGCGCGTTCGCACCCGAGACGACAAGGCTTACCTTACCATCAAGGGTAAGTCGGTGAATGGCGGAATGACCCGCTATGAGTTTGAGAAGGAGATTACCATGGACGAGGCGCAGCATCTCCTGCAACTTTGTCAGGGAGGCGTGATTGATAAGCGCCGCTATCTCGTGAAAAGCGGTAATCATATCTTCGAGGTGGATGAGTTTTATGGTGACAACGAAGGCTTGGTGATGGCGGAGGTAGAGCTGGAAAGCGAGACCGAAGCTTACGAGAAACCGGATTTCATCGATCGCGAAGTAACAGGCGACAAACGCTTCTATAATTCGCATCTTTTGACAAATCCATTCTATAAATGGCGTGATTCGCTATAAAATTGTATAATTATTTAAGATTTTGCATAATTTACTTTCGATTTATACGCTTATTTGGATTATTTTTTATAATTTTGCAGCATCAAAGAACTGAAGCGTTAAGAAAGATATAATAGCGCTGTGAGTTTGATGTGAAATAATAAAGGAGAATCTAAGTTTTAAAAAGAAATAATATAGTAATAATAAAGAGAAAGTAAAGGAAATGGCAGATTCAAATAGAGGTAGTTTTGGTAGCAAGTTGGGAATGATTCTTGCTACCGCTGGTGGCGCCGTAGGTTTGGGTAACGTATGGCGCTTCCCTTATATGGCTGGTCAGGAAGGTGGCGCAGCCTTTATCTTGGTGTACATCGGAAGCGTGCTTTTGCTCGGTATCCCTTGTATGATTTCGGAGTTTATCATCGGTCGCCACGGTGCTTCCAATACAGCTCGCGCCTATACCAAGCTTGCCAATGGCACAGCCTGGAAGTGGGTGGGATTTCTGGAAGTGCTCACGGGTTTCCTGATTACGGGTTATTATGCCGTGGTTTCGGGTTGGTGCCTTCAGTATGTTTATGCCAGCATTATTGGCGAACTGCATGGTGATGCCAATTATGTGACTCAGTATTTCCAGGAATTTGCTGCCGATCCGTTCCGTCCTGTATTGTGGACGGTGGTTATTTTCCTGATTTGTCATTTCGTGATTATCCATGGTGTTCGTGGCGGTATCGAAAAGGCATCCAAGGTGATGATGCCGCTGCTTTTCATCCTGCTGCTCATCATCGTTGTGGCTTCCTGCCTGTTGCCTGATGCGGGCAAGGGTGTGGAGTTCCTGCTCAAGCCTGATTTTGGAAAGGTAGATCGCAATGTGTTCCTCAATGCTTTGGGACAGTCGTTCTATTCTATGAGTATCGGTATGGGTTGCATCTGTACCTATGCATCTTATTTCAGTCGCCAGACCAATCTCTTTAAGTCGGCATTGCAGATTTCTGTCATCGACTTGATGGTTGCAGTATTGGCGGGTCTGATGATTTTCCCTGCAGCCTTCTCTGTAGGCATTTCGCCGGATAGTGGTCCGTCACTCATCTTCATTACTTTGCCGAATGTCTTCAACAAGGCGTTTGCGGCACTTCCTGTATTGGGATGGATTATTTCCCTGCTGTTCTATGTACTTCTGTCAGTGGCAGCATTGACCTCTCTGATGTCGCTTCACGAGGTGAATACTTCGTTCTTCTACGAGGAGTTGAAGATCGACCGTAAGAAGGGTGCTTGGATTGTAACCATCTCCTGTGCCGTCATTGGTGCATTCTGTTCGTTCTCATTGGGAGCTACCGACAAGCTTTCCTGGTTGGGCAAGACGCTTTTCGATTGGTTTGATTTCATCACCGGACAGATTTTCCTTCCAATGGCAGGCTTGCTTACTTGTCTATTCCTGGGATGGTATGTGCCAAAGAAGATTTTGAAGGATGAGTTTACCAACTGGGGAACCTTGAAGGGTCGCCTCTTTGGCATCTATTTCTTCCTGATTAAGTTCGTGTGCCCAATCCTCATCTTGCTGGTGTTCTTAAACCAGTTTGGAGTTTTGTGATAATCGGAGTTTGGACATAAGCTATATATAATATTAAGGTATATATAATATAAGGTGTAGTTCTTCAATAAACATAGATTCCTACACATTTAACATAAACATAATGGAAACAAGAGGAAATTTCGGAAGCAAGTTAGGCATTATTCTCGCCACGGCGGGATCTGCTGTAGGATTGGGAAACATTTGGCGTTTCCCATATATGACTGGTCAGAATGGTGGTGCAGCCTTCATCCTGATTTATTTAGTCTGCATCATTCTGCTGGGTTTGCCGGGTATGCTGAGCGAATTTATCATCGGTCGTCATTCTGCATCCAATGCAGCCCGTGCTTATACCAATCTGGGTAAGCACAAGGCGTGGGGTGCCTTGGGATTGATGGGCATCATCACTTCCATGATCATCTTCGGATTTTATTCCGTAGTGGCAGGCTGGTGCTTGCAGTATCTTTATGCCAGCATTATTGGTGGCGTGCATGGTGATCCGGAGTATGTGAAGAGCTATTTCCAGACCTTCGCATCCGATCCGATTCGTCCTGTATTATGGGCTTTAGGCTTTATCCTGCTCACCCACATGGTGGTGGTTCGCGGTGTTCGCAACGGTATTGAAAAGGCATCCAAGATCTTGATGCCGCTGCTTTTCATCCTGTTGGTGGTCATCGTGATTGCTTCCTGCTCATTGCCGGGGGCGATGAAGGGAGTGGAGTTCCTGCTGAAACCGGATTTCAGTAAGGTAGATGAGAATGTGCTGCTCGAGGCTCTGGGACAGGCTTTCTTCTCGCTGAGTATGGGTACGGCATGTCTTTGCACCTACGCTTCTTACTTCAACCGACAGACGAATCTCTTGAAATCAGCCACTCAGATTGTAACCATCGATACGGTCATAGCCGTATTGGCAGGATTGATGATTTTCCCTGCAGCTTTCTCTGTGGGAGTTCAGCCGGATAGTGGTCCGTCGCTTATCTTCATCACCCTGCCTAATGTTTTCCAGCAGGCTTTTGGCAATATGCCGGTGGTTAGTTACATCATCTCTGTATTGTTCTATGGCTTGTTGGTGTTGGCTGCTCTTACCTCTACCATCTCGATGCACGAGATTGGTACTGCCTTTATTTATGAAGAGGGCAAGGTAAGTCGTGCGAAGGGAGCCTGGGTTGAGACGATAGTCTGTGGTATTATCGCAGTATTCTGTTCCCTTTCTCAGGGAGCGGTAGAGGGCTTGGGCTTCTTCGGTAAGGATTTCCTCTCCAACTGTGATAATTTGACGGCGCAGCTTCTGATGCCGTTGTCTTCGTTCATCACCTGCCTGTTCCTGGGCTGGTATGTACCAAAGAAGATTGTGCGTGATGAATTCACCAACTGGAATACGGTAAGTGGAAAGCTTTTTCCTGTCTTCCTCTTTACCATCCGATTCATCTGTCCAATCTGCATCTTCCTGATCTTCCTGCATCAGTTTGGAATTATCTAGTTCCTCACATATAGTCTTGTAAGGGCAAAAGCACCATACGCCAATAGGGTACGATGCTTTTGCCCTTACTTTTTATATGCAGGTCTTGCCGGATAGCTAGAAACAGATGTAGGGCTTCAACCTTTCTATTTCGTCTGGTGGGAAATCCTTCAGCAGTTTGAGGTCTTCTATACTATGCAGTGGACCTTTCAGCCTGCGATAATCACAGATTTCCTTGGCTTGATAGAAGTTGAGATAGGGATGTTTCTTGAGCTGGTTGAGCGTTAACTTGTTGAGATTCATCTTGCGGATTTGCTGCTCGTCAATCTTGATATAGGCAATGGAAGATTCGGGCAATCCATCGATTTCTTCCAACTGTTGGGCAGATGCAAATCCTCCCAGCCGTTCTCTGTATCTTACGATGCGGCTGGCATAGTAACTGCCTATACCGGGAATCTTCATCAGCAGCGTCGTATCGGCACCATTGATTTCGATATGCTCGTTGGCTCTCAGCTTATGTGGATAACTATAAACCTTGGTATCATCGTTTCTTCTATTATTATAATAAGGTGTATTGCGCCTTCCGCTTCTTCCATACCCTTCTTTTCCGTAGAAATCAGCCGCAGGCTTGTAATCGTCGGCTATCTGGATAAACGGCAACAGCACCTCGTAGGTTCTCTTGGTGATGCCATAGACTCGGGCGAAATCGGATGGGCGGGAGAAGATGCCGCCTTTCTCCCGGAAACGGATGATGCTTCTGGCTTGCCAGCTTTCTAATCCCAGCCGTTCGAAATCCTCAGCGCTAGCCGTATTGGGATCAAAAGGGAAGAGTTCGTGCACCATACCTTCTTCTTTGCTGTATAAAGGATGAGATTTGGAGGCGTGATGGATTTTGGCAGATGATGCATCTTTCTCTTGATTGCTGTTTGTGGAGTCTAGTTGGGAAGTCACAGGAGCATCGTTCTGCTTTTCCTGAATCAGGAACGTGAGAGAAACACACACAATCATAATGGCAAGCAGGGTGAGGAGAGCTTGTCGGTCTTTCTTTTGAAGGTAAAAAATGTCTTTGAACTTCATAAGCTCCGATTTTATAGGTGAGTCGGGATTACTGGACTCGAACCAGCGACCTCATCGTCCCGAACGACGTGCGCTACCAACTGCGCTAAATCCCGTTTTGTGGTACTTGTGAGTACAAAGACGGTGCAAAGGTACACCAAAATCTCCATAATACCAAATAAAAAAGCACTTTTTTATCTTTTTTGAAAAGTTTTTCACTTAAAAATTTGGTGGAACCAAATAATTGTTGTACCTTTGCACCCGCAAATGAGAAATCATCTGTAAGAGTATGGTGCCATAGCTCAGTTGGTAGAGCAAAGGACTGAAAATCCTTGTGTCCCCGGTTCGATTCCTGGTGGTACCACTTAAAAAGCCGAACTTCTTCAAAGAGGTTCGGCTTTTTTGTGTTTTTAAGGCTTTTGCCCTTTCAGGGCGCATAGCTATCTGGTAATGTTAACCTAGGGCGTTGCCCTAGGCTATGTTGGGGGCTTGGATTCCTGCGTCTTTTTTCTTTCTTTTCCCTTTTTCTTCGATATATTTCGGGTATTTGTCCCTTTTGTTGCTAGATTTGTCTGATATTTAGCGTGAGATTGCGGTATTCTAACCTACTTTTGCAATCGAAATCAAACCAAAAAGCCAAAAGAACAATGAAGAATATTTTAGGAAAAGCCATATTGCTGGCTTCAGCACTCTTGTTTTCTATTACGGGCACGAGTTGCAGCAATGATGATAATACCACTCCCGAAAAGGAGAAGACATACGATATGAGTGGCTTCGCCAAGGGAGCCGATGTAAGTTGGATTACAGAGATGGAGCAGAACGGAAAGAAGTTCTATAACGCCAATGGCAAGGCTACTGAGTGCATGGCGCTTCTCCGCGACCTCGGCATGAACTCCATCCGTCTTCGTGTATGGGTAAACCCTGAGGATGGATGGAACGGAAAGAATGATGTGGTGGCAAAGGCTTGGAGAGCTCAGCAGCTTGGTATGCGTCTGATGATAGACTTCCACTACTCTGATACCTGGGCAGACCCATCCAAGCAGGGTGTTCCTGCTGCCTGGAAAAACTATGACTTCGAGCAGATGAAGCAGGCGGTTGCCGATCATACCAAGGATGTATTGAATGCCTTGAAGGCAAGAGGTGTCAACGTAGAGTGGGTACAGGTAGGTAATGAGACCACCGACGGCATGCTCTGGAATGATGAGGCTGGCGATGCTGCCCTGAAGGTAACAGGCCGTGCCTCTAAGAACATGGCTAATTTTGCCGCTTATATCAATGCCGGTTATGATGCCGTCAAGGCGGTTTATCCGGAGGCTAAGGTGATTGTGCATCTCGATAAGGGAAACAATCTGAGCCAATATACCTGGATGTTTGATGGCTTGAAGCAGAATGGAGCCAAATGGGATGTCATCGGTATGTCGCTCTATCCAGATTGGATTACTGACAAGACCTGGGAGCAGGTATCCGATGCTTGTCTCAGCAACATCAAGACCCTTTCCGGCAAATACAACTGCGATGTCATCATCTCAGAGATTGGTATGGTATGGAATTCTGAGAATGCCGCTCCATTCCTCAAGAAGATGGTGGATGGCTGCAAGGCAATCTCTACCTGCGAGGGTGTGTTCTACTGGGAGCCTGAATGCAACAGCGGCTGGAACGGCTACGACAAGGGAGCCTTCGACAACAGCGGCAAGCCAACCGCAGCACTCGATGCTTTCAAGTAATTGGGTAAGTTAGCTTTCTTCGCTTCCTCTGGGAGCGATAGAAAGCGAATTTTAAAATGGAATATTGTACTAACTTAGAAGAAAAAGATATGATCAAGAGAAGCATTACTTTCGTGTCTCTCGCCCTGGCGTTCTCTACCATGTGCCAGGCGCAGAGCAGAAAAGTCATTAATTTGCCATCGTGGGATTTCTCCCGCGATGGCAAAGCGTGGTCTCAGGTAGCCGTGCCTCACGACTGGGCTATCGCGGGTCCTTTCGATAAGAAATGGGACCTGCAGATGGTGGCTATCGAGCAGAATGGCGAAAAGGAGAAGACCGAGAAGTCGGGACGCTCTGGAGCTCTCCCTTGGATTGGAGAGGGTATGTATAAGATGAATCTTCAGTTGCCGAAGGGCTACAAGCGTGCCGTCCTCGTATTTGATGGTGCGATGAGTCAGCCTGTGGTGAGCGTGAATGGCAAGGAGGCTGGCAGATGGGCTTACGGCTACAATGCCTTCCGCATCGACATCACTCCTTACGTGCAGTTTGGCGGAAAGAAGAATCTCGTAGAGGTTCATCTCAACAATGTAGAGGAAAGCAGCCGATGGTATCCGGGCGGCGGTCTTTACCGTCCGGTTTCCGTGGAACTTTACGGCAACGAGAACTTCTCTACCTGGGATACCTTCGTGCGTACCCTGAAAGCTGATAAGCAGGAGGCAGAAGTAGAAGTGAATGCTCTCTTGGAAGGAAAGATAGGAAAATCGGGCAAGACAGTCATCGCCTTGCTCGATGAGGCTGGTACAAAGGTTGCTGAGCAGACTATCTCTGGTGCAACTCCAGCCATCAAGACTACCCTGAAGGTAGCAAATCCTCAGCTCTGGTCTCCGGAATCTCCTTATCTCTATCAGGTGAAGTTAACCCGATATGAAGGAAAGAAGGTGGCTGATGTCCAGACGCTGAAGACCGGAATCCGTACCATCTCGGTATCCAAGAATAATGGTTTCCAGCTCAATGGCATCACCCGCAAGATCAAGGGTGTCTGCCTGCACCACGACCTCGGTCCGTTGGGAGCTGCAGAGAACAAGGCGGCACTCATCCGCCAGATCAAGACGATGAAGGAGATGGGTTGCGACGCCATCCGTACAGCCCACAACATGCCTTCTACCATGCAGATGGAAATCTGCGATTCCCTCGGTATGATGGTAATGGCTGAGAGCTTCGATATGTGGATTTATCCTAAGTGCAAGAATGGTTATGCCAAGTTCTTCAAGGAGTGGAGCGACAAGGACATCACCAACCTGGTGAAGCATCACCGCAACCATCCTAGCATCATCATGTGGAGCATCGGCAACGAGATTCCTGAGCAGTGGAGCAAGGAGGGGACGGAAATTGCGAAGCATCTGCAGGATCTCTGTCATCAGTACGACCCATCCCGTCCTGTAACCCAGGGTATGGATAGGGCTGAGGATGCCCTGAAGAGTGGATTTGCCCAGGTAATGGACGTTCCGGGCTTCAACTATCGCGTACATAAATATTATAAGAATATCGAGCAGTTGCCTCAGGGCTTCCTTCTGGGTTCCGAGACGGCATCTACCGTCAGCTCCCGTGGCGTGTATAAGTTCCCGGTTCAGGTGCGTGCCAGCGACAACAATCCATACGCCGATGGCCAGTGCTCCAGCTATGATACGGAGTATTGCTCCTGGAGTAATCTCCCGGATGATGACTGGAAGATGCAGGATGACTACAGTTGGGTAATCGGAGAGTTCGTGTGGACGGGCTATGACTATCTGGGCGAGCCGACTCCTTACGATACTTACTGGCCAAGCCGCAGCAGCTACTTTGGTATCTGCGACCTTGCCGGACTTCCAAAGGACCGATATTATATGTATCGTGCCCGCTGGAATGAGCATCAGCATACCACCCATCTTCTTCCTCACTGGAACTGGAAGGGCAGGGAAGGACAGGTTACCCCTGTATATTGCTACACCGATGGTGTGGAAGGCGAGCTTTTCGTAAACGGCAAGAGCCAGGGCAGAGTGCGCAAGGACAAGTCAAGCCGCCTCGACCGCTATCGCCTCCGCTGGAACAATGTGAAGTATGAGCCAGGCGAGATTCGCGTGGTTACCTACAACCAGTATGGCGACAAGGTAGGCGAGGACGTGAAGCGTACAGCCGGAGAACCAGCGCAGATGAAGTTCAGCGTGGAGACTCCAGACCATGAGCCTATCGCCTGCATGGTAGAGGGATGCACCGATGAGCACAACGTACTGCTGAATGCTGATGGCAACGATCTTGCCTTCATCACCGTGAGCCTCCTGGATAAGGACGGCAACGAGTGTCCGCTCGCCGATGATGAACTTACCTTCGAGGTAAAGGGTGCCGGAACCTTCAAGGCAGCATGCAACGGTGATGCTACTTCGCTCGATTCCTTCACTCAGCCACACATGCGACTCTTCTCTGGCAAACTCGTTATTGTTGTTCAGAGCAAGGCACAGAAGGGAGACATCATCCTCACCGTAAAGGATGGCAAGCGCAATATGGAAAAGTCGCTTACGCTGCAGGCAATATAAAGCAGACTTATTAATGATAAATATAGATTCCCCTAGGAGTAGAAGTTCTTACCCCTAGGGGAATTCTTCGTTCAGCGACGTTGAATGTGTGTTCAGCACTGTTGAATGTGTGTTCAGCACTGTTGAACATACGTTCAGCAGTATTGAACGGAGATTTCTTCTAATGGTAGCAACAAATTCTCCTTATTCTATTGTTATTTTTCTCTAATAATATTTGGCATTGTCGTGAATAATGTGTATTTTTGCAGCTATGAACAAATCACTAACCGCTTTATCTAGAGTAAGCATGGCGATAGCTATGCTTTTTATAACCATAGCGCTCCATGCGCAACGTTTCGTCAACACCACCCTGGATGGTGCTCAGGCTGTCTATGCCATTACCCAAGATACATCAGGAGTAGTCTGGCTGGGTACCGACAACGGTCTCTACAGTTATGATGGCTATCACGACTATCGTCATTTTGCTTCCCATACCTTTAGTCATATCCGCATCAATGCGCTCGGCTTCGAGGGTAGCATGCTCTATCTGGCTACGGGCAATGGAATGCTGAAGTTTGATACGCAGAAGGGAATCTATGCTTCTGCGCCAGCGATGGAATCAGATGGAGGCAAGGGCAGTAAAAAGGTGGCAAGGGAGTTGCGAGTGCTTGATATGAAGGGCAGGAAAGATGCCTTTGGCAACGATGTGTATGCTATCCTGCATACACAGAAGGGACTTCTGGTGGGTTCTCTCGCCGGACTCCGTCTCAACCAGCGCCAGATTCTCCTGACTCCCGGAGCACAGCCGCTGGTGAACGCCCTGGCTTACGATGCCAAGCGCCACTGTTACTGGATAGGTACCGAGGGAGCCTTGTACTGCGCCGACCAGGCTTTGCAGAACTTCTCCAAGATTGCGGCGCTGGATGGAAACTCCGTGAAGTGTCTGGACGAAGACCAGGATGGCAATCTCTATATCGGTACAGATAATGGACTTTATCGCATGGCGATGAACAACAGTCTGGAGCATTTCGTTCACGACTCGCGCAATGAGGCAACCATCCCCAACAATATCGTATGGTCCTGTTATGTGGATAAGTGGCAGAATGTGTGGATCGGTACCGATCACGGACTTTCCCGTTTATCTACCCATACCTACTATCGCTTCACTTCGCTCGATAAGATTACCTTCTCGGGCGAGGGAAACTGTCTGCATGCTATCCTTCAGACCCGCAGCGGCGACTGGTGGATGGGCGGAACCAACGGCTTGATTCACTATGCAGAGGGAGTGCGTGTGCAGGGTGCAGCTTCTGAATATCAGAATGTGGTATGGTATAAGCAGAACAATCCTTCGGCTCCTCTAGCTCACAACCGTGTGCGTAAGATTTATGAAGATAAGGAGGGGGATGTATGGATCTGTACAGACCACGGCATCAACCTCTATCAGAAGAGTACGGGAAAGTTGCTCAACTTCATCGTTTATGACAAGACCGGCAAGTATTCTACTGCCTGGGCTTATGATATTCTTCAGGATCAGATGGGCAGAATGTGGATGGCATCTTATCAGGGTGGCGTCTTCGTGCTGGACAAGCAGCGCCTTCTGGCAGCCATCTCGCTCTCATCTGCTGCTACCGCTACCTGTGTGGCAGACCATCATTTCTCAGACAAGGGAAAGAACGCCCTCTCGGGCCTGCACATCGGTCAGCTGGTACTCGATGGAAAGGGAATGGTCTGGGCATCATCTTATAATCATCTCGACCGTATCGATACCCGTACCCTTCGCATCTCTCATATCCCTGGCACTGATGCCATCAATTATCTGATGAAATCAGACAACGGCAATGTGTGGGTAGGATACAATGCCAGCGTGAAGTGCTTTATGGTGAACCTGCCGATGAAGGGCAAGGAACTGGAAAGCAAGGAATGGAAGATTGGTGCGAAGGTAGTCTCCATGTGTGATGTGGCAGACAAGGTCTGGGTGGTGGCAGGCAATGCCTGCAGCGTGCTGGATCCTGAGAACAACAGTTTCCGATTCTTCATTCCGATGGAGAGTCCGAACAATATCTATTATTCCAAGCTGAACCACGAAGTGGTGATGGGTGGCAATGATGGCTTCATCTCCATCCGTGCCGACCTTACCATGCAGAAGGACGACAAGGCGCAGCTGCTCCTGGCGGGTATCGTGGTGAATGGCAGACAGACCCAGGATGCCTTGCTCGACGAGAGCATTGAGGGAACACCGGGTGTTTCGCCCGTGGGACTGAAGACGCTGGTACTGAAGCATGATGAGAACAACTTCACGCTCCAACTGTCTGATTTGCCTTTTGCCGATCATCCTACCGCCGTCTATGCCTACCGTCTGGAGGGTAGCGACCACGAGTGGCATTATCTGGACAAGGGCAATCTTGACATCACTTACAATGGATTGTCGTATGGCGATTATCATCTCACCGTGCATGTGGTGGATGGCGAGGGAAATATCGGAGATGAAGTTTATCAGCTCGAAATCTCCGTTCTTCCACCATGGTATCTCACCATCTGGTGCAAGCTGTTCTATCTTACCCTCCTGATTGTGGGTATAGCCTGGGTCATCAATGCTCATTTCGTAAGAAAGCAGTTGAAGGAGGCGAAAAAGCAGAAGGAGGAAATCCTGGAGCAGGTGCAGGCGCGTATGCAGTTCTATGCCAATCTTGCCGATGACCTGAAGAATGCTGCCGCTCACCGTTCGTTCGAGGAGGTGAATCATCTGGTAGTTTCTAATCTCGATGTGAATGCTTCCGCTGGCGATTCCGAGTCGGCAATGATTGTAGATCTCCATGCTCCTCAGGCTCCGGAAGTTGAGATGGATGAGATGGATAAGAAACTGCTCAACCAGATTCGGGAGATGATAGAAGAGAATATGGTGGATTCTGACTTTAACGTGTCGATGCTTCAGGAGAAGATGGGTATGGGAAACAAGCAGCTTTACCGAAAGTTGAAGGCGCTTACGGGTCAGACTCCGGTGGAGTATATCCGTGATATGAGAATGCAGAAGGCGGCAAAATTATTAAAGGCGGGCAAGTTCAGCGTGTCGGAGGTAATGTACACCGTAGGCTTCTCTAACAGCAGCTATTTCTCCAAATGTTTTTCCAAGGCATTTGGAATGACTCCAACCGAGTTTATGCGCAGCTAAAAAGTATATGGATTAAAGTTCAAACGATATGTTGCCAATATTAACGATTACAGGTTCCGACAGCACCGGTGGCTCTGGTGTGCAGGCGGATATCAAGACGATATTCGAATTGGGAGGTTATGCCGTTTCGGCGATAACCAGCATCACCGTGCAGAATACGCTGGGTATCCAGGAGTTCTTCGATATTCCCGTCGAGATTGTTTCCGGACAGATAGAGGCAATCATGAACGATATGCAGCCCAACATCGTGAAGGTGGGAATGATACGCAAGGTAGAGACGCTGAATGTGCTCATCGATGCCTTGACAAAGTATCGTCCCGACCATATCATCTACGCCCCTTCCATCTGGTCGAGTCAGGGCGATGCGCTGATGACCGAGGATGTGGTGAGCCAGATCAAATACCGTCTGCTGCCGCTCTGCTCGGTAGTTGTGGCGAGAAAGAAGGAGAGTGATATCATTCTTCAGAACTCCCGACTTCTGGAGCTTGCCGAAAAGCAGGGGCTCAGGATTTACCGGCTCGATAATGCCAATTCGCATGGTCTCATCAACCGCTTCTCTTCTGCCCTTGCCATCTATCTGAACCAGGGCAAGAAGATGGAGGAGGCGTTGGCGATGGCGCAGGATTTCATCAATATAGAACTGGCTAGGGAGAGCAATCTGCAGGGCAGGAGTTCTGAACTTTACAACCAGTTTATCTCGCAGGTGAATAACTTCTGCCGCACCTATAGCGATGTGCATTTCTATGCCGACCAGCTGAATGTGAGTGGCCGCTATCTGGCGCAGGTTACCCGCCGTATCTCCGGCAAGACGCCGAAGGCAATCATCGATGAATACATCGTGAAGGAGATTGAACGCGAACTCTCTACCACCACGCATACGGTGCAGGAAATAGCCAATACCTTCGGCTTCTCATCCCAGGCTCATCTCACCAAGTTCTTCAAGAAGATGAGAGGGGTCACGCCTTCTGCTTTCAGGCAGAAAGGCTGAAAACAGGTGGTTTTTGACCAAAAAGTTAAAATAATTAAGTTAAATTAGAAACACGGACAAATTGAATTTGTCCGTGTTATTTTTTTCTTTGCTTTTTAACTCTATGTTTTTCTTCTTGGAACTCATAGACTTAGGAGCCATAAAACTATGAGTTGGTTTCGTTAACATAAAGCTCTAAAGCAGCCTAAGGAGAATAAGAGAGGTTGGAACGTAAACT
>NZ_NMPZ01000011.1 GCF_002224675.1 Segatella copri | reverse complement strand
TATCACAAGTGATTTCTGCCTTTGGATTGATGCGTTTGAGCAGTTCGCTGGCAGGCTCGTCATTCGGGTCTTGCGGTACAAGTTTGCCGTGAATGGCAAGGTCAAGAACTTTTGCCTTTGCTTGCTTTATTGTAGTATGTAAGCTATATTGTTCATTATCCAAAGTTGTTATAATGGACAGCATGTACTTTGTTCTTGCTACTACTCTTTTTTGTTCAGCTAATGGTGGTAATGGAAATAATATCTGGCTTAACACACTCTGGTTCAAATTGTTCATAGTTGCCCCTACGCATTCTGTTGTAAGAATTATTTGCACATACGAAGACATATAAACAAGTTGGAAATACTGTGGCAATACTGATATTAAATGAAGGAAAAATGAACCTGTTCCGCAAATAAAGTCAACTTGCTCATTGCCTACAATAGTGCATTTTGTCAAATCTCCTCTACGAGCTAACACTATGTCATTGACTTCTAATTTATATCGTTCTAGTTCAATAGATTTGTCTTTTGATATATACATAATGTTCTTGCTTGATATAGTACCATTGACTATATTTGCAGGGTTTACAATAGGAACGCCATTAGCTGTTACGTAGTCTGATTTATGCACCATTGAGCCAAAAGGTCCTGTTGAGAATTTTGCACAAATGTCTTCTAAAGTTACCCATTCCCACCCCTTCGGCAGTTCAAAGGGATAATGCGGCTTATCAGAAGTCTTTGCAGACTTCTTTCCCTTCTTAATTTTTCCCTCTTTGATGAGTCTTTCTTTTTCTGCACGGATACGTTCGAGCAGCACCGATGCAGGCTCATCGTTGGGATCTTGTGGAACGAGCTTGCCGTGAATAGCAAGGTCGAGTATCTTTTGTCTTAATGCTTTTGTGTCCATTATTAATTTGTCTATTAATTTTAAGATTTATCTTCTTTTGAGAAGAACTGACAGAATTCCCTTAATTGTTGTTGCATTTTTTCTTGCGGAATTAAGATACGCTTATATTCCGCCACCATCGTAGGACTCATGCTGCGACTCATAGCATATTCAACAACAACCTTGTCCACATCAGGACATAAAATGATGCCAATAGAAGGGTTCTCGTTGGAACGTTTCACATCACGGTCAAGAGCTTCAAGGTAAAACTCTAATTGACCAAGATCTCGAGGATGGAATTTGGTTTTCTTCAATTCCACCGCAACAAGTGCCTGGAGACCGCGATGAAAAAACAGCAAGTCTGCCTTATAGGTAGATGCACCAACGGTGAGCGGATACTCTTGGTCCATAAAGATGAAATCTTTACCTAATTCGAGAATAAATTGCTTCATATGCTCTATTAATCCATTCTTCAATTTGCTTTCATTGTATTTCTTTGGTAACCCAAGAAAATCTAAAAACACAGTGTCTTTAAACATAATAGGAGCATCAGGATATTGCTCTAATAATCCCTTCGACATATTACTTTTATTTCCGAGAAGATTGGAAAAAGTATCATTGTCAATACAGCGCTGCATCTCTCTTTTTCCTAGTTTTTCTTTATGTGCATAAAGAATATAGAATAACCGCTGTTCATAACGCTTACAACGACATAGTATTTCTATATGGTTAGTGAACGTTGTCAACTCCAAAATTTTAGGCATTTGTGCAGCCAGTGGCTGCACAAATGCAGCAGCACCATTTTTTGATTGTATTGCCTTACTTTTCGATACTAATTGTTTTACTTCAATTTGTGCAGCCATTGGCTGCACAAATTCTGCATCAAGGTACTTATTTACTATCGTAGTGAAAGTTTCCGTAGAATATTCATCATAGAACATCACCATATTATATATGTTTCTTCTACTATATCCTTTTATCTCAGGATGTTGAGAACGGATATATTCAGATAGTTGGGAAATAACCTTGCTTCCCCATTCCTCACTTTTTAACTTCTTGGAAACATAGGCACCTACATGCCACGCTGTGAGCAGCATCTCCTTATTGACAGCCATAGACGCTTTACTTCGATGCTGAACTATCAGATTTACGACTTCAGTAAACTGCTGTTCGATGTTAGTGTTTGTCAAACTTTTGTCCATTTTATACCTCCTTTATTCCACTCAATAATTTCTCCAACTCGCTTACGGCCTTGCTGATATTCATGCTCTGTTCCTTGATGTTTGACATCAATTGGCTCAATGGTAAATCTTCAGTATCATTACCCTGTTTTATCCAAATGATATCAAGACTTGTCTTGTCACGAGCCATGATTTCATCAATGCTATACTTGCGCCATCTGCCAGATGGGTTCTTGTCTGCATCATATGTCTCTTTGCGGGCATTGATGTCCTCAGCATGATAGCAGGTTACAAAGTCATCGAGGTGGTGACGCTCTAACTTGTTCGTAGCCAAGGTGTGTTTTACACCAGTGCGATAGTCGTAGAACCAAATATTCTTAGTTGGCTGTCCCTTGGTAAAGAATAGTACGTTTGCCTTTACTCCCTGTGCATAGAAAATGCCTGTAGGTAAACGGAGAATGGTATGGAGATTGAAATCCGACAAGAGTTTCTTGCGGATGGTCTCTCCTGCGTTGCCTTCAAAAAGAACATTGTCTGGTAGGACTACTGCTGCACGTCCGCCAGTTTTGAGCATCAGCATCATATGCTGAAGGAAGTTGAGCTGGTTGTTCTTGGTTTCAACATAGAAGTCTGGACGATTGATTTCAACAGAACCGGCAGGGCGTGTGCCAAATGGAGGGTTGGCAAGGATGACATCCACCAAGGTGGAAGGTTCTTTCTCCAAAGAGTCCTCGCATACGATAGGGCTGTGGTCTGTGCCTATACCATGAAGATAAAGGTTCATGGAGGCAAGTGTAACCACAAGTGGGGTGATATCATTGCCATGTAACGCTTTGTTGTTCAAAAAGTCCAATTTATCACGATTCTGGCTTTGTTCCTTCATGTAATCGTAGGCAGCAAGCAAGAAGCCACCAGTACCACAGGCGGGGTCGCATACAGTCTCACCAATTTGGGGTTGCAAGCAGTCAACCATAGCTTTAATCAGTGGACGTGGGGTAAAGTACTGACCAGCACCACTTTTTTTATCTTGACCATTTTTCTCCAAGATGCTTTCATATATAGCACCTTTTACATCACCATCCATGATGAGCCATTGCTCTTCATCTATCATAGTGATTACCTTCTTAAGATAGACAGGTTTGTCAATCTTGTTTTGTGCTTTGGTATAGATGGTGCCGATGAGGTCATCTTGTTGACTTAATAGTTTGAGTGTACTCTCATATTGCTTTACGAGATCATAGCCATCCAAGCCTGTCAAGTCTTTCCATCTATACCCAACAGGTATGGATGAATCCTCTCCAAAGAGTTCCATATTCTCGTCATCCATCTTTAAGAAAAGAAGATAGGTGAGTTGTGTGATGTAATCTGTAAATCCTACTCCGACTCCTGCTAATGTCGTAGCAAGATTCCATACCTTTTTTGTGAGCGTTTGCTCAGTTGTTATATTTTTAGCCATATCTATATACTATGCAGTTGTTCTTAATACTATAAATTTATATACGGAATCCAAAGCCTCGTCAGCTTTCTTCATGTTTCCGAAAGCTGCAATCAATTGGGCTGCATGGGTGACATCGTTCTTCCTTATCTCTCGCACGTTGCAGGCTCCATTGGCTGCGATGTATTCCACTATCTTGCCTATCAAATCTTTCTGCTTCGCTGTTATATCCATCTGTTTTCGACCATACCAAAGATTAAACATACTTCGAGCCGTAGGATAGGCACTTTCCAGTTTTGCTGTCTGATGGTAAGCGAAGCGTACCAGTTGGATGATGTTGGTAAGAGCCTCCGATTCTTCCTTCCTGGTCGTGCGGCGTACTTTATCACCATATACGATGGCGTATGAATTCCATAAGAGCTTTTGGGCAAAGCGGTTGTTCTCCATCTTCAACTTGTTTTCCAAGTCTTTCAGCATGGAATAGGTGATAGGTTCGCCCTCGTTATTATATAGAATGCGTAAAGCTTCTATGTCATCACTGTGGTCGCAGCAATATTGCTCAAATGCATCTGTGGTACTTTGAGCCTCTTCTATAGAGAAACCTTTGGATATGAGCGTATCTTCTCCTGGCATCAGCGTGTTGACAAAACCAGCTGCAAGAATCAGTATGTACTTACAGACATTGGCATGATTAGCTATCGGAGATACCAAACCCTTACGTTCATTGTTAGGTTCATTGATATCTACGTATGGTGGCAATTGTGGCTGGTGCTCAGAATCGAGAGCATTATAGATGCGTTGAGCAATTTCCAGCATGTCATCATGAGCGATGCGGACAAATTCCTGTCGCTGTGCATTATCTGCCTTATTGTAAAGTCTGGATAATGTGGCAGCAAGTCGCTTGAGGTAATTGTCTGGCAGATTTCCATGAGCGATACGTTCCAATAGTTCTTTTAATGTGATGGTCTCTGTCTCTGGACCTTCATACTGACCTGGTATGATATGCTCATGTTCGGTTACTCCTACTGCATCAACAAGGAAGAAACAGTCTTTGCTTATTGCATTAGGTGTCACGTTGCGCAGCTGTTCATCACCTATTGTCCGGACTCCACGACCTTTCATCTGTGTATAGAGGGGAGCTGAAGCCACATCACGCATAAACATCACGACTTCCAGAGGCTTTACATCTGTTCCTGTTGCCACAAGAGTACAGGTTACGGCAATGCGAAAGTCCTTGTCGTTACGAAACTGGCGTATCAGTTCATTGCTATCTCCTGCTGAATAGGTTATCTTCTGAACAAAGCGGTCATCCGTGCGTCCAAAAACTTCTTTAGCAATTTGAACGATATTTGTTGCATGGTTCTCGTTGAGCGCAAAGATGAGGGTCTTTGGCAGATAGTCCATGTTAGGCTCTCTTTGAGGGTCATTGAACATTTCTGTATAGACAGCATCACGATAAGTGGAAAGAATAAGTTTTATCTGGGCAGGGTTGATGATGCTTCGATTTAACTCTTCTTTCGTATAAGTCTTCGTTTCTTTTGTGCTTACGGTTTTAACTTCACCAGTGTATCGAGTCTCAACTTTGGTTTTCTGACCTTGCATAATAGCTCCACCTTCTTCTGTTACCTTTGTTCTGATTCGATAGATGCGGCTATCGACGTTGACACCATCTATGACTGACTGCTCAAGCGTATAGTTTACAACACGGTTGTTGTTGAAGAATGCCATCGTTTCTGAAATTGGTGTCGCTGTAAGACCAATAAGGCGAGCTGTATCAAAGTATTCTAGCACCTTGCGCCAGTTGCCATAAATAGAACGGTGACACTCATCTATAATGATAAGGTCGAAGAAATCGTGTGGTAAGTTTGGGTTGTCTGGTAATGTTACTTCACCATCAGCTGTATCTTCATCGTCATCATCTGTATCCGTAATCTCTTCTCCTTTTAAGAGTGAGAATAATCTTTGTATGGTACAGATAACCACATTGCTGTCTGTTGGTACTTCAGCCGACTTCAACCTGTTGACTGCATAGATAGTATTGAAGGCATCACCAGTTTCCGTAAGGCGGAATGTGCCAAACTCTGTTTCTGCCTGTTTTCCGAGGTTATTGCGGTCAACAAGAAACAGAACACGACGCATAGGAGTATAGCTAAGCATGCGATAGGCCGTGAGACATGCCGTATATGTTTTGCCGGCACCAGTAGCTAGAACCATCAATGCACGATTTTGCCCTATACGGAAGCTCTTCTCCAATTCCGTGACTGCCTCATATTGGCATTCTCGCAGACCTTTCTTATTCAATGTAGGAAGTCCGGCAAAAGGGTCGTCTATACCTAACATCTTTACTATTTCCTTAGGAGTAAGAATGCGGCTGATAGTTTCCCATTCTGAAGTTTCACGATGTCTATAATCAAAAAACTCTATTTCCTTGCCATTTGATTTAAAAAGGAAAGGCAAAGGTTTTTGCCAGGCTTGATAACAGTCAGGTACACTCTTTGCATATGTGATAGCCTGTTCACTCACAATATTGGAAGAAATATTAATTTCTTCTCGTTTAGCTTCGAGCACACCGACAGCTTTCCCATTGATAAACAGGAAATAATCTGCTTCAAGATTGCCTTTGAGCAATCCCTCACGAATAGCTACGGCTGAGATGGTAGGCTCGTATTCATCCCGATTGACAACCTTCCATCCTGCATCAGCAAACCATTGGTCTATTTTGACTCTTGCTTTTTCTTCTGGCGTCATAGTTTTGTTACCTATTATTTTAGTTACAAAGATAATGATAATATTTCACTTGACCATTTATATGATTCACTATTTATGCTTTTTTGTCTTTTATGGATAGTTTCTCAACTTTTTAAAGAAAACTCTTGTTGGTTTCGATAGACAACCTTTCCTTACCAATATAAAATCTCATGAAATAAAACTGTCGTGAAACGCAAGAAGTCTGCTGGCATCACTGCCAACAGACTTCACTTTTCACTAAACCGAACCTAAAATTCTATCTTATATTTGAAAATCATGTAAATTCTATGGAAACCTGAATAAGTCTTATTACCTTTTAAAAAAACTAACCTAATCTATTCTTTCTTGTATAACGCCTGCAAAATGAATTGTCTTTTCCTATTTTATTATTCAGCAATAGTCTGCTGCTCTGTAGCTGTCTGATCTACTGTCTGCTGTTCTGTAGTCTCCTTCTGCTCAGTAGTTTCCTGCTGGGTAGAATCTTCTGTTGTTGCTGGAGTCTCCTCTGTTGTATTCTCCTGCTGGGTAGAATCCTCTGCTGCAGCCTGTGGCTGAACTGGAGCATCTACTGCCAATGAATCTGAAGGTGCATCTGGAGCTACTGTATCAACAGGAGCAACCTGAGCGTTACTAACCATTTTGCTTGATGCAAAAACGTTGCTTACTGAAACCATAACCAAAGCTGCGATAGCTGCAAACATAAACTTCTTCATAATCTTATCTTTTTAAAATTGTTACTAATTGATGTTACTTATTTGTTTGTGGATTCATTATCGAACCCGCTCATCATAGTCACAATCTGCGTGCCAAAAAGATGAGAAAAATGGCTTTGTGTTGATAATCAGGTATTTATGTGTTTTATGCCAAAAATGAATGGTGTGGAATGTGAGGAAACTCTGTGGAAATATTCCCCAAAAAGTTGGGGAATGCATGCATAAAAAAAGGTCCCGACGGGGATGTTACTCCCCGAAGGAACCTTTCTCATATAATAGGAAATGATAAAAACCTATCTTTTAGAGATTCTTAAACTCGATGCCGTTTGCCTCTGAGTAGTCAATGGTAATTGGCTTCTCGCGACTTACTTCCTCGGCAAGAATCTTCTTGCTCAAATCGTTCAGAACGTAATCCTGGATGGCACGCTTTACTGGGCGGGCACCAAACTCTGGGTCGTAACCTACCTCGGCAAGATAACCGATGGCGGCTGGAGTCCAGCGGAGATCGAAGCCCTGAGGCTCCAACATCTTCTTGGCTCTGTTCATCTGCAACTCAACAACCTTGGCAATCTGATCCTTGGTCAATGGCTGGAAGGTGATGATGTCGTCGATACGGTTCAGGAACTCAGGACGGAAGGTCTTCTTCAACATCTCACGGCTCGCATTGGAAGTCATGATGATGATGGTGTTCTTGAAGTTGACTACACGACCCTTGTTGTCGGTCAATCGGCCATCGTCCAATACCTGAAGCAGGGTGTTGAAGACATCTGGATGAGCCTTCTCAATCTCATCGAAGAGAACCACACTGTATGGCTTGCGGCGAACAGCCTCGGTCAACTGGCCACCCTCATCGTATCCTACATACCCCGGAGGCGCTCCAATCAAACGGGTGACACTGAACTTTTCCTGATACTCACTCATATCTATTCGGGTCATCATCGACTCGTCGTTGAAGAGATACTCGGCAAGTGCCTTGGCAAGCTCGGTCTTACCTACACCGGTGGTACCGAGGAAGATGAAGCTGGCGATAGGACGCTTTGGATCCTGCAAACCGGCACGGCTGCGGCGAACGGCATCACTTACGGCAGTGATTGCCTCGTCCTGACCGATGACTCTCTTGTGGAGTTCCTCCTCCAGATGGAGCAGTTTCTCACGTTCGCTCTGCATCATTCGGCTTACTGGTATTCCGGTCCAGCGGCTTACTACCTCTGCAATATCATCGGCAGTCACCTCTTCACGGATCATTGCCTCACCGCCCTGGGTGCTCTTCAGCTGCTCCTGAATCTTCTTGATGTCCTCTTCAAGGGCTACCAGCTTAGAGTAGCGAATCTCGGCTACACGTTCGTAATTGCCTTCACGCTCCATGCGCTCAGCTTCGAACTTGAGATTCTCCATCTCCTGCTTGTCTTGCTGAATTTTATTGACAAGAGCCTTTTCGCCTTCCCACTTTGCACGGAAGTCATGCTCCTTATCCTTCAACTCAGCAATCTCCTTGTCGAGCTGCTGAATCTTAGGCTGGTCGTTCTCACGCTTAATGGCCTCACGTTCAATTTCCAACTGCTTCAAGTGACGGGTGATTTCATCCAGTTCCTCTGGCACGGAGTCACGCTCCATACGAAGCTTGGCTGCGGCTTCATCCATCAGGTCGATGGCCTTATCAGGAAGAAATCTATCAGAAATATATCTCTCAGATAACTTGACAGCTGCTATGCAGGCATCATCCTGAATACGAACCTTGTGGTGGTTCTCGTAACGCTCCTTGATACCACGAAGAATGCTGATGGCATCTACCTCGTCTGGCTCATTCACCATCACAGTCTGGAATCGACGTTCCAGCGCCTTATCCTTCTCGAAGTACTTCTGATACTCGTTGAGGGTAGTGGCACCGATGGCTCTCAGTTCACCACGAGCCAAGGCTGGCTTCAGGATGTTGGCTGCATCCATGGCACCTTCGCCACCGCCAGCACCTACCAGGGTATGAATCTCATCGATGAAGAGGATAATCTGACCGTTGGCATTGGTTACCTCCTTGATGACGCTCTTCAGGCGCTCCTCAAACTCACCCTTGTATTTGGCACCGGCAACCAGTGCACCCATATCGAGCGAATAGAGCTGCTTGTTCTTCAGATTCTCAGGCACATCGCCACGGACGATACGCTCTGCAAGTCCCTCAACGATAGCGGTTTTACCTGTACCAGGCTCACCGATAAGGATAGGATTGTTCTTGGTGCGGCGAGAGAGAATCTGAAGAACTCTTCGAATCTCTTCATCACGGCCAATCACTGGGTCGAGCTTGCCGCTGCGAGCCTGTTCTACCAGATTCTTGGCATATTTTTCAAGACTCTGATAGTTCTCGTCGGCACTCTGGCTCTTCACGTTCTGACCCTGTCGCAAAGCCTGGATGGCTGCGGTGAGGTCCTTCTCGTTGGCACCCGCATCCTTGAGGATTCGGGCAGCGGTAGAGTTGCCTTTGAGGATAGCGAGGAGGATAGGCTCCACGCTTACGAATTCATCTCCCATCTTCTTGGCGATGTCCTCGGCGTTGATCAATATCTGGTTGGTATCGCCCGAGAGGTATGGCTGACCGGCACCCTGCACACGAGGCAGGTGCTGCATCTCCTGCTGCAGGAGCATGGCAATCTGATTGCCGTTCATGCCTAGCTTCTGGAAGATGTAGTTGGTTACATCAGGTGCTTTCTCGATGATACCACTGAGAAGATGCACCGGTTCGATGGTCTGCTGACCATTTCTCTGCGCTATGTTCACAGCGGCCTGCACCGCTTCCTGCGCCTTGATTGTAAATTTGTCGAATGTCATATCTTGATCTCCTTTCTAAATGTTATTTGTTCTACTTCTTGTTGTCTGGCTTCAGTTCTTCCGGACTTTCAGCCTTGGATGATGCTTCAGCCTTGCTGGCTTCCAGCATCGCAATCCGTGGATGCGAATAGCGTGCCCATTGCGCGTTTTTGGGCGTTTTTCTGACATTTTGTCTGTTTTTTCCTTCCTTTTTCCCTATTCGCAGAAAAACTTCTGTCAAAATGGCTGAACCATTACTTGATTTATCGCAAATATCCTTTAAATAATGTGATAATAGGTATTAAATATTTGTGTATTTCAAATATTCTTTGTATCTTTGCAGCGTTTTTAGAAACCATATTGAATATAAAAATTCGTAATATATAAAGTCAATGGCTGAAACAAAGAAGATCAAGACAGCTTTGGTGTCTGTCTTTCACAAGGATGGCTTGGACGAGTTGCTCGCCAAGTTGAATGAAGAGGGTGTTAAGTTCCTGAGCACAGGTGGTACTCAGAAGTTTATCGAATCTTTGGGTTATGAATGTGAAAAAGTTGAGGATGTCACCACATATCCATCAATCCTCGGTGGTCGTGTGAAGACTCTTCATCCAAAAATATTTGGAGGTATCTTGGCCCGTCGCGACAATGAGGGCGACCAGGAGCAGATGAAGGAGTATGAGATTCCTTCTATCGACCTCGTTATCGTGGATCTCTATCCATTTGAGCAGACTGTAGCCAGCGGCGCCAGCGATGCCGACATCATCGAGAAGATTGATATCGGCGGTATCTCCCTGATCCGTGCCGGTGCCAAGAACTTCAAGGACGTGGTTATCGTTCCTAGCAAGGCTGAGTACAGTGTGCTTCTCGACATCCTGAAGAAGAAGGGTGCTGAAACCGACATTGAGGACCGCAAGATGTTCGCAGAGCGTGCATTCGGCGTAAGTTCTCACTATGATACTGCTATCCACGCTTGGTTTGCCAAGTAATAAAGAGGTAAACCTATTCATCTCGCAACTCTTCCCGCTCTTGAAAGCGAGGGCGGGAAGATGACTACAAAGGAAAGATTTTAAGCTTAAAATATTAGATTTACATTAGCAAATGGGATTTTTTTCATTTATTCAGGAAATCGCAATGGACTTGGGTACCGCCAATACCATCATTATCAGTGATGATAAGATTGTAGTGGACGAACCTTCTGTTGTTGCCCTCGACCGCCGTACCGACAAAATGATTGCTGTAGGCGAGAAGGCAAAGATGATGTACGAGAAGACTCATGACAACATCCGTACAATCCGTCCTTTGCGTGATGGCGTTATCGCCGACTTTACTGCCTGCGAGCAGATGATGCGTGGACTTATCAAGATGGTTCATACAGGAAGCCGACTGTTCTCACCTTCACTCCGTATGGTGATTGGTGTGCCTTCCGGTTCTACCGAGGTAGAGCTCCGTGCCGTACGCGACTCTGCCGAGCATGCCGACGGTCGCGACGTATATTTGATTTTTGAACCTATGGCTGCTGCTATCGGTATCGGTATCGACGTAGAGGCACCAGAAGGTAACATGATAGTTGATATAGGTGGTGGTAGCACCGAGATTGCAGTCATCTCTCTGGGTGGTATCGTATCCAACAACTCTATCCGTACTGCCGGTGACGACCTGACAGCCGACATCCAGGAGTATATGAGCCGCCAGCACAACGTGAAGGTTTCTGAGCGTATGGCTGAGCGTATCAAGATTCATGTGGGTTCTGCCCTGACAGATTTGGGTGATGAGGCTCCTGAAGACTTCATCGTTCACGGTCCTAACCGTATCACAGCGCTCCCAATGGAGGTGCCTGTATGCTATCAGGAGATTGCTCACTGTCTGGACAAGACTGTAGCCAAGATAGAGAATGCAGTACTCTCTGCTCTCGAGAATACTCCACCAGAGCTTTATGCCGACATCGTGAAGAACGGTATCTGGCTTTCAGGTGGTGGTGCTCTGCTCCGCGGTCTCGACAAGCGACTTCAGGACAAGATCAACATCCCATTCCATATCGCCGAGGATCCATTGCACAGTGTGGCTAAGGGTGCCGGTATCGCATTGAAGAATGTGGATCGTTTCTCATTCCTGATGAGATAATTTCAAGATATTTAAATTCCGCATCTGGACCACTTGTGCCCATTTGCGGAATTTTAATCATATACAGATTCATTTTTTAAAGTATGCACAACCTTTTAGAGTTTTTGCAGAAATACAACCATTGGTTTGTCTTCGTGATTCTGGAGGTGGTGAGCATGGTGCTTCTGTTCCAGTATAACAGCTACCAGGGCAGTGCGTGGTTTTCTACAGCCAATGCCGTGACGGGCAAGATTTATGAATGGGATGCCAACGTGGAGACTTTCTTCTCCCTGACCAAGGTGAACCAGGAACTTACCCAGCGGAATGCCTATCTGGAGCAGCAGGTGCAGCAGCTGAGCGACAGCCTCTATGGAGTAACCAAGGATAGTGCCATCTATCACCGCGACCAGTTTGCGCTGCTTCAGAATTACCGACTCATCCCTGCCAAGGTGGTGGCCAACAGCCTGGACAAGCCAGACAACCTGATTACCATCGACAAGGGTAGCGCTGACGGCATCCATAAGGATATGGGTGTGATAAGCGGTACCGGAGTGGTGGGCATCGTGTATCTCGTGGCTCAGCATTACAGCATCGTGATACCAGTGCTCAATGTGAAGTCGAATATCAGTTGTACCATCCAGGGCAGAGGCTATTTCGGCTATCTGCGATGGAAGGGGGGCGTTTCGGAACTGGCATATCTGGAAGAGGTGCCACGCCATGCCCACTTCAAGCTGGGCGACTACGTAGTAACGAGTGGCTATTCGGCTGTGTTCCCTCCGGGAGTAAGAGTGGGCAAGATTCTGCACGTGTTTAATTCTGCTGATGGATTGTCGTATAGAGTACAGTTGAGACTTTCTACCGACTTTGCCCGTCTGCGTGATGTCTGCGTCATCGATGATGCCGTAATGAAGGAACGCCTTCAGATTATGCGTGCTGCACAGGATAGTATCATGCCCGACGGCAATGCCAAAGGTAAAAATTAAAAGATCATAGTAAGAGGAGATATATAAGTAGCAATGAGTATAGATTTGATAAAACGACTCGGCATCTTCGTGGTGCTCGTGCTGGTGCAGGGATTGGTGTTCAACCATATCCACTTGTTCAACTGCGCCACCCCCTTGCTGTATATTCTCATGGTGCTCCATTTCCGCAGAAACCACCCACGCTGGTCGGTGATGCTGTGGAGCTTCATGATGGGACTTTGTATCGACGTGTTTGCCAATACGCCGGGAGTAGCTGCAGCTTCGATGACCTTCATCGGACTGCTTCAGCCTTATCTTTTCGAACTCTTCGTGCCAAGAGACAGTGCCGACGACCTGGAGCCGTCCATGCGCACCATCGGTGTCGGTTCGTATGTTCTCTACACGTTGGTTATCGTACTCGTTTATAATCTGGTATTCTTTACTCTGGAGACCTTCAATTTCTTCAATTGGATGGAGTGGCTCCTCCGCATCGGTGGCGGTACAGTCATCACGATGCTGCTCATCATGGCATTGGAGAGCTTCCGCAAGGGATAGAACCTTGCTGCAAGACAGAGAACAGTAAAAGATCAAACAAAAAATTTCAGCTATATATATAATATGGTGGATTACAATCTTGATAAGCGTAAGTATGTGATTGGTGGTGTGGCTATAGCAATTGTAGTCATATACGCCATTCGTCTCTTTACGCTTCAGATTATGAGTGAGGATTATAAGAAGAATGCCGATTCCAATGCCTTCCTGAAGCAGATTGAGTTCCCTTCGCGTGGCGCTATCTACGACAGAAACGGCAAGCTGATGGTGTATAATTCGCCTTCCTATGATATCATGGTGGTGATGAAGGAGCAGGAGGGACGTCTGGATACGATGGACTTCTGCAACTCCCTGGGCATTACCAAGGAGGCTTTCGAGAAGCGAATGGAGACCATCAAGGACAGAAACAAGAATCCCGGATACTCGCGATATACCCAGCAGCTCTTCATGAGTCAGCTTTCTGACAAGGACTTCAGCGTCTTCCAGGAGAAGATGTTCCGGTTCCCCGGTTTCTATGTGCAGAAGCGAAGCGTGAGAGAATATGTCTATCCATACGCTGCCCATGTACTGGGAGATGTGGGTGAGGTTTCGCCAAGCGATATAGAGGAGGATGACTACTATCAGCCGGGTGACTATATCGGTAAGCTGGGACTGGAGAAGCATTACGAGAAGGAGCTCCGAGGTACCAAGGGCGTGAAGATTATGCTTCGCGATGCCCGCGGAAGAATACAGGGAAGCTATCAGAACGGAAAACTCGACCAGCGGCCTGTTGCCGGTAAGGACCTGACGCTGGGTATCGATGTCAACCTTCAGGCTCTGGGCGAAAGACTGCTGCAGGGCAAGATTGGAAGTATCGTTGCCATTGACCCAAGAGACGGATCGGTGCTGGCGATGGTTTCATCTCCTTCCTATGATCCGCGCCGACTGGTGGGCAAGAATAGGGGAAAGATGCACAAGTGGCTCTCGCAGAACCCTTGGAAACCGCTCTTGAACCGTAGTATCATGGGACAGTATCCTCCGGGTTCTACCTTCAAGACCTCCCAGGCGCTGACTTATCTTACCGAGGGAATCATCACTCCGGGCACAGCCTTCCCATGTAATCATGGTTTCTCTTACAAAGGTCTGCATGTGGGATGTCATGGCCACCCGTCGCCTATTGCGCTGGTAGATGCCATCAGTACTTCCTGCAACGGTTACTTCTGCTGGGGACTTTATTATATGATAGGCAACAAGAAGAAGTATGGTTCGGTGCAGGAGGCGATGACTGTATGGAAAGACTATATGGTGAGTATGGGATTCGGCTATAAGCTGGGTATCGATTTGCCGGGCGAGAAGAGAGGTCTGATTCCTAATGCACAGTTCTATGACAAGGCCTACAAGGGCTCCTGGAACGGATTGACCGTCATCAGTATCTCTATCGGACAGGGTGAGGTGAATCTCACTCCTCTGCAGATTGCCAATCTGGGTGCCACCATCGCCAACCGAGGCTATTACTATGTGCCTCACGTAGTGCGTAAGGTGCAGGGCGAACCGCTCGATACGCTTTATACCCGCCGTCATTACACCAAGGCTTCGAAGCGAGCCTATGACTATGTGGTGGCTGGTATGAGAAGTTCGGCACTGAAGGGTACCTGTAAGATGCTCTCCCGTTACGACTTCGAGGCTTGCGGCAAGACCGGTACGGCTCAGAACCGTGGTCACGACCACTCTGTTTTCATGGGCTTTGCTCCGATGAACAATCCGAGAATCGCCATCGCCGTGTATGTGGAGAATGGTGGATGGGGTGCCGACTACGGTGTGCCTATCGGAGGTTTGATGATGGAGCAGTATCTGAAAGGCAAGCTTTCTCCTGCTTCTGAAAGTCAGGCGGCACAGATGCAGGCACGAAGAATTGCCTACGGCTCTAGTAGCAGATAATATACTGAAGTTTCAAATCAAAACTGCAGTTTCTATCCTGAGACTGCAGTTCCAATTCATTGAATAATAAAGACAATGGCTCAATCAGATAATAAACAACCAGCTGGTATTCTCCGTTCGCTCGACTGGTGGACCATCGGCATCTATCTGGCATTGCTCTGCTTCGGCTGGATCAGTGTCTGCGGTGCCAGCTATACCTATGGCGACAACGATATCTTCAGTCTGGGTGCCCGTTCGGGTATGCAGATTATATGGATAGGTACCTCCATTGCGCTGGGCTTCGTCATCCTGATGATGGACGACCGTTTTTTCGATACCTTCGCCTACGTGATCTATGCCGTGCTGATATTGCTGCTTTTTGCCACGATATTCAATCCGCATAGCATCAAGGGTTCGCACTCCTGGCTGGTGCTGGGACCGCTGCGACTGCAGCCTGCCGAGTTCGGTAAGTTTGCTACGGCGCTGGCTGTGGCGAAGTTTATGTGCAGCTATGGATTCAATATCCACAAAATGAAGCATTTCATGGCGGCTATGGGCATCATCATTTTGCCTATGATATGTATCGTGGGACAGCGCGAGACGGGTTCGGCATTGGTATATTCCGCCTTCTTCCTGATGCTTTACCGCGAGGGAATGCCGGGTGCCATCCTCTTTACCGGAGTCTCGATGGTGGTTTACTTTGTGGTGGGTATCAAGTACGAGAACGTGACGATGTGGGATACCTACACCTCGGTGGGAAAGTTCACGGTGCTGCTGCTGGTGCAGATCTTCACGGCAGGACTGGTGAACAGCTATACGGGCAACAGGAAGCATGCTCTCATCATCCTGTGCTACTCGGTGGGCATCACGCTCATCTTTGCACTCTTCTCCACCTACATCATTCCGTTTGACATCGTATGGGTGCAGCTGCTGCTCTGTGCGGTGATGATCGGATTCCTGGTGTATCACGGTCTGAGGACCCGCTTCCGCAACTATTTCCTGATTTCGATATTCGCAATGGGAAGTATTGCCTTCTTCTACAGTGCCGATTACGTGCTGAACAACGTGATGGAACCTCACCAGCGAGTGCGTATTAATGTGCTGCTGGGATTGGACGAAGACCTGGCGGGTGCCGGATATAATGTGCATCAGAGTGAGATAGCCATCGGTTCGGGTGGCTTGCAGGGAAAGGGATTCCTGAACGGAACCCAGACCAAGCTGAAGTTCGTGCCTGAGCAGGATACCGACTTCATCTTCTGTACGGTAGGAGAGGAGGAAGGATTCCTGGGTTCGGCAGGCGTGCTGCTGCTCTTCCTGATGTTGATATTGAGATTGATACATTTGGCGGAGCGACAACCTTTCAAGTTCGGACGAATATACGGCTATTGTGTGCTTTCGGTATTCCTGTTTCACCTATTTATTAATGTGGGAATGGTGCTGGGACTGACGCCGGTAATCGGTATTCCGCTTCCATTCTTCAGTTATGGAGGTAGTTCGCTCTGGGGCTTTACCATCCTGCTTTTCATCTTCCTGCGTATTGATGCCGGAAGAAACCTGGTAAGAAGCTAGATTTTACAGCATAAAAAAATGACCAGTGAGATACGTCTCATTGGTCATTTTTCGTTATTTTCACTCCGATGTCGCTTACACCCGGAAGAATTTCTCGCTTCATATCATGGCGGATGGCGATATGGATGGAATCGCCTCTGTTTATCTTATAGATATTGATAGGGAAGTTGTACTGATAGTAGCTGATGCCCTGTCCCTTGTTCTCGCCATGCTGGTTGATGAGCTGGCAGAGTAGGGTATCAGTCTTCTCGATACGCTTGCCCTTGTTGGCAGGGTAGATGGTCTGGTTCACGATGAGTGTCAATGCCGTAAACGGATAGGCACCCGTGGTTCTCAGACCCAGGCTCTGCCGGTAATAGCCGGTGGCAGCCATCGGAGGGATTTCGAACGATAGGGTATCGTTCTTCTCCCATCCTGCAATCGGCGTGTGGGCATATTCATCATATACCTTGGCATGATTGCAAGCGCTGAAGGCTATGGTTGCCACCAGTATGAAAACGAAATGAATCAGTCTTTTCATTTTTACTTCTTGTCCTCCTGTGGCTTGTTATTCTCGCCCTGCTGCGGCTTGTTGTTGTTTGCCTGCTGAGGCTTGTTATTATTGCCTTGCTGAGGCTTATTGTTATTGCCCTGTTGAGGTCTGTTTCCCTGCTGGCGAGGTCCCTTGTTTCTATTATCCCTATTGCGGTTATTGCCGTTTGGCTGACGGTTATCTCCCTTCTCTGAACGGTTGCCGTTTGGCTGGCGGTTCTCGTTTCTTTCCGGGCGGTTCGCATTGCGGTTCTTGTTCTTCTTCTTTTTCTTCGCCTTGTCGAATCGGCTGAGATCAGACTCATTGAGCAGGTCTATGCTCTTGGAAGTTTCCTTCATCTTGCCATTCTCCATCAGGCTGAGCGGTTTCTCGCCCTGTTTATTCATCTCGATGATTTCCTTGACACGTTCTGCTGTGATGGTCTCCAGGTTGGAAGCCATGTTCTTGTCAGAAGAGTAGGTGATGAGTCCGGCAAGGATATCTACCTTGAACTGATGGAACTCGCCGTCGGCAGTCTGAAGCACGGCATCCTTAGGTGGCATCTTTCGGCTTGCCTCTACATAGTTATCTACCTCGTAGTTGAGGCAGCACTTCAGTTTGGCGCACATGCCAGCCAACTTCTGAGGGTTGAGCGAGATGTCCTGGTAGCGTGCAGCATTGGTGCTCACACTTACGAAGTTCTTCATCCAGGTAGCGCAGCAGAGCTCTCTGCCGCAAGGACCGGTACCGCCGATACGGCCAGCCTCCTGACGTGCACCAATCTGCTTCATCTCGATACGGACATGGAAGGTATCGGCAAGTACCTTGATGAGCTGGCGGAAATCTACACGCTCATCAGCGATATAGTAGAAGATGGCCTTGTTGCCATCGCCCTGATACTCCACGTCGCCGATTTTCATCTTCAGGCCCAGGTCCTTGGCTATCTGACGGCTCTGGATCATGGTGTCGTGTTCGCGGCTCTTGGCTTCCTTTGCCTTGTCGAGGTCCACCTGCTTGGCAAGTCGGTAGATGCGCTTGATGTCATCCTGCGACTTGAGGTTTGCCTTCTTGATCTGCAGTTTTACCAGTCGGCCGGTTAATGTTACTACACCCACGTCGTGACCCGGGTTAGCCTCTACAGCCACGATGTCGCCCTTCTTGAGGTCGAGGTTGTTAACATTGTGATAATATCCCTTTCGGGTATTTTTAAATTGCACTTCCACCAGGTCGGTGCTCTCAGCGTTTCCTGGCACGTCGGCTAGCCAGTCGTATGTGTTGAGCTGTCGGTCCTGACGACCCACAGCCTTGCAGCATAGACCTCTATCACAGCCATTCCACATTTTGAATTTCATATTTTTATAATCCACGATGTATTCTATTTATTATTTATTGATTAATATATATTGCCCTTTCGGGGGATGTATTTCCTTTATTTTCTGATGAGCAGAACGATATTCTTCAGCGCCAGGTCGAAGAACACGATTTTCGGGTTGGCATTCTGGGCGATGAATCGCTTGCTTTCCTCGAAGAGATTGGAGATGTCGATGATATTCGCCTCGTTGATGAATCGGGCGAAGTTCCTGGCGAAATTCTCCTCCTCCTGTGTCATGTAACTGAGTTCCGGCTGGCGGAAATTATACATGAAACTCTCGCGCAGCATGTGCATGAAGTAATCGAGCATTCGCTTCTGCTTCTCTCTGCCGAAGGTGGCAACCACCTCGCTCCACTTCTTCAAATCGTGGATGTTGCGCATATAGGAGAGGCGCATCAGCATGATGAACATATCCAGATGCTGGCGGTTTTCATTGCCAGAGTCCAGCTCCTCCAGCGCATGGTTCCAGTTGCCGTTGGCGATTCGGGCAATGCGGTGGGCTGATTCTGCATCCAGCGCTCTTCGTTCTATGAGCGCTTTCTCCACCTCGGAAGTTTCAATCTTCTTCATGTCGATACGCTGTGCGCGGCTTCTGATGGTTTCGAGCAGGAGTTCCGGTTGTTCGCTTACCAGGAGGAAGAGTGTCTGATGAGGCGGCTCTTCCAGCAGTTTCAATATCTTGTTGGCACTCGTGAGGTTCATACGCTCCGGCAACCATATCAGACTGATCTTGTATCCGCCCTGACTCGACATCATACTCAGTTCTCTCGAAAGATTGTCGGTCTCATCGGCGGTGATGATTGCCTGCTTGTTGAAGTCGGCATCAGTCTTTCCCATGCGCTGCATCCAGTCGCTGATCAGCACATACGGACCTTCCTGGAGGAGCATCTCACGCCATTCTTTCATAAAGTCGAGACTTACGGGCGTATGGTCGCCGCTCATCTCGGATGTCTTGATGGTAGGGAAGGTGAAGTGCAGGTCGGGATGCTCCCATTTTCTCAGCATCGGGGAATCGCCCAGCAGATAGCTGGCAAAAGCCAGCGCCACTGCCAGTTTTCCACAACCTTGTGGACCGCAGAACATCAGTGCATGAGGCACACGATTCTCCTGAACCATCTCCATCAGACGGTTCCATATATCTTGCTGACCTATCACTTCACTATTTAACATTGAACTTTGAACTTTAAAATAAAATTTTAGCTATCTGTTTCACGCTATCTACCGCCGAAACGGTGAAGAAATGGATATGATTGTATCCGTGATCGAAGAGATCTTTCACCTGGGCAGTCGTCCACTCGATACCGAGTGCCTTGGCATCTTCATCGCTCTTGCACTTCAAAACCTCCTGCGCCAGAGCTTCCGGGATGTCGCAATGGAAGGTCTTTGGTACCATGGTGAGCTGACTCAGCTTGGCGAATGGCTTCAGCGCCGGAACGATAGGGATGGTGATGCCCATCTGGCGAGCCTTCTCAACGAAAGCATAGAATTTCTCGTTGTCGTAGAAGAGCTGGGTGATGGCATAGTCAGCGCCCAACTGCTGCTTCTCCAGGAGATGCTGCATATCCATCTCCAGATTGGGAGCCTCTTCGTGCTTCTCCGGATAGCAGGCTACGCCACAGCAGAATTTATCACCCGGATGCTTGATCGGGGTGCCGTCGAAGAAGAAACCGTCGTTAAACTGGTTTACTTGTTTCAGCAGGTCGGTGGCATTGGAATGACCGTTTTCTGTTGGAGTAAACTGTCGGTCTTCCTTCGCCTTGTCGCCTCTCAGCACAAGGATATTGCTGATGCCCAGAAACTGGAGATCGAGCAATTCGTATTCGATGTCTTCCTTCGTGGCACCGCTACAGATGACGTGAGGGATGACAGGGATGTCGTACTTGTTCTGGATTGCGCCTGCGATGGCAACGGTGCCAGGGCGGCGACGCACACGCTGACGAGTGAGGAGACCGTTTTCCAGTTCCTTGTAAACATACTCGCTGTGGTGTGTGGTAATGTTGATAAACCGTGGGTCGAAGTCTTTGAGGCTGTCGATGGTGCGGAAGAGAGCCGCAGTGCCATTACCCTTGAGAGGTGGCAAAACCTCGAAAGAGAAGCCTCTTTTGTCGCCCTTCTGATGTAAGAATTCTGCGATGTTCATATTACGTAATATCTATGTGCTCTTATTTTGGTTGCAAATTTACAAAAAAAATAGGGGAAATGTGCAGATTATGCGTATTATTTTAAAATAAACAGATAAAAATATAAAAATAAACAAATAAAAAAATAACCTATAGTAAAATGGAACAACAACAAACGGGCTCTAAGGCCTATCTTTTCTCGATTGTGATGGTCGCCGTATTGGGTGGCTTGCTTTTCGGTTACGATACCGCAGTGATATCAGGTGCCGAGAAGGGTTTGCAGGCATTCTTCAAGGGTGCCGGTGATTTCGAATACACCGATGTGATGCACGGATTCACTTCTTCCAGTGCGCTGATCGGCTGTATCATCGGTAGTTCGCTTTCCGGTCTTTTCGCCAGCAGACTGGGTCGCAAGCGCTCGCTCATCTTTGCGGGTGTCTGCTTCTTCCTCTCAGCCTGGGGATCCATGGAACCGGAATCTTATCTCCTGCCTCAGGGACATGCCGACTGGACGTTGCTGGTGGTATTCAACTTCTATCGTGTGCTGGGTGGTATCGGTGTAGGTATGGCTTCTGCCATCTGTCCGATGTATATCGGCGAAATCGCTCCGAGCAATATGCGCGGTATGCTGGTGAGCTGCAATCAGTTTGCCATCATCTTCGGTCAGCTGGTGGTTTACTTCGTCAATTTCATCATTATGGGTTCCCATGCCAATCCTATCTATGATGCTGCGGGTGCTATCGCCAATATGGTGGATGCGCAGTGGACCATCGAGACGGGTTGGAGATATATGTTTGGTAGCGAGATGGTTCCGGCAGGACTGTTCACCTTCCTGATCTGCTTCGTACCAGAGACTCCTCGTTATCTCGTGATGATCGGACAGGATGAGAAGGCATACGGCGTGCTTGCCAAGATCAATGGTTCTGAGAAGGCACGTGAGATTATCCACGATATCAAGAATACGGTGACCGTGAAGACCGAGAAGCTCTTCTCCTATGGCTTTATGTGTATCTTTGTGGGCGTGATGCTTTCTGTATTCCAGCAGGCAGTGGGTATCAATGCGGTGCTCTATTATGCGCCTCGTATCTTCCAGGATATGGGAATGGGTAATCCGATGGTTCAGACCGTCATCATGGGTATTGTGAATATCTCGTTTACGCTGGTAGCCGTCTTTACGGTAGAGAAGCTGGGTCGCAAGCCATTGCTTATCTTTGGTTCCATCGGCATGGCAGCAGGAGCCTTGGGCGTAGCCTTGACCTTTGGAAATGAAGCCTTGAGTACGGTTACCATGCTGAGTATCATGGTATATAGTGCCAGCTTTATGTTCTCCTGGGGACCTATTGCCTGGGTGCTTATTGCCGAGCTTTTCCCGAATACCATCCGTGGTGCGGCTGTGGCGATTGCCGTAGCTTTCCAGTGGATATTCAACTTCATCGTCAGCTCTACCTTTGTACCGATGTTCAATATGCACCTGACTCCGGGCGATGATTTCGGTCATTGGTTTACCTATGGTCTGTATGGTGCCATCTGTATCGTTGCAGCCATCTTCGTATGGAAGCTGGTACCTGAAACCAAGGGCAAGAGCTTGGAGGATATGAGCAAGCTCTGGAAGAAAGATTAGGATACTGAAATATAGAATAAAAAAGTAAGGCGCGATAGCAGGATAGCTATCGCGCCTTTTTATGTAGTTTTCACGCTGAGTGATAAATTCAGACCATATATTTGTAAGTTGTTTGTATTTAAAAGAGTATTAACTTTATTTCTTGAATTTGAATTCTCTAGCCCTCTCTTTTTACTTCTTCCATGCGTTGCGGAAGAGGAAACCTACTGTGGTGTTAGCAGAGTTGGTTGAGTTCTGGATGAAGTTGGTCTGGTAGCCATCCACCCAGATCTGATAGAGCGCGAACTGGAAGCCCAGCTGTCTTGGCTCCTTGAGTGAGCAGTAGCCGTAATACATCTGGCTAGGGATGAAATAGAGCACTACCTTGTGGCTCTTGTTGTCTGTGCCATAAGTCAGATTCAGATTGATTGCTTCAGGACAAGCAATGAAGTAAGCTACTTCAGAAGTACTGTTTGGCATTACATTATACTTGCACTTGATGGTTCTTGGAACCTCCTTGGCGATGGCAGCAGCCAAATCCTTGTTGGAGATGTGCTCAGCGAGTGCAGCTACTGGGAAGCTATATATGGTTATGGTGCTGTCGCCGTACATGCTGATGCTGCATGCTGATGGAACAGAGTCAACCTGATTTTTTACGTTGGCATCATTCTTTTTTTCGTAGAGGATGGTCATGTTGTTGTATGAACCTGCTGCCATAGCATACTGGAAGCTCTTCTGCTGCTCAAGAGTCAGGATGTTCATACCGCTGTCACCGTCAGTATTACAAGAGGTGAATGACATAGCTGCAAAGAGTACAGCCAGGATTGAGAATAATGTAATTTTCTTCATTGTCTTATGAAATTTTATTTTGTCTTTTGTTATTGTTATTTTTGTCTTATGAAATTTTATTTTATTCTAATTTTTTGTTTCTATGTGGGAATCTTTCCGGCACCTTTTGGTATCCGAGGGCATTTTTGCCCTACATTCCATTATGTAAAACGCAGAAAAGCAAGAATCTTGCATCTGTTTTTAGTTAATGAGAGTTAAAAGATTTCTTCTCCTGCAGTTTCTAAAGCTTTTGCCCTTTCAGGGCGCAGGCTTGCTTACTGTTTATCCCAGGGTGTTGCCCTGGGCTAGGAGCTTTTGCCCCTTCAGGGCGCAAGTTTGCTCCACTTGGTCTGCTGGAGTTAGCAAGTTTGCTCCACACGCCCTGAAAGGGCAGAAGCTCACAGCCCAGGGCATCGCCCTGGGTAGTTTCGTATGTAGGACTGTCGCCCTGAAAGGGCAAAAGCTTTCAATTTCCGAACCATATACGAAAAAAGGACTTCCCTTAGTGGAAAGTCCTTTTCTGAGACTGTGACTCGCATGGGGCTCGAACCCATGACCCCAACATTAAAAGTGTTGTGCTCTACCAGCTGAGCTAGCGAGTCAATCTCTAACTTTATGTTCAAAAGCGAGTGCAAAGGTACGACTATTTTTTGAAATCACCAAATATTTAGTCGTTTTTTTATTGTTTTTCTTCTATTTTACCCGTTTCAGTGGCAGTTTCCGGTGGTTCCTGCCCTAATTTCTCTTCATATTGCGGCTTTTCTCTCGTTACATACCGCTGCCAATAAGCTATGAGAAGGGTGGTGAGCGGAAGGGCAACAATCAGCCCCAGGAAGCCCAGCAGAGCACCCCATATCGAAAGACTCAGGAGCAGGATGGCTGGGTTCAGGCCCATCGCCTTGCCCATAATCTTCGGCGTAACCACCATATCCGTAATCACCTGCACCACGCAGAATACCAATACCGCCAGTCCGAAGACTACCCAGAAGTTCTGTCCCGTATCTGCCGCCTTGAGCATTGCCAGGAATGCCGTAGGAATGAGGGCAAAGGTATGAAGATACGGCACCAGGTCCATGATGCCGATCAGAATGCCCAGACCTATCGCCATCGGAAAGCCGATGATGGTGAAGCCGATGCAGAACATGATGCCCATGCAGAGCGCCACCATTCCCTGGCCTCGGATATAGTTGTTGAGCTCGCGCTCTACATCCTTCATCAGTGCCGACCAGAACGGACGGTTCTTCTTCGGGAAGATGCGCACCCAGTTGGCTGTCAGGGTTTCGTAATCGAGCAGGATGAAGAACATATATAATAAGGTAATCATGGATGCCACGATACTCATCAGCACGGTTGCCGTCTGGCTCACTACCGAGAAAACCTTCGGCATCGTAGTCTTCAGGGCATCGCTGAAGTCCTTGCTCTTCAAGAATCGTTCTATGGTGGTCTGGTTGTCCTGCAGCCACTCCTTGATCAGCATCGTGAGATTGTTGGTATGGGTGGTTTGATGAACCCATCGGGTCAACACTTCTCCCAGTTTGTCAAACTGGTCGATCATCGGTGGGATGATGAGCCAGATGACACCCCCCACGATGGCAATCGCAGCTCCCATTGCCAGAAGAATGGAGATGGCACGAACCTTGACATGGAGTTTATTCTCGATGAACTTCACGACGGGATAGAGCAGGTATGCGAAAAACCATGCTATAAAGAAAGGAAGCAGTACCTCACTCAGATAGTTGGTGATGTAGAGTACTGCAATGACGAGGGTAACGATACCAGCCCATCTGATGAACTTGTCGAATGTAATCTCCTTACTCATTTACCTTGAACTTTGAATTTTGATACTTTCATCTATTTCTCCTGGCTGATGGCTTTCTGGTAGCAGTCTCTGCAGAGCGGCTCGTATTCATCCTGCTCACCCAGGAGCACGCGCTTGTCGTTAGCCACCAGTCGATGGCTGACGTATGCCAGTGCACCGCACTTCACGCAGATGGCGTGCACCTTGGTCACCTCGTCGGCGATGGCACAGAGTGCAGGAATCGGACCGAAGGGAACACCCTTGAAATCCATATCCAGCCCCGCCACGATGACGCGTACGCCGCGGTTGGCGAGTTCGTTGCAGACCTCCACCAATCCATTGTCCAGAAACTGAGCCTCGTCGATACCGACCACGTCGATATCCGAAGCCAATAGCAATATCGATCCGGAAGATTCAATAGGAGTAGATCGGATAGAATTCTGGTCATGGCTCACTACATTGTCTTCGGAGTAGCGCGTATCTATCGCCGGCTTGAAGATTTCCACCTTCTGTCTGGCGAAGCTGGCACGCTTCATTCTTCGGATCAGTTCCTCGGTTTTTCCGGAGAACATCGATCCGCACACCACTTCAATTCTTCCGGGACGGTGTGCCTCCCCATTCAGTATTTCAGTCATTTCGGGGACAAAATTACTAATAAGGTTTTAAAAAATGCAAAGATACGCAGTTTTTTTTGCTATGAAAGATTAATTAACTACATTTGTACCCACTTATGGGCATATTATATATCGTACCGACTCCAGTAGGCAATATGGAGGACATGACAATGCGAGCCATCCGGGTCTTGAAAGAGGCAGATATGGTGCTCGCTGAGGACACTCGAACATCGAGCGTCCTGCTTAAGCATTTCGATATTAAAAATCGATTAGTGGCGCATCATAAGTTTAATGAGCATGGCACATCGGCTGGCATCGTAGAGCGATTGAAGGCTGGTGAGACCATCGCCTTGATCAGTGATGCAGGAACCCCAGGCATCAGCGACCCTGGTTTCTATCTGGCTCGTGAGGCTGCGAAAGCAGGCATCACCGTGCAGACCCTTCCGGGACCTACGGCTTGTATCCCAGCCATCGTGTCGTCCGGATTACCTTGCGACAGATTCTGCTTCGAGGGATTCATCCCGCAGAAGAAGGGCAGACAAACCTATCTGGAATCACTCAAGGATGAGGTGCGCACCATGATCTTCTACGAGTCACCCTATAGAGTGGTGAAGACCTTGCAGCAGTTTGCCGAGGTTTTTGGAGAAGACAGACAGGTGAGCTGCTGCCGTGAAATCTCGAAGCTGCACGAGGAAAGTGTGCGTGGAAGCCTTGCCGAGGTAATCGCCCACTTCCTGGAGACGGAACCGCGCGGCGAGTTCGTCATCGTGCTGGCGGGTAAGGATCCCAAGCAGCTGAAGGAGGAATTGAAGGAAAAGCGACGCGAAGAGCGTAAGAATAATAAATAAATAAAGTATTAATCATAAAATTAACAAAAAGGAGAAGGATTATGAAAAAGCTATTAATGATGGCGTGCCTCGCAGCCTTTGTTTTAACAGGATGTAACGACGGCAAGAACAATGCCGCTAACAATGCGGCTCAATCAGATTCGCTCAACAGCATCATTGCGCAGAAGGATAGCGAACTGAATGATATGCTGGGTACTCTGAATGAGATTGAGGATGGTCTCAACCAGATCAATGAGGCTGAGAACCGCGTGGTGCTCTTGAAGAATGGCGAGGGTGCCACCAAGAGACAGAAACTCAAGGAGGATGTGCAGTTCATCGCTACTCGCATGAAGCAGAACAAGGAGCTCCTCGCCAAGTTGCAGAAGCAGTTGGCTAACAGCTCTATCCAGGGCGACCAGCTCAAGAAGACCATCGAGAACCTGCAGAAGCAGCTGGTTGAGAAGGAGAAGCAGCTCCAGGCACTCCGTGAGGAGTTGGATAGCAAGGATATCCACATTGCAGCTCTTGATGAGACTATCAACAACTTGAACACCAAGACCAGCAACCTTACCAAGGAAAGCAGTAAGAAGACTGAGGTGATCAATGCTCAGGATAAGCAGCTCAACACTGCATGGTATGTATTCGGTACCAAGAAGGAGCTGAAGAACCAGCACATCATGGAGAATGGCAAGGTTATGACCGGTAACTTCAACAAGAGCTACTTTACAAAGGTAGATATCCGTGAGGTTTCTGAGATCAAGCTCTATTCTAAGTCAGCCAAGTTGCTCACTACTCATCCTTCAAGCTCTTATACTCTGGTTCGTGATGCCAACAAGCAATATACTCTCCGCATCACCAACTCTCAGATTTTCTGGAGCACCAGCAAGTACCTGGTTGTTCTCGTGAAGTAATGATTATCTCTTTCTCTGAAAGAAATCCTGCATGAGTGCGCGGCACTCATCTTCCAATACGCCCGATGTAACTGTTGTCTTAGGATGCAGTGCATCGGGCGCATATTTTGTATAGCCCCTTTTTTCATCTCCGGCACCATACACCACACGGCTGATTTGCGACCATCCCAAGGCTCCGGCGCACATCACGCACGGCTCTACGGTGACATAGAGGGTACAGTCTTTCAGGTATTTTCCGCCCAGCATGTTCGCTCCGGATGTAATCGCCTGCATCTCGGCATGGGCGGTAACATCGGTAAGCATCTCCGTAAGATTGTGGGCTCTCGAGATGATGCGGTCCCTGCAAACGATGACGGCACCTACCGGAATCTCGTCTTCGTCGAATGCCGCCTGTGCCTCCATCAGCGCACGGCGCATATATTCTTCGTCTTTTTTCAGATTGTCTTCCATATTTCTATTCTTTATGATTTCTCTTTTTCTATTTTTGTGCAAAAATACATAAAAAACTTTGATGGATGAAAGAAAAGTATTATTTTTGCATAGTAATAGTGCCTTTTGGGCGGAAAATGATGCCGCCAGAGGTAAACTAAAGAGAATAATCTATGGCTGAACATAATGATTTGGGCAAATGGGGAGAAGATGAGGCTGCGCTCTATCTGGAAGATGAGGGCTATACCATCATAGATCGTGACTGGAGGCTAGGCCGCCGCGACCTGGATATCCTTGCCTATACTCCCGATGGCAACACCCTGGTGGTGGTAGAGGTGAAGACCCGCACCGGCGAGGAATACCAGCAGCCCGAAGAGGCTGTCACCCCCGGCAAGATGAGGAATCTTGCCATAGCTGCCAATGCCTATGTCAAGGAATGCCAGGTGGACAAAGAGTTGCGCTTCGATGTCATCTCCATCGTGGGAAGCGAACATCAGGTGAAGAGTCTGCAGCATCTCAAGGATGCCTTCAATCCGATGCTCATCCTTTGAGGCAGATGCTTACATATATATAATAAGGTGAAAATGGAAACAAAGATCATAAGAATGCAGGAAGTGGATTCTACGAATACCTTCCTGAAGGGAATGAAAGCCTGCGAGGATGATACGCTCATCGTGGCTGTAGCCGATTATCAGACGGCAGGCAGGGGACAGGGCACGCATACCTGGGAGAGCGAACCGGGCAAGAACCTCCTGTTCAGTTTGCTGATGACTCCTACCTGGGTGCCCGTACGCCAGCAGTTCCTGCTCTCAGAGGCAGGAGCCCTAGCCGTCAAGGATGCCCTGGATACCTATACCGACGGCATTACGCTGAAATGGCCGAACGATGTATATTGGAACGACAGGAAGATCAGCGGCACGCTGATAGAGACCTCTATCGATTCCAAGGGCATCAAGCGATGCATCTTCGGTACCGGGGTGAACATCAATCAGACCGAGTTCCACAGCGATGCGCCCAATCCGGTATCCCTGGCTCAGATTCTGGGTCACGAGGTGGATAGGGAAGAGGTGCTGCAGAAGATCATCGAGGCATTCAAGAAGTATTATGAGCTGCTCCGCCGTGCCGACTATATGGATGTTTCGGGCATCTATCATCTCTCGCTCTACCGCCGCAAGGGATTCCACTGGTACGAGGATGCCGACGGAAAGTTCGAGGGTGCCTTCGTAGAGGTGGAAGATGACGGCCATCTCATCCTTCACGACAGGAAGGGAATGATCCGGTCGTATGCCTTCGGCGAAATCAGGTTCCTGATTCCTTCAGCAAATATGAAACAATAAACATTAAACAAGATATTTATGGCAAAGTTTAAAAGAATTCTTTTGAAGTTGAGCGGTGAGAGCCTGATGGGCAAGCAGAGCTTCGGCATCGACCCTGAGCGCTTGAGTGATTATGCTAAGCAGATTAAGGAAGTTCACGAGATGGGCGTGCAGATCGGTATCGTGATCGGTGGTGGTAACATTTTCCGTGGATTGAGCGGAAGCCAGAAGGGATTCGACCGTGTGAAGGGCGACCAGATGGGTATGTGTGCCACCGTCATCAACTCTCTCGCCCTGAGCAGTGCCCTCGGTGCGCTGGGCGTGAAGAACAAGGTGCTTACAGCTATCCGCATGGAGCCTATCGGTGAGTTCTACACCAAGTGGAAGGCAATCGAGGCAATGGAAGACGGCTACATCTGCATCTTCTCTGCAGGTACAGGAAGCCCATATTTCACTACCGATACCGGTTCTTCTCTCCGTGGTATCGAGATTGAGGCAGACGTGATGCTCAAGGGTACCCGTGTGGACGGCATCTATACCGCCGACCCTGAGAAGGATCCTACCGCTACCAAGTTCAAGGACATCACCTATGATGAAATCTACACCAAGGGCTTGAAGGTGATGGACCTCACGGCTACTACCATGTGCAAGGAGAACGACCTTCCTATCTACGTATTCAATATGGATGTAGTAGGCAACCTGAAGAAGGTGATGGAAGGTGAGGAGATTGGTACGCTCGTACACAACTAATCATCAGAGATCATATAAAAAAGATAAGGCTTACTTCCCGCCGGAAGTAAGCCTTTGTTATTCCCCAATCTTTTTATCATTTGAAGAAAGCTGATACCCTTCTTCAAAATTTCCATGTCCTTCCGAAGAAAAAACATGACAAAACCTATGTTCTTATTTCTTTTTCAAAAACATCATCCAGGAGAGAAGTACGTACATCAGGATGATAGGCCACCATCCCTCCAGGAATCCTCTTGCTCCTTCGGCAGCCACAGATACCGCAAGAACGGCGATGGCGAAACCGACAAAGCAATACTTCACCTCGTTGCCCTTGAACGACCACTGCTTGAACTTCAGGGCGAACAGCGGCAACTCGCATACCAGCAGGAAGCTGGTGATGAAAATCAGCGCCAGCACGAGATATATCGACCAGCTCTGGTTGGTAATCCAGCTGGGGCTGCTTACTACCAGCGAACCCCAGAACAGCGCATTGGCTGGCGTAGGTACGCCGATGAAAGAGGTTGTCTGGCGCTCATCCAGGTTGAACTTCGCCAGTCTCAGGGCAGAGAAAGCTGCGATGATGAAGGCTACGTATGGCAACCAAGGGCGCAAAGGCTCCAGAAACTCCGGATACTCCATTACAAAGAGTTGTGAGAATACGATGGTGGCGGGTGCTACGCCAAAGGTCACATCGTCGGCAAGCGAGTCCAGCTCCTTGCCGATAGGCGATGAAACGTGCAGCAAGCGGGCGCTCATACCATCGAAAAAGTCAAAAACAGCTCCAATGATAATCCACAACAGTGCCATTTCGGGATTTCCCCCGAAGGCAAACGATGTAGCGATGCAGCCTGAGATGAGGTTGCAGCAGGTAATCGTGTTTGGAATATGCTTCTTAATACTCATTTTTTCTTATTTCAGTTTTGCTATGATTGTCTGATCACCTGTGGTTGACTGTCCCATCTTCACGCATACTTCCGTGCCGAGAGGCAGATACACATCCACTCGTGAACCCAGTTTGATGAATCCGAGATGCTCATCGATGTAGCACTCTTCTCCCTCCTTGGCATAGGTTACGATGCGGCGGGCTACGGCACCGGCAATCTGTCGGCACAATACATCCACACCCTCAGGGGTGGTGATCATCGTGTCGGCGTGCTCGTTCTCCTCGCTCGCCTTAGGCAGCCATGCCTTCAGGAACTTTCCGTCCTCGTGCTTCACGAACTTCACCTTGCCATCCACCGGAAACCAGTTGGCATGTACGTTCCAAAGGCTCATGAAGATGGAAATCATCAGTCGCTTATCGTTAAAGTAAGGTGCATTCTCCACTTCCTCTATCACCACGATCTTGCCGTCGGCAGGAGCTACCACGAGTTTCTCGGTATCTTCCACGTTCAGGAATCTGATCGGGCATCGGTAGAAGTTGAGCACGATACCATATACTACACCGAAGACCACAAGGAATGCCCAGAAAGGTATCTTGTTGTCAAAGGCCATCCACAGTACTGCTGCGACAGCCACCAGTGCTATACCGCCGAACACCAGCTGGTCGGTGCCTTCGCGGTGAATTCTTATCTTTTTTAGTTTCTTGATTTTTTGTCCCATGAGAAAGGTTTACGTTTTTATTTTCGGTGCAAAGGTACGTCATTTTTATCGTTTTTGCAAATTTTTCTCCCATTTCTTTTGGCAATATCAACTTTTAGCAGTAACTTTGTTCTCAAATTACGAATTTTAACGCAAAAAATGGAAGATTTTGTTCATTTACACGTCCATACACAGTATTCCATCCTCGACGGCCAGTCCAAGATTCCACGTCTGGTGGACAAGGCCATCAAGGATGGTATGAAGGGTATGGCAGTAACCGATCATGGTGTGATGTTCGGCATCAAGGAGCTGGTTGACTATTGCGGAAAGGTCAACAAAGACCGCAAGAAGGAGGGGCTCGAACCCTTCAAGCCCATCATCGGTTGCGAGATGTATGTGGCACGACGCACCAAGGGCGACCGCGAGAAGGACAAGGGCGATATGAGTGGTTATCACCTCATCGTGCTCGCCAAGAACTATAACGGATACAAGAACCTCATCAAGCTGGTGAGCAATTCGTGGGTGGATGGATACTACATGCGCCCTCGAACTGACCGTGCCGACCTGGAGAAGTATCACGAAGACCTTATCGTCTGCTCGGCATGTATCGCCGGCGAGGTGCCAGCCAAGATCCTGAAGGGCGATATCGCCGGAGCCCGTGAGGCCTGCGAGTGGTATCACAATCTCTTCGGCGATGACTATTACCTGGAGCTGCAGCGCCACAAGGTGCCCGATGATCCGAGCCTGCTCGCCAACCGCGAGGCTTACGAACTGCAGCAGAAGGCGAACAAGGTGCTCATCGAGTTTGCCAGGGAATACGGCATCAAGCTCGTATGCACCAACGACTGCCACTTCGAGGACAAGGAGACTGCCGAGGCGCACGACCATCTGCTCTGCATCGCCACCGGCAAGGACCTGGACGATCCTAACCGCATGCGCTACTCCAAGCAGGAGTGGTTCAAGACCCGCGAGGAAATGAACGAAGTGTTCGCTGATGTGCCCGAGGCGCTCTCGAATACCCTCGAAGTATTGGATAAGGTGGAAATCTACAGCATCGACCATGGTCCTATCATGCCGTTCTTCCCCATTCCGGAGAGTTTCGGTACCGAGGAGCAGCTGCGCCAGAAGGTGTCGGAAGAAGACCTCTACAGGGAGTTTACCACTGATGAGAATGGAGAGAACCAGCTGTCGCCCGAGGAAGGTCAGAAGGTAATCGACCGTCTGGGCGGCTACGACAAGATATACCGCATCAAGTTTGAGGCAGAATACCTGCGCCACCTCGCCTACGAGGGAGCCAGGAAGCTTTATGGCGATCCGCTGCCCGAGAATGTGGATGAGCACGTGAACTTCGAGCTCCACGTGATGAAGACCATGGGTTTCCCGGGCTACTTCCTCATCGTGTCCGACTTCATCAGGGCGGCACGCGAAGAGCTGGGCGTAATGGTGGGCCCGGGGCGTGGATCAGCGGCAGGTTCCGTAGTGGCATATTGCCTGGGAATCACCAAGATCGACCCTCTGAAGTACGACCTGCTGTTTGAGCGTTTCCTGAACCCGGACCGTGTGAACCTGCCTGATATCGATACCGACTTCGATGACGACGGCCGAGGCAAGGTGTTGCGCTGGGTAATGGATAAGTACGGTCACGAGAACTGTGCCCACATTATTACATACGGTTCGATGGCCACCAAGAACTCCATCAAGGATGTGGCGCGCGTAGAGAAGCTGCCTTTGGACAAGGCGAATGCACTCTGCAAGGCGATTCCCGACCGTCTGCCCGACGGAGCGAAGATGAACCTTGCCAATGCCATCAAATATACCCCGGAGCTGAAGGAGGCAGAATACTCCAGCGACCCCCGCGAGAGCAATACCATCAAGTATGCCCGCATGCTCGAGGGTACCATCCGCGGCACGGGTATCCATGCCTGCGGATTCATCATCTGCCGCGACCCTATCAGCAACTGGGTGCCTGTATCTACCGCCGATGACCCTGATTTCCCGGGACTGAAGACGGCAGTAACCCAGTACGACGGTCACGTGATCGAGACCACCGGACTCATCAAGATGGACTTCCTGGGTCTGAAGACCCTCTCCGAGATGAAGGAGGCGTGCAAGGTAATCAAGCAGACCACGGGCGATGTCGTAGATCTCGATACCATCCCTATCGATGATGAGCTTACCTATCAGCTCTACCAGCGCGGCCAGACCATCGGAACCTTCCAGTTCGAGTCGCCGGGTATGCAGAAGTATCTCCGCGAGCTGAAGCCTACGGTTTTCGAGGACCTCATCGCCATGAACGCCCTCTACCGTCCGGGACCTATGGATTACATCCCCGACTTCATCGCCCGCAAGAACGGCCAGCAGGCCATCACCTACGATATCCCCTGCATGGAGAAATACCTCAAGGATACCTACGGCATCACGGTGTATCAGGAGCAGGTGATGCTCCTTTCCCGCCAGCTGGCAAGCTTCACCCGAGGCGAGTCGGATGCCCTCCGTAAGGCGATGGGTAAGAAGAAGAAGGCTATCGTAGATGCGATGAAGCCGAAGTTTATCAAGCAGGGACAGGAGAACGGCCATGATCCGGCTGTGCTCGAGAAGATCTGGGGCGACTGGGAGAAGTTTGCATCCTACGCCTTCAACAAGTCGCACGCCACCTGCTATTCCTGGGTAGCCTATCAGACAGCCTATCTCAAGGCACACTATCCAGCCGAATACATGGCAGCGCTGATGACCCGTCGCTTTGCGCAGATCACCGAGATTACCAAGCTGATGGAGGAGTGCCAGTCGATGGACATCAAGACCCTGGGACCGGATGTAAACGAGAGTTACCGTGCTTTCGGTGTGAACGAGCATGGCGAGATACGCTTCGGACTCTCCGCCATCAAGGGAATGGGAACTCCTGCCGCCGATGCCATCGTGGCAGAGCGCCTGAAGAACGGCCCTTATAAGAACATCTTCGATTTTGCCGAGCGCGTGGATTTCTCCAATGTCAACCGCAAGGCATTCGAAAGTCTGGCTCTGAGTGGCGGTTTCGACAGCTTCGGCATCCGCCGCGAGCAGTATTTCGGCAAGAACAGCAAGGGCGATACCTTCCTGGATACGCTCGTAAGATACGGTCAGCTCTACCAGCAGGAGCAGCGCGAGGCTGCCACCTCGCTCTTCGGAGGCGTAGAGGCGGTGGAGATAGCCACCCCTCCTGTTCCGGAAGCTGAATCCTGGAGCACCATCGAGAGGCTCAACAGGGAGCGTGAGCTCGTGGGCATCTATCTCTCGGCTCATCCGCTCGACGATTACGAAATCATCCTCCGCAACCTCTGCAATACCCACTGCTCAGAACTGGGCGACAAGGTGGAGCTTGCCAAGAAGGAGGATGTGGTGTTCGGCGGCATCATCACCGGGGTGAAATCCAAGTTCACCAAGACCGGAAAGCCGTGCGGCTTCGTCACCATCGAGGATTTCGAAGGATCGGGCGAGCTGGCGCTCTTCGGTGAGGACTGGGGCAACTGGCGCGGCATCATGGTAGAGGGCAGCACCATCTTCGTTACGGCGAAGTGTGTATCCCGTTACGGCAACAGCAACTATCTCGACTTCAAGATCAGCACCGTGGAGTATCTCCAGACCGTGAAGGAGAACCGCCTGGAGAAGTTTACCATCATCGTGGACAGTACGGTGATAGACGAAACGCTGGTGAATGATATCAAGACGCTGGTGGAGAATGATGAGGGCAAGGCTCAGCTCTTCCTTCAGATTCACGATGCCGAGACCAAGACCAATGTGCTGCTGCGTGCGCAGGACCGCACGGTGGGAGTGAGCAGAGATCTGATACAGTTTGTCAACGACCATCCGAAGATGTCGTATCAGATCAATTAAAAATGATTCATGAGAATATTATTAACTATATAAAAAGGTAGAAAAAAATGGAAGTAACAATTACAACCGAGAATTTCGAGAGTTACAAGAATGGCGAGTTGCCATTGGTAGTAGATTTGTGGGCTACATGGTGTGGTCCTTGCCGCCAGATTGCTCCTATCGTGTCAGAATTGGCAGAGGAGTTTGACGGTAAGTTGGTAGTTGGTAAGTGTGATGTAGAGGAGAACGACGACATCGCAATGGAGTTTGGCGTTCGCAATATCCCTACTATCCTTTTCTTCAAGGGTGGCCAGCTCGTTGACAAGTTTGTTGGTGCAGCCAACAAGTCAACCCTCAAGGAGAAGTTTGAGGCTCTGCTGTAAGAGAGGGCAGAAGACTAAAAAAAATAATACGTCCCGGTGCGGCATCAGCTGCATCGGGACGTATGCTTTTTTGTTAGAATCCGAATTTGCGAAATAGCCTCTAGAATTCTACGCTTCTGCTACCATCTTCCTCCACGGTGATGGTAACCTTGGTACAATCCTCCGGCAGCAGGTCCTCGATGAGTTCCGGCCACTCCAGGAAGCAGAGGTTTCCGCTGTAGAAGTAATCCTCGTATCCCATATCATACACCTCATCAATCTTCTTGATGCGGTAGAAATCGAAATGGTAGATAGGATCGCCGTTTCCGGCAGTGTATTCGTTGACGAGAGCGAAGGTAGGCGAGGTGATTACATCCTCCACGCCCAGTTCCTCGCAGATAGCTTTAACGAAAGTTGTCTTTCCGGCACCCATCTTGCCATAGAAGGCAAAGACCTTGCCGTCGCCCATGTTCTGCAGGAATTCCTTGGCTGCAGCATGGATGTTGTCTAATGAATCAATCTTAATCTTCATATATTTAATTTTTAATTTTAATTTCTCTTTCTCGGTGTCAGGGTGATGATCGGAATGAGCATTTCCTCCATCGAGATGCCACCGTGCTGGAAGGTATCCTTGTAGTACGAAACGTAGTAATTGTAGTTGTTCGGATAGGCGAAGAAGGCGTCTCCGTAGGCAAAGACATACGATGTACTCAGGTTGGGAGCAGGCAACTGTGCCCTTTTCGGGTCCCTGATGGTGAAAACCTCCTTGGCATTGCAGGCCAGGTTCTTGCCCAGCTTGTAGCGCAGGTTGGTATTCGTGTTGCGGTCGCCGATGATCTTGATGGGCTTCGAGGCGCGGATGCTTCCGTGGTCGGTGGTAATCACCACCTTGCAGTCATCCTGCGACAGTCTTCTGAACAGTTCCGAGAGCACCGAGTGGCGCAGCCAGCTCTGCGTGATGCTGCGGTAGGCACTCTCCGTATTGGCGAGCTCGCGTACCATCTTCGATTCCGTCCGGGCATGCGAGAGCATATCGATGAAGTTGATTACCAGCACGTTCAGGTCCTTCTCCCTGCATTCGTTGTAGTGCTCCATAAACCGGTCGGCGCCCTGCGAATCGTTCACCTTGTGATAGCTGAAGCTGTATCGCTTGCGGTATCTGTCGAGCATTGTCTGTATCAGCGGCTCCTCGTTCAGGTTCTTGCCCTCCTCCTCGTCTTCATCCACCCAGAGCTCCGGGAACATCTCGGCAATCCTGTTGGGCATCAGACCGCTGAAGATGGCGTTCCGGGCGTATTGCGTGGCGGTAGGCAGGATGCTCATATACATATCCTCGTCAATGTCGAACAGCTCGCCGATGTCAGCCGCCAGCATCTTCCACTGGTCGTATCTGAAGTTGTCTATCACGATGAGGAATACCTTCTCCCCCTTGTCCAGAATCGGGAAGATTCTGTTTCTGAAGACATCCGGGCTCATCATCGGGCGGTCGTCGGAAGAAGATGCATTCCCATTCTTCTCGGCATTCCCATTCTTTCCGGCATTCCCATTCTTCATCAGGTCTATCCATTCCAGATAGTTCCTGGCGATGAATTTGGCGAATCCGATGTTAGCCTCCTCCTTCTGCATGGCGAGCATCTCGGTCATCTGGCTGTCGGTATCGCTCAGTTCCAGTTCCCATTTCACGAGTCTTCTGTAAATCTCCATCCAGTCGCTGCAGGTACGGCAGTCCATCATCTTCAGTGCAATCTGCTGGTAGTCCTGCTGGTATCCGCTCTGTGTCATCTCAGTCACGATATCCTTTTGGTGGATGTTCTTTTTCAGCGAGAGCAGGATCTGGCTCGGGTTGACGGGCTTGATGAGATAGTCGGCGATTTTCGACCCGATAGCCTGGTCCATGATGTTTTCCTCTTCGCTCTTGGTACACATCACAACGGGAGTAGCGGGCTGGATTTCCTTGATTTGCTGCAGGGTCTCCAGACCGCTCAGTCCAGGCATCATTTCATCGAGGAGGATGAGGTCGAAGGATTGCTGTCGGCATAGCTCGATGGCATCCGATCCATTGCTCACCGTGGCAACCTCGTAACCTTTTTTCTCCAGGAAGATGATATGCGCCTTGAGGAGCTCAATCTCATCATCAATCCATAGTAATAATCCGTTGCTCATATTGCATTATCCTTTTAGAGTATCTTTTTGCTGTATCCTTTTAGGATATGTTTTTATTTTCGAGGTGCTAAAGTACAAAGAATAATTGAATGACGGAAGAGAGTTGTGGTTAAAGAAACTTAATTGAAAAAAAAAGTGCCGATAAGCTTTACTTACCGGCACTTCTTGTTAGTGTTTGTAATGTTCTACGACATGCAGCTCGTCACGCCCAGAGATGCGGCGATGGCGGTCAAGATAGATAGTACTATCTGAAATACGGTTTTCCAAGTTTCTTTCTTCATAAGCAGTTTTTTTAGTGATTAATTCCGTTAGGCGTTCCGGCGGATTTGCAATCCGTTAGGCGTTTCGGCGATTTGTAATCCGTTAGGCGTTCCGGCGGATTTGCAATCCGTTAGGCGTTTCGGCGATTTGTAATCCGTTAGGCGTTTCGGCGGATTTGCAATCCGCCGTTAAAAAACGACCTAACCTATTTGGGCTTTGCGGATTTGCAATCCGCATCAAGCAAGATTTACAAACTTACGTTGTCGCCGCCGCCGTCAGTTCCGCTGTCAGTTCCGCCGCCAGTCCCCTGGCTGGTACCACCGCCGCCCTGGCTGGTTCCGCCGTTATCCTTATTGGTCTCGCCGCCAGCGCCCTGGCTAGTATCACCTCCGCCCGGAGTATTCTCAGTTCCACCGCCGTCATCGGCTCCCGAAGTATAATCATCGTAAGCCACGATCTTGGTGAGCTTCTTCAGCTCGGCATTGCTCCACGATTTTGTATTTCTCACAATCAGGTGCACGCCCAGCACGCTTGCCGCTGTCACCTTCTCCTTGCTCACCTCGCCACGCGAAGTCATACCGATGGAGAACAATCCGAGGTCGGAGAAACGCACGCTCTTGCCGTCCAGAATCAGATGCTTCAGGCAGTCGAGGGTATCCATCAGCACACCGTGGATGGTGCCTCGGCTGTATGGAGAGTTGTGCTCAGAGATATGAGTCACGAAGTCCTCGAAATTCATCTCACGGTCGCTCACGGCAGTAGCATACCAGAGCTTCTTACCAGCGTTCTCACCCGTCTGAGGGGTACGCATAATCTTACGATACTTACTAGTTCCTTGTCCCATAGTCAATCAGTTTTTTAAAGGGTTAATAATTATTTTTAGAAAGTGCAGCCTTTCTTCTAACGACAGTGCAAAGGTACTGCAAATATCCGATACCGCCAAAAATCACCCCGCAGAGTTCTGTTAAACGCCGTTAACATTTGCGCCGTTTTCCGTTAATAAAAACAAGTCTATCAGTTAGCTATGAGAAAACTATGAGTAGCCGAGAGTTTCCCTATGTTTTTCGGTAGAAGCGGTTACGGTTACAGAAGTTACAGTTTTCCGAATCCCCTTTACCTTCTCCCGTCTTTAGAAAGAGATTATAAATATATATTAATTATATATTTATAATCTATATATATACTACTTACAATCCGTAAGTCCCCGAAAGCACTTTACCCCCTCCATGAAAACTGTAACTTCTGTAACCGTAACCACTGTAACCACCTCTGTAATCCTCCTGATACTTTCCTGAGAAGAGCAGGGAATCATCACATTTTCTCAACTTTTATCAGAAAACTCTTGCAGGTATGAAAATAAAGTCGTAACTTTGCGGAAAAGTTCATATAAAGACAGATTAGGAATCATGGTAGAGACAAACGATAGACGATTACCAGTAGGCATCCAGTCTTTTGAGATAATCAGAAAGGATGGATACCTTTATGTTGACAAGACAGATATTATCTGGCAACTTGCCAACAAGGGGAAAACGTATAATTACCTGAGCCGCCCACGCCGCTTCGGTAAATCCGTCCTTGTCGATACGCTCGAAGCTTACTTCATGGGGAAGAAGGAACTCTTCGAGGGCTTGAAGATCATGCAGATGGAGACGGAATGGGTGAAGCGCCCTGTCATCAGACTGGATATGAGCTGTGCCGGCGCAGAGCCGGAAACACTGCGCTCTTATCTCGATAATATTTTCGAACAATACGAAGAAGAATATTCATTGGCTCCTGATCCTACAGATAGTCTTGCCGACCGCTTCAATGCAATAATCGTGGGGGCGTATGATCAAACCGGTCAGCAGGTAGCCATCCTCATCGACGAATACGACTCTCCATTGCAGCATTCCCGGAAGACTCCTCAGCACGAAGCATGTACCGCTATCTATCGAGAGGTTTTTGCCATTCTCAAGGCAGATGACAAATACGAGAAGTTTGTCTTCATCACCGGCATCACCAAGTTCACGCAAATCTCGCTTTTCTCTGTGCTCAATAATCTGAGCAACATCAGCTTTGAGCCGGAATATGCTGCACTCTGCGGTATTACGAAGGAAGAGGTGGTACGTGATTTCAAGCCAGAAATCAACAAATTGGCAGAATACGAAGACTGGACTTTCGATGAAGCAGTAGCACAGCTGACTGCATATTACGACGGCTATCATTTCAGCCGCCGCAATATGGTGGATGTATTCAATCCGTTCAGTCTCATCAATGCCTTGGCAGATTCTGATCTGAAGAACTACTGGGCTTCATCGGGTGCAACTTCTCTGTTGCCTAAGTTTGTGGACAATATGGAAATGAGACTGAAGGATTTTGAGAATTGTCCGATAGACTGTGATACCCTAGAGACTTCTGACGTAACAGGTGGCGGAGCGGAGCTGTTCCTCTATCAGTCAGGTTATCTTACCATAAAGGGATATATGGATGAGATTTATTTGCTAGGCATTCCAAACTATGAAGTTCGAAAGGCTCTATACAGGATTGTTTTGCCAGCCTTGACATTGAAAACGAATGCCCAAGTAATAACTACCCAGAATATGTTGCTTTACTCCTTGAAGCTTGGCAACCTTCCCGAAGCCATGAAATGCCTGAAGGCGCTCATTGCGGATGTGCCCTACAGCAACAAGAAGCTTGCCAGTATGGATATGGAGGAGCGCTACCGCCTGATTCTGAGCACCATCTTCAATGCCATCGGTTGCCGTGTGGAAGTAGAAAAGATGATAGCTACGGGCAGGATTGATATGGTGGTAGAAGTAACCAACTTCATCTATGTATTGGAGCTGAAGCTGAGCAACAACGGTGGCGTGGATGCTGCCGAAGAACAGATGAAAGCCAAGCAGTATGCCGAGCCATTCAAGGCGGATAAGAGAAAAGTAATCGCCCTTGCCATAGAACTGGATGATATGGGAAAGGGATTGGTTGATTGGAAGGAAGTATAATATCCAAAAGGGGCTATACGCCACATATCATCGTGCCCCACACGCCCTGAAGCTCCTTCACTGTGCCCCACACGCCCAGAACCAACGGTCACCGGTCGAAGGTAAAGTAAAGGACAGAAGTTATCAAGTAGGTCCCACACGCCCTGAAAGGGCAGAAGCTCCTAGCCCAGGGCAACACCCTGGGTATTAACGGAATACACCCTTGCGATTGAGTGAAAAGGATACTTCTACCGCAGAGGCCTTTGTAAAGAAGTATTATAAGAATATAGTTGATAAATGGGTCAACTTCTTTATTTGTAAAAAAAGAATACGTTCAACTAAAATAACAAAGAAAATATGAACTTAAGTATTGTTTCTGCAAAATATGTGGCGCCATTAAAAGTTGAATTACACTTTAATGATGACACTGTGAAGACGATAGATGTTGGTACTTTTATCAGAAACCATCCACATCCGCAGTATAACTCTTACTTGAATGAGAGTAAATTCAAGAAGTTCAAGATAGAGTTCGGCAATATCGTCTGGGGGAAGAATTGGGATTTGATTTTTCCAATCGATAAGCTATATGCTGGTGTTTGCTGCTAATTCTGAAGTTCCATTCACTGTGCTCCACACGCCCTGAATTTCGTTCTTCGTGTCCCACACGCCTTGAATTCCATTCACCATGCCGATATGCCTTGAATTCCATTCACCGTGCCCCACACGCCCTGAAAGGGCGGAAGCTCCTAGCCCAGGGCAACGCCCTGGGTATTAACGGAATATAAACCAACGCCCTGTAAGGGCAAAAGCTTTGCAATTATGGCACAATCATTATCAAAAATTTATATCCATTTGATTTTCCACATCAAAACCACGAGCCCCAAAATACGTGAAAATGATTTGGAGCGACTATCCAAAGACGTCACGATTTCCCAGATAGTGGAGGAAATTAAGCGGAACAGTAGCAGATGGATCAAGAATCTCGACCCTGTGTATTATCATTTTTTCGCATGGCAGGGTGGTTATGCTGCCTATTCCATCAGTCAATCAGTTGTGGATAAAACATTACAATATATTGCCAATCAGAAAGAGCATCACACAAAGCTTTCGTTTACAGAAGAATATAGAGCGTTCTTGAAATTATATAATGTGGAATATGATGAGAATTTCGTATTCCGGGATTAGGCGGGCTGGTTGATATTATAAAGCTTTTGCCTAGTAATTGAAAGCTTTTGCCCTTTCAGGGCGACAGGCTTGCACACATCATACCCAGGGCGATGCCCTGGGCTAGGAGCTTCTGCCCTTTCAGGGCGCCTTGCTGACTGCAATTATACTTAGGGCGTGTGTGGGGCTTACTTGCGAAAGTTCAGTACTGAGCTCACTTCGAAAAGTCCCCATCATTTTTTTTGTCTTTGTAACTTATTCGCAATCAATGAAAGGTTTGTAAAGTTGACTTTTTTAAATGGATTCTTTACCTTATTATATATGTATATAAGATGAAAAAGACCAGCTTTGCGAGCTTCAGAGTGAAGCGCTGGAGTGAAAATTCCTCCTCTCATGTCGTTCACGAGAGCTGTGGAAATGGTAATAGAATTACCTACCCATCCATAAAAGTCGAGGAGAGAAAGTGTAGCACTAAAAATGCGCACTTTCTCTCTTTTTCGTACATATATTTGACAATCAGGAAAAAATACGCACTCTTTTTACGTCCCCTTAGAGACGTAAAAGGCTTGGAAATACCACCGATTATTGCTAATTTTACACAGAAAATAAAAATAGCAATGGTTGAAGAGGCAAAAGAAATAGAAAAATCAGAATCTCCGGCTGTAAGGTTGATGAGATTATCATATATCGAGAGGATTGGAACTCTTCTCGGTATCATGATTGGTGAGGATATTTCTCCTCGGAAATCAATCGTGAATGAATTCCATGTCTCTTATGATACGATTCGGAATTTCCTGAATTTCGATTCTAAAATAAAGATTGAAACCATTCTAAAATTCTGCTATATAATAGGTCACTATCTGCATGAAGAATATGAGGCCGTAGAGAACTACAAATCTAAAAAGCATATTAAAGATAGAACCAAAAGACTTGGCCGCATCAATCAACTGCAAAGAGAATATAAAGAAATCTATGGCGCAGGAGCTGAAGCGGTGGAAGATTTGATAAAAAAGAAAGTAGATCTCCGCCAGTTTGTGAACAAGGCGGAATAATAATACTAAACAATAATAATCAATCAAACAATTAAAAACCAAAAAAGAAATGAAAGAAATTACATGAACCACTAGGGTTTTGCTGGTCATAAGTCAACAACACCTTGATAGCTGCCTCACCTCATGAAAATCATGGGGGCTGCCCTCTCTAACTAGTAAATGGTAGTTTTTAGTCAATCCTTCAAAAATTAAAGATTAAGAAAGGGATTATTATGGCTAAATTATTTTATAAGTCGCTGATTAAGCTCGCCCAGCTGAGATTAATCGTCGTAGTAGTTAACGTGAACTTGTACGACAAGAGCTTGTTCGTGCAGCTTCCAGGTGGCAAATCAGATAAATTCAAGAAAGGAGAAGAGCATGGAAATCACCAATAACTTTAATTTCTATGATCAGTCCAGATTCGTGAAAATTGAGAATATGGACGTAGAGAATTTCTCCGAGTATATGAACTCCTATCAACGCCATTCTTCTGTTTCGGATTCTGTAAATGAGGCAGATTTTGAACAGGAGGAGGTTGATGAAGCGGATGAAGCTCCTCCCGTGGTAGGATATGTTGGAGCTTCTCATGCTACAGAGCTGCCAGAAGAGCTGAAAAGCAAAAAGGCTAAGGCTATTCTTGATGGACTGGTAAGCATAAAGGTGTTGGATAAGAATTATCAGCCCAATAATCTTACGGGGTACCAGAAGGGATATTTGGCACATCGTATAGCCGAAGAACTGAGAATTACTAATATGTGGGTACTTTTTGGCAGATTCTGGAATGTAAAGCCCAAATTGCTGAGAAACAAGTATAATGATGCCTTGAACCAAAAAAAGACCTTATCTTTTGAGAAATTGATCCACAATTATATAAACAAACGTTAAAAAAACGGGTACTACCGGGGACGACCGCCCCTGGTAGTACCCGTTTAATCTTAAAATATCGCCGTACTTTTGCCCCAGATTTCAGAACGATACCGGTTCTGAGGTCTGGGGCTTTTGCGTTTTCTATCGCCAGGTTGCTGGCATAGGTTTCCTGCCATGTTGTAAGTGGCGCAGCGTATCAGCCCATCGGTCTTTGACAAGGTTGATACATCTTTTTATTGCAAAACTTTTTGTGGGGAAGTTAAAGGAGTTAACTTCTCAACTTAAAATATTTGCGGAAACTTTTAGCGTGTATTTTTTTTACGGAGGTATCCGTCGGGTATCTTTTATATATTTACTTAATTTTTTTTTTTTTTTGCTTATGATGAATTCAAAGATTCAGAAGGCGGAGGATGGCAAGAATGCCGGCTCTGCCAAGAAGAGTGTGCAGACTGGTAAGAAGGTGGCCGACAAGAAGGAAGCTAGCAAGAAACAGGCTGCACAGGTTGCTGTTTTTGAGAATCCGGAGTTCGGAACGGTTCGCACTACTATAGATGAGAAGGGCGATCCTTGGTTCTGTGCAAAGGATTTGTGTGATGTGCTCGGGTATAAGAGAGCGGATAATGCTGTAAGACAACATGTTAACCCGCTTGATGCACTGAAACAGTGCATCAAGGTTGAGGATCACATAAAGCGTGACGGAACCATTCGTGAGAGATTGATTCAGATGAACTTCGTTAACGAGAGCGGATTCTATGCCCTGGTGCTCGGTTCCAAGTTGGCTTCGGCGGTGAAGTTCAAGGATTGGGTTACCTCGGTGGTGCTGCCGCAGATTCGCAAGACGGGCGGTTATATCCCAGTGAAGGAGGGGGAGAGCGAGGAGGAGACGATTCGCAATGCCGAAGAGATTCTCCAGGCTACCCTGAAGAAGAAGGAGGAACTGCTGGAGCAGCAGAAGAAGCTGCTCCAGCAGCAGGAGGTGCAGTTGGGGCTTGACAAGAAACTCATCGGCGAGCAGGATGTGGAAATCAGACGTCTCAACGGCGTGCTGGATGAGCAGACGAGATGGGCTTCTATCCAGGGCGAGAACGTCATCAACCTGGAGAAGCAGGTGGATGGGTTGATGCCGAAGGCAATCTACTCGGATAATGTCTTGGATTCCGTTTCCTGCTTCACTACGACTCAGGTGGCGAAGGAGCTGGGGGTAACGGCGCAGGAGCTGAACCGCTCATTGTGCGCCCTGCATATCCAGTACTACCAGAGCGGGCAGTACATGCTCTATGCGGAGTATGCGCACATGGGACTGGCGAAGAGCCGCACCCGATACAATGCCTTCCTGGATTCGAAATGCGATGGCAGAAAGGAGAAAATGGGCAAGGCGGTTACGCATACCTATCTGGTATGGACCGAGAAGGGCAGGAAGTTTATCCATGATCTGGCCCACAGATTCTGGGAGCTTGCCGAACTGTATGAGGTGAAGAATTTGGGATAATCATTAAAAATGGAAATATGGCGATAAAGCAACAGGTAATGGCTTTAAATCCGGCACGCAAGGGCAATATGGGAAGATTGAACTCTTCCCAGCCCCTGTATGTCTATGACACCCTGATTGTTCAGCCGTGGCTGAAGGGTGTGATTGCGCAGATACGTGGGGAGAAGGCAATTCCCGGCGTAGATGCTGGTGATGAAAAGGCGGTGAAGAAGGCACGCGAGGGGCTGAAAAGACAGCTGCCTATCCGTGCCATTCATTATTCTAAATTTAGGAATAATCACCGCTCTGCCGAGGATGCGGTGCCTGAAAGTTTCCTCTTTCAGACGACTATTGATGTGGATGATGTAGAGTATGTGGATGCAGCCCTGGAGAAGGCTCGTGAGCTGAACTGCAGCAACACCATCTGGAAGGGGAAACTGCTGCATCTAGAGTATTCGGCTAGAAAGAAGCTGCATATTGATATCAGAATGCCGATGGGTATGACCATCGAGGAGACGCAGAAGGCGTATTGCGAGGCGGCTGGGATTCCCTACGACAAGAGCTGCATCACGCCGGAGAGAATCATCTTTATCACGGATAAGGACTCGGAGATTTACCGCTCCAAGGAGTGGTATGGGGTGCTGCCGGATGAGGAGATTCAAGCCCGCAGAGAGGCTTTTCTCAAGCGTGGGCTTACGATTGACGGAAAGGGGACGGCTCGCTACAGCTTGCTTGCCGGGGATTGCAAATCCCCGGAACGCCTGGCGGGAGACTTCCAGGGGCAAGTACCTAATGATAGTAATCATAAAGTTCAAAGTTCAAATCTCAAAGTTCAAAGTAATGACGATGTTCAAGACAATCGATTTCAGGGCATTGACAGCCATTCTGCTGTTTCTTCTGGCGCTGCTATTCAGCCTGCCCAACCTGGTAATAGCCATCGTGCTGATGATGCTGATATCAGCCATACTGGAGGTTCTCAGAATGCTGATGCCAAGAATCTGATAGCCTTCGACCTTTTCCAGGATTCCGCAGGACTGAAGGGGATGAATATTGATACCGTCGGGTCAAGACACTCCTCTCTGCTCGCTATTATGAGTGCTGGCGCTTCTCGTGTGATAAGTGAGGAGGAGCTGATGAAGGTGGTGGCGATGAGAATGCCGAGCTATTATCAGGAGAATGACTGTCATCAATTAATCCATGACTTCTATTCGAAATATGGGGATAGCTCCAAGCCGTTTTCTAGGGATGTGATTCGCGTGAATGCTTTGGCGGAACAGGCTGCTAAGAGCTTGCTTGCCGGGGATTGCAAATCCCCGGAACGCCTAACGGATTGCAAATCCCCGGAACGCCTGGCGGGGGCAAATCTCAATGTTCAAAGTAACGCCTGTGTTCAAAGTTCCGAAGACGAGGATTATCCTGCTCCGCCTCCGATGCCGAAGAAGCTGCCGAAGCTGGTGGAGCTGCTGATATCCAAGACTCCGGAAATCTATCAGCCGGCCGTGGCTTGCGCCATTTTCCCTCCGCTGGCTACCCATCTCTGGAGAACGAAATTCAGATATATCGACAACGTGGAGCACGAAGCTACCCTGATGGCCTGTCTGCTTGCAGGTACCGGTGCAGGTAAAAGTTGTGTACATAAACCTATCGATTTCATCATGGAGGACATCCGTAAAAGAGATGCCGAAAACCTGAAGCGTGAGAAGGAATGGAAAGAGGAAATGATGCGAAAGGGTGCCAACAAGGATAAGCGCAAACGCCCTGAGAATCTGATTATCCAGGAGATTGATGCTGATATGACCAACCCTGCCTTCGTGATGCGTACCGCTGAAGCCAAGGAACATTTCCTTTATACTTCGCTGAACGAAATCGACCAGTTTGATGCACTGAGAGGTATCGGCAATCAGCAGTTCCGCATCATGTGCCTCGCTTTTGACCATAGTAATAAATTCGGACAGTCTCGCGTAGGAATCCAGAGCGTTACCGAACGTGTCTGCGTCCGCTTCAACTGGAATGCATCCACCACCATCGACAAGGGACAGCGGTATTTCGCGAAGGTATTGACCGATGGTCCGCTGAGCCGTATCAACTTCTGTACCATCCCGGAACGGGAGATAGGCGAGGATATTCCCATCTATGGCACATACGATGATGAATTCAGAAAATCTCTGAAACCCTACATCGAAAATCTCTGCATGGCGTCGGGATTGGTGGAATGCCAGGAGGCGTATGATCTAGCCGTGGTATTGAAGAATGAGAATGCCGAGTTTGCACGTACTTCGCAGAACCGCATCTTCGAGAATTTCTCGTTCCGTGCCAACGTCATTGCCTACCTCAAGGCATGCGTGCTCTATGTTGCCAACGGCTACAGATGGGAGCCGGAGATGGATGATTTCATCCGTTGGAGCGAGCGTTATGACCTCTACTGCAAGATGCGTTTCTTCGGCGATATGATAGCCCGGGAGAACAGTGCCGGCGAGAAGAGTTCGAAGCGTGGACCGGAGAATCTGCTGCAGCTGTTGCCCGATATCTTCACCATGCCGCAGTTGGATGCCATCCGTATGGAGCATGGATTGAATGCGAAGGGTACCCGGAATGTGATCAAGCAGTGGATTTACCGTGGGTATATCGAGCGAATCTCTCCGCCCGGCGAGGACGGGAAAAGCGGTTACGGTTACAGTAGTTACAGTTTTAAGAAGCTGAAGTACCGCCACGACGGGCTGGTGCTTTAAAGCTTTTGCCCTTTCAGGGCGCCTTGCTGACTGCTTCTATACCCAGGGCGATGCCCTGGGCTAGGAGCTTTTGGGCCTTCAGCCCGTACTTAAACCACATGCGAAAGTTCAGTTACTTATTAATTCTTTTACTTATAAAAAAAATGCTTATGGAAATAGTATTGAAGCGTATAGCCAAGAAGAACAGCTATACCATTGGTCGCCTCTATATCCTGAAGGATGAGGAGGTAGAGAGTGTGGTTCACTCTTCATGGATGAACCCACAGTTGAAGCGTTGGTTCGAGCATAAGATAGATGCCGGCAAACTGACGCAGGAGTGTTATTTCTGCGATACCCTGGAGCCTACGTGGCGCAACCTGAAGGGCGTGGAACTCCAGCCCGAGGAAGTGAACGTGCGCCTAGGCAGGGTTTCGGGCAAGAAGGCGCAGAAGATGAAGGGCACTACGGCGATTCCCGAGGGTACCTATCCGTTGTTAGTCACCAAGTCGCCCCGCTTCAAGGAGTGGCTGCCGTATCTGCAGGGTGTTCCTGATTTCGAGGGCATCCGCATCCATGCCGGCAACTACCCTGATGATACCCAGGGCTGCATCCTGGTGGGCGAGAACAAGGTGAAGGGTATGGTGGTGAATTCCCGTATCTGGCTGCATCGCCTGATGAAATGCATCAGCGAAGCGAGAGAAAAGGATGAATCCGTCTGGATTACCATCATCTGATGGGGCTGATGGCTCTTCCGATTGGGGGCAACTGCTATAGATTACTTACAGATATCTTCAGGATTCTCGGTCTTTTTTATAATATTAAGACCGGGAATCCGTTATTATTATCGAAGATAAAAGTAATCAATCAATAATAATAAAAAAAAGAAAGAAAAGAAGAAACAATGCTCAAGATTGTAATGATCATGCTATGCGGAATAGGTACGGGGTACCTGCTCCGCAACAAGAAAATGAGTTTTATCGGCCGTGTCATCACAGCGCTTATCTGGGTACTCCTCTTCCTGCTCGGCATCGAGGTGGGAGCGAACCCTCGTATTATCAATGGTCTTCAGACCCTGGGACTCGAAGCCATCGTGCTTACGATAGCCGGAAGTCTGGGTAGTGCAATCTTTGCGTGGGCATTGTGGAGATATGTCTGCAGAAAGGAGGCTGGAAATGAAAGGTAGTCTGATTATCGTAGGCTTCTTCGTGCTGGGCATCATCGTGGGAGTGTGGGATGTGATTCCTGCCAGTTTCCTGGCGAGCGACGTGAGCTATTATGCCCTCTGCTGCCTGATGTTCTGCGTGGGTATCAGCATCGGTTGCGATACCTCTATCCTGAAGAGTTTCAGAAAGGTGAATCCCCGGCTGATGATGCTGCCGGTGATGACCATCCTGGGAACCCTTGCCGGATGCGCGGCTGCCTCCCTGATACTGGGACACCGTCAGCTCTCCGACTGTCTCGCCATCGGTTCGGGCTTCGGATACTACTCATTGTCGAGCATCTTCATCACGCAGTATCGGGGTGCCGAGCTGGGAACCATCGCCCTGCTTGCCAACATCTTCCGTGAGATTCTCACCCTTCTTGGTGCGCCTCTGCTGGCGAAGTATTTCGGCAAGCTGGCGCCTATCAGCGTGGGTGGAGCCACCACGATGGATACCACGTTGCCTATCATCACCCGCTATTCGGGCGAGAGTTTCATCATCGTTTCCATCTTCCACGGCTTCTGTGTAGATTTCTCCGTACCATTCCTGGTTACCTTCTTCTGTTCGCTCTAACGGCTTCCTTGCCGCTAGAGCTTTCTTGCGTGATCAGAATCCATCCAGCTCGATGTATTCATCATCGGCTTCAGATTCTGGTGTATTCGAGTCATCGAAGTAAATGCCGGTATCGGTATCTTCTGCTGGCTGGCTCTCGATATCGATTCCATTGTCTTCAGGATTCTTCTTCTGAGAATCATTTTCTTCCTTCAGAGCATCTTCCTCCTTCTGGGAATCCTTATCCACTACGATTTCCGTTGGCTCCATCAGCAGGCGCATCTTGCTGATCTTCAGCGGTGCAAAGTGGCGGGTATAGAACTTGTCGTAATCATCATACGAGAGATTTCTGCCCAAAAGCTCGAGGTTCGGCTCGCTGATCACGTAGCTTCTCACCTTGGAAATCAGACGGAGGATGCCGGCTTGCTGATGCAGCTCGTTGGCATACTGGCGCGCCTCGTCGTAGTTCTGGAAACCGCTTACCTGCAGGCGATGCAACCCCTGGAGGTCTTCGATGCTGATGTCGAAATTGCGCGCCATATAGGTGGTGAAGTTATACTTGGCTACCTCGAAGAGCAGCTGGTTTTCGTTGACGGAATCAGGACTGTAGGCGAGCAGGAAGACAAACCGGTCGTTGCGGTCGGCTGAGAATCCTTTCTGCCGGGTGGAGTCCTGGGAGCTGAGCACATCGCTGCGCTTCGCCCAGACATTGCTCAGGTCGAACTTTCCGCCGTAGAGTCGTCTTCCGGCATTCACGCCGTTTACGATCATTCCCGCCATCTCGCTCAACCGACTGTTGGGATATTGCGCTATCACCTGGTTCATCTTTTCCAGGCATTCGGAAACCTTGCCCTCGTTGAGCTGGGTCATACCGCTGATGAAGAGGAACTTGTCGCGGTTGGCACCAGTAGGGAACCGCTTGTCTGATATTTCCGAGTTGTGCATCACCACCTCGTACTTGCCCTCTTTGAATGCCTGGTAGGTGAGGGTGTAGATGGAATCTTCGATGTGTACACCCATCCTCGCATTCTCCAGATAGTAAGGGTCGGAGAGGAGGGCTGTGAACTGGCTTTCGGGATAATCCTTCTTCAATTTTTCGACATAGCTGTTCGCCATCTGAGTTTGCTTCTTTCGGGAATAAAGCAGATACAGATGGTAATAGGCTTCGTCGAGATGCTTGAAATCCGGGTAGTTGTCCGCCAGTCGGAGCAGCATCTTCTCGCTCTGCGTCAGGTTGTCGAGCCGGTCCTTGAAGATGATTCCGGCATGGTATAAGCCATTCGCCAGGAGCTGGTTACTCGCTGTCATCTGCTCTGGGGTGAACGGAATCTGAGCCAGATAATAAGCCCGCTGATGAGGGTCGAGGCTGGCGCTATCGGCAGATGGTTTGCCGGATTCTTTCTGGGATAAAGAATGGGATAGAGCATCTCGTGATGCATCAGGATGAAGCTTGGAATCTTGATCAGAATTCGTTCCTTGCTCGGAATCTGTTCCTTGCTCGGAATCAGTTCTCTGAGCGATATCGGTATCCTGTGCAGAAGCCACAACAGTTTTGTTGATTCGCTGCCAGTTGTCGAGGTTCTTTCGCTTGCCCCAGAGTTTCTCGAAGAGTGCCTTACCCTGGCTTACGGCTACAGGGGAATAGAAATACCAGGTATTGGTGTTCCCGAATCCGTTTCCGGAATCATTTCCGGAATCATTCCCGGAACCATTCCCATCAACTCCTCCTTCATATTCCGAATTCTTCTCTGCACCGTCTTCCCATCTCCTTCTTTCTTCCTCTTTCTCCTTTCTTTTCAGGGCAGCTATCACACGGTCGATGGCTGCATTTCTGTCTCTCTCGTCCATTTTGGCAAGAGACTGCAGGGAATCCTGGAGGGCGATGGCATCGGTATAAGGCACCAGCTCGTCCAGCACCTTGGAGCGATGAGCCAGTTGCGGATAATCTTTTCTGTCCTGGTCGAGCAAGCCGATTGCTTCGCCATAGCAGCGCTTGGCATCAGCATATCGCCCGGTTTCCCAATACAGATTGCCCAGACGCAGCAGGAGTACACCCTTCTCTATACCGTTTCGGGTAGCCTTCCGGTTGCCTTTTTCGTAGGCATAGATGGCACGCAGGGTATCTTTCTGGGCCAGGTGGATGTTGCCGATGGCATAATATACCTGGTCCTGATATTCCTTGTTCTTATCCGATGCCGCCATGCGCTTGAGTCGGCTGATCATCTTCCTGCTGTTGCCCGAAGCCAAGACCTCGGTGATGGCGATGCGGGCATTAAACTCCAGTTCGTAGGGCGGATTGAGCCGGATGACGTGGCGGAAAGCCTGATAAGCCTCCTGCCGGTTGCCGATGGAAGCCTGCAACTGTCCCATCAGATACCACTGGCGGGCTTTCTGCTTGTGTCGCATCTCATGGCTTATCACCTTCCTGAGATAAGGAATCGCCTTCCGGGCATCCCCCGTGTGGATATAGTAATCGGCGAAGGCATAATCCCATTCCTTCTGGGCACGCCAGTGGATGGAATCGCGCTGGATGTTTCGGATCACATCTTCTGCATCGTAGGTCCATCCCAGCTCGATATAGCATTTGGCAAGCCAGGCGCGCGCCTTGCCGTAGATGGCAGGCTGGGTGGAGTAAAGGCGGCTCATATAGGCGAAGGTGGCAGCAGCCCCCTCGAAATCCCCTTTCTGGAATTGCGAACGGCCCATCAGCATCCACGCTTTCCATAAAAACGGATTGTATTCCCTGCGACTGAGCCATTCGATATCTTTCGCCGTCTTTCTCTTCCCGGGTTCCCATACAGGGCGGCGCTTGATGCTGTGCTGGTGGATGGCTTTCTCGCATTTCTCGATGGCACGGTCGAAGTTGGCTTTGCCCAGATCGCGGCTGTTCCTGTTGCCTACGGTATAGAGCGGAATCTGCTCCGTAAAGTTGTCCCGGTTGCCTTCTTCCTTCTCCAGCGCCCCGTCGATATAAGCCACGGTACCATTATAATAGGTATTGTATCGGGCATTAAAGGCATGCCACCACCTGCTCTGCGCCGTATTCTTCTGCGTAGAGCATCCCGTAAGGATCGCTGCAATCACAGCGAGTCCTATCAGAAAAAAGAGCTGGATGGGGCTTTTGCCTTTCATGTTTTCTATTGTTTATCTGGCATCTTTCTCCTGATGCCCAGGACGATTTTGGCGAGTGCGAATACCACGATGCTGATGAAGATGATGGTGGCACCCGATGGCACGTTGAGCAGATAACTGATGTAGAGACCGGCGATGCAGTCTATCCATCCCAGGATGATGCTTGCCCATATCATCTGCCTGTAATTATAGGTGAAGAGGTTGGCGGTCATCTGCGGAATGGTGAGCAGACTGATAGCGAGCACGATGCCCACCATTTTCAGTGTAGCCACGATGGTCATGGCGATGAGCGTCATCATCAGGTATTCGATGGCTGTAACCGGCAGATGCTGCGAACGAGCGAAGGTACTGTCGAATGCGATGTTCTGGATAGGGCGCAGGAGAAAGGTGAAGAGGAGGGCTACGATGAGGGCGAGTCCGCCCAGCAGCCACAGGTCTGCGCTGTCGATGGCAAGGATGCTTCCGAAGAGGAAGGAGGGCAGGTCGGGCATGAATCCTGGAGTCAGGAAACAGCAGATGATGCCCACGCTCATTCCCAGGGTCCAGAACATGGCGATGGCGGAATCCTTTCGCACATCTTTCTTGCGTGATATCCATTGCACTCCGAAGGCGCTGAGTATGGCGAAAACCATGGCGGAGAGTATCGGATTGATTCCTGTAAACACGCCGATGCCGATGCCTCCGAAAGAGGCATGGGTGATGCCGCCGCTGATGAATACCAATCGGCGGGTAACGATGTAGGTTCCGATAAAGCCGCACAGGATGCTTGCCAGAAAGGCGCCTATCAGTGCGTTTTGGAAAAATGTATATTGTAGTATATCCATGTGTTTACTTTGAGCTTTGAACTGCAAATTTCTAGCTTAAAAAGCCGATGACTTCATCCTTCAGTTGGTTGGGCAGGTTGATGCCTCTCAGTATCAGGCTTCTGTTCCATCCAGCCACTTCTTCCGGCTGCATGGTATAGAGCACTTCCGAGAATTCCTCAACCTCCTCATCGGTATAGGCATCGGCATCCCGACCGGCAAAGCGGTCGAGATCCTCATCATCGTAATATTCTATTTCTTTGGTGGCGGCTTCCATCATGCACTCCTGCTCGCATTTCGAGTTCTCACCGTTGCAGGTGTTGCACGATACGCCTTCCTGCAAAGGTTCCTCGTCTTCCCCCCTGCGGTGAGATACGATTCCGAATATGGCGCTTATCAGGCCTAATGCCACCAGGGCTAAAATCAAGTATAGCATTTACTTCGAACTTTGAATTTTGAACTCTTCACTTATCTCAAACCCTACTTTCTTCAGGTCTTCCCAATAATGAGGATAGGATTTGCTCACTACCTCAGGATTGTTGATCTCGATCTGAGGGAACTTGAAGGCGAGAGGGGCGAATGCCATCGCCATACGATGATCCTCGTAGGTATCGATTGGAGCAAATGAAGGCTCGCAGGTTTCACCATCCCAATACAGAGTGTTGTCGTTTTCATCGTGGATGACATAGCCCACCTTCTTCAACTCTGTCTTCAGTGCCTCGATGCGGTCGGTCTCCTTGATCTTCAAGCTGGCAAGACCCGTGAACCTGAACTTTACACCCAAGGCACAGCAGGCTACCACGATGGTCTGAGCCAAATCAGGAGAACCGGAGAAATCGTATTCGAATTTCGGCAGAAGACAGCGGTTCGCCTTCAGCATAACATCCGTAAGATGATCATGGTTCTCGAATTCACTTTTCACTCCCAGCAGACTGAAGATGTATTTCACCACGGAATCTCCCTGCTTCGAGCAGTCCATCAAGCCTTCGAGCTGGATTCTGGAGTCGATGTTGCCATTCAGTGCCATCATCTCATACCAGTAGGAAGAAGCACTCCAGTCGTTCTCTATCATATAAGATGTCTCCTTGTAAGGCTGTGGCTTCACGGTGATGGTGTCCATATCCGTCCAGTCGGCATCGGCACCATATTCCTTCATCGTCCAGAGCGTAAGGTCGATGTAAGGGCGGGATGCAATCTCTCCTGTCAACTTCAGTTCCAGTCCGTTCTTCAGAATCGGACCGATCATCAGAAGCGCCGAGATGTATTGCGAACTGATATTGCCCACTACCTCCAGGTGGCCGCCTTCCAGCGCCTTGCCTCGGATGTGGAGTGGGGGATAACCTTCCTTCTTCTCGTAGGTGATGTCGGCGCCCAGATAGCGCAGGGCATCTACGAGGATGCCGATAGGACGGTTCTGCATGCGCTCGGTGCCCGTGATGGTATGTTCGCCAGGGGTGGCAGAGAGATAGGCGGTCATGAAACGCATGGCTGTGCCGGCTGCCTTGATGTTGATGACCTCTGGCATATTCTGAAGGGCTGCAACGATTACTTCCGTGTCATCGCAGTCGCTCAAGTTGTCGGGTTGGATATGGCTTCCAGCCATCGCACTGATTACGAGAGCTCGGTTGCTGATACTCTTGGATGCTGGCAAGTTGATACTTGCGTTCAGTTGGCTTGGTGCCTTGATGGTATATTTTATCATACGCGTACCTTATATTATATATATTTTAGTGCAAAAGTACAAAATAAAAAGTATATACGCTAGTTTTCTGGCGAAAACTTTTCGAAATATCTCAAAAAAAAGCTTGGGCAACCGTGCTCTGTTTCTGTCTCTTGCTATCAATATGTAAACGAGATAGGGGTATTATGGGGGTATATTGAGATATACCTATTTCAAAGTGTAAAAAACGACCCCCTAAAATGTCAAATTGTAATTTTGTGTGCGTTTTCTTTCAAAAAGTAAAACCGACCCCAAAAATAAGATAAAATAGCGTTAAGGAATGATACAACTTACCGGAATTTGTAGTATCTTTGCATCAGAAAAAAGAAACAACAAGCAATAAGTAACAATCTAAAAATAAAGAATATGAAACGAATTATATTATTCTCATTGATGGCTCTCATGACCGTAGCTACTTTCGGTCGCAAGCGCGTAGAGAATGCAACAGTAGTAGCAGACACTATTTTCTATGCAGAAAATATGAGTAATGTGGCTAGTGCAGATCAGGCTAGTTATTACAGATTGCTGATGACTACCGGCGCTGGCATCAATAAGAAGGATGTGTTCCAGGACTTCTATATGAATGGTAATCTTCGTGCCGAGGGTGGATACAGCTTCATCGATCTCGGTAACGACCGCAATACGATCTTCAATGGTGAGGTTACCACTTACTACAAGAATGGTAAGGAGAAGTGGCACGGAAAGTATGTTAACGGCAAGCGTGAGGGATACTTCACTCTCCAGCTCCGTGAAGGTGGCGTGGCTGTTGTTCAGTTCAAGAATGGCAAGTCTATCCACAATTACTTCATGATAACATACAAGGATGGTACCACTGAGAAGAGAAATCTCTCTGAGATTCAGTCTTTGATGTAGAAGATCTCTAGAATAGAAGATCACTAGAATAGAAAATCTCTCTTAAATTAATAGAAAAATCTCTCTTATATAAATTAAAATTTTATGTTGATATGACCAATATGGGGATGGCTTCCGGGAGGAAGGTACATCCCCTTTATTTTTCTCTGATATATGCATAACTGAAAAAAGGTCTGGCGATGAATTTCGCCAGACCTTTTTACAATATTTAGAGTGCCAGGTCAACCTCTACCGGGCAGTGGTCGCTGCCCATGATGTCGGTATGAATCTTGGCTTCTGTAATCTGTTCTCTCAAGCGGTCGGATACCAGGAAGTAGTCGATGCGCCAGCCGGCATTCTTCTCGCGTGCCTTGAACCGGTATGACCACCACGAATAGGTAACCTCTTCGGGATGCAGATAGCGGAAGGTATCCGTAAAACCATCGTTCAGAAGCTCGGTCATCTTCTCGCGCTCCTCGTCGGTAAAACCGGCATTGCGACGGTTGGTCTTCGGATTCTTGATATCTATCTCCTGATGTGCCACGTTCAGATCGCCGCAGACCACCACAGCCTTCTTGGCATCCAGAGCCTTCAGGAACTTGCGGAAATCATCTTCCCAGGTCATGCGGTAATCCAGTCGCTTCAACTCGGTCTGGGAGTTCGGGGTATAGCAGGTTACGAGATAGAAGTTGTCATACTCCAAGGTGATGACTCTTCCTTCGTGGTCGTGCTCCTCCACGCCCATACCGTAGCTCACGCTCAGTGGCTGGTGGCGGGTATAGATGGCTGTGCCCGAATATCCCTTCTTCTCGGCATAGTTCCAGTAGCTTTCGTAGCCCTCGAATTTCAGGTCGAGCTGACCTTCCTGCATCTTGGTCTCCTGCAGGCAGAAGAAGTCGGCATCGAGCGCCTTGAACTGGCTCTCGAAGTCCTTGCCCACGCAAGCACGCAGGCCATTCACGTTCCAGGATATAAACTTCATATTACTTTGAACTAATTTAGATTCTCTTGCTCTCACCTCTGAGCAGGCTCATGAACTCCTGACGGGTGTTCAGCGAATTGAATACGCCGCTGTAATCGCTGGTAGTAGTGATGGAGTTCTGCTTCTCCACGCCACGCATCTGCATGCACATGTGCTTAGCTTCTATCACCACCATCACTCCCTGAGGATTCAAGGTCTCCTGGATGCAGTCCTTGATCTGCTGGGTAAGGCGCTCCTGCACCTGAAGACGGTGGCTGAAGATATCTACCACACGGGCAATCTTGCTCAGTCCGGTAATCTTGCCGTTAGGGATGTAAGCCACGTGTACCTTGCCATAGAAAGGCAGCATGTGATGCTCGCAGAGAGAGAAGAAATCAATGTCCTTCACAATGACCATCTGGTCGTATTTCTCCTCAAAGAGGGCATCGGTCAACACCTTGTGGGCATCCTGATAGTAGCCGCGGGTCAATACCTGCATCGCCTTGGCTACGCGCATAGGAGTCTTGACAAGTCCTTCGCGCTCTGTGTCTTCACCCAGGAGCTTCAATACTTCCTTATAGTGTCCTGCGAGTTCATCCAATCCCTCGCGAAATTCTGTTTCTGGATTCATATCTTATTTACTTTGAATTTTGAACTTTATGAATAGTAAGGCTGTTGAATTCTTCACTCTTCACTTTAATACTGTACTGTAATCTGTCCCTTTACCAGGCATGCCTGTCTGTATCCCAGGGCTCTCACCTTGGCAAGCACCTTCTTAGCCTCGCCCAGTTCGCGGAAGTTGCCCATGCGGCAAATCCATCTTGGCGAGTAGAAGTGTACATATACAGGCTGGTCTGGGAACTTCATCTTGATGTTGTTGCCCGTCTGTTCAGCCTTCAGTCGGTCGTTGCGTGAGTTTCCTCCGGCAAAGATCTGTACTCTATATCCTGTAACCTTATAGCTTCTGCGCATTATCTTCTTGCGCATGTCCACTACAGGCATCTCGGTTTCTTCCTGATGTGTCTCAGCCTTCTGTGCATTGTTTCCATGCTGTTTCTCCTTGGCAGTTTCGTGCTGTGGCTCGGCCTTCTTGAGCGAGTCTGGAGTCTGCTTGTGAGAGTCCGGAGTCTGCTTGTGCTGGGCAGCTGGAGTTACTTCTTTATGCTGAGTATCTGTTGGTTTCTTCTGTGGTTGTGGGGTAGTCTTAGTCTTATCGTCCTGTGGATTCACCTGATTCGTATGGGTTGGAACCTGTTTTCCGTTCACCAATTCGTCGATAGCCTTGCTTTGGTGTACGGTCACGACACCCTGTCCTGGATTCTTCTGCTTGAGATGATCCAAGTAAGTCTGCGCATTCATCTGGATAGATGAGCAGAGGATGAAAATCAATAATGTGACGAATTGTTTCATGACTATACCTTATTTAATATATATATATATATACCTTTTATTAATATATAATGTGTCAGCAATCTGCTTCTGTCATCCTATAAAGATAGGGAAAGGGATGCCCCCAGGAAAGAAGGCATCCCCTTTGGTAAATATCCTTGTGAGATTACTTCTTCCAAGCGTCGATGATACCCTTGAAATCAGCAGCCTTCAAAGAAGCACCACCGATCAAACCACCGTCGATGTTTGGCTTAGCGAAGAGCTCAGGAGCGTTGCTAGCCTTGCAGCTACCACCGTAGAGGATAGATGTCTCCTCAGCAGCCTCGTTGCCATACTTCTCTGCTACGATTGAGCGGATGTATGCCAACATCTCCTCAGCCTGGTCAGAAGTAGCAGTCTTACCTGTACCGATAGCCCAGATTGGCTCGTAAGCGAGGATGATGTTCTTCCAAGCGTCAGCGCTCAAGTGGAATACTGAACCCTCCAACTCAGCCTTAACAACCTCGTTCTGCTTCTCAGCCTCACGCTCCTCGAGAGTCTCACCGCAGCAGAAGATAACCTTCAAACCGTTAGCCAAAGCCAACTCTACCTTCTCCTTCAGGATCTCTGCAGTCTCGCCATAGTACTGACGACGCTCTGAGTGACCGAGAATAACGTACTGAGCACCTGTGCTCTTTACCATCTCAGCTGAAACCTCACCTGTGAAAGCACCCTTAGCCTTGTCAGCGCAGTTCTCAGCACCGAGACCTACAATCTCTGAATCCAAAACCTGAGCTACAGAAGCCAAGTGGATGAATGGAGTACAGATTACTACGTCACAGTTTGGCTTGTCAGCTACCAATGCCTCGTTGATCTCCTTAGCGAGAGCAACACCGTCCTGCAGGTTCATGTTCATTTTCCAGTTACCTGCTACAATTTTCTTTCTCATTTTTCTTTTCTTTTTAAAAGTTGATAATATTCTGTTTGAATTCTCTTTCTTTCTGATCCAGGCGCCCCATGCCCAAAGCCGGTCGGCGATGGTAAGGAGTACCAGCGGGATGACAAACCAGGAGATGATGCCGGCTATCTTCTTGGCGGCACTTACTTCCGGCATCTTGCCGATTTCGGTCTTCTCCAGCGGCTTGCCTGCCAGGTCTGCCATCTTAGGCAGGTCGTTGTGGCTCCATTTCCGGATGATGGTTCCGTCTTTCAGCAGCAGCAGTCCCGGGTTGCTGCGTATCACGGTCTTCAGCGTCGTCTCGTCTGTGATGTAGAACGGGTATTCCGCTCCCGTGATGTCTTGCCAGTGCCTGATGGCTTTCTCCGTACTTGCCGTGAGGCAGAGGAATGGATATCCATGGTCGGTGGCATATTCGTATATCTCGTCGATGCTTCCGAAGTTGCTGTCATCGGCAAAGTCGAGATGTGGCGAGATGAGCAGGAAGGTGTAGCCCTTGCGGTGAATCACTTCCTGGGTGATGTCTTCGCCCGTCTTCATATCTTCTATGCTGAAGTCGTGGATAGGAGGCACGTAGCCTTCTTCGGTCTGCACCGTCTTGCTGTCGATGAAGGTCCAGGTAGAGTCGGGATAGTTGTCTATCGTAAACTCCTTCCGTTCGCCGTTCTTCTCCAGGATGAAGGTGGTGTCAAACTTCGGCTGCTTGGCTCCCTTCGGAATCTCCATACCCTTGGCTATGTTGGCACCGATGTGATAAGGGCGGAAGTCGAACTGCGGCAGATACCATAGGCTCCAGGTGCTCATCACGATGGAGAAGAGGAAGGTGTAGTTGATCACCACCCACTGTGTCTGTCTCGAAATGAGTCTCGGCATCTCCAGCGGCTTTCTCCAGAGCAGGATGGCGAATATCAGGAGGATGATGTTCTTGATGAATGTCTCCATATTGGTGAGCACTACGGCATCACCGAAGCATCCGCAATCCTTTACTGGGTCTGCGATGACGATCCAGAGTGTAATCAGCGTCATCACGATCATCACGGCAAGGGTAATCTTGCTCGTCAGTCTCCGCCGGATGGCGAAGAGAAGGAAGATACCGATGGCAAACTCGGCAGTGGCAAGCAGTACCGACATCACCAGGGTGCTCCAGTCGGGAAACATCCAGTCGATATGCAGCGCTTCCAGATAGTCGGTTATCTTGTATTGCGTGCCCAGTGGATCCATTCCCTTCACGAATCCTGAGAAGATGAAGGTTACAGCCACGAGCAGTCGCCCGATATTCACCGCTGTTTTTGTTATAATCTGCTTTGCTGTCATATCATTTTCCTCTTTTACCTGATAGAATGAACCTTCTTTTTTATAGGATGAGCCTTCTTACTTTTCTCCCATTTTGATGGCACCGAAAACTGCGTAGTTGATGATGTCCATATAGTTGGCATCAATGCCTTCTGATACGAGTGTGGCTCCTGCGATATCCTCGATTTCCTTTACTCGCTGTATCTTGGTGAGAATAAAGTCGGTATAGCTGCTCACTCGCATCGATCGCCAGGCCTCGTCGTAGTCGTGATTCTTCTTGAGCATCAGTTGCAGGGCTTCCTGGGCGTGCTTGTCGTAGAGCTTCATCGCCTCTTCCGGTGTCATATCTACTTCATCTACGAATGGTTTTTCCAGCTGGATGAGTCCTACGATACCATAATTAATAAGCGCGATAAACTCCGGACGGATGCCTTCGCCTACGAGTGATTCTTTCTTGATTTCAAGCGAGCGGATGCGCTTCGCCTTGATATAGAGTTGGTCGGTTAAGGAAGATGGACGCAGAATTCTCCAAGAGGCTCCATAATCGTGAAGCTTCTTCTCAAATAACGTTCTACATTCTCCCATAACAACTTTAAACTGCTGTTCTGTTTTCAATAAATCTGCCATAATAATTTCGAAATTCGGTGCAAATTTACGCATTTATTGTGAAATAGCCAAATATTTATTTTGTATTTTACATTATTTGCAGTAACTTTAGACAAGTTACGCTGCATCTCAACAATAAAAATAAAAAAAGTGCTTTTTTATTTTGTATTGTCTTCGATTTGCAGTAACTTTGCACCCCGAAATAAAATGAGTATGAGAAATTTGACCAATGCCGAACTGGCGCAAATACTAGATAAGGATATTTTTCACGAGATTTCAGAGGCGGCGGATGCGCTGTCTGTGGAATGCTATGTAGTAGGTGGATATGTGCGCGACCTCTTCCTGGAGCGCCCTTCCAATGACATCGATGTCGTGGTGGTGGGTAGCGGAATTGAGGTGGCTTCTGCCCTCAAGAAGAAGCTGGGCAAGAAGGCACATCTCTCGGTGTTCCGAAATTTCGGAACCGCACAGGTTAAGTATAAGGATACTGAAGTAGAGTTCGTGGGTGCACGAAAGGAAAGTTACAACCGTGATTCGCGCAAGCCGATTGTAGAGGATGGAACCCTGGAGGATGACCAGAACCGCCGAGACTTCACCATCAATGCTATGGCGGTCTGCCTGAACAAGGACCGTTTTGGTGAACTCGTTGATCCTTTCGACGGTGTCTATGACCTGGAAGATGGCATCATCGCCACTCCGCTCGATCCGGATATCACCTTTTCTGATGACCCGCTCCGTATGATGAGATGTGTACGTTTTGCTACCCAGCTCAATTTCCAGATAGAAGATGAGACTTATGCCGCTCTCTCGCGCAATGCCGAACGACTGAAGATTATCAGTGGCGAGCGTATCTGCGACGAGATGAACAAGATCATGCTCTCCAAGCATCCCAGCAGCGGCTTCTATTATCTGAAGGATACCGGACTGCTCGATCTCATCCTGCCGGAACTGGTGGCGATGGATAAGGTGGAGACCCGCAACGGAAAAGCCCACAAGAACAATTACGACCATACGATGGAGGTTTTGGAGAATGTGTGCAAGCATTCTGATAACCTCTGGCTCCGCTGGGCTGCCCTTTTCCATGATATAGGAAAGCCGAGGAGCAAGCGATGGGACAACAACATCGGATGGACTTTCTACAGCCATAACATTATCGGTGCCAAGATGATTCCTAACATCTTCCGCCGTATGAAACTGCCGATGGATGCCAAGATGAAGTATGTGCAGAAGCTGGTGGAGCTCCACATGCGTCCGATTGTGATAGCGGATGAAGAGGTGACTGACAGTGCCGTGCGCCGACTGCTGAATGATGCGGGTGATGACATCAACGACCTGATGACGCTTTGCGAAGCTGATATCACCAGCAAGAATCAGGTGCGCAAGCAGCGATTCCTGGATAACTTCAAGATGGTGCGCGAAAAACTGGTTGATCTTCAGGAACGTGACTACAAGCGACTGCTCCAGCCATGTATCGACGGCAATGAAATCATGGAGATGTTCCAGCTCAAGCCATGCCGCGAAGTAGGCGTACTGAAGCAGTATCTCAAGGATGCCGTGTTGGACAACAAGGTGGCTAACGAGCGCGAGCCGCTGATGGAACTCCTGATGAAGAAAGCCCAGGATATGGGGCTGAATATGGCAGAAAACTTAAACAGAGAATAATTTTTGTTAAATAACGGCTCCCTGCGAGCCGTTATTCGTTTATTATTCGTAATTTTGCACCGCTTTTTAAAACTAAAAGCATTGTTTCAGTTTCCGTCAGAGGGCGGTATATATAATAAGGTATGACATAAAATAATAAATTATAATATAAGTAGGTATGAAAATTAAAAACGTTTTGTTTGTTGCAGCAGTTTGTGTTCTTGCTGCTTTGACATCATGTGGTGGAAGTAAGAAGGGTGGTTTACCAGACTTCGGCGATGATGAGTTTGCCGTGGCTACCATCGGTACTTCTAGCGCCGCATTGCAGACTACCTATCCTGCTACCATCAAGGGTATTCAGGATGTAGAGGTTCGTCCTAAGGTTTCTGGCTTCATTACAAAGGTTTTTGTACATGAGGGTCAGACTGTTTCAGCAGGTCAGGCTTTGTTCTCTATCGATAGCGAGACCTATCAGGCTGCAGTCCGTTCAGCTGCTGCCGCTGTCAATACTGCCAAGGCTCAGGCTAACACAGCAAAGTTGACTTACCAGAACAACAAGAAGTTGTATGATAGCAAGATTATTGGTGAATATGAACTTTCTACAGCAGCTAACAGCTATGCAACCGCTAAGGCACAGGTAGCTCAGGCAGAGGCTGCTCTGGCTTCAGCCCGTGAGCAGTTGGCTTGGTGTACTGTTACCAGCCCTTCTGCCGGTGTTGTAGGTAGCCTTCCTTTCAAGGTTGGTGCTTTGGTAAGCGCTTCTGGCCAGGCTCTGACAACCGTTTCCAACATCAGCACCATGGAGGTATTCTTCTCACTCTCTGAGTCTCAGATCTTGAGCATGTCTAAGACCAATGGTAGTGTTCAGGCTGCTATCGCTGCGTTCCCAGCAGTTAAGTTGCAGTTGGCAGATGGTTCTATCTATAATCACCCAGGTAAGGTAGTCAAGATGAGTGGTGTCATCGATGCAACTTCTGGTTCTATCTCTCTCATCGCTCACTTCGCTAACCCAGAGAAGTTGCTGAAGAGTGGTGGTGCAGGTTCTATCGTGGTTCCTAACGATCATAACAGTGCTATCGTCATCCCTCAGGAGGCTTGCTCTCAGATTCAGGATAAGATTTTCGTTTACATCGTAACCAAGGATAACAAGGTGAAGTATTCTGAGATCAAGGTAAATCCACAGGATGATGGCAAGAACTATATCGTAACTTCTGGTCTTCATGTAGGCGACCGCATCGTATTGAAGGGTATCACCAAGTTGACCGATGGTCAGCAGATTAAGCCTATCACTCTGGAGCGTTACAATCAGAAGATTGCTGAGGCTGCCAAGTTGGCTGAGTCTCAGGATAACGCTCATGCCTTCGCTACTGCTATGGGCGGAAAGAAGTAATATATAATAAGGTATAAAGAAAAATAGTAAATTATGTCATTTACAAACTTTATAAAGCGCCCGGTACTTTCGACGGTGGTTTCCATCTTCTTCGTCTTGCTGGGTATTATCGGCTTGGTATCGCTGCCTATCGAGCAGTATCCGAATATCGCGCCGCCTACCATCACGGTAACTGCTACCTATACGGGTGCAGATGCCCAGACGGTGTTGAACTCTGTCGTTGCTCCGCTGGAGGAGAGTATCAACGGTGTGGAGAACATGACTTATATGACCTCTTCCGCGTCTAACTCTGGTTTTGCTCAGATCACCGTTTACTTCAAGCAGGGTTCTGACCCTGATATGGCTGCGGTCAACGTACAGAACCGTGTGTCTCAGGCTCAGTCTCTGTTGCCTGCCGAGGTTACCAAGGTGGGTGTCACTGTAACCAAGCGACAGAGTTCCAACGTCATCATGTTCGCTCTGACTACAGACGATGGCCGTTACGACGACCAGTTTGTTACTAACTACGCCCTGATCAACGTCATTCCTCAGTTGAAGCGTATCAATGGTGTGGGTGATGTGCAGAGCCCTTCTACCCGTAACTACTCTATGCGTATCTGGTTGAAGCCAGAGAAGATGAAGGAGTTCGGACTGGTTCCTTCTGATGTTTCTCAGGCTTTGGCAGAGCAGAATATTGAGGCTGCCCCTGGTAGCTTTGGTGAAAGCTCTGATATGCAGTATGAATATACCTTGCGTTACAAGGGTCGTTTGAAGACTCCATTGGAGTATGAGAACATCCTCATCAAGAGCAATACTTCCGGTCAGACTCTCCGTCTGGGCGAAATTGCCAAGGTTGAGCTGGGTGGTTTGCAGTATAACGTAAACCTGCTCAATGATGGTCAGCCTGCCGTGATGGGTATGGTTCAGCAGATTGCCGGTTCCAACGCTACCCAGATTGCCAGCGACGTGAAGAAAACGCTTGATGAATTGGAGAAGAGTTATCCTCCAGGGTTGAAGAATGTCATCCTGATGGATGTTACCGAGTTCTTGTTCGCATCTATCGAGGAGGTTATCTTCACCTTGATCATCACCCTGGTATTGGTATTCATCGTAGTGTATATCTTCTTGCAGGACTTCCGTTCTACGCTGATTCCTATGATTGCGGTACCTGTGGCTTTGATCGGTACGTTCCTCTTCCTCTGGATCTTCGGATTCTCCATCAACCTGCTTACGCTGTCAGCCCTGCTGCTGGCGATTGCGATTGTGGTCGATGATGCCATTGTGGTGGTCGAGGCGGTTCACGCCAAGCTCGACCAGGGTTACAAGAGTGCCCTTACTGCAGCTATCGATGCGATGAACGAAATTTCCAGCGCCATCATCTCTATTACATTGGTGATGTCTGCCGTGTTCGTTCCTGTATCATTCATCGGTGGTACTTCCGGTTACTTCTACCGTGAGTTCGGTGTAACCATGGCGGTATCTATCGTTATTTCGGCTATCAATGCGTTGACTCTGTCTCCTGCACTCTGTGCCGTGTTGCTGAAGCCACACGAGGAGGGTCATGAGAAGAAGATGTCTTTCGTGGACCGATTCCACGCTGGATTCAACTATCAGTTTGATAAGATTACCAATAAGTATAAGGGTGGTGTCAAGTGGGTTATCAACCATGGCATCATCGCTGGTAGCTTGGTAGCTGTCAGTATCGTAGGTCTGGTTGCCCTGATGGGTACTACCAAGACGGGTCTGGTGCCTGATGAGGATACCGGTACTATCTTCGCTTGTATCTCTACAGCTCCTGGTACTTCTCAGGAACGTACAGCAGAGGTGGTTAAGCAGGTAGATAAGATGTTGGCTAGCAACCCAGCCATCGCAACCCGTAACGCCATCATGGGTTATAGCTTTATCGGTGGTGCCGGTTCTAACCAGGGTACCATCATCGTGAAGCTGAAGCCATTCGAGGAGCGTCCGGGTGGATTCTTCCACCGTATCAAGGAGGCTTGTACAGGTGGCGGTATCGAGGCGCTGTTTGTCAACCCAATGGAATACACTTCTGTGTTGGGTATGATCTACAAGCAGACTGCTGCCATCAAGGATGCACAGGTTCTTGCCTTCGCTCCACCTATGATTTCCGGTTTCTCTATGCAGAATGGTATTACCATGACTATGCAGGATAAGACCGGTGGTGACTTGAATAAGTTCTTTGATAATGTGAAGAAGTTCCTGGCTGAGTTGAACAAGCGTCCTGAGATTCAGACCGCTCAGACTCAGTACAACCCTAACTATCCTCAGTATATGGTGGATGTAGATGTTGCCAAGACCAAGCAGGCTGGTATCTCTCCATCTTCAGTATTGTCTGTCATGCAGGGTTACCTCGGTGGTCTCTATGCATCTAACTTCAATGCCTACGGTAAGCTCTACCGCGTGATGATTCAGGCTGGTCCTGAGAGCCGTATGCGTCCAGACGATTTGAGCAAGATTTACGTTCGTTGTTCTGATGGCACCATGTCTCCTGTAAGCGAGTTCGTGAACTTGAAGAAGATTTATGGTCCTGCTAACATCACCCGATTCAACCTGTTTACCTCTATGGATGTTTCTGTAACTCCTAACAGCGGTTACTCTACCGGTGACGGTATGAAGGCGATTGCTGAGGTTGCCAAGGAGACATTGCCAGAGGGTTACGGCTATGAGTACTCTGGTTTGACCCGTTCTGAGGCTGAATCAAGCAACTCTACAGGTTTGATCTTCGCACTCTGTATCGTATTCGTTTACCTGATCTTGAGTGCCCAGTACGAGAGTTACATCTTGCCTCTGTCTGTGGTATTGTCTATCCCATTCGGTTTGGCAGGTGCGTTCATCTTCACCAATATCTTCGGTCACTCTAACGATATCTACATGCAGATTTCGTTGATTATGTTGATCGGTCTGTTGGCTAAGAACGCCATCCTGATTGTACAGTTTGCCCTTGAGCGTCGTCGTACGGGTATGGCTATCAAGTACTCTGCTATCCTGGGTGCCGGTGCCCGTCTCCGTCCTATCCTGATGACCTCTCTGGCTATGGTTATCGGTCTGTTGCCTCTGATGTTCGCATCTGGTGTAGGTAAGAATGGTAACCAGACTTTGGGTGCTGCCGCAGTCGGTGGTATGTTGATTGGTACTATCTGTCAGATCTTCGTGGTTCCTGCTCTCTTCGCACTCTTCCAGTGGTTGCAGGAGAAGTTGACTCCATTGAAGTTCGAGGATGAGTTGAACGAGGAGGCTGCTGCCGAGTTGGTGCAGTATGCCAACGCTGCTCACCACAAGAAGGGTATCGAGAAGAAGTAATAACGCAATGTAACTTCAAAGGAAACAATGAAAAAGAATTTAAATATCATCATATTGGGTCTCGCAGCGCTCTCTTTGAGCAGCTGCAAGACTCTCTACGGAAAGTATGAGCGTCCGGATGTGAAGACCAGCGGTATCGTTCGCGATGTAGCTTCTGATACAGATACTTTGGCTGTAAAGGATACTACTACCTTTGCCAACATCCCTTGGCGCAGCGTCTTCACCGACCCTCAGCTCCAGTCGATCATTGAGAAGGGATTGAACAATAATGTCAACCTTCTCAATGCGGCTTTGAACGTGAAGATGGCTGAAGAGCAGTTGAAGTGTGCCAAGTTGGCTTTCGTCCCATCTTTGACCTTCTCTCCTCAGGGAACTATCTCTTCTTGGGATGGTCAGGCTGCCAACAAGACTTACAGCATGCCTGTCACTGCCAGCTGGATGGTTGACCTCTTCGGCAACCTGCTCTCTCAGAAGCGCAGTGCCCAGATGGCGCTGCTCCAGTTGAAGGACTATCAGGTGTCTGTCAAGACCAACCTCATCGCCAACATCGCCAACATGTATTATACCTTGTTGATGCTCGACAAGCAGGTGGAGCTGGTTAACAATATGGAAGGTTTGACCAAGAATACCTGGGAGATGATGAAGGTGCTGAAGGATACCAAGCTTGGTTATCGCGGAACTTCTGTTCAGGCAGCCGAGAGCAACTACTATGCAGTGTTGACTCAGAAGACCGACCTGATGCGTCAGATTCGCGAGACAGAGAACTCCCTGAGTCTTCTCATCGGCGACCAGGCTCATTCTATTGCCCGTGGCAAGCTGGAGAATCAGAATCTTCCTGCTACCTTCTCTACCGGCGTAGGCATCCAGTTGCTCAACAACCGTGCCGATGTTCACGCAGCCGAGATGAATCTGGCTCAGTGCTTCTATGGCATTGAGACTGCCCGCAGCAAGTTCTATCCATCTATCACTATCTCTGGTACAGGTGCATTCACCAACTCTGCTGGCGCAGGCATCGTGAATCCAGGCAAGTGGTTGCTTTCTGCTGTTGGTTCATTGGTTCAGCCTATCTTCCAGAATGGTAGAATCATTGCTGGATTGAAGGTGGCTAAGATGCAGTATGAGCAGGCTTACAACACCTGGCAGAATACCGTGCTGAAGGCAGGTAGCGAGGTGAGCAATGCCCTGGTGCTCTACAACTATTCTGACGAGAAGGGTAAGGTGGAGGCTAAGCGCATCGCCGTACTCGAGAAGAATGTGGAGGATACACGTAAGTTGATGTCAGAGGCTGGCGGTTCTTACCTTGAGGTAATCCAGGCACAGTCTTCACTGCTCAACGTACAACTCTCAAAGGTAGCTGATGACTTCTACAAGATGCAGGCAGTAGTTAATCTCTACTATGCATTGGGTGGAGGAGCTAAGTAATTTATAGTTAATAATTAATAGTTTATAGTTATGGCTAGTATAATAAGTCCAAAGGCAGAGGTTTCTCCAAAGGCTAAGATTGGAGACAACTGCAAGATCTATCCATTCGCCTATATTGAGGACGATGTGGTCATCGGCGACAACTGTATCATCTATCCCTTCGTGAGCATCATGAACGGTACTCGCATGGGTAATAACAATAAGGTGTTCCAGGCAGCCGTTATCGCTGCCCTCCCACAGGATTTCAACTTTACCGGTGAGGAGAGTGAGGTAGTGATTGGCGACAACAATACCATCCGTGAGAACGTGGTTATCAACCGTGGTACACACAAGGATGGCAAGACTGTTCTGGGCAACAACAACTTCCTGATGGAAGGTGCCCATATCTCTCACGATACCGTAATCGGCAACGGTTGCGTATTCGGTTATGGTACCAAGATTGCAGGCGACTGCGTGATTGGTAACGGTATCATCTACTCAACATCCGTAGTAGAGAATGCCAAGACCCGAGTAGGCGACCTGGCGATGATTCAGGCAGGTACCACCTTCTCTAAGGATATTCCTCCTTATATCATTGCCGGTGGAAAGCCTGTGAAGTATGCAGGTCCTAACACCATCATCATGGAGGCTGCCGAGGTTACCGAGAAGGTTCGCAAGCATATTGCGAATGCCTACCGACTGGTATTCCATGGTCAGACATCCCTCTTCGATGCCATCAACCAGATCAAGGATCAGGTGCCTGATGGTCCGGAGATTCAGAACATCATCCAGTTCCTGGAGAGTTCTCAGAAGGGTGTCATCACTAAGATGTAGTTTTGATTGGAAGGGTTTAATCCCTTCGTTTACTATTATGTTTAGTTAAAATTCAAGTCATACCTATTTGAATTTTACTCAGTATCTTGAAAGGGCTGGCCGTGAGGTCGGCCCTTTTTATGTGTGTATGGTATGAAATCTCCGTTCATAAGTTTTGAACGCACATTCAGTACTTTTGAATGTATGTTCGGTACTTTTGAACGGAGATTCAAAACTTGTGAACGAAGATTTCTATTAGGCTTGGCAACAAATTCTATTAATGGTAGTAACAGATTCTATTAATGGTAGTAATATCTTCTCTTCCCTTAATAATTAATTGAATAAATGCAAATAAATGCAATTTTATTTTGTTATCTCTTCGTTTATGTGTATCTTTGCAAACAATTTGGGTAATTACGCCCTTTTCTGTCAGAAATAAATAGAATAGAACATGAGAAAGAAACAATATAAGCCTCGCAATCATCGTGGATTGCAGGTCGTTACTTTATGCATCAGCACCGCCATGGTGCTTGTTTTGTTGGGATTGGTCATCTTTTCCGTATTGATGGGAAGAAACCTCTCTTCCTATGTCAAGGAGAACCTGGTGGTACAGGTGATGCTGGAGCAGGATGTTACCAATCCTGAGGGCTTGCAGATGTGTAAGCGCCTGAAGGCACGTCCTTACGTGAAAGGTCTGACCTATATCTCCAAGGAACAGGCTTTGCAGGAGGCTACCCACGATCTGGGTACCAATCCTAGCGAATTTGCCGGTGTGAATCCTTTCCAGCCATCTATCGAAATCACGACACAGGCTGATTATGCCAACAATGATTCCCTGAAGTGGATAGCCAAGGAGCTGAAAAGCTACTCGCGCGTGACGGAAGTAAGTTATCAGCACGACCTGATAGAACAGGTGAACAATTCGCTCACCAAGATAAGCATCGGCCTTCTTATCGTAGCTGCTCTGCTTACCTTTATCTCGTTCTCACTTATCAACAATACGGTGAGACTGGGCATCTATGCCCGCCGATTCTCCATCCATACCATGAAGCTGGTGGGTGCATCCTGGGGCTTCATCCGCAAGCCTTTCATCAAGAGGGCTGTATTGGTGGGTGTAGTTGCGGCTTTGCTTGCCGATGGTTTCCTCGGTGGATGCCTCTATGCCTGGTCGCTTCACGAGCCGGAACTGGTCAATGTGCTCGGCTGGCAGGAGCTTGCCATCACGGGCGGTTCGGTATTCCTCTTCGGTATCATCATTACGGCTCTCTGTGCCAATATCTCGGTGAACAAGTTCCTCAAGATGAAGGCGGGAGACCTCTACAAGATTTGATCAGGAGTAAACTTCTGTAAAGTAAACATTAACATTACACATTAAACATTATATATAATGGATAAGAAGAATTTAGCATTTGACAAGATGAACTTCATCTTGTTGGCAATTGGTATGGCAATTGTTATCATCGGTTTCCTCCTGATGAGCGGCGCTGGCTCTAACGAGCACTCTTTCGATGCTGATATTTTCAGTACTCGCCGTATTGTAGTGGCACCAACCGTTACCCTGATTGGTTTCCTCTCTATCATCTATGCGGTTATACGCAAGCCGAAAGACAATTAAGAGTTTATTGTTAATATACATATTTAAATTAGATGGATTTTATTCAGACTATCATTATCTCTATCGTAGAGGGATTGACCGAGTTCTTGCCAGTGTCTAGTACAGGTCACATGATTATTGCCGAAAACTTATTGGGTGTAGATATCCAGGATAAGTTTGTCAACGCCTTCACTGTCATCATCCAGTTTGGTGCCATTCTTTCTGTCATCTGCCTGTATTGGAAGAGATTCTTCTATCCGGATGCAGTGAAGACAGGAGAGAAGACCTATTGGAAGGCGATGTTCGATTTCTATGCCCGCCTGGTGGTTGGTACACTGCCTGCCGTGGTATTGGGTCTTGCCTTCAATGATTTCATCGAGTCAAACCTTGGCAATGTGCAGCTGGTGGGCTGGATGCTGGTCATTGGTGGTGTATTCATGCTCTTCTGCGATAAGATTTTCAATAAAGGCAGCGAGCAGACTAAGCTTACTTACAAGCGTGCCCTGACCATCGGTTTCATCCAGTGTATTGCGATGATTCCGGGTGTGTCTCGTTCCATGTCAACCATTGTGGGAGGTATGTCTCAGCGACTCACCCGCAAGGCGGCTGCCGAGTTCTCATTCTTCCTGGCTGTGCCTACCATGTTTGGTGCCACCTGCCTGGAGGTTTATAAGCTGATTAGCCATGGTGGCGGTTCATTGCTCACTCAGGGCAACAACCTGGTAACCTTACTCTTGGGTTCAGTGGTAGCATTCATCGTTGCCATTCTCGCCATCAAGTTTTTCATCAATTATGTCACCAAGTACGGTTTCGCAGCTTTCGGCTGGTATCGTATCGTTGTAGGACTCATCATCATCATCTGCGGCCTTTGCGGTGTAGATATGCAGATGGTTGACTAAAATAAGAATATGGATTTTAGAAAAGGAGAAATTATAGCCATCGACAAGCCTTATCGCATGTCGAGCTTTGGAGCTTTGGCGCACGTTCGCTATCTGCTCAGCAAGAAACTCGGCTTCAAGGTGAAGATAGGACATGCCGGTACGCTCGATCCCCTTGCTACGGGTGTGTTGGTGCTCTGTACGGGTAAATGTACCAAGCAGATAGAGCAATTACAGACACATACCAAGGAATATACGGCAACGCTTCAGTTGGGTGCTACCACGGCAAGCTACGATAAGGAGCACAGTGTAAACCATACTTTCCCAACCGAGCACATCACCCGTGAGCTGGTAGAGGAGGTGCTGAAGCAGTTTGTTGGCGAGATTCAGCAGGTCCCGCCTACCTATAGTGCCGTGAAGGTGAATGGTGACCGCTCTTATGCCCTGCGCAGAGCAGGCGAGGAGGTGCAGCTGAAGCCTAAGACCGTGCGTGTGGATGAGATCGAACTCACCGATTACAACGATGAGGAGAAGACGGCAAGCATCCGTGTGGTTTGCGGTAAGGGTACTTACATCCGTTCCCTGGCGCGCGACATCGGTCGTGCCCTGGATAGCGGTGCCTTCCTCACAGCCCTCCGCCGTACCAAGGCAGGAAGCTTCTCGGTAGAGAACTGCATCGACTTTGACCATTTCCAGGAATGGCTCGATGCACAGGAGATAGAAGACAGCCTTGCCAATAACTAGGCTCGAATTTCGAGAAATGTCATTAATAGTAAATCATCTTAAGAAAGGAGATATAATATCACATGAAACTATCACAATTCAACTTTAAGTTGCCAGCTGCTCAGGTGGCACTTTATCCACATAAGACTAAGCGTGTGGTTAAGACTGCTAGTGGTGAACGTACTTTCGAGATTACCCGTCGTGACGAGTCTCGGCTCATGGTGCTCCACAAGAAGTCTGAAACCATCGAAATGTATAAGAAGGACGAGAATGGCAAGGATATGGTGGATGCTGATGGCAATCCAGTATTCCTGCAGTTCAAGGATATCGTCAACTATTTCGAAGAGGGTGATACCTTCATCTTCAATGATACGAAGGTATTCCCAGCGCGCCTTTATGGTACCAAGGAGAAGACTGATGCCAAGATTGAGGTGTTCCTGCTCCGTGAGCTGAATGCCGAGATGCGCCTTTGGGATGTGCTGGTAGAGCCTGCGCGCAAGATCCGTATCGGTAACAAGCTGTTCTTTGATGATGTCAACGAGATGGTAGCCGAGGTTATCGATAATACCACCAGCCGTGGCCGTACCCTCCGTTTCCTCTATGATGAGGATGGCAATCACGACGTCTTCAAGCGTTCGCTCTTTGCATTGGGTGAGGCTCCGCTTCCTCGCTATATCATCGATGCCCGTGAGGATCATCACGCTACAGAGGATGATATGGACGACTTCCAGTGTGTATTCGCCGATAAGGAGGGTGCCGTAACTGCTCCTGCTACAGGTCTTCATTTCTCTCGTGAGTTGATGAAGCGATTGGAAATCAACGGCATCAACGAGGCTTACATCACCCTGCATTGCGGATTGGGCAACTTCCACGAGATTGAGGTTGAGGACCTTACCAAGCACAAGATGGATTCTGAGCAGATGATTATCTCTAAGGAGGCTTGCGAACTGGTGAATAAGACCAAGCTGGAAGGTCATCGAGTATGCGCCATCGGTACCAGCGTGATGAAGGCTACGGAAACTGCTGTAGGTACAGATGGAATGATGAAGGAGTTTGATGGATGGACCAATAAGTTTATCTTCCCTCCATACGATTTCGGATTGGCAGACTGTGCTGTTGCCAACTTCTATCATCCAGAGTCAACCTTGATGATGTGTACCGCTGCCTTTGGTGGTTACGACCTGGTGTATGAGGCATACAAGAAGGCTGTGAAGAATGGCTATATGTTTGGTTGCTACGGTGACTCACTGTTGATACTTCCAGACTAAATGGTGGAATAAACAGTTTTTTGTACATATAGAAATAATTGATATTCAGTAGATAAGCTGAGTTATCCACAGTTTTCGTAAAAGTGTGAATAAGTATGTATAAAGTATATTTAAGCCTTGGCACGAATTTGGGCAACCGGAAGCGTAATATTCGTGAGGCTATCGATAAAATAGGAGAGCAGATTGGCGTGGTAGAGCGCCAGTCTGCTCTTTACGAAACCAAGCCTTGGGGCTATTCTTCTCCCAATGACTTCATCAATTCCTGTGTGCTGGTTCTCACCGCCATGGCCCCTCGCCAGGTGTTGGAGGCTACCCAGCGTATAGAGCAGGAGATGGGCAGAACCCTGAAGTCTGTAAATGGAGAATATCACGACCGCATCATCGATATCGACATTCTGATGATAGATAATCTGGTCATCGATGAGCCCGATTTCAAGATTCCTCATCCTCTGATGGAAGAACGCGATTTCGTGATGACTCCTCTGAAGGAGATATTGTAGATGATTCCACATAAAAAGGTTTTTATACCGGATATAAGATATAACTATTGGGGAAAAGCAAAATCCCATCGTTCTTGCGAGCGATGGGATTTTGCTTTTGTTTAAGTTATGTGACCAGTCAATCAGCAATCCAAAGCTATTTGCTTATCTGCTTCTTGCCAATCTATCAATCCTCTGTTTTCTTTGTCGAATACCAAAGCCAGGCAGATTCGTTTCTTCTTGCTGGCAGCATAAGCGTCAGCGTAGTGGCGGGATGCAATTTGCTCCACAGCCGCTTGAGCTCCTCCATTGTCCGCCATCTTCAGCTCCATGATATAGATGATTTCTGGCGTCTCTATGGCGAGGTCGATACGTCCACCAGCTACCTGCTTTTCTTCTTCAACGTTAAAACCGCAGATGTAGAAGAGGTTCTTGATGATGAATCGGAAGTGCTCTTCAAAGACAAACTGTTCTTTCTTCTGAGTACTGTAAGGAGTGCTGGCGATGAGTTGCTTCAGGCAGGTTACGCCCTCCTCTAAATTGCCAAGGATAAAATGCTGCTTCAGGTCTTGAATAGCATTCTCTGTCTCTTCCTTGTCGGTGTTGAGCATATTGGGAACAACCAACTCTAGAAGTGCTTTCTTTACTTCTCTGTTTGGAAATCCCAGTCTGTAGGTTTCTCCAATCACCCCTTTGATCGTCAGATAGCCTGATTGGTAAAGAAATAGCTTTGGATTGTCTTTGCTGATGTCTGCCGTTTCGATGTAATCCATGTCGATGAGGCTGCCGTCCAGTGTTTCTACATCTTTCTCAAAGTTGGTGAGTATTTTGGGCAGCATTTCTGTAGCACCGCTGGCAATCCAATAGGGTCTCAGACGACGTTCTTTTAAGGCACTGATGACACTGAACGGATTGTAAACACCCTGCAGACTTTCTGAGAAATGATAACCATCATACATATCTTTCAGTTCATGCATGGTCTGGTCGATATCCCACTTCTTTTGGACAGCTAATACCTGGATTTCATCTTTCAGATTTTCCAAGATCTCTTCTTTCGTTAATCCGCAGATGGTAGCATAGCAGTTGTAAAAGCTGATATTGCTTAATGTGTTGAGAACGCTGAACAGACTAATTTGCGTAAACTTGGTGATTCCTGTAAGGAAGACACACTTGATGCAATAGCCGTAGTCTTTTAGACCTGTGAAGAAGTCACGATAGAGATTGCGGCATTTTTCGTGTCTATCTGTCAGATAGGAGTGCTGTAAGGGTGCATCATATTCATCTACCAATACGGCAACTTGCTCTCCCGATTGTTGGTAAGCTCTTTCTATGATACCGGTAAAACGGTTGCTGAGCGTAGCTTCTGTGGCGCGTTTGCCGTAGATTTCTTCATATTTGGTTAATGTATCATCCAGATAATGGTATAATGATTCTGCATCAGAACCTCCAAGGTTCATGCTGAAATGGATGACAGGGCGCTTGATCCAATCTTTCTCCAGTTCCATGATCTTAAGTCCTTCGAAAAGTTCTTTCTTGCCTTCGAAGTAGCATTGGAGTGTGGATACCAGAAGCGATTTACCGAAGCGTCGTGGGCGACTTAGAAAGTTATACTTGTCACCATTGGCGATTTGCCAAACCATATCTGTCTTGTCTGCGTAAAGGTAACCACCCTTGCGCAGTTCTTCGAAATTCTGTATTCCTAATGGCAACTTTCCTCTAGTCATAATTACACCTTATTATATATATGTTGCAAAGTTAGCAATAAAAAATGAAATGGCGATATAAAAGCGGAGAAAAAATAAAATGAAAGCCGAAATAAGAGTAGAAAATGAAAAATCCCATCGTTCGGTTGCTACTTCTTAAGGATAAAGACAGATGGTGGTGTGTGTCATTCCGTAAAAATCAGCGTCAAATGATATAAAATTGCCTATTTACGCATTGGTACCTTTACTTTTCTAGGCAAAAAGCTTGGAAGTTATTGCTTAATTCCCTATCTTTGCAAGCAAGAATTAGTAAAGGCGTCTTTCTCTTTTTCTAAGGATAAAGGCTCTTTCTAGGAACGAACTGACAATTATTTAATTAATAACATAAACCGATACAATTATGAAGAAATCCATCATTTTCGCATTGCTGCTCTCTCTGTTGAGCGTACAGCAAATCCATGCACAGAAGTGGCTCAAGAAATTGGGCAAAGTGGCAGAAAACGTGCTTGCTAATGACCAGAAGACTACCAGCAAGGCGTCTGGCTCTATCCCTGGGTGTACTGTAAAATATACCAGTTGCGTAGCTAATGGCAACGATGTCCATATCAACTTCGTGATAACCAATACCACTTCCAGTGAACTCAAAATGTACTTCAATGCATTTGATGACGGTTCTTGTGCTTTTGATAGCAAGAATGTCAAACATCAGATGCACTTCTATTTGGGTGGCGATAAGTTAGGTCACTATTCTGATAAGATGCTTCCTCCTAATGTTCCTGTCAAGGGTATTATGGTGATAGAGGATGTAGATCGCACCATTAAGCAGATTAATTCTACTCTTGTCAAGGGTAAGGCTAATGATGTGGAGTTTGCTGTTAAGTTGCCTACCCAGGTAGTGGCAGATGTCAAGAATACCAATTCCGATTTGGTTACCTGCTCATTGCCTGAGTTGCAGTTCAATTTCTTGAAGTGTGTTCGTCAGGGCAGGAATGTGGTAATCACTGCTACATTCAAGAATATCGGCAACAAGGAGTATGAAATTTCAGCTTATGGCGATACTCCTACTGTATATGATGATGGTGGCGATGCTTATGAGTGTGATCAGGAAACAACCCTCTTGGGCAAGAATCGATGGTTAGGCTATAATTGGTATACCTTGCTCGCTGGTATCCCGATGAAGGCTACGTTTGTCATCAAGAATGTCAGCACCAGTGCCACCGAGTTCAGCGTTGTCAAGATCCCGTTCAAGTACAAGTCTAATGGCGAGACCCCTCAGTATGTAGAGTTCCGCAATTTGCCAATCTCAGCGCAGTAAGTAGCAATCTTAATAAGTTGATATAAAAAGAAAAATCCCATCGTTCTTGCGAGCGATGGGATTTTTAATTCTGTTAAGCAATGTGTCTGCTTTCGCTGATTACTTACGAAGACCGAGGGCCTTGATGATAGCACGATAGCGATTGATGTCGCGATCATACAAGTAATCGAGCAATGCACGACGCTTTCCTACAAGCTGTGTCAACGCACGTGTTGTAGTATAATCTTTACGGTTCTTCTTAACGTGCTCCGTCAAATGAGCAATACGGTATGAGAACAATGCTATCTGGCTCTCAGCTGAACCAGTATCAGAGTTAGACTTTCCGTACTTGCTAAAGATCTCTTCTTTTTTTGCTTTGTCTAAATACATAGCTGTGATACTTAAAATTTAATTATTATGAATGAATGTTATGCACATTAGGACCTTCCTCACGGTGGTTTCCATTAAAATGCGGTGCAAAGGTACAACTTTTCAGTGAATTATGCAAATTTTTCGGGATTTTTTTGTAATTTTGCACCCAAATTCATTAAGTATTTAAGGTAAACGAAATGCAAGACATTAGAAACATTGCAGTTATTGCACACGTTGACCATGGTAAAACTACCTTGGTTGACAAGATGATGCTCGCCGGTAAGCTGTTCCGTGACGGCCAGGATAACAGCGGCGAAGTGCTCGATTCCAACGACTTGGAGCGCGAGCGTGGTATAACCATTCTTTCAAAGAATGTGTCTATCAATTGGAAAGGTACAAAGATTAATATTCTCGATACTCCAGGACACTCTGACTTCGGTGGTGAGGTTGAGCGCGTGCTCAACATGGCAGACGGATGCCTCCTCCTCGTCGATGCTTTCGAGGGTCCGATGCCTCAGACTCGTTTCGTGCTGCAGAAGGCTTTGCAGCTCGGACTGAAGCCTATCGTTGTGGTTAATAAGGTAGATAAGCCTAACTGTCGCCCTGAAGAGGTGTACGAGATGGTGTTCGACCTGATGTGCGACCTCGATGCTACTGAGGAACAGCTTGACTTTACTGTGGTTTACGGTTCGGCAAAGAATGGCTGGATGAGCGAGGACTACAACAAGCCAACAGACAACATTGACTATCTGCTCGACAAGATTGTGGAGATTATCCCTGCTCCTAAGCAGTTGGAGGGTACTCCTCAGCTCTTGATCACATCTCTTGATTATAGCTCTTACACCGGTCGTATCGCCGTAGGTCGTGTACACCGTGGTACTTTGAAGGATGGTATGAACGTAACAATCTGCCATCGTGACGGAACTCAGGAGAAGACCAAGATCAAGGAACTCCATACCTTCGAGGGTATGGGTCATAAGAAGACAGACCATGTGGATTCTGGCGACATCTGTGCCGTTGTCGGTTTGGAGAAGTTCGAGATTGGTGATACCATCTGCGACTACGAGAACCCAGAGCCACTTCCTCCAATCGCTGTAGATGAGCCTACCATGAGTATGCTCTTCACCATCAACGATTCTCCTTTCTTCGGTAAGGAGGGTAAGTTCTGTACATCACGCCACATTCAGGAGCGCTTGAACAAGGAGTTGGAGAAGAACCTCGCTCTTCGTGTTCAGCCTTACGAGGATACCACTGATAAGTGGATTGTTTCTGGTCGTGGTGTGCTCCATCTCTCTGTGCTCATTGAGACCATGCGTCGTGAGGGCTATGAGCTTCAGGTAGGTCAGCCACAGGTTATCTACAAGGAGATTGACGGCGTGAAGTGCGAGCCTATCGAGGAGTTGACCATCAACGTACCTGAGGAGTTCGCTTCTAAGATGATTGATATGGTTACCCGTCGTAAGGGTGATATGACTTCTATGCTGAACATGGGCGAGCGTGTGGATATCGAGTTCGATATTCCTTCACGTGGTATCATCGGTCTTCGTACCAATGTGCTCACTGCTTCTCAGGGTGAGGCTATCATGGCTCACCGCTTCAAGGAGTATCAGCCATACAAGGGCGAGATTATCCGCCGTTCCAACGGTAGCATGATTGCGCTGGAGACAGGTACTGCCTATGCTTACGCCATCGATAAGCTGCAGGATCGCGGTAAGTTCTTCATCGACCCAGGTGAGGAGGTTTACGGCGGCGAGGTTGTTGGTGAGCATGTTCACGACAACGACTTGGTGGTTAATGTAACCAAGGCAAAGCAGTTGACCAACGTCCGTGCTTCTGGTTCTGACGACAAGGCTCGCGTGATTCCTAAGACCGTGATGAGCCTTGAGGAGTGCCTGGAGTACATTCGCGAGGATGAGTACGTAGAGGTAACTCCTAAGAGTATGCGTATGCGCAAGGTGATTCTCGATCACTTGGAGCGCAAGCGTAGTAATAAGGATTAAGCTATAGCTTATATATAAATGGATCCGTGAGAATTCCCCTCTAGTCGATTACTTAGGTATTCGATTGGCAGGGGATTCTTTATATTCTATATGGGTATGATATAGGTCATGAAAGTCTATCTTTGTATTGTCTTAATGTAATTAACGGTCATTTTAAAGAATAACTTACTTATGGCAAAAAATAAAAAACTAGATGTTATTTATATAATAAGGTGTATTTTTATATGTATTAGCTTTTGCACTTATAATGATGTAAAAGCTCAGCATATGGTGGCACGTCCTATTCCTTTTTTCTATCAGTTGTATTCTAATGAGGTCTTTGATATCTATCAAGATCGAACTGGATACTTGTGGTTTGGTATGACATCAGGTTTGGCTAGGTATGATGGTTATCGTTTACATACATTTAGATCTAATTATAAACATCCAGATTTATTGTCTGATAACCGTGTTGTATATATTACAGATAATGATCGTTATGTGTGGATAGCTACTGGTGTAGGAATTACTTTATACGATAAGCAGACTTGGAAGACAACGAAGATACTAGATAAAAAAATAAAAGATTTAGCAATTACGGATATTGTCACCAATCCCTCTACAGAAGAAGTTTGGGTAGCTGCAGGCAATCATGTTTTTCGTTGTTCCCCAGATGGGAAACAGGTTGTTGCTTATGGTTTGCAAAAAGATTCCCATGATATAGGTTTCCGCCAATTGTATGTGGATCGTGATAATCGCCTTTGGGCAATGACCTATTGTGGATTGTTTGCTTATGATAAGATACGTAATTCCTTTATAAAATATCCCCCAATGCCTCAAGGTGCTACTCCCTATACAATGTTACAGGACAAGCAGGGACATTATTGGATTGGTACTTGGGGTGATGGATTGTGGCTTTTTAATCCTAAGGCGTCCGACTCTACATGTTATCAGCGACAGATAGTAAAAATCTCCGGTACGAATGCAGAAGATAAGATTTTCTTTAGTATGGCTCAGGATGATCAGTTAGGCTATTTATGGATGCTTTCTTACGATGAGTTACACGCAATGAAATACCAGAAAGGTAAATTGGTACCAGTTGATATATCCGGAATTATAGATTCTCATAAGATGTTCACTATGATATTGAAAGATCGTGAAGGAAATCTTTGGTTGGGTTCATATGATATGGGATATACAATTTACTTTGATCATTCTGGAGCTGTGAGTTATACATTACCTAATCTGAAGGAGACGCTTCAGCATGATGCTAATATTGTTAATCTCGGTTATGATGGAGCTGATATGCTATGGATGGGACAAGATCGTTATGGGGTATTGCTCTATGATTTAAAGAATGGAACTATGACATCCGGAAGTACTCTTGGTTTGGGAGAGGTTTCTTTGATGAAGCGTTCTCATACAGGTGGAATGTGGTTGAAACTACGTAATCAAAATCGCCTAGTCAAGGCTGTAAGAAAGTCTCATGCGATTCAATTGGGAGAGGATGTTCAAATGAATGCTGTATTGGCAAATCCTGGTGAGATTGTAGATATGAATGAAGATAAAAATGGCAATTTATGGATTCTTACTTCAACGAATTTATATGTTCGTAAGCCTCATGCTGCAGCTGTTTATACATCAGGCAAGGATATTCTTCGTCCTGATGCGTTTACGGTGGATAATAAGGGTAGCGTTTGGGGTGTAAAAGGGAATAATATCTATCGGTATTCTTTCGATGGTCATAGTATTGTTTCAAGAACCGTAGGAAATATGAAAGTTTTGTCTGTAGGTGAATTGCCAGAACATCTATGTGTAGATAAGTTAGGTGCATTATGGGTAACTACTTCTTTGAGCAGATTGGTTAAAAGTGATGTTTCCAAAACGAAGTTTCATAGTCAGAATTATAGCCATTTATCCGATGGTGCTCTTTTGTCTATACAGTCTTCTGGAAATAAAATTTGGATATTGACTAATAAAAAGCTATTGAGTATTGATATCCATACTCTCAGAGAAACGAGTTATGAAGCCAATAGCGAGAATATTGCTGTGAAAGCTTTTCGTGGTTCAGCTCTTTGTCCAGATTTGAATGGAGGTGTCTTTGCGGGGGGACATAATGGATTTGTACATATCAAGCATGATCCTGATAAACAAGAACTACCTCATAACTTTGGTTTCCGTGTATCTGATGTTCTCTTAAATGATATGAGTATGATGTTTGATAATCCGGACGAAGATAGCCATGAGGGTATTATATATTTACCTGCAGATAGTAGAAATATAAAAATATGTGTGGCATCTTTACTTTATGCTCCTGGTAGGATTGAAAATGTGCAATACAAATTGGAAGGGGTAGATCCTGATTGGATGAATCTTGATATGAAAAATAGTTTTGTTTTTTATAGCAGTCTTCCTTCTGGTAAGCATCGTTTTATGGTGAGGTGGCAGAAAGCTGATGGCTCCTGGACCGATGCAGAAAAAATTATGCTTCTTGTGCGCAGACCAGCCTTTTATGAAACTACGACGGCTTTTGTCATTTATGTCCTATTGGCACTAGTTGGTATATATTTCATAGTCCATTTTGTGCGTCGCCGGGCTAGTCTTTCAGCTTTGCGCCATTATCATAATCAGGCAAGAGTAGAACGGTTGATAGAGGAGAGTCATTTAAAGCAGCAGATGCCTGAAATGTCTGAGGCAGATAAAGCTTTTGTAAAGAATGTGATGAACTTGATAGAAAAGCATATTGACGATTCTGGATATGGTCAGGAACAGTTAGCACATGACCTGTTGCTTTCTCGTTCTACTTTATATCGAAAGATTAAAGCGATATCAGGAATGTCGCCTTTGGATTTTATTCGAAACGTAAAAATGAAAAAAGCATGTACAATGTTGGGACAGCATAAACTGTCTATTTCTGAAATAGCTTACTCTTTAGGTTTTACAAATCCTAAATATTTTACGAAATGTTTTAAGGATGAAATGGGACAAACACCATCTGAATATTTAAAACAGAACTAAATAGGGTATTCAATTGCTTCAATAGGGGTTCTTTTTGTGTCATAGAGCTAGAAATAGCCCTCGATGATACAAAAAGGATCCCTATTTCTTTTTTCTTTTTCCTTATTTTGCACTCGAGATTTCTTAACATTTAAACTTGATTGATATGAAAAAGGAAATAAAAAAAAGAGTGCTTATCATTATGCTGATGATGGGATTTGGATGTTTGCTTCCTGCTGTTATGTATGCGGCAGGATTGCCGAGAAAGACACTTATAGACTCATCATGGAAATTTTTCTTGGGGGATGAACAGGCTGCTTCTAAATCAGACTATAATGATTCAAAGTGGCGTATTGTGAACTTACCACATGATTGGAGTATAGAACATTCAATAGACGAAAAGGCGCTATCTGGTAATGATGGGGGATATCGGGTGGCTGGTATTGCCTGGTATCGTAAAGAGCTAATGGTTCCTGCAGCTCTTAAGGAAGAGAAGGTATATCTTTATTTTGAAGGGGTGTATATGAACTCTTCAATATATGTGAATGGTCAATTAATAGGTGGGCATCCTTATGGATATACTTCTTTCTTTTGTGATGCGACCTCTGCAATTATACCAGGTAAGAAAAATGTTGTGGCTGTAAGAGTAGATAATTCACAGCAAAAGAACTGCCGCTGGTATTCTGGTTCAGGCATTTATCGTCATGTATGGCTTATTCATACACCCAAAGTTCATATAGAGAATTGGGGAGTGGCCGTTCATACACCGCAAGTTTCTGTATCTCAAGCAACTGTTCAGGTAAAAACTATGTTGAATAATGAAACTCCTGTGGATAAGGAAGTGAAAGTAACTGTAAAGGTTGCCGATGCAGAAGATGCAGTTTCTACAGTGATAATACCTGCTAGAGGCAAAAAAGAAGTTATACAGAAATTGAAGGTATCTCACCCTAAATTATGGGACATCAATGCCCCAAATCTTTATGATGCACATATATCTATTCTGGATAATGATAAGATAATCGATACATATAGCCAATCATTTGGTATTAGAACGATTCATTACTCAGTGAAAGGCTTTTTCTTGAATGGCAGGAAGTTAGATTTAAATGGTGGTTGTGTGCATCACGATAATGGAATTTTAGGTGCAGCCGCTTTTGATAGGGCTGAATTTAGAAAAGTACAGATGATGAAGAGTGCTGGTTTCAATGCTTTACGTACTTCGCATAATTTGCCATCAGAAGCTTTCCTAGAAGCATGTGATCGCTTGGGAATGCTTGTAATTGATGAGGCGTTCGATGGATGGCGTGAGGCTAAAACTCCACATGACTATGCCTCGCTTTTTGATAAGTATTGGCAGCAGGATATAGAAGGAATGGTTCTTCGTGATCTAAATCACCCATCAATTATAGCATGGAGCATTGGTAATGAGGTCATTGAACGAAAAAAAATAGAAGTTGTTACTACTGCTCATAAGTTGGCTAGTAAGATTCGTGAATACGATAATCGTCCTATCACTTCTGCGTTGGCTGCTTGGGATAGTGCTTGGGAAATCTATGATCCTCTAGCTGCAGAACTGGATATTACGGGTTATAACTATATGATTCATAAACATGCGGAAGATCATCAGCGTGTGCCTGATAGGGTTATGTGGCAGACTGAATCTTATGCCAAGGATACCTACCAAAATTGGTCGTTGGTTCATGATTTTGATTATATTATAGGTGATTTCATCTGGACTGGTATAGATTATTTGGGTGAATCTGGTATCGGAAGATGGTGGTATGATGGGGATGTACCAGGTGAACATTATGAGCGTCCTCTTTATCCATGGCATGCGGCCTATTGTGGCGACATCGATTTGACGGGGTGGCGTAAGCCGATTTCTCATTATCGAAATCTTTTGTATAATGATACGGAGAAACTGTATATGGCAGTAAGAGAGCCAGATGGTTATTATGGAAAAATCAGAACTGGACTTTGGACAGCTTATCCTACCTGGGAGAGTTGGAATTGGCCAGGTCATGAAGGAAAAAATATTGAGGTTGAGGTTTATTCTAAATATCCGATAGTACGTTTATACCTGGATGATAAATTAGTTGGTGAAAAAGTTGTCGGTCGTGAAACGGAGATGAAAGCTGTTTTTTCATTGCCATTTAAACCAGGAACTTTGAAGGTCGAGGGGGTTGAAAATGGAGTAGTTAAAGATGCTAAAATGCTGTCTTCTGCCTCTGAGCCAGTTGCTATTCGTACTAAGGTTGAAAATCGAGAGATGAAGGCTGATGGAACAGACTTGTCTTTTGTTCAAATAGAAATTGTTGATAGGGAAGGTCGTGTATGTCCTAATGCATCTGTTGAGTTGGAAGCTATTGTTACAGGTTCTGGAGTGTTGGCTGCTTTAGGAAATGCTGATATTAAAGATCCTGACACTTATGCGGATCAAATCCATAAGTCTTGGAAAGGGCGTGCTCTTGCAGTTGTACGAAGTACGAAAAAGGCAGGAAAAGTAAAGCTTACGATAAAATCAAAGGGCTTGAAAACTTCGGCTGAAATCATACAATCTCGATAGAAAAGGTATATAACTATAACAATTAATACGATAAAATTTATGAAGAGTTACAGAGTTTTTTCTTTATTTCTAGCGTGTGCGATGTCCACTACGATAATGGCACAGTCCAGGAATGTACAGGGACGAATCGTAGATGCAAAGTCTAACGAACCTTTAATTGGTGTAACCGTTAAGGAAGCTGGTACTAGTCATGGTGTAGTAACCGACTTAGATGGAAGTTTTACTATATCGGTAAGTCCTGATGCTAATTTGTTAGTTTCTTATGTAGGTTATAAAAATCTGCAAGTGCCTGTAAAAGGTAAGAATAAACTGATGGTCCTTTTAGAGGAAAATAGTGAAATTCTTAATGATGTTGTGGTTGTTGGATATGGAGTGCAAAAGAAAGCTACCCTTTCTGGAGCTGTGACCAGTGTGAAAGGTGAAGATTTGGTGAAAGCACCTGTTACCAATGTCAGTAATGGATTGGCTGGTAGATTACCTGGTGTCTTTGCCATATCTAATACTGCTGAGCCAGGATATGATGGATCTACAATTCGCATTCGTGGTGTGAATACTTTTGGTAATGCAGAGCCATTGGTTGTTGTTGATGGAGTACCTGGTCGTTCTTTGGAACGCATTGACCCAAGTACGATAGAGTCGCTTTCTGTAATGAAGGATGCTTCTGCTGCAATTTATGGTGCACAAGCTGCTAATGGTGTTATTATTATTACAACCAAACGTGGCAAACAGGGAAAGCCTACCGTTGATTTCTCTTATAATTACGGTTTGTCTCGCCCTACAACTGTACCTGAGATGTGCAATGCGGCAGAATATGCTACTCTTTTGAATGAGATTGATTCTTATGCAGGCAATATGCCAAGATATACTGCAGACGAAATCAAAAAGTTTGCGGATGGTTCTGACCCTTGGTCATATCCTAACACCGATTGGTTTGCAGAAACGCTAAAGGATTGGTCACCTCAGAGTAATACCAATGTATCGGTATCTGGTGGCACTGAGAGAACAAGATATTTCCTTAGTATGTCAGCTAAAACGCAAGATGGATTCTATCGTCATAGTGCAACTAAATACAAGCAATATGATTTACGTTCCAACTTTGATGTAAATTTGGCTAAAGGATTAGATTTGACAGCTAATCTGTCTGGACGTCTCGAAGATCGAAAGTTTCCAACACGTTCTTCTGAGAACATCTTCCGTATGTTGATGCGTTCAAAACCAAATATGCCTGCTTATTGGCCTGATGGAACTCCCGGACCTGATATAGAATTTGGTGATAACCCTGTGGTTATTTGTACAGATCAAACAGGTTATGATCGTGACAAGCGTTATGTATTAAACGGAGATTTCGGTTTGAACATTCAGATTCCTTATATTCAAGGTTTATCTTTGAAGTTGGGTGCTTCTTTTGACAAAACATTCCGTTTCAGAAAGATTTGGCAGACCCCTTGGTATCTCTATTCTTGGGATGGAACTTCTTATGGTGAAAACGGACAACCTTTGCTTCAAAAAGGAAAGAAAGGATATGATGATGCTCGTCTCAATCAGTCTTCAGAGAATAATTATAATATTCAGTTGAGTGCTATCTTGAATTATAATCGTAATTTTGGAGAGGATCATATTCTGAATGCTACTTTGGGTGTAGAGCGTATTAAAGGACGTGGCGATTCCTATGAGGCATATCGTCGATACTATATTTCAACAGCTATTGATGAACTTTTTGCTGGTGGACAAAGTGAAATTAATAATACGGGTTCTAGTTATACTGAGGCTCGACTTAATTATTTTGGTCGATTGAATTACGCTTATAAGCAGAAGTATTTAGCAGAAGTAGTCTGGCGTTATCAGGGATCTTATATCTTTGATCAGTCTAATCATTTTGGCTTCTTTCCTGGTGCTTCTTTAGGCTATGTGATTTCAGAAGAAGATTATTTCAAGAAGATGTTGCCTTTCGTCCACTTTGCAAAGATTCGTGCGTCTTGGGGGCAGACGGGTAATGATCTCATTAATGCCTATCAGTATCTTGCATCTTATTCTTATAACAATCTGATGTATATAACGAATTCTGGTGCAACTTATAATCAAGCATTGAAAGAAAATGTAGTGCCAAATAAGAATGTTACATGGGAGACAGCTACACAGGAGAATATTGGATTGGATCTGCAATTCTTGAAAGGAGAACTTGCTTTCACCATCGATTATTTCCGTAATACCCGTAAAGATATATTGTGGCATCGAAATGCTTCTGTTCCTAGTACTTCTGGTATGACTTTGCCTGATGAAAATTTGGGAAGGGTGCGTAACCAGGGTGTTGATTTTGATCTGAGTTATCATCATCGTTTTGGTGATGTTATGTTTAATGCAGGATTGAATGGAGTATATGCCAAGAATAAAATTTTGTTCTGGGATGAGGCTCCTGGAGCTCCTGATTATCAAAAATCAACAGGTATGCCTATTGGTGCAGGTTTGGTTTACAAGGCTGTTGGAATCTATCAGACACAAGAAGAGATTGACAGCAATCCTGCTCATTGGCCTGGTGCTCGTCCTGGTGATATTAAGTTTGCTGATATAAATGGTGACAATAAACTGGATGGTAATGATCGTATCCGATATGGTCGTACAAGTGTGCCAACTTTTACCTATGGTATTAATCTAGGCGCTCAATATAAAGGATTCGATGTTACCGCATTGTTACAGGGAGCAATGGGAGGTGTTTTCTTTCAATCTACGGAGTCTGGTGATTTTGGTAACTTCTTGAAAAGTTTCTATGATAATCGTTGGACAGAAGAAAATCATAGTACATCCTATCCACGCACATACAATCGCTCAAATGAATATTGGGTTAATCAAAGTAATACCTTCTGGATTCACAGTAGTGATTATATCCGTTTAAAAAACGTAGAGGTGGGCTACACATTACCTAATGTGTTGACAAGTAAAATCAAAATAGAGCGTTTGCGTTTTTATATAAATGGTTACAATCTGCTTACTATTGCACCTTGTATGAAGGACTATGATCCTGAGAATACCAGCGGTAGAGGATATAACTATCCATTGAGTAAGATTATTAATTTCGGTGCGTCAATTACATTCTAATTATTCTAATGATATATAAATATGAAAAAGATATTGTTTTTCTTAGCAATAGTCGCTTTGCTATTTTCTGCATGTAGTGATGAATTCTTAAATGTAACGCCTAAAGATCGCTATTCTGATGCAACTGTATGGAAAGATAATTCCTTGGCAAATGCTTTCGTGAATAATATTTACGAAGGACAGTATTATGGCTTGCATTCGGTTATGTTCTCTGCGATTGACGATCAGGCAATGGAAGTTTGGTCATGGGAAAGTCAGCCTGTAGTTAACAATGCGATAAGTCCTAGCTATCTAGGTATTTTAGCGCCAGATTTTTGGATTATTGCATTCCATAATGTCAGTTGGAATAGTCTTTATAAGAATATTCGCAATTGCAATCTTTTCTTCCAGCGTGTTGCAGATAATGGGCTGAATGGTTCTGATATAGACCAGCTAAAGGGAGAAGTTCATTATTTAAGAGCTTATTATTATTCCTGGTTGTTAAGCTTTTATGGGGGTGTTCCTATTTTACCCAAAGCTTATGAAGCTGAGGATGATATGCTTGTTAAAAGAAATACTTTAAAAGAAACAGTTGATTATATCATTTCGGATCTTGATTCCGCAGCTCAAGTTTTACCTATCTCTACAGATAAGGCTAGAGCTAGTAAGGGAGCTGCTTTGGCATTAAAGTCAAGAGTTCTGCTTTATGCAGCAAGTGATTTGTTTAATTCTCATGCTTCTTGGACTTCTGGCTATGCAAATCCTGAGTTGGTGAGCTATACCGATGATAATCGAAAGGAGCGTTGGCTGAAAGCCAAGGAGGCTGCAAAGGCTGTTATTGACTTAGGTGTTTATAAGCTTGTGGGTGAAGGTGGGTTCTCTACACCGGAGGAGGCAATTAGTAATTATGAGCAGTTGTTTATCAATCATGGTAATTCAGAGGATATCATGCTTACATATTATGATAATGTCAATCATAGTACTAGCGATTTCCAATGTCCTAGTTTTGGTAAATTTAACAGCCCGAATGGTTATCATGGTTGGGGAGGAAATGTGCCAACCCAACAGATGATTGATTCTTATGAGATGGCAGATGGTACTAGATTCAGTTGGAGTAATCCCGATCAGGCTAAGCATCCTTATTTGAATCGTGATCCTCGTTTTTATGCTACTGTACTTTATGATGGGGCTTTATGGAAGAAACGTCCAGATGATGTATATGCTTCTGATCCGATAGGAAAGATTCAGACGGGATATTATGAGCAGGAAAATGGTTTCTACACCCCAGGTCTTGATACGCGTAATAGTCCTATTGATGATTGGAATGGTACTTATACAGGCTATTATATGCATAAAGGTATAGATCCTAATATGGACCAACAGTATGAATATCAAAAGTACCCTTATCGGCAGATTCGCTATGCAGAAATATTGCTTAACTATGCTGAGTGTTGCATTGAATTAGGTGAGTATGCTGAGGCTCGTAAATATATTAATATCATTCGCAAACGTGCTAATATGCCTGATTTAGATGAATCGATAACTGGTAATGAACTGCGTGATCGTTATCGTAACGAACGAAATATAGAGCTGGCATATGAACAGAATCGTTTCTTTGATATTCGTCGATGGATGATTGCTCCAGATGTTATCAAGAATGCGCAAGGTATTGATATCCGTTACCCAAAGGGAAGTGATACTCCTATATATAGTATAAAGGAAGTGCAGACTCGTTCATGGAACAATAAAAACTATCTGCTTCCTATTTCTCTTGATGAAATGCAGAAAAATGCTAATTTAATACAAAACCCTGATTATTAATGGGGATTATATCCAAATAAGATTGCACATCGCAAAATAAACATCAATTTATTTTGCGATGTTTTTTTTTAACGTAACTTTGCAGCCAATTTAGAAGTTGTGTTTATGGATATAATATCATTCTTTAGAAAGTTTTCGTTGCCCTGTTCTCTTGTATTGGGAGCCGTGGGCTATCTGATCTTCGCCAATGTTCCTTTCCTGGAACCTTTGGGCGATGCGGTGGGACCGAAGCTGGTTGATATGATGCCGTGGGTGCTCTTTGCCTTGCTCTATGTTACCTTCTGTAAGATTGAAATCAAGGAGATGAAACCGAAGGCTTGGCATTTTGTATTGCAGCTGATCAGAACCAGTCTGGCATTGGCGATGGTGGTGCTGATTTTCGAATTCGGCGATGATTATGAAACCAAGCTGGTGCTGGAGGGAGCCTTTATCTGCTTTATCTGTCCTACGGCGGCTGCCGTGGCGGTGGTGACGGAGAAGTTGGGTGGAAGCATCGGCTCGTTGACAACTTATACGGTGATAGCCAATGTCTTTACGATGGTGATTATTCCGAGTCTTTTCCCGATGGTGGAGAAGGGGGCAGATGTTTCCTTTCTTTTTATGAGTGCGATGGTGTTCAGAAACGTAACCACGGTACTGGTGGTACCTTTGCTCCTGGCTTTGCTGAGCCGCAAGTTTCTGCCTAAGTGGGTGGATAAGGTGAAGAGCGTGAAGGATCTGGGCTTCTATATGTGGTGCTTCAACCTTACTATCCTGATGGGCGAGACGGTTCGCAATATCCTACATGCCGAGGTTTCGGGATGGATTCTTGCCTTGCTGCTCATCGTTCCGCTCTTTGTTTGTATTATCCAGTTTGCCATCGGTAAGGCGGTGGGCAGACATTATGATGCGAGCATCAGTGCTGGTCAGGCTTTGGGACAGAAGAATACCATTGTGGGCATCTGGCTCACCCTAACTTTCCTGAATCCTCTTGCCGCCGTAGCACCGGGCGCCTATGTGGTTTGGCAGAACCTGGTGAATGGCTGGCAACTGTGGTATAAGGAGAAATATGGAAAACTGAAGTGGTAGCAATAAAAATAGGGTGTGACATGAATCTATGCCACACCCTAATTTTTTATAGAGAATTTTATTTGCTTGTAGAAATAAAGATGCACTCGATGGTTACGTTGCCATCCATCCATTTGGCTGGAATGGTGAAGGTGCCATCCTTGGCGATATCTGTCTTCTTGAGCGATTCTGTCTGATCACCATGGGTAATGGTGAAGTCACCATAGGTGAATCCTGGAGCAGGAACCATCTTTACCTTGAATGGCTTGCCGTATGCCACCTTGTGGTTGTTGAGGGTTGTTCCATCTGCCGCAGTTACCATACCATTGCGGTTAGCCTCGGTTACTGAAACAAACTCACTGTGAGCCTTTTTCTTGGCAGTACCTTCACTCTTCAGCAAGGTGATGCGAGGAGCGTTGGTCAGGTGGATATTGATGTCATCGATATAGACCAGGGCATCCTCCTTCATCTCATGAGGAGACTCTGCGTGAGGAACTACTACCAGGCTATAGATGTCTACACCTTCTGCACTCTTGATTGGGAAAACGGCATCAGCCCACTGACCTGCAGGAACAGGAGTGGTTGACTTGATCCAGAACTGCTCCACTTCCTGCGATTGTCCGGCTCTGTCTCTTCTCTTTCCGAGACCTACCAGCATCACTCTGCCTTCCATCGGACGGTTGATCAGTACGTGAACTACTTTTCCAGATGGACCGAGTGCAATCGGCTTCTTCAGATCTATTCTTGCACCGAAGATGTTGGAAGCCAGGCGTGAACGCTGGAAGCCGAGCACCTTCTTGTTAGGATTGTTGGTGAGGTCTGGATTATCCACAACTTCGCAGTTGCCCGCCAGTTCTCCTGTGCGGAATGGGGAATGCTCCCATCTGTCGTAAACTCCCACGGATTTGTAATCCTGGGTGTCGAACTTAATTTCTTGTCCCATTGCAGCCAATGGTAACAAACACAATGCTATGAGTAATTTCTTCATATTCGTAGTGTAGAGTCAAAGTTTAAAATACTTTAATGGAATGTAACAATGGGCAAGCCTTGCTGTCGTCGATGACAACCTTCAGGCCTTTCACCTGATAACCCTTGCCGTAACTGTCGGATGTGCTGCCGTTCAACGGGATGATGCGCTTGTATCCGATGGTGGTAGTAGTGCACTTCTCTGCGATAGGTTTCCATGTCTTTCCATCTTCTGAGATTTCGATATGGAACTTTCTTACTCGCTGACCCTTGCGGATATATTCCATCATATCCACATAGCGAACGGTCTGTGGCTTGTCCCAGTTGAAGGTGATGGTAGCCTGCTTCACGCCGTCATCAGTAGCCCAATAGGTATTCTTGTTGTTATCGGTCAGGTTCTTGGCTGCATAGTTGCGGTTGGCACCAGCCTTTCGGGTGTTGCTTACAGTAACCTTTGCCTTCCGTGCCAGGTCCTTGCCTAGACGGGTACGAATCATGTTGCCCATTTCCTTGAGCACGCGAACGTCGATCTCTGGCAACAGACCACTCTTGTCCGGAGGGCAGTTGAGAATCAAGGTAGCATTTCTGCCTACAGTCTCCAGATACATCTGGAAGAGGCGCTCTACAGAGAGAGGCTTCTCGCCCTCGTGCCAGAACCATCCCTTGTCGGTGAGCTTGGCATCGCTCTCACCTGGGTCCCACTGCCAGCCGTCCTCTGTACCATACATTCCGTTGCTTTCTGGTGCATAGCCTCTTTCGTCGGTGAGCCAGTTGGTTTCGCCAGCCCATCCTGCCTCGTTGCCGATCCATCTTGCCTCAGCACCCACACCCCAGAGGATGATGTCTGGACAAACCTTGTGGATAGAGTCTCTGAGGTTAGGAATATCATAATAGGTAGAACGGTCTACGTTTACGGTCGTATTGCGTCCGCCGTAGTATCCGTCGCCACCGTTGGCACCATCAAACCACATTTCAAACTGGTCTTTGCCATACTGTGCCAACTCCGCGCACTGGCGCAGGAAAACATCGTTTACATATTTCTCAGTACCATAGTATTGGCTGTTTCTATCCCATGGAGAAACATAGAAGCCGTACTTCATACCCAGACTGCGGGCTGCCTTGGCAAAGTCGCGAGGAATGTTGGTAGTCTTGCCATTCTCATTGCCGGCATTGACGATGGAATGGTCAGTAGTAGATGTAGGCCAGAGGCAGAAACCGTCATGATGCTTGACTACGGCGATACCGCCCTTCATGCCAGCAGCCTTTACAGCTTTGAGCCATTGAGTAGGGTTAGGCTTCTTGGTAGGTGCAAAAAGGGTTACGTCTTCACTTCCGAGTCCCCATTCTCTGTTGGTATAGGTATTCATGCCATAATGGAAGAAGGCATAGAATTCTGTCTCCTGCCATTTCATCTGGCGATCGCTAGGAACCGGGAACACAGCTGTTGGCTCGTTGTCTGGATTAGGCAACGACTGCTGCTTTACTTGGAAAACACTCTGGGAGTGGCCAGCCATGGCAGTCATGACGAGGGACACCCCTATAAAAACTTTTTTGATGTTCATGGTTGTTGTATTTAAATCGATACACTTTAATCTTACCATAATAATAGATGTATATAATAGTTATTGATGCGATTGGTGATTGTTACTAATGATTCATCTGCAAAGATAGGAGTTTTATAAATAGTAACAAAACTTTTCTGGTTAATTAAATATAAACGCCCGCAATTTTGCTTTGCGGGCGTTTGTATAGGGTTAGTCTTGTGTAGGATAAATCAAATTTTCTTCGGTGATGCAGTTGAGCACCTCTTCCAAATATTTTTTCGATTCATACTTTGCCATAGGCAGGTCGTGGAGCAGATAGTTACCGCAATCCTTGGCTGCCTGTCCTGGAATTTCTCCTTCGAAGTCGGCGATGAACTGGAAAGTGCGCTTCATCAGTTCTACGATGTCCTTGCTCTCCAGGTCGCCCTTGATGAGGAGGTAATTGCCGGTGAGGCATCCCATTGGTCCCCAGTAGATGATGCGGTCTTTCCACTCCTCGTCGTTACGCAGGTAGGTGGCAGCCAGGTGCTCGATGGTATGGATGGCACCGTTGTGGAGGCAAGGCTCCTGGTTAGGCACCTTCATACGGATATCGAAGGTGGTGACTACTTCTCCGCCTACTTCGTCCTTGCGGCTTACGTAGATGCCGCGGAGCAACTTGTTATGATTGATAGTAAAACTTGGAATCTTATTCATATAGTTTATAATTTACAATTTATAGTTTACAGACTTTCGAGAAAAGCCTTGGTGACATTGAATGATCCTTCTGCCATTTTAGCCCAGAAGTCGAAGTACTGCTGTGCCTTGGTATCCTTCAGAGGTACATCGCTGATGATGCGGAAGGAGATGAAAGGAGTCTTGTAGATGTGGCAGGTCTGTGCGATGGAGCAGCTTTCCATATCCACAGCCATAGCGTGAGGGAAGTGCTCCAAGATAGAGCGCATCTTCTCCTTGCTATCTACGAACCATTCTCCGCTTACAATCTGTCCGGCATGAATCTTGGGATGCTGGTTGTCTGGCTGTTCATTGATGGCAAGTGCCTTTTCTACATACTCCTTAGGGGTCTTGAAGAGGGCAGGCATACCGAGAATCTGTCCATACTCGCATTCGTCACCGCAGTAAGCATCGTGATATACACAGTCGGTAGCTACCACCACTTCGGTAACATTGAGGTTGATGTCTGCGCCTCCAGCCACACCCGAAGAGATGACGAGGTCTGGGTGGTAATTATCAATCATTTCCACAGCTCCGATGGCGCTGTTTACCTTTCCGATGCCGCACTGCTGCATCACTACTTCATTCTCGCCGATTTTTCCGATGACGAAGTCCTTATGATTCTTTCGCTCAGTCTGCGATTCTGTCAATAATGTCTTGAGTTGCGTGAACTCCTTGTCCATTGCAACGATAATTCCTATTTTCATATCGATTTATTTCTATTCTGGGTGCAAAGTTACAAAATAAATCCCATAAAAAAACATTTCCCCACCTATATTTTATAATAGGCAGAGAAATGTTACATGATGATATTGCAAACTACGAAAAATGTAGGGTTCTGTTAGAAGTTCACTCCAAAATTGAGCAAGAGGGCTCCATTGTGCGATTTGTCAAAACTGTCGTGGCAGATGTTGGCAAGGCCGATGTCGTAGGTGAGGTCAGCATAGAACATATCGTAGCCGATGCCGCAACCGATGCGCAGACCGCCATCCAGACGGCGGAAGTTGTCGCTGCGGAAGGAACTCTGGGCCTCTCGCTCGGCAAAGTTCTTGATCTTGCCACCTACACCCACGGCGAAGTAACCGCCGAATTGTGGCTGGATGGAGAAGTGGTCATCTACATCATACTTGTATTTCAACACCGCAGGAATCTGCAGGTAGTTGAGGTCGTAGGTCATCTTCTTGCCGGAAACCAAATCTTTCTTGCCACCTTTTTCTATATAGGAGAGACCTGTCTCCAGATACAGAGGCGCTGTATCCGTGAGCGGAATGCCGGCAACAACGCCTACGTTGAGACCCGTCTGCCAGTCACCGCCATCCAGACGGGGATCATCCGAATTCACGTAGGTGAATGCCGGACCGATTCGGAAACCGAAGTATGGAGCACCGTAACTGTGGTTGTATCTGTAGTCGAGATGTCCCGTCTTCTTGTTGTAATATCTACTATTCTTATAGTTCTGAGCTGTTGATGGAATCACTGCCAGGAGTATTGCCATCATGATAAATGCGATTCTTTTCATATTGATGTGATTTTAATTATTATCTGGTGCAAAGGTATGGATTTTCGGTCATCTTGCAGCGTGAGAATCCCTATAATGATAGGGGGAAAACCCTATTGCGTCTTTTCTTCGATAAAAAAAGTAAAAAGTTTCTTTTATTATTTTGTAGTGTCTTCATTTCTCATTATCTTTGCACCAAATTATAAACGTTTATAGAAAAAGATGAAATTATTGAAGAAGTATCTACTGGATATTCTGGTAGTGATTGTTTTTGCAGTGATCTCTTTCGTGTACTTCATGCCTGCCGACATGGACGGACGAATTCTGTTCCGACACGACTCGGCGGCGAGCAAGGGATTGGGACATGAGAAAGAGCTTTTCCAACAGCAGACTGGCGAGACAACCCGTTGGACCAACTCTGTGTTTGGTGGTATGCCAACCTATCAGATGTCGCCTTCGTACGGCAGTACCCAGGTGCTCAGCCAGGTAACGAAGGCTTATCATCTGTGGTTGCCTGATTATGTATGGTATGTGTTTGTCTATCTCCTGGGCTTTTATATCATGCTCCGTGCCTTCGATTTCCGACAATCGCTGGCGGCGCTGGGTTCCATCATCTGGGCATTCTCATCCTACTTCTTTATTATCATTGCTGCAGGTCATATCTGGAAGGTATGGGCTTTGGCCTATCTGCCTCCTATGATCGCGGGTGTGGTACTGGCTTATAGGGGTAAGTATCTGAAAGGTCTGCTCCTCACCGCCATCTTCTCGGCTTTCGAGGTGAATGCCAACCACGTGCAGATGACCTATTATTATCTCTTCATCATCCTCTTCATGGTGATTGCCTTTCTGGTAGATGCCATCAAGAAGGGGGAACTCGCCCGCTTCGGCAAGGCGACTGCGGTATGTGTCGTGGGTGCCCTCATCGGTATCTCGCTCAACCTCTCCAACCTGTATCATACCTGGCAGTATGGTCAGGAAACCATGCGTGGAAAGAGCGAACTGGTGAAGAAGAATACTGCTAACCAGACCAGCAGTGGTTTGGATAGAGACTATATCACCCAGTGGAGCTATGGTATTGATGAAACCTGGACGCTCCTGATTCCTGATGCCAAGGGTGGTGCTTCCGTACCTCTCGCCCAGAATACGCAGGCGATGGAGAAGGCGGATCCTAACTTCGTGCAGATTTATCAGCAGCTCGGACAGTACTGGGGCAACCAGCCTGGTACGAGCGGTCCTGTATATGTAGGAGCATTCGTATGTATGCTCTTCATCCTCGGTTTGTTTATTGTCAAGGGTCCGATGAAGTGGGCATTGCTGGCTGCCACCATCCTGAGCATCCTGCTCTCCTGGGGTAGAAACTTCATGCCGTTCACCGATTTCTTCCTTGATTACATTCCGATGTATGCCAAGTTCCGAACGGTGGCTTCTATCCTCGTGATAGCCGAGTTCACCATTCCGTTGCTTGCCATGATGGCTTTGAAGAAAATCATTGATGAGCCAGAGATTCTCACCAGTAAGATCAAACTGGTATATGCCAGCTTTGGTCTGACGGCAGGCTTCTGTCTGCTCTTTGCCCTGATGCCGGGTGTCTTCTTCCCTGATTTCATTTCCGTTCAGGAAACTCAGGCGTTGCAGCAGTTGCCGGCAGAATACCAGGGACCGCTCATGAGCAATCTCATCGAGATTCGCAAGAGCATCTTTACTTCTGATTGCTGGCGCTCGTTCTGGGTCATCGTCATCGGTTCAGCCTTCCTGCTGCTTTACAAGATGAAGAAGTTGGGTGCTGAGTATATGATTGCCGGCATCGCCGTACTCTGTCTCGTAGATATGTGGATGGTGAACAAGCGTTATCTCTACGATGATATGTTCGTAGATAAGAACGTGCGCGATACTCCTCAGCAGATGACGGAGACCGATAAGATTATCTGCCGCGACAAGGCGCTCGATTACCGTGTGCTCAATCTCGCTTCCAATACCTTCAATGAGAACGAGACCTCTTATTACCACAAGAGCATCGGCGGTTATCATCCAGCCAAGCTCCGTCGCTATCAGGAGATGATTGATGCACATATCGCTCCTGAGATGCAGAAGACGATGAAGGCTGTGGCCGAGGCTGGTGGTGATATGACCAAGGTGAATGGCGACAGTATCTTCCCTGTATTGAACATGCTCAATACCAAATACTTCATCCTGCCTTTGCAGGGCGGTCAGACGGTTCCTGTACAGAATCCATATGCCTATGGTAATGCGTGGTTCGTGGATGAGGTGCAGTATGTCAACAATGCCAACGAGGAGATTGATGGCGTGGGCAAGGTCAACCTCCGTCATGTGGCAGTGGCTGATGCCAAGTTCAAGGAGCAGCTGGTTCAGAGCGTGAAGCAGGATGACACTTCGGTGGTGAAGATGATCCAGTATAAGCCAAACAACCTCACCTACGAGGTGAAGTCGAGCAAGGGTGGCGTCATCGTCTTCTCTGAGATTTACTATCCTGGATGGACTGCTACCGTAGATGGTCAGCCTGTAGAACTGGGCCGTGTGGATTATATCCTCCGTGCCATCAACGTGAAGCCGGGCAACCACAAGGTGGTGCTCGATTTCCATCCTCAGTCGCTCAAGAATACAGAGATGGTAGCTTATATCGGCTATGGTGTTCTGGTACTCCTTATTATAATAGGTATAGGAGTGGAAATCAAAAAGCGCAAGAAGACAGATGCAGTTTCGAACAGAAATTGATATTCCGAAGGCCGACTTCGAGATACAGCCGGCAGAGCAGATGCTCTTCGTGGGTAGTTGCTTTGCCGACAATCTGGGTCGCCGATTCGTGGAGAATCGCTTCCGTGCTACGGTGAATCCCTTCGGTGTGATGTATAATCCGGCAAGCATTCTCCATACGGTAGAGAAATGCGCCGAGGTGCATCCTCGTGTGGCAGTCTTTACGCTGGGTACGAATCACGTGTATATTCTGAAGGAAACGGGCGAGATCGTGGATAACTGCCAGAAGCGCCCCCAGCGCCTTTTCGAGGAAAGGGAACTGAGTGTAGAGGAATGTGCTGCGTATCTGCAAAAGGCGATTGATTTGCTGAAGCAACGAGGTTTGAAAGATAAAACATCGGAAGATGAAGCTTTCGATACCGGCTTGAAGGTAATCATAACCGTAAGCCCCATCCGTTATGCCAAATACGGCTATCATGGAAGTCAGCTTTCGAAGGCTACGCTTCAGTTGGCTGCAGACCGCTTGGTGAAGGCGAATCCTGGTGTGGTGAGCTATTTTCCTGCTTACGAAATCATGAACGATGAACTTCGTGATTACCGATTCTACAAGGAAGATATGCTGCACCCGAGCGATCAGGCAGTAGAATATATCTGGGAGAAATTCCGGGAAACCTATTTCGGCAAGGCTGCCGAGCAGTTCCTGGAAGACTGGCGTCCCATCCGGGAAGCCCTCGGACACAAGCCCTTCAACCCCGATAGCGAGGAACATCAGAAGTTCGTCGCCAGAACGGAAGAAAGGAAAAAATGGTTCGAGAAAAAGTATGGGTTAGTGACGGGCTGAAAGCCCAAAAGCATAATGTAGAACATTTAAAGTATTAAGACAATGACATATACTATTGAAAAGGTAACCACACTGATAGGTGCGCGTCGCTATGGAGACAATGATACCAACATCGGTTTTATCCTGACCGATAGTCGTTCTCTTTGTTTCCCGGAGGAAACTCTGTTTTTTGCACTCAAGTCTGAGCGCAATGATGGTCATAATTACATCCCTGAACTGTATCGCAGAGGTGTGAAAAACTTTGTGGTAACTGATGTCCCTAAGGGCTATGCTTCTGATTATCCGGAGGCTAACTTTCTGAAGGTGGTCAATACGCTGGAGGCTCTTCAGCGTCTGGCTGAACGCCATCGTGATGAATTCAATATCCCTATCGTGGGTATTACGGGTTCCAACGGCAAGACGATGGTCAAGGAGTGGCTCTATCAGCTGCTCTCGCCAAGCATGTTCGTTACCCGCAGCCCTCGCAGTTACAATTCCCAGATAGGTGTGCCATTGTCTGTCTGGCTGATGAACGAGCAGACCCAGGTAGGTGTCTTCGAGGCGGGTATCAGTCAGCCTGGCGAGATGCTTGCCCTCCGTGACATCATCCAGCCTACCATCGCCGTTCTTACCAATGTGGGTTCAGCCCATCAGGAGAACTTCTCTTCACTGGAGGAGAAGTGCCGTGAGAAGCTCATCCTCTTCCATGATGCTGAAACCGTGGTTTATGATGGCGATGATGAGGTGATTACCAAGGTGGTGGCTGAATATCCTGATTATAAAGGCGAAAAACTCTTCTGGTCGCTCCAGAATCCTGAGGCTCCTTTCTATGTCAAGAAGATTGAGAAGCAGCAGAGCGTGAGCGTCATCACCTATATATATAAAGGTGTAGAGGATAGCTTCTCCATTCCTTTCATCGATGATGCTTCCATCCAGAACTCCATCGTTTGTGCTGCAGTCGCTTCCAAGATCGGACTCTCTGCGGAGGATATCGACAAGCGTATGGCACTGCTCGAACCGGTTGCGATGCGACTGGAGGTAAAGGTGGGCCAGCATGGCTGTACACTCATCAACGACAGTTACAACAGCGATATCAATTCACTTGACATCGCCCTCGACTTCATGAACCGCCGTCCTGATCATCGTGGCCGTCGCCATACTTTGATCTTGAGCGATATCTATCAGAGCGGTCAGACTCCTGAGGCGCTATATAAAGAGGTGAGCGATCTTGCCCGCAAGCGTGGCGTAGTGAAGTTCATCGGTATCGGTCCGGAACTCTGCAAACAGCATGATACGATTCAGATTTCAGAAAAGTTCTTCTTCCCGAATGTGGAGGAGTTTATCAATAGCGAGGTCTTTGCCTCCCTCCGCGATGAGGTCATCCTCCTGAAGGGTGCCCGCCAGTTTGGTTTCGATCAGCTTACCGAACTGCTGGTGCAGAAGGTGCATGAAACCACCCTCGAGGTCAACCTGAATGCGGTGGTTGCCAACCTCAACTACTACCGTGCCTTCATGAAGCCGGAAACCAAACTGGTCTGCATGATCAAGGCGGATGGCTATGGTGCCGGAGCGGTGGAGATAGCCAAGACCCTGCAGGATCATCGTGTAGATTATCTGGCTGTGGCTGTTGCCGATGAGGGTGTCACCCTTCGCAAGAACGGTATCACCAGCAACATCATGATCATGAACCCGGAAATGACAGCCTTCAAGACCATGTTCGATTACGACCTGGAGCCTGAGGTGTATTCTTTCCGATTGCTCGATGCGCTCATCAAGGCTGCAGAGAAGGAGGGTGTCACCGGATTCCCTGTTCACATCAAGCTCGATACCGGTATGCATCGCATGGGCTTCGATCCTGAAAACGATATGGAGGAGCTTATCGGTAAGCTGAAGCATCAGAATGCCATCATCCCTCGTTCTGTCTTCTCTCACTTCGTGGGAAGCGATGACGATAGTTTCGATGATTTCTCTGCCCATCAGTTTGAACTCTTCGATAAGGGAAGCCGACAGTTGCAGGCTGCCTTCGATCATAAGATCCTGCGCCATATCTGCAATTCGGCAGGTATCGAGCACTTCCCGGAGCGCCAGTTGGATATGTGCCGCCTGGGTCTCGGACTCTATGGCATCAACTCCCGCAACAACAAGACCATCAACTGCGTGAGCACCCTGAAGACTACCATTCTCCAGATGCACAACGTGAAGGCGGGCGATAGTGTAGGCTACAGTCGCAAGACCATCCTCGATAAGGATAGTGTCATCGCTGCCATTCCTATCGGATATGCTGATGGCTTGAACCGCCGTCTCGGCAATCGCCATGCCTACTGTCTGGTCAATGGTCAGAAGGCAGATTATGTAGGCAACATCTGTATGGATGTGGCGATGATCGATGTCACCGGCATCAACTGCAAGGAAGGTGATAGCGTGGAAATCTTCGGCGAGCATCTTCCTGTTCAGGTGTTGAGTGATATTCTGGAGACAATTCCTTACGAAGTGCTGACCACCATCAGCAACCGAGTGAAGAGAGTTTATTACCAGGATTAAAGATGAAATGAGTACTAGTTCAATTGAAATTTAATGATAGAAGCGCAACAGACTATTTGCCTGTTGCGCTTTTCCTTTATTTTTATAGGGCATTGGGTATTTTTTTGCCCTAAAATACGCAAGAATAAATAAATTGGTTTAAAATATTTGCACGTATAGTTTTTTTTTGTAACTTTGCACAAAACTTAGTATATTACTTAAACTTAAAAAAATAATGAAGAAAGCAGTTGTGGTTATAGCTTTACTCAGCCAGGCTCTGGGCTTGACTTATGCCGACGATCAGACCGGGACAAGGGGTATCGGACAGTATCCGGGACGCCCGTCTCAGTTTACGGCTCCTCAAATGGTGAAGGATGATACCTATAGGAACATTGCCTTGAACCGTATGGTATATACTTCCTCGAATGCCGATTTCAATCTTACAGGTCATCTGGTAACAGATGGTATCATCACCAGCAAGGCTCCTTCCTTCCTGAGTGTAAGAACGAATGAAGGCGAGTTATCCAACCGTGACAAGGTGAAGATGATTGATGGCAACACGGTCACCAGTCAGTATATCAAGGGCGAGAAGGCTTTTGCTGAGTTCAATTGGGAAGCCATGAAGGTAAACCTCAGAAACCTGAAGTTTACAGGTGAATTGGCTTACTATCAGGACAAGGCTACTCAGGGGTATGTGATTCGTGTGATGGGGTCACACAATGGTACGAAATGGGAGGTGCTGGGAGAAGAGAAAGGCACCGGACTTCCTGGTGAGGCTACCAAACAGCAGGTAAGTTCCGACCCAAACAAGTTCCAGGATGTGGTGCGCCTGCCGCTCCGCAAGCTGAATGTTTCCATTCCTTTGAAGAAACCGGGCAACTACGAGCACGTACGCATCGAATTTACTATGCCGGGTGCAGCGTGGTGGCGCGTCAAACTCATCGATAATACCACTTCATGGCGTCCATCCATGCACTTCTCCAGTGTATGGAAGTCTGAATTGGCAAAGAATGCCCAGTGGCTCTATGTAGATCTGGGTACTGTGGCTGATTTCGATCAGGTGAATCTTTTCTGGGTCAACAAGGCTCGCCAGGGCAAGATTCAGGTTTCCAGTGATGCCAGAAACTGGAGTGATATTGCTACCCTGGGTAAGCAGAAGGGCTTGACCGAGAAGGTGGCTTGCAAGGGGCATGGCAGATATGTGAGATTGCTGCTAACCCAGCCGGATGCTTCCGGTCGCTATGCCTTGTCTGAGATGCAGGTGATGGGTAAGGGTGGCTTGCGTGCCGAGGCAGCCAACACTTTGGCTTCTAAGAATGGCAAGCTGATGCTCAACCAGTGGCAGCTGCGCCGTGAGGGAAGTGATGCCTGGATTCAGGCTACCGTTCCTGGTACCGTGCTTACCAGCTATATGAATATCGGTGCGGTGCCTGATAACCGCTACGATGATAATATGCGACAGATTTCCGAGTCGTTCTTCAACTCTGATTTCTGGTATCGTACTACCATCAACCATCAGCCATCTGCCAACAAGAACCAGCATACCTATCTTAACTTCGATGGTATCAACTGGAAGGCGGATATCCTTCTGAATGGTGAGAAGATTGGCAGAATCGATGGTGCTTTTATCCGCTCTCGCATCGACGTGACCAAGAAGTTGAAGACGGGTGCCAACAAGCTCGAGGTGCATGTCATCAAGAATGCCCACTTCGGCGTGGTGAAGCAGAAGAATCTCCAGAATACCGACCTCAATGGTGGTGAGTTGGGTGCTGATAACCCAACCTTCCACGCATCTATCGGCTGGGACTGGATTACCAATACCCCAGGTCGTGAAATCGGTATCTGGAATGATGTCTATCTCACCCACGATAACGGTGTGAGCGTTTCCGATCCGCTGGTAACATCTACTTTGAATCTGCCGGATACATTGGCAACCATGACTCCATCTGTCTTCCTGAAGAATGCAGATGCCGTGGCTAAGACTGTGAAGCTTTCCGGTTTTATCGGTAAGATCCAGTTTGAGCAGGAAGTTAGCCTGCAGCCAAACGAGAAGCGTGAGGTGGCTTTCGCTCCAGCTGATTATCCTCAGCTCAAGAACCAGCGCATGAATCTCTGGTGGCCTAACGGCTATGGTTCTCCTTATTTATATGATGCCGGTTTCAAGGTATCTGACAAGGCTTCAGGCGAGGTAATCTCTGAGGTCAACTATAAGGCGGGTATCCGCCAGATGAGCTATGCCGACCTGGATACCCAGACCAAGATCTACATCAATGGCAAACGGTTGAATCCATTGGGTGGTAACTGGGGATTCTCTGAGACCAACCTCAACTACCGTGGACGTGAATACGATGCTGCCGTTCGCTACCATAAGGAGATGAACTACAATATGATTCGCGACTGGGTAGGTCAGATTGGTGATGAGGAACTGTATGAGGCATGCGATAAGTATGGTATCATGATCTGGCAGGACTTCTGGTTGGCTAACCCATGGGACGGACCGGATCCTGATGACGACAAGATGTTCCTCGAGAACTCTGCCGATTACATCTCCCGCATCCGCAGCCATGCTTGTATCGGTATCTATTGCGGTAGAAACGAGGGCTTCCCTCCTGCATCCATCGACAAGGTGCTGAGAGGGCAGGTCAAGGATATCCATCCACAGTTGGGGTATATTCCTAGCTCTGCCGACCTGGGTGTGAGCGGTCATGGTCCTTACCAGATGAAGTCGCCATCTTTCTACTTCGCTAACCAGAGCCATAAGCTGCATTCTGAGCGTGGTATGCCGAATGTGCCTACCTTCGAGTCTCTGAGCAGAATGATGGAACCGGAGCATCTGTGGCCACAGAGTGATGCTTGGGGACAGCATGATTATACATTGAAGGGCGCCCAGGGAGGTGAGTCTTTCAACAACATCATGGAGAAGCGTTATGGCAAGCCTCAGAGTGCTGAGCAGTTTACCAAGTGGGCACAGTGGCTTAACTATGATGGCTATCGTGCGATGTACGAGTCTTCTCAGCAGGACCGTCTCGGTCTGCTTATCTGGATGAGTCATGCCTGCTGGCCAAGCATGGTATGGTGTACCTATGATTATTACTTCGAGCCAACTGCAGCATACTTTGGTGTGAAGAAGGCTTGTGAGCCATTGCATATCCAGTATAATCCGGTGAAGAAGGTTGCCGAGGTGGTCAACTTTGCCGGTGGTGCCAAGGATGGCTTGGTTGCCAAGGCTCAGGTCTTTGATATGTACGGAAAGTTGATCAAGGAGGAGAGCAAGGAAGTGAATGTGGCAGAAGACCAGACCCTCGATGCCGTTAGCGTAAGCGAACCGGATGAGGAGGTTTACTACATCAAGTTGACTCTGGAGCAGAACAACCAGGTGGTTTCAGACAACTTCTATGTAATGGGTAAGGAAGAGGATAATCTCCAGGCACTCTCTAAATTGCCAAAGGCAGATGTTGCTGTCAGCGGCAAGCGTTTCGTTCAGCAGGGCGAAGAGTGGGTTGGCGAGGTAGAGATCCGCAATACCGGCAATGTACCTGCCCTCTTGGTTCGCCTGAACCTGAAGGGTGGTGATGGTGAGCAGATTCTCCCTGTTATCTACAGCGATAACTATTTCAGTCTGATGCCGAATGAGTGCAAGACTATCAAGGTATCTTATCGTGATGAGGATGGCAGAGGTCAGGCTCCATACGTGGAGATTACAGGTTTCAATAAGTAAAACTGAAAGTAAAATAAAAAAGCGCATCAGAATTCTGATGCGCTTTTTTATTTACTTGAGGAATCCCTGCTGCTTGAGGGAATCGAGGAATCCGATGCTCATGGCTTCGCAATCCTTCTTGGTATATCGGATATCGGTGAAAACCTGGGCTAATGTTTCTACGTTGTTGATGCGTACAAACTCCTGGTTCTCTTCCAGTGCTTCCTTCTCGGCATAGAAGTCATCAATCTTTTCTGGGGTATAATCCTCGAAATGCTCGTTGTGGATGATGCTTCTCAATGGCAGACGGTCGCTCTGGGCAGGTTGCTCATCCGGCCATCCGATGGTAAGGGTAGCCACTGGCATTACCAGCTTCGGCAACTTCAGGGTGTCGATGATCATTTTCGGCATATACACCGTGGTGCCCAGGAAGCAGGTTCCCAGACCCGCCTCTTCTGCCAGATTGGTAAAAGTCTGCGTGAAGAGCAGGGCATCGGTAGCCGCATTCATAAACGAGAGGATATTGTCGTATCCCGGGGTTCCCTTGCGGTTTTCTGCCCAGAGGGTGGTGCGGCGGTAGTCGGCGCAGATGGTGAGTACCACAGGAGCGCCTGTCACCATCGGCTGGTTGAAGTGGGCAGGTGCCAAAGCCTTCTTTCCCTCTTCGCTGCGGGTTACCACTACGCTGTAGAGCTGCAGGTTTCCCATGGTAGGAGTTCGCATCGCCTCTTCCAGCAAACTGTTCAAAAGTTCATCTGTTACCTCTCTGTCGGCATATTTGCGAATCGAGGTTCTTTTCTTGATTGATTCCATATCTTGTTTCTTTTTTATATTTCTCTTATCTTCTGCAAAGATAATGAAAGTTTCCCAAAAAGAACACGGTTCTTTTACATTTTTCGCTTCATAATGAGCTTTTCGTGCGTTTTTTGATGAAATATCTGCCCAAACGTTTCATATTTTAGAAATATTGTTTTAATTTTGCAGCTAATTATTAAACGTTTAATATGGAATATACTGAAAATATGACTTTCGAAGAGGCGAGCCACGCCTTGATGAAAGATTTGAAGACCCGATTGGCTGAGCTGCACGGGCATTTCGATGCTCAGAATGTCGATTGGCATAAGCTCCATCAGCCATTGGCGAAACTTGTTTCCGAAGAAACGCAGAAATCAATCGGCAGCCCGGAAGTGGTTGAGGTTCGACCTAAGGAATTGGAGTGCGATGTGGTAAGATACCAGAACAATAAGGAGAAATGGGTGGCTTTGGTCGGATTGCTCAATGGTCATCCCTACGAGATATTCACCGGTTTGCAGGATGAGGATGAAGGCATCATGCTCCCCAAGTCTGTCACCAAGGGCAGGATCATCAAGACGGTGCTCCCGGAAGGACAGAAGCGATATGATTTCCAGTTTGTCAACAAGCGTGGCTACAAGATTACCGTCGAAGGATTGAGCGAGAAGTTCAATCCCGAGTATTGGAACTATGCCAAGCTCATATCCGGCGTTCTGCGCTATCGCATGCCGGTTGCCCACGTCATCAAGCTGGTCAATCAGCTGCAGCTCACCTCCGAAACCCTCAACACCTGGCGGGTGGGCGTGGAAAGAGCCTTGAAGAAGTACCTCTATGAAGAAAATGGAATAGATAACTTGGAAAACGGAATAGATTATAAGGAGACTGAAGATGAAATTGATGAGCAGTAAGATATACCTCAGGAATGTGCGTTTCCACGCTTTCCATGGCGTATTGCCGCAGGAAGGAATCGTTGGCAACGATTATCTTGTCAACCTGGTGCTGGATTATGACTTCTCTTCTGCCATGAAAACCGATGATCTTCAGGGAACCCTCAATTATGCCGAGGTCTATCAGAAGGTAAGAGAGGAAATGGCGGTGCCCAGCAAGCTCCTGGAGCATGTGGCAGGCAGAATCGCCCATAGACTCTTTTCCGATTTCCCGGAAATCCAGAAACTCCAACTCTCTATCACCAAGGTGAATCCACCGATGGGGGCCGATAGCGACGGCGCAGGGGTAGAGGTTGTATTAACAAATGATAAAACTTATAGTTAGAATTAGGTTTTCTGATAATAAAGTAGTAATTTTGCAAAATCATCAGAAAGTATGTGTAAGAAAGTAACACTGATATGGGCTTTGATGTGCATGTTTGTAATGACATCGTTAGCTGCCAATAAGCGATTCACGCTGGTCATCGACGCTGGTCATGGTGGCCATGATGCCGGAGCACTCGGAGCCATATCCAAGGAAAAGAATATCAATCTTGCCGTTGCCTTGCGCTTCGGTAAGTATGTGGAGCAGAATCTCCCGGAGGTAAGAGTCATCTATACCCGCAAGACGGATGTCTTCATCCCGCTCAATGAGCGTGCGAATATCGCCAACCGTGCCAATGCCGATCTCTTTATCTCCGTGCACACCAATGCCTTGCCGGCAGGAAAGATAGCTCGTGGCTTCGAGACCTATACCCTCGGTATGCACCGTGCCAAGGATAATCTCGATGTGGCGATGCGGGAAAACTCCGTCATCTCGATGGAGAAGGACTATCAGCAGAGATATCAGGGCTTCGATCCCCGATCTTCTGAGAGCTATATCATCTTCGAGTTCATCCAGGGCAAGAACATGGAGCGCAGCGTAGATCTGGCTCGAATGATTCAGCGAGGTGTCTGCGATGGTGCCAACCGTCCCGACAAGGGCGTGCATCAGGCGGGATTCCTGGTCTTGAGAGAGACTTCCATGCCGGGCTGCCTCATTGAGTTGGGATTCATCACAACTCCTGATGAAGAGCGCCTGCTCAACAATGACAGCAGAGTGGATGATATCGCCCGTGGCATCTACGAGGCTTTCGCAAAATACAAGAATAAGTACGACAGATCGGTTTCCGTTCCTTATCGTGCCAAGGATTCCGAAGAAGTGAATATCCCGAAGATTGTTCCGGATCAGGAACCTGCGCCTAAGACTCGTGTCGTAACGAGGGGAAAGCAGCCGAAGCGTGAAGAGGCAACGCCTGAACAGCCAAAGCGGGTGGAGAAGAAAGTGAAGAAGGCTGAGGTAGCCGATGCGCCGGTCTTCAAGCTTCAGATTTTTGTAGGTAGTAGAAACCTTCGCAAGGGCGATGCTCATTTCAAGGGCGAAACCGATTACGATAGTTTCCAGGAAGGCAATCTGGTGAAATACACCCTGGGTGCATCCACCAATTACAACGAGATCTATCGCCTGCGCAAGGAAAAGCTGGATAAGTTTCCGGAGGCTTTCATCATCGCCTTCAAGAACGGACAGAAATATGACGTGAACCAGGCTATCCGAGAGTTCAAGCAGAACCGCAGCCGGTAGTTCCTCCACTTCTCGGGCAGCCTGTGATTCGCTCTATATAAATAGGTATAATAAAAAGAACAAAAATAGATAAATATGAAACTGACAAAGGAAATTAGGATAGCGTTGGTCGCTATTGTAGGTATCTTGGTGATGTACTTCGGAATCAACTTTCTGAAGGGCATCAACTTGTTCTCTACCAATAACACCTACTATATGACGTTTGATGACATCCAGGGTATGGGTGCTTCTACCCCTATCTATGCCGATGGCTACAAGGTGGGTACCGTGGATCAGCTGGATTTCGACTATTCCGGAAAGGGTCCCATCAAGGTCAAGGTGGATATCAACAAGGATCTGAGAATCCCTGCAGGTAGTACCGCAGAGATTTCTAAGGATATCATGGGCAATCTCCAGGTTAGTCTCCTGCTTGCCAACAATCCTCGTGAGCGTATCGAACCGGGCGGCATCATCCCTGGTATGGTGAATTCCGGTATGATGGGCAAGGCTGCCGAAATGATTCCGGTAGTTGAGAAGATGCTGCCTAAGCTGGATTCCATCCTCACCAGTGTGAATGCACTCCTGGCTGATCCTGCCCTGGCTGCTTCCCTCCACAATGTGGAGACCATCACCAGCAACCTCACCGTTTCCACCCGTGAGCTGAATACCCTGATGGCTGGATTGAACAACCAGGTTCCGGGTATGATGAAGAAGGCGAATGGCGTTCTCGACAATACCAACCGACTCACCTCTAATCTGGCGAGCCTCGATGTGCAGGGCACACTCGACCGTGTGAATGCCACCCTAGATGGTGCACAGAAGTTCACCGAGCAGTTGAACAGCGGAAAGGGTAGCCTCGGTCTCCTCATGAACGATACCCGCCTCTATGAGAATCTGAACTCAACCATGTCGCATGCCGACTCTCTGGTCATCGATCTCAAGGCGCATCCAAAGCGCTATGTTCACTTCTCAATTTTTGGAAAGAAAGACAAGTAGAGACTCGGATATGCCGTTTTAAAGGCTTCTTTGAAGAAAATGCCAAAATAAATTTTGTCTAAATAACAAAGGCAATGTTTCACGCCCCGGAATAGCTACAGAACTTGTTGTTTTTTAGCTATTTCGGGGTGTTTCAAAATTGTTTCACCGCCCCTAAAACGCAATTGTGGATAACTTTCTTAGATGCTTGATTATTAGATAGTTATCAGGTGAGTCTTAAAATATTATAAATAGCCTGATTTGCTACTTTGGGCTTTTTTTTGTAATTTTGCAGTCGATTTGCATCAGGTGGTGCAATCTGATGTAGTGTTAAGGTAAAAAATCAATTAAATAAGTAGTAAATAGTGTCAATGTTAGCAAGTCCAAAAGCGCTTTGGGACAATAGTCTTTTGCTTATAAAGGATAATGTGTCAGAGCAGCAATATAATACATGGTTTCGACCGATAGTCTTTGAGTCGTACAAGCCTTCGACCAAGACTCTGTTGGTTCAAGTTCCAAGTCCATTTGTATATGAATACTTGGAACAGAACTATGTTGGCTTGTTGAGCAAGGTCCTTCATCGCAATTTCGGCGATGGCATCCGGCTCACTTATCGTGTGGTAACGGATAAGGAACACAGGTTGACCCAGGATGTGGAAGCTGATCCGGCTGATATTGATGAGGCTGAGCGCAAGAGATTGGCACAGCAGCCACAGACACAAACTACCCCGGCAGAACCACAGCAGCCTGAAGACATTGACACCCAACTTGATCCGAAACTCACCTTCAATAATTATATGGAGGGTGACAGCAACAAGCTGCCACGTTCGGTGGGATTGTCTATCGCTGAGCATCCGAATACCACGCAGTTCAACCCGATGTTCATCTATGGTCCTTCTGGTAGCGGAAAAACTCACCTGGTGAATGCCATCGGTCTGAAAACCAAGCAGATGTATCCGCAGAAGCGTGTGCTCTATGTCAGTGCCCGCCTCTTCCAGACACAATATACCGATGCGGTGCTGCATAATGCGAGCAATGATTTCATCAATTTCTACCAGTCTATCGATGTGCTCATCGTGGATGATGTGCAGGATTGGGCAGGCAAGGCGAAGACCTTGAATACCTTCTTCCACATCTTCAATCACCTCTTCCGCAACGGAAAGCGTATCATTCTGGCGAGCGATCGACCTCCGGTAGAACTCAAGGATATGCCAGACCGACTCATCACCCGTTTCTCTTGTGGACTGGTGGCGGAGTTGGAGAAGCCGAATGTGGAACTCTGCGTCGATATCGTGAGCAACAAGGTGCGCAAGGACGGACTGAAGATTCCGAAGGATGTGGTTTCCTTCATCGCACAGACCTGCAACGGCAGTGTGCGTGATCTCCAGGGTGCTATCAATGGTTTGCTGGCTTACAGTATCGTATATAACAGCAGCATCGATATCCGATTGGCTGAGCGTGTCATCAAGCGTGCCGTCAAGGTTGAGGAGAGCAACAAGGTGCTCACTCTCGATGAAATCGTGGAGGCGGTCTGCAATCATTACAAGGTAACGGTGGCTGCAGTCAACAGCAAGAGCCGCAAGCGTGAGTACGTGGAGGCGCGTCAGGTGGCGATGTTCATGGCTCAGAAACTCATCAAGATGCCTGCTTCCAGAGTGGGCAAACTCATTGGTAATCGCGATCATAGCACGGTTATCCACAGTTGCGCCAAGGTAGAGGAGCGACTGAAGATTGATGCCGAGTTCTTCGATGAACTTTCTAGCATCGAGAATGGATTGAGAGTGAAGAGATAATTAACATAGATAAGCACGGAACCTTGGTATAGTGGTTCTCGTTTATATAAATGAAACAAAAGGAAGTCGGACAAGTTTGTATTTGTCTTGGCTTCCTTTTTCCATTTCTTTCAGCCTATACGCAAATTTTGCGTAAGTTTTCTGTCTTTTTTACATCTTCTATCTTTCTTTTTTTGTATATTTGCAGTCGGATTATGTTTTACCCCAATTACTGTAGATATGGTTATGAAGATTTCACGTATTTGCATTTGGGTCCTCATGCTGGGGACTGTCATGGTATTCTCTTCTTGTGCGAATGAGCATCCTAAGGAGCAGCTCGACGGGAATGCCATGTATGGTTCTGCGTCTGAAATCTACAACCATACCGTATCTTCTCTCTATCAGGACATAGACTTTGTAGAGCATAGCGAGGAGGATGACTCGCTCTATGCAGTGTGGAGTCATCTCTATCAGGTGATAGGAAAGGCGAATCAGTCGCTTGATATCATCGATTACAAGTCTGATTTGCTCTCTGTGAATCAAAAAGACCAGTTTAAGGCTGAGGTGCGTGCCATCAGAGCTATGATGTATTACGAGGCGATGGAGCTTTTTGGCAGGATTCCCGTGATTCTGTCTTCTGGCGAGGCGGCCATCTATGAGGCGGCTTCAGGCATTGCCGTGGCTTCGCTTACCGACGTCAACCTCTGTGCGCAAAGCGAAAGGAGCGAGGTGTTCCGCTTTATCTTCAGTGAGTTGCAGCAGGCGTTGCCTTACCTTCCGAATGAGCATAGCGCCAATGCTGGAGTTTATGAGGGAAGAATCACGCAACCGGTAATCAACTTCCTGTTGGCAAAGTTGGCTTTCAATGCTGAGATCTATACGTTTGATGATTGGACCAGAGGATATAAGAAACGTCCTAAAGGTAAGAAAATCCACTTTGTGGTTCAGACGGCCGATGGTGCTTCTCTGCTCAATGGTGGAACGGCTGGTGAGAATCGCAGCAAGGAATTGAATGCCTGGGAAACCTGTATCTTCTATTGTGATAAATTGGCCGCAGAAGGGTATGGCTTGGAGGAGAATGAGATATTCGATAGTTCCACTTATGCAAGGTTGCTTCGTGAGAATGGCGGTTCCCATCTGGTAGAAACGGAGCATCTCAAGCCGCTCTTCCGTTTCTGTTATCTCGATGTATTGTTGATGAAGGAGAAGGCAAAGGTCTGCAAGGGTGATAAAGCCAGTATTCTTTTCCCGATTCCTCAGAAATGCCTCGACCTGAATCCCAAGCTCGTGCAGAATAAGGGGTATGAAAAGAGATGAAAGTTAAGGGAGTTAAAGGAGTTAACTCCCCTAACTCCCTTATAACTGATAGAATTTCGTGAAAGCCTTCACGCAGTATTCGTGATCAATCACGCTGCCGGTTTCGCGGCAACTGTGCATGGCGAGGATGGCATTACCCATGTCCACGCCCTTCAATGGGATGGAAGAGGCGAGGATATTGCCCAAAGTGCTTCCGCCAGCCACATCACTGTGGTTCACGAAACGCTGACAAGGCACACCCGCTGCCTCACAGATATTCGCAAAGATGGCAGCAGATACCGCATCACTCGCATACTTCTGTGCCGCATTGAACTTGATGACCGGACCGCCCCCCAGCATCGGATGATTCGTTGGGTCAAACTTCTCGCTGTAGTTAGGATGCCAGGCATGCGCATTGTCCGCTGAAATCATGAAAGCACGCTCCACTGCCTGATAATACGCCTCCTCCGTTCCGCTCTGTGCAAGAGCGATGCGCTGTAGCATATAAGAGAGAAAAGGACTTCCCGCACCCTGCTTAGTCTGCGACCCCGTCTCCTCATTGTCGAAAATCGCCAGCACCTGAGTAGTATCCTGGGCATCAGCCGCCGTCAGAGCCTCTACGCCCGCCCAGCACATCGACAAATCATCGAGTCTTCCCGAAGAGATAAACTCATCGTGCACACCGAAGGTGCAGGCAGGAGTGGCATCAGCCAGGTAGAGATCGAAGTCGAGGATATCCTCCTTCTGGATATTCAGTTCGCCGGTAATCACGTTCATCAGCAGATTACCCTTCTCCAGTTCATCATGGATGATGCCGAGGATAGGAAGCACATCCTTCTGCTTGCTCAGCTTCACGCCATCGTTCACCTGACGGTTGAAGTGGATAGCGAGATTACTGATCTGCAGCAGAGGTCGCTGGATATGGAGTAGGAGAGTCTTCGGATGCATCGCATCCTCACCCTTTACGATCACTCTACCCGCCAGAGTAAGTGGACGGTCGAACCAGGTTGACATAATCGGACCGCCATAAACCTCGGTATTCAGTTTCACGATACCGCCCTCGCAAGTCATCTCAGCGTTAGGCTTGATGCGGAAGGTAGGGGAGTCGCAGTGAGCGCAGATCATGTGGAAGCCGGCATCCGCCAGCGCCTTCTTTCCGATTTGGAAAGCATAGATAGAAGAGTCGTTCTTGGTAACGAAGAACTTGTCACCAGCCTCTACCTTGCCCAGCGGCTCCTGAGGGTTCAGTCGTCTGAACCCATTTTTCTCCAATTCCTCGGAGATATTCTTCACAGCCAGGAAGTTCACTGGCGAAGCGTCTAAAAAGGATAATAATCTTTTGATCATAGTCTATATCTTATATATTAATTATGCTGCAAAGATAATGCAAAATTTTCATTTAATCTCATATTTCTACTTGTTTTTTCCATAATAGTTAAATATCTACAAGAATCCCCCATGATGTTTGGTGTTATGTTTTGAAAGTATTAATTTTGCACTTCATAATTTTGGCAGATATACAGAATCATTTAAAACAAAGATAAATGGAAATAGTAATAGGAATCGTTATAGGTCTTGCCATCGGATTCTTCGTGGGCAAGCTGATGGAAGGAAAAAAGGCGGGAGAAGAGAAAACGCAGCTCATTGCGAAGGCTCAGGTGCTGCAGGCTAACATCGAACAGAGTAATCTGCATCATGCTGCTGAGGTTCAATCATTGAAACAATCTTATGCTTCAGAAATCCAGGGCTTAAAGGAATCCCATATCTCAGAGATCCAGGGCTTGAAAGCCCAGATGGAGAACGAACGGCTGTTTGCCGAAAAGCTCCGTGCAGAAAGCGACCAGCAGTGGGCGCAGAAACTCGAAAGCCTGAAGCAGGAGATGCATCGCATGACCATCGAACAGCAGAAGGCTGCTGCCGAACAGCTCGCTGCCAAGCAGTCTGCCCTCCAGGAAAACAACCGACTCCAGATGGATGAACTCCTGAAACCTATCAAGGAGCAGTTTGCCGATTTCAAGAAATCGGTAGAAGAGAGCAAGACCCAGAACGAGGTGAATAAGAAGGAACTGCAGAGTACCTTCGAGGCTACGATGAAACTCTTCCAGCAGGAACAGCAGCAGGCTGTAACAAGTCTGAAGGAGCAGACCTCGAAGATTGGTTCCGATGCCGCCAACCTTACCAAGGCATTGAAGGGCGACAGCAAGATGCAGGGCGACTGGGGCGAGATGGTATTGGAAACCATCCTGGAGAACAGCGGTTTGCGCAAGGACGAGGAGTTCTTTATCCAGGAGAACACCAAGGATGAGAACGGCAAGAACTTCCGTCCCGATGTCATCGTGCGCTTCCCGGAAGGCAGGAGCGTGGTGATAGATAGCAAGGTATCTCTCACCGCCTATACCGATGCCTTGGCGGCAGAGACCGATGAGGAGCGGGAGAGGCTGATGAAGTCGCATGCCCTGAGTGTGCGCAAGCATATCGATGAACTTGCCGAGAAGGATTACTCCAAACTGGTGGATGATGCCATCGGCTTCGTCCTGATGTTCATCCCTAACGAAACGAGTTATATCGCAGCGATGAAGCAGCAGCCGGATTTGAGTCGTTATGCCTATCAGAAGAAGATCATCATCATATCTCCTAGCAATCTCCTGATGGCGTTGCAGTTAGCGTATAATCTCTGGCAGTATGACCGTCAGAACAAGAATGTAGAGAAAATAGTGAAGACGGCAGCCGATCTTTACGACAAGGTCGTAGGTTTTGAGGACACCTTCACGAGCATAGGCGATCTCCTCACCCGCCTCTCCGGTACCTATGATAAAGCGAAAAAGCAGCTTTATGATGGTACCGGCAATGTAATGAGAAGGGTAGAGAGCCTGAAGAATCTGGGTGTAACTCCCAAAAAGCAGATCAAGGCATTAGAGGAGTAATTTTAATAAGCGTTTTTATCCGGGCAGATAATACTCTTGGCTGTCAGGAGGATAATACGGATGTCAAGCCAGAACGACCAGTTCTCGATATACCAGATATCACGCTTGATGCGCTCCTCCATCTGCCAGAGCTCCTTCGTCTCACCACGGAAACCCGTTACCTGGGCCCAACCGGTAATTCCAGGTTTCGAGAAGTGGCGAACCATATACTTATCAATCAAACTGCCATAAACCTCAGTGTGATACAACATGTGAGGTCTAGGACCCACGATACTCATGTCGCCCTTCAATACATTAATAAATTGAGGGAACTCATCAATATTCGTCTTTCTCATGAAGTTGCCGAACGCAAACTTTCTTGGGTCATTCTTCGTAGCCTGAGCCTTGTCAGAATCCTTGTTCACATGCATCGAACGGAACTTCAGACACATGAATGTATCACCATTCAGACCCGTTCTAGCCTGACGGAAGAAGATAGGACCCGGACTCTGAATCTTGATAATCAGCGCAATGATTGGAATGAAAGGCAAGAAACAGAGACAGATTACACCACTCACGGCGATATCGAAAGCACGCTTGAGAATACGGTTTGAGATAGAAGACAGCGGCTCACGATGGTTCGTGTAAACCGTCTTACCCATAAAGTTCTTGGAATCCAGATGCAACTTATATTCGCCGAACAGACGAGGCAGATAATAGAAGTGTACCACGTTCTTGTCACAGAAACGCATGATCTTCACAATCTGGTCAGATTCCTTATGCGACAAGCTGCAGAAAATCTCATCCAGACCATAACATGAACCGTTGATGGTATCGTTCATCTTGGACTCTAAAATTTTGTTAAGATCCTGCATGGTACCCAGTTTTTTCAGTTCCTGTGGCGCTCCGGCGATGTCGTCATCGGCATAATAACCCTTTACGATATAACCCGCAGAAGGATCTTCTGTCATGGTAATGTACATTTCTCTTACGGCAGGATCGCTACCCACGAAGATCACGGTACGACTGTTTCTACCTCTGGCACGGTGATATTTCAGAACCTTGAGCTCGATGAATCGACTGATGATCAGAGCAAGATAGTAAGAGATGCCGAAGTAGAATCCGAACGTAAATATTTCTCCACCATGACTGAAGAATTTCAGGAAGACCATGAAACAGAAGGTAGTACAAAGTGCCAGGAAGAAAGTACGTTTGAGTACTTGCTGCAAACCGATTCGTCTTACATGAATGATAGTACAGTAGTTGTATTCGCCGATGGCGAGAGCAACGTTTGCTATAAAGAATGTAATCTTTGTTTTCAGATCTAGGTAGTCGGGAACATGAATGAATTCGATGTTGATAAAGCCCAATAGTAAGCAGTTGAGGATGATGAAGTCAACTAAGACCACCAACCTTCTAATCAGTATGTTTCCTTT
>NZ_NMPZ01000010.1 GCF_002224675.1 Segatella copri | reverse complement strand
GAATCGGGAGGGACGGTGGTTCTTTACTATCAAATACAGTTTGCTTGTGTGCAAATACGTCATACCCCATTATCAGGTGGTTATTGCGGTGAGGTCCCACCTCTTCCCATTCCGAACAGAGAAGTTAAGCTCACTTGCGCCGATGGTACTGCAATGCAATGCGGGAGAGTAGGTAGCCGCCTTCTTTTATCAAGAGCCTCAGATTTCGAAAGATTTCTGAGGCTTTTTGTGTATCTAAAGATTTAAATTATGCATTATTATTTGAGTACTTGGTGGAGATGGTTCAGACGCTGCGGCTATAGTCGCGGCTTTGGCGTGCAGTCGCCTTCTGCCTATAGCTTCATCCGCTATGTCATCAATGAGCATTATCCTTATTATGCATATCAGGAGCTGCAAGAGCAGTTTCCACAGCTTAACAGGCGCGAACATAAGGTGGGACGTCTTCTTCTACGGCTCTCGAATCATTGGCAGCCTGTTATCAGATTGTGCAATCGTCATATCTTTGATGCTTATCTCCATGCGGGTTGTATGAAGACTGAATCTTATGAGATAGCTGATAGCTTATCTTTTTTGAATAAAAATGCCAAAACGATGGTGGTTGTTGATTTGGATAAACAGCCTATGGAGTTTGTCTTGAAGAATCTTCTTCCGCTTTGTCATAGTCAGGTGATGCTGGTTCTTTTAGGTAATCTTCATGCCAGTAAAACCTATTCTTCATGGCTTCGTTTGCAGGAATCAGAGTTCTCTGGCATCACCTATGACCTCTATTATGTGGGTGTTGTTTTCTTTGATCATAAGATCTATAAGCAGCATTATCGGGTAAATTTCTAGAAAAAGAGCCCTTTCATGCAAGAAAGTAGTATGTTAGGCGAAAAAAAATGCCGAAAAACTTGTAGATAAAATAAATTTTATTACTTTTGCAGCCAAATTAGTAAGAACGTTAAATAATATAGCTATGTATTGGACACTTGAATTAGCTTCAAAGCTAGAAGATGCACCATGGCCTGCAACTAAAGAAGAGCTGCTCGACTATGCAACTCGCTCAGGTGCGCCTCTGGAAGTTCTGGAGAATCTGCAGGAAATAGAAGATGAAGGTGATGTCTATGAGAGCATCGAAGACATTTGGCCTGATTATCCTTCAAAGGATGACTTCTTATGGAATGATGACGAGTACTAATCGTTCATCGATTACGATTATCAGTATAAGATAATGGAAATGAGCCATATAGGTGATTTCTCATGAAATTCCTATATGGCTTTTTGCCGTCTTTTACCGCCAATTTTACCATTCTAATGGCCTTATTTTACATAATTAAATGATCAATAATCGGTATATCCTGAAATTCTTTCTTTTCTGATCGGTTAATTTCATCTTTTCTTCTCTTATTATTCTCCTTACTTCATACTAAAATCATCTGAAGTTTATAAAAAAGGAGTGATATGATAAACTTTTCTACTATCTTCGCGTACATAGTGCCATAATTAATAAAAAGGTATTTTAATATGGGAAGAATTTCAAGGCTATATCCGAAAGGACGATTGAGACTGCGTATACCAAAGATGGTGCAGTCTGGTAAAAAGTATCCATTGTATATAGAATACAATTGGCATGCTGATTCTATTCGTAAATCAACTGGTATAAGTGTGTCAGTAAAGGAATGGAATGAGAAAGGCTATTGCGGTATTGGTGAAATACGTGCCACGACTGATATTGACTATAAGTATTATAATCATGCTCTTCATAAGCGTATCGAAGACATAGATGTGAAGATACATAAGTATTATGAAATGCATCAACATATTACTTGTGATGTGATTCGATCTTTTCTCGAAGACAATGACAATGCTTTGCGACCTGATGAAGGAAAAGACTTCATAGAGTTTGCTAAAGAGTTGATGGAAAAACGTTATGAGAAAGGTAAGATAGGTTTCAGTACTTGCAAGAATGGTATTTCATATCTCAATCAGTTTGAGGAATACCTGTTGCTTGAACACAAAGGTACACATGGTGAGCATAAGGAATTCATTTATGTCTCAGATATTAGTGAAGACTTATTGCTTGATTTCCGTAAGTATCGACTCTTGGCAAAAAAGAAAGCAACAACAGTCAACAAGACTCTATGTCCGATTCTTCAGGCGTGTGAATATGCTTGTCAGTTAGGTTATATCTCTCATCAGCTTAATGCATCTCTCCAGGACTTGTATATGAAAGAAGAGGACCGGCTTGATGAAGAAGAGAGGAATATCAAGTATCTCACTGAAGAGAGACTTGCTGAGTTAGTTTCCGTTTATAATACCATCGAACAACCTCGACGAAAAGAGTTTTTGGAGATGTGGCTGTTTGCCTTCCATGCTTGCGGTATGCGAATGGTTGATGTGATGACGCTCCGATGGAAAGACATTGATTTCAACAAGAATTTCATCAGTAAAATACAAGTCAAGACGAGAAACCGAAACACCATACCTTTGAGTGAACCACTCATTCGTATTCTTGAAAAATGGAAGGGTAGAAACAAAGTCTTTGTTTTTGATCTATTGCCAGAGAACTTCGATATAAATGACCATGAGGCGATATACCGTCGTAGAAATTCCTGGAATAATACCATCAATACTTCGCTTCGCTGTATATCTCATGATTTAAAATGGAATCAAGACTTGACTTTCCATGTATCAAGACACACTTGGGCAGTTTTAGCGCTTGCACACGGAGCTGAAATCAGTGAGATAAGCAGATTGTTAGGTCACGCTTCAACAGGCGTCACAGAGCGAGTTTATGCAGAAAAGAAGGTGGTATCACGCTAAACAGAGTGATACCACCTTCGATCAAATTTGTAGCCTTTATAGTCGAAACTATCAGAATATCTTGTAGTCCTTGCCTGTAAGATTAGAAATTGGCTTGAATAAACGCAATAGAATGAGCCCTATCAAGATAAATGCTATTCTGACTATTACTGAACCGCCCATAGTAAAACCGTGCCATACGAGGAAAATGGGTGAGCACATGAGGGCTACGATGATTAGGCACATTAGAGCTGCTAGAAATGTTTTTGGTCCCATACGTCAATAATCTAATGGAGCTATGAAATGATCATCAGGCAGGTCGTGAAAATGCTTGCCATCTGCATCATTAGTCACATATGTTTCGTTTTCTGGATCTTCTGTAGCGAAATAGATTTCCAAATCCTTGAAACGATTTTTGAGAAGAACGCGGAAGTCAGTAATCAAAGCGAGTTCTTCCGCTTCTATATAGAGAAAGCCTTCTGAAAGTTCGCATTTCTTGATATTACCACAGAGATTGCAAGTCCCATAGTCCACACCAAGAGCTAATATGATGTTTCCTTCCCAATCATCGGCCTCGTCTTCTTCCATAGCAGGGCGTTTTTTCTGTATGAAAGTCTGATAGAGGTCATATATCTCTTGCAACTCTTCTTGTTTTCCCACAATGTGGTAGCGTACTTTTATATTATGCATTTGGGATGCAAAGATAGCTAAATCTGATTCCATGTCTTGTCAATCGATTTCACTACTGTCCAATAAAAAAGGGCAATTCGATCTTTGAAACAGTTGAATTATAGTCTTTTATGCAGTATTTTGCAATGAAACGGACTTGATTTTGTACAATAGTTCGTTAATAATTCAATAATGTGCTAAGCAGCTATACGCTGTAAGCACGAGAGATCTTTGAAAATCTTGCTAATTAAAGTTCGGTTCGGGATGTACCCGCATGCTTTAAAAATTCGTATCACCAGATAAATGTTGGTCATCAGTGACTTGAATGAAGACATAGAATATTCCATTCCCATCTCCTTCATAGTTACCTTGGCAACATTTAGTGATGTGAACGAAGCATTGAAAGCAAAATCGAGTTTCCACTTATCGCGAGCCTGGCAGTCCATAAGACCAGTATAGCCTTTGGCGTCACGAAAGCAAAATTCGATCTGAAACCTGGTTCTATAATAAAGAAGAACCTCTTCACCCGAAAGTGAGGTGTCTGTAGAGAAGAATAGTTTCTTCTTGCCATTCGGCATCTGCCAGATGACAAGTCTAACTTTACACTTGAGTGCCTTGGAATAGGCAATCAAAGTATAAGCTGTTCCTTCTATATCTTTCATCTCCATCTTCTCCATTCGAGTGAGGTCAAGATTCTTCATATCAATTTTGCCATCCTTGGTCTTGGGGCGACCACGTTTTCCAGTACGTGGACCAGTATAGACATAAAAGAGACAAGCATTGTCACGAAAGCGGCTTATCAAAGAGAAACCTTCTTTCTTTATCCCATTAACAAATGTACTTGTAGAGAAGAAAGCATCTGCAACTATGAGGGTTGAGAGTTTAAGAAGTTCCTTGCGGTAACGCTTAATGACGCTGATATAGAAATCTACCATAGTCTTGTTTCTAAGACTCAGTTCTTTATTATTTAGCGACTGGTGGGCTCTTAACATCATGCAGTCTTTGGTATCAATATCAATGAGTCCAATACCCATGATTTCGAGACCATGTTTAACAGACTGAGCACATCCTGACCAAAAACGACCGATATGTGGTGTTTTCTTGCCAGCTTTACTGATGTAGCTGGGATCAATGGCAATAGCCCATCTTCCCTGTTTACCCAAGAAGCGCTTGGCAAGTGAGACATTAAGTTTGAGCCAATCAATTCACTTCGACTTTTTCAAGCCGAATGCGTTGCGATAGGTTTGCTCAACATGCAAGCCATACCTCCCCATTTGGGTGAAATTTATCTTTCTTGGTATTACCATGAACAAAATTATCACCTCGATGAGTATTTTCTCGAAACTTTTTGTTATCTTTGCAGCTGAATCTTCAACTGCATCTTTAAAGATATCCATATATTGGTCAAGTCCTGTATTCATGTAATATTGTATTTGTCGTGATCTACAAAGTTACTGAAAATCAGCGACTTGACCAACTTTTTACAGTTAAGTTTTCATAAGCATTTCTTAATATAAGTTATTGATTTACAGACGATTAAATATTAATTTAACGCAGTATTGATTAATAAAGAATATACTACCGCTGATATATGCGCAACAAATTGTGACGCTTGTGATTCATTTCCCTTGAAATCCTTAACAAATACAGCTAAGGTATAGCAGACCTTATTAGGCAGACATATATAGGCTACATCATTCTGAGCTGCAAGAATACCATTTTCATTGACACCACCAGAACCTGTCTTATGTGCTATTACAACCCCTTCTTTATCAAGAAGTGGAGCTACTATCCTATCTATACCTGTTTTACATTCTTTCAATGCATTCTTAATGAAATCTTGTTTCTCATTACTGATAAGACTTTCTGTAAACAAACGATTCATCAACATTGCAGCACCAAGAGGAGATGTGTAATTAGAGTAAGCTTTGTCATGGTCAGCGGACATTTCCTCTTCTGTATAAGCTATCTGAAAACTCGAACGTGGTATGAGTTTCGCTATAAAACTGTCTGTTTGTGCAGTATTGAGCATATTCTTAAACATGATATTGCTTGCATTATTGTCGCTCTGGGAAAGAGTATAGCGCAACAGATCTCTTACTGTCAACGATATAACTGGTGCTGAATAATCTTTCATCATAGGGCTCCATGTCTTTGGATCAAGTTTTTCCCTATTTATCTTTACCAAGGTATCAAGGGAAAGGCCTTTTTTGTCAAAATCATTGCAAAGAGCTAATGCCTGATGAACCTTAAATACACTCATCATAGGATAAATGCTTTTATTATTAACACTAACCGTATCTGTGTTATTAATAATAACCGCCACACCAATTTCACCAGGACAAGCCGAGACAATCTGAGAAATGCTATCAGTCAAAACATCTGTTAATGGAGGATTCGCGCTACCTTTTGTAGCTGATTTACTGGACAATGAGAACACCAAGATGAAGATGCAAACTAAAGCTCTACACAAAACTACGATTTTCTTTTTTCTGTTTTTTTTCATATTCCTTAATTCCGCAACACTATATTTAACATTATTTATAAGTGCCTGAGCAACAAAAAGTTACCCAGGATTTTGCCATGTCAGAATTTTCACTTACCTTAGTGTTGCGAAAAGAAGACAAGCAAAACTCTAATATGACATGGCAAAGATACAAATAAAATCTGAGAAACTCACTCCTTTTGGGGGATTTTTTTCGATTATGGAGCAATTTGATGCTCTTTTAGCTCAAACCATAGATTCCACCTTGGGATTGAGATGCACTATGTTTGGTTATCAATATAGCGAGATTCTACGCTCTCTGATGTGCGTATATCTTTGTGGTGGCTCATGTATTGAGGATGTTACAACTCACCTGATGAAACATTTGTCTCTTCATCCAACTCTTCGCACTTGCAGCGCAGACACCATATTACGTGCTATCGAAGAACTGACTTTTAAGAGCATCACCTATAAGTCTGCTTCTGGCAAATCCTATGATTTCAATACTGCAGACAAGATGAACTGCTTACTGGTCAATGCCCTGCTTGCTACTGGTCAATTGAAATCCGGTCAAGAGTATGATTTTGGCTTTGACCATCAGTTCATTGAAACAGAGAAGTATGATGCAAAACCAACCTACAAGAAGTTCTTGGGCTATAGTCCAGGCGTAGCTGTCATTAACGACATGATTGTTGGTATTGAAAATAGAGACGGCAACACAAACGTACGCTTCAATCAAAAAGAAACTTTGGAAAGAATCTTCAAGCGATTGGAGGCTTCGGAAATATATATTTCTCGTGCCCGCATGGATTGCGGCTCATGTTCGGAGGAAATCGTAGATATGGTAGAGGCTCATTGCAGGCATTTTTATATTCGTGCCAACAGATGCTCTTCTTTCTACGATTCCATGTTTGCCTTAACTGGATGGAAAACTGTTGAAATCAACGGTATTGAGTTTGAGTTGAATTCCATCCTTGTTGAGAAATGGAAAGGAAAACCGTATCGTCTTGTCATACAGAGACAAAGGCGAATAGATGGAGACCTTGACATTTGGGAAGGCGAATATACCTACAGATGTATACTGGCTAACGATTACAAGTCGAGTGCAAGAGACATCGTGGAATTCTACAATCTTCGTGGTGGCAAGGAACGCATCTTCGATGACATGAACAATGGCTTTGGCTGGAACCGATTGCCAAAATCGTTCATGGCACAGAATACTTTATTCCTGCTTATGACAGCTCTCATCAGAAACTTCTACAAAGCTATTATGCAGAGATTGAAAACCCATGAATTTGGATTGCGTGCCACCAGCAGAATCAAGACCTTTGTTTTCAAGTTCATCTCTGTTCCTGCGAAATGGATTAAGACATCACGTAGGCATGTATTGAACATTTACTCAGACAACAATGCTTATGCCAACCTGTTCAAGACAGACTTTGGTTAAAGACCATGCTTTTCTGGTTAAACCAGCGTATTACCTCAAGTCGCTTTATGGGGTAAGGGGATTTTGTGTCTGCGACATTTCTGTTGTGCAAGAAATATGTACAATAAAATGAATTTTGTCGCTTTGCAAGCAAAATCCCACTAAACCCTATAGGTTGCGGATTTGAGGTAAAGAAGGTTACACAAAAGAACAAATAGCGAAACTTATGTTTATAAATGGTCGTCATCGTAAGACTTCTGACTATTCTCTATATTGGCGAGCCGGAAACTCCATTGTCGTGCAGGTCTTGTCCGCAGTCTTTACTGCAATAATCAAGCAGTATCCAGATTCATTCGGAGAATTTGCCTGTATGTCTCCTAAAGAGTGAAAAACTGCCACGAAAAAAGAGTATCAACGTCGATATTATGCCAGTCATAAGGAAGAACTACAACGCAAGAGCTGTGAGTACCACAGACAGCTAAGAGTGAATAAGAATAAGTGATTGTGGAAAATGTTTGCAAAGTTTTCTACATAAAAAAAGTTAATTTAATCAGTGGTATGTTACGCATATCGCTGATTTTTTGTATTTTTGCACCATTAAAGAAAGAAAACGATATGGCAGAAATAGCAAACCGTATATACGAGACAAGTGAAGGGCAGATTCTCTTCATCTCAGACTTCTCTGACATCAATGATAATGAGAAGGTGGTAAGTCGTGCACTTTCTGTAGAAGAAAAAAAGGGAAATATAGTTCGATTAGCTAATGGGGTTTATCTTCGCCCTAAGAATACCCGATTTGGGATAGTCTATCCATCAATAGATGAAATGGTGATGGCTATAGCCCAGCGAGATAAGGTACAAATACAACCTTCAGGAGTTACAGCGCTCAACAAACTTGGACTCTCAACACAGGTGCCTACAAAATATACTTATCTGACATCGGGAAGTGGAAGAGTCTTGACTCTTGGAAATCGGACTATAGAGTTGAAGAGAAGTGTTCCTAAGAACTTTGCTTTTCAGACAGTGTTGGCAGCGCTTCTTGTACAAGCTCTTAGAACATTAGGACAAAAGAATGTAGGTAATCAAGAACTCTCTACCATAAGAAAATTGGTCAATGAAGAGGAACATAAAGACTTGTTTGTACAAGATCTTACTCTCATGCCAGTATGGATGAGAAAGCTGATAACTGATATTATAGATAAAAACGAGCATTATGACACTTTGGTTAAATCACACAATAGATGAACGAATAGCAATGTTGCAACGTGCGGAAGAGAAGTTTCGTATTAATCAGGTTGCAATTGAAAAGGACTGGTGGGTAACTGTGGTGCTCAACGCTCTTTTCAAATGTTCATGTGCAGATCAACTTATCTTTAAGGGAGGTACAAGTCTCAGTAAAGGATGGAATTTGATAGAAAGATTCAGTGAGGATATAGACTTATCTGTAAACCATGAATTCTTTGGTATAGAGAAGACGACAAAGAATCAGCGTGAAAAACTTCGCAAGAAGGCACGTCGGTATTTTCTTGATACAGTTTCAGCAGAGTTGGATGAAAATCTAAAGAAACTTGGTGTGGAAGGATACCATATAGAAAATGTAGTAGAGGAATTTGATGAGGATGGTAAGGCAAGTCCCGTTGCAAGTGATAAGGATCCGTCTGTCATTCTCGTTCATTATGAGTCTATGCTTGGTCATACGATAGAGTATATTCCGCCAAGAGTAAAGATAGAGATTAGTTGCTTGTCTATGAACGAGCCTACGGAAGACCGTTTGATTTCATCATATATTGAGCAGACTTTCCCTGGAGAAGATGAGGCGGCTACAGCTACTATAAGGACAGTTTTGCCTACACGAACATTCCTGGAGAAGGCATTCTTGCTATGTGAGGAGTTTCAGAAACAGTCTCCTCGTTATGTCCGAATGTCTAGACATCTTTATGATCTTGAACGCTTGATGGATACAGAATTTGGCAAACAAGCCCTGCAGAATATGGACTTGTATGAGCGTATTGTTAAGCATCGTTCCATATACTATGCTGTAGGGTATGTAGATTATTCTAAGTTAATGCCGAGCGAGATTGATTTCGTTCCTAGGCAAGAGTTGATGAAGGATTGGGAGGGTGATTATGCAGAGATGTGTAACCACTTTATCTATGGTCAGACTTTATCTTTCGAAAAACTTTTAGAGCGAATCAAGGAGTTGCAAGATAGGTTTAGAAAAGCCTTTTAGCGACTTTTACTCCTTAATAAAATGTTCAATATAAAAGTAGGAAGACTATAAGTGCTTGGTATTCAGCCCTAATATTCCTCTGGAATGACGACGAATATTAAAAGTCGATGATAGGGCTGTTCTCTACAAGGAGAACAGCCTTTTTCATCTTCTTTCTGTTCCTTTTTCATCTCATATCTGCCTGGATTCTCCTACAATCATCACCTTATATATAATATTCAGTGATAATTTACGTTATTACATTGTGTTAAGACGAATCATCATATTATGTTTTTTGCTGGCAGGCGTGCTCTGTACGAGAGCGCAGTATGATCCATCCTTCAGTCATTATTTCGACATGGAGTCATCCTTCAATCCTGCAGCAGTGGGTAAGCAGGCTAAACTGAATGTTACGGCTGCTTACGCTCTTGATATGGCTGGATTCGAACACAATCCTCGTACGATGTATCTGGCAGCAGATATGCCTTTCCAGCTTTTCAATCATCAGCAGGGTGTGGGCGTTTCACTGATGAATGACCAGATTGGTCTCTTTACCCACCAACGTCTTAGCCTGCAGTATGCTTATAAAAAGAAGATATGGGGAGGAAAGATGAGCATCGGATTGCAGGGAGGTATGCTGAGTGAGAGTTTTGATGGCAGCAAGGTAGATGCTGGAGAATCGGGCGACCCTGCTTTTGCTACGACAAATGTAGAGGGAAGCGGAATGGATTTTGCCTTGGGTCTCTATTTCATTCATCGTAATTGGTATGTTGGGCTTTCAGGGCAGCATCTTACTTCTCCTACGATCAATCTGGGTGAATCAAATGAATTTAAGATTGATGCAACGTATTATTTGACTGGTGGATACAATATTCAACTGAGAAATCCGTTTTTATCTATAAAGTCATCTGCTCTTGTCAGGTATGATGGTACGGCGTGGCGAGGCGATGTTACCGGGCGGCTGGTATATCAGCACGAGGGAAAGCATTTGTATGGTGGACTCACCTACAGTCCTGATCATTCTGTGACCTTTCTATTGGGAGGTACTTTTCATGGGGTGATGCTTGGGTACAGTTATGAGTGCTATACTTCGAAGTTGAATGCGGGTAATGGTAGCCATGAACTCTTCATCGGATACCAGACAGAGATCAGCTTTGCCAAAAAAGGAAAGAACAAACATCAAAGTGTTAGAATACTATAGTATATCATCAAGAATATGAATATTGAAATGAAGAAAATAATAGGGCTCTTCTGCTCACTTGTAGCACTGCTCTCCCTGAGTGGCTGTTTCAGCGCCAAATCTACTTCTATGGCAGGTAGAGGAGGAGAAGTTGTGGGCGTAAGTGGAAGAGGGTTCGTGGAGCCTACACCTTACGGAATGGTAAAGGTGAACCGTGGTTTCCTGAAGATGGGTCTTGAGACTCAGGATTCGCTATGGGGTACTAAAACTCCCCGTAAGGATGTTTCCGTAGATGGTTTCTGGATGGATGATACTGAGATTACGAACTCTGAGTACAAGCAGTTTGTTGCTTATGTACGCGATTCCATCCTTCGTACCCGACTTGCCGATCCTGCCTATGCCGGTGATGAGACCTATATGATTACCGAAGACAAGAATGGCGACCCGGTTCCTCCGCAGGTTAACTGGAAGAAGCCTTTGCCAAGAAAGCCTAATGAGGATGAACTGCGTGCGATAGAAAGTCTCTACAATGTGAATCCGGTGACCGGTGAGAAGCTGATCGATTGGCGCCAGCTCAACTATAAGTATGAAATCTATGATTACACAGCAGCTGCCCTTCGCCGTAACCGAATCAATCCGCAGGAGCGCAGTCTGAATACAGATATCCAGATAAATCCTGATGAGGTGGTGATGATTTCGAAGGATACCGCTTATTATGATGATGAGGGCAGAGTGGTGAGAGAGACCATCAACCGCCCGTTGAGCGGTCCGTGGGATTTCCTCAATACTTATATCGTGAATATCTATCCGGATACAACTTGCTGGGTGAATGATTTCCGTAACTCGGATAATGAAACTTATCTGAGAAGCTATTTCAGTAATCCAGCCTACAATGACTACCCTGTTGTGGGTGTCACCTGGGAGCAGGCGAATGCCTTCTGTGCCTGGCGTACCGACTACCTTCTGAAAGGTTTGGGACCGGAGGCAAGATTCGTGCAGCGTTACCGTCTGCCAACAGAGGCAGAATGGGAGTTTGCTGCCAGAGGAAAGAATCAGAGTGAGTTCCCTTGGGACAATGCTGACGTAAAGAATGGAGATGGATGTTTCTATGCCAACTTCAAGCCAGATAGGGGTAACTATACCAAGGATGGTAACCTGATAACGAGTAAGGTGGGTATTTATTCACCCAACTCGAACGGGCTCTATGATATGGCTGGTAATGTGGCGGAATGGACCAGTACCGTTTATACCGAGGCAGGAGTGGATGCGATGAATGATCTGAATCCTGACCTGAAATACAATGCAGCCAAGGAAGATCCTTACCGGTTGAAGAAAAAGAGTGTAAGAGGGGGTTCCTGGAAAGACCCGGAATCTTTTATCCGCTCGGCATGGCGCTCTTGGGAATATCAGAACCAGCCACGCTCATATATCGGATTCCGCTGCGTAAGAAGTTTGGCTACCACATCGAGTGCCAAGCAGAAACCATCAAGAAATAAGAATAGGAGATAATCAAAATGGGTGACTATAGTAAATATAATATTGTCTATCGTCTGCAGAAGTGGATGGATAGTGTTCCGGGACAGACTTTCCTGAACTATGCATATAGTTGGGGTGCGAGTATCGTTATTGCAGGTACTCTCTTCACGTTGACGCATCTTCCCGGAGCCAAACTGATGATCTTCCTGGGAATGGGCACTGAGATTATCGTGTTCTTCCTGTCTGCTTTCGACCGTCCTTTCGATAAGACTGCTGATGGCAGAGAGCTTCCTACTCATGTAACGGAGGAATATCTGGAGACGGGTAAGGTAGAATACCAGGACAAGAATGTGGCTGCTTCTACCATAGGAGCATCTTCTTCTCCAATTGCTGGTGTTGCCAACCAGGCTTCCCCAATAGTTCAGCCGGATGCCTTGGCAGAAATACAGGTAGCTTCTGAGGAAATGCAGAAAGTGCAGAGCAGCTATGTGGATGAACTGAAGAATCTGGTAGATACCCTTGGCAAGGTTAATGAGCAGAGCTCCCGTCTGACTCGTGACAGTGAGGAGATGGAAAACCTGAACCGCACGCTTACCGGTATTACCAAGGTTTATGAGATGCAGTTGAAAAGTGCCAGTCAGCAGATTGGTACCATCGACCAGATCAATGAACAGACCCGGAAGATGGCTCAGCAGATAGAGCAACTGAACAGCATTTATGCACGTATGATTGCAGCGATGACCGCAAACTTAAAAGAAAAATAAATGGCAATAAAGAAAAGACCGATTTCACCACGCCAGAAGATGATCAATCTGATGTATGTCGTCTTGATGGCTATGTTGGCACTGAATACTCCTACTGAAGAGGAACTCGGTGTCAAGGGAAAGTCGTTGGTGGAGAAGGTGAAGAGAAGCTTGCAGGATGAACCGCGGAAGGGCGATGAGAAGAAGGATGTGAAACTCGTGGAACTGAATGTGAGTGAGATGAATGCCTTCGTGATTCCTGAAAAGACGACCCTTTATGCGGGTGAGCGATTCAACTCACAGGTGGTGATGGCGGCTATAGACAGTACCCAGCGCCCTGAAATCTATGTCAATGGCAGTCGGCTTCAGGCTGCTGATGGTAGATATAGCTTTACGGCTGGTGGGGTAGGAGAACATCAGTTTAATGGCTATATTCTGATGAAAGGCAAGGATGGTGAGGAAATCCGTCGTAACTTCAGTCAGAAATATACCGTATTGCCTGTTCCGAATTCTGCTACCGTGGCAGCCGACCTGATGAATGTGCTTTATGCAGGTTATGCCAATCCTATCAGTATCAGTGTGCCGGGTGTTCCGGCGAATGCCATCTCTGCCTCTATGAGTGGTGGCTCGTTCGTATCAAAAGGCAACGGTCATTTCGTGGCGACTCCATCTACCGTTGGCAGGGATGTTACCATTCATGTAACGGCAAGAGATAAGGGACAGGTTCGATCGCTGCCGCCTTTTGTTTTCCATGTCAGAAAATTGCCAGATCCTACCGCTTATATTGCAATGGGAACAGACAGATTCAGAGGTGGCGGTTTGGCAAAGGCCAATCTGATGGGTGCCACGGGCATTCATGCAGCCATCGACGATGGACTTCTGGATATTCCTTTCAAGGTAGTAGGTTTCGAAACCGTCTTCTTCGACAATATGGGTAATGCCATTCCGCTGGCTTCTGCTGGAGCCAGTTTCTCGGCCAGACAGCGTGAGGAGTTCAGAAAGCTGTATCGCAACCGTCGTTTCTACATCTCTCATATCAGAGCTGTAGGTCCCGACGGCATCATGCGAACCCTGCCTTCGGCAATGGAAGTTATCGTAAAATAATAACGGAGTTTTCAAATTTAAAAATCAAAGTCAATGAAAAAGATATTGTTCTTGTTCCTGCTCTTGGGAATGGTGCAGGGCATCTGGGCACAACCTGAGGCCCGCAGGCAGGCGGCAGCACAGAAGAAAGCGGCGCAGCAGAATGGCGATACTCCAACCCTGCGTGCGCAGATCTCCTTTCCTACTGCTCTCCCGATGGAAGAGGACGTGGTTTGGAGAAGAGATATCTATCGTGAACTGGATCTCAACAACGAAGCCAATGCTGCGCTCTATTATCCAGTAGAGCCAAAGGGAAATCAGATGAATCTCTTTACCACCATCTTCAGATTGATGATGACGGGAAAGATTACCGTATTCCAATACCGAATGGATGGTAATGAAAGTTTTGCCGCTGCCGACCGAGTGGATCCGAAGTCTTTCCTGGATAACTATCATATCTACTACGAGAAGCAGGCAAATGGTAGAATCAAGTTAGACAACAGCGATATTCCTTCGCGTGAGGTGAAATCGTATTATATCAAGGAGAGCAGTTTCTTCGATCAGCGTTCTGCTACCTTCCATACCAAGGTGTTGGCGCTTTGCCCTATCATGACCCGTGAGGATGATTTTGGAGATGGTGGAACCAAGTATCCCCTCTTTTGGGTGAAATATGATGATCTGGCTCCTTATCTTACCCGCCAGCAGGTGATGACTAGCAATCTGAACAATGCCGTGGTGATGAGCATTGATGATTACTTTGCCAGAAATCAATATAAGGGTAAGATTTACAAGACCAACAATCTGTTGGGACAAACCCTTTCTCAATACTGTACCACGGATTCTGCCATGGCAAAGGAGCAGAAACGCATTGAGGCTGAACTGGTTGCCTTTGAGAAGAATCTCTGGGGTAATCAGGCTCGAAAAGATTCACTGGACAGCATTGCCCATGCAGCAAAGGAGGTGAAGGGGAGTGTAAGGAAGAATCGCCGAAGCACAGGATTGCGTAGCGCATCTGCCAACATCGGCAAGGTTTCCCGTGTCAAGTCAAAGCAGGCTAAAAACAGAACCTCTTCTGCCAGCGGTTCGGCTAGAGTCACGGTGAGAAGAGAGCGCCATTAAGATGTTGAGGAGAGAACGCCATTAAGTAAAAGAGATGTTGTTTTCAACATATAGTGTGAACATATTGAATTAGTAACAATTAAAAAAGGTAAGAAAATGAAGAAGATTTTATCACTTGTATTCATGGTAGCAGCAATGATGTATGCTACTAGCGCAAACGCACAGATTAAGTTCGGTTTGAAGGGCGGTTTGAACGTGACAAGCATGTCTTTCAGCGAGGATGTATTTGATGCTTCCAACAAGACTGGTTTCTTTGTTGGTCCTATGGTGAAGGTTACTGTGCCTATCGTAGGCTTGAGCTTCGATGCTGCAGCTTTGTACGACCAGAAAGAGGCTGACGTTAAGTATGTCGGTACTAATGGTGACTTCGGTCAGGCGAACGTGAAGCAGCAGTCTATCAATATTCCTGTCAACGTACGTTACGGTTTTGGTTTGAGCAGCCTGGCTAACATCTTCCTCTTTGCTGGTCCACAGTGGGGTATCAACGTTGGCGACAAGAACTTTACGTGGAATGAGACAAGCAGCTATTCTTTGAAGAAGTCAAACTTCAGCGTCAACGTAGGTGCTGGTGTAACCTTGCTGAACCATCTTCAGGTATCAGCCAACTACAATATCGCTTGCGGCAAGTCGGCTGATGCTAGCTTCTCTAAGACCCTTGATGCAGTTACAAATGCAGGAAAGGACAAGAGCCATAACAACTCTTGGCAGATTGCACTCGGCTACTGGTTCTAAGCTACTGTAGCCTGTATCTCTCCGAGTAGATACATTAAAATATATAAAAGCAGGTACCTGATGATGGGTATCTGCTTTTTTTTGCTATCTTTGCAGAACGAATGTTTGGAAAGAACAGTTGGGTAGCTGTTTCATACGATAAACAGTCTGAAGAATTAGAAGATAGAAACAATGAGATATGTAGATGTGATATTGCCTCTTCCGCTCGACGGCACCTTTACTTATTCTGTCCCCGAAGGGATGGAAGAGAAAGTCGTGGCTGGTATGCGCGTGCTTGTTCCCTTAGGAAAAAGCAAGAAATATATTGCCATGGTAGCGGATGTACATTCCGAAAAGCCGGATTTCAACTGTAAGCCGATAGAGGCTGTTCTTGATTCCTGTCCCTCTCTTCTTCCCCAGCAATATCGCCTTTGGCAATGGATCAGCGATTACTATATGTCACCTCTTGGCGATGTATATAATGCAGCCATGCCTGCCGGAATGAAATCTACAGAGAAATTCAAGCCCAAAATGGAACTCTATGTGGAGTTGGCTAGCAGTTATCGCAATGAACAGGCTCTGCACGTGGCGCTCAATATGGTGCAGCGTGCCCTGAAGCAATCGAAGACTTTGACCACCTTCCTGGCTCTTTCTCATTGGGATAGTCTGGAGGGAGATACGCCTAGAGAAGGTATCAAGAAGGTGACGAAGGAAGAGCTGATGAACGAGGCACGATGCACGGCAGCTGTGGTCAAGGCGCTCATCGACAGAGGCATCCTCTTTACCTACGAGTTGGAAGTGGGTAGATTGAATACGGCTGGAGAATCGCATCTAGACCAGATCAAGCCCTTGTCTATGCCGCAGCAGGATGCTTACAATCAGATACTGATGCAGATGCTGAAGAAAAACGTAGTGCTCCTGCATGGTGTAACTTCCAGCGGAAAGACGGAAATCTATATCCATCTCATCAGAAAAGCCATCGAGGAACACAGGCAGGTGCTTTATCTGCTGCCCGAAATCGCCCTGACGGTTCAGATCATGGAGCGACTGCACAGAGTCTTTGGCGACCGACTCGGTATCTATCATTCTAAATATAGTGATGCAGAGCGCGTCGAAATCTGGCAGAAACAACTCTCCGGGCATCCCTATGATGTGATCCTGGGAGCAAGAAGCGCAGTCTTTCTGCCTTTCCAGAAACTGGGACTTGTCATCATCGATGAAGAGCACGAGACCTCTTTCAAGCAGCAGGATCCGGCTCCACGCTATCATGCCCGCAGTGCAGCCATCGTGCTTGCCAACATGTATCCGGAGGCAAAGGTGCTTCTGGGAACGGCTACGCCTTCGATGGAAAGCTATTACAATGCCCAGCAGGGTAAGTATGGATTGGTAGAACTGAAGACCCGATACAAGGATATCCAGTTGCCTGAGATACAGGTGGTGGATGTGAAAGACCTCCGCCATCGCAAGATGATGACGGGTGTTTATTCGCCTGTGCTCCTGGCGGCTGTAAAAGAAGCCCTGAAGAATGGAGAGCAGGCTATCCTCTTCCAGAACCGGAGAGGATTTGCACCGATGATAGAATGTAAGGTGTGTGGATGGGTGCCGAAATGCAAGAACTGTGATGTTTCGCTTACCCTGCATAAGAGTATCAATCTCCTTACCTGCCATTATTGCGGTTATACTTATCCGGTTCCTACAGAATGTCCTAACTGTGGCAGTACTGAGTTGATGGGCAGGGGTATCGGAACAGAGCGCATCGAAGACCAGATTTCCGAGATCTTTCCTGAAGCCCGCATCGCCCGAATGGACTTAGATACAACCCGTACCCGAAATGCCTACGAGCGACTGATCTCCGATTTCTCTTCGGGAAAGACGAATCTTCTGATTGGTACGCAGATGATATCAAAGGGCTTGGATTTCGACAAAGTGAGTGTAGTAGGTATCTTGAATGCTGATTCAATGCTCAACTATCCTGATTTCCGTGCTTACGAGCATGCTTTCATGATGATGGCGCAGGTGAGTGGAAGAGCCGGAAGAAAGGGCAAACGGGGACTCGTGATTCTGCAGACTAAGAATCCGACACTGCCTATCATCAGTCAGGTAGTACACAATGACTATGATTCTCTTTTCAAGGGAATCCTGGAGGAGAGAAGAATGTTTCATTATCCGCCTTTCTTCCATCTTATCAATGTGTTCCTGAAGCACAAGCACGAAAAGATCTGCCAACAGGCTAGTCTGGAATTGGGCAAGACGCTGAGAGGATGGTTTGGTGAACGCGTACTCGGACCGGATAAGCCGGCTGTAGCACGTGTAAAGACAATGAATATCCGCAAGATTGTCATCAAGCTGGAGAATGGTATCGACCAGAAGAAGGTGCGCGAATATCTGAAGTATGCCCAGCAGATGATGGCAAAAGATCCGAGGTATGGAGCTTTGCAGATATATTATGATGTGGACCCGATGTAATGGAAAAGGCTATCCTGCATGATGCGGGATAGCCTTTATAATTGTAGTTATGTATTTTCTTTTGAAAAGAATGTGAATTCTTTTTAGAAATTGATGTCAAGACCTACAGCGAATACATTGTTGTTACGGGTGTAATCAGAGCTGTAGTTGATGCTGTTCTCTGCAGAAAGCTGAACTTTCTCAGAGGTCTTCTTGTGCTGATAGAAGGTGTGGAAGTAAGCCACGTTCAGATCCATCTTCTTGTTGATGTGATAAACACCGCCGATAGCAGCAGAGTTAGAACTAACAACGAATGACTTGTCATCCATATACTCATCGCTCAAGCCATAGTTGGTATTCTGCCAACCTGTACTCAAGGTAATCTTCTTGTTGACATCCACCTCAACACCTGCGTTGTACTCCAAGGTACCACGGTCCAATTTCTCCTGACGATTGTTGTATGATGTAGCGTGCTTGTCATCAAACCAGTGGAAACCAACGTTTACGCGTACGGCATTTACAGGGCTGTAACCTACACCGAGTGCCAGGTAAGCAGGAATATCGCCTGCAATCTTCTTACCATCCTCGTATTCACCGATGGCCTTTTCAAGCTTGGCATCGAACTGAGTCTTCAACTGTCCCATGGCTCCCTGAATAACTGGGTTGCCGATGATGGCATCTGCTGCAGCCTCTGGTACGCCATTAGCAATGTAAGCATTGCGGAGGTTGTCTGGAAGGTTACCGATACTTGGAACCTGGTTTACAGACTTGTTCTTCAGGCGGATACGAGTCTTGAACTCATACTTGGCAGCGAAGTTCCACTTGCCAGTCTTGAAATCCACGCCGATGATAGGAGTGAAGCCCACACCGCTCTGGTCACAGCTCAACTCGATGTTAGCTGCAGTTTCCTTGGTTGGGTCGAGCACCATATAGAGAGGCATTGCGCCAACCTTGATGTTCTCTACATATCCATAATAGTTGGTAGAAGCATAGACACCACGTACGCCTGCGAATGCGCTGAAGTTGTCGCTGAACTTATAAGCGGCACCCAGAGAGAGACCATAGTAGTACTGGCGACCGTGCATATAACTGTTGTAGCTATACTTGCCTTCCTTTCCGAATTTATCATTGTTGGTGAAAACAGCTGGTACACGATACTGTGCTGCAACCTGGTCTACAGCACCAGCCAACTGGCAAGCTGCCAAAGCTGTCTCAGCTACGATCTTCTCGAAAGAGCCCAGTCCATCGTCGAAAGTACACTTTCCACCGCCACCAGTGAGGGCGAAACCTGCCTGGAGTGACCATCTGCCTTTATTATAAGCATACTGGAAAGAAGGGATAACAGGTGCAAACGCCTTACCCTTGAACTCGCGTGGAGTAGTAGGATTGTTCACATTGTTAGTGAACAATGGATAATCATTTTCAATGCTACGTGTCTGGTAAGCCAACTGCCAGTTGATGGCAAGATGCTTTCCTTCACCCATAAATACAACGCCGGCTGGATTGTAGTAAACGCCGTCGATACCAATTGAAGCCTCACGGCTCATCATTCTATTGAATGCAACATGCTGATTGGTGTTAGTGAGCAAACCACCTGCCAAAGAAGGCGTTGCACAGGCCATCGCAATGGCTAAACTAACTAATTTTAGTTTCTTCATCTTAATAATATTAAATAAAAACGTCCGCAAAGGTAACTATAATGTTCTATTTTGCCTTAATGTCTGGATAAGATTTAATGTATATTAACGTAAATAGCCCAAGAATCTGCACAGACTTTAAGTTCTGTGCAGATTCTTGGGCCATTTGAAAGCTTTTATAGTAAGTTTAGAAACCTTGAAAAGTGAGCTGTTTTTAAGGCTTTTGTGAGTCGGTTTCAGCTTGAGGAGCTTCTTCCTCCTTTTTCATGCTTTGATTCTCCTTCACATTCATGTGAGGATAGGAGATGCGGGTATGATAAATCGCCTTCAGACGATCGATAAGTACCAGCTTGGCAAGTGCAATGTCACGGAAGGTAATCGGGCATTCCTTGAAGAATCCATCTGCCACCTGTCCATCGATGAGCTTGTTTACCAGATTACTGATGCTTTCTTCCGTATATTCATTCAGTGAGCGGGAAGCTGCTTCTACTGTATCCGCCATCATCAGGATTGCCTGCTCTCGGGTAAACGGATTTGGTCCCGGATATTGGAACAATGACTTATCTACTACTTCCGTAGGATGGGCATTGCAATAGTTTACATAGAAGAATTTGGCAATACCAGTGCCGTGGTGAGTAGTGATGAAGTCCTTGATAATCCCCGGCAAACCTACCTTTTCTGCCATCTTCAGTCCTTCTGTTACGTGACTGATGATGATCTGGGCACTTTCCAGATCACTCAGCTGGTCGTGTGGATTCACTCCTGCCTGGTTCTCCGTAAAGAATACCGGGTTTGTCATTTTGCCGATATCGTGATAGAGTGCTCCGGTACGTACCAGCAGACTGTTTGCCTCGATACGGTTGGCTATCTCCGCTGCCAGATTACCTACGGTGATGGAGTGCTGGAATGTACCAGGAGCAATCTCGCTCAGGTTGCGCAGCAGCCCCTTGTTGGTGTTGGACAACTCGAAGAGTGTGACATTAGAGGTGAAACCAAACGTCTTCTCGATGATGTACATCAGTGGATAGGCGAGCAGCAGGAAGATTCCATTGATGGTGGAATAGGTGTACATGCTGCGGTCGATGTTGAACACCTGATTGTCTTGCATCAACTGGAGGGCCACATATACCACGGTAGTACTGATGGCAACCAGGAGGGCAGTGAAGAATATCTGCGAGCGCTTGGATAATTCGCGCAGACTGTAAATCGCAACCAAGCCGGAAACCAGCTGCACGATGATGAATTCATATTGGTATTTCACAGCTGCCGCACAGATGAGAATCATCGTGGCATGCGTGATGAAAGCCGTTCGTGAATCCATAAAGACGCGCACAAAGATAGGTGCCATGGCAAATGGGATGATATATACGCTGAAGAAATTGTGCTTCATGATGAGTGACACAAAGATTGGGAACAGCGTGATCATCGCATAGAGCATGGTGATGCTGCGTGGCTTGTCGAAGTAGTCTTTGCGGAAGAGCGTGAGATAGAAGGTAAACATCATCACAAGAATCAGTACGAAGAGTGCCTGGCCGATGATGGTAGTGGTAAGCTCGTCCTCAGTAGAACTTCGGCGCTTCGTCTCCTTGTCGAAAGAGGTAAGCACTCGGTAAGTATAATCATTGATTACTTCGCCTCGGTCGATGATTTTCTGTCCGCTCATCACCATACCGCTGGCCAGCGGTATGCTGCTCAGCAAGTCTGTTCGTTCTGCCTCCGAGCGTTCCTTATCATATATAAGGTTGGGTTCCACATAGTCGTTGAGATTGCAGCGGGAGAGAATCTGCCGCTGTGCTGATATCTTCTCATCAAAGAAGATGTGCTCATAGGCGGCAATGGTAGAGTAGAAGTTACCGATAGGAAAGCTCTTGGCATTCTTGCCGCTGATGATGCGTATCATACTGGTAGAATCCTTGTAGATACGGTTATATTCAGGCGTGCTGACAATGCCCGTCTGATAAACCTGCTTCAGCTGGTTGGCTATGAGTTCCACGTATTCCTTCGGAAGTCCTGGAATGCCCTGGCTGAAGTCGTGGAGAAAACGCTTGATCTGTTCATTGCCGACATTGGAATTCACTGTGTAGTACGGCTGGAACTGCCGCAGCAGCGAATCCTGCTCGTGCTTGATGGCTTCATCGGTCTTGTAGATCGGGAAGTCGAAGGTGGCAATCACTGAACCGTACATCCAAGGTTTTCCCACATCGTAACGGAACTGTCTGCCCTCATTGCGTGGCAAAAACCAGACAATGATGGCAACTGTAAAGATAACGAGAATGGTCTTGGTGATCAGGTTGCGCCAATAATTCTCCTCGAGATTGTTGAATATACTCATGTTTGTTACGCTTTATGGTTTGTGACGTTTTGGGGCTAAAAAGCTGCTCATTTTCCCAAATATTGAGCAAAAAATCAGCATTTCTCCCATTAATTCCTTTTTACAGTGCGAAAATACGAAAAAAAACTATTATAATCGCAAAAAAAACTGTAAATTTGCAGAAAAATTCAAAAATAGCTATAAAATAAGACATGGCAGATAGAAAAGTAAGAGTGCGTTTTGCCCCAAGTCCAACGGGAGCACTGCACATTGGTGGTGTCCGTACCGCCCTTTATAATTATTTGTTTGCTCGCCAGCATGGTGGTGAGCTTGTGTTCCGTATCGAGGATACAGACTCTCATCGTTTCGTACCAGGAGCCGAGGAATATATCCTGGAATCTTTCAAGTGGCTCGGTATCCAGTTTGATGAGGGTGTGAGCTTCGGTGGCGAGCATGGTCCTTATCGCCAGAGCGAGCGTCGTGATATCTATAAGAAATATGTACAGCAGCTTTTGGACAATGGTAAGGCATATATCGCTTTCGATACTCCAGAGGAGCTGGAAGCTAAGCGTGCTGAGATTCAGAATTTCCAGTACGATGCCCATACCCGTATGCAGATGCGCAACTCTCTTACCCTTTCCAAGGAGGAGGTAGATCAGCTCATCGCCGACGGCAAGCAATACACCGTTCGCTTCAAGATTGAACCAGGACAGGAGATTCATGTCAACGATATGATTCGTGGCGACGTGAAGGTGATGAGCGATATCCTGGACGACAAGGTGCTCTATAAGAGTGCTGATGAATTGCCAACTTATCACTTGGCAAACATTGTGGACGACCATTTGATGGAAATCTCTCACGTGATTCGTGGTGAGGAATGGTTGCCTAGTGCCCCATTGCACGTTCTCCTTTATCAGGCTTTCGGTTGGGAGGATACTATGCCTCGCTTCGCACACCTTCCTTTGCTTCTCAAGCCGGAGGGCAAGGGTAAGCTCTCTAAGCGTGATGGTGACCGCCTCGGTTTCCCTGTATTCCCATTGGAGTGGCATGACCCTAAGACCGGTGAGGTTTCTTCTGGTTATCGTGAGAGTGGCTACTTCCCAGAGGCTGTAGTCAACTTCCTGGCGCTCCTCGGCTGGAACCCTGGTACGGAGCAGGAAATCTTCTCTCTCGACGAGTTGGTGAAGGCATTCGATATTTCCCGCTGCTCCAAGGCTGGTGCCAAGTTCGACTTCAAGAAGGGCATCTGGTTCAACCATGAGTACATTCTCATGAAGAGTGATGATGAGATTGCCAACCTCTTTGCACCTATCGTGGCTAACAATGGTGTAGAGGAGACTTTGGATAGAGTAAAGCAGGTGGTACACATGATGAAGGACCGTGTGAACTTCGTCTATGAGTTGTGGCCATTGTGCTCATTCTTCTTTATTCCTCCTACAGAGTATGATGCCAAGACTACCAAGAAGCGCTGGAAGGAGTACTCTGCTCAGCAGATGACTGAACTCGCTGAGGTTCTCGAGGGCATCGAGGACTTCTCTATCGAGGGTCAGGAGCCTGTTGTATTGAAGTGGGTAGAGGACAAGGGCTATAAGCTCGGTGATGTAATGAATGCCTTCCGCCTGACTCTCGTAGGAGAGGGCAAGGGTCCAGGTATGTTCGACATCTCTGCCTTCCTCGGTAAGGAGGAGACTTTGCGTCGCCTTCGCAAGGCTATCGAAGTTTTGGGTTAATTCACAATAAACATCTCTCTGAGGAACTTTTGCCGTCGGGCTGAATGTTCCTCAGAGAGTTCACGTATTTATAGATACTAACCAATAAAAGTAATATCATGATCTATAATATCGTAATATATTTCGTCCTATTGGGCATAGCCATCGCCAGTCTGTTTAATGAAAAGGTACGCAAGATGTGGCGTGGTGAGCGTGAGGCTTTCAAGATATTGAAGCAGAAGGTGGATCCTAATGCTAAGTACATCTGGTTTCATGCAGCATCGCTCGGCGAGTTTGAGCAGGGACGTCCATTGATGGAGCAAATCCGCAAGGATTATCCTCAGTATAAGATTTTGCTCACCTTCTATTCTCCTTCGGGTTATGAGGTGCGCAAGAACTATGAGGGTGCCGACATTATCTGCTATATGCCAGTGGATACCCGTCTGAATGCCATCCGTTTCCTTCGCCTGGTACGCCCTGTGATGGCTTTCTTCATCAAGTATGAGTTCTGGTCTAATTTCCTTCATATCCTGAAGCATCGCAACATTCCTACCTATAGTGTGAGCAGTATCTTCCGCGAGGATCAGGTATTCTTCAAGTGGTATGGCGGGAGTTATGCCAATGTACTGAAGTGTTTTACCCGTTTCTTCGTGCAGAATGAGGAAAGCAAGCGATTGCTGGAAAGCATCGGAATCAAGGATGTGGATGTGGTAGGAGATACCCGTTTCGACCGTGTGCTCCAGATCAAGGAGGCGGCAAAGCATTTGCCTATCTGCGAAGCTTTCAGAAATGGGGTGGCTGGTTCTGATTCTGCTGCGTCTTCTGAGAAAGCATCTCGTCTAGACTACAAGGTCTTCGTGGCAGGTAGTTCATGGCCTCCAGATGAGGAAATCTTTATCCGTTTCTTCAATGAGCATAAGGATTGGCGACTGCTGATTGCTCCTCATGTGATTGCAGAGGAACATCTGAAGCTGATTCTTTCTCTCTTGAAGGATAAGAAGGTGGTACGTTATACTCAGACTACGCCAGAAGAAGCAGCCAAGGCTGATGTGCTGATTATTGATTGCTTCGGATTGCTGAGCAGTATGTATAACTATGGAGATGTGGCTTATATCGGTGGCGGATTTGGTGTTGGCATTCATAATACACTGGAAGCAGCAGTATGGAATATGCCGGTTATCTTCGGTCCAAACAACAAGAAGTTCCAGGAGGCTCAGGGCTTGCTGAAATCGGGTGGCGGTTTCGAAATCAATGACTATGAGGATTTTGAGGACTTGATGAGCAAGCTGATGAACGATGAGGCTTACCTGAAGCAGTCGGGTGATGAGGCTGGTGCTTTCGTAGCGAGCCTTTCGGGAGCCACAAACAAGGTTTTGGCCAAGGTTACATTATAATATATAAAAGGTCTCATGGTTTTTGAAAATCATGAGACCTTTTTTGATGTTTGGCATAGAATTCTATTTGTTTCATTCCATGCTTGTATTATGCTTTTTCTATTTGATGATGCGGTAGTAATCCTCCTTGCGGGGCTTTACGGTATGAGGATGTGCTGATGCATAACCCAATGCCAGGGCTCCTACTCCCATCAAACCTTCAGGAAGATTCCAATCCTTCATCAACTTCTTGCCTTCTTCTGATGCGAACATACCGTCTTCACGGTTGATCCAGCAGGAAGAAAGACCGATGGAGTGGGCTGCAAGCATCATATTGCCCAAGATGAGGCTGCCGTCTTTTACTCCGTTCACATTACTTTCTGGAGCCAGGACGATGACGATGGTTGGCGCTCCGTAGTATGGATCACTCTCTACACCCATGATGTCTGCGTTCATCTTGCGAAGCTGTGCGCAAATCTCAGGATTCTGAACTGCTATGATGAATGGCTCCTGAGTGCCATGACCGGTAGCTGCCCAAGTGCCAGCTTCCAAAACAGTCTTCAACTCCTCGTCGGTAATCTGGTCAGCCTTGAAGCGACGAATGCTTCTTCTCTCCTTGATGGCTTTTAAAACTTCATTTTCCATATTATCTTGTTTTAAACATTGTATTTAGAATTCTTTTCTCTTTATTCGCTCTTTTATGCAGGGCATCCGCTCAAATCCTCTTCATCCATATACTGGCTGAGAACTCGTGCGATGCGAATCAAACCCTGCATCAGGGTCTTGCGAGGACAGGCGATGTTGAGGCGCAGGTAGCCCTGACCAGCCTTCCTGCCATACATCGTACCGCTGTTGACGAACACCTTGCCGTCATTCATCAGCTTTTCGTAAGCCTCGTCGCTTGATAACTCGAATGGCAGGATATCGAGCCAAACCAGGTAAGTGCCCTCAAGACGGGTAACGCGAACCTGCGGCAACTCAGAATTGAAGAATTCCTTTACTGCCTGATAGTTCTCGTAGAGATATTGGTTCAGTTCGTCGAGCCATTCCTCACCCTCGTTGTAGGCAGCCTGGAGAGCGATGACGCCGAAAGGATTGACATCGCATACTTCGTTGATGTTGATGGCACGGTTGATGCGGCGGCGCAATGCTGCATCCGGACAGATGATGTTGGCAATCTGAAGTCCGGCGATATTGAATGATTTTGATGGGGAATTCAAAACGACGCAGTTGTCACGGCAAGCTTCGCTGATGCTGGCAAATGGAGTGTAGTGATAGCCAGGCATGACGAGCTCGCAGTGGATTTCATCGGCGATAATCTTCACGTTATGCTTGAGACAGATATCATTCATTCGCTCCAGTTCCTCCTTCTTCCATACTCTTCCTGCAGGGTTGTGAGGGTTGCAGAGGATGAATGCGGTGGTCTTCTCATCGGCACACTTGCGCTCGAAGTCTTCGAAATCTATCTCGTAAGTGCAGTTGCCTACACGCTTCAGTTCATTCTCTTCCACTTCGCAGCCACTGTTCTTGATACAGGAGAAGAAGCAGTTGTACACAGGAGTCTGCACCAAAACCTTCTCGCCTGGCATGCAGATAGCCTTCAGGCAGCTGGAGATGGCAGGTACTACGCCCGAAGTATAGAGAATCCAGTCTTTCTCTATCTTCCACTGATGGCGGCGGGAAAACCAGTTGATGATTGCCTCGTAATAAGAGTCCGGTACGAGGGTGTAGCCGAAGATGCCGTGAGCTACGCGCTTCTGCAGAGCTTCGATGATGCAGGGAGCGGTCTGGAAATCCATGTCTGCTACCCACATCGGAATAACGCCGTCTTCCTTTACCAGATCCCATTTATAGGAATTGGTACCGCGACGTTCGATGATTTCATCAAAATTGTATTTCATTTTTGTTTTCTATCTATGTTATTTCTTCATTGCTCGTAGGATAAATCTCCTTTTCCTTAATCAAAATCTCCGTTCATAAGTGTTGAACGTATGTTCAACACTGCTGAACTTACGTTCAACACTTTTGAATGTCCGTTCAACGTTTATGAACGGAGATTTCTCTTAATACTAAGAACAATTCTCCTTAATGGCAATGCTTATTTTGTTTAAGGGAATACAGAATCGCAATGAATGCTTCTGCTATTTCGAATGGTCGATGATCTCACATGCTCCCTTTGGCGCCTTGGCAAACTCTGTATAGGTTATGCTTTCCACTTCGTCTGCCTCAATTCTTCCGGAAATAGGGTTCTTGATATTGGTGATGCTTCCCTTGATGTGTGCATTGATGTTCATGCAATCCTCAAAGGCGCGGTCGCATTCCTTATCGAAGGTGCAGTCTTCGAGTGTGACATGATCCATATAGCAGAGTGGCTGCTCGCCGCTGATGTGGCAACGTACGAACTTGATGTTCTTGCTGTGCCAGGCAAGATACTCGCCATTCAGTTCTGAATCATAAACCGTCACATTCTCGCACTCCCAGAAACTATCCTTGGTAGTTATCTTGGCATGGTGAATCTCCACGTTACTGCAGTATTGGAATACATACTTGGAGTCGCTCTCCAATCCATCTACATAGATGTTCTTGGAAAACATGAATGGATAGGTGCCGTCGTGAAGCTTTACGTTCTTCAGTTTCAGACCATCTACCTTCCAGAAAGTCTCGTCTGCATCCGTGATGTTGACGTTCTCCAATTCCAGATTCTTCATTTCGCGGAAGAACTTAGGACCATCGATGGTGCTGTCTTTCATCACCATATTATCACTATACCAGATGGCGGAACGGCTCTCTGGGGCGAAGTAGCAGTCTGTGATGAGGGAGCCATCCACATGCCACCAAGGGTATTTGCCATAAAACTTAGAATGGTGGCATTCTATGTTCTTGCAGCACTTGATGCCCGACTCGCCATCTGTAATCGTGATGTCCTCCAGGCGTACATCGTGAGCACCGAAGAGAGGGCGCTCGCCTCCGAATGATTTGTTCTTTATCTGTTCCATAATTTTCTATTATCCTTTCTTATTTGTTATTTCTGTTTGCAAAATTACAAAAATAATGCCAAAGTCGTATAACCCGATTTACTGAAAAGTGTAACTTTATGGCGTATTTGCGGATAAAGTTGCTGAAGGCAGGAAAAATGGAAATCAAAAAAGGCTGAATCATGAAGCATTTTCACGATTCAGCCCTTATCGAGTTAACTTCTAAAAATCCGAAGTGGAGAATTACAAGTTAGGGTTCATCTCTTTCCACTCAGCTACTGGAGGAACGATGCCAAGCTCTACGATCTCATCGCGCATCTTGCAGAGGTGCTCGTAAGACTTCTGGAGGCTAGCGAGCTCTTCCTCAGTACCTGTAGGCTCTGTGAAGTGAACACCAGTCTTGTCGATAGTAGTAGGCATAGCCATCATTACGTTCTTGAAACCGAGCTTGTCGTGGTTTACATAGCAACCTGCTGGCAATGTGAACTTCTCACCACCCATAGCAGCCTCGATCATCTTAACTGCGTTGTAAGCTGGGCTCTGGAATGAAGAACGGCCACGGAGCTTGATGATGTTAGAACCACCCTGTACTGTGTGGTGCTTGATCTCCTCCCAACGCTCGTCAGAAAGACCCATCTCTGCCAATGGCTTGCCGTCAACCTTAACCTGAGAAGCAAATACTGCCATCTGCTCGCCGTGACCACCATAAGTGTGAGCGCCAGTAACCTTATCCTGCTGTACACCGAACTCGAGAGCCAAAGCCTGCTGCAAACGAGTAGAGTCGAGTGCTGCGAGTGAAGTCAACTGATTTGGCTTCAAACCAGAGTGGATAAGAGCTGTCAAAGCTGTAACGTCAGCTGGGTTGAAGATAACAACTACGTGCTCAACCTCTGGGCAGTACTTCTTGATATTGTCACCGAACTCAGCAGCGATCTTGCAGTTACCCTTGAGAAGGTCCTCACGAGTCATACCCTCCTTACGAGGAGCACCACCAGAAGAGATGATGTACTTAGCGCCAGTGAAAGCTTCCTCTGGATTTACTGTATAAGTAACGTTAACACCAGGGAATGCGCACTGCTGAATCTCATCGAATACACCGTGAACACCTGGCTCGAAGATGTCGTAGAGACAAATATTAGGAGTAAGACCGAGCATCAAAGCGCTCTGAACCATGTTAGAACCAATCATACCGCCTGCACCGACGATAACGAGCTTGTCATTTGTTAAAAATTCCATAACTACAATTTTTTATTTAAGTGTTTATAAATTTCTTGTTAGGGTAGGCGGCACCTGGTCGCAGCCCTTGCTTTTTGGGATTGCTATCGGTTAAAAAGACCGTAAATCTCGCACTTTTAGCTTTCCGACCGCAAAATTAATAAAAAGTAATGTAAAACGTGCATTATTTTTCGCTTAAATTTGTGATTAATTCTTAAAATTAGTATCTTTGTAATCTCTAATTAGCAAAATGCCGTTATTTCCTCTGCTCTGGAGGCGGTAAATGGCATGAAAATCGAATATGTTATTATCAATACTTGGCAATTATGAATGAAATCAATCTAAGATTAGCTAGCTTGAGGGAAGTGATGAAGCGTGAGCATCTGGCTGCCTTTATCTTCCCTAGTACGGATGCTCATCAGAGTGAGTATGTGGCAGACCATTGGCTCGGCAGAGCTTGGATCTCCGGATTCAACGGATCGGCTGGAACCGCTGTAGTAACCATGAACTCTGCTGCATTGTGGACAGACTCCCGCTACTTCCTTGCGGCAGAAGAACAGTTGAGTGGAACAGAATTTCAGTTAATGAAGCTCAAGATTCCTGGAACTCCTACTATTGCAGAATGGCTGGGAAAGGAATTGGCAGATGTTGCATCTCCAGAGGTCGGACTGGATGGTATGGTCAACTCATACTCAATGACCTCGGCACTTATCTCTGATTTGCGTAAGGAGGGTGGTATTACCTTGCGCACTAATTTTGATCCATTGAAGGAGATATGGAAAAATCGTCCTGCTATTCCGGAAAATCCGGTGGAGATTCAGCCTATGGATTTTGCCGGTGAGACAGCCGTTTCTAAGATAGCTCGAGTCAGAAAGGCTTTGCGAGGTGTTCATGCTGATGGTATGCTGGTGTCTGCACTCGATGATATTGCCTGGACCTTGAACTTGCGTGGTACGGATGTGCATTGCAATCCGGTATTCGTTAGTTATCTCCTGATTGCATCTGATAAGGTGTCGCTTTTTGTAGATGAGGCTAAGCTTACAGATGAAATTCGTGCTTATCTCCAGGAAGCTGGTATCTCTGTATATAATTATAATAAGGTGGAAGAGGGATTGAAGCAGTATGCAGAATATAATATTCTCCTGGATGGCAATGAAACCAGTTATCATCTTTGGAAAACCGTGAAATGCCAGGAGATCATTTCCCAGAACTCTCCAATCCCAGCTATGAAGGCTGTGAAGAGTGAAGCTGAAATTGCTGGCTATCGCCGAGCAATGGTACGTGATGGTGTGGCAATGGTCAAGTTCCTGAAATGGCTGCTCCCTGCTGTGGAAGCTGGAGGTGAGACCGAGATTTCCATCGATAAGAAGTTGACAGCATTGCGTGCTGAGCAGGATTTGTTCCGCGACATCTCGTTTGATACAATAGCAGGTTATCAGGAGCATGGAGCTATCGTGCATTACGAGGCATCTCCTGAGACCGATATTCCGCTCAAGCCGGAAGGACTTCTTCTGCTGGATTCCGGAGCCCAGTATCAGGATGCAACTACAGACCTCACCCGTACCATCGCTCTTGGTCCAGTAACAGACGAGATGAAGCATATCTACACCTTGGTTCTCAAGGGACACATCCAGCTGGAGTTGGCAAAATTCCCGGATGGAGCTTCTGGTACTCAGTTGGATGCGCTTGCCAGAGAATGCATGTGGAGAGAAGGCCTGAACTTCCTTCACGGTACCGGACATGGTGTAGGTTCTTATCTGAATGTGCATGAGGGTCCTCATCAGGTTCGTATGGAATATATGCCGGCACCTCTCCGTGCAGGAATGACGCTGACAGATGAGCCAGGACTCTATCTTGCTGGAAAGTTCGGCGTGAGAATCGAGAATACCGTACTGATTCAAGATTATAAGGAGACAGAATTCGGTAAGTTCCTTCAGATAGAATCCCTTACCCTCTGTCCGATCGACACCACTCCGATAGATGTAGAAATGCTCTTGCCGGAAGAGATTGCATGGCTCAATGATTATCATGCTGAAGTGTATGCAAGATTGGCTCCTTATCTCGATGAAGAAGAGAAAAAATGGCTGAAAAATGCCACAAAAGCCATAAAATAAAGGTTTTAGAGCAAAAAAATGCCTAAAATCTTGGTTTTCTGAAAAATAAGATGTAATTTTGCACCCGCAATTTGTGGCATTACGCCCATTTCGCTAGAAATAACATAAGTTTAACATAATAAATTAAAAAGCAAAAAAATGATTATTGTACCAGTTAAGGACGGTGAGAACATCGAGAGAGCTCTCAAGAAGTTTAAGAGAAAGTTTGAAAAGACAGGTGTTGTTAAGGAGTTGCGTGCTCGTCAGCAGTACGACAAGCCATCTGTTTTGAAGCGTCTCAAGATGGAACACGCCATCTACGTACAGCAGTTGCGCGCTAACGAGGAATAATATTGTCCTCGGAGAGGATGAAAATGCTCTCTTATTGGAAGCAAAAATCCAAGAAGAGAGCATTAAAAGTAAAAAATCCTCAAAATATTTGGTAGTTTCGAAATATTTTCGTAATTTCGTTGCCGAATAACAAAAACTACAACTGTTATGTTGAATATAGACAAGTTCTTGGAATACTTATGCTGTGAGCTGAACAGGTCGCCGCGGACAGTAGAAAGCTATCGGGATGATTTAACCTACTTCGAGAAGTTTGCTAAAGGCTTGTCTGATTCGTTCTCTTGGGAGACTGTCGATTCTGACATGGTTCGGAATTGGATGGAAAGCATGATGGATAAGGGAAACTCAGCTGCAACGGTCGAACGTCGGCTCAGTGCTCTGAAAACCTTCTACCGGTTTGCTTTGACAAGACATTATGTTGAGTCTGATCCTGTATATAGCATCAAGGGGCCTAAAAAAGAGAAACCTCTTCCACAATTCGTTAAGGAAAGTGAGATGGATGAACTTCTGGATAGGCAGGTGTGGGGCGATGATTATAATAATGTACGTGCGCGTACCATAATTATAACGTTCTATGAAACCGGGATGCGACTGTCGGAACTCGTGAATCTGGATGACTGTGATGTCAGCTTCGTGAATTCGGAGATCAAGATAACGGGTAAGGGAAACAAACAGAGAATAGTGCCATTCGGTGACGAGCTTAAAAATACGCTCCGCGAATATCTTAAGTTGAGGGATGCAAGCGTTGAAGCTTCTTCTCCGGCATTCTTCCTTTCTGATAAAGGTGAAAGGATGCAGCCTGAAAAGGTAAGGGATATCGTGAGAACGAACCTCGCAAGGGTTTGCTCGTTGAAGAAAAAAAGTCCTCATGTGTTGAGACATTCGTTTGCTACGGCAATGCTGAATCATCACGTAGGAATTGAAAGTTTGAAAAAGCTGCTTGGACATGCGAATCTCTCGACAACCGAGATTTATACGCATACTACGTTCGAGCAATTAAAACGAGTTTATAATATTGCCCATCCTAGGGCGTAACCTTTTTAAAATTGGAGGTCACTATGGAAATTAAGATTCAGTCGATTCATTTCGACGCTACCGAGAAGTTACAGGCGTTTATCGAAAAGAAAGTCGCCAAGTTGGAGAAAACTTATGAAGATATACAGAAAGTAGAGGTGCAATTAAAGGTCGTTAAGCCTGCTACCGCTCTTAATAAGGAAGTTCACCTTGAAGTTGCTGTCCCTGGAACGACATTGTTCGTTGAGAAGACATGCGATACTTTTGAGGAAGGAATTGACCAAGCAGTGGACTCAATGAAGGTTCAATTGACCAAATTTAAAGAAAAAACAAGAAATCGATAAAAAATATTCCGAAAAATTTGGTGGAATGAAAAAATAGTTGTATCTTTGCAGCCGTTTTCCGATAGGTCGAAAACTTAGTCGCATTGCGGCTGTAAAGATTGCCTCTTTAGCTCAGTTGGCCAGAGCACGTGATTTGTAATCTCGGGGTCGTTGGTTCGAATCCGACAAGAGGCTCAGAAAAAGAAAGACCATGGGTAGTTACCAGAGTGGCCAAATGGGGCAGACTGTAAATCTGCTGGCTATGCCTTCGGTGGTTCGAATCCATCACTACCCACTTTCTTTGATAAGCGGAAATAGCTCAGTTGATAGAGCACTAGCCTTCCAAGCTGGGGGTCGCGGGTTTGAGCCCCGTTTTCCGCTCGATGTTGAAATGCTGTAATAGCTCAGTGGTAGAGCACTTCCTTGGTAAGGAAGAGGTCCTGAGTTCAACTCTCAGTTACAGCTCTGCTTCAAGCGGAAGTGAGAAGTAGAAAGCGTGGAGACAATATATTAATTAATTGATTATTCATTTATATAAATAAAAAGAAAAAGCTATGGCTAAAGAAGAATTCGTGCGTACCAAACCGCATGTAAACATTGGTACAATTGGTCATGTTGACCATGGTAAGACTACTCTTACTGCAGCTATCTCTAAGGTATTGAATGAGAAGCTCGGTACATCTGAGGCAGTTAAGTCATTCGATCAGATTGATAATGCTCCTGAGGAGAAAGAGCGTGGTATCACTATCAACTCTGCTCACATCGAGTATGAGACAGCAAAGCGTCACTATGCACACGTTGACTGTCCTGGACACGCTGACTATGTAAAGAACATGGTTACTGGTGCTGCTCAGATGGATGGTGCTATCTTGGTTTGTGCTGCTACTGATGGTCCTATGCCACAGACACGTGAGCACGTACTTCTTGCACGTCAGGTAAACGTTCCTCGCTTGGTCGTTTTCTTGAACAAGTGCGATATGGTTGACGATGAGGAGATGCTTGAGCTCGTTGAGATGGAGCTTCATGAGATCCTCGAGCAGTACGGTTATGAGGAGGATACTCCAATCGTACGCGGTTCTGCTCTCGGTGCTTTGAATGGTGTTGAGAAGTGGGTTAAGTCTGTTGAGCACTTGATGGACGTTGTTGATGAGTGGATTCAGGAGCCTGAGCGTGAGGTTGACAAGCCATTCTTGATGCCTATCGAGGATGTATTCTCAATCACAGGTCGTGGTACTGTTGCTACAGGTCGTATCGAGACTGGTCGTTGCAAGGTAGGTGACGAGGTTCAGTTGCTCGGTCTTGGTGAGGATAAGAAGTCTGTCATCACTGGTGTTGAGATGTTCCGTAAGGTTCTCGCTGAGGGTGAGGCAGGTGATAACGTAGGTTTGCTTCTCCGTGGTATTGATAAGGCAGAGGTTAAGCGTGGTATGGTAGTTGTACACCCAGGTGCTATTACTCCTCACGATCACTTCAAGGCTTCTATCTATGTATTGAAGAAGGAAGAGGGTGGTCGTCATACTCCATTCGGTAACAAGTATCGTCCTCAGTTCTATCTCCGTACTATGGACTGTACAGGTGAGATCAAGCTTCCAGAGGGAGTTGAGATGGTAATGCCTGGTGATAACGTAGAGATTGAGGTAGAGTTGATCTACAAGGTTGCTTTGAACGAGGGTCTCCGTTTCGCTATCCGTGAGGGTGGTCGTACAGTAGGTTCTGGTCAGATTACATCAATTCTTGACGATATCAAGTAATTTAGAATTTTCTAGATTTACTATATATGACTTCCGTTTCTGCGGAGGCGGAAGTCAACTTACGGGTTTAGCTCAGTTGGTAGAGCACTGGTCTCCAAAACCAGGTGTCGAGGGTTCGAGCCCTTCAACCCGTGCTAAATAGAAGATAATATGAATAAGATAGTAAGTTATTGCAAGGCATGTTACGATGAACTTGCGCATAAGACTACTTGGCCATCACGTGCCGAACTAACTCATAGTGCAATGGTTGTATTATCTGCTTCCCTAGTCATTGCATTGGTGGTGTTCGCGATGGATTCTGTATTCAAAGCCTTTATGGGTGTAGTTTATCCAGGTTAATTTTTAGAGGAAATGGCAGACACAGGAAATAAATGGTATGTGCTGAAGGCCGTAAGCGGCAAGGAGGCTAAGGTGAAGGAATACATCGAAGCTGAGATGAAGCACAATGATTTACTTGCAGCAAATGTTTCTCAGGTGTTAATACCACTCGAGAAGCATGCATCTGTACGTAACGGTAAGAGAGTCGTTAAAGAAAAGGTTTCTCTTCCTGGTTATGTTTTTGTAGAAGCTAGACTGAAGGGCGATGTTGCGCATACTCTGCGTTTCATGCCTAATGTTTTAGGTTTCCTTGGTGGTTTGGATGAACCAACTCCTGTACCACAGCGCGATATCAATCGTATGTTGGGTACTGTAGAAGAGACTGAGTTTGAGGAGAATCTCGATTGTCCTTACTTGGTTAATGATACTGTTAAGGTAATGGAAGGTCCATTTAGTGGCTTTAGCGGCGTTATTGAAGAGGTTAACTTGGAGAAGCGCAAGCTTAAGGTAACGGTTAAGATCTTTGGACGTAAAACTCCATTGGAATTAGGTTTTATGCAAGTAGAAAAGGAATAAGGCTCTGTTACGAGAACTTGATGTCCTTTTATAAGTTTCAATTTTAAATATTAACAAAAAAATGGCTAAAGAAGTTGCTGGATTAATCAAATTACAGATTAAAGGTGGCGCTGCAAATCCTTCACCTCCAGTAGGACCTGCATTGGGTTCTAAAGGTATTAATATCATGGGATTCTGCAAGGAGTTCAACGCCCGTACCCAGGACAAGGCAGGTAAGGTATTGCCAGTTGTTATTACATATTACACTGACAAGTCGTTCGATTTCGTAATCAAGACTCCTCCTGCTGCAGTACAGTTGAAAGAGGCTGCTAAGATCAAGAGTGGTTCTGCTCAGCCTAATCGTCAGAAGGTTGCTTCTCTTACTTGGGATCAGGTAAAGGTAATCGCTGAGGATAAGATGAAGGACTTGAACTGCTTCACTGTAGAGTCAGCTATGAAGCTCATCGCTGGTACTGCAAGAAGTATGGGTATTACTGTAAAGGGAGACTTCCCTGGTAAATAATTTAAAACTTCAATTAGAAAAATGAGTAAACTGACAAAAAATCAAAAATCAGTAGCTGATAAGGTTGAAGCAGGGAAGATGTACACTTTGAAAGAGGCTGCAGAGTTGGTAAAGGAGATTACTACTACCAAGTTTGACGCATCTCTCGATGTTGATGTACGTTTAGGTGTTGACCCACGTAAGGCTAACCAGATGGTTCGTGGCGTTGTTTCATTGCCAAACGGTACCGGTAAGGTTACTCGTGTGCTCGCACTCTGTACTCCTGATCAGGAAGCTGCTGCTAAGGAAGCAGGCGCTGACTACGTAGGTCTCGACGAGTATGTTGAGAAGATTAAGGGTGGTTGGACAGATATTGATGTCATCATCACAATGCCATCTTGCATGGGTAAGATTGGTCCTTTGGGTCGTGTTCTCGGTCCTCGTGGATTGATGCCTAACCCTAAGAGTGGTACTGTAACTATGGATGTTGCTAAGGCAGTTAAGGAAGTTAAACAAGGTAAGATTGACTTCAAGGTTGATAAGGCTGGTATTATCCACACATCAATCGGTAAGGTCAGCATGACACCTGAGCAGATCTACGGAAATGCTAAGGAGTTCATCAATACAGTTATCAAGTTGAAGCCTGCTGCTGCTAAAGGTACATATATCAAGAGTATCTTTATTTCAAGCACTATGAGTAAGGGTATCAAGATTGATCCTAAATCAGTTGAATAACTCTAAAAGTTTTGTAAAATGAAGAAAGAAGTTAAAGATACTATCATCACCGAACTTGGACAGAAGATTCAGGAATTCCCTCACTTCTATCTTGTAGATGTTACAGGATTGGACGCTGAGAAGACTAGCAATCTCCGTCGCAAGTGCTTTAAGAGTGAGATTAAGATGGTTGTTGTTAAGAACTCCTTGCTCCACAAGGCATTCGAGGCTTCAGACATCGATTTCTCTGAGCTTTATGGCAGCTTGAAGGGTACTACTGCAGTATTGTTCACAAATACAGCTAACGTACCAGCTAAGTTGTTGAAGGAATACGAGAAGGAAGGCGTTCCAGCATTGAAGGCAGCATACGCTGAGGAAAGCTTCTATGTAGGCGCTGACAAGCTCGCTGAACTCGCATCTCTCAAGAGCAAGAACGAGGTTATCGCAGAGATTGTTGCTTTGCTGCAGTCTCCAGCAAAGAACGTTCTTTCTGCTCTTCAGTCAGGAGGCGACACTATTCACGGTGTGCTTAAGACTTTGGGTGAGCGTCCTGAGTAAATACAACATTTCATATATTAATAGTATAAACAAATAAAATTTTTAGAATAAAATGGCAGATATCAAAGCTATTGCAGAAGAGTTAGTAAATCTTACTGTTAAGGAAGTTAATGAGTTGGCAACAGTCCTCAAGGACGAGTATGGCATCGAGCCTGCTGCTGCAGCTGTAGCTGTAGCTGCTGGTCCTGCTGCTGGTGGTGCAGCTGCAGCTGAGGAGAAGTCTTCTTTCGACGTAGTCCTCGCTGAGGTTGGTGGCGCTAAGCTCCAGGTTGTTAAGGCAGTTAAGGAGGCTTGTGGTCTCGGTTTGAAAGAGGCTAAGGATCTCGTAGACGGTGCTCCTTCTACTATCAAGGAGGGTGTATCTAAGGACGAGGCTGAGAACCTTAAGAAGGCTATCGAAGAGGCTGGTGCTAAGGTAGAGCTCAAGTAATTAGATTAATTACATCTCTTACATAATGGTTAGGATTCTCCTAGTAGGCGAGTCCTAACCTTTTTGTGTCTTTTATTATCATGTTAATAAAACCCCCATTTAATAACTTCTAATGGCTACAAAAATTGTTGATAACAGAGTAAATTTTGCCAGCGTGCATAATCCGTATCCATATCCGGATTTTCTCGATGTGCAGTTAAAGTCTTTTAAGGACTTCTTACAGTTGGATACTCCGCCTGAGGAACGCAAGAATGACGGTTTGTATAAGGTGTTCTCTGAGAACTTCCCTATCACCGATACTCGTAATAATTTCGTTCTTGAGTTCTTGGATTACTATATTGACCCTCCTCGCTACACCATCGATGAGTGCTTGGAGCGTGGTCTTACATATAGCGTACCTTTGAAGGCTAAGATGAAACTGTATTGTACTGATCCTGATCATGAGGACTTCGGTACTTTTATCCAGGATGTATTCTTGGGTACAATCCCTTATATGACTGATAATGGTACATTCGTCATCAACGGTGCTGAGCGCGTTGTTGTTTCTCAGTTGCACCGTTCACCTGGTGTGTTCTTCGGACAGGGTGTTCATGCCAATGGTACTGTGCTTTATTCTGCACGTATCATCCCATTCAAGGGTAGCTGGATTGAGTTTGCTACTGACATCAACAATGTGATGTATGCTTACATTGACCGTAAGAAGAAGTTGCCTGTTACTACCTTGCTCCGTGCCATCGGTTATGAGCAGGATAAGGATATTCTCCAGATTTTCGATCTCGCTGAAGAGGTGAAGGTGAACAAGAAGAATATGAAGGCTGCTATCGGTCGCAAGTTGGCTGCTCGTGTCTTGAAGAGCTGGAATGAGGACTTCGTAGATGAGGATACAGGTGAAGTTGTATCTATCGAGCGTAACGAGGTGATCATGGAGCGTGAGACAGAGCTTACTGCCGACAACATTGAGGAGATTGTAGAGAGTGGTGCTGCTTCTGTGCTTTTGCATAAGGATGTAGATGCTGCCAGCAAGTACACAATCATCTTCAATACTTTGGCCAAGGACCCAAGTAACTCTGAGAAGGAGGCTGTGAACTACATCTATCGCCAGTTGCGTAATGCAGATCCTGCTGATGATGCAAGTGCACGTGAAGTTTTCCAGAACTTGTTCTTCTCTGACAAGCGTTATGATTTGGGTGAGGTTGGTCGTTACCGTATTAATAAGAAATTAGGTCTCGATACCGATGTTGATGTCCGCGTTTTGACTAAGGATGACATCATCGAGATTATCAAATATTTGATTCAGCTCATCAACTCAAGTGCTACTGTCGATGATATCGACCACTTGTCTAACCGTCGTGTTCGTACCGTAGGCGAGCAGCTGGCTAACCAGTTCTCTATCGGTTTGGCACGTATGAGCCGCACTATCCGTGAGCGTATGAATGTACGCGACAATGAGGTGTTCACTCCAACAGATTTGATCAATGCCAAGACCATCTCTAGCGTTATCAACTCATTCTTTGGTACCAACCCATTGTCACAGTTCATGGACCAGACTAACCCATTGGCTGAGGTAACCCACAAGCGTCGTCTTTCTGCCCTTGGTCCTGGTGGTTTGTCTCGTGAGCGTGCTGGTTTCGAGGTTCGAGACGTACACTATACTCACTATGGTCGTCTTTGTCCTATTGAGAGTCCTGAAGGTCCAAACATCGGTTTGATTTCTTCACTCTGTATGTATGCAAAGATCAATGACCTCGGCTTTATCGTAACTCCTTACCGTAAGGTGAACGATAGCAAGGTTGATATGAACAACGATGATGTTGTTTACTTGACAGCTGAGGATGAGGAGGCTAAGATCATCGGTCAGGGTAATGCTCCTTTGACAGAAGATGGTGCATTTATCCGCGACGTGGTTAAGTGCCGTCAGGATGCTGATTATCCAGTTGTTCCACCTTCAGAGGTTGACTATGTGGATGTTTCCCCACAGCAGATTGCATCTGTTTCAGCAGGTTTGATTCCATTCTTGGAGCATGATGATGGTCACCGTGCGTTGATGGGATGTAACATGATGCGCCAGGCAGTTCCTTTGCTTCACAATGATGCACCTATCGTAGGTACTGGTCTTGAGAAACAGGTGTGCGAGGATTCTCGTACCATGATTACTGCAGAGGGCGAGGGTGTTATAGAGTATGTAGATGCTACAACCATCCGTATCCTCTACGATCGCACTGAGGATGATGAGTTCGTAAGCTTCGAGCCAGCCTTGAAGGAGTACCGCATTCCTAAGTTCCGTCGTACCAACCAGAATATGACCATCGACTTGCGTCCTATCTGTAACAAGGGTCAGCGCGTCAAGAAGGGTGATATCCTGACAGAGGGTTATGCTACTGAGAATGGTGAGTTGGCTTTGGGCCGTAACTTGCTCGTAGCTTACATTCCTTGGAAGGGTTACAACTATGAGGATGCTGTCGTTATCTCAGAGCGTATGGTTCGCGATGATGTTTTGACATCTGTTCACGTTGATGAGTATTCACTCGATGTACGTGAGACCAAGCGTGGTGTTGAGGAGTTCACTTCTGATATTCCTAATGTCAGCGAGGAAGCTACCAAGGATCTTGATGATAATGGTATTGTTCGCGTTGGTGCTCGTATCGAGCCAGGCGATATCATGATTGGTAAGATTTCACCTAAGGGTGAGAGCGATCCTTCTCCAGAAGAGAAGTTGCTCCGTGCCATCTTCGGTGATAAGGCTGGTGATGTGAAGGATTCTTCATTGAAGGCTAACCCATCATTGAGTGGTGTTGTTATCGACAAGAAGTTGTTCTCTCGTGCCGTTAAGACTCGTGAGTCTAAGAAACAGGATAAGATTATCCTTGCCAAGATTGATGAGGAGTACGAGGCAAAGGGCGACGATTTGAAGGATATCTTGGTTGATAAGTTGCTCACCTTGACTGAGGGCAAGACTTCTCAGGGCGTGAAGGATTACTCTGGTGCTGAGATCATCACCAAGGGTAGCAAGTTCACAACAACAGCTTTGAAGAACCTGGAGTATGATGGCGTACAGTCTAATGGTTGGACAGAGGATGATCATACCAATACTTTGATTCAGCGCCTGATCATGAACTATATCCGCAAGTATAAGCAGCTCGATGCTGAGTTGAAGCGTCGCAAGTTTGCTATCACTATCGGTGATGAACTTCCATCAGGAATTCTCCAGATGGCTAAGGTTTATATCGCTAAGAAGCGTAAGATTCAGGTTGGTGATAAACTTGCTGGTCGTCATGGTAACAAGGGTATCGTTTCTAAGGTAGTACGTCTTGAGGATATGCCATTCATGGCAGACGGTCGTCCTGTAGATATGGTATTGAACCCATTGGGTGTGCCTTCTCGAATGAACCTCGGTCAGATCTTCGAGTGTATCCTGGGGGCTGCAGGTAAGAAGTTGGGTGTTAAGTTTGCTACTCCTATCTTCGATGGTGCTCATCTTGAGGACCTCTCTGTATGGACAGACAAGGCAGGTCTTCCACGTTTCTGCTCTACTTACCTCTATGATGGTGAGACTGGTGAGCAGTTCGACCAGCCAGCTACCGTCGGTATGACTTACTTCTTGAAGTTGGGTCACATGGTAGAGGATAAGATGCACGCACGTTCTATCGGTCCTTACTCTCTGATTACTCAGCAGCCACTTGGTGGTAAGGCACAGTTTGGTGGTCAGCGATTCGGAGAGATGGAGGTTTGGGCCATCGAGGCATTCGGTGCTAGCCACGTATTGCAGGAGATTCTGACCATCAAGTCAGATGATGTTGTAGGACGTAGCAAGGCATACGAGGCAATCGTGAAGGGTGATCCAATGCCTACACCAGGTATTCCTGAGTCACTCAACGTATTGCTCCACGAGCTTCGCGGCCTTGGCTTGAGCATCAAACTTGATTAATTTTGAGAACCCCTAATTAAGATATAGAAACATGGCTTTCAAAAAAGATACAAAGGTAAAGAATAATTTTACGAAGATTACCATCGGTCTCGCTTCACCAGAGGAGATCCTGGAAAATTCGTATGGTGAGGTTACTAAGCCTGAAACCATTAATTATCGAACATATAAGCCGGAGCGTGATGGTCTCTTCTGCGAGCGCATTTTTGGTCCTACCAAGGACTATGAGTGCGCCTGCGGCAAGTACAAACGTATCCGTTATAAGGGAATCGTCTGCGACCGATGCGGTGTAGAGGTTACTGAGAAGAAGGTTCGTCGCGAGCGTTCTGGTCACATTGAGCTTGTTGTACCAGTGGCTCACATCTGGTACTTCCGTTCTCTCCCTAACAAGATTGGTTACCTTCTCGGTATGCCAACCAAGAAGCTTGATGCTGTTATCTACTACGAGAAGTATGTAGTGATCCAGCCTGGTATTCTTGAGGGTAAGACTGATGCTGACGGCATTGAGCTGAATGGTTCTCATAAGCTCGACCTCTTGTCAGAGGACGAGTACATGGCTATTCTTGATCAGTACGACCCAAATGGCGACAACGAGCGTCTGGAAGATACAGACCCTAATAAGTTTGTTGCCAAGATGGGTGCCGAGGCTATCTATCAGTTGTTGCAGAATGTGGATCTCGACTCTTTGTCATACGAACTCCGCGACCGTGCCAACAATGACTCTAGCCAGCAGCGCAAGACTGAGGCATTGAAGCGCTTGAACGTAGTAGAGGGCTTCCGTGCAAGCAAGGGAATCAACAAGCCTGAGTGGATGGTCATGAAGATCATTCCTGTTACTCCTCCAGAGCTTCGTCCTTTGGTACCACTGGATGGTGGTCGTTTTGCAACATCAGACTTGAATGATCTTTATCGTCGTGTAATCATCCGTAACAACCGTTTGAAGCGATTGGTAGAGATTAAGGCTCCTGAGGTGATCCTCCGTAACGAGAAGCGTATGTTGCAGGAGGCTGTTGATAGCTTGTTCGACAACTCACGCAAGAGCTCTGCTGTAAAGAGCGAGAGCAATCGTCCGTTGAAGTCTCTCTCAGATTCTTTGAAGGGTAAGCAGGGTCGTTTCCGTCAGAACTTGTTGGGTAAGCGTGTTGACTACTCTGCTCGTTCGGTAATCGTTGTAGGTCCTGAGTTGAAGATGGGCGAGTGCGGTCTTCCTAAGTTGATGGCTGCAGAGCTTTACAAACCATTCATCATCCGTAAGTTGATTGAGCGTGGTATCGTAAAGACTGTCAAGAGTGCCAAGAAGATTGTTGATCGTCGTGAGCCAGTTATCTGGGATATTCTGGAGAATGTGATGAAGGGTCATCCGGTTATGTTGAACCGTGCCCCTACACTTCACCGTCTCGGTATCCAGGCATTCCAGCCTAAGATGATCGAGGGTAAGGCTATCCAGTTGCACCCATTGGCATGTACAGCGTTCAATGCCGACTTCGATGGTGACCAGATGGCTGTTCACCTTCCATTGAGCAACGAGGCTATCTTGGAGACTCAGATCCTGATGCTCCAGAGCCACAACATTTTGAACCCTGCTAATGGTGCGCCTATCACCGTTCCTTCTCAGGATATGGTGCTTGGTCTCTACTATATTACAAAGATTCGTCCAGGTGCTAAGGGCGAGGGCTTGACATTCTATGGTCCTGAGGAGGCTTTGATCGCTCGTAATGAGGGGCGTTGTGATCTCCATGCCTTGGTAAAGGTGATCGTTGACGACTTGGTTGACGGTAAAATCCAGAAGCGTATGATTGAGACCTCTGTAGGTCGTGTTATCGTGAATGGTATCATCCCTGATGAGGTAGGCTTCTTCAACGACGTTATCTCTAAGAAGACACTCCGCGGCTTGATTTCTAATGTAATCAAGGCTGTTGGTATGGCAGAGGCTTGTGCCTTCCTTGATGGTATCAAGAATCTGGGTTATCGTATGGCATACGTTGCTGGTTTGTCATTCAATCTTGGTGATATCATCATCCCACCTGAGAAGGAGGAGATTGTTGAGCGTGGTCGCAAGGAGGTTGAGGAAATCACCAACAACTATAATATGGGTTTCATCACCAACAAGGAGCGTTACAACCAGGTAATCGATGCGTGGACTCACGTAAATACCGATTTGGGTAATATCCTGATGAAGGAGATGACAGAGGCAGATCAGGGATTCAATGCCGTTTACATGATGCTTGACTCTGGAGCCCGTGGTTCTAAGGATCAGATTAAGCAGTTGTCTGGTATGCGTGGTTTGATGGCTAAGCCTCAGAAGGCTGGTGCAGAAGGTGCGCAGATTATTGAGAACCCTATCCTTTCTAACTTTAAGGAGGGTATGTCTGTGTTGGAGTACTTTATCGCTTCTCACGGTGCTCGTAAGGGTCTTGCTGATACCGCGATGAAGACTGCCGATGCTGGTTACTTGACTCGTCGTCTTGTTGACGTATCTCATGATGTCATCATTACTCAGGAGGATTGCGGTACCTTGCGTGGCTTGGTTTGCACCGCTTTGAAGAATGGTGATGAGATTATCTCTTCTCTCTACGAGCGTATCTTGGGTCGTGTATCTGTACACGATATCATCCACCCTACAACAGGTGAGTTGATCGTTAAGTCTGGTGAGGAAATCACTGAGGCTAAGGCTAAGATCATCGATGAGTCTCCAATCGAGAGCGTTGAGATCCGTTCAGTACTCACTTGTGAGAGCAAGAAGGGTGTCTGCATGAAGTGTTACGGCCGTAACTTGGCTACAGCTCGTATGGTTCAGCTCGGTGAGGCTGTGGGCGTCATCGCTGCACAGGCTATCGGTGAGCCTGGTACTCAGCTTACTCTCCGTACCTTCCACGCCGGTGGTATTGCGTCTAACGCAGCTGCCAATGCTAAGATTGCTGCGAAGAACAAGTCTCGCATCGAGTTTGATGAGTTGAGCACTGTTCCATTCGTAGAGGAAGATGAGGAAGGCAACGATATCAAGTGCGAGAAGGTAGTAAGCCACTTGGCTGAAATCCGTTTCGTTGATCCAAATACAAACATCGTCCTGGCTACATTGAATGTACCTTACGGTTCTTCTTTGTATCACAAGGAGGGTGAGATTGTTGAGAAGGATACTGTGATTGCTCGTTGGGACCCATTCAACGCCGTTATCGTCAGCCAGTACGCTGGTACCTTGAAGTTCAACGACGTTCAGAAGGATCAGACCTACCGTGCCGAGGTCGATGAGACTACTGGTTTGGAGGAGAAGATCATCACCGATTCTAAGAATAAGGCGATGGTTCCTTCTTGTGATGTTATTGATGCAAACGGTGAGATTGTAGGTACATATAACTTCCCTGTAGGTGGTCACCTCGTTGTAGAGGATGGTCAGACTATTAAGACTGGTGAGGTCTTGGTTAAGATTCCTCGCGCCGTAGGTGGTGCTGGTGATATCACCGGTGGTCTTCCACGTGTAACCGAGCTTCTCGAGGCTCGTAACCCATCTAACCCAGCTGTCGTATCTGAAATCGATGGTGAGGTAACTATGGGTAAGGTAAAGCGTGGTAACCGTGAGATCATCGTAACCTCTAAGACTGGCGACCAGAAGAAGTATCTCGTATCACTCTCTAAGCAGATCCTGGTACAGGAGCATGACGCCGTACGTGCTGGTACTCCTCTTTCTGATGGTAGTGTAACTCCAGGCGATATCCTCGCTATCATGGGTCCTACCGCTGTTCAGGAGTACATCGTTAACCAGATCCAGGACGTTTACCGTCTCCAGGGTGTGGCTATCAACGATAAGCACTTCGAGGTGGTTGTTCGTCAGATGATGCGTAAGGTTCGTATCGACGATCCAGGAGATACTACATTCTTGGAGCAGGAGTTGGTTGATAAGCTCGACTTCGCTGAGGAGAATGACCGTATCTGGGGTAAGAAGGTTGTTACCAATGCTGGTGACAGCACTGAGCTCAAGCCTGGTCAGATCATCACAGCCCGTAAGTTGCGTGATGAGAACTCTGCATTGAAGCGTCGCGATATGAAGCTTGTTCAGGTTCGTGATGCCGTAGCTGCAACATCTACTCAGATACTCCAGGGTATTACCCGTGCCGCTCTTGGTACTAAGAGCTTTATGAGTGCCGCTTCCTTCCAGGAGACCACTAAGGTCTTGAACGAGGCTGCTATTCGTGGTAAGGTAGATTACCTTGAGGGAATGAAGGAGAATGTTATCTGCGGTCACTTGATTCCAGCAGGTACCGGTCTCCGCCAGTGGGAGAAGCTTGTTGTTGGTTCTAAGGAAGAGTACGAGCGCATGCAGGCTAACAGAAAGAATGTACTCGACTATGCAGATTCTCCAATCGTGGACTAATCTGAAGGTTAGAGTAACATATATATAATAAGGTATAAGAGCCATAGGTGAGTCATCATCTATGGCTCTTTTCTTGATATTGCCTGCCTGTTGATGATATCAAATCAACTTTTTAATATTTTTTCTTCTTTTGGGGTTGGGAATTTGATACCTTGATGTGTTCTTGGGATAAACAATACAGATAAAAATAGAAATGGAAAAGATAGAACAACTTTTTCGCCAGCATTATTCAAAGATGTTTCTCGTTTCGAGGATGATTCTAGGGGATGAAGAGACCGCAAGGGATGTGGTGAGCGATGTTTTTGCAGATATGCTTAGTGGAAAGCTGCGGATTCCGCCCAATAGTACGGAAGGTTACTTTGTCGTTCTTACTCGAAACCGATGTTTGAATTCTCTCAGGAAGATGACCCTTCATGAAAAGGTCAAGGCTGGTCTTAAGGTGGATCATGCGGTAGATATCGTGCATGATGAAAACCGAATCATTCGCGAGATAGACCATGAGATGAGCAAGGCTGATCAGATGCTTCGTTTTATAGACCGGGAATTGACGCTCCAAACACGTCGGGTAGTCAATATGCATTATTGCCAAAAGCTCACTTATCGTGATATCTCTGAAGAGTTAGGCATCAGTGAGGCTGCCGTCTATAAGCATCTTGCTCAAGGCATCAAACGAATAAAAGAACATTTTAATCCCAAGAACAATGGATAAGTTAACACAGGTAATCGACATGATTGAGCACCCAGAGCATTATTCTGAGTCTCAGATTAAGGAGATTCTTCAAGATGAGGAATCTCGCCAGACCTATCTCACAATGATGGAGATGCGTATGGCTTTTGATAAGGAAGCGACGGAGAAAGATTTGGATGTAGACAAGGAATGGCAATTGTTTGCAGAACAGCATCCGGTAGTGAAGTCCCGTTTTGATTGGCACAAACTCGCAGCTTCCTTTATTGGTGTATGTTTGCTGTCTGGTATCGCCTTTGCTGCCATTCATACATTCAGTTCGCATCGTCAGGTAGAAAAAACATCGGCAGGGGATACGTCTCAAGTAAAAATAGCATCCTGTCCAAATACTGCTGTTGTCAGTGATAAAGCTACGTCAACTGATGTCAAAAAGGAAATTGTGCATAAGACTTTCGACAATGTTTCCTTAGAAACGATGCTCGGAGAAATGGCAGAGTATTATGGAGTGAAGGTAGTGTTCCAGAACCAGGAAGCCAAGCAGCTTCGTTTCTATTATGAATGGAACAGCGAGAACTGTCTGCAGAGTGTAGTGGATGAATTGAATCATTCACAACAGATAATTCTCTCTTTGGACAATGAGCAACTTGTTGTAGAATAATCCTGTCGCTGACAGGTCTGTTTGCAAGTTGGCTTATTTGTAATATGTATCAAATCAATATAAAAAATATGAAGAAATATATGTTCGCTTTCCTGATGTGTCTGTTGGTACAGGCATCGTTTGGACAGCGCATCTCTCGAAGCTATAACAACCGTTCCATGTCTGAAGTTCTGAAGGATTTAGACAAGGCTACCCGTCGATATAAAATCAGTTTTATCTATAATGAACTGGAAGATTTCACCGTCACTACCTCTTTCCGTAATCTCGATTTGCAGGAAGCTTTGGGGCGGGTCTTTGGATTTTATCCGATGAAGGCTACGATAGAGGATAGCTTGATATTCGTGGAATGCACCCAAAAGGAACCTACTAAATTGATGGGACGGGTGATTGATGAACGTCATCGACCAGTGGAGTTTGCCAATGTGGCTTTGCTCAATCCCAGGGATTCTTCCTTTCTCACAGGTGGTGTGACCAATGCCAGCGGCAATTTCGTGATACCTTGTGGCATGAAGAAGGTTCTCGCCAAAGTAAGTTGCGTGGGTTATCACACCTTATATAATATATATAATGTGGGAAAAGTCGGAAATGTTGTGTTGAAGGAGAGTACGATGCATATCAATGGTGTTACGGTGAAGGCGAAATTGCCTTCTTTCAAGATGGGACGTGAAGGAATGCTCATAGACATACAGCATTCTGATTTGTCAAAAGTAGGAGATGCCGTTGATGTACTCCGACAATTACCTCGCATCAATGTAAGTAGTACCGATGTCATCAGCGTTTATGGCAAGGGTACACCTATTATATATATCAACAATAAGCAGGTGAGAGATTCCAGGGAATTGCAGCGCCTGAAGTCTGATGCCATCAAGAATGTGGAAATCATTACTTCGCCTGGTGCCAGATATGATGCCACGGTTAGCTCTGTCATACGTATCCGAACCGTCAAGAAGCAGGGCGAAGGGGTGAGTGAATCCTTGAATTCCATGGTATGGTATAATGGATATCTGGGAGGGTCAGAACAGCTTAGTCTCAATTATCAGAGTGAAAAACTCAACTTGTTTGGGTCTCTTTTGGGATATACAAGAGGGCATAAGGAGGCTACTTCGCTAATTCAGCATATTGAAGGAACGAAGAATGTTACCGTAAACCAGTATGATCCCTTATCCTATCGCAATACAATGGGAGAAGTAAACTTTGGTTTCAATTATGACCTCAATGATGAAAACTCTATCGGTGCTTCTTATGATTTAGAATGCGAACCCTATGCGAAAGGGCATGCTGATGGACAGCAGGAAATATTTAATGAGGGACAACCTGTGGATATCATCAAACAGAAAGTATTGGCCGATGATATAGGTGGACCTACCCATGAGTTGAATGCTTACTATGTGGGAAAGGTCAATAAACTGGGAGTAGATTTTAATGGAACCTATCTCTGGCAAAAAACTGGGCGGGATATGTTGGAAACAGAAGAGGCTACCGTATTGGAAAGTCGGGAAATCCATACTGCGAGTCGCCGCCATAATCAGTTGCTTGCAGGCAAATTGGTTCTTTCTTATCCCATAGCCAAGGGTCAGTTGGAGTTGGGAAGCGAAGTGAGCCATACCCACAGTAGCGGAGAGTATAGCAATGCTGAAGGCATTGTGGCAGATGCTTCCACCGATATGAAGGAAGATAATTTGGCGGGATTTCTTGCCTTTTCATATCCTTTAGGCTCGTTTTCAATGGATGCAGGATTGAGATACGAGTATGTGTCTGCCAAGTATTATTCTTTCGGAAAGTATGAAGAAGAGCCTAGCAGGAATTATAGCAATTGGTTTCCCAACCTGACCCTGTCATGGAATAAGGAACCATGGGCTGCATCTCTGGCATATACCTGCAAGACTAAGCGTCCTTCTTATAGTTCCTTGCGCAATGAGGTGCAGTATGATAATCGCTATATGTATGAAGGTGGCGATCCTTATCTTCGTCCTACCATTGCTCATGATGTATCATTGGATGTGATGTGCAACTGGATTTCGTTTGGTGTGGAATATCTTTATGAGGATAATCCCATCATCTGGTATGCTACCCTTTATAAACATCAGGATATAGCCTTCTTGAGGAATATGAACTTTTCCAGCAAGCAGACTATGACTGCGTATGTCATAGCTGCTCCCAAGTTCGATTGGTATCAGCCTACATGGCAAGTCTTCTTTCAGAAGCCTTTTTTTGATGCGGAAAAATATGGTGCTCCTCGTGGCTTGTCGAAGCCTGCCTTGGGTATTACATGGAACAACAAGTTTAAGGTGAGTTCTACTTGGACTTCATGGGTGACCCTTCATGCCAATACGACATCCTATAATGCCTTCCGCCGGTATCGCTCTGGTTATTTTGCCTCTATGCGAATGGTTAAGACATTCTTTGATGAAGCCTTGACTGTTAATTTCTATGCTGATGATATCTTCAGAAGTCAGAAAGACCAATGGACCATGTATGGCGACCATGCAACCTTGACGAAGGATAGTTATAATAGTGCCCGTGAAATTGGTGTCAGGGTGGTCTATAAATTCAATTCTGGTCATAGAAAGTATAAGGGTTCTGGTGCTGGTAATGCAGAAAAGAGCCGTTTCTGATAGCCCGGTTCTTCAGATAAAAAAGAAATTGTATTTCAAAAGTCCTTTCACACTAAGCTTATGTCTTTGTATTAGAAGCATTTTAGTGTGAAAGGACTTTTAACACAAAATAATTGGCAAATTATTCTTTTTTTTCAGATATTATGTGTAAATTTGCACTATCATTTAAAGTTTAATCCTATTAACTTAATAAAATTATGGAAGAAAATAAGAATAATCAACAGCAGCAGAATCAGTTCCAGATGGGCATCAGCCCAGAAGTAGCAGAGGGTACATACTCTAACTTGGCACTGATTACTCATTCTAGTTCAGACTTCATCTTGGATTTTGCATGTGCACTTCCAGGAATGCCAGCACCTCAGATCAAGAGCCGTGTCATCATGGCACCTGAGCATGCCAAGCGTTTGCTCCAGGCATTGCAGAGCAATGTTTATAACTACGAGCAGGCTTTCGGTAAGATTAAGTTGGCAGACGAGCCAGAGCGTACTATCGCTCCATTTGGCACACCAAAAGGTGAGGCTTAATGCATAACCACATACATACTAAGACTAAATTTCCTGCTAAAAGCCGCTTTTTCTTTATAATATTTGTTTTTAATAGTTATATAAAGTTAAAACTAGCCCTCGTTTTTTAAAAGTCTCCTTAATATTTAGGTAGTTTGCCGAAAAAGTCGTAACTTTGCACCCCGAAAAGCCCCATAAGGTGGTGGCTTATACGGAAATAAGACAATAATAAAAATAAAATAATAAATTAAAAAGTAAAATTATGCCTACTATTTCACAGTTAGTAAGAAAAGGCAGACGAGTATTGGTAGACAAGAGCAAGTCACCAGCTTTGGATTCATGTCCTCAGCGTCGTGGTGTTTGTGTTCGTGTTTACACAACAACTCCAAAGAAGCCTAATTCGGCAATGCGTAAGGTTGCCCGTGTTCGTTTGACAAACTCTAAGGAGGTTAACTCTTACATCCCAGGAGAGGGTCACAACTTGCAGGAGCACTCAATCGTGTTGGTTCGCGGTGGTCGTGTTAAGGACCTCCCAGGTGTACGTTATCACATCGTTCGTGGTACTCTTGATACCGCAGGTGTTGCAAACCGCACACAGCGTCGTTCTAAGTACGGTGCTAAGCGTCCAAAGGCAAAGAAGTAATTCTAATCCGGACAAAATTAAAAGAAATCCGAAAACTCACGGTCGGAGAAGGTCGAGAGTTTAGGTAAAAAGATTATTTTATTAAACGTTTTGCTGGAGAAGTAACAGGTTGAGTAAATACTCGGGTGCGAGTGTTGAAGAACGATATACAGCCCCATGCAGAATTTAAATTTTTTCGATTAAAAAATGAGAAAAGCAAAACCAAAGAAGAGAGTGATCCTCCCAGATCCAGTCTTCAATGACCAGAAGGTCTCTAAATTCGTAAATCATTTGATGTATGATGGAAAGAAGAATACATCTTATGAGATTTTCTACAATGCACTCGATACCGTAAAGGCTAAGATGGCTAACGAGGAGAAGTCTGCACTTGAGATTTGGAAGCAGGCTCTCGACAATATTACTCCACAGGTTGAGGTTAAGAGCCGCCGTATTGGTGGTGCAACCTTCCAGGTTCCTACAGAAATTCGTCCTGATCGCAAGGAGAGTATCTCTATGAAGAATCTTATTATCTTCGCTCGCAAGCGTGGTGGTAAGACTATGGCAGATAAGCTCGCTGCAGAGATTATGGATGCTTATAACAACCAGGGTGGCGCATTCAAGCGCAAGGAGGATATGCATCGTATGGCTGAGGCTAACCGTGCATTTGCTCACTTCAGATTCTAATTTAATTTATAAAATAGGTTTAAAAGAAAATGGCAAATCGCGATTTACATTTGACACGTAACATCGGTATCATGGCGCACATCGATGCCGGTAAGACAACAACATCTGAGCGTATCTTGTTCTACACAGGTAAGACTCATAAGATCGGTGAGGTACACGATGGTGCTGCTACAATGGACTGGATGGCCCAGGAGCAGGAGCGTGGTATTACTATCACTTCTGCAGCTACAACTTGTAACTGGAACTATCTCGGTAAGTCTTATAAGATCAACTTGATCGATACTCCGGGACACGTTGACTTCACTGCAGAGGTTGAGCGTTCACTCCGTGTACTCGATGGTGCTGTTGCTACATATTCTGCAGCTGACGGTGTACAGCCACAGTCAGAGACAGTATGGCGCCAGGCTGACAAGTACAATGTACCTCGTATCGGTTATGTAAACAAGATGGACCGTTCTGGTGCTAACTTCTTTGAGACAGTACAGCAGATGAAGGATATCTTGGGTGCTAATCCTATTGCTATTCAGATTCCTATTGGTGCTGAGGAGAACTTCAAGGGTGTAGTTGACCTGATCAAGATGAAGGCTATTCTCTGGCACGATGAGACTATGGGTGCTGAGTATGATGTAGAGGATATTCCTGCTGACTTGGCTGATGAGGCTGCTGAGTGGCGTGATAAGCTCCTCGAGGGTGCTGCTAACTTCGATGACGAGGTTATGGAGCTTTACCTCGATGGTAAGGATATTCCAGAGGAGAAGATCCTCGCTGCTATCCGCAAGGGTTGCTGTGCTATGGAGTGCTGCCCAATGTTGCTCGGTTCTTCATACAAGAACAAGGGTGTTCAGCCATTGCTCGACTATGTATGTGCATTCTTGCCTTCACCAATGGATACTCCAAATATCATCGGTACTAACCCTGATACTGAGGAGGAAGAGGATCGTAAGCCATCTGAGGATGAGCCAACATCTGCTCTCGCATTTAAGATTGCTACCGACCCATTCATGGGCCGCTTGGTATTCTTCCGTGTTTACTCAGGTAAGGTTGTTGCTGGTTCTTACGTTTACAACCCACGTTCTGGCAAGCGCGAGCGTATCAGCCGTCTGTTCCAGATGAACTCTAAGCAGGAAATTCCAATGGAGTCTATCGACGCTGGTGATATCGGTGCAGGTGTAGGTTTCAAGGATATCCGTACAGGTGATACACTCTGTGATGAGGATCACCCAATCGTATTGGAGTCTATGACATTCCCTGATACTGTGATCTCTATCGCAGTTGAGCCAAAGAGCCAGGCAGACATCGCTAAGATGGATAACGGTCTTGCTAAGTTGGCTGAGGAGGACCCAACCTTCACAGTTCGTACAGACGAGCAGAGCGGTCAGACTATCATCTCTGGTATGGGTGAGCTCCACTTGGATATCATCATCGACCGTTTGAAGCGTGAGTTCAAGGTTGAGTGTAACCAGGGTAAGCCTCAGGTTAACTATAAGGAGGCTATCACTAAGACAGCTCAGAGCCGTGAGACTTACAAGAAGCAGTCTGGTGGTCGTGGTAAGTTCGCTTGTATCGATGTAACCATCGGTCCTAAGGACGAGGATTACAAGGAGGGCGACTTGCAGTTCATCAACGAGGTTAAGGGTGGTAACGTTCCTAAGGAATTCATCCCATCAGTACAGAAGGGCTTCGCTGACTGCTTGTCAAATGGTGTACTCGGTGGCTTCCCAATGACAGGTTTGAAGGTAACTTTGACCGATGGTAGCTTCCACCCAGTTGACTCTGACCAGTTGTCATTCGAGTTGGTAGCACATCAGGCATTCAAGGTACTTTGCCCTAAGGCAGGTCCTGTTTTGATGGAGCCTATCATGAAGGTAGAGGTTGTTACTCCAGAAGAGAACATGGGTGATGTAATCGGTGACTTGAACAAGCGTCGTGGTCTCGTTCAGGGTATGGAGGAAGGCCGTAGCGGTGCTCGCATCGTAAAGGCAATGGTTCCATTGGCTGAGATGTTCGGTTATGTAACAGCTTTGCGTACTATCACTTCTGGTCGTGCAACAAGCTCTATGGAGTATGATCACCACGCACCTCTCTCTTCAGCAATCGCTAAGGCAGTGTTGGAGGAGGTTAAGGGTCACGCAGAACTCCTTTAATTAAAAAGAATAACGGTAAGATGAGGCGCTGCTTAGCGAATGACTCTTAAGCAGCGTACCTCTTCTTCCATTAGACTAAAATAATTCATATTAATAATAACTTAATTTTAAAAATGAGTCAGAAAATCAGAATTAAGCTGAAGTCTTACGACCACCAGTTGGTTGACAAGTCAGCTGAGAAGATTGTGAAGGCTGTTAAGGCAACAGGCGCTATCGTTAGCGGTCCTATTCCATTGCCAACACACAAGCGTATTTTTACTGTAAACCGCAGTACTTTCGTTAACAAGAAGTCTCGCGAGCAGTTCCAGCTCTCAGATTTCAAGCGCCTCATCGACATCTACAGCTCAACAGCTAAGACCGTTGATGCCTTGATGAAGCTTGAATTGCCAAGTGGTGTAGAAGTAGAAATCAAAGTCTAATTATTAAAAATTAAATTGAAATGCCAGGATTAATTGGAAGAAAAATCGGAATGACATCCGTTTTCAGTGCCGACGGTAAGAATATTCCGTGCACTGTTATCGAAGTAGGTCCTTGTGTTGTAACCCAGGTTAAGACCGTAGAGAAGGATGGTTACAAGGCTTATCAGTTAGGTTTCGGCGAGGCTAAGGAGAATCGCACTTCTCAGCCTATGATGGGAATCTTCAAGAAGGCAGGCACAACACCTAAGAAGCACTTGGCCGAGTTCAAGTTTGATGAGGAGTACAACCTCGGTGACACCATTACAGTTGATATCTTCAACGGATGCAAGTTCGTTGACGTGATTGGTACATCAAAGGGTAAAGGCTTCCAGGGCGTTGTTAAGCGTCACGGATTCGGTGGTGTAGGTCAGTCTACTCATGGTCAGGATGACCGCGCTCGCAAGCCGGGATCTATTGGTGCATGTTCTTACCCTGCAAAGGTATTCAAGGGTATGCGCATGGGCGGCCAAATGGGAGGTGATAGAGTAACAACTCAGAACCTTCAGGTGTTAAAGGTAATTCCAGAACAGAATCTCCTTATCGTTAAGGGTTCTTTCGCTGGATGCAAAGGTTCAACTGTTTTAATTGAGAAATAATGGAAGTTAGCGTATTAGATATCAAAGGTCAGGAGACCGGCCGCAAGGTAGCTCTTAATGATGCAGTCTTCGGCATTGAGCCTAACGATCACGTTCTCTACCTCGACGTAAAGCAGTATCTCGCTAACCAGCGTCAGGGTACAGCTAAGTCTAAGGAGAGAAGCGAGATGAGCGGTTCTACTCGTAAGCTTGGTCGTCAGAAGGGTGGCGGCGGTGCTCGCCGTGGTGATATTAACTCACCTGTACTCGTAGGTGGTGCTCGCGTATTTGGTCCTAAGCCACGTGATTACCGCTTCAAGCTCAACAAGAAGGTAAAGATTCTTGCTCGTAAGTCTGCATTGTCTTATAAGGCACAGGAGAGCGCAATCGTGATGTTGGAAGATTTCACTTTTGAGGCTCCAAAGACTAAAGAATTCTTAAGTGTTCTTAAGAATCTTAAAATCGAGGGCAAAAAGGTACTCTTCGTTTTGCCAGAATCAAATAAAAACGTATATTTGTCTGCACGTAACTTACAGCGCGCTGAGGTTATCCTCGCATCTAACGTTAATTCGTACAAAGTTTTGAACGCTGATGTAGTAGTGATTACTGAGAAGTCGCTTGAGACTATCGACCAGATCTTAACAAAGTAAAAAGGAGATATTAGAATATGGCATTTATTATCAAACCATTGGTTACTGAGAAGATGACCAAGATTACAGACAAGCAGCCTAACCGCTATGGCTTCGTTGTTCGTCCTGAGGCTAATAAGCTCGAGATTAAGAAGGAAGTTGAGAGTCTGTATAATGTTACAGTAGTTGACGTGAACACAATTCGCTACGCTGGCAAGCGCTCTGCTCGTTACACTAAGGCAGGTCTTGTTAAGGGTCAGAAGAATGCGTTCAAGAAGGCAATCGTTACTCTGAAGGAGGGCGATACAATTGATTTTTACAGCAATATTTAAAATAAAAAATGGCAGTACGTAAATTAAAACCGGTTACTCCGGGTCAAAGACACAAGGTTATTGGCACGTTCGAGGATATTACTGCATCCGTGCCAGAGAAGTCTCTCGTTTACGGTAAGCGTTCTACCGGCGGTCGAAACAACACCGGTAAGATGACCGTTCGCTACATTGGCGGTGGTCACAAGCAGAAGTATCGTTTAATCGACTTCAAACGTGAGAAAGATGGTGTTCCAGCAGTTGTTAAGACAATCGAGTACGATCCAAACCGTTCGGCTCGTATCGCGTTGCTTTACTACGCTGATGGTGAAAAACGTTACATTATTGCTCCTAACGGACTTCAGGTAGGCGCTACTTTGATGTCAGGTGCAGAAGCTGCTCCTGAGATTGGTAACTGTCTTCCTTTGGCAAACATCCCTGTAGGTACAGTGATCCACAACATCGAGTTGCGTCCTGGTCAGGGTGCTTTGTTGGTTCGTTCGGCTGGTAATTTTGCTCAGTTGACTTCTCGTGAGGGCAGTTATTGTGTAATTAAGCTCCCTTCTGGTGAAACACGCCAGATTTTGAGTGCTTGTAAGGCTACAGTTGGTAGTGTTGGTAACTCAGACCACGCACTTGAGCAGTCTGGTAAGGCTGGTCGCTCTCGCTGGTTGGGTCGTCGTCCACACAACCGTGGTGTTGTTATGAACCCTGTTGATCACCCAATGGGTGGTGGTGAAGGTCGCCAGAGTGGTGGTCACCCACGTTCACGTAAGGGCTTGTACGCTAAGGGTCTTAAGACTCGCGCACCTAAGAAGCTTTCTAACAAGTATATTATCGAAAGAGCTAACAAAAAATAAAGAGTAAATTATGAGTCGTTCACTTAAAAAGGGTCCATACATCAACGTTTCTCTCGAGAAGAAGATTCTCGCTATGAACGAGAGTGGCAAGAAGAATGTTGTTAAGACATGGGCTAGAGCTTCAATGATATCTCCTGATTTCGTAGGACATACTGTTGCAGTTCATAACGGTAATAAATTTATCCCTGTTTATGTTACAGAGAATATGGTTGGCCACAAGCTTGGAGAGTTCGCTCCAACACGTCGCTTTGGCGGTCACTCTGGTAACAGAAAGTAAGCTAAGGGTTAAACCATTTAAAAATTTAAGTAAATAATGGGAGCAAGAAAACATATTGCGGCTGAGAAATTGAAAGAAGCCCGTAAAAACTTGTACTTCGCTAAGTTGGTAGGCGTTCCTTCTTCTCCACGTAAGATGCGCTATGTAGTAGACATGATTCGTGGTATGGAGGTTAACCGTGCACTCGGAGTACTTCGCTTCTCTAAGAAGCAGGCATCTGCTGACGTTGAGAAATTACTTCGTTCAGCTATCGCTAACTGGGAGGCAAAGAATAATCGCAAGGCTGAAGACGGTGAGCTTTATATCAGTAAGGTCTTCGTTGACGAAGGCGTTACAATGAAACGTATGAGACCTGCACCACAGGGTCGTGGTTATAGAATCCGTAAGCGTTCTAACCATGTTACTCTCTTTGTTGATGCAAAAACTAATGACGAAAAATAATTAAGTAGAATGGGACAGAAAGTTAATCCGATTAGTAACCGACTTGGTGTAATCCGTGGTTGGGATTCAAATTGGTTCGGTGGTAAGAACTTCGGTGACAACCTCGTAGAGGATCAGAAAATCCGTAAGTATCTTAACGAGCGTCTTGCTAAGGCAAGTGTTTCTCGTATCGTTATCGAACGTACATTGAAGCTTGTTACCATTACTATTTGCACAGCCCGTCCAGGTATTGTCATTGGTAAAGGTGGTCAGGATGTAGATAAGTTGAAGGAAGAGTTGAAGAAGCTTTATAAGAAAGATATTCAGATCAACATCTTCGAGGTTAAGAAGCCTGAGCTTGATGCTACCATCGTAGGTAAGAACATCGCGAGCCAGATTGAGCACATGATTGCTTATCGTCGCGCTATCAAGATGGCAGTTGCTAACACTATGCGTGCTGGTGCTGAGGGTATCAAGATTCAGATTACAGGTCGTCTGAACGGTGCTGAAATGGCACGTAAGGAAATGTACAAGGAAGGTCGTACACCTCTCCATACATTCCGTGCAGACATCGACTACTGCCAGTGCGAGGCACTTACCAAGGTAGGTTTGCTTGGCATCAAGGTATGGATTTGCCGTGGTGAGGTTTATGGTAAGGCTGATCTTACTCCAAACTTCTCACAGGACAACAAGAGCAACAACCGTGGTAACGGCCGCTCTAACAACCGTGGTGGTAATCGTAAAAGAAACAATAACCGTTAAATTTTAGAAAGCTATCATGTTACAGCCAAAAAGAGTAAAATATAGAAGACCTCAAGATGGTCGTGGCAACAAAGGCAACGCTCACAGAGGTACACAATTGGCATTCGGTTCTTTCGGCATCAAGACTCTTGAGTCAAAGTGGATCGATAGCCGTCAGATTGAGGCAGCTCGTGTGGCATTGAACCGCTACATGAACCGTCAGGGCCAGGTCTGGATTCGCATTTTCCCTGATAAGCCAATCACTCGTAAGCCAGCCGATGTCCGAATGGGTAAAGGTAAGGGTGATCCAGCAGGATGGGTTGCACCTGTTACACCAGGTCGTATTCTCTTCGAAGTAGAGGGTGTAAGCTTCGACATTGCAAAGGAGGGACTCCGTCTTTGCGCTCAGAAGCTTCCTGTGAAGACTAAGTTTATTGTTAGACGTGATTACGATAAAAACGCTTAATTATGAAGATTGCAGAAATTAAAAATATCGAGACCAAGGAATTGGTTGAGAAGCTGGAGGCAGCAGTTGACGCTTTGAACAAGAAGAAGATCAACCACAACGTAACTCCACTTGAGAATCCATCAGAGATTAAGGTTGCTCGTCGTGATATCGCACGTATGAAAACTGAACTTCGTCAGAGAGAACTTAACAAATAATAATGGTCCAGATGGAAACAAGAAATTTAAGAAAAGTAAGACAGGGTGTTGTTATCAGCAACAAGATGGATAAAACCATTGTTATTGCAGCTAAGTTCAAGGAGATGCACCCTATTTATGGTAAGTTTGTCCAGAAGACAAAGAAGTACCATGCACATGACGAGAACAATGAGGCTAACGTAGGTGATACAGTTATGATCATGGAGACTCGTCCTCTGTCTAAGACAAAGAGATGGAGATTAGTACAAATTGTAGAAAAAGCTAAGTAATTATGATACAGGCAGAATCAAGACTTACAGTATGTGATAACAGCGGTGCTCGCGAGGCTCTTTGCATTCGAGTTCTCGGTGGTACAGGCCGTCGTTACGCTAGCGTTGGTGACGTGATTGTCGTTGCTGTCAAGAACGTTATCCCATCAAGTGATTTGAAGAAGGGTGCAGTATCAAAGGCTTTGATTGTTCGCACAAAGAAGGAGATTCGTCGTGCAGACGGTTCATATATCCGTTTCGACGATAACGCTTGTGTATTGCTCAACAATGCAGGTGAGCTTCGTGGTAGCCGTATCTTCGGCCCTGTTGCTCGTGAGCTTCGTGCAGTTAATATGAAAGTCGTTTCTTTGGCACCTGAGGTTCTTTAATATTTTAAAAGTATAAAGTAATGAGTAAGTTACATATTAAGAAAGACGATACCGTTATCGTTATTGCCGGTGCTGATAAGGGCAAGACAGGTAAGGTGCTCAAGGTCCTCGTTGACGAGAACCGTGCCATCGTAGAGGGTGTGCACATGGTATCTAAGAGCACTAAGCCATCTGCACAGAATCCTCAGGGAGGCATCGTAAAGCAGGAGGCTCCTATTCATATCTCAAATTTGAGTTTGATCGATCCTAAGAGTGGCAAGGCTACTCGTGTTGCTATCAAGCATGAGGGTAAAAACGTTGTTCGCATCGCTAAAAAGTCAGGGGAGGAAATCAAGTAATGGATACAGCACAGTTAAAGAAAGTATATAAGGAGACAATCGCTCCTGCTCTTCAGAAGCAGTTCAACTATTCTTCAGCAATGGAGATTCCAGTTTTGAAGAAGATTGTCATCAACCAGGGTCTCGGTGACGCTACACAGGACAAGAAGATTGTTGACGTAGCTATCAACGAGATTACTGCTATCACCGGTCAGAAGGCTGTTGCTACATATTCTAAGAAGGATATTGCAAACTTCAAGCTTCGTAAGAAGATGCCTATCGGTGTTATGGTAACATTGCGTCGTGAGCGTATGTACGAGTTCTTGGAGAAGCTCGTTCGTGTTTCTCTTCCTCGTATCCGCGACTTCAAGGGTATTGAGAGCAAGTTCGATGGCCGTGGTAACTACACATTGGGTATCACAGAGCAGATCATCTTCCCAGAGATCAACATCGATGAGATTGACCGTATTCAGGGTATGAACATCACCTTCGTTACAACTGCCAAGACAGACGAGGAAGGTTTTGCACTTCTGAAGGCATTCGGTCTTCCATTCAAGAACGCAAATAAAGATTAAGAGATATGGCAAAAGAATCAATGAAAGCTCGCGAGATTAAGCGTGCAAAGCTTGTAGCTCGTTACGCTGAGAAGCGCGAAGCTCTGAAAAAGATTATTGCAACTTCTAATGATCCAGCCGAAGCATACGAGGCAGCTCGTAAGCTTCAGGCTATCCCTAAGAATGCAAACCCTATCCGTCTTCACAACCGTTGCAAGATCACTGGTCGTCCAAAGGGTTATATCCGCCAGTTCGGTCTTTCACGTATCCAGTTCCGTGAGATGGCTTCTGCAGGTTTGATTCCAGGTGTTAAGAAGGCAAGCTGGTAATCTTTACAGGCAAGGAATTTTTTATTATTTAATATTGTCGGGGTAGTCCCGATTAATTAAACATTTATATTTTATGACAGATCCAATAGCAGATTATCTGACAAGACTCAGAAACGCAATCATGGCTCATCACCGTGTTGTAGAAGTTCCTGCGTCTAACTTGAAGAAAGAGATTACAAAGATCCTCTTCGAGAAAGGTTACATCCTCAACTACAAGTTTGTAGAGGATGGTCCTCAGGGCTCAATCAAGGTTGCCTTGAAGTACAACCCAACTACAAAGCAAAACGCTATCAAGTGTTTGAAGCGCGTGTCTACTCCAGGTTTGCGTAAGTACACTGGTTACAAGGACATGCCAAGAGTTATTAACGGATTAGGTATTGCTATCTTATCTACATCCAAAGGTGTAATGACAGACAAAGAGGCTTCTGATCTTAAGATCGGTGGCGAGGTTCTTTGCTATATTTATTAATTGGAGGCTTTTATATGTCTAGAATAGGAAAATTGCCAATTAGTATCCCTGCAGGTGTTACTGTAAACTATGACAACGATTCACACGTTTGTACAGTAAAGGGCCCTAAGGGTGAACTTTCTCAGTGGATTGATCCATCTATCAAGTTTATCAACGCAGATGGTCAGATTAGCTTTGAAATCGATGAAAATAGTCCTGTAAATGTTAAGCAGAAGCAGGCTTTCCACGGTTTGTATCGCTCTCTCGTTCACAACATGGTTGTTGGCGTTAGCGCTGGTTATACAAAGGTTTTGGAATTGGTAGGTGTTGGTTATCGTGTTTCTAACCAGGGCAACTTGATTGAGTTCGCTTTGGGTTACACTCACCCTATTTTCATCCAGTTGCCTAAGGAGATTAAGGTTGAGACTAAGTCTGAAAGAAACCAGAACCCAATCTTGACATTGGAGTCATGCGACAAGCAGTTGTTGGGACTCGTTTGTGCAAAAATTCGTTCTTTCCGCAAGCCTGAGCCTTATAAGGGTAAGGGTATTCTCTTCAAGGGTGAAGTTATTCGCAGAAAGTCTGGTAAGAGTGCTTCAGCTAAGTAATTTTAATTATTTACGATTATGACAACAAAGAAAGTAGAAAGACGAATTAAGATAAAGTTCCGCATTCGCAAGAATGTTAACGGAACAGCTGAGCGTCCACGTCTCAGTGTATTCCGCTCTAACAAGCAGATTTACGCTCAGGTTATTAATGATTTGACAGGCACTACACTTGCATCAGCTTCTTCACTCGGTTTGGAGAAGATGCCTAAGCAGGAGCAGGCAACCAAGGTTGGCGAGCTCATCGCAGAGAAGGCAAAGGCTGCTGGCGTTGAGTCAGTAGTTTTCGACCGTAACGGTTATCTCTACCACGGTCGCGTAAAGCAGTTGGCTGACGGTGCTCGTAATGGTGGTCTTAAATTTTAAACGATTATGGCAATGGATAAAGTAAAGGTAAATAACGAAGAAGTACTTAAGGATCGCTTGGTTGCAATCAACCGTGTAACTAAGGTTACCAAGGGTGGTCGTACTTTCACATTCGCTGCTATCGTCGTTGTAGGTGACGGTAACGGTGTTATCGGTTACGGTCTTGGTAAGGCAGGTGAGGTTACAGCTGCTATTGCTAAGGGTACTGAGGCTGCTAAGAAGAACCTGGTTAAGGTTCCTGTACTCAAGGGTACAGTTCCTCACGAGGTTGAGACAACTTTCGGTGGTGCTAAGGTTCTCATCAAGCCAGCTGCTGCCGGTACTGGTTTGAAGGCCGGTGGTGCTATGCGTGCTGTTCTTGAGAGCGTAGGTATCAAGGACGTTATTGCAAAGTCTAAGGGTTCATCTAATGCCCACAACCTGGTAAAGGCTACTATCGCTGCTCTCGCAGAGATGCGTGATGCTTACACTGTAGCAGGTGAGCGTGGTATCAGTATGGATAAAGTATTTAACGGTTAATTAGGATTTATCGAATATGGCAACAATTAAAGTCAAGCAGATTAAGAGTAAGATCGGTGCTCCAGTTGATCAGAAGCGTACACTCGCTTGTCTGGGTCTCCGCAAGATTTCTCAGGTTGTTGAGGTAGAGGATACTCCTAGCAACCGTGGTATGATCCGTAAGGTTCATCACCTCGTAAGTGTAGTTGATTAATTAATCTCAAAAAATTAGGAACGATTATGAAATTAAATAATTTGAAACCTGCTGCAGGTTCTACCCATTCACGTCGTCGTATTGGTCGTGGTCCAGGTTCTGGTCTCGGTGGTACTTCTACACGTGGTCACAAGGGTGCCAAGGCTCGTTCTGGTTATAAGAGAAAGATTGGTTTCGAAGGTGGTCAGATGCCATTGCAGCGTCGTGTTCCAAAGGCTGGTTTCAAGAATATCAACCATAAGGAGTACTTCGCAGTAAACCTTTCAACTCTTCAGGCTCTTGCAGAAGCAAAGAACCTTACAAAGATCGGTATTGAGGAACTCAAGGCAGCTGGTCTTACCAATGGTAAGGAGCTCGTTAAGGTTCTCGGTAACGGTGAACTTACAGCAAAATTGGAAGTTGAAGCTAATGCTTTCTCAAAGACTGCCGAAGAAGCAATCAAGGCAGTAGGTGGTAACGCAACTATAATCTAAGTAATGAAAAAGTTTATTGAGACACTAAAGAACTGTTGGAAGATTGAGGACCTCCGTCAGAGACTTCTCATTACTCTTCTGTTTACGGCTATTTACCGTTTTGGCTCGTTTGTGGTACTTCCGGGTATCAATCCGAGCATGTTGGAAAAATTGCAGTCGCAGACCTCAGGCGGTCTTATGTCGCTTTTGGACATGTTCTCTGGTGGTGCATTTTCTAATGCGTCTATCTTCGCATTGGGAATTATGCCTTATATCTCAGCTTCAATTGTTATGCAGCTTCTTGCTGTCGCTGTACCTTACTTCCAGAAGATGCAGCGCGAGGGCGAGAGCGGCCGCAAGAAAATACAATGGTACACTAGAGTCCTGACTGTAGCCATCCTGGTCTTTCAGGCTCCTAGTTACCTTCTGAATTTGAAGATGCAGGCTGCTAACGCTTTGGCAACGGGTATTAGCTGGACCGTCTTTATGATTCCAGCTACTATCATCCTTGCAGCAGGAAGTATGTTTATTCTCTGGCTTGGTGAGCGTATCACGGATAAGGGAGTAGGTAATGGTATCTCTCTCATCATTATGATTGGTATCATCGCTCGTTTGCCTCAGGCATTCGTGCAGGAGATGACCTCTCGTTTGCAGGCTATCTCTGGTGGTGGTTTGATCATGTTCATTGTAGAGATCCTTATTCTCTACGCTGTAGTTTGTGCCTCAATTCTTCTGGTACAGGGTACACGTAAGATCCCGGTTCAGTACGCTAAGCGCTTGGTTGGTAACAAGCAGTATGGTGGTGCACGTCAGTACATCCCATTGAAGCTTTTCGCAGCCAACGTAATGCCTATCATCTTTGCGCAGGCTTTGATGTTCATTCCATTGGCAGTAGTTCGCTACCAGTCTGAAAATGCAAGTAGCGTTGTTCAGCAGCTGATGGATAACCGCAGTTTACTTTATAATGTAATTTATGTAATCCTCGTGATTGCGTTTACATATTTCTACACTGCTATTACATTGAACCCAACTCAGATGGCGGAGGATATGAAGCGTAACAATGGTTTCATTCCAGGTGTTAAGCCAGGTAAGGATACCGCTGAGTACATTGATACCGTAATGTCTCGTATTACTTTACCAGGTTCATTATTTATTGCATTTATTGCGATTATGCCAGCTCTTGCAGGACTTCTTGATGTGCAGCAGGCCTTCTCACAATTCTTCGGAGGTACTTCTCTGTTGATTTTGGTAGGTGTTGTGATTGACACATTGCAGCAGATCGAGAGTCATTTGCTTATGCGCCACTATGATGGTCTTCTCAATTCAGGCCATACTCGTCAGGGTGGTGTTGCTGCATATTAATCTTTATCTTTTGAAATGCAGATATTTCTGAAGACAGAGGATGAAATTAACCTGATGCGCAAGGCTAACCAACTCGTTGGTGCAACGCTTGCGGAATTAGGTAAACATATAAAACCAGGTGTAACGACTCTCCATTTGGATAAGGTAGCTGAGGAGTTCATCCGTGATCACGGTGCGATTCCAACGTTTAAGAATTTTCCTAATCCTTATGGAGAGCCTTTTCCCGCTAGTATATGTACTTCCATCAATGATGTAGTAGTACATGGTATTCCTAGTGAGAAGGACGTGCTGAAGGATGGTGATATTATCTCCATCGACTGCGGCACCCTTTTAGAAGGTTTCAACGGTGACAGTTGCTATACTTTCGCTGTTGGAGAGATAACTTCCGATGTTCAACAACTCCTTAAGGTAACTAAAGAATCTTTGTACCTGGGTATCGAACAGGCTGTGGCAGGAAAGCATTTGGGTGATATTGGTTACGCCGTACAGACTCATTGCCAGCAATATGGTTATGGAGTAGTACGAGAGCTAACAGGTCATGGCATTGGCAGGGCTATGCACGAGGATCCTCCCGTTCGTAATTACGGCAGTCGAGGTTCCGGCATTCTGTTAAAGGAAGGTATGTGCTTGGCTATAGAGCCGATGATAACAATGGGCGACCGTCAAATTGGCTTGCTCCCCGACAAGTGGAGCATAGTTACTAGAGATCGTCAACCAGCTGCTCATTTTGAGCATACAATCGTTGTTCGAAAAGGTAAAGCTGAAATTTTATCTTCATTCGTAGAAGTTGAACATTTAGAAGGACAAAAAATTTAATTATGGCAAAACAGGCCGCTATTGAGCAAGATGGAACAATTGTAGAGGCATTATCAAATGCTATGTTCCGCGTTGAATTGGAGAATGGTGTTGACATTACTGCCCACATCTCTGGTAAGATGAGAATGCATTACATCAAGATTTTACCTGGTGATAAGGTGAAGGTGGAAATGAGTCCATACGACTTGACTAAGGGTAGAATTGTTTTTAGATACAAATAATTATCACATATAAGGTTATGAAGACAAGAGCATCATTGAAGAAGCGTTCAGCTGATTGCAAGATCGTACGTCGTAAGGGTCGTCTCTTCGTTATCAACAAGAAGAACCCTAAGATGAAATTGCGTCAGGGCTAATGTTAAAGTTCTGTAAAAGTATGGCTGTTTCAAAAAAAAGTTGTACTTTTGCACCGCTTTTAACGCAAAGTATTAATTTTTTAATTTTTTATTAAACAATGGCAATAAGAATTGTTGGAGTAGATTTGCCCCAGAATAAGCGTGGCGAAATCGCATTGACCTATATCTATGGTATCGGTCGAAGTAGTTCAGCAAAGATATTGGATAAGGCAGGTGTAAACCGTGACCTGAAAGTCAGCGAGTGGACTGACGATCAGGCAGCCAAGATCCGTGAAATTATCGGCGCTGAGTTCAAGGTTGAAGGTGATCTCCGTTCTGAGATCCAGATGAACATTAAGCGACTGATGGATATTGGTTGCTATCGTGGAGTTAGACATCGTAATGGTCTTCCAGTTCGCGGTCAGAGCACAAAGAATAATGCTCGTACTCGCAAGGGTAAGAAGAAGACTGTTGCTAATAAGAAGAAGGCTACTAAGTAATTCTAAGGAGGAAATTAATTATGGCAAAGCAAAAAGCAACATCTAAGAAGAGAAACGTACGCGTTGACGCAATCGGTCAGCTCCACGTACACAGCTCATTCAACAACATCATTGTATCTCTTGCTAACAACGAGGGTCAGGTTATCTCTTGGTCTTCAGCTGGTAAGATGGGTTTCCGTGGTTCTAAGAAGAACACTCCTTATGCTGCTCAGATGGCTGCAGAGGATTGTGCAAAGGTAGCTTTCGACCTTGGTCTTCGCAAGGTTAAGGCATACGTAAAGGGTCCAGGTAACGGTCGTGAGTCTGCTATCCGTGCCGTACACGGTGCAGGTATCGAGGTAACTGAGATCGTTGACGTAACTCCATTACCACACAACGGATGTCGCCCTCCAAAGCGTCGTCGTGTATAATAGCATTCATTGATACAAACATTATAGCATTTTATAAATATTATGGCTAGATATATAGGTCCGAAATCTAAAATTGCGCGTCGTTTTGGTGAGCCAATCTTCGGCGCAGACAAAGTTTTGTCCAAGAGAAACTTCCCTCCTGGACAGCATGGCAACAACCGTCGTCGCAAGATGTCTGAGTACGGTGTCATGTTGGCAGAGAAGCAGAAGGCTAAGTACACTTACGGTGTATTAGAGCGTCAGTTCCGTAATATGTTTGAGAAGGCTGCTAAGGCTGAGGGTATTACTGGTGAGGTTCTTCTCCAGAATCTCGAGTGCCGTCTCGACAACGTGGTATTCCGTCTTGGTATCGCTCCTACTCGTGCTGCTGCACGTCAGTTGGTGGGTCACAAGCACATCACTGTTGATGGCAAGGTAGTTAATATCCCTTCATTTGCAGTTAAGCCAGGTATGGTAGTTGCCGTTCGTGAGAAGTCTAAGTCTCTCGAGGTAATCGAGGCAGCACTTGCTGGTTTCAATCATAGCAAGTACCCATGGATTGAGTGGGACGACAATTCTAAGAGTGGCAAGTTCTTGCACAAGCCAGAGCGTGCTGACATTCCAGAGAATATTAAGGAGCAGTTAATCGTTGAGTTGTACTCTAAATAAATCATTAAATTAATGGCGATATTAGCATTTCAAAAACCTGATAAAGTAGTAATGCTGGAGGCTGACAACCAGTTCGGAAAGTTCGAGTTCCGTCCGTTGGAGCCTGGCTTTGGTGTTACCATCGGTAACGCCTTGCGCCGCATTCTCCTTTCATCATTGGAGGGTTACGCTGTGAACACCATCCGCATCGCGGGTGTTGAGCACGAGTTCTCTTCAGTTCCTGGTGTAAAGGAAGATGTTACCAACATTATCTTGAATCTCAAGCAAGTTCGATTCAAGCAAGTAGTAGAAGAATTCGAGAATGAGAAAGTTAGTATCACCGTTGAGAATTCTACAGAATTCAAGGCTGGTGATATAGGCAAGTATCTGACTGGATTTGAAGTGTTAAACCCTGATTTGGTGATTTGTCATTTAGACTCCAAAGCTTCGATGCAGATTGATCTGACAATTAATAAGGGACGTGGATACGTTCCTGCTGATGAGAATCGTCAATTCTGCACAGACGTTAACGTTCTCCCAATCGATTCCATCTACACCCCTATCCGTAACGTAAAGTATGCGGTTGAGCCATATCGTGTTGAACAGAAGACCGACTATGACAAGCTCGTACTCGAAGTTACAACAGATGGTTCCATTAGTCCTAAGGATGCGCTGAAAGAGGCTGCGAAGATCCTTATCTATCACTTCATGCTCTTCTCTGATGAGAAGATTACCCTGGAGAGTCCTGATCAGGATACCAACCAGGAGTTTGATGAGGAGGTTCTTCACATGCGCCAGTTGCTCAAGACTCGTCTCGTAGATATGAACCTCAGTGTTCGTGCGCTCAACTGCTTGAAGGCAGCTGATGTAGATACCTTGGGTGATTTGGTTCAGTTTAACAAGACTGACCTCTTGAAGTTCCGCAACTTCGGTAAGAAATCGCTCTCAGAGCTTGATGATTTGCTCGAGAGTCTGAATCTGTCTTTTGGAACTGATATTTCAAAGTATAAATTAGACAAGGATGCGTAATGCATCCTTTGTCCAAAAAGAACAAAAATTAAAATGAGACACAATAAGAAATTCAACCATTTAGGTCGTACTGCTTCTCATCGTAACGCGATGTTGGCTAACATGGCTGCATCACTTATCTTGAGTGAGCACAAAAGAATCACTACGACCCTCGCAAAGGCAAAGGCTCTTAAGAAGTATGTTGAGCCACTGATCACACGTTCAAAGAATGATACAACTACATCACGTCGTGTTGTTTTCCGTTATCTTCAGAACAAGTACGCTGTGAAGGCTCTCTTCGGTGAGGTAGCTGAGAAGGTAGCTAACCGTCCTGGTGGTTACACTCGCGTTATCAAGTTGGGTACCCGTCAGGGTGACGCAGCTGAGATCGCTTTCATCGAGCTCGTTGACTTTGATGAGAACATGGCTAAGACTCCTAAGGCTGCTGCTAAGAAGACTCGTCGTAGTCGCAAGGCAACAAAGGCTGAGGAGGCTCCTGCAACTGAGGCACCTGCAACTGAAGAGGCTGCAGCTGAATAAGTTACAACTGATCTCACTATATATAAGCGCTTCTGTCGTTAGACAGAGGCGCTTTTTTGTTTGACTAGCTCTGCTTTTCCCTAGGATAGTTGATGATGTCTTTCCGGATTTAGGGGATTCCCTAACGTTATTTAGGGATTCTTTCTTCATGTTTTCAATAAATAGTTGTACTTTTGCAGTAGAATTTAATGATTGGGTTATGAAAAAGGTGATACTTTTGATGCTCTGCTCTTCCCTTGTGATGGGCAGTTGCGATACATATACTGGCAGTGGAGCCTATGCTGGAGGTTCCATCGGCTCCATTCTCGGTTCCGCCATCGGTGGATTATCCGGTGGACCCAGAGGCTCTGATATGGGAACCATCATCGGAATGGCTGGCGGTGCTGTTGTTGGTGCTGTTATCGGAAGTCAGGCAGATAAAGCGCAGGCTGACCGTGAAGCAGCCTACCAGCAGGATAGAGTAGAGCGACGCTCAGGAAGTGATTACAGCAATGCTCCCGTAACTGATAATCCGGAGATCTTTGATTCCAACAATGGGGGAGATGACCGTCTCTATGATTTCAAGGGCAAGGACTATACCGGCGATTACAGTGCTCAGCAGCCTACTACTTCTATGCCTACTGCTACCGTAGAGGAGCTTGGTGCCCGATTCTCCTATTCTCCTACTTTGGAGATTGTGAATGCCCGGTTTGTTGATGACAACGAAGATAATTGTTTGAATCGCAATGAAACCTGCAAGGTGATATTCGAGATTGTCAACCGAGGTCATGAGCCGGTTTACGATGTTGTTCCAACCGTGGTTGAAACCACCGGAAACAGGCATATCTTCATCTCGCCGAGTATCCATGTCGAGAAGATTTCCCCAGGATCGGGTGTTCGATACACCGCAATGGTGAAAGCGGATAGAAAGTTAAAGGATGGAATGGCACGGTTCTGTGTGAGTGTGATTCATGAGGGCAAATCCATTTCCAAGGTCAATGAATTCAATATCCCTACCAAGAGATAATAATCCCCTAGTAGTTGCAACATAAAATCAAAAAAAGCAAGAAACAGCTTGATTGCTGGTTCTTGCTTTTTTCTTTTTGGGGGAGTATAAAGCTTTTGCCCTTTCAGGGCGTATTGTACATAGCTGGATTACCCAGGGTGTTGCCCTGGGCTGGGAGCTTCTGCCCTTTCAGGGCGTATTGGTGCTGGGAGCTTCTGCCCTTTCAGGGCGTATTGTACATAGCTGGTTTACCCAGGGTGTTGCCCTGGGCTAGGAGCTTTTGCCCTTTCAGGGCGTATGGCGGTGATGAGGGGCTTTTTCCTTTGCTTCGACCTTGGCTTTAGCTTTTTCCTTTGCCTCGATCTTGGCTTCAGCCTTCTCCCTTGCCTTTTCCTTCTTTTCGAAATAATGTTTTGGTTCAAACTCAGCCATTTCGAAATCTATCTTCGGGAGCTTGCTATCCTCAGGCTTGAAAGGAACAGGGTTATCCAGTCTTTCTACCTTCACCGTAGCCACACCCTGCGAAATCATGTCGATTTCTTTCGCGGCAGCCCAGGAAAGGTCAATGATTCTTCCCCTTCCGAACGGACCACGGTCGATCACTTCAACGATTACACTCTTGTCATTTCTCAGATTCGTAACCTTCAGCATCGTGCCGAAGGGATAATAACGGTGTGCACACGTCAGACTGTCATGGTGGATTCTCTGTCCACTTGCTGATCTGGCACCCGTGGCACGTTTAGAGTAATAGGATGCCTTGCCACGCTGATGCTTCTGACCGCAGCATGGTATGCATGATAATGTACTCAGAAATGTACTCAATAATGCTATGATAAATAATCTTCTTTTCATAACTTCTCGATATTTTGTTTGCAAATATATAAAAAAACGATGAAAAATGCAAGAAAATCTCAGAAAATCAGTATCTTTGCACTATAATTCGCTACACATATGGAAAATAATGTACCTCAAGAGTGGAATAAATTCTATTTGAAAGACGTATCATTTGTCAATCTCATGATGCGACGTATCTACAATGTCTTGATTGTAGCCAACCCTTACGATGCGTTCATGCTAGAAGATGATGGACGCATCGAGGAGAAGATATATAATGAGTATATGGAGCTGGGACTCCGTTATCCCCCAACCTTCACCCAGGTCTCAACCACCGAAGAGGCAGCCCAGGTACTGCGCTCCACTGTCATCGACCTCGTCATCTGTATGCCGGGCAATGCCGACAACGATGCCTTCGATGTGGCGCGCGATATCAAGGGCAAGTTCCCGAATATCCATTGCGTGGTACTCACCCCGTTCTCCCACGGCATCACCAAGCGAATGGAGAACGAAGACCTCAGCATCTTCGATTACGTATTCTGCTGGCTGGGTAACACCAACCTCATCCTCTCCATCATTAAGCTCATAGAGGATAAGATGAACCTGGAGCACGATATCCGGGAGGCAGGCGTGCAGATGATTCTCCTGGTAGAAGATTCTATCCGTTTCTATAGTTCTATATTGCCTAATCTCTATAATTATATATTGGAGCAGAGCAAGAACTTCTCCAAGGAAGCCCTCAACCGCCATGCTGCCACGATGCGAATGCGTGGCCGTCCGAAGGTGGTGCTCGCCCGTACCTACGAAGAGGCGCAGAAACTCTACGATAAGTATTCCAACAATACCCTGGGTGTCATCAGCGATGCCCGATTCCCGTTGAAGAGTGCCGCCAAGGCTTTCGGCAACGAGGTGGAGCAGGAGGCGAATCCCGAGCACGGCACCGATACCTTCGGACGTGAGAAATGTCCTGATGCCGGATTGCGTCTCTTCCGTTACATCCGCAAGACCGATCCGTTCGTGCCGCTCATCATCGAGAGTTCCGAGAGCGACAACCGTGCCAAGGCAGAAGCCGAGGGATTCCGCTTTGTAGATAAGAACTCCAAGAAGATGAGTGTGGATCTCCGTCGCCTGATGGAGGAGCACATGGGCTTCGGCGATTTCATCTTCCGCGATCCGAAAACCCACGAGGAAATCATGCGCATCCGCAGTCTGAAGGAGTTGCAGGATAACATCTTCAACATCCCCAACGATTCGATGCTCTATCATATCAGCCGCAACCACATGAGCCGCTGGCTCTGTGCCCGTGCCATCTTCCCGGTTTCCGCCTTCCTGAAGCACGTCACCTGGGAGAAGCTGCAGGATGTGGATGCCCACAGACAGATCATCTTCGATGCCATCGTGCAGTACCGTCACATGAAGAACCTGGGCGTGGTTGCCGTGTTCGACCGTATGAAGTTCGATAAGTATGCCCATTTTGCCCGCATCGGCGAAGGATCGCTGGGCGGAAAGGGCAGGGGACTAGCCTTCCTCGACAACATCATCAAGCGCCATCCTGAGTTCAACCAGTATGAGAATGCCACCGTGCAGATTCCGAAGACCGTGGTGCTCTGTACCGATATCTTCGACGAGTTCATGATGAGCAACAATCTCTATCCGATAGCTTTGAGCGATGCCAGCGATGATGAAATCCTGAAGCACTTCCTCCATGCGCAGCTGCCCGATTCGCTGATAGCCGACTTCTTCACCTTCTTCGAGGCAACGAAGAGTCCTATCGCCATCCGTTCCAGTTCGCTGCTCGAGGATGCCCACTATCAGCCTTTCGCCGGCATCTATTCCACCTATATGATACCTTATCTCGCTGATAAGTATCAGATGCTCCAGATGCTCGCCTGCGCCATCAAGGGCGTGTATGCCTCGGTGTTCTATCGCGATTCCAAGGCATACATGACCGCCACCCGCAACGTCATCGACCAGGAGAAGATGGCGGTAATCCTGCAGGAGGTGGTGGGCAAGGACTACGGCACCCGCTATTATCCTACGATGAGTGGCGTGCTCCGTTCGCTCAACTATTATCCTATCGGCGATGAGGAGGCAGAGGAGGGTATAGCCAGTCTTGCCCTCGGATTGGGTAAGTATATCGTGGATGGTGGTCAGACCCTCCGCGTCTGTCCGTATCATCCGCATCAGGTGCTGCAGACTTCCGAGACGGAGATGGCGCTGCGCGATACCCAGACCCAGTTCTACGCCCTCGACATGAAGCACGTGGGCGATGACTTCAAGGTGGATGACGGATTCAATATCCTCAAGCTCCGTGTGAAGGATGCGGTAGAAGACCAGAGTCTCAACTACATCGCCTCTACCTTCGACCCTTACGATCAGGTCATCAACGACGGTGTGTATGAAACCGGCCGCAAGCTCATCACCTTTGCCGGAGTGCTCCAGCACGATGTGGTACCCCTGCCGGAACTCATGCAGATGTCGATGAAGTGCGGTTCCGAGGCGATGCGCCGACCGGTGGAGATTGAGTTTGCCTGCAATATCCATGCCGACAAGACCTGCGATTTCTATCTCCTCCAGATCCGTCCGATCGTGGATGCCAAGGAGATGCTCGACGAGGATGTCAGGGCGATACCGGATGCCGACTGTCTGCTCCGTTCCCACAACTCCCTGGGCCATGGCATCAGCGAGGATGTCACCGATGTGGTGTATGTGAAGTACGATGACCACTTCTCGGCGATGAACAACTTCTATGTAGCCGATGATATCGAGCGCATCAACCGCAAGTTCCTGGCAGATGGCAAGAATTATGTGCTGATAGGTCCGGGCCGCTGGGGATCGAGTGATCATTACCTGGGCGTACCGGTCAAGTGGCCGCATATCAGTGCCGCCCGCATCATCGTAGAGGTGGCATTGAAGAATTACAACATCGATCCGAGTCAGGGCACCCACTTCTTCCAGAACCTCACCTCTTTCGGCGTGGGCTATTTCACGGTAGATACCAATATCGAAGAGGGAGGCTTCGTAAACAAGGAGATGCTCGATGCGATGCCAGCCGTAGAAGAGACGCAGTATGTGCGCCATGTACGCTTCGACCGTCCGCTCAGAATCCTGATGGATGGCAAGAAGCAGGAGGGAGCTGTCCTGTATCCGCAGGAATAGGCTCCCGGCACTGCCGGCATCAAGAATAAAAAGTGTTCAGTAAAAAAGAAATAGAATAAAAAAATGTTGAACCAAGAAACAGAAAACCATTCAGTGAGCGACAAGAAATATCTTGTCCCGTTCATTCTCATCACGTCGCTCTTCTTCTTGTGGGGCTTCGCGCGTGCCATTCTCGATGTGCTCAACAAGCACTTCCAGAATGCCCTGCACATCAGTATCACCCAGTCTGCCCTGATCCAGGTAACTACCTATCTGGGTTATTTCCTCATGGCTATACCGGCGGGCATCTTCATCAATAAGTATGGCTATCGCCGGGGCGTGGTGTTCGGCCTCCTGCTCTTCGGTCTGGGAGCCATCTTCTTTATTCCGGGGGCATCGATAGGCAGCTTCTCAGCCTTCCTCTTCTGCCTCTTCGTCATCGGATGCGGACTGGTGTTCCTCGAAACAGCCGCCAATCCATACGTTACCGAACTGGGTGCCAGGGAGACCGCTACCAGCCGATTGAACCTCTCGCAGTCGTTCAATGGACTGGGCAGCATCTTTGCCACCTTCTGCATCGGTCAGTTCCTCTTCAATGATACGCAGCAGGGCGGCAATGTGGTCATACCTTATGCCATCCTGGGTGTTCTGGTGCTTGCCATCGCCGTGGTGTTCTCCCGTGTCGATCTCCCGGAAATCCAGCACCAGCAGACGACGGAAGACAAGGCGAAGGGCAGCAATATCGCCAAGCTCTTTGCCAACCACAGGATGTTCGTCTTCGGCCTCTTCGCCCTCCTGAGCTACGAGGTAGCCGAGATTTCCATCAATTCCTACTTCATCAATTTCGTCACCGGTATGCATTGGATGAGCGACCGCACCGCCTCTCTCGTCCTCACCCTTGCCCTGGCGTTCTTCATGGTAGGCAGATTCCTGGGCAGCTGGATCATGCGCCATATCCAGGCAACCACCATGCTCCTCATCTGTGCCGTGGGCAGCGTGGTCTGCATCGGACTGGTGCTTTGCGATCTGGGCATCGTGTCGCTGGTAGCCCTGGTGGGCAACTATCTTTTCGAGGCAATTATGTTCCCTACCATCTTCAGCATCGCCCTCACGGGATTGGGCAATCTCACCAAGTCGGCATCCTCGCTCCTGATGATGACTCCGATAGGTGGATGCGGCTTCCTGCTGATGGGAATGATAGCCGATACCACCCATGTCACCCTGCCTTTCGTGGTACCTTTTGTCGGTTTCCTCATCGTCTTGGCTTATGCCGTTCGGGAGTACAAATTGCAAAGTGTAATTAGCAAATAAAGGGTTTTAGGCGGCTAAAAAGGGGGAATTAACTTTTTTAACTCGCTTGTAACACGAAAAAGTAAGCATATTTTTTGCTGTCTCAAAAGAAAAAGTTAAATTTGCACTCGGTTATGGTGGGGGCGTTTAGAATCCACCAGATAAAAATGAATAGAATGTTTCATTAAACAATAAAATTAATAACAATTATGGCAGTAGATTACAAGAAAATCGGTCTTGTGAACACTAAGGAAATGTTCGCAAGAGCTATCAAGGGCGGTTGGGCCGTTCCTGCTTTCAACTTCAACAACTTGGAGCAGCTCCAGGCTATCATCCAGGCTTCTTCAAACTTGAAGTCACCAGTTATCCTCCAGGTATCTAAGGGTGCTCGTAAGTATGCTAACCCTACTTTGCTCCGTTACTTGGCAGAGGGTGCTGTAGAGTATGCTAAGGAGTTGGGTTGCAACCATCCTGAGATCGTTCTCCACCTCGATCACGGTGATAGCTTCGAGACATGTAAGAGCTGTGTAGATTTCGGCTTCTCTTCTGTAATGATCGACGGTTCTGCTCTTCCATACGAGGAGAACATTGCATTGACAAAGAAGGTTGTTGATTACGCTCATCAGTTCGGTGTAACTGTAGAGGGTGAGCTCGGTGTCCTCGCTGGTGTTGAGGATGACGTAGTAGCTGAGGAGTCTCACTATACAAAGCCTGAGGAGGTTGTTGATTTCGCTACACGTACAGGTGTTGATTCATTGGCTATCTCTATCGGTACTTCTCACGGTGCTTACAAGTTCAAGCCAGAGCAGTGCACACGTGACCCTAAGACTGGTCACCTCGTTCCTCCTCCATTGGCATTCGACGTATTGGCAGCAGTTGAGAAGCAGCTTCCTGGTTTCCCTATCGTTCTCCACGGTTCTTCTTCAGTTCCTCAGGAGTATGTTGATATCATCAACAAGTTCGGTGGTAAGTTGCCAGATGCAGTTGGTATCCCAGAGGAGCAGTTGACTAAGGCTTCTGAGAGCGCTGTTTGCAAGATCAATATCGACTCTGACTCTCGTCTTGCTTTCACAGCAGGTGTTCGTGAGACATTGGCTGAGCACCCAGAGTACTTCGACCCACGTCAGTACTGCGGTAAGGCTCGTGAGTATATGGTTGACCTCTATAGCCACAAGATCAAGGATGTTCTTCATTCTGACAACAAGTTGGCTAACCTCGACTAATCTTCGAGATTTATCAACCCAAAATAATAGCGGGAATCCTTCGGGGTTTCCGCTTTTTTAATGCCCTTTTCTTTCATCTTTTTTTCGCTTTTCTTTCATTTTGTTATGTAACAGGATTGTTGTGTACGTAAACGTTGCGTTTCTTTACATAATTTAACTTAAAATATTTGGAGCGTATTACTTTTTTCTCTAATTTTGCAGCCGAACAAATGTAAGAACTACATTTAGAGATTCTTGTATATCATTTGTATATTGTAAAAGATGATTTAGGCCGAAAGGTTATTTTTGGAAGTCTTCCTGAGTACTGCCTTAGGGCAGGTGCTTGTAAGAGGAGACCAGGTTTAAATGATTGAATAACAATTAGTAAATGATAAAATATGAAAAAGTTTTTTGGAATGGTCATCACTTGTATGATGGCATTGGGTTTAGTAAGCTGCAGTGCGGCTGACGATGATTTGACGGGCGATACAACAACACGTGTCAACACCGTTACAACAAAGTCAAACTTCTCACTGCTCAGTTATTCACAGACAACCGGTGCTGAGGTAAATGAAACCTCTAACATCAATGGTGAGAACAACGAGAAGCTGGTATGCAAGGTTCTTTCTGGTGGTCAGTTGCAGTTGACTCACAAGAATGTAATCTTTGATGAGGGCACAAATATCAAGTTTGACTCTCAGTTAGTTGGCAACAAGATTATCATCACCGAGACAGGCGATTACGGCAAGTCTGGTAAGTATGGTTATTTCACACTTGTTGCGAAGGTTGGAATAGTTAAAGATGGTGACTATGTGATCGTAGTGAAAAGAAACGACCACACTCGCGAGGAGTTCAATATGCATTACGACTCAACAAAGGCGAAATAAGATAGGGTATATGATTAATACAATACCTTACGATTATGATTCAATATAAATAGGTAGAATAGAAAATATAATATAGAAAGTGAATTTAAAGTGTGATTAAAGAATGTAAATTGAATAATTAAATAATGTAATTGAATAATAGTAAATGTAAATGTAAATGATAATAAGTTGAGCGTCGCTCAGACGACCAGTCTAGTTTTTTTTATTAATTGTTATTGATTACGCTGATGAGCAGTTCCGGCGTACAGTCCTTTAAAACCACGATGTTGCCTTTATCTAATAAGTAAATCGTAGGCATCGCCTTGATGCTGTAAGTAGCACTAATCTGATCATCTGCAATGATTCTGAGCATTCTGTATTCAGCAGGAATGGTCTGTTTTTTCAGCCACGCCGTTACCTTGTGGCAATTCTCGCATTCCGGATCATGGAAGTAGAGTATCACCTTTTCATTCTGATAGTCAGTCAACTGATGCATTTTTCCATCTTCCAGCTTGAAGGAGAGGTTGGTAGCCTTGGTGCCTGGCAGGTTTTTCCGTGCCGCCTTCCACTTGAAGTCGATGCGTTCCTTTTCCGCTTCATCGAAGTAAGGCGACTTCTTCATTTCCGCCAGGAAGAAGCTATATACCCTGTCGTTTCTCATCGGCGACTGTGGGTCGTCGAAATAATGCTCTATCAGGCTCTCGAATTTCTCCTTGGCAGGCTTCTGTGCGTAAGCCTTGGCAGTGAAGGCGCTGATGCCTTTCTGGGCGATCTCGTCGTTGAAACGGGCGAGGATATCGATGAAGTTGACGAATCCCTGTTCTGTAATCTCCTCGTTTTTCAGTTGGGTAGTATCAGCAAACTGATAGTTGTCCCAGTAGTGCTCGCTGAGGTAGGTAGCGCGCTGTTCTACGCTGCGCAGCGTATCAGGCAGCGCAGGGTAGGGGAATGCATTCTGCGCCTGAGTATTCAGGCAGCATAACATAAGCATGCATGCGATAAGATAAGAGATATGTCTTGCTTTCATCATTTTATCATTTTATTATTTGTTGAATCTGTTATTCTTCTCCGGTAATTATATCTCCTCGCAAGCCACCATTTCCGCTCCGCGGTAGATGACCACCAGCTTGTGGAGCTTTGTAGTCTTTACCGCCTCTCTGACCATATCACTTTCCGCATAGCGGGAGATTTGAGCTGAAGCCTCCTCGAAGAGCTTTTTCACTTGCTCATCGGTGGTTTGGCTCTTGCAATATTTCAGCTCAATGATGTATGAATCCACCATGTCCTTGTAGATGTCACAGAGTGGAGAGAGGAAGATGTCGGCATAGCCGCCGTCATTGTCCAGCTCAGAGATAGGGCGATAGAACTTGTTCTGGCTCGTCATCGCCAAGGTGAAGCCATGCACGAAAGCCTCTCCCTTCTGCTTGTCTCGCTGTGAGGAGTACTTCTTCAGGCAGTCGGCGATATACTCAAAGTATGGCTTGAATTGTCCATCGTATGCCAGTTTGCTCTCCAGTTTACCCTTGCTATATCTATCATATACCAAGTCATTCTCCTTGTAGGTGTCGAGCAGGTAGGTGTACATCTGGTCACGCACCACCTCATTCGGGATGATGAACTTGGTCTCACCCTTGTATGTTCCGTCTATCGTCACCATGCCGAAGTAGAACAGCAGGCTGAGGAAGTTGTCCGGATCGTTGATTCGCTCGGCAGGGAAGTTCTCGTTGAGCGCGCCTATCACGAATCCCTGGGTCACCAACTGCTGGATGATGCTGGCGTCATGGGCGAACTCCTTGTCGTGGCGGATGAGCATTCGCATCTTGTCATAGTCGATACGGATGTTGGTCTCCACCATGGAGTCGGGGATGTCGTACTCATTATCGATATAGTTGCTAATGAAATTGAGCACCATCACGGAGTTGTACATCGTGGTCTTGCCATAGCTCTTGACGGCAAAGCAATAGTTGTCGTACCATGGCTTCATCACCTTGATCAGCTCATCGGTGGTGTGATTGAACGGCAGGACGCTGCTGTAATAATCCAGCATCTCTCTGACTTCTTCTTCCGTGAAGCCCGTCATCTCATTGAATTTTGGGCTTAGGGAGTAGTTGGTTCCGATGTTGAATCCGCTGGTCAGGTCATCCATGGTCACAGGGCTTACTCCCGTGACGAACACTCTGCCCAGGGTATTGCCAGCCGCACCCTTGATGGTGTTGAAGAACTGGCGCAAGTATCCCTCTCCGTGGGTCTGGTTGCGATACCTCACGAGATGCTCCTCATGGGCGAGAATCATGTTGGTGAAGTTGTCGTACTCATCGATGAAGAGATAAATCTTCTTTCCTACCTCCTGGCATTTCTGGCAAAGAAACCTCAACTTGGATACCGCATCAGGCTCCTGTTGCAATCCTTCCTTGGTACCAGCAGGAAGAATATGTGCATAGATGTCACAAAAGAAATTGAATACAAGGCGACAATGGTTGTCCAGTCCATCCTTATAATCATCCAATCCTGCTGCCACCTCGGCGAAATTGAGGTGGATAATGAGATATGTACTATGCTCTGGTGTAGGATTCTGCCCGATGTAAAGCTTGCCAAAGATTTCCTCAAACTTGTCTTTCTTGTTGATGTCATAGTAATTCTCAAGCATGGAGAGGGTAAGTGTCTTGCCGAAACGGCGAGGGCGAATGAAGAAGAAATACTTGTTGGATTCTTCTATCTGCTCGATGAAAGGAGTCTTGTCCACATAGTAACAATCCTCTTTGATGACATCCTCAAAATTCTGCATGCCGTATGGTATGCGCTTGCGATAAATGCGCTTTGGTCTTACTATCATAACTCAGTTTGATTATTCGTTTTTGAATCTGATGGCAAAGATAATACTTTATCTCCTAATCTCCAAAACTTTTCCCGAAAAACTTTGACCGTACAGCTTCAAAAACACTCTTCACTCTTCACAGAAATGGCATAAATATCTGTAGCTAAGGAATTTGCACGGGTGAAGAGTTGCGCTCGACTCTTCACCACTCTTCACCCACCCTTCACCCGTAAGATCGGGCAATGTTTGAAATTCCGTAAGCGAAGCTCCATTTTTGGCAATTAAAAAGATGTAATTTGATACTTAATAAGAGAAAATATAGTATCATGCATCAGAAAAATGCAATTTATTTTTGTTTATCCACAGAAAAATCTTACTTTTGCACAGCAAATAAAGGAAAATTATAATAATAGAGGTGGAATGATTTACTCACCACCATAAAATTTAAAATCCGATAAGTTATGATAGTAGATATAAATTCATTGACATACGATAGCTTTATTTGCGGTGTAAAATGTGATACCAATATCAAAAATAGTACTCTAAATAGCCAATACCTTTCAATCTGCACAAGGGATAACCATAAAAAGAGACACCATAAAACAATATATTGACTATCTGAAAGACTCTTTCTTGATAGAAGAGGCCTTACGTTATGATGTGAAAGGCAGAAAATATATCGGTACTGAGACGAAATACTATTTTGCAGACATAGGCATTCGTGCAGCCATTCTCAACTATCGGCAACAAGAGGAAACGCACATTATGGAAAATATTATCTATAATGAGCTTCGTAGTCGTGGATATAATGTGGACGTAGGATTGGTTGAACTTGGTGGTAAGGATGAGAACGGCAAGTTTATCAGAAAGCAGTTGGAGGTTGATTTTGTGGTAAACCGTCCTCCATACAGAGTGTATATCCAGTCGGCTTTCCACATGCCGACGCCAGAGAAGGAACAACAAGAGCGACGCCCGTTATTGTCAATCAATGACCACTTCCGTAAGATTGTTATTGTTGGTGATGACATCCATCGCAAGGAGGACGAACTTGGAGTATTGACTGTTGGACTCTTAGATTTCTTGACAGACAAGAAAATACTTGAACAGGGTTAAACGCAATCGAGTAAATAAAAAGATGTAAATCGTTTCCGATAGGGGGGATTGCAAATCCCCAGGTTTGATAGGTCGAACCTTTTTATACGACGGATTGCAAATCCGTCGGAACAGCAAGCCACTTTCAAAAACACTCTTCACCCTTCACCGAAAGGATGTAAATATCTGTAGCTAAGGAATTTGCACGGGTGAAGAGTTGCGCGCCACTCTTCACCACTCTTCACCCGGAAAATCTGTGAATTGAAAATCGGCGGCCGAAGGGAAAGCCAAATCTGCGTGACCTTCTTCAAAAACCGAACAGGTCGATCTTCCGTTTAAAATCTGTGCGTAATCCGTGGAACAAGAATGCTCTGTTAACTCAGCGTAATCCGATGAATAAAATATCCAGGTGAAGAGTAGTGAAGAGAGGTGAAGAGTGGTGCGTCACTCTTCACCTCTCGCAACCCCAGTGTTTATCGGGGTTTCAGCCGATTTGGTGAAGAGTGAAGAGTAAAAAGCAGAGTGGTGCTTTTATAAAAAAAGCTCCCGACGTATCGTTTTGTGCCTGGCAATGGCAGATTATTGCCCTGGTAAGGGGCAATGTTGTGCCATAGTGAGGCAATAAGCGCTACAAGCCGCTTTACGCATCGTCAGTACTATCATAGCGACCACTCAGTGACGTCTTTGCAGTTTGTAAGTACTATCGCTGTTGCTTGTAAGTGCTATCATCGTGCCTTGTAAGTGCTATCTTTGTTGCATCGGTTTTACGTAAAAAGTCTTCGGAGTAACCTTTACTTGTTGCCAGAAGAATTAATATTATAAGCCGGGGAAGCCTATATCTTCAGCCGCCCAACACCTGTTGTGCGCTTGCATAACAGCTGATATGCGCTCGCCCAACACCTGTTGTGCAAGTGGATATCAGCTGGTGGGCGATATTTTTTAGATAACCTCCCTATCCTCCGTCAGACGTTTCGACGGATTTGCAATCTCCCTAACCTCCGTCAGGCGTTCCGACGGATTTGTAATCCGTCGTTAAAAAATGACCTAACCTATTTATGTTCTGCGGATTTGCAATCCGCAGCAGGGAGATTGTAATATGTTATGGATTAGGGGGATTACAAATCCCCTGGTTTGATAGGTCGAACCTTTTTTTACGACGGATTTCAAATCCGTCGGGACGCCTGGCGGTGTATGGGACGCCTAGCGAGGGGGTGGGATGCCTAGCGGTGTGTGTTGGATGCCTGGCGAGGGTGTGGGACGCCTGGCGGGGGGATGAACGACATATCCGGTGAGGCGGAATAGTTTTATTATCCAATAGAGGTAAATTAGATGGTTTTTCAAATTTTTGCATTTTTTTCTTGGAGTTTTCAGAGAAAAATCGTAAATTTGCCATCAGATATCAATTATCTCAATATTTTGCCATGGGTAAATATATTAACCCCTTCACCGATTGGGGATTCAAACGCCTCTTCGGACAAGAATTCAGCAAGGATTTGCTGATTAGTTTCTTGAACGACCTGTTGGTTGACGAAATGCATATCAGGGATGTCACCTTCAAGGATAAAGAGCAACTGGCAGATTCAAAAGATTTGCGTGGCTGCATCTTTGATATTTATTGTGAAACCGATGATGGAAATCATTTCATTGTCGAGATGCAGAACAGATGGGTGCCGTTTTTTGTCAATCGCTCCATCTATTATGCCAGCAAGGCTATTGTCGGGCAGCGAAAAAAGACAATCGAGCAGAAACCTGCTCTCTATCAGTTAATGCCCGTCTATGTCGTCTGCCTCATGAATTTCATGCCAAAGGACAATGCAGTGTCGAAATTCAGAACCGATGTAGCCTTGTATGAAAAAGGAAGTCAAGATGTCTTTTCCGACAATCTTCACTTCATCTACTTGTCTCTTCCTTTCTTTGACAAGAAGGCTGAAGAATGTGAAAGTGATTTTGACAAATGGATTTATGTATTAAAGCATATGGAAGCATTAGAGAGAATGCCGTTTACGGCACAGAAGAAGATTTTCAAGCGTCTTGCTGAACTGGCAGATTCCCGCTGTCTGAGTCAGGAAGAGCAAGAGAAATATGATGAAAGCTTAAAGGCTGCCGATGATTACTATGGTGTCTTAATGAGCTATTACATGAATGGTATTGATGAAGGTGTTGCCAAAGGTGAAGCCAAGGGTTTTGCCAAAGGTGAAGCTAAGGGCTTTGCCAAAGGTGAAGCTAAAGGTTTTGCCAAAGGTGAAGCAAGAGGTAGTTATCACAAAAGTCTTGATATAGCGAAGAAAATGCTATTAAAGGGTATGGATGATGACTCTATCATGGAACTGACGGGCTTAACCCATGAGCAATTGCATCAATTGAAATCATAAAATTATCAGATACAAGTTCTCCCCATAAGCCAGGCGATAGATGCCTGAACTTATAGGGAGTTTTTTTGTTTGAAAGTTATTACAACCAATACGCCCTGAAAGGGCAGAAGCTCCTAGCCCAGGGCATCGCCCTGGGTAGATATGTTTGCAAACCTGTCGCCCTGTAAGGGCAAAAGCTTCAAAGAACCAGATGATTACAAAGCTTCTGCCCTTTCAGGGCGTGTATGCCTTGAATGAGGTGTTCTTTCAGGGCACAAAAAAGTCGTGGAATCTTAGAAGGTGAGTCACCTCGGCAACTAAAATTCCAACGACCAGTCTAGTCTAGTCTTCGCAATTTTTGTATAATAGTAAATGATAATAATGTCTTATAATAACTAAAACAAGGGGGGAGGAAGTATTCCCAACTTCCTTCCCTCCTCTCTTACTGATATATGATTCTTAACTTTTGTATTTTGCTAACTATTTTTGTGCCTTTATACAGCGGACAGAGCCGGTAGCATTCCACTTGCTAACATCCATTGAAAAATTCCCATTATATGTCCAAGACTTTCTGAAGCTTGTATTGGAGAAAATAGTTCTACAGTAGGTGTTTGTAATCTTGTCTTTATCAACAAGAAACATTACTGATAATTCTCTTTGGTTTGGAACTCTCCATTTTTTGTCACCTTCCTCATAGTTGTTGTAACATTTAAATGTACCATCTACTACATGCTCCTGAGTTGGCGTAACTCCTGTCCAATACCAGTTGCCCCGCCAGTCTTTAGATCTTTCACCATAATATTTCTCTTTTGAAATCTTGAACTTTTTGGCAGGTTTATTGAGTGCAGAACGTTCTGTGTGCGCATTCAATTCACCTTGTTCTCCTGATGTGTTCAATGCTTTTTCATCAACATTGTTCAGTGTTACCACAGAACTTTCGTACGTGTAGTACTTGTCTGGAGTTTTGTTATATCCCACATCGTTTGATTTCAAATTGCGAAGGCAGCGTACCAATTTTGGAGGATAGGCAGAATTGTTATGATTGGTTGCCAAACCTTCTTCAGAGAAGTAAGTGTTCTCATTGTATGTTGAACTATAATACAACATACGACATCCAGGATCATTGCTAGTGCTGAGTGTAGATGTGGCTTTATTGAAGAGTTTAGACTCACCGCTCATAATCTCCTCACCAATCCAGATACCAATATACTGAGAAATAGTAGGGGCATACCAGCGAATTTCATCATCACTGATTTTGCCATCTCCATTCAGGTCTCGGTTTCTAGACATACACGCTTTGATCAGAGAACTGTTGTCTTTAAGAGTTTTCCAGGTGTCTGTACTCTTATTTATGTCCGCAACCATATTGCTACGTCCATTCCATGTATCGGTACCTGAAGAATTATACTTGCTTCCACCACCATTGACAGAAAAATCTTTACCTTCCTCATCATTAATAGTCTCACAACCATAGGCAGTGATGCTTCCAGCTTTGCTTCTGTCATAGAAGGTCTGAATGTTATACTGGGTCAAACCATATTGAGTCTGAGCGTAAACGCTTCTGCCATCATTACTGGTTTTAACCTCATTAGCAACATAGAAGGCACGCTTATCAACATCATTCACATATTGATTCCATGTGAGATTCTTGTAATAGTTCTCACTGATAAAGCATGTTGCATCGATATACTTTCCTTTACTGTCACTTTTTGTCCAGATACTTGATTCTGCATTATCATAGAGATATTTCAAGAATTCCTCTACAGTGTAGAGATCACTAGAATATTCCGTGCCAGGATAACTGCATGCAGTACCTCTGCTCGTTTTATCTATGCTGTATTTACTGCTAGATTCGTCTCTGCTGCATTTGATTGCAAACTGAATCCAGCTTGTATCTACACCGTTATCTTTACCAACAGTTGTTGCGCCCACGTTGATTACGTCGGTATGATTACCCAGGGCATAAACCTGATAGAAATAGCCTTTACCAGCTCTTTTCAACTCTTGGATATCTTCCTGATAGAAGCGCATGACCATATACTCGTAGTGACTATCGAGTGTCATATTCTTACCAGTAGCACCATATTCCAAAACTACGCCTTCGGCACCTGGCTGATCTGCTCCTGATTCTTTCTTGGCTTCTACGATGATTTTATCTACACCTGCTACTGTGATGTTGTAGGTGTATTTGCAGTTACGCTCTACATCATAGTTGTTTTTATCTTTAGTACAGTCGCCCAGATGAACATAGTAGGTAACGTCGGCACTCTTAGTAGAACTACTTGTTGTTTCTTCATACTTACCTTTTAATACTACGTATGTACCATTAGCAGGTGCATTGGTGAATTCTTTCGGAATACTCTGACTGTCATCCTCACGTGCTGCTTGGGTGGTTACGTTGTGAACTGCATCCTGAAGATTTTCAGGCAGATAGACTTCGAAAAACTGAGCATCATTTTCCACATCGTTTGGTCGAACTGTGTTGCCGATGTTGTTGTTTACGTTTGTCGTCTTATTCCTGTTGTTTCCATCAATCTTTCCTACCAGCGATCCATCTACAGCAATATTCATAATGTCGTAAGTATCCAGCTTAAATGAACGGGTAACTCCTGTTGTCTTAGCAGCCTTGATGGTAAACTTCACCTTGGATACGATGCGGCTCAATCGAATGGCATTGTCGTCATTGGCAATTTTTCCTGCGCTTGTGATGTTCACTGGATTTCCATCTTGTACCGCACCACTCATTAAGAATGCACTTGTAATATCAATGGAAGTGTTGTTGCGCTTGAAAGTCAAAGCTTTCAACTGGTCGAGAGTGAAATTATATTCACCAGCACGGGCTTTGTCTTCTTTCAAGTTAATAGGCAACTTGTTTGCTTCAACAGTACCGTTGCTGGTCTCAACTGGGTATATACCCGTAGAAATGTTGGCTACTGCATAGATGTATGATTCGCCACTTCTTGTCTTGATGCCAGTTATTTCTGCTTTAGTGGTGCTGCTGGTATTTTGATTCAGATTTACTTCACCTTCAATACCTTTGTAGCCCTTCAAATTACCATTGCCATCAAATATATAGATGTAGAGGTTGTCGAGATGACGCTCCTCTGCATCTGTTGCTCGGGAGTTGACCACGATGTCTCTTGGGGAAACATCAGAATAGGCCAACGAAATGGTAACATCCTCGTTGCTCTCGCTGCCGCCCGGGAAGATGTCTTCCGAGCAACTGCTGAGTAAGAGTGCTACTCCCATGAGCAGGTATGCTAATTTCATTACTTTCTTCATATTATGATTCCTCCAATTGTTTAATTAAATTTGATATCTGTAGCAGCCTTCTCATTCCAGTTTGCTACGTAGTACTGTAACTTGAAATTATCCAGAAATGCTTCTCCAGAGAAGTAGCCATATACAACCAATTCATGATTGCGATAGGCATCTGGAATCTTGAATTCAACCGATCTTTCTGCAAGCGAAGCATTTGACTTGAAGTAAATTTTACCAGTTATGGTCTTGTCTGTCTCACGAAGATAGCTTCTGCAACCTTCCTTTACACCAGTGCTGAGACGAGTCATATACTTCTGAGCTTTTTCTCCGTCTTTTCGAATATATATCTTAGGATCGGCAACAGGGTTGATCTTATTTGTTGCAATAGCTCCGAATCTCAAATTCTTGGTGAGGTATTTGAGACCATTGAAACTTCCTTTCAATCCTTTAGTATCCTTTTCGGCATTTGTTGCAGCTTCTGGGAATACTGGGCTTGCTGCTGTCAGGGTCACTCCGTTTACTTCAATCCTGGTGACGGTTACACTTTCTGTATCCTTGCCAGTCTTACGGGCAAAAAAGAAGTGGAGCTTTGAAACGGCTCTAACCAATGGAACACTTACAGGTTTGGTAGCTGCTATGGCTGCATTATCTGCAATGTTGTTTTTTACATTGATGTTTGTAATGACACGTGAGATTGGTAAACCTGTAGCAGGAACTGCTTTAGCCTGAGCGCTGCCATCTGGGTTGATGCCGAAGTTTGAGTTAAAAGTTGCAGCATTCAATTCCTTGCGCGTCATTCTGTTGCAATTGTTATTGTTCAGAACTCCAATGCTTTCTGCATTGAGCAGGATGAAAAGGTCGATATTTTCCAAATCACCTGCTGCTTTGCGCAACAATTTCATACTTACCTGATGTGAACCGGTTTCGTTGAGGCCGGTTTCAGCCTTGAATCCTATTGGTGCTGCATTTTCATCTGTGTCGCTCTTGAAAGCCCAAACTCTGATACTGTATATTTTCTCCTCTTCTGTTGGACTTGGGGAAGTTTCGTCTTGCCCGAGCGTTCCGCTGGTACCTGCTGTGTTGGCAGGAGCGTTGGCTCTGGCCTGAGCTGTAGGAGTTGATACATTCAGGTTGATGTAGGTATCACTCTTTCCAGCAGCTGTATCTGTGTAACCGTCCGACATACATGATGTTAGTATCAGGGTAAGCAGCAAGGTGGGTGCCAATGCTGCTATTCCCTTCATTATGCTAGTCAGTTGATTCGCACAGATTTTTCTTTTTGCGAAATCGAACATAACTTGTATCTCCTATCTTTTACTTATACTTTTACTTTGTTACTGTTTTATGATCATTTTACTTGGATCCTAAATCTACGTCCTGCAGATTGAGAACCCAGCCGTTCACCTTGATTCTAGCATCCATGTGGTAGTCGGAACCTGGACTTGGAACGTAGAATACGAGGGTGTAGTGATCCTGGCGGTCGAGGTATTCCTGATCCTCCCAGCCCTTGTCGGTGCGCTCGCCGCAGAGAGCGAGGAACCATGGCAGTGAGTGGTTGAAGATGACCTTGCCTGTGCGCTTGTCGGTGATTACGATTCGCTTGTCGTCGTACTCCTTGCTTTCGGTGTTGCGGGTGCTTACATCGTCCTTGCGCTCGAACATTCTGGAAGAAGACAGGTCGTAAACCAGAGCCTTGTCGATTTCTTCACCTTCTACCTGGGTATTTCCGCTGGTGTTCACCACCAGTTTCTCGTTGTAAGGCACGTAGGTAATCGGCTTGTTCTGTTCTACGCCGTTTTCATCCTTTACCTTGTCGCCCTTGTAGTCGAGGAGGGCAGCCGAACCCTTGATTCTTACGTCGAAGTTTTCTGCCACGAATCCCTGCTGGTCGTTATCGTAAGGAAGCATCACGATGCGATAGGTCTTGGTACATTTCATCAAGCTCAGTTTGCCGGATGTGTCCTTCTTGCCCTTGAAGTCGAGAGATGTCTGGGCAGTGTAGAGAGCGGTGAACTTCTTGTTGTTGACAGAAGCCTCTCCGTCTTTCTTTCCCATTTCCTCCTGCAGGTCGTTGATGGTAGAAACACCTGGTGTGAGTTGGGTGAAGCTGAACTCCATCTCGTCGTCACCGTCGGCTCTGCTACCTGTAGGTTTCTTGTCACGAGCGAGGCAGACGAAGGTGTATTTGCCTTCCTGTAAGTCTGTGATGTCCATGCTGTGACCCGTTTCGAATTTGTCGGCTGACTGCGTATAGGTATCGAAGTATTTACCGTTTTTATCGAAAACATAGACGTTGAGGTTTTTCACTTCCTGGGAGAAGGCATCAGCGTTCTCAACATTATATGTATAATCGAACTTGAGCGACACCTTAGGTGCAGGACAATTCGTCAGATCGTCTTTCATGCATGATGAAAGCGAAGAGAGTGCGATGGCTGAGATACAAACCACTTTGCAACCGTTTTTGATGATGAAATGTTTCATATCGTTTGTATTTTATTAATTCTTTTACTTATACTTATATCTAGTGTGCCGTAGGGCGTAAGAAGTGGGGTAGCCTCCGGCATCTTTTTTTTCTTGTTGAGTGGTGCTGATTCAGCACGATAGGGGTTCCCGCCATCTGTTGGCGGCAAAAATCATCTTTTGTTTTTGTAATCTCCCGGAGGCGGGATAGCCCCCGGGAGATTGAGAGTATTGTTGTTTCAAGAATTATCTTGAGAGCGGGGGATGGGGTACATCCCGTATTCATCTTTTCCTATCAATTGAAGTTCTGATTACTTCAACTCGATATCCTTTGTATTGAGAACCCAAGGGTTGATCTTAACTGTTACATTCATGTAGTAGTTAGGGTTCTTGTTAGGATCGTCTGGATCTGGTCCATTAGGAACGTCCTTACCAATCTCGTTAATCTTTGTAACATTCAAGCGATAGATGCTGTTACGCAATACAGAATATGTATGAGTTGTCGCACTTTCTACAAATGGCTTGTAAACATTGTCAGAGATAGCCCAGCGGTAGTACATCATACCTTCGCGGTAAACCTCAATCTTGTAGGTCTCACGGAATTTTGCCAATTCCTCTTCTGTGGTAAGCTCGCCTGTAGTTGCGTCTTTAATCTTAGCTAAAACCTGATCAACTGTTAAAAGGTTAAATGGGTTGACAATAGCACCTGTTGCTGCATCATCGAAAATAGCCTTAATGCTGGTGTAAAGTCTTCCGTCATAACGATAGAATGTACCATTATCGAAGTCTGCTTTAGCCTTTTCTGCATCTGTCAAGTTTGCCTTAATCTTGAAGTAAACTGCTGTAGCCTCGTTTACGTCATTTGTGGTATTCTCGAAAGCATACGTATTGTTTGTGCCGAACTTGGTAAGGTTTTCTGCTTTGTACAATGTACCAAAGTCACTCTTTGGCTGAAAATACTTTGGAGCAGTCTCTCCCCATTTCACGTTCAAAGTCTTGAACTCAGTATCCCAGTTCTGCTTGACATAAGAGTTGTTATTCAAGTTGGAAGCAGCATAACCCATTAAATCGAAGCTTGCTACAACTTTAGCAACATTCGTAGTTGTACCGGCTGCAGCATCATCTACGACTTTTGCAGTCTCGGCGAACAATGGGTTATCGATACGAGCAACTACACGATCCAGCTTAATCTCGTCAGCAGGGGCTGGAGTATCTGCAGACTTAGCTGCGTCTGTGAATGTAACGGTGCTGTGAGCAGCCGCTCTTGTTCCATCATTCTGGTTGAACATAACAAACTTCTTAGCTGTAGCATAATTTGCACCACCTGTAGTAGAGGCTGTAAAGATTGCCTCTGCTGCTAATGGGTCATTTATAGATGTATTGTTTGCCAAGAAGTAAACATTGTACGGCTTATTAGTTTTAATAGCTCCTGTTACAGCAACCTTGATAGGATTTGTAACACCTGCTGCTGTCTGAGTAGGAGGAGTTTTGAACATATCTTTGGTGATGACCTTCTTGAATACGCAGGTATTTCCATCATAGATATACATCATACCTTCTGTTATTGTACTCTCGTCCACGGTACCATTCTCTTCGGTATTAGGGGTTGCAACACCAGTTCTGGTTCCATGGCTTGTAGCACCAGAAATCTTCAATGTCATATAGACACCGTCAGCCTGTGACTGAGTTCCACCACCTGTCAAATCATCATTGCTGCTGCAGCTTGAGAAAGATAACGCTGCTGCTGATACCAAGCTCATAACGAGCAAATTCATTTTCTTCATAATCTTTTACTTATTAAGTGTTATACAAAATTTTTAGTTTGAGTTGCGAAATGGACGGGTCTCTCAGACCTCATCACTGTCTTCGCCCGGGGGTAATCAAATACTATTCTTTCTTTTCTTGTTCTTAAATTAAATTTTTTAGTTTATATTATTGTTTATGTTTATTCTTTTACTTATATATAAATTACATCAAGCGTTTATGAAGCTTTTGCCCTTTACCTTTCCCTTCGGCCGGTGACCGTTGGTTCAGGGCGCTTTGCTTTCGGCTTGTTTACCCAGGGTGTTGCCCTGGGCTAGGAGCTTTTGCCCTTTCAGGGCGCTTAGCTTACTCCACAATCTTGTTCAGCTTGTTGAGATTCTCCTGAGCACCCTTCAAGCCGCCGGCTACTGCCTTCTGGAAGTACTGCTTGGCAGCTTCGTAATCCTCATTGAGAACGGCGAGGCAACCACGGGCATTATCTACTTCGGCACCGGTGCCAGCCTTCTTCAGGTACTTCTCTGCGCTTACCTTGTCACCTCTGTCGATGGCTGCAAGGGCTGCATTCAGATTGGCGAGCTTATCTTCTGGGAACATCTTCACGGCTGTGTCGAATACATTGTTGTACTCTTCGCTTCCCTTCGGATAACTGTTTGCCACCATGTACATCTCCTGGAGAGAGAGCTTCTGCGGACGGGTGTTGATCACTCTGCGAGCCTCTTCGAGGTTGAATGCCTTCACGTCGTACTCGATGGTGTAATCTGTGCGGCGCAAGCCTGGCCAAACCTTGTCAACGAGGAATCGGAATGCCTCACCAGCCTTGGCTGCGAGCGTCTGTTCCTTCTGGTCAGGAGTCATATCGCTGTTGATGATCTTGAGAGCAGCTTCCTTCTGAGGGATGTTGTGACTCTTGATGTACTCCAGTGTTCCTTCCCAATCCTCAGCTGTAGATTCTACCTTGAAGAGCTTCTTGTCGATAGGGTAGGTCTTCAACAGATAGTTGTAGAGAGCCTGGGTACGGTTGCGGGAAAGCTTGTTGTTGTTGGCATAGCTGCCGTCTGGAGAAGCATATCCGTGGAGGGTAATGGAAGTGATGGTTACATCAGGGTCGTTCTTCACGAGGTCGAGCGTCTGCTTGATGGTAGCCAACTCATTGGTATTGTTACCGAGATCCTTCACAATATCCCACTTGTTGATGCGGAAGTTGAGTCTAGCCGAACCGTTTTCCTGTCTGATCTTCACTGCCTCCGCCTTTGGCTGCTGATAAGCCTGATAGAGCTGCTGAGGAGTAACGAGCGCCTCGCCATTGTTGGTGAGCAGGTTTTCTGCCAGCAGTTTCTGGTTACATCCGCATGCATCATTGCTGATGGCGAAGTTGGAGTTTTTCATCCAGTCCTGGTAAGGAGTAGAGTAAGCGTATCGGAGCGTCTGTGGCTCCTTGTTTTCACGCTTGGCAACGATGAGCGGGTTCTGGGTAGCGGTCTTCTTGGTACGCTGGTAGTAGATGTATCTCTTGTTACCCATCACCTCCACAGCCGGGAGTTTGAGCGTATCCTCACCCTTATATAGAATAGGTGTAAAGATGAGACCCTTGTTGCTTGCCAGTTTCACGTCATCGAGATTGAGGTCCATATAGACGTTCACCTTATTGCCTTTCTTCTTGATTTCCTTGTTGAGGACTTTCATATCCTTGGCAGCCTGTTCCTGAGCGATAGCGTTAGTGCTAAACAGAATGCTGAGGGCGACGGCTCCAAGTGTCTTGTTTAAAATCTTATATGTATTCATAATCTTCAGTTTTTACTTATTAATATAATAATGTATCATGAATTAGAAGACATACACCAGATTGAGTGCCGCCTTGGTAGGTCCTACGTAGTGATGCGCCTTGTCTTTCTCGAGTTTCTCACCACACTGTGGGCATTCATATTTATCCGATTTCGAATAAACGTATCCCACTCCGAGTTCAGCCTCGAAGTTCCAATGCTTGGAGAGAGCCCAGGTATAACCGTATGCAACACCTGCACCTACGAACCAACCTTCGTATCTGTAATCTTTCAATTTGGAGAAGTCGGTACCGAGGAACTTGAAGTCAAGATCTACGTTACCTATGTTATGAGAACCTCCGAGGGCGTGGAAGCCGATGAAGGAGCCCATCATCTTATTGCAGAACCAGTATCTAGCTTCTGGTTGAACAAGCCAGTGCTGCCACTTCTTGTTCTTGGAAAATGTCCACGGGTTGTAGTTGCCGGATACATCCAAGGTCCATTTTGGGGAAAGGCCAAATTCGAAGCCGAGGTTCATGGTGCTTGTAGCATCATAAAGGAGGTTCGTCTTCAAGGCCACCTTCTGAGCGACGGCTGGGCAGATGAAGCTACCTACAGCCAGTAGCGCAATTAAAATCCTTCTGTTCATACTTAAAATCTTTTAATGATTTAAGAATGACAAATGGTCTCTCTAGAGAAACGCATCATCATCTTTTACTTATACTTATACTTTTTCTTTTTCTTAATTTCCTTTTCCTTCCATTCAATAGGCTTGAAACTAGACTTTATTTATTAAAGAATAGTAAGTCTATCATTTACTCTTCTTCTACTCATCATCATCTTTATCATCTACTCCTCTGTTCTTAGATGCCTGTTGGCAACTTTGGGGTTTGATTGGAAGCTCGGGCTTGAAACCGCGAACTTTGTTTTTACGATTGCAAAGATAGCGTCTTTTTCGATTGCTGCCAAGAAAAATGCGCCTAAAAATGCTGATACCGAATAAAAACCGCATAAATGAAACACTGAAAAACCCTGAAAAATGCTTTTTCTCATCTGTTTTTTGCTTTTTTAGCCACTTTTTATCTGTTTTCTTAGAGTTTTTCGATTTTTAGTTGTAATTTTGCAGCTGAGAAGAATAAGTTAGTAAATCAACAATGAATTCAGGACTCAGAGGTTCTGAAAGGAATGCAAAGAGCCCCAAGTGGGCAAGACTTTGATGATGTATAAGTATCAACGATTGTTTAAACTATAAGTAAATTGAAAGCAAGAAATGAAAGCTAAGAACAAACTTTGGGATTGGTGTTTGCGCTTGGAACATCATTTATGCCCTGACTATTGTGGAGTGGTGGATCGCCGAAGGGTGATTGCCTTTGTCCTTTTGACTCTGATAGAGATACTCATTATTCCCTATCACTTCCTTTTGTTTTACATGATGAAAGCATGGGGGGGGCATGTTCTATAATATAGTCCATACCCTTGCACTGGCGGTGCTGACGTATGTGGTGTTGAAGCGCAAGGTGGTATTCAAGACCGGCATCTCCCTGCTCTATATCCTCGTATTCGTCAAGCTGGCAATAGACAGTATGCTTTGTCTGCACTATCAGGGTGACCGGGACAACCTGAGCGTGATGAGCAATATCTTCATCATGTTTATACTCGCCATTACCGCCCAGAGCCAGCAGCTCCACCGAACCACGCTCGGCTTTACCGTCGCTCTGCTGCCAGTGGTAGCGGTAGCCATCTCGCATACGCAGATCTCCGTGCTGCTCTTCAGCATCAAGGCTGTTCTGGTAGGTTTCCTGATGATTCTTTATGTATGGCTCTATAATTCGGAACCAGTCATGGTCAAGGAACTCAGACAACCCAAGCAGATGAGGGAAGAAGAGAGGAAGGCTCTGCACATGCTTGCCGACCTGAAGGATGAAGAGAAGGATATGGCGGTAAACCTGCTGAGCCGACTGAGTCCGGAGCAGCAGCAGAATATCCTGGACCGTGCCGCAGAACAGTTGAAGACCAGCGAGCTGAGCAAGAAGGCATGGGATCTGGTATGTGCCGACCTCACCAACAGTGAGAGGGTGATCTGCCAGATGGTGCTGGAAGGTAAGATGCTGAAGGAAATCTGCATCGAACTGAACAAGAGTGAATCGAACATCACCAGCCAGCGCAGCCATATCCGCAAGAAGCTGAATATGGACCGCAAGGACGATTTGCGACGCGAGCTGGAAAAACGCTTCTATGAAGCCAGAAATTCATTGGAAGCCTAGTATAAATAATAGCATATAAGAATGCAGAAAGGGTGTGCTCACACGAGCACACCCTTTCTGCATTCTTATACTTTTCCAATCTTACTCTTCCAATCTGAGGAATGCCTTCGGCAGGTAATCGATGAGATCGCTGGCGATAAGGCTTTCCTTGCCCAGGTCCTTGATGGCGAGGTCGCCGGCAAGACCATGAAGGTACATACCGATGCGGGCAGCATCTGCCTGCTTGTAGCCGCGAGCCAGAAGAGCGGTGATGATGCCTGTAAGCACATCGCCACTGCCCGCCGTAGCCATACCGCTGTTGCCCGTAGAGCAGAACTCCACCTTACCATCCGGATGACAGAGGGCAGAGAAATGTCCCTTCAGCAGGATGTAGCCGTGCAGACGGTCGGCAAGCTCGCATGCCTTGAAGAGGCGCTCGGTGCAGTTGCTGCTGGTGATGCCAGCCAGGCGGTCAAGCTCCCTAGGATGTGGAGTGAAGATGAGGTTCTTAGGCAACTGCTGCATCCAGGCACGGTGACTGGCAAGGATGTTGAGTGCATCGGCATCCACCACTACCGGACAGGTGCATCTTCTGAGCTGGGCAATCAGGGCGATGGCTGTCGCCTCGCTGGTTCCCAGTCCCGGACCGATGCCCATGGCGTGGTAATCTTCCGTATCTACCGGTTCGCTGAAGATGGTTTCCTCTGTATCCATCTGCAGTACCGCCTCGGGCACGGAAATCTGCATGATTTCGTAGTTTCTCTTAGGCGTATGGGTAATCACCTTTCCCACACCCGTTCTGAGGCAGGCTCTGGTGGCAAGGACCGAAGCGCCCGACATGCCGTAGCTGCCTGCGATGAGGAGTGCCGTGCCCATGCTGCCCTTGTGGGCGAAGTCGCCGCGAGGCTTCAGGAGCTGGCGGATGTCCTTCTCCTCAAGGATGCTGCAACGGCTCTCGGTGCGCTGGATGAACTCTGGAGAGAGTCGGATATCAAGTACCTTGATTCTGCCCAGGTACTGCTGGTTGTCTGCCATCATCATCGACAGCTTCTTCTGCTGCAGGGTGAGGGTGAGGTCGGCACGGATGATGTTGGCGCTGATGTTGTAGGAATTGTCCTCGCTCATCAGACCGGAAGGCAGGTCGATGCTCACAATCTTTGCCGCACTCTGGTTGATGTATTTCACCATGGCAGCGAATCCGCCCGCCAGCGGCTTGTTGAGTCCGCTGCCGAAGAGACCATCCACCACGAGCATTCCCGCTTCGAGCTGAGGAGGGTCGAAGTTGACGGTGACCTCTGTAAACTGCTTGACGCGCTTACCCTCGATGAGTCGTTTCTTGTTGGTGGCACAGTCGGCAGAAAGCTTGTTGTGCACATTGAACAGGAATACACTCACCCCATATCCGTCTTCGCTGAGGAGGCGTGCCACGGCAAGTGCATCACCACCATTGTTTCCCGGACCGGCGAAGACCACGACCGGCGTTCTGTTAGACCATTCCTGCTCGATGGCACGGGTGAGCGCCTTTGCCGCCCTTTCCATCAGGTTGAGCGATGTGATCGGCTCATGCTCAATGGTGTATTTATCCAGCTCATGTATCTGAGCACTAGTGAATATTTTCATATATTAATGTATGTTATGTCCGATTATCTGATTAATTTAATGCAAAAGTACTAAAAAAAGTCGATGAATGGATGAAGTTTCACGATTTTTTCGTAATTTTGCAGAAAATATTATATCATCAAGACTATGGGCATAGTAAAAATCAAGGATAAGACCTTCAAGACCTCCATTCCAGAGGCAGATATTCTGAAGAAGGTACAGGTCGTTGCCGACCGATTGAACCAGGATTATGCGGACAAGACTCCGGTGTTCCTGGCTGTGTTGAATGGTTCGTTTATCTTCGCTGCCGATCTGATGCGAATGATTACGGTACCAAGCGAGATTTCTTTTGTGAAGTATGCTTCCTACGAGGGCACCAGTTCTACCGGCAGCATGAAGACCCTGATGGGGCTGAACCAGGATCTTACCGGTCGCCACGTGGTGATCGTGGAGGACATCGTGGATTCCGGCTTTACCATGGCTCACATGATCGAGGATCTGAAGAAGAAGAATCCAGCCAGCATCGAGATCTGCTCGCTCCTCGTGAAGCCGGGCAATCTGAAGGTGGATCTGGACATCAACTATGCCGTAATGGAAATCCCTAACGATTTCATCGTAGGATATGGATTAGATTATGACCAAGAAGGCAGAAACCTCCGCGACATCTACACGATTGTAGAAGAATAGGGGGTGAAGCATGTGGGAGAAAATTAGTGATTATTGCTTGGATGTCTCCAAGTACTTCTTGACTGCTGTATTTGTTACTTCGATGATGCAGGATCTCAATGATGTTCGTTGGATGCTGTATGTTATCAGCGGATTAATAGCAATTATATTGTTTATAGCAGGTATTTATATTAGGAAGAATAAAAAAGATAACGATAAAAAGAAGAAATAATGGCAAATTTAAGTTTGATGGCTTTTAATAGCCTATTATTGGATATTCCTTTTTTGGGTACATACATTATTTTGGCTATGGTGGGAATCCCTGCTATAGTATTCTTGTTATTTGTTATGACTCCCAAAGGAAAGCAATGGTTTAACAGTATAAATTAAGTTTCTGACACAACATAAAACAATTTATATATATTAAGGTAAAAATGAAAAATATCGTAATTTTCGGTGCTCCAGGTGCTGGTAAGGGTACACAGAGCGACAAGATGATCGAGAAGTATGGTCTCGGTCACATTTCAACAGGTGACGTTCTTCGTAACGAAATCAAGAATGGTACAGAGCTCGGCAAGACTGCCAAGGGTTATATCGACAATGGTCAGTTGATTCCAGATGAGTTGATGATCGACATCCTCGCAAGCGTATATGACAGCTTCGGTAAGGATCACGCAGGTGTGATCTTCGATGGTTTCCCACGTACCACTCCACAGGCTGAGGCTTTGAAGAAGATGCTCTCTGAGCGTGGTCACAAGATTGCTGCCATGATCGAGCTTGCCGTTCCAGAGGATGAGTTGATGGCTCGTCTGCTCAACCGCGGTAAGTTGAGTGGCCGTTCTGATGACAACGAGGAGACTATCAAGAAGCGTCTCAACGTATATCATACACAGACTGCTCCTCTCATCGACTGGTATGAGAAGGAGGGTATCCATCATCACATCGAGGGTCTCGGAACAGTAGATGAGATCTTCGCTCGTGTGTGCAATGTGATCGACAACTTGTAATCAAGATATAATAATCTTCCCCGCAAGGCTGCGGGGAAGATTTATTCGTTAAATAATAAAAGAAAAATCAATGGCTGAATCCAATTTCGTAGATTATGTAAAGATCAACTGCCGCTCTGGTAAGGGTGGTAAAGGCTCCATGCACCTGCGCCACGTGAAGTACCAACCGAATGGTGGACCTGACGGTGGCGATGGCGGACGTGGAGGAAGCATCTATCTTCGCGGCAACCACAACTACTGGACCTTGCTGCATCTGAAGTATCAGCGCCACTTCTTCGCCGAGCATGGTGGCAATGGAGGACGTGACAAGTGCCACGGCACTGATGGTAAGGACATCTATATCGATGTACCTTGCGGTACCGTGGTGTATAATGCCGAAACCGGTAAGTTCGTCTGCGACGTGGCTTACGACGGTCAGGAAGTACTGCTCCTGAAGGGCGGACGCGGCGGACTGGGCAACTTCCAGTTCCGTACCTCTACCAACCAGGCTCCACGCTATGCGCAGCCAGGTGAGCCGATGCAGGAGATGACCATCATCATGGAGCTGAAGCTCCTTGCCGATGTGGGTCTTGTGGGTTTCCCTAATGCCGGAAAGTCAACCCTGCTCTCTGCCGTATCCAGTGCCCGTCCAAAGATAGCCAACTATCCGTTTACCACCCTTGAGCCATCGCTGGGAATCGTGGATTACCGCGACCATCAGAGTTTCGTGATGGCAGATATCCCGGGTATCATCGAGGGAGCGAGCGAAGGAAAGGGCTTGGGACTGCGATTCCTGCGACACATCGAGCGCAACTCGCTGCTCCTCTTCATGGTTCCAGGCGATACCGACGACATCAAGAAGGAATACGAGGTGCTGTTGGGCGAATTGAAGAACTTCAACCCAGAGATGCTCGACAAGCATCGCGTGCTCGCCATCACCAAGTGTGACCTGCTGGACGAGGAACTCATTGAGATGCTGAAGGAGACTCTGCCAACCGATCTTCCGGTGGTATTCATCTCATCAGTTACCGGACAGGGCATCCAGGAACTCAAGGATGTGCTCTGGAAGGAGTTGAATTCAGAGAGCAACAAGCTGCAGGAGATTACTTCAGAAGATACCCTCGTTCACCGTGACAAGGATATGAGCCGCTTCCAGCAGGAACTCGAGGCTGAGGGCGAGGACATCGTGGAGTATATCGACGAGGATGAAATCGAGGATGTAGATGACTTAGATGATTTCGAATATGAATAAGGAATATCATATCGCTGAGGGCGTCACTGCTTTCTCTACCACCCGAAAGGGAGGAGTAAGCCAGGGCAACTACAGCGAATTCAATATCAATGACTATTGCGGCGACTGCGCCGAACACGTGGCAGAGAACCGCAGGAAGCTGGCGGATGAGCTGGGCATAAGCATCGACCATATCATCCTGCCGCATCAGGTGCATGGAGTAGAGGTCCGTCAGGTGGCAGGAGATTATTTCTCAATGCCTGAGAACATCCGCAAGATGATTCTCGAGGGCGTAGATGCCGTGATGACCAATGAGAAGGGCGTATGCATAGGTGTTTCCACCGCCGACTGCATCCCAATCCTGCTCTATGACGAGGAGCACCATGCCGTGGCAGCCATCCATGCCGGATGGCGAGGCACGCTGGCACGCATCGTCCACAAGACCATCCAGGAAATGGCTTTCGCCTATCATACGGAGCCAAAGAAGCTGAAGGCAGTGATTGGTCCGGGTATCTCGCTGGAGCATTTCGAGGTAGGCGATGAGGTGTATGAGGCTTTCGAGCAGGCAGCCTTCCCGATGGAAGAGATTGCCGAGCAGCGCCCCAATGCCGCCTTCTCGGTAGATATTGCCGAGCGTGAGCGCCTGGCTGCAGAAGGAAACATCGTGCAGCCGCTGAAGTGGCACATCAACCTGCCGCTCTGCAACAAGCAGATCCTGCTGCATTGCGGTGTGGCTGAGGAGAATATCCAGGATTGCGGCATCTGTACCTTTGCCCATAGCGACGAGTTTTTCTCGGCAAGAAAGCTGGGCATCGAGAGTGGCAGAATCTATACCGGCATTCTGATGAAGTAAGTTTTCAAGATAACATCCATTTTTCTCTTTTCTATGAACGAAGAGGGAAAAATGGATGTTTTTATGTTTTAAGATTTAATGGTTAAATTTAAAAAATGAATCTAAAAGAATAGAGAATGATTGTAAACAGAAGATTAAGAAGAAGAATCGGGCTGGTTGCCGTCTCGGGAATGCTGATGCTTTCGCTGAGCAGTTTCATGCCCGCCAAGAATGAGTTTACTGCCGCCGAGCAACAGCAGGTGAGCATCGCAACGCCAGGTCTCTTTGCCCAGAGTCAAGCCTTCAATGTTGACTTTGAGATATTCCGTGCCAAGGAATATTCATTCCCGCTTCCTGTGGGCAAGGCTAGCCTTATCAATGGCAACAGCGTGATGCGCATCTCTACTGCCAAGGGCGATGCAGTGAAGGCGATGTTTGATGGTTATGTGCGTCTCTCGCGCAAGACCGAGTCGATGGGCAACGTGATCGTGATCCGCCATGACAACGGTCTGGAAACCGTGTATGCCAACAATGCCGAGAACCTGGTGAAGGTGGGACAGTCGATAGATGCCGGACAGACCATCGCCATCGTGGGCACCCGAGAGGGAGAGACCTATTGCGATTTCTCCATCATGGTGAACGGTGCGCGCATCAACCCGGAAACCATCATCGAACTGAAGAGCCATAAGCTCCGCCGACAGACCGTGCAGTTCCGCAAGGAGGGCAACCGCATCGGCATCAAGGTGATTGGTGGCAAGGACTCCTCCGTTTCCAAGAACGATAAGAATGATAGAAACAATAAGGAAACAAATAAGAAATCGGGAAGCAGCCGTGGCGATCATGCCATGACTCTCGACCCTGACGAGGTGTACGACCCGTTTACCATCACCAACACCTTCCGTCTCGATTTGGAGAAGATAGAGGAGAAGGCATGGGCATATCCATTGCCTGATGCCCGTGTCATCAGTCCATACGGAGGTGCCCGCCGTCACTCGGGTGTGGATTTGAAGACCAAGCCTAACGACGAGATTTATGCCGCCTTCGATGGTGTGGTGGTTGCCTCGGGACCTTACTACGGTTATGGCAACTGCATCCGCATCAAGCATGCCTACGGCTTGGAAACGCTCTATAGCCATCAGAGTAAGAATATGGTGAAGAAGGGTGATAAGGTGAAGGCAGGTCAGGTAATCGGTCTTACGGGCCGCACTGGCAGGGCCACCACAGAGCATCTCCATTTCGAGGTGTCTTTCGGCGGCAAGCGCCTGGATCCAGCCATCATCTTCGACCACAGCAATCACAAGCTCAAGGCTGCCACCCTGCATCTTACCAAGGGCAAGGGCGTAAAGAGCGTGAAGAACTAGAAATAGCGAAAATTACTCCTGTTAATCGAAAAAATCCACCCGTTTGGATGATTAAAAGCCGGTAACTGCAAGTTTTTACGAATTGCACCATGGGTTTTTATCATCTGAACGGGTTTGTATTTTAAAAAATGCTATCTTTGCAGCATCACTTAAAATATAAATGATAATATGAAGAAATATCTTATAGCACTCGTTCTCTGCGTGCTTGCCCTTACGGCAAGTGCACAGGTCTTTACAGCCGAACAGATCGAGAGATACGCCAAGGACAAGTATGGCGATAACTGGACAGAGGCTGCAGGAAACCTGAGCAAGGAAGTAGCCCTGGACAACAAGAACCGCCTGAACTATCAGGAGGTCATCGCCTGCGCTGGTCAGTCGAAGGCAGAAATCTTCAAGAAAGCCATCGAATGGTTCAACCGCGCATTCAAAAGTAAGGATACCCACGGCGTGATCCGAGAGCAGAATGCCGAACAGGGACTGATCATCACCCAGGCTTATATCGAGAACATCGCCCGACAGAATGCCGGAGTCAACCATTATCAGGTGGATATGATGCCGTATATCCGTGTGGACGTGAAGGAGGAGAAGGCAAGGGTGAGCGTCTATATGGACAGCTACGAAGTGACCGTAAAATCGGGCGGCGGATGGACAAGTGCCATCGCCAGTGTGCTCGCCGCGGCTGCTACCGGTGAGGCGGATGATGACGAGGTGGTGAGCAAGGATGAGGTGTGGAACATCAGTTCCTGCTATCCTTATGTAGAAAAGGACAAACACAAGCTGGCGTCGAGCAAGGCTTTCGTGATGGCTTCGGCTTTCCAGAACTCCATTATCGACATTCTGAAAGAGGCGCTTCTTGCTGATTCTTCTGACGGATTCTCGGACGACTGGTAAATGGGGAGTTAGAGGGAAGTTAAGGAAAGTTAGAGGGAAGTTAAAGGAAATCTATCAAACTCTATATATATAAAAGGTGTAAACATCAAAACCGCTAGTGTATGAAATGGAAGAATATCATGATGATGGTGATGATGGCAGCAGGATGTTGGTTCTCGCTACCTGTCCACTCTCAGAGAATCTCTGTGGGCAAGAAAGGACTGGTGAAGGTAATGAGAACCGACTCCACCTGTGCCCAGGAATTTGTAAGGGATGAACATCAGTCTGTTGCTACCCGGAAGACGGCGAAGGCAGCGGGAGCCGCTGAAGGCGTGAACACGCTGGCAAGCTATCTGAAATCGGACGTGGATCTGAACATTCCCGTTTCGAAGGTGAAGCAGGAGAAGACCTTTGCCGTAATCATCGCCAACGAGAATTACCAGGAGGAAGTGAACGTGGAGTTTGCCCTCAACGACGGTATGGCTTTCAGGGAATACTGCATCAATCTGCTCGGCATTCCGGAAAGCAACCTGCATATCCGCAAGGATGCCACCCTCAACAATATGCTGGCGGAAATCAACTGGATGCAGAACATCGCCAAGGCTTATGGAGCTGAGGCGAGATTCATCTTCTATTATGCCGGACATGGAATGCCCGATGAGAGTAACGGCACCTCCTATCTCCTGCCCGTAGATGGCAAGAGCAATATTCCGGCAACGGGTTACAGTATGAGCAGGCTGTATGCTGAACTCAACGGTCTGAACGCAGCCTGCGTAACGGTGCTGATGGATGCCTGCTTCAGTGGCAGCAAACGAGGCGAGGGTATGCTGGCTTCTGCCAGAGGCGTGGCACTCAAGGCGAAGGCTGAGGCTCCGAAGGGCAACATGCTCGTGATGACGGCTGCCCAGGGTAGCGAGACGGCTTATCCCTACAAGGAGAAGAAGCACGGACTCTTTACCTATTTTCTCCTGAAGAAACTGCAGGAGAGTAAGGGCAAGGTTACCTATGGCGATCTCTTCGACTATGTGAAGACGAATGTGGCGCAGAAGTCGGTAGTGGTGAATGTGAAGAGTCAGACGCCAACCATAGCCGTATCGGGCGACCTGGTTTCCACCTGGCAGGGCATCAGGCTCAATGAAGACTGATGTCTAAAATACGAAAAAATCCCCATTGACTGGACTGCTCCTGTCGATGGGGATTTATTTTTTATTCTCTGGAGAAAAGAATTACTTCTTCTTCTGCGATTTACGGTTGGCTCTCTGTTGGCGATACTTTGCCTTCTGACGGGCAGAGCCGCTTCCGTGAGCACCCGTAATGTACTTCTTCTTCTTGGCCTTGGTCTTCACCTTGTCGTCGTCGTCCTTCTTCGGACCGCCGCCGCCCTTGAAAACCATGCCACCCATGATAATATCGTCAATATCGCTCATATACCTTTTATATTATATAAATTAATGATGGAAGAGGCGAACGTGAGTAAACGCCATGGCGATGCCGTACTTATCGCATGTATCGATAACATTATCGTCACGGATGCTACCGCCTGCTTCTGCTATGTATTCTACACCACTCTTGTGAGCACGCTCAATGTTGTCGCCGAATGGGAAGAAAGCATCGCTACCTAAAGATACACCCTTGTTCTGGGCAATCCAAGCCTTCTTCTCCTCGCGGGTCAGTGGCTCAGGTTTCTCAGTGAAGAACTGCTCCCATACGCCATCCTGCAATACATCTTCCCACTCATCAGAGATATAGACATTGATGGTATTGTCGCGGTCGGCACGGCGAATCTTCTCCTTGAAAGGCAGGTTCATCACCTTAGGACACTGGCGCAACCACCACTCATCAGCCTTGGAACCAGCCAGACGGGTACAGTGGATACGGCTCTGCTGACCGGCACCGATACCGATAGCCTGACCATCCTTCACGTAGCATACAGAGTTACTCTGGGTATATTTCAGGGTGATGAGCGAGATAATCAGGTCGCGCTTAGCCTCTGCTGTGAAGTTCTTGTTCTTGGTAGGGATATCCTCGAAGAGAGCTGGATCATCGAGCTTCACCTCGTTGCGTCCCTGCTCGAAGGTAACACCGAATACCTGCTTGTGCTCGATAGGAGCTGGCACGTAGTCAGGATCAATCTGGATGACGCAGTAGGTACCCTTGCGCTTCTCCTTCAACACCTTGATAGCCTCAGGAGTAAAGCCTGGAGCAATCACGCCATCGCTCACCTCACGCTTGATGAGGAGGGCAGTAGCCTCATCGCATACATCGCTCAGGGCAACAAAGTCACCGTAAGAGCACATGCGGTCTGCACCACGAGCACGAACATAAGCGCAAGCCAAAGGAGAAAGTTCAAAATCTACGTCATCGCAGAAGTAAATCTTCTTCAATGTGTCGCTCAGTGGCAAGCCGATGGCAGCACCAGCAGGAGAAACATGTTTGAAACTAGCGGCAGCAGGCATTCCTGTAGCTGCCTTCAGTTCCTTGACCAATTGCCAAGAGTTGAAAGCATCCAGGAAGTTGATGTAGCCAGGACGGCCGTTGATAACTTCGATAGGCAGTTCCCTTCCGTCATCCATATAGATGCGAGAAGGCTTCTGATTCGGATTGCATCCGTACTTAAGTGCTAATTCTTTCATCTTAATTAAGAAATGTATTTAGAATTTGGTTGCAAAATTACAAAAAAAATATGAGAAAACCATTTTTTTCGTGCGAAATTCAAAAATAATCTCCCAAACATGACTCCGTTTCAAAAATATTGTGTACTTTTGCCCGCAGTTAGGAATGAAAAATGTAAATTTGAGAAATTAAAGGAATTGAGAATTTGAGGAAGGATAATCACAATGAAAAATGATTTGAAAATCCTCGCTGTAGCTTTGGAGAAGAAGCTAGGCAGGGAACACCTGCAGCACGAAGAGAAGCATAGAAACAACAAGTTGCTGCACAAGGTGTGGGAAATAATGAAAGGAAAGGAGAAACCTTCACAGCAGACACTCAACCGTCTGGCATTGCTTGCCGGATTCCAGAGCTGGGCTGATCTGCAGGGCGCATTGCACGGCACCGATGACGGGCTGACCAATTACAGCGCCGGAGAATAAGGAAATGCAGAAAGGGCATCCAATCGTGAGATCGGATGCCCTTTTTCTGATTCTAATTTTTAATAGGTAACTAAGAAAATTACTCAGCGCTCTTAGCGATGGTCTTCTTCTCAGCGATACGAGCCTTCTTACCTGTGAGCTTACGCAAGTAGTACAACTTAGCGCGACGTACCTTACCGTGCTTGTTCACCTCGATAGAATCGATAGCTGGTGACTCGATAGGGAAGATACGCTCTACACCTACAGTACCTGACATCTTACGAACAGTGAAACGCTTCTTGTCACCATGACCAGAGATCTTGATAACTACACCACGATAGAGCTGGATACGCTCCTTAGTACCCTCGACGATTTTGTAAGCGACTGTGATAGTGTCACCTGCCTTGAACTCAGGGAACTTCTTGCCGGTTGCAAATGCTTCTTCAGCAACTTTAATCAAATCCATTTTTTTGTATAAAATTAAAAATTGTTTGTCGTTCCAACGCAACATGGCCGGGCAACACTTCTGCCCAGACAACAGCGGTTACGCCGAAAAGCGGGTGCAAAGTTACGACTTTTTCTCGTATCTCGCAAATTTTCAGTGGGTTTCTTCTCTTTTTCCCCTTCTTTTTTTGTTTTCTTTACTAAAGAAACGTTTTTTTCTCGCCTTTTTCGTCTTTTTCGCCGATTTATTTTGTATCTTTGCATCCCGAAATTAGAATATTGTAAAAGGTATGAAGAAAAAGAATAGTATGCAGATGATGCTTGCCTCCATGGCTCTGATGCTGATGGCAAGTCCAGCCTTTGCCCAGAAATTCAAGGTGGCAAAGGTGGAGAGAACCCGTATTTTGATAGACCGGAAATGGGATGCCCAGCCGGATGCTGAGGCTGCGAAGTTCATTGCCCCTTATCAGCACAAGGTGGATAGTATCATGGGACCTGTAGTGGGATCCGTGGCTCATGATATGACCCGCCATCGCCCTGAGAGCGAGTTGAGTAATCTGCTTTGCGATATCCTGGTATGGGGTGGCAGACAGTTTAATGAGCAGCCAGTCTTCTCGGTGTATAACATGGGTGGCATCCGTGCTGACTTTGCCAAGGGCGATATCAACGTAGGCGATGTGAGCGAGGTGGCTCCTTTCGAGAACAAGATCTGTTTCCTCACGCTTACCGGCGAGAAGGTGCTTGAACTCTTCCAGCAGATAGCCCACCGTGGCGGCGAGGGTGTGAGCCATGCCGTAAGAATGGTTATCACCCGCGACGGAAAGCTGAAGGGCGTAACCCTGAACGGCGAACCTGTCGATCCAGCCAAGAGCTATCGCATAGCCACCCTCGATTATCTTGCCGAGGGCAACGACCAGCTTGTTGCCTTCAAGAGCGGTACCGATGTGGTGGCTCCTAAGGCGAAGGAGAACAATGTGCGCTACATCATCATGGACTATCTCCGTGAGATGAAGGCTCAGGGCAAGGTAGTGGAGTCAAGAGTAGAAGGCCGCTGCGTAGTAGAATAGGGGGAACGAAGGTTTCCGGGGATTTGCAATCCCCGGCAAGCAGATAGACTAACTAAATAAGTACAGAAATGAAACATACATTATTATATATAGCGCTGGCGCTGGCATCATTCACGCTGCAGCCGGCAACAGTACAGGCTAAAGTCCTGAAGGATTCAAAGGTCAAGAAGGAGGCAAAGGCGCAGAAGACTCCAAAGGTAGTGAAGCAGCTCGTGGTGCTTCATACCAACGATACCCATTCCTGCGTGATTCCTTACAATCCGAATCTCGCAGATACAGCCATAGCAAACCGTGGAGGCTACCTCCGCCGTGTGGCAATGATCAAGCAGGAGCGCAGTCTGAATCCAGATCTTCTGCTCTTCGACAGTGGCGATTTCTCTCAGGGATCTCCTTACTATTCGCTCTTCAAGGGGGATGTAGAAGTGGGATTAATGAACGAGATGAAGTATGATGCAGCCACCATCGGAAACCATGAGTTTGATTACGGCATGGACAATATGGTGCGTCTCTTCAAGATGGCAAAGTTCCCGATCGTTTGTGCCAACTACGATTTCACCGGCACTGAGCTGGCGGATATTGTGAAGCCATACGTGATATTGCATCGCAAGGGACTCAAGATTGGCGTCTTCGGACTGGCTCCGCAGCTTGCCGGCTTGGTGATTGAGAAGAACTACGGTTGCATCCAGTACCTGGATCCTATCCAGAAGGCGAACGAGATGACAGAGATCCTGAAGAAGAAGGAGAAGTGTGATGTCATCATCTGCATCTCTCATCTGGGCTGGAATATAGACGGCACGGATGATACCGAGGTGATTGCCGCATCCCGCAATATCGACCTGGTATTGGGAGGTCACAGTCACAGCCTCTTCCAGACGCTGAAGTACAGAACAGATCTCGATGGCAAGCAGGTGCCTGTAGATCAGAATGGCAAGGGCGCCATCTGGGTCGGCAAAATGACATTGGATATTGTGAAGAATAAATAAGACTCCCCGAAGGAAGGTATAAAACAAGAAAGGCTCCTCATTGCGAGGAGCCTTTTTTTGTTTTATACCTTTCTTCAAGGAGTTTTTTCTATTTTGATATTTAAAAGTTCTTATTCCTTGTTGGAAGAAGCATAGAGTCCGATGCAGGCACCGATGAAGCCACCGCTCTTCTGGGTGCTCAGGTTGCTGGCATCAACGCCTTTGGCGAGCAGCTGCCAGTCGCCACCTTCCTCTGCATAATAGAAATCGTAATATCTATCATGACCTTCAATCTTCAGCTTCAGTTTGCCTGCCTTGATAGGAGCTGAGGCGATAGTGGCGTTGTTCTTCTCGGCACGGGTCAGGGTAATCATCAGCTTGTCCTTCTTCATGGTCTTGCCCAGTACAAAGTTGTGGTCTTCCTTCTGGAGAAGTGCCAAACCTGCTATCTCCTTGTCGTTGCGAGGAGTGAAGTTGATTTCTGTCTCGGCAGTGAAAGTTCCGTGCTGCTGACGTGCCCAGATGGCTGACATAGGTTCACGCTTGTAGATATTGCCCGGCAGGAGATTGAACTTCAATTTGCCGTTTTCTACCTTATAGCAATCTGTAAAGTCGCGGAGGAACATCCAGCGTGGGTTCAAATCCTTCAGACCAATGCCGTTGTCGGCTGCATCGAAGTTATCCACATAGCTGAAGTTGCCCGAGAATTCGTTCTTCCCGGCTGGCTTCAAACCAGCCTTTTCGCCTACCGTAGAAATAGGGGTGTTCTTGGCGAGAATCTCTGGCCATCCGTTTTTCCATTTTACCGGCAGGAGATAGGTGTCGCGACCTGTGTTGTACATATCTTCCTCGTAAGGGCGGCAAGCCAGGAACACTGCCCACCAGTTACCCTTTCCATCTTCTACTATGTCTGCATGACCAGCACTGGATACGGGGTCCTTGCGGTTTGGATCCAAGCCTGTGCGTTGGGTGAGGATAGGGTTGTTAGGGCATTCCTCCCAAGGACCCATTGGATTCTTGGCGCGGAGAATCACCTCGCTATGCCAACCGCCTGTACCACCTTCTGCACACATCAGATAATAGAACTTGCCCTTCTTGAAGAGATGAGGACCTTCAATCCAGATAGGACGAGCCTCTACATGGGTTCCGCCACGCAAAATCTCCTTGAAGTCGCCCTTGATGCTGTCGCCCTTTACGTCGAATTCGAAGCAGCGGATGGCACGCTGACCCTCATAGTCGGCACCACCAACTACTGGACCGTTATGCACGATATATCCCTTTCCGTTGTCATCGAAGAAAAAGCTAGGGTCAATGCCGTCAATCTTCTTCAGATAGATAGGTTCGCTCCAACCCTTGGATGGATCCTTGGACTTGACGAAGAAGTTTCCGGCTCCCACGTTGGTGGTAATCATATAGAAGGTCTTGTTCTTCTTGTTGTAGCTGATGGCTGGTGCGAAGATACCGGCTGATACTTGCTGACCCTTCAGGGGCACCTGCGATTGGCGGGTGAGCACATGACCGGCAGGAGTCCAGTTTACCAAATCCTTGCTGGTAGAGAGAGGCACACCAGGGAAGAAGGTGAAGGAAGAATTCACCAGATAATAGGTGTCACCTACGCGGCAGAGAGATGGGTCGGGATAGAATCCTGCCAATATTGGGTTGTAGTACTGATGCGTCTTGTCTATCTGGACATTGAATCGGGCATCATTGCCGGCATACTTGAAGTAGTCGAAGTCTGCTGTCTGTGCCTGCGCTCCTGCAGCAAGCATCATCGAAAGCGATAAGATTGCTAATTTCTTCATTATGATAGTTGATTTTTAAAGATTATACAATAAGATAAAAAAATGCAGCGGAAAGCCAGGGATGAGAATCCATACTGGTTTTTCCGCTGCAAAGTTACGGCTTTATTTGCAATCTTTCATTGTGAAATGTAACCAAGACTTTTTTCAAAGTTTCATAAAGCTTTGTTTTTGTTACATATTCTTTTTTCTATTGTGTATCATCTTTATTTCTTCATGGCATTCTGCATGTATTCTCTAGGTGAACAGCCATAGAGGTTCTTGAACATGGTGCTGAAACTTGCGGAATTGGAGAAACCGCAAGCGTACATCACTTCTGTGATGCTTTGCTTGCCATCCTTGAGCAATTTGGCTGCCTGCTGCAGACGGATGTTGCGGATGAAGCTGTGTGGCGTCTGATTGGTCAGCTCCTTCATCTTGCGGTGCAGGTGTACACGACTGATGCCCACCTTCTGTGCTATCATGTCCACACTCAGGTCGGAATCGTTGATGTTTTCGTTGATAACCTCCATCACCCGTTGCATCAGGGAATTGTCAGGTGTCTGCATTTCTATCTGCTCTACCTGGTGATTCTGGCTTTCATTGCCCGTAAACTTATTGCGCAAAGTGCGGCGCACGGTGAGCAGGTTGATGATGTTGCGGTGCAGAATGTCCATGTTGAACGGCTTCAGGATGTAGGCATCGGCACCGGTCTGCAATCCTTCCAGCTGGTCTTCCTCTCTACTCTTGGCAGTGAGCAGGATGATAGGCTCATCGTTGGTGTTGATGTTTGATTTCAGCTTGGCGCAGAGGGTGGTTCCATCCATTTCCGGCATCATGATGTCGCTGATGACAAGGTCTGGCTTATTCTTCAGAATCTCGTTCAGCGCCACCTTTCCGTTAGGGTATGTGCGAATCTTGAAGTCGCTGGAGAGCTGTGCTTTCAGGTATTCCTGAATATCCTCTTCGTCTTCCACAATCACGATTTCTGCCTTGGCTCCCTTGGCAGAGGCTGGGGTAGTATCGGAATTGTTCAAGGTTTTGGCTGGTTGGTCATTGTTTTCAGCCAGCTGTTCTTCCTGTTCTGCTTCAGCAAGTTCATTATTCTGCTCTTTCTTCATCTCTTCTTCCTCGATGATCTCTTCTGGTTTGAGATGATCCTTGCCCAATGGAATGCGGATGATGAACTCGCTTCCGTGCTCAAACTTGCTTCCCTTTTCGCCCTCGTTGTTGCGGGCAGAGATGGTGCCGTAGTGCAGTTCTACGAGCGAGCGGGTGAGGTCGAGACCGATGCCCGTACCGACGTTGCGTTCGTTAGGGTCGGCAGGGGTCTGGTAGAAGCGCTGGAAAATGGTTTCCAGCTTATCTTTTGGAATACCGATGCCACTGTCCTTGATGCTTATGTAGGCATGGTGGTCGGTGTGGGTGAGCGAGAGGAGGATGTGGCCTGCCGTAGGAGTAAACTTGAAGGCATTCGAGAGGGTGTTAATTATCACCTTGTCGAAGTTGTTGCGGTCTATCCATACTGGAAGCTCTTCGCAGTCATGCTGATATTCGAAGTCGATGCTCTTGGCAATGGCTTGCTGCTTGAAAAGGTCGTATTCTTCATTGATGAACGAAACCATATCGGTCTTGCACATACGCATTACCATCTGTCCCTTGTCAATCTTTCTGAGGTCCATCATCTGGTTGATGAGGTGAAGGATACGTTCCGAGTTCTTTCGGATAATCTCGTAGATGCCTTGACGATGAGGCTCCTTGTCTTCCTTGATCAGGGAGAGCAATGGGGTGATAATCAGTGTCAATGGCGTACGGATTTCGTGGCTGATGTTCATGAAGAACTTGATCTTCGCCTCGCCCATCTCTTCGGCGTGGATGTGCTGCTGCAGGATGAGCTGGTCTTCCATCTGGCGCTTGCGGTGGCGCAGGTAGAGCATGATGGCTGCTATGAGGAGCAGCAGATAGAAGAGCTTTGCCCAGATGCTGGCATACCAAGCTGGGTGAACGATGATGGTGAACTCCTTCACCGGTGTTTCGTAGCCGTTGCAGATGGCCTTGATGCGGTATTTGTATCTGCCTGGAGCCATGTGAGAGAAGGCAAGTTCGTTCTGTCCGGCTGGCACGGTGCGCCAGGCATCGCCGTTGATGCTGTACACATAGCTTATCTGCTCCACATCATTATAGGTGAGGGTAGAGAGCTGCAGGGTAAAGGTGTTGTCTTCGTGAGAAAGCTGGAAATCACGGGAAAAGGTTGACCAGTTGTCCGTGATGGTATAGCTGCCCGACTTCATGCCCGGAGTCACCATCTTGTTGTTCAAGATGAAACCCGAGATAACTACCTTTGCCTGCCATGGGTGCTGTCTTACTTGGTCTGCCTGGAACCAGTTGAGTCCGCCCGAACCGCCCATCAGGATGGTTTTTCCATCCTGTGTGGTGCATACGGAAGCGTCGCTGAACTCGTTACTCTGCAGTCCGCTTTCAGCATAGAAATTGGTGATTGTTCCGCTCTTGAGAGCCAGTTTGTTGAGTCCCTTGATGGTTCCTAACCATATATTGCCCTGGTAGTCCTCGGTAATGCTTGCCACGCTGTTGTCGGTGAGTCCGTTGGCTGTGGTATACAGTTTTGGCTTGATGCCTTTCCTGAAGTCGAAGCAGAAGGCTCCATCCTCGGTGCCATACCATACGTGGTCTTTGCTATCTACAAACACGCAGTGCGAAAAACTGTTCTTGTTCAGGCAGTTGACGCCCTTGAAGGTGGAAACCCAGCTGTTTCGCTTGCGGTCGAGGCACGCCAGTCCCACAGAGGTGGCTATATACACGTGGTTGCCATCCTTTGATAAGGCCATCTTGATGAGGTAATCGTTGGGCAGGCTGTTGACCTTGAGGTTGTTATCTGCACCATATTTAGCCTTGTAGTTTCTTCGGCTTCCGTCTTTCTGCAGGCAGAAGAGACCTTTGCCCATGGTGGCTATCCAGATGTTGCCCTGTGGGTCTTGCTTGATATCTAAGATGCCCACCGACTTGCTGATGCCCAAATCAACAGGGTGGAAGCTTCCGGCTGCATCCATATAGCCCAGACCGTCGGTATAGGTTCCCACCCAAGTTCTGCCCTGCTGGTCCTTACAGAGGGTGAGCACGGTGTTCTGGTTCAGGAAATGCCCCTCTACGCTGCGGGTTGCTATATTAAATAGGTATAGGCCATCCTTGTCGGTACCCACCCACACCTGGTTGCCCTGGTTGATGCAGAGGCTGGTAACGCAGTTTTCGCCAATCACGTTGCGGTTGCCCAGGCGGAAGCCCATATAGTTGAAGTCGTTCTGTATGTTGCTCTGCATGAACACACCTTTCTGCAGCATGCTCACCCAGATGTTGCCCTGATAGTCTTCTATGATGCTGGTTACCTTGCTCTTGGCCAGGTTCACCAGTCGGCTGAAGAGAGGGTTATCCTGCAGGAATCCGGTCTGAGGGTCATATACATAGATGCCCAGTCCGTCGCAGCCGATATAGAGCTTGTTGTTGCGGCTGATATAGATGTTGTCGATGGGCAGGTTTCCGATGCAGCTGATTCGGGTAAAGACGTTGCTTCCTGCCCTGAGCAGATGTACGCCCTGGTTCTTGCTGGCGAGATAGATGTTGCCCAGGGCGTCCTGCTGGATATCCTGTGCGTCCACGCCTTCGGTACCGGCAAAGTGGGAGGTGACTCTACCGTTTGTTTCCTTGCGGTAGAGTTTTCCGTCTTCGGTGATGATCCAGAGTCTGCCCCGTTTATCTTCCAGGAGTTTGTGGATATATTTCAGTTTTTCCACCTCTCCCTTCATGGCATGGCATTCCTGGGCATCTTTCTTCTTAATCATGATGCCATAACCGGATGTAGCCACGGCTACGTCTTTATTCTTTAGGGGATATACCTGCTTTACGTAGGTGGCGAGTTCTTCGCCTTTGGAATCGAGCATAGGGATTTTTAGGAATTCGCTTCCCGTAAATTCCAATAGAGAGTTGTTGGTACCTAGCAGGATATGTTCCTTCTCGTCTTGAGCAAGGCTAATGATGTAGTTGCTGTTGAGACCTAAAAAATTTGACATATCCTTCTTTATTACGTTGATGTGGTAACCATCATAGTTGTTCAAACCGTTGCGGGTGGCTATCCAGATGAATCCGCTCTTGTCCTGGAACACCTGCGTGGCGAGGTTGCTCGAGAGCTGATTGTCCGTGTTGAAGAGTTTGCCGCTCTGTGCCCATGCCTGGATGGAGAAGAGGCAAATCATCATCGTGATGATTAATTGGCTTATAGTTTTCATGTTTCTTGTTTGTATTTATACTGTTATTTTCTGCTTGCAAAAGTACAATTTTTAGTTGGAATATCCCAATAATTCTTTCTTTTTTTGATTACAGGAAACAAATAATATGCCTTTTGGTGTTCATTATCGGGTGATGTTACATGACGGAAAGTATATGTTGCACGACTAAACTCTTCATAAACTATCGGTTACGCAGGATAAAGCCTGTTTCTCGATTTTCTGATACCTTTGCACCATCAAAAAAAGTCAATTTTGCATTGGCATTAGGTTATGTTTATTATGAAATATGCGAAACAGCAGTTTTTTGAATGATTTTAGTTAGAATGGTTTTAGTTAGTTTGATGTTTTTTTAAGAAAATTAGGTTGATTGGATTTGAGTTCAATTTAAAAATGAACATATTTATGATTGAAAAGATCATGATTAATTGGTTTTCTAGGAATGGTGCGTAGGGATACGCGCCATTCTCTTTAAAGGTAACTGAGATTGTTTTTCGGGCTTAATAATTAATTGACAATTTGGAAAAGTGATAAAATCTAAAAATAAAATAACATGAACAGAACGATTTTTTTCATATCCCTGGCTCTTGCGATGTTTGCAATGGTGGGGAATGCGGCTGCCAGCCAGGCTGACCCGCAAGCTGACGGAAATTTGCCGGCTCTGCGTGTAGAAGGCAAGAATCTGGTTGATGCCAACGGCAAGACCGTGGTGCTGCATGGTGTGATGGATACGCCCAACCGCTACTTCAACGGCTGGCGATGGCAACAGTGGAAGGCTGACTATTCGGAAGCCGACATCCAGCCTTGCCTGGAATATTTCTCCAAGCAGTTTGCTGCCATCACCGACAAGGAGCAGGGTGCTTACTGCACCGTGTTCCGTCTGCACATGGATCCCTGCTGGACCAACGATCCATCGAAGAAGGCAGAGAACGAGGCCGATATCTCGGCATTCAACATGGCGCGCTATCGCCTCTATCTCCAGAAACTCTATATTCCATTAATTAAGGATGCCATCGCCCACGGACTCTACGTCATCGTGCGTCCACCGGGTGTATGTCCTGGCGACATCAGCGTAGGCGATAAGTACAACAGCTACCTGAAGTCGATATGGAAGGCCTTTGCTGCCGATGAGTATATCCGGCAGAATTCGGGTATTATCTCTATCGAACTAGCCAACGAGCCGGTGAGGGTTCATCTGAGTGATGGCTCTAATTCGGATAAAGCACTGCATGATTACTTCCAGCCGGTGGTTGACGAGATTCGCGCGCAGGGCTTCAAGGGCATCATCTGGGTGCCGGGTGCGGGCTATCAGAGCCAGTATCAGAACTACGCCAAGTATCCTATCACCGACAGTGAGGATAATTTCTCGTATGCCGTACATGTATATTCCGGCTGGTATGGCAACATGACCGACAAGAACTGCAATCACGATACCTTTATCCGCAACTTCAAGAGTCAGGTGCCGATGGTAGAGACGAAGCCTATCATAGTAACGGAGATAGACTGGAGTCCGGAAGATCCTGACAAGGCGAGCGAAGGTCACTACAACGAGTGGGGCCAGTGGACTCAGCCTAACCTGGGCAGCTGGGCAACGGCATCTACCTCGAAATGGGGAATGGCATGGAAGGCTGTGCACGACCATTACGGCAACATCGGTATGACCCTTACCCATCCGCAGGAGTATTATGACATAGACGAGTATCTGAAGACCGGCAAGGTAATACCGGGCTTCCAGAATGCCAAGAAGCACAAACTCTTTGAAGAGTGCTGCGGCTATGCCTGCATGAACTGGTACAAGGAATGGTACATGAAACAGACGGATACGGGAATTGAGCAGAATGTGAACGATGAAGAAGTTATCGCCACCTATTATTATAATATAGCTGGTGTAAAAGTGAATAAACCTGAAAAAGGTCTTTATGTAGTAAAACAATTGTTAAAGGGCGGAAAGACTCGTTCTTACAAAGTTTGTTATTAACGACAAAGTATCTGTTACAAGAGACAAAGTGTATCTGAAATGAAACAAGTATCTTTGCACCCGCGAATAGACAATCATATAAAATATGTGAATGCATAAACTATAAAACATAAATCAAAAATGAATAGAACATGATTGAACAAGTGTTAACAATGAAACGGACAGCAGCCTTATGCTTGGTGGGAGCTTTCTGCAGCCTGAATGCTCAGGCACAGAAGATCCAGGTCAAGGGTAATCTTGTTGACGGTACAGGTGAGCCTCTGATAGGTGCCACTGTAAAAGTAAAGGGAAATCCCGGTGTCGGTGCTGTCACCGACTTAGATGGTAATTTCAGTATCAGTGTTCCTTCAGAGAATTCTATCCTCGTATTTACATACGTAGGTATGAAGACCAAGGAAGTAAAGATTGGTACGAAGAGAGAGTTCAAACTTACCCTCGAAGACGACAATGCCATTGGCGAAGTTGTAGTCGTTGGTTATGGTCAGCAAAAGAAGGCATCTGTCGTAGGTTCCATCACCCAGACTACTGGTGAGGTTTTGGAGCGTGCAGCTGGTGTCAGCGACGTTGGTTCAGCCTTGACAGGTAACCTCCCAGGAGTTGTTACAATCCAAGGCAATGGTATGCCTGGTGAGGAGGAACCTCAGATTATCATCCGTGGTTCTAGTTCATGGAACAATTCCGACCCTCTCGTTCTCGTTGATGGTATTGAACGTCCTCTGAGCAGCGTGGACATCTCTTCTGTGGAGAGCATCTCTGTACTGAAGGATGCTTCTGCTACTGCAGTCTATGGTGTGAAGGGAGCTAATGGTGTCATCTTGGTTACCACCAAGCGTGGTCAGGAAGGCAAGGCTAAGATTGACGTTGGTTTCAATGCTACGTTGAAAGCTCCTTCTAAGTTGCCTAACAAGTACGACTCTTATGATGCGTTGATGCTTCGCAACCAAGTGGTAGAGCGTGAACTGGGCATTTATCCTGAAGGTGTTTCATATCTTCGTCCTCAGTCTTTTATAGACAACTATCGAAACCAGACTACGCAGGAGCAGCGTGAACGTTATGCCAATGTGGATTGGCAGGATGCACTTTTCAAAAAGTCTGCTATGTCTTATAATGCCAACGTGAACGTGAGTGGTGGTACAAAATTCGTTAAGTACTTCGCTTCTGCTGATTTCGTGCATGAGGGTGACCTCTTCCGTGTGTATGACAATGGTCGTAATTACAATTCTGGCTATGGATACAATCGTATCAATGTTCGTAGTAACTTGGACTTTGCCATCACTAGTAGCACTACTTTGAAGGTAAATGTGGCTGGTAGCAATGGCGTAAGAAAAGCTCCTTGGAGTAACATGAGCAATAGTGAGTGGCAGATTGGTCAGCAGTGGGCTGGTGCTTATAACATCGCTCCAGATGTGTTCTTGCCACAATATTCTGACGGCACATGGGGATTCTATCCAGCTGCTTCCAATGTAAGTAACTCTGCACAGAATCTTGCTATCGGTGGTACAGCACAGGCTACAACCACTCGTATCAATACAGACTTTACCCTTGAGCAGAAATTGGATTTCATAACCAAAGGCTTAAATTTCCGTGGTACTATCTCTTGGGATAATGTTTTTGTTGAGACAGGACGAGGTATCAATGACTTGAATAATGAAGCCCAGACTAAGTATATTGATCCTGAAACAGGTCAGATTACTTATGGTAAAGAACTTGAGGGACAGAATAAGTTTGATTGGCAGCAAGGTGTGAACTGGTCAACGGAAGGTGGTTCTGTAGATAATAACCAGACTGTTCGCAACCTCTACTATCAGTTGCAGCTCAACTGGGCTCGCAAGTATGGACAGCATGATGTATCAGCCATGGGCTTGTTCTCACGTCAGGAGAATGCACGTGGTAGTGTGATGCCAAGTTACCGTGAGGACTGGGCGTTCCGTGCTACCTATAGCTATGCAGGTCGTTACAACATCGAGTATAATGGTGCCTATAACGGATCAGAAAAGTTCAGCAAGGACAATCGTTTTGCCTTCTTCAATTCAGGTGCTATCGGATGGACCATTACTGAGGAAAACTTCATGAAGTATCTTCGTGACAAGCACATCGTCGATATGTTGAAGTTCCGTGCTTCCTATGGTGAGATTGGTGATGACAACATAGGTGACCCATTTGATTCTACTCGTCGCTGGTTGTATATGAGTCAGTGGGCGTATGGCGGCAAGAGTACTATGGATCTCGACCATACAGAGAGCATCTATACATGGTATCGACAGAACACTCTTGGAAATGAGAATGTGAAATGGGAAACAGTTAAGAAAACCAACTTCGGTGTCGATTATGGTTTCTTGGGAGGCTTGATTACTGGTTCTTTGGATTTCTTCTGTGATCGTCGTAATGACATCTTGATTTTCGGCTCCAACCGTTCTGTTCCTTCTTATTTCGGAACGACAGCGCCTACTATTAATAAAGGTAAGGTTCGTACCAGTGGTTACGAGTGGGAATTGAAACTTAATAAGGTGTTTGCTAATGGCTTGCGACTCTGGGGTAATTTCAATATGACCCATGCCAAGAATAAGGTAATTTTGAAGGATGATGCCATCCTTACTCCAAGTTATCAAAAGGAGGCAGGATTTGCCATGAATCAGTATCGCTCTTATATAGATAGGGGCTTTATCAATAATATTGATGATTTGATAGGTTCTCCGGCGCACGACTCCAATGACAATCACCGTTTGGTTGGTGACTATTACATTGTTGATTTCAATGGTGATGGTGTTGTTGATAGCAAGGACTCGGCTCCTGTAGGTTATAGCAGTAATCCGCAGAACACCTATAATGCTACTATTGGTTTCGAATGGAAGGGATTCTCTGCTTTCGCTCAGTTCTATGGAGTAACTGATGTGACCCGTGACGTATCATTGACAAGCTTTGGTAATATGCTTGATAATGTTTATGATACTGGTACTTGGTGGAATAAGAATCAAAGCAATGCAGAATGTATCCTCCCTCGTTGGGGTGCCACTGCTTCAAGTTACACCTATGGTACACAGTTTATGTATGATGGCTCTTACATTCGTTTGAAGAATGTCGAGATTGCTTATACCTGGACCAAGGGTTGGATTAAGGCATTAGGCGTAAACTACCTCAAGGTTTACTTGAATGGTAATAACCTCTGGCTCTGGACTCGTATGCCTGATGACCGTGAGGCAAACCTCGGTGGTGGTGGCTGGATGGGAGCATACCCTACGGTTCGCCGCTTCAACTTAGGTGTTAAATTCTCATTGTAATTATAAAAAAAAATATTCAGATGAAAAATAAGATAAAGACATTATTGTTGACGGGATGCGTCTCGCTGGCTCTCGGTACTTCGCTGAGTTCTTGTCAAGACTACTTGGACAAGGAGCCAGACTCAACAGTTTCTGCAGACGATGCCTTTGCCAATTTCCGTAATTTCCAAGGTTTCGTTGAGGAAATATACAACTGTATCCCTGATAAAGAGAAATGTAACTGGTGTCCTTCATGGAACTGGGGTGATGATGAAATCTTCAATCCTGAGGCTGATAATAGAATGACCCATCAGGTTGATTTAGGTAACTTCCGTGCATGGGAATCTACTGGTAACTGGCTAAAGCGTGATGGTTCTTCTACTTCCACAGATAAGTTCGCACACGGTATTTGGAACCATGCGTGGTATTGCATCAGAAAATGTAATCTCGGTTTACTGAATATCGACAAGTTTGTGACTGGAAGTGCTGAAGAGAAAAAACTGATAGAGGGTCAGCTCTATTTCTTCCGTGCATGGTGGCATGAGGAAATGATGGAGTATTTTGGTGGTATGCCTTATGTGGATACTTATCTCGATGCCAATGCCGAGCTGAATTTACCACGCCTTTCTTATCAGGAATGCGCTGATAAAGCGGCAGCAGATTTCCGCAAGGCTGCCGATTTGTTGCCTATTAATTGGGATAAGACTTCTGCAGGTGCTGCCACACAAGGTAAGAATGATCTTCGCATCAATAAGATCATGGCTCTTGGTTATCTTGGTAAAACCTATCTTTGGGCTGCTAGTCCTTTGATGAAGAATGGTGCGCAGACTGGTGCCAGCAAGAATGGCAAGACTTATGATTATGATCAAGAATATGCTAAGAAGGCAGCTGAGGCTTTTGGTGAACTGCTCTCTCTTGTGGAAGCTGGTCAGACACAATATGCATTGGCAGAGTTTAAGTACAAAGACATCTACAATCATGAGAAATCTGATGATGCCAATAGCTGTTTTTCTGATATATTCTATACCAAGAAGCAGAACTGGAAAATGCCAGGAACGGTTGAAGCTATCTTCCGTGGTCCATCTGCTGATTTCAATGGCTCTAACTGGAACACCTCTAAGGTCTTTGGCCCTAAGGTACAGAAAGTCGTTGATCGTGATAATGTCATTCACCAACCTACGGCCAACCTTGTAGAGGCTTATGGAATGGCTAACGGAGAACCAATCTATTTGGTTGAGAATGGTCAGTATGTACTCAATCCAAAGTCTGGTTTCGACCCTACCCATCCTTTCAAAAATCGTGATCCCCGTTTCTACCACGATATCGTCTTCGATGGTTTTAAGTATTTGAACGGAACACCTGGTCAGTATGCAGATTTACAGTATTGCCAATTATATACGGGTGGTAATATGCGCCCTGTAGCAAATGCAAGCCGTACGGGTTATTTCATTCAGAAGTTGGTGCCTCATACTTGTAATGAAGTGGATAAAGATTACGACTGGGGGGCAGCTTTACACTGCTATTTGCCATATATGCGTCTTGCAGACATATACTTGATGTATGCAGAGGCTTGTGCTGCATTCGGTGGTGCTACTGGCAAGTCTTCAAACTTTGGTAAGACCGCAGAAGATGCAATTAATACACTTCGCGACCGTTGTGGTGCTGGTCATGTTGCTGCAGAATTTGTTGCAGACAGCCATAAGTTCATGGACGAGGTCCGTCGTGAGCGTGAGGTAGAACTTTCTTTCGAAGGATTCCGTTTTTGTGACTTGCAGCGTTGGTTGCTTCTGACAGAGGCGCCATATAATCAAAAATTCTCACAGGAGTTTGACCGTGTGGAAAGTCCAGACTTCTATACGGAGAATGATCCTAAGGACGCTGAGGTTGCCAATTATCGCAGAGAGTTGATATTGACTCGTAATTTCGAAACCAAGCACTATTGGTTCCCATTGCCAATCAAGGATACTCAGCTCTATCCAGAGTTTAGTCAAAATCCTGGCTGGTAAGGTTTAAAATTATAAATTAGTAATACTAAATGAATAATGATAGTATGAATTCAAGATTCAAATCATATAATTATAAGCTTTTTGTAGCAAGTCTCGTGGCTTTGGCTCCTCTTGGTGCCAATGCCAAGACTGCACAGACAAGCGAATCCGACACAGCCAGTGCCGACAAGGAGATGGTTCAGGTGGCTTACCGAAAGGTAGCCAAGGATGACATCTTGGGCGGTGTGTCTGTAGTCGATGTAGAGAACTTGATGAAGAAGAACTACCATACTTATAGCCTCGACAATATGCAAGGTTATGTAGGTGGTTGGAATGGCAATTCTCTCTGGGGTATGGATGCCGACAACGCTGGTTATCTCGTCTTGGTAGATGGTGTGCCTCGTGAAGCTAACAACGTTCTACCAAGTGAGATTGCACAGATATCTTTCCTCAAGGGTGCGCAGGCTGTGGTGCTCTATGGTAGCAAGGCTGCCAAGGGTGCTGTAGTCATAACCACCAAGCGTGGTCATAATGATGGCTTGAAAGTCGAGGTGCAGGCTAATGCAGGTTTGAATGTAGCAATGTCTTATCCTGAGTATCTTAGCAGTGCAGAGTATATGACTCTCTATAACGAGGCTCGTCGTAATGATGGTCTGTCTGAACTTTATTCTACTGAGGATATCTATAATCATGGAGCAGGTTTGAACCCTTATCGTTATCCTAATCTCGATTTCTATTCTTCTGATTATCTCAGAAAGGTGAACAGCCGTTATGAGGCTACTGCAGAAATCAGCGGTGGTGGTAAGCGAGCTCATTTCTATAGCAATATCAACTATTATCGCCAGGGCGATTATTTCAAGTTTGGTGAGGCTAAGAATAATAATACCCAGCGCTTCAGCGTTCGTGGTAATGTGGATATAGACATTACTGATGATATTAAGGCTTGGGTCAACTCCAGTGCAACCTTCTATGATTCTCATTCTGCAAAGGGTAATTACTGGGAAGCTGCTTCTACTTGGCGTCCTAATTTTCCACAGAATGCAGCTCCTCTTATCTCCACAGATATGATAGCCCCTAATGCTAAGGCTGCTTGGGACTTGATGAGCGTTGCGAAGTTGGTAGATGGCAAATACTTCCTTGCTGGTACTCAGGCAAACTCCTCTAATGTTTTTGCTGATATCTATTCTGCAGGAAGTAGTAAATTTACTAGTCGTCAATTCCAGTTTGATACGGGTGTCAATATCAACTTGCACAAGGTGTTGAAGGGCTTGTCTTTCGAGACTCATTTCGCAGTTGACTATGCCACCTCTTATAATACTTCTTTCGATAATAGCTATGCTGTTTATATCCCAACATGGGCTAACGTCGATGGCAAGGATATGATTGTCGCATTGAAGAAGGAAGGTGAGGATAAAAAGTCTGGCAACCAGAACATCAGCGGAAGTACAGATAACCAGACCATGTTTTTCTCTGGTCAGTTCAACTACAACAATACTTTCAACAAGGTTCACAATCTGTCGGCAATGTTGATAGCTTCTGGCTTCCAGCAGTCGAAGTCTGGACAGTATCATAAGAACTCTAGTGCTAATCTTGCATTCGATGCTTCTTACAATTATGCCCAGAAGTATTACGCAGATTTAGGATTAGCTGCCATTCACTCTGCCCAGTTGGCTCCAGGTCATCGTGAGGCTCTCTCACCATCACTTTCTTTGGGTTGGAGACTCAAGAATGAGTCTTTCTTGAAGAATTCCAAGGTGGTAGATGACATGATGATTAGTGTATCAGGTAGTATTATCAATGAGGATATTGATATAGCAAGTGGTGACAATCGCTACTATCTCTATCAGAGTATTTGGACTTCTGCTTACGGCTATGGATGGTATGATGGATCTAGCGATAAATACACCTATTCATTAAGAGGTGAGAACAAAGACCTTGATTTTATCAAGCGCAAAGAGTTGTCTCTGAATTTCAAGACATCCTTGTGGCAGAAATTGGTGACATTGGATGCAAGTTTCTTCATCAATTCGATGGAGGGTTATCTCATCACTTCGCCAACATTCTATCCATCTCATATGAATACTCCTTATCCAGTGGCTTCGTTTATGCCTGTACTTAATTACAACAATAATCGAAGAGTTGGATTTGATTTCGCTGCCAACTTCAATAAGAAGGTAGGTGATGTGGATCTCTCACTTGGTGTGACTGGTACTTACTATACAACCAAGGCTACCAAACGAGATGAGAACAACGTAGAGCAGTATCAGAACAGACAAGGAAAGGCACTTGATGGCATTTGGGGCTACAAGAGCGCAGGTCTCTTCCAAAACGAGGAGGAAATCAAAAATTCTCCAGACCAAAGCTATTTTGGTGGAACAGTTAAACCTGGTGACATAAAGTATGTGGATGTAAATGGTGATAATAAAATTGACCAATACGACCAAGTCTTCTTGGGTAAGGGTGGTTGGTACGGAGCACCATTCACGCTTGGTGTCAATCTTACAGCTAAGTGGAAGAACTTTACCTTCTTCGCTCTTGGTACCGGTAACTTCGGTGCTTGGGGTGTCAAGAACAATTCTTATTGGTGGGTAAAGGGCGATAGCAAATATTCTGCTGTAGTTCGTAACCGATGGACTGAGGAAACCAAAGAGACTGCAACCTATCCTCGTTTGACATCTCTTGATGGTAACAACAACTTCCAGACATCAGACTTCTGGATGTACAAGACAGATGCATTCCGCTTGGCTAAGGTCCAGATAACTTACGACTTGCCTAGTACTTTGTTCCAAAAGACATGGCTTAAGGGGTTGTCGGCATACGTAAGCGGAGCTAACTTGCTTACCATTTCAGGAGAGCGCGAAGTCTTAGAGATGAACGTTGGGTCTGCGCCTCAGACACGCTATTATAATATAGGTGTAAAGGCAACATTCTAATCATTTTAAAATGTAGAAAGAAATGAAAGTAAAAAATATATTTATATTAGCAGCAATGTCGCTTACTTTGGCTTCTTGCTCAGATCTTTTCGAGCCTGCAGAGGAAAACAACCGTGGCTTGGATGAGATTTACAATGAGCCAACATACGCTCAGGGACTATTGGGATATGGTTATTCGATGCTTCCTTACAATACCAAGAGTGTTACTGATATTGCTACAGATGACGCTGTAACCAATAACTTGACAGATAACTGGCTCAAGATGGCTACAGGTTCTTGGACAGCTAATAGCGATCCTATGTCTAAATGGACAAGTGGTCGTGCTACTATCCAATATCTCAATATCTTCCTTCAGGAGGTAGATAAGGTAAACTGGGCAAAGGACGAGAATGCCCGTAAGATGTATTGTGATAGCCGTAAAGGTGAAGCTTATGCTTTGAGAGCTCTCAACTTGTATTATCTTTTGATGAATCATGGTGGATGGACAGCCGATGGCAAATTGCTTGGCGTTCCTAATTTGACAGAACCAGAGACTTCTACTGATGATTTCAACAAGCCACGTAATACATTCCAGGAGTGCTTGGATCAAATCTATAGCGATTTGGACGAGGCTGCCAAGCTTCTCCCTCTTGATTACAATGATTTGACTGATGATAACGCTGTTCCTGCCAAGTATAAGGAAATCGGAGTAAAGACCGCAGGAGACTACAACCGTGTGTTTGGTTCCATTATGCGTGGTCGTATCAGCGGTCGTATCGCTGAGGCTATTCGCTCACAGGTATCTTTGCTTGCAGCTAGTCCTGCTTTCTCAGAAGGTACAAACGTGGATTATGCTAAGGCTGCTGACGATGCAGCTACCGTTCTTGACCGTATCAATGGTGTGAGTGGTTTGTCTGCTACAGGTAATAATTGGTTTATGCAAACCAAGGAAATCGATGCGCTCGGCTCAGGTGCTTGTCCTGCTGAAATTCTTTGGCGTGGCAGTCGTACCAATGGTGCTGATGACTGGGATTTTGGTCTGAACCAAGAGTCTGATAATTTCCCTCCGTCTCTTTATGGTAAGGGTAGAATCAACCCAACTCAGAATCTGGTCGATGCATTCCCTGCTGAAAATGGTTATCCTATCAACGATGCCCGTTCTGAGTATGATAAGTTGAATCCTTACAGCAATCGAGATCCTCGTCTTGATCTTTATATCATTCATGATGGTAGTACTTATAAGGGAAAGACCATTCATACAGACATTACGACGGCTAATAACAATGATGGTTTGAATAAGATTTCCAATTCTACTCGTACAGGCTATTACATGAAAAAGCTGTTGCGTGAGGATTGTAATCCTGACCCTAATTCAAAGAATGCTCAGTATCATTATCCTGTGTATATTCGCTATACTGAGATATTCCTCGATTACGCTGAGGCTGCCAACGAGGCTTGGGGACCACAGGGTAAGGGAACTCACAACTACTCAGCTTACGATGTAATCAAGGCAATCCGTCATCGTGCCGGAATTGGCGAGTTTGGCGAGGATCCATACTTGGATGAGTGCGCTGGTAGCAAAGAGAAAATGCGTGAGTTGATTCGCAACGAGCGTCGTTTGGAACTTTGTTTTGAAAATAAGCGCTTTAGTGACCTTCGCCGTTGGAAAGCTCCTCTAAATGAGGCTGCGCGTGGTGTAGAAATCACTTCAGAGGCTGGTGTTCCATCATACAAAGAAATGAAGGTTGAGGATCGCAGCTATAAAGATTACATGTATTACGGTCCTATACCACAGAGCGAAATGTTGAAGTGGAGCAACTTGCAGCAGAATGAGGGCTGGGAAGTAAAAAATAACGACTAATATTTAAAATGATGAAAACAATGAAGATAAGCAAATATTTGTCCATGGCTGCATTGGGAATCTTGGCTTTAGGCTTTAACTCTTGTGAGAATGGCAACCAAGAATTTCCTGATTATGAGGGCGGTACTACTGTATATTATCCTTATCAGTATATCGAACGTTCTGTAGTTTTAGGCAATGATGAGAATCGCGATAATACGGATGATAACAATCATGTATTGTATATCGTATCTACAATGGGTGGAGCATATAATGGAAAAAACATCACATTGAATGTAGATGTTGATAATTCATTGTGTGACAATCTGTATTTTGAGGATGGAGTCACTCCTGTAAAGCCAATGCCTAGCAATTATTATACAATTCCTACCAAGACGGTTGCGTATAATGGAAAATTGCAGGGACGTCTTCAGGTTAAGTTGGAGGATGCTTTTTTTGCTGACCCTGATTGTGCAAAGAATACCTATGTAATCCCAGTTCGCATCAAGGAAATGGTGGGAGCCGATTCTATTCTTTCGGGTTCTCCTTTCGTTGCAGGTACAACTCCTGTTCGTACTGATGCTTCAGCTTGGTCTGTTGCTCCTAAGGATTATATCCTTTATTGCGTTAGGTTTATGAATCCATGGGATGGCTATTATTTCCGTAGAGGAACTGACAAGATTACAGAGAATGGACAAACTCATGAGGTAAAGCGTGAAGGTGCAACTCTTGAAAAGGATGAAGTGAGTCACATTACAACCAAGAGTTTGAAGGAATGTAATTTCGTAGTCTCTGTAAATAAAGCTGACGGCTCAAAGGTCTCTTGCAACTTGAAACTTACGTTCGATGATAATGGTAATTGTACCGTTACTTCTGATACAGAGGGCATGACTGCTTCTGGTTCAGGAAAGTTTGTAGAAAAGGGAGCTAAGTTGGCTTGGGGTAACAAGGATCGTGACATCCTGACTCTCAATTACAAGGTTGATTTCGGTTCTGGTATTGCTTTGGAAACATCCGATCAGTTTGTTGCCGAGACTCGTGGTAACACCAATGGTGTTGTTCAATTCAGTCCTCAGTATATCAAGAAGTAATATTCTTGATAGATAAGTGTCATTCTAATAATTTGATTATTATGAAATTGAAAAATATTAATTTAGGTTTAGGCTTGGTGGCTCTCTTGGCTTTGTCTTCTTGTGCTGATGACAAGTTCTCGGAGTACAGAACTGATATGACCAAGAATTTGAAGGATTATCAGTATCTGAATAACTACGAGCCTTTGAAGAAATACGTGGAAGATATGAAAGCTGCCGGCAAGTGCAATCCCGACTTTAAGTTGGGCATTGCGCTCGAAGCAGCCGAATTCAACAAGCAGGAACTTGTATATTGCCTTGCTGGTAGCAATTTCAATGAAATGACTGCTGGTAATGCCATGAAAATGTCTTCTTGTGTGAAAGATGATGGCAGTACGGATTTTTCGTTAGTCAAGGAGTTCGTCAAGAATGCGCAAGATGCAGATATGACGATTTATGGTCATACGCTGGCTTGGCATTCTCAGGCAGCCAATAAGTACCTCAAAAATCTTATCAAGGATAAGGAGTTGCCACCTGATCCAAATGGTGGAAACAAGTACTTGGAGATTGCTTGTGGCGAAGCTGGTGCCAACAAATGGGATAAACAGATTAGTTATGTGTTGCCTAAGGCATTGGTTAAGGGACAAAGTTACGTGATGACCGTTAAGGTAAAGGCTTCGGATGGTGGAACTTTTGCTGCTTGGCCTATTTGGGAAGCAAGTGATAATAAAAACCAATGGGGTGGTAGTAATGATGTTCAGTATATGGAAGATTATGACATCACTAACGATTATTCTACTTTGAAGTGGGAGTTTACAGCCAATTTCCCTATTGATAAGCTCCAGTTTGTGTTCGGTAACGTAGGAGGAACCATTTCTTGCGATGACTTTAAGTTGACGAAAGCTGGTTCTGATGAGAATCTTATTGAAAATGGAGACTTTGCAAAAGAGTCGGCTCATGGTTGGAATCCGACTGGCTGTACCATCAAGGTGGCTTCTGCAGCCGCATCTAAAGAGGTAGAACAACTAGTTCATGAGAAAACCTATACTGATGGACCTTTCCCATTCTTTGCTATGGGATGCGAACCACCTGTTGTGAATGGTGCTATCCATTTTGTTCCAACAGGAGATTGGTCTCAGTTCTTTGTTATGCCAGGTGGCGAAAATACGCTTTCTGAGGAGGGTAATTATGTGGTTTATCTTGACTTGTCTGCTTCAAAGGATGCTAGTGGAGTAGAATTGACTATGCAGAATGGTTGGGGTGGCAGTGACCAGCAAATTACTGTAAGTGTACCTGTTTCTGCTGGTCGTCATACCGTAAAACTTCAGATGCCTAATATTGTTGGAGGTAATTATGATATTATCTTGAAACCACAGACAGCAGATGCTACTTTGGATGTACATTCTGTTAAGGTTTGTCAGGTCAAGAATCTCAACTCCATTCCTCTCACCGATGAAGAGAAGAAAAATGCTCTTACCACTGCCATGGGAACTTGGATTGATGGTATGATGGAGGCTACTGATGGTTATGTTACTACATGGGATGTCGTTAATGAGGCGATCTCTGGTAAGGTTGGTGCTGATGGATTCAATGAGTTGCAGCATGCAACTAATGCTCCTGCTTCTGATGTAGCCAATAGCTTCTACTGGCAGGATTATCTCGGTGATATCGACTATGTTCGTACAGCCGTAAGAGATGCACGTAAGAGCTTTGCTGAGCACAATGGTGATCCATCTAAGTTGAAGCTCTTTATCAATGACTACAACTTGGAAGGTTACGGGGATCAGCACGCTAAGCTGAAGAGCTTGATCCACTGGATTGGTCTGTGGGAAGATCCTAATGCAGAGGAGCCTGTTGTTATCGATGGTATTGGTACACAGATGCACGTAACATGCTATGGTGATGCAACTAAGCAGGCTAAGCTTCAGAGCGACATCGAAGAGATGTTTAAGTTGATGGCTAAGACAGGTAAGCTCGTCAAGATTTCTGAGCTTGATATGGCTTATGAGGATGAGGCTGGTACTTCTGTTACCTTCGACAAGATGACTGAGGAGCAGCACAAGCAGATGCGTAGTTTCTATACATTCATCATCCAGAAGTACTTCGAGCTGATTCCACAGGCTCAGCAGTATGGTATCACTCAGTGGTGTGCTACTGATTCTCCTAAGGATTCAGGTTGGCGTCCAGGTTGCCCTACAGGTCTTTGGGATAGCAACTATCTCCGCAAGCACACATACGCAGGTTTCGCTGCTGGTCTTGGTGCTCCAGAATATTGGAAGGAAGCCAAGTAATTACTCTAAAAGACATTAGTTTTAGGTTTTATCATACATAGATTAACCGAAAAAAAATGTTAGTCGTTAAGGTTGGTCGTGTCGTGATGACATGACCAATTTTTTTATCCAAAAGCATCTTTATAATTGATATTTAACATATAACAAATGAGACGTTTAATAATTATCGCATCTCTTTTCATGAATCTGTGCCTTCCTATGGGGACACAGGCAAGTAATGGGGGCAATGTAAGCCCCGATCCTAATTTTCAAATTTATCTCTGTTTCGGACAGTCGAACATGGAGGGCAATGCCGCCATTGAAGACATCGACCGAACAGGTGTGAATCCAAGATTCATGGCAATGTATGCCGTGGATGATGAAAAGGCAGGATGGAAAAAGGGACAGTGGCATACCGCTGTCCCTCCGCAGGCAAGACCTACCACTGGCCTCACTCCTGTAGATTATTTCGGAAGAAAGATGGTGGACAATCTGCCCGACAGCATCAAGGTGGGAACCATCACCGTGGCTGTGGGCGGTGCCAGCATCGACCTCTTCGACAAGCGTACCTACAAGGCTTACCTGAAGAAGCAGCCCGACTGGATGAAGAACTTCGCTTCCCAGTATAACGGCAATCCATACGCCCGACTCATCGAGCTTGCCAAGATTGCCCAGAAGCAGGGAGTCATCAAGGGAATCCTGCTGCATCAGGGAGAAACCAACAATGGTGATGCCAACTGGCCTAACCGTGTGAAGACCGTGTATAACGATATTCTGAAAGAGTTGCACCTGAAGGCAGAAGATGTACCTTTGCTCGTGGGTGAAACCGTTCAGAAAGACCAGGGCGGCAGCTGCTGGCAGCATATCGCCATTGTGGATGATATCGCCAAGACCATTCCTACTGCCCACGTCATCTCTTCCAAGGGATGTCCGCAGCGTGGCGATGGTCTGCATTTCATTGCCGAAAGCTATCGCACCATGGGTAAGCGTTATGCCAACATGATGCTCTCGCTGCTCGGCATCATTCCGGATGCCAACTATCCGCGTGTGGATAAAGACCGCCGTGCCTACGTCAAGCTCCATGCTCCAGAGGCAAAGCAGGTTATCTTCGATATCTGCGGAAAGAAGTATCCGATGAAGAAGGATTTCGACGGCGACTGGTATGGTGTTTCAGACCCATTGGTAGTGGGCTTTCACTATTATTTCCTGAACGTAGATGGTGTACAGGTAGTAGATCCTGCAAGCGAAACTTATTTCGGCTGCTGCCGAGAGGCGAGTGGTCTGGAGGTTCCTGAGGGAGCCGAAGGCAATTACTATCGTCCTCAGCAGGGAGTAGCACAGGGTCAGGTTCGTTCGGTATCTTACTATGCTGCATCTCAAGGCAAGTTCCGCAGAGCCATGGTTTATACGCCTGCAGAATATGAAACCAATCAGAACAAACGCTATCCTGTGCTCTATCTGCAGCACGGAATGGGAGAGGACGAGACGGGCTGGAGCCATCAGGGCTATATGCAGCACATCATGGACAATCTCATTGCCGAAGGCAAGGCAGAGCCAATGATTGTGGTGATGGAGAGCGGCGATGTAAAGCAGCCTTTCGTGCCACGTCCTGGCAAGGATGTAGATGAGGAGCGCAAGCATTATGGAGAATCTTTCTACGATGTCATCATCAAGGATCTGATTCCGATGGTAGATAAGAAGTTCCGAACCTATACCGACAGAGAGCATCGTGCGATGGCTGGCTTGTCATGGGGCGGTTGCCAGACTTTCAACACCGTGTTGCCGAACTTGGATAAGTTCTCAGCCCTGGGAACCTTCAGCGGAGCACTTTTCGGTGTGGATGTCAAGACCTGCTTCAACGGTGTCTTTGCCGATGCAGAGAAGTTCAACAGCCAGATAAACTATATGTTCATGGGCTGCGGTTCAGAAGAGAACTTCGGCACGGAGAAGATGGCGAAGGAATTGAAGGACCTGGGCATCAAGCTTGATGTCTATGTTTCACCTGGTACTCATCATGAGTGGCTCACCTGGCGCCGCTGCCTGAAGGAATTTGTGCCACATCTGTTCAAGTAACAAGACAGGAAATCAATAAGATAATATAAAAGAAATCCCGACACTGCCAGGCAGTTTCGGGATTTCTTTTTGTTATATTTCTAATATCTTATGTTTCTTTTTGCTTTTTTTTTATGTTTCGCAAAGTAATTGTAACATAAAAGAAAGTCATTATGCGAAATAGTTATTAATTTTGCAGCGTGCTTTGCAAAAAGAAAGTTTTTACTGAACACGTACAATCATGAACTAATAAAATAACAATTTTAATCTATTCTCTTATGAGGAACTTAAAAAAGATTGAAAAGCCGTTAGCATTGCTATCCTTTCTCTGTTTATTCCCAGCAGGAATGTCGGCTCAGAGTATTGTAAAAGGAGTAGTTACAGATCCAAGTGGTGAACCTGTCATTGGTGCTACAGTGAAAGCTGCAGGCAGCAAGCTGGGTGTGATTACTGATTTGGATGGTAAGTTTAGCATTGATGCTGCACCTGATGCAACATTGACTATTACTTATGTGGGTATGGAGCCTAAGACCGTGAAAGCTCAGGCTGGTAAAACGCTTACCATTACCTTGAAGGATGATGCTAAAGTTCTGAATGATGTCGTTGTCATCGGTTATGGCGTTCAGAAGAAGAGCGACCTGACAGGTGCAGTTGCATCTATCAAGAGCGATGACATCAAGGGCTTGTCAGCTACCGATGCCGGTGCTGCCCTCCAGGGTAAGGCTGCCGGTGTACAGATTATCAACTCGGGTGGTCCGGGTGAGGCTGCCGATATCCGTATCCGTGGTTATTCTTCCAATAGTGGTAATATCGGTCCGTTGCTCATTGTCGATGGTCTGAAGGTGGATAACATCCAGTATCTGGATCCATCTATGATCGAGAGCATTGAGGTATTGAAGGATGCCGCTTCTGCTGCCATCTATGGTGCACAGGCTGGTAATGGTGTCGTTATCATTACTACCAAGAGTGGTGCTGCCAATGGCGGTAAGGCTGAGATTTCTTACAGCAGCAAGTTTACCATCCAGTCTATTGGTAGAAAGGCTAAGCTCTTCGACGCTCCAGAGTATATTTCATACCATAAGTACTTGGGCGACTTGACGGATGATAAGTTGAAGGCTGAGGGATATAATGGAGAGAACACCGACTGGTATGATGAGGCTTTTGAAAATAGTTTGGCTCATCAGCACAGCCTTACCATCCAGGCTAGCAATGGTAAGGGTCGTTTCCTTGCCAACTTGAATATCCTCAATAACAATGGTATCGTCAAGGGAGATAAGGATGTTTACAAGCGCTTTACAGGTCAGATTAATGCAGACTACGATGTATATAAGTGGTTGAACATCTCGACAAACACCTCTTTCGAGAAGTGGAAGACCAAGGGTGTGAACAAAGGTTATGGTTCTGTGTTGAACTCTGTAGTTTCTGTAGATCCATTGACACCTTGCTACGTAAGCGACCCTGCTAAGTTGCCAACCAATGTTTATAACGCTTATCAGAATGGCGCCCCTGTGATGAGAGATGCTGACCATAATAATGATTTCTATGGTACATCTCACTATGTGGAGGATGCTACTGGTAACCCATTGGCACAGCGCGACCGTGTAGGCTCTTACAACCAGGGTATCAATGTACGTGGTACCGTTGCTGCCAACATCAAGCCATTCAAGGGCTTCACCTATACATCTCGTTTGGGTTACCGCATCACGCAGAGCAACTACCACAACTATGAGCAGCCATATTACATCAATTCCCTCTCTAACTCCTCACAATACAAGATAGAGGCTCATACCAACAATGGTCTTTACTATCAGTGGGAGAACTTTGCAAACTATTTGAATACATTTGGCAAGCATACAGTAGGAGCCATGGTGGGTATGTCGTTCACCAAGAATCATTGGGACAATGCTACTATTGGTTCTGAGGGTACGAATATTCTTTCAAACTATGCTCCTAACTATCGTTACATCGACTATTTGCTCGCTGATGCTACAAAGAGCGTAGGCAATGCTCCTAACGACGCTACGGAACTTTCATACTTCGGTCGTTTGTCTTATAGCTACGATAATCGTTATTTCTTGCAGTTCAACTTCCGTCGTGATGCATTCGATTCATCTAAGCTTTCAAAGGATGCTCGTTGGGGTAACTTCCCATCAGTATCTGCTGGTTGGACTATCAGCAATGAGAAGTTCTTCAAGGACAACATCAGTCGTGATGCCATCTCTTTCTTGAAGCTTCGTGGATCTTGGGGTAAGAATGGTAATGTCAATGTATTGAGCAACTACCCGTATACTTCTCCTATTGCCATGAACCAGAGCTTCTATCAGTACAATCCATCTAGCGGTGATGGTAAGTTGTCTTATGGTTCTAAGCCAACAGGTCTTGCTAACCCAGATTTGACTTGGGAGACTTCAGAACAGGTAGACTTGGGTCTTGATGCCCGTTTCTTGAACGACCGTTTGACATTCTCTCTCGACTGGTATCGCAAGAACACCAAGGACCTCTTGGTAGAGATAAATCTTCTTCCGGAAATTGGTGTAAGCAAGTATATCATCAACTCTGGTAAGGTGCTTAACACAGGTTTCGACTTCGAGTTGGGTTGGAGAGATCATATCCGTGATTTCAAGTACTCTGTTTCAGTCAACGGTTCTACCTTGAAGAATGAGGTAAAGGATCTTTCTTCATCCATCAGCCGTATCGAGGGTATAGGTATCGATGGCTTCAACAGCCGTTTGAAGCCAACATTCGAGGTGGGGCACTCTATCTGGTACTTCCGTGGTTACAAGTATGCAGGTGTAGCTGAGGATGGAAGTGCGTTGTATTATGACAAGAATGGTAATACCACCAATGCGCCTACAGATAATGATAAGCAGGATTTGGGTGTGGGTATTCCTAAGTTTACTTACGGTATCACCCTCAATGCTGAGTACAAGGGCTTTGACCTCACCGTATTTGGAACAGGCTCTGCTGGCAACAAGATTTACAACTTGATGGTATCGGCCGACCGACCACTCTTGAATGGTATCGATGAATATTGGAAGAATTCTTGGACAGAGAGTAATACCAACGCCAAGTATCCTGATATGAAGAAGGTGGCAACTGACTGGACATTCTTCAGTTCTAGCGCAGCTGTCTTCAGCGGTTCTTACTTCAAGATTAAGCAGATTCAGTTGGGTTACACATTGCCACGTCTCATTACGAGCAAGATTGGTCTGAATGGTGTGCGTGTTTACTGCTCTTTGGATGACTTCTTCACAATCACCAAGTATCCTGGAGCCGATCCTGAGACAGCTTCTATGAACAGCGCTCAGTCTCGTGGTTTTGATAATGGTACTTATCCTACTTCTAAGAAGATGGTATTTGGTATCAATGTAACATTCTAATTATTAAATGATACAGCAATGAAAAAGTATTTATTATATTCTAGTATATTAGCCCTTGCGTTGACAGGAACAGTATCTTTTACTTCCTGTGAGAGTCAGCTCGATATTGAGCAGAAGGGTACTACTTATGAGGAACAGTTCTATAAGACTGATGCCGATGCAGAGGCTGCTTTGGTGGCAGCATACGAAGGCTTTATGTGTAATGTAGTAGGACGTCAGCCAGACGTCCAGGGAAGTTTGGGTATCTATACTCCTCACAAGTTGATTCTGAACATGTGTGGTGATGATGTTTACTATGCCAGTGGTAACTATGGAGACCATGAGGACGCTGGTTGCCTCAATGAGTTCCGCTATGATACTGATGCCTTGGTTCCAAAGTTGATGTACTCAGGTCTCTATTCTTCAGTGTATACTTGCAACTTGGTCGTTAACAAGTTTGCTAATCCAGATACACCAGTCAAGAAGCGTTGTGTGGCTGAGGCTCGTGTGCTTCGTGCTTACGACTACTTCTTGTTGGCAAACTTATGGGGCACTCCTCCATTCGTCTTAAAGCAGTTGACAGCTGATGCGCTTCCATACAACAGCGATAAGGATCCTGAGAATCCTATGACCCACGAACAGTTGATAGAGTGGGTTGCTTCTGAATGTGAGGCAGCTGCGCCCGATCTTGATGAGCGCAAGAGCAAGGGAGACAAGGATGGAGCTGTAAAGGTAACCAAGGGCTTTGCTAATGCATTGGCTGGTAAGGCTTACCTCTTCGCTGGCAAGTATGACAAGGCTAAAATTGCCCTCAAGAAGGTTATCGACTCAGACAAGTATGCCCTTGTTCCAGGCGACAAGTATATGGACAACTTCCATATTGAGGGTGATGGCAACGAGGAAAAGGTCTTCGAAATCAACTTCGAGTACAATGCGGGTAAGGGTAAATGGAGCGGTATGATTCAGCGTTCTAGCTGGATGGAGTCTAATGCAATGAACTGGCGTGCTGGTAACTTCGTAGTTTCTCCTCAGTCTGTATATAGTGGCATCGATGGTTGGGGTGGCTTAGGTGTACCTCAGTGGTTTGGTGATGAGTTCCATAAGAACGATGGCGACTCTTACCGTTTCAAGGCAACCTTGAAGCACATTGATGATGCTGTTTATAAAATGAAGTATGCTAATGATTCGCTAAACAATCTGACGGTTGAGCAGAAGAAGGTAAGCACGGCTGTTGGTATTAAGGATCAGGTTCAGGGACTTTATGGTAACTCTACTTGGTTGGCATTCAAGACAGTGATGCGTGCAGCTGACTCTGATGGTAAGAAATATGATGCCAACGTCCGTTTGAACAACTATCTCGTGATGCGTTATGCCGAGGTTCTTTTGAACTATGCTGAGGCTTGTCTCCAGACTGGCGATCAGGGTGAGGCCAAGAAGTATATTAATATGATTCAGGAGCGTGCAGGTTCCCAGACCATCAGCCAAACCGTAGATATGGATGTGCTGAAGAAGGAGAAATCATACGAGTTGTGGATGGAAGGTTGTCGTTGGTTCGACATCAAGAGATGGAGGGATGCCACTGCCATCAATCGCATCAAGAATGCGGGTTCTGATGTACCTCACCTCTTTGACAAGTTGTTCCGCGCACCTCAGCCTTCTGACGAGAAGTTGCACTGGGAGCATGGTACAGAGGCAAATAGCCGCTTCTATACAGTTTCTTCTCATGCAGCAAAGGATGCTGGTTTCACTGTTGGTTACCAAGAGGGAAAACATGATTACTTCCCTTATCCACAAACAGTGAAGAACATGAACCCTAACCTGGAGCAGAATCCTGGTTGGTAATCATGAAGTTGTTTTGTAAATAAAACGTTTTAAGTTTAAAGAACTATAGATTAGTTTGATAATTAGGGGGTGTTTTGAAAAGAAGCACCCCCTTTTTTCTTCTTTAAAGGAATTTGTGTATGAAAACATGGATGTGTGCCTTGATGCTGGCGTTATCGACAGGAGCTTCGGCTCAAAACCCGATTATCAGCGGACAGTATTCTGCTGACCCTACGGCTCGCGTATTCAACGGGAAGATGTATCTTTATCCTTCTCATGACATTCCGAGTCCTATCGAGAAACTGAAGGAATGGTTCTGCATGGCAGATTATCACGTTTTCTCTTCTACCAATCTTACTGAATGGCAGGATCATGGAGTCATCGTTTCGCAGGACAAAGTACCTTGGGTACAGGATGGAAGCTATACGATGTGGGCTCCAGATTGTGTGGAGAAAGACGGGAAGTATTACTTTTATTTCCCTGCCGCTCCGAAAGGGGAGGAGAAGGGATTCGGAATAGGTGTGGCGGTTGCCGACCATCCGGAAGGACCATTTATGCCGATGTGGAAACCCATAGAGGGTGTGCATGGCATAGATCCTTGTGTGTTGATAGATAAAGACGGACAGGCTTATATCTACTGGGCGGGAGCAGGTTTGCACATGGCTAAGCTGAAACCAAATATGACGGAACTTGCCTCGGAACCAAAACAGGTAGAGGGCTTGCCTGAGGGATTCAAGGAAGGTCCGTTTGCTTTCGAGCGTAACGGCAAATATTATTTCACCTTCCCTTGGGTACGTGAAAAGGATGGTACCGAAACGCTGGCTTATGCCATGGCTGACCATCCGATGGGACCTTTCACATTCAAGGGCATCATCATGGATGAGTCGCCTACGAAGTGCTGGACCAATCATCATAGCATCGTGGAATATCAGGGACAGTGGTATCTCTTCTATCATCATAATGATTATTCGCCTAAGTTCGACAAGAACCGCTCGGTGCGAATCGACTCTCTGAACTTCAATCCTGACGGAACGATACAGAAGGTGATACCTACACTAAGAGGTGTGGGATTGACGAAGGCACGTTCGCATATTCAGATTGACCGTTATTCTGCGCTGCAAGGCAAGGGTATTGGTATTGAATATCTGGATAAAAACAATTGTTTTGCCGGATGGAAGACTCTCTTCTCTAAATCGAATACTGCTCTTATATATAATAAGGTGGATTTCGGTAATGAGAAGGTGGAAGAAATCACCGTTCGTGCCAAGTCTTCAAAGGGCGGTGTGCTCGTAGTCAGAGCCGATGGCAAGAAGGGTAATATCATCGCTAAGGTGAAGATTCCGAAGTCGACAGCCTGGAAGAATGTCCGTGCTCAGGTGCTCCATGCTCCTCAGGGCGTTCATGCTCTCCATGTATCTTTGCAGAGTGGAGCCGATGTAGAGGTTGACTGGCTGGGCTTTATCAGATTATCGAACCTCAAAAATAAAAAGAATAGTCTATGAACAACTTTTTCAATAAAATAGTAAGATTGTTTTGTTTATGTGTATTCCTTTTTGGGCATTCCTCTGCGGATGCCCAAAATAAGGAATTACCTGTAGACATCGATCCTTATTTCGGACCTGTCGGCAAGCAGCCCGTCGTGCCCAATGCGGCTGGCTTTATTCAGAGATGGTTGCTCTTGGAGCCAATCTCTGTGCCGGTCAAGAGCAATGTCGTTTTTACTGATTCTTATCTGAAGGAGATATTCCATACGCAGTATTTCCCTAAACAGATGGAAACAGTTCCTAAGGATGGAGCCTTCGTGAAGGTGGGCAAGGAAAAACTGAAATGGCATGCGCTGGATAGTAAACTGTTTAATGTGAAGCTCTTCCGTTTCGCTACTTCGTTTAAGAAGTCCAAGTATGGTGTCTTGTTCTGGGCGGTTACCATTATCGATTGCCCTGAGGAGATGAAAGATGTCCGCTTGTCTGTTGGCTCGAATGGTGCCTCCATGTGGTGGCTCAATGGTGAGGAGGCGGTGATGCTCGAAGGCGACCGAAGAATGGTTCGCGATGATGTGGTTTCTAAGAAGCTTACCTTGAAGAAAGGTAGGAATATCCTTCGTGGTGCAGTCATCAATGGCCCTGGCATGAGTGACTTCTGTGTCCGATTCATCGACGGACAGGGCAAGCCTGTCAGAAACCTGTCTATTCACGTGAAGTAGTGCAATCAATAAAGAAAGTTATGAAACAGAACAATATATTTTTCAGATATTTTAGCCCGGTTGCTGCTCAGCAGAAACTTTATGTCGCTGCTTTGGTTGCCTTGTTGTCTTCCTCTGCTTACGAGGCAGAAGCCCAGGTGTGTGAACCTTTCATTCATGACCCTTCTACCATTGCCCTGTGTGATGGAAAGTATTATACCTTTGGAACGGGTGAAGGTGGAATCTGGTCGGAGGATGGCTGGACCTGGCAGGGTGGTGCTGTTCGTCCCGGCAGAGGAGCGGCTCCTGATGTGTTGAAGATTGGCGACCGTTTTCTTGTAGCCTACAGTGCTACGGGTGGTGGATTGGGAGGCAGTCATCGCGGTGATGTCCTGACGATGTGGAACAAAACGCTCGATCCGAAATCGCCTGATTTCAAATATACTGAACCGGTGGTGGTAGCTTCTTCATTGGATGATGAAGACTGTGATGCCATTGATGCGGGCTTGTTGCTCGATCCTACTACCGGCAGACTCTGGCTCAGCTATGGTACCTATTTCGGATTTATCCGTCTGGTAGAACTTGATCCGAAGACAGGTAAGCGGATGGAAGGCAACGAACCCGTCAATATCGCTATCGACTGCGAAGCTACTGATTTGATTTACCGCAACGGCTGGTATTATCTTCTCGGCACTCATGGCACCTGTTGCGATGGTCCTAATTCTACCTACAATATCGTGGTGGGACGTTCGCGAAAGATAACCGGTCCATACGTAGATAATGTGGGCAGAGAGATGTTGCAGGGCGGTGGAAAGATGGTGATTGCTGCCAATAATCTGAAGACGGGTCCCGGTCACTTCGGACGCTATATTGAGGAAGAAGGTGTAGAAAAGATGTCGTTCCATTATGAGTCTGATTTCAGACAGGGAGGACGAAGCGTGTTGGCTATCCGTCCTTTATTGTGGAAGAACGACTGGCCTGTGGCTGGTGATGAATTTCATGCCGGAACCTACGAGATAGAATCGGAACGAAGAGGCTATGCCCTGGAGATTGCCGTAGATTTCGTGAGAATGCAACGTGATATCGAACCTTTCTGGATCAAGCCGACCAAGCCTCTGAAGAATATCGAGCCTCAGACCTTGAAGGAGGTAGAGGCAGAATGGCCTAAGGGCGAGGTGAAGGTGAGAATGAACGATTACATGTTCCGTCCTCATCAGAAGTGGAGTATCATGCCTGCCGGAAAGGGTGGTTATCTGGGTGGTCCTTATTATAAAATCTGCATAGAAGGCACTACTCGCTACCTAACCGCAACCGCTCAGCATGATGTCATTGCCAAACCTGAGTTTACGGGTGAAGATGCCCAGCTTTGGCGCATCGAACAACTCACCGATGGCACTTATCGCATTATGCCGAAGGCAGTGCCAGGCACAGAAGAGAAACTGGCATTGGTTTCACTCGGCGACTGTACCCCAGGCTTGGCTCCCTTCGATTTCAACAGCGATAATTCTAAATGGAATTTCAGGCAACAATAAATTCATGATGAATAACAATTTAATATATTAATAGCTTAATAGTAATTACAATGAACAAGAAGGTTATATACGCAGCTTTGATGTTTGTGGTAACTATGTCCTCCGGCAATGCCTCAGCGCAGCAGTTGCCTTATCAGAATCCAGCCCTCTCGGCTCATGAGAGAGCGGTAGATTTATGTGGTCGTCTCACTTTGGAAGAGAAAGCTTCTTTGATGCTGGATGATTCGCCGGCTATCCCACGATTGGGAATCAAGAGATTCCAGTGGTGGAGCGAAGCACTGCATGGTGTGGCGAACATGGGAGATGTAACCGTCTTTCCGGAACCTATCGGAATGGCAGCATCGTTTAACGACGGAATGGTGTATAGAGTCTTTGATGCAACATCTGATGAGATGCGTGCCAAATGGAATGAACTGCAGCAGAAGGGAGGAGATGTAACCCGTTTCCATGCTTTGTCTGTCTGGACTCCAAACGTGAATATCTTCCGTGATCCTCGCTGGGGACGTGGACAGGAAACCTATGGTGAGGATCCTTATCTTACCAGTAGGATGGGATGTGCCGTGGTGCGCGGATTGCAGGGACCTGAAGATACGAAATACCGCAAACTCTGGGCTTGTGCCAAGCACTATGCAATTCATAGCGGACCAGAATGGGCTCGCCATACAGACAATATTACCGATGTTACACCGCGCGACCTTTGGGAAACTTATATGCCTGCCTTCAAATCACTGGTGCAGGATGCCAAGGTGCGCGAGGTGATGTGTGCCTATCAGCGTTGGGATGATGAACCATGCTGCGGCAACACCCGCCTTTTGCAGCAGATTCTCAGGGATGAGTGGGGATTCAAGTACCTGGTAGTTTCCGACTGTGGCGCTGTTACTGATTTCTGGGAGAATCATAAGGTTTCGAGCAATGCCAGAAATGCAGCAGCTAAGGGTGTATTGGCTGGAACCGATGTAGAATGTGGATTTAATTATGTATATAAATCGGTGCCTGAGGCTGTGAAGTATGGTGCCCTGACTGAAGAAGAAGTTGATAAGCATGTGATTCGTCTGCTCGAAGGTCGTTTCGACTTGGGTGAGATGGATGACAACAAGATAGTATCATGGTCGAAGATTCCTGTATCTGTGCTTTGCAGCAAGGCGCATCGCCAGCTCTCGCTCGATATGGCTCTGCAGACCATGACGCTGCTCCAAAACAAGAATGAGGTATTGCCTCTCGATAAAAAGGTAAAGAAGATTGCTTTCATCGGACCAAATGTGGATAACGAACCGATGATGTGGGGAAACTATAATGGTACTCCACGACAGACAATTACCATCCTGGATGGTATCAAGAGTCGTTTGAAGAAAAACCAGGTCGTTACCTTTAAAGGGTGCGACCTGGTGAACGACCAGACTTTGGATTCTTACTTTGACCAGTGTAGCATGGATGGCAAGATGGGCTTTAAGGGCACTTTCTGGAACAATCGTGAAATGGAAGGTAAGCCTGTTACCATCACCCAGGAAAAGAATCCTGTGCAGGTAACTACCTATGGTCAGCATTCGTTTGCATCCAATGTGAAGTTGACGGGCTTTTCTGCCAAGTATGAAACCGTATTTCGTCCTAAGCAGAACGCCAAGGTATTGCTCGATGTGGCTGCCTGCGGTCATTATGAGGTTTATCTGAATGGTGAGAAAAAGTCAGAGAAGAGCGATTGGCGTACTGCAGAATCCCGCATCGAGTTTGAGGGCGTGAAAGGCAAGGAGTATCAGATAGAAATACGATATGCTGAGATGCCTAACTATAATGCGGATATGAAAATCAATATCGGTCATGAGAATCCTATCGACTATCAGGCTTCGCTCAAGCAGTTGAAGGATTGCGAGACAGTAGTCTTCGTAGGTGGCATCTCTCCACAGTTGGAAGGTGAGGAAATGCCTATCGAGATTTCTGGCTTCAAGGGTGGTGACCGCACCAACATCGAATTGCCTAAGGTTCAGCGCAATTTCCTGAAGGCTTTGAAGGAGGCGGGCAAAAAGGTTGTCTTTGTCAACTGTTCGGGTTCGGCTATCGCCTTGACTCCAGAGACAGAGAGTTGCGATGCCATTCTCCAGGCCTGGTATCCTGGTCAGGAAGGTGGTGAGGCTGTGGCTCGTGTACTCTTCGGAGAGTACAATCCTGCCGGCAAGTTGCCTGTTACGTTCTATAAGAATTCAGAGCAGTTGCCTGATTTCAAGGATTACAGCATGAAGGGCAGAACCTATCGTTATATGAACGATGCGCTCTTCCCATTCGGATATGGTTTAAGCTACACTTCTTTCCGTATGGGTGATGCTACACTTTCCAACTCTATCCTGAAGAAGGGTGAAAAGATTACCTTGAAGGTGCCTGTAAGCAATGTAGGAAAGAAGGATGGAACCGAGATTGTGCAGGTGTATGTGAAGGATCCTGCCGATACCGAAGGACCATTGAAGAGCTTGAAGGCTTTCGAGAGAGTGGAGGTGAAGGCAGGAAAGACTGCTGAGGCTGTCATCACGCTGGATAGCAGAAACTTCGAACTCTTCGATGCTGCAACCAATACCGTGCGTGCCAAGGCAGGTAACTATGAGGTATATTATGGCAATAGCTCGGCAGATAAGGACTTGAAGAAGATAATGGTAAATTATGAATATTAAGAAAAATCTGACTAAGAAGGCAGGCTTGAAAGTATTGTAAATTGAAAGAACTTTAAGTATCATGTTGTTTCTTTGTGCCTTGGCCATTTCAGTCAAGGCACAAAGCAGTACATCATTTTGATGGAAATATCGAAACAAATGGATATCTTAAAGAGTGTTCAATTAAGGCTAGAAAAGAAACTGTTAAAAATTTTGCCAAATGAAAAGAATTTTGGTGTTGTTTGTGTTTTTTGGGTATTTTTTGCTCACATATAGTTTAGAATACCATGAGCAAGTTTATTATGTTGCTCATGGAACGTTAGATCGTGATACGATAAGATGTGTGTCTTTTGATGTCGTGAATAGTAACATGGAACCAATTGTAATTCTTTTTACAGAGGATGATTTGGAAAAAATGAATTTTGAAGAAGTGTTATATAGAAAGTGCTATCGTCGTTATGGCGATTTTTCGTTATCTTGTTGGGCATATGATAATGTGATAAATTGTGGAGAGCCATATTCTTTTATCTTTCCTCAGACATTTATAAAAATTGTATATCCTATGAAAAGGTTTAAGTTTACTATAATCTCTTCGAATATCCCTTTTGAAAAGATAAAAAGTTATGTTTCACGGCATATGATAGTTTGTAAAGAATCAGATATTAATAAATATATTTCAAGTTTTATAACTAGTGTCGAAGAGAATAAGGTTACTTGCATGTATGATTCTTTAGTAGTAGAATGGGAGTGCATGCGAGTTTTGGAAGAATAAAAATTAAGTCTTAAATGGCAATATGAAATTGTTTGCAATAGTATTTGGAATAGCAAAAATGGTTATGTTTTTATGTATAATGGCTATCTTATGTTCTTGTAAGGATATAAAGAAAATTCTTACAAGAAATAGTTATCAATATTGGCATTATATAGATAGTAAGCAGAATGAGGACGAAACAAGACACCCTTATTTTTGTAGGGAGGATTCTTTCTATTTTTATGTCGATAGCAAAGGTGTTTTTATCGAGTTTCGAGCAAATTGGCGTTTTAGGGAATATAATGGTTTTCTTGTTTCTCATTATCTTTATGAACCAAGTTGGAATTTATTAAACCGTAACACAATCCGTTTTGGACGCTTTCGCTATAAAATTATTTCTGTTTCCGATAATAGAATCTTGATTCGTAATGACATTGATCCCCAAAACGCTGTAGACACTTTAGAGTTGGTTCCCAAGTCTCATATACCTAAAGATTATAGAGATTTTCAAAAACCATTTCAGTACAAGGAAGAAAAAAAAGATAGAGAGAAAGGTAAATATTTCTTTATATTTTAGGATAGTAAAAAAATAATTTGTGCTTAGGAAAAACAACTATATGTTCTATCTCTATGACAATGTCAAGAGAATGGTGGCGTCATATAGTTATGATGACATCGGAAGACTGGTCTCCTTGAAGCGAAGCGGCAATGTGGGTATGGTAAACTATGCCTACAACATCCGCAATTGGCTGAATGAGACGAAATCAGATTTTATATTCGAAGATGGCAAACTGGATAAGTATCTCTTTGATGGTGGCTATTGTTCTTTCGACAATAATCAGAATCCTACCTTCCATTATTACGAGAAAGACCATCTAGGCAGTATAAGAATGGTTGTGAATGAGAATGGCACGATAGAGCAAGTGAATCATTACTATCCATTTGGTGGAGTATATGGCGATTTGTCATACAATGCCGAGTTGCAAAGTTTGAATTTCGCAAAAAAGGCAGTAAACAAGAACATTTAGAGATGGAAAATAAGAAATACGAAAAAGTTAATCTCTATCAACAAGTTATGAATCAGATAGAACAATTTTTTAAGCATAAATGACATGAAACATATTATTTTTTATATTGTTGTAAGTATTTTGTTTGTAAGTGTATTCTCTTGTAAGCAGAGAAAAAATATGCAGTACTTACCATTTTTCTATATGAAGAATTATGAAGTGATGCATTCTAAAAAGTATATATCAATTCGAGAAAATGAATATAGTGACATTGATGATACTGGTTTTGTTTGGAATTTATACAACAAAAATGGAGAGTATTATCTTAAAGAATATGGTAAGTCTATGATTTTTATGACAACCAAAAGAGAAATTGATACAACATTTCTAATTGGTGGTCGTCAAAAACGAGTTATATCAGCTAAACTTAATGATTCTCTATTTGTATCAGCTCTACATAATATTGCCATTTATGAAACAGTAGACTTAGAATTAGTTTACGATATCAAATATAATATCAAGCAAATTCGTTGCCAAACTTTGTGGGTGGATTATCTTCAAAAAGGAAGTAAACGGATAAATTATAAACCTTTGTATCTTCAAAAACCATATAAAAGGAATAATGTATCTTGTAAAGAATAGTCTTTAGATAGTTTTTTAGCAAATAAATTTAAGGTGTTATGAAGACAATATTATTTCTAAGTTTAGTGTTTGGGTGTAATTTGATTGCAAATGCCCATCAAACAGTAAAGTCAAGTGATATAGATAACTTGCACTTTGGCGATTTTATATTCGAAGATGGCAAACTGGATAAGTATCTCTTTGATGGTGGTTATTGTTCCTTCTACAATAGCCAGAATCCGACTTTCCATTATTACGAGAAGGACCATCTTGGCAGTGTAAGAATGGTTGTGAATGAGAATGGCACAATAGAGCAAGTAAATCATTACTATCCATTCGGAGGGGTATATGGAGACTTGTCATATAATAGCGAATACCAAAAGAGCAAGTACATCGGCAAGGAGTTCGACCACATGCATGGGTTGGATTGGTATGACCATGGTGCAAGAATGTATGATGCAGCTAGGGTAGCTTCAACATCTGAAAATTACGAAATTGATGCTGATGCATTAAGAAGAATGATAGATAAATTATTGCGTTTAAATACTAATAGCCATTTAATATTCAAGTGATATGACAAAGTCAAATATAATTTGGGGGCTAATCTTTGGATTTTTGTCTTCTGTAACTTATTTTCATTTTGTTTCAAATGATAGCGTTTATCAATCGGAAAAGTTGTTTAAATATGTCGGTTTTGTAGATTATAGTGAGGATGTAATCTCACATGAGCAACTGATGAAACTTATTGAAGAAAATTATCAGAGAATTCCAAAATGTAATTATGGCGTTGCAATTGTCAAAACTCCTGAAACTGCAGCAAATATTGGATTGTCGATACTGTCTTCTAAATTTGGTGAGGAGTTTGTGGATGCTCAAAAACCTTTTCGGGTTTATTTGCTTAATGGTAAGGTCTGGATGTTACAAGGAAATGTTGCTGATAATAAAGGTTCCGTAATCTTAATTCAAAAGTTTGACGGAACAATTCTTTCTATAAAAAAATAATAAGATTATGAATGGAAAAAAACATTATTTATTTTTAATCATAAGTATTGTTGTGGGGTGTTGCTTTGGCTATGCATTTCATATAAAATATGACCACACGCAGATTAAAGCATATTGTTATCAAGGTCTAAAATCGTGCAATTTGAAATTGCCTGTTGTGAATGGTTTTTACAAACCTGATAGCAGTGTTTTGAATCTAGAGGGTGGTGTGCTCTCGGATTTTAAAGTGGCCGGAGAAGTTGGTTTTATGATATTGAAAGATATTTATGGGTATGATAAAATATATAAGCAAAAGCCATTCTTAATAGAGAAGGATTTTGAGTCTTGGACTGTTTCTGGTTCTGGTGAGGATTTCTCTCCTTATCAGTTGGGAGGAGTTTCCTATATTGTCATAGATAGAAAAACGGGTATGGTGATTGATTTTTCATTTGAAAAGTAGTATAACTGAGCCAAGTGGAAAAAATATGGAAGGAGATTCCGCAGCCTTATACTCTGTTTCGTGACTATAATATGCTGACAAAAGATCTCATCGACCAGGAATAAAGTACAGTACACCCATGGGGAAGACCTATAGCTGATAGCATGGGATGCAACCTGCAGCAGAAAGATGTCATCATCTCCAAAGCCATTCTTCATGTGTTGGAAAGACTAGCTATGCCACTCAATAGTTATGGGCTTGACTTGGCAGAACATTGTATCAGTTGCCCGCCAGCTTGACAAACTGGAGAAAATCATCAAGGAGCTGAGTAAATAAAAAAAAGATGACCTCGCAAAATGCGGGGTCATCTTTTCTGTAATCAAGGATTATCTATCAATAGAGCATGCCAAACATCCATAACGGAATGATGTTGCCATAACCCTATGATGATGCAAAAAAGAAATAATCCTCTTTTTCGCACACGTATATATTTTTTTAGAAAAAAGTCTCATAGTCTCATTTTTAGCCGCAAATATCACGTTATATCGTTGATATAAAGATGTTTATAACTAATGAGACTTCTTGCAAAAAGTAGAAAGAAGTATCATAGAA
>NZ_NMPZ01000009.1 GCF_002224675.1 Segatella copri | reverse complement strand
TCCCACCGTGGTACGCATCGTTGAGAGGCGTGGTGGGATTTGTTGCTGCAAACAATACTCTTTTTTATTGGAAACTCCAAATATTTTCTTCAAAATCTGCTTGTCAAATATGGATTTTAACGTAAAAAGTTCTAATTTCCAAGTTTTTCTCCTTGTAAGCTATGCGAGATTTAGAAAAATATCGTATCTTTGTCCCCGAATTAAGGCGTTCTTTGCATATTGCAAAATACAGAAACGAGCAGAAGTCCGCTCGTTTCCATATTGTTACCTATATAATATAGGCAAACGCCCAACTTCTTGATTTTCAATCAAAGTCCAATTTAGAGCGAGTTAGATTAATTTCTCCCCTCTATATTCTATCGTTCCACAAGAATTATTATATTTTAATCCTGAGGAAACTTCTTTACAATAGTTTCATAAACAACAATGCCACTTCACACACCTTTTAGTGCGCAAAGTGGCATTAATTATAAGACGTTGAACGAGCAGTAACCCGTTGTATCTCTGTAGCCTTCTGTTGTCTCTATTCTCATTTTCTTCCCAATGCGATATGTCCCTTTCGTATATTTCTGACGTACATTGCCCAGATCAATTTGAAATTTTCTGGCAGTGTTTGGTCGGATGCCAAGACCTATCTCTATAAAGGCAGCATTCTTCAATGGAATCTTTTTCCAACCTTTATTTTCCTTCTCGATAAAGTACTCATAACCAACGATACAAGTCCATGGTGAATTGTTGGTTATAGTCAACGTAACAACTTGAGGTTTATTCGTAAAATGCGTCTGCGAGAGTTCCAAGCCAAGGTTTCCTTGTACAGAGTTGGTCTCTTTTGCTGTTTTGGTCTCTTGCTCGGATTTATTCTCTTGCACATTACTAGTTAAAGCACTTGCTTCCGTTACTTGACTATTACTTTTATCCCCAACAGAGCAAGAAAGAAACAATAAACATGCAATCATGCATCCTAGCAAAAAAATAAAATTAATTTTCATACTCATTATTTTTTATGTTAGACAAAAATGAAAATTACAAAGGTCACTATCACTAACCTATTTTGTTTTGGCTTTATTATTAACAGTTTCTTCATAAACAATCATCTATTAAAATCCTGACTACTACTATTGCTTCCACTTCCAAAAGAACCAAAACCATTCCCACTTGAAGAAGAACGTGTATTTGAATTGCCTTTTTTATTGGACAGTAGTGAATTATGATAAATCGAGTTACTTCATTAAAATTGATTTATTATTGCTGCCATAGCCGATAATCTTGACATCTACTTTTGAATGGATTAAAGTTGGTGAACCTTGTATCTTGTATTGGAAGTAGATTGTATCTATTTTCTCTGTTGTGGCTATTTTAAGAGTTTTAACTTCGTCGAATATATCCAATGTTATCTTTTTGAATTTTTTATTGTCGCAAGCAACCACTTTTTTTTTAACAATATATCCTCGTTGGTCTGTCGTGTATTCAACAGCAACGTATGCTTCCAAATTATTTTTTTGAAACTCAATAGGATATTTACACTTTTTTTCCAATTCGTTTATGAACAACTCTCTATTTCTATAGCCAGGATTACCTGAGCTTACTTGGCGTACACCAAATAGTTGCGGAGATGTTCCCACAAGAGACACATTAGTATTGGAGTTGCATGAACCAAATACTACCAAAACTGTCAATAATATAATACCCACTAATTCCTTCATCTTTATTCTATATGATTTTATCCATGACTCCACTTTAAAAGTGGATTAAATTTGAATTAAACATATGTCTTGGAAAGCCTTTATGCAATCCTCGGCGTTAACTAACTCTGACAACCAGTTGGCGAACGAGTTGTTTATGCAACGTGAAAATGCCTCCTGTAGCCCAAATATAGCCCCAAAGTGGGGCGATTCGCTCTTTGAACTATTTTGTTGCCATCTTGGAGAAACCAAAACACTTTTTGCCTAAGTCCTTAATGGATGCACCTATGTGATATACACAGTTCGCTGCTCTCCTTTTTTTCTATTTTATCTGTCATATTTATATTCATTTTTCCAATATCACAAATTGTGACTTTGAACATTACCATATTTAACAGCATTCAAAGGTAGTGCTTTTAGCCTTTAAGCCACTATTGCACAAACCCTTTTTGAAAAGAACGTAAAATCAATAGTTTTATTGCTATGATTGTGTATTTTTAATCGCTTAACTCGTTGCACCGTATTTACCCCTTAAACGGATGATTTCCCGACAACAGGAGTCGATAACATTACAATAAGCCCACAAAAGGGAGAACAGATATATGATTTGTCTGGAAAAAAGGTAACAAGCATAGAGAACGGACGCATATATATTTTTAATAATAGGAAAAAGGTAATATCTACAATTCATTAAAAAGAAAAAATATTAGAAAGGAATTATGGAAAGCGATATTTGCCCATAATTCCTTTTATTTTTATATGACCCCACCAACTCCAATTGGATATAATCAAAACGGTACGACCGGTTTCCAGAAATCGCTAATTTGATTTAGTTTCAAGTTTCTCTTCCAAACATTAGCTTTAACAAAATGCTCTTCATAAACAGCCCTGTCTCGCTCTGGATAAATGTTCCCTTTCCAATATTGTCTCAATTCGGCAACCTTAATGAGATGTCCATTGGAGCATACATATTTTGCATATTCGTTCTCTGCGGAAGAAACATACACTCTTGAAAGAATACACTTGTATTTGTCGCTGATTTTGGGGTTTGGAATATCTTTGAATTCTTCAATTTTGTCATAATGCTCAGTATTAGGATTCCAAACATATGCATCAAAATGTTCAGTGCCAGAAGCACCAAAGCTACCCAAATAAAACAGCACATCTTCTTTTATACCGTCAAAATTCAAGTCAGTCAACAGACAACTATCAATACGTTCTTCATTTGGTACAAGATCATCATCTTCAGGATATTTGTATCCGAAGCGATGAATGGTCTTGTCGCCACGTTTTATAATCACTCCATAATCAACATCGTCAACCTCATGCTCTATCATAAGGCTTAGAGTGTCGTCATTACTTCTCATAGAAGAATCAGAAGTTGCTTCTTTCTGTGGAACACATTTCGTTTTATTCTTATAGCATCCCCATACTACAAGAAAACTACAAAAAATGAGTAAAATAAAAACTATCTTTTTCATACTTCTTTTTATTTTTATTGCGACAAAGATATAAACCGCTTCCTTCCTGACTGTAATCGGAATGAGATATTATCACGCTCCAATTGCGCACAGGTCGAAAGCGTGGCTATCATTATAGGAGCAAAAAGGGACGGATGCCCTTCATCGTCCAACAATATAAGCTGTTCCTTTTGAATGTAGAGGTTAATGCCACAATGTTGCAATTTATTCAGATATAAATGTAACTTACTTCTATCAATTATTTGTCCGGCTTCAATTTCTCTATAGCACAAATGGCTTGTAGCTCGACCTTTTTAATGTGAGGATAAGTCTTCTTATAATTATCTGTCACATCTTTAAAGATACTCTCACCGTCACTATAGAATGTAGCCAAGACAACTGCTCTATAATCTTTGAAAGGCAACAAATACCAAACTTCTGTATTATCAGCATTTTGTTGGATGTTAAGAACTCCCTCCATACGTGTATTTCCTTCACTGTCTGCATCGGCAAGTAATAGAAACGAAGATAGGCAACGCACTGCGTTCCCTATCTTTTTATCACTTGTTGCGTCTGTTTTTTGAATCCATACCTTTAGAAAAAGCACGAAGTTGTTGCTTCCCAAGGAGGCCATGAAGTGGTGATGAACGGAGAATAACACTACTCACACTCTCTCGGAGGGTGTGACAGAAGTTCTTTTTGTACAAACACTCCTTTCTCGAACTTCCATTTTCCAAACTCATAATCAACGGCAGAACCACGGCTGAAAGATTCTATAATCTTTTCTTTTTCGTTAAGCGTAGGATTGGGAATATCATGGAATGATGGAACAAACAAGAACTTCTGCTTGACTTCATTCCAGACATAAGCATCCCAATATTCCACACCTTGATTTCCGAATTGTCCCAAATATACCAACAGATCTTTATTGCCATCAAACGTCACATCAGCCATCAGACAGCTATCCTTCCGGCCACCATTTGGGTCAAAAGTATCGTCCTTTGGATAAGAGAAAGGTATAATTTGTACAGTTTTCTCCCCTCGCATAATAAATACTTCAAAATCGAAATCCTTGGACTTGGGAGATTGTGTTCTTATAACAGCGTTAAGCGTATCTTCCGATGCAATATCTTGCTTGTTAAAGACTTTGCCCGAAATCACACTATCGGTGTCAATAGACATGCTGTCTTTGGTAGGGTTTCCCTGCCCCACCTTACTTTCCTTGCAACCGAAGATCAACATCAAAGAAAGTATTACTAATGTACTATCGATAATTCTTTTCATTGTCTTTAAATATTTTGATCATTTCATTGCGTTAATTTTCTTATATAAGATAAATATCACTTATGCCTTTAGCTTCTCCTGTAAAAATATAATTAATTCTCATTGTACCATAGCCTGCTATAAACCATACTCCAGCAATAATAGTTCCAACACCAGTTGTTGAAACACCAAGCATAGCTCCATTTATTAAATGTGAAGGCTTAATCTCTCCAGAAAGGAGTATATCAGCTCCTGTCAAAACAGCTCCTGCATACGTAAGCTTGGTCGAAATATTCCGAGCCTTAGCTACTGTTAGAGTATGTATTGGTATGCGCCATCTGTCCGCCAGCCTTGCCACTCTGTGGAACTGACGCACCATTTACCACGCTGAGCACATTGCTCACCGCATCGTAGGTATAGGCATTGTCCATAATGGCGTTGCCACCACTGTTCACGGTGAGGTTCTGTAATCTGCGACGCTGTGGGTCGTAGGTGTAGGACGTCTCCGCACCGTTGCAATACTTCAAAGAAGCAAAATGTGTATATTCTTTGACTTTTCCTGTTGATTTTACAGGAGGTTTATATCCTTGTCTTGATGATACATACATATGTTCTTATTTTGGGGTTTAATAAAAGAACGAAGATTGCTAAAGTTTATTGCTTAGGATTACATCATTTTACAAATGAAAGCACTATATGCTTGTGTCGGAAAGGTATATATGAGCTGATGGTAGAGTTGTCATCAACAACAATGGTCCTGATTTGATAAACTCAGCAGGAATACTTGCTATTCATTTTTTATGATGGGGTTATGTTTACAAATTGAGATTTCATGTAAAAAAGTCCTAATTTCTATGTTTCTCTTCTTGCAAATTATGGGATATTAAGGAAAATATCGTATCTTTGTCCCCGAATTGATGCGTTCTTTGCATATTGCAAAATACAGAAACGAGCAGAAGTCCGCTCGTTTCCATATTGTTACCTATATAATATAGGCAAACGCCCAACTTCTTGATTTTCAATCAAAGTCCAATTTAGAGCGAGTTAGATTCGTTAATTTAAAAGGAAAACTCCCGATAATTTGAAACTGATCAAATTATCGGGAGTTTCTCTTTTTATTCTAATATTTCTCCAGAATCTTATTCAGCAAGAAGGTGGCATTCTGGTTTCTTGCCACGCCCTTCTGTATCTTATAAGTATAGGTAACATCCGTGCCCAAATCTATCTCGAAACAATAGTTGTGGAATTTGCCTGATGCATCATTCTCCATCTTGGAGAGTTCCAAATCGTGGGTAGCAATAATGCCGCTCACCGGCTGCTTGGCGATGGCTTCGAGGAACTTTCTCGAACCATTCAGCTTATCCAATGAATTCGTTCCCTTCAGAATCTCATCCAGAATAATCAGCGTTCGGAGTGATTCCTTATTGCCCGCTATACTTTCCTTGTAGAACTTTCCCTCTGCACTTTCCTTGCAGAACTTCAGAAGTTCCTCCAATCTAATCAATTCTGCATTGAAATAAGAGATGCCGTGCGTCAAATCATCGGTGGTTCTCATGCTCGAGAACAATCTGAAACGTGAAATCTTCAGTTGATCCGCAAATACCGGCATACCCGCCATCGCCAGGATATAGTTCACGCCCAGCGAACGCAGGAAGGTACTTTTTCCCGCCATGTTGGCTCCGGTGATGATATAATAGTTGTCGTCCTTGATGGTGAAATCGTTCTTCACCGCCTTGGCACCCAGGAAAGGATGATAGAGATTCTTTCCCTCGAACACGATTTCCGGACTTCCGATTCCTGCATTTTCAGAAACATCGCTTTCGGTATCTGCTTCCGGACTTCCAGAAACAAATTCCGCCTCTTCCGCCTCCGGATGATTATATCTGAAATCCGCCATCGAAACCATTGCATCCATCTCGCTGATGATATGCATCCATTCCTCCATCTTCATCATATAGGTATTCTTCCATTTCAGGAAACTGCGAACCAGGAAGAAATCGCTCAGCATGAAGGCATCGGTGAAGAAAAGACCCAGGAAGTTGCCTCTTCTGTCATACCCCTTCAATATCTTTTCCAGTTGGGCAAAGGAAGGCAGGGCATCTGCCAGGGAATTCTGCATCTCCTTGCCTAATTCGCTATGGAAATTGCGCCTGTTGATAAGCTGAAGTATCTGGGCATAGGCGATGAGCTGATGTCGAAGCTTGCCGCCATTGCTGTCTATCTTGTCAAGTGTCTGCTTGCAGACAAAGAACACCACCATGTATTGAACCAACACCCACCACAGGGCGAAATTCACCGAAACCATATCGCATATCGATAAAATCACGGAACCGATGACTCCGATAATCAGCAGCCATCCGATAACGAGCGAAACCGGTGATCCAAACCATGCCGGCACCTCCATCTTCGAAACCTTCTGCATCGCATCTACCACCGCAGCAGAATCAATCTTCTTCATCTTGCCATTCACCATTTTGCCATCCGCAGTTTGGCTTCTGTTCTTTTCGCCAAGTGCCAGGAATTCCATTCGCCAGTTTTCGCCTTCTCCCGCCAATTCCTTCTGCAACTCTCTTCTTCTTTTGATATCTTCCATATTCAGAGGCGTATCCCGGGTAAGATTCCTGGCGAGTGCCTCCGAACCGCCCGATGTGATGGTTCGGCAGATGCGGTTGAACAGCGAACTCTTGCCGAAGACATCGAGGTCGAAGGAATAAGGATGCTGCGGATTCTGATAGGAATCGCCCGTCTCGAAAGGTGAGAAATCGCCCTCCAAAGCCTTGATTTCGTCCTGATAAACCTTGAGCAAAGCCGAAAGATGCTCTATCTTCTCCTTATTTTTGTCGTCAAGTCTTCTGATACCCAGATAGGCAATCAGGCACAACACCGCCCCCAACAGATAGTTCTGCGTATCTCCATCCAATGCGAAATAGCAGATCAGGAAGGCGAGGATGCCGCCGAAAGCCAGCAGCTCTTCTGTTATAAATCCCGTATTCTTACGCTTCAGGGCAGCCACCTCAGAAGCATATCGGCTTACATATTGTTGATAATTCTCCTTGATATTCATACTCCTTATTATTATTTTTCTTCTTTTCCTATTTCTTCTTCTTTCTCTTGTATTATGAATTTTTCTCCATCCAATTTATTATAGGAAATATTTTCCTCTTTCCACTTATCCTTTGCTGCCACCTGATTCTTCGGATATCCGATGATAAGGGTGTTGAGCGGAATCATCGTCTTGGGCAGATGCAGCAGTTGCTGCATTCCCTCGTATCGTTCTTTCAGGGGATAGAGGGCTGTCCATACTCCACCAAGTCCCAAGCCGTGAGCCATGAGCAGGATGTTCTCCGTGGCAGCCGAACAGTCTTGAATCCAGAACTCCTGCTCGATGCCTTCCAGTGTCTTGTCCAGACATCCGCAAACCACAATGGCGAGCGGTGGCATGTCTGTATAGCTTCTCACCGATGTACGGCTCATGATATTTTCAAAAATCTGATTCTTTTCCATCATTGCTTTTCTATGTGAGTCTTATTTTTTAGTCGAATCATAGCATTCCATAAGCCAGTCGAGCACATATTCTCTTTATGTTCTATTTATTCACTTTGCTATTCATTTTGCATTCTATCTTGATTGCTAAAAATGAAATGCGCTGCAAATATACGAAAGTTTTTCGGTAAATTTGCAGTGCATTGCAAATTTCTTGTGTTCCTTGGTAAAATTTGCAGTGCATTGCAAATTTCTTTCTGTAGAACTGATAACACTTTCTGTAAAACTGTATATCCGAGAATTTGTATTTATTTAGTTTTATTACCCGATACATCCTATAGTTTTTATCGCCCGATACATTCTATAGTATGCGTATATATAAGCCGATGTTGTGGTTATCATACTGATGAGATTCATGCAGGTGAAGGCTGCCTGCTGGGTGTTGCCTGCCAGATAAAACACTGCCGCAGGGAGGAGATTCGAGCATAGCAGCCATGCGATGAAAACCAGGACAAGGGCTATGCCCAGTTTGCGCATGTTGCCCCTGTGCTTGCTGCACAGATGACAGCCGGCTACCAGGGAGGCGATGACGGAAATCAGGCCCGTCGTGCTTTCTGTCCAGGTGAGTATGGAAGCCATTTGGGTAATCTGTCCGTTCTGCATCATCTTTACGAGATGAAGATTGAAGCATTGGCCCAGGATGAATGAGAGCACATAGTAAAGTACCATCAACTCGCTGCAGCGTCGTAGCAATTTTACGCCTGCCGGTAGCGTGTAGCGGAATATTCCCCATAAAGCTATAGGGGCGAGCTGCAAGACCAGTTGCTTGATGGTAACCAGGATGGGACTTAATGGAATCAGGATGGGACTTGTTCTGAAGGATAAGTCCGCTTGTCTGCAAACAGAAAATGCCAGCGAAAACAATGCGAAAATGCAATATGCATACATGGCATATTGTGCAATGCGATTTATATTTATAGAATGACTTTTTCTTTCCATAATTCTACGTTTGATGATTTTATAAACAGCTTATCTTGCATAAAGCTATTGCAAAGATACGAAGTTTTTGGGAGATTCTAGCAAAATAGGTGGAAAATGTTTGGCTATGATATATACTTGTTAAAAGAATGGCAGAGAGACCGATAAAAACTCTTAAAAAGCATAACGTATCTTCTTGGATATCAATATTTGTTGCTATCTTTGCACGTTATATACTAATAACGCTACATAGATAAATACTAATTATCAATATAAGTTTAATCATATAAGTTTAATCATGAATAATATGAAGAAGTTTTTTTTAGGATTGGCAGCTGCACTGATGTTAACTGCTTGCAATGAGAACAGACAGCCGGAAGCAACGACCAGCGTTGATTCTGCAAGTGTGGTAACCGATTTGATGATGAGTCGCAGAAGCATCCGTGCTTACAAGGATTCCGCAATCAGCCGCGATACCCTGAACGAGATTCTGAAATGCGGCATCCATGCGCCAAACGGTCAGAACCTGCAGTCGTATGAAATCAGAGTGATAGATTCTCCTGCCATCATCGATTCGATAACCCAAGCCGTGGTAAAGGATAATCCTAAGATAGCCGAGCGCAAGGGCTTCAAGAACATCTTCGTGAATGCTCCATGCGTGGTTTGCATCGCCTACGATACGACTTATGATATGGCGCAGATTGATTGCGGTTTGCTTGGCGAGAATATCATTCTTGCAGCATGGGCAAAGGGCATCGGCTCCTGCTGCCTGGGCAGTTCTGCCCGTTGGATATTGGATTCGCCGTCAGCCAAGCCTTACCTCGACCGTATGGCATTCTCCAAGAATTACAAACTGCTCTACTGCATCGCCCTGGGTTATCCTGACGAATCGCCGGAGGCAAAGCCAAGACACCAGGACATGATCAAGTTCATGGATTAAGACAAATGAAGGTTGATGTCCTGTTTCAGGACATCAACGTTTGAAGATAGATATGCATCTTTTTGAAACATGTAGGCAAAATATGAAAGGGCAAGTTCTCAATAGAAGGGCAAAAGCTTTGTATATTGCCAGGTATTTGAAAGCTTTTGTCCTTACAGAGCGACAGGTTTGCATTCATAAGCACCCAGGGCGATGCCCTTTCAGGGCTAGGAGCTTCTGCCCTTTCAGGGCGTGTGGGGGCTTACATGCGAAACTTGAGTAAAGGGAACAAGTCTTGTGCCTGTACAGTATCAACCTTTGTACGTCCGATTATCCGAAATTTCAGATAAGAAGGATTTATCAGTTTGGATAGAAGAACCATTGAAGCTGGAGCGCAATCATAAATATTATATAGGTATAGCTGTTATGGCAGGTAGCGGTAATGGCGAAATTCATTTTCCTGCTTATTTCAAGAAGGGCTGCGTAAGAAATCTGTGTACAGATAGGAAAAAGAATTTGCCAGTAACCTTGGGCGTTTTTCTTTATGGTATATCTGCAAAGCATCTTTAGTAACATTTTCTATTGTAACAACTAAAAAAGTTTAAACATTTAACCTGATGTTTTGAGATAAATATAGAAATTACTATATTTGCAGCATGATTACGGAATATGGTATAGAGGCAAAGTCTAATTCTGAGATTATATCAGAATTGGGAGGACGATGCTATACATATAAACATAAAATTTTAAAGCAAAGAATATGAGGAGATTTATATTTATTCTGATTGTCTGTGAGTTCATGTCTTTGGCATGTATTGCTGCAAATAAGACTATAAAAGGACATGTTGTGGATGAATTTGGTAAGAACGTTGAATTCGCTAGCGTATATGTAGATAGTATTTATGCGGTATCTGACAAGGAAGGAAATTTCTCTCTGGTGGTGCCCGATGGTATGAAACAGGAACTTGTGATTAGTCATATCAGTTATCAGACCAGTAAAATTCCTTATGATGTATATAGCAAAAAGACTTCGCTGCAACTTACGTTGAAGGAAAAGACCTGTGATTTGTCTGATGTAACTGTTGTTTCCGGTAAAAAGCAGGAAGGCATTCTTGGGAAAGGAGTTCGGGCACCAGGTGATGTTGCATTTCATAACGTTAGAAGCACGAAATATGAAACGGGTCCCTTATTTGTTGTAAATAAAGACTATTATGTGAAAACTGCCAAGTTGCGAGTACAAAAATGTACTTTTGCTTTATGCACAATTCGTTTAATCATTTATGAAGTAAAGGGAACAGTTTTTGTGCCTGTACAGCATCGACCTTTGTACGTCCGATTATCCGAAATTTCAGATAAGAAGGATTTATCTGTTTGGATAGAAGAACCGTTGAAGCTGGAGCGCAATCATAAATATTATATAGGTGTAGCTGTTATGGCAAGTAGCGGTAATGGTGAAATTCATTTTCCTGCTTATTTCAAGAAGGGCTGCGTAAGAAATCTGTGTACAGATAGAAAAAAGAATTTGCCAGTAACCTTGGGCGTTTCTCTTTATGGTATATCCGCAAAGCATCTTCAGTAACATATTTTATTGCAATAACTAAAGATATTTAAATATTTAACCCTATATTTGGCGATAAATAAAGAAATAACTACATTTGCAGCATGATTACGGAATATGGTATAGAGGCAAAGTCTAATTCTGAGATTATATCTGAATTAGGAGGACGATTCAAGCAATATCGTCTGTTCAGCAATCTCACTCAGAAAGAGGTGGCTGTAAAGGCTGGTGTGAGCATTTTCACCATTAGCCAGTTTGAAAAAGGCGAAGCTAAGAACATAGGCTTTGGCACTATTCTTTCTCTGTTGAGGAGCATTGGATTCCTGCAGGAAGCAGAGAAACTCTTGCCGCCACTGCCAATTCTGCCTAGCCAAGTGAAGAAAATGAATGAAAAGAAGGAAAGGGTAAGACATGAAAGATAATGTTGTGCAGGTGAATTTGTGGGATAAGAATGTAGGCTTGTTGTCTTGGGATGACAAGCGGGGCTGCTCTGTCTTTCAATTCGACCAGGATTTTATGCAGTATGGATGGAATATTGCACCATTGGTTGCGCCGTTGGATTCTGTTTATGTACAAAGAACTTTCCCTATGTCAGGAAACAGAGAAAAACTATATGCCGGTTTGCCTGAGTTCATAGCAGATTCTCTGCCTGACCATTGGGGAAATGTGGTCTTCGAGAAATGGATGGAAGCCAATCATCTGCAATCCAAAATGGTAAATGCAGTGGATAGACTGTCTTTTATCGGTAAGAGAGCAATGGGTGCCTTGGAATTTCAGCCTGCTCATATCCAGGAGGATGCATCTGTAAATATCGAGTTGGCTTCACTTTATGAACTTGCCAATAAGATATTTCTGGACAGGCAGGATGTGAACATTGATATGAGCAACAGTCTTATTATGGAAGATTTGTACAAGGTGGGAACTTCCGCTGGCGGTCAGCGTCCTAAGGCTATTATCGGTATGGATGAGGCTACAGGTATTATTCGTTCTGGCCAAGCCGATTTGCCGTCTAACTTTAAGCACTATATATTGAAGTTTGATACAAGCAGGAAAAATGAACTTCCGTTTACCAGGGTAGAGATGGCTTATTATCTGATGGCCAAGGATGCCGGTATCAACATGATGCCTTCTCGTTTGGTTGAGATTGAAGGAACCCAGAATTTCCTTACCCAGCGCTTTGATAGGGTAGAGGGCAGAAAAATATATACTCAGACTTTAGCTGCCATGAGTTCCTTGGCTGATACTTACGAAGATTTGTTTGTGGTGGGTAGAAAACTGAAATTGTCTGCAGAAGAGCAAACCCAGCAGTATAGAAGAATGGTGTTTAATGTTCTTGCAGAGAATGTTGATGACCATACCAAGAACTTCTCATTTGTGATGTATCCCAATGGAGAATGGCATATATCGCCAGCTTACGACATCGTGTTTTCCGCCGATCCTGATTCGCATTTCTATCGTAACCATGAACTTACGATTCTTGGCAAGCGAAAGAATATAACGAAGCAGGATTTGATGCTTTTTGCACAAAGACAGGATATCAGAAATGCTTCTAATATCATAGAAGAAGTGGAAGACGTGGTGATGAATTTCAAGTCTTATGCCGAAAAAGTGGGAATCGATGAGCACTGGATACGCAAAATAGAACGGGTTTTGGAAGAAATCCGTAAGTAAGCGATTTCATCAGGCAATATTTTTAGCTCCCTTACTCCTTTATTTCTTTCATGTTTGCAGGATTATAGGGAGTCAACTGCTGCATCTCCTGCTCTGTTGCTTCAGGCAAGGAAGGTATCTTGTTTCTGATGCAGAAATCGGTAATGGCGGCAGCTGATTCTTTGGGAGTAGAAGAATCCGGTTTGATGGATTGCTTCTTTTCTACATACTCCTTTTCCGTGATATATAGCTCGGTAATCACATGGATGAGTTGCTGCTGCTTGTCTTTCTTATGAGAGAAAAGATAGCTGTTGTCTGATTTCTGGAAGAGCAGGTCCTTGAAGGAATAGTAATCTTCAGGACTTATCTGATAGGTTTCCACCACATGGTCGTAGATATCTGTCTGGGTATAACCGAAAAGCTGGTGCGTCAGATTCTTGTAGGTAGGAAGCTGGTTGATTTCTATCTGACAGATATTCCGACTGCTGTCTGTTTGAATACTGCCTATTGTCTGCTGATTGAGCAGGACGAGTTGAGAGCCCAGTGAATCTTTCAGCTGATATTTCTTTCGATATTGCTCAATAAGTGTCTTCCCTTCCGGCCAAGGTCGGAAGGTTCCTTCGTCGCTGACCATGAATGCTCGTTTCTTGTCTTCGGAAACGAGTCGGCTGTTGTGAAGATTTCTTTTGGAATAGGCATTGAGATCCGTCTTTCCATTCTTCAGGTTGATGTAATACTCCACGATGCCGTCGTTGAAGTATTTCATTACAGAGTCGTTGGTCTGGTAACTGCGATAATATCCCTTAAGTCTGATGAAGTGAGGACGATTCCCTGTTACGTTCACATCCTCCAGTTTCTGTATTTTTGTGATATGTCCAGGCATCTTCTCTTCCTTGTTCTGCGCTATGAGACTGGTAGGAAGGAAGAGGAGAAGCACAAATAGATATTTCATATAATGATGATGTTTCATATTGATGATGCTTTAAAAAGAATACTTAATGATGTGTTTATATGAGCTGTTGCTTCTACAGGGAGGCTGCGCAGTTCTTCCTCAACCACATCCCGAAGAAGCGGTCGTAGATGATATAGCTGCCATTGTACTTGTAGATGAATTCTCTATTGATCAGCGTCTTGAGAGCAAGACTCACGCTGCTGGCTGCAGGCAAGTTGTGGCGGCTGATGAAATCCTGCGAAAGAATGGAGGTGACAGCCTTATCCTGGGCAATGGCAGATAGAAGGGCAGCCTGATTGTCTGTAAGGGAATCGTAGTAATTCACGAATGCCACTTCCTGCTCGTTCACCAATTCCAGGGTTACATCATCTATTTCCGCTGTCGTTATTTCCTTTCCGTTCTGATAGAGTCGGTTCAGAATATCCTGAATATACCAGGTTTGACCATCCACCTTATTATATAGATAGGCAAAGGTATCAGGATCCATGGTCAGATTCCGGGTCCCCATCCATCTGTTGGCAAAATGATGATACTCATCCTGGTTGATGAGAGGAAGGTTGAGAATTTGCGAACTCTGATAGAATGGGCGCTTTGCCGACAGGAACATGTCGGTCATCATGTGCTGCTTACTGCCTGCAAAGATGAAATATACATTCGGCAAAAACTGGATATAGGAGCGTAGCAGGGCCTCTGTGCCATCTTCGGGATATTCGGCTATCTGCTGGAACTCGTCTATGGCAATATAGATTCGTTTCTCCGATTGTTTCAGATACTCGAAGATATGTTTAAGGGAATCTTCGCGCTGGCTTGGTGAAACCGTAATCGAGAACGTAGGGATTCCCGTCATCTCATCAAACGACATCGTAGGCTTGTAGCCGGCAAAGAAAGTGGTAATCTTGCGCATGGCAGTTTGTGAGAAAGTATCAACCTTCCCGATAACCGTCTTTGCCAATAATTGGATGAATTGGCTCAGATTTCTTGTGGCATTGATGTCGAGATAGAAACAATGCGTTTCAGGCTCCTGCTTACTGATGTTCTCAAAGACATGGTGTATGAGTCCCGTCTTTCCAATGCGTCGAGGAGAGATGAGGACGATGTTACGCTCATTCTGCAAAGCCTTCATGATGACTTCCGTCTCTTTCTTGCGGTCGCAGAAGTATTCTGCTCCCTTATATCCGTAGATAACAAATGGGTTATTCAGCTGTTCCATAACGTTTTATATCTATTCCATGTTTTATGTTACATGTTTTATGTAATGCAAAGGTAGTAATAATCTTTTAGGTAAGAGATATATTAGTAAGAACTTTATTACTAATTAACTTTTTACTAGTTATACTGATGTCATTTTTGGATTCCCCGAATTTTGCAAGCATGTGTAAATTTATGAAATGCTTCAACCATACAGGTCGAAATCGGTTGTTATCAGGTTAAAACCGTAAGTAAGTAAACGATTTCATATAAATATAATATAGAAAAGGGTGGTTATTGCTTTTCTTTTTGTATCTTTGCAACCGTTTGGCAATTGTGAGTACCAAATCATATCTAAAGGAAAAAAGAATATCTAATAAAAAATAAGAAGTAATGACTACACTTACAATTTCTATTATTGTCGTTTTCGTGCTCGGCTATGCACTCATAGCTACCGAAAGCTTGACTAAGGTTAACAAGGCTGCGATAGCCCTGTTGATGTTGGTAGGTTGTTGGACTCTCTACATGGTGGATCCAATGCAGTATCTCCAGTTGATGCACCCTGATTATACAGGCGGCGCTGCTGGAATGGTGGAGAAAGTGACCGGAATCATCCAGGAACATCTGGGCGATACCGCCACAACACTCTTCTTCCTGATGGGTGCAATGACCATCGTGGAAATCGTTGACCAGAACGGCGGATTCAACTGGGTTCGCAAGGTGATGAAGACCAAGTCGAAGCGTGCGCTCCTCTGGCGTATCGCTATCCTTACCTTCTTCCTCTCTGCAATCCTCGACAATCTGACCACCAGTATCGTGATGATCATGATTCTCCGAAAGCTCGTCACCGACCACAAGGATCGCATGGTTTATGCATCCCTCGTCATCATCGCAGCCAATTCGGGTGGTGCCTTCTCACCAATCGGCGACGTTACCACCATCATGCTCTGGAACAAGGGACTGATTACCGCAGCCGGCGTTATAGCCGAAATCTTCATCCCGTCTGTGGTTTCCATGGTGATTCCTGCCCTCATCCTTCAGACCATGTTGAAGGGCGAACTCGTGATGCCTGAGGTTTCTGACCAGCAGAATGCATCGGTCAGCGATTTCACCGAAGGTCAGCGCAAGGCTGTGTTCTGGTTGGGAGTAGGCGGTTTGATCTTCGTTCCTATCTTCAAGAGTATCACCCACTTGCCTCCATTCGTAGGAATCCTCCTGGTATTGGGCGTTCTCTGGACAGCTACCGAAGTTTTCTATCGCGGTTTGCATCGTGGAGCTGATGCTGAGGGCACTCAGAAGCGAGTAACCAAGTTGCTTTCTCGTGTTGATATGAGTACCATCCTCTTCTTCCTCGGTATCCTGATGGCAGTATCCTGCCTGGCTGAGATTGGCGTATTGACCGCTTTGGGTCAGGGCTTGAACGTCGTATTCGATGGCAACCATTACCTGGTTACTGGTATCATCGGTGTGCTTTCAAGTATTGTTGACAATGTGCCTCTGGTAGCCGGATGTATGGGAATGTATCCTGTGGCAGCCGCTGGCGATATGGCTGTGGATGGTGTCTTCTGGCAGTTGCTGGCCTACTGTGCCGGTGTCGGTGGTTCTATGCTGATTATCGGTAGTGCCGCTGGTGTGGTAGTAATGGGCTTGGAGAAGATTACCTTCGGCTGGTATATGAAGCACATCTCCTGGATTGCTTTCGTAGGTTACATCGCAGGTATCGTTTGCTACTGGTTCATCCGCACCTTCCTTTATGCTATCTAAAGGATAATACTTTTCTCTTACGTGAAAAAGTTTTTTTTGAAGAAAAAGTCTCAAAGTCTCATTTTTAGTTAAAAATATCGACTTAAAGACTTGATAGATAATAAGATAAAAAGAATGAGACTTCTCGGTTTTGGTGCCGGGAAGTCTCATTAAAGTCTCATAGAAGTATCATTATTTCACTTTTTCTTTACGAGATACTTCATTCCATCTGCAAATCTCTTGTGTTTCAACTCACTCATATTCGCCAGTTTTCTGCCGAATCCCATCAGGCTGTTTACCTTGAGCGATGAACCAATCTGCTTCTTCAGATAGTCGAAAATTTCGGCGGCAGTAAGATACTCACCCTCTTTCTCATCCTCAACCAATTCAAAATAGAGTAGGAAATACTGGTCTATCGGCTGGATTACCTCAAACTGGCTGTTGCTCTTCATGATCAGCTTCACCTGCTGCGCATCGAAATAACTCTTTTCGCCATTGCGCAAGGCAGAAAGTGCCTGGGCAAAAAGCTGCTGATAGTTCGGACGCACGCTCACGTCGATAGGCCCCGTCAGTTCCACACCGATGAATCTTCGGTTGCCGGATGGATCGGAGAGAATATCCTTCATGTTGCTCGTGGCGATGAACGAGGCGAGACGAGGAAATTCCATGACATGACTGCCATACGGAGGCTTGTATTTCAGCGTAGGCAACTGGATGAGATTCTTCAGAAATCCCTGCTGCACCTGTGGCGAAATCTGGTTGAACTCATCGAGATTGATAACCATAAACTGCGCCATCGCCTGATAAACCTGACGCTTTTCCGACAGAATAAGATTGTCACTATACCCCCACTGCAGTTCCGGCGGTAGCAGTCGGCGACAGAAAGTACTCTTGTTGTAACCCTGTTTGGAAATGAGAAGCGGAGCCACCGAGTTGCCGTATTGACGATGTGAATAGCCGCGCCACTGATCTACCATGCCCAGGAACCAGGTGTAAAACCAGTCTGCCCAGTGAGGATTGGCGGTAGGCACCGTGCGGGCCAAGGCACGGATATGATCCTTTCCATCCCATTTGTCGTAGCATTGGAAGAGATATTCATCTATCGGATTATAATTTTTGATATAATCAGACTCAAGGAAATTACGTACATCCTTGATGCTCACCCGGATATCAGCCAGCTGCACCTCCAGCGTCATACGCTTCTGCACTCTCGGATCCACAGGTTGGTAGCCATACCATCCCTTGTCCTTCGGTATGTATTCCACGAATTTCATCACCGTGTTGTATCTGAAATCATATCTGCTTTTCAGCAGCTGCATCATGTTCACGATATTCTCGCGAATACTGTTCTTGTCAACTTTCTTTCCTCCTTCCGGAGCCCTGAAGTCAGGAATTGTCAGCTGATGATTATCCGTGCTGGGAGCTGGGCTTTGAGATCGTGCATGACTATCAATCTTCATCGCCACCGCCTTGCCGTTGAAATAAGGCTCCGCATCGATCGTCATCATGAAACTGTTGTGAATCGAAGGCTCTTGGGATAGGGTAGAGCCAGCCTCGATAGAAGGTTTCGGACCATCTACAAGAATCGAAGCCTTGACAATAGCCTGATATACAGGGAAAATCTGCTGGTAAGCGATGCGGTAGAGATGCTCGGCATCCGCTTCAGATGTAGGCAGGGAATCATTTTCGCCCTGGAATTTTATCAGAACGATAATAGTCTTTCCGTCGGCACCTGTGATGGCAGCAAGGGTAGAAGGCAGAATGGCTACCGAGCGCTTAATACCCTCCACACCATCCACATCGGTGATGTTGCCAAATTTCAGCAGCAGGATGCCGTTGAAAGCCTTCATCTTCAGGTTGTTGTTTTCGTCTTTGACGAATTCAGCTGCGGGATAGATGTGAATCCATTTCGGCATATCCTTGTAGCCTTCATAGTTGTTGCTAAGATACGGAACGTGTTCACGGAAATGGGTGATAGTCAGTTTGCTATCATCTCTGGCGAATCGTTCCATCAGCTTCTCCATCGTCTTGGTACTTACGAGAAGCTGTTTTTTATTATTTGTATGTACGATAGTTACCTTCATTGTATTTCTGGTTAATGGTTAAGTGTTAACTGTAAACTATAAATTGTAAACTATAAACTCTTTTCTGTGTTGCCCAAAACTGGTCACGATTTTTGGGCACTCATTGCCCGCCTTATGGGCACTTGTTGCCCAGCCCTTGTTCTGTGAATGCCCACTTGGTGGGCTATGGATGCCCGTGTAACGGGCATGGTAGGATCAACTAATGGGCATAGAGGGAACAACTGATGAACGGAAAAAGTAGAACAATAAATTCTTGGAAAGATTAGATGTTTGTGAAGTCAATCTCTTCAGAGAAGTGTTCGAACTCAACGTCTTTATATCCGTATCTGGCGAAGAGCTGTTTGATATATTTCTGCTGTTCCGGGAGGAGTTTCAGTTGTCCCAGTTTGTATCGGTAGTATTGTCCTTTGCTACCGAGGTAGTCTCTCATTTCGGCGCGCAATGCAGGTGCGTCTTTCACTTTCATTTCGGCAAATAGTTTGTCGAATCCCCATGCCATTTTCACGACACGCAGCGGAGCGAAGTATTTGCATTTCCCGTTTTTCAGGGCATTTGGGAAAATGGCATCTCCTCTATCAGTCTTCTCGTTTTTGTAGAGGCCGGATAGATAGTGGATACACTTGTCTTTCATCGGACATGGTTCGGTGAAGCAATAGGTGATGAGGCTAGGAACGTTTCCGTATTCGAAAGCCTTTTTCAAAAGTTCCTTTTCATCCATATAGGTTATGTTTTTAATGAAACATTTCTATTATAACGAGAAAAAAGGGTATTTATTGTCTGAAAACAAGAATTTTTTATCTGTTTTAGTAGCTTATTTCCGCCTATTAATAGCATTTTTCTGCTTCTTATTAGTATTTTTATGATGCATTTCCATAATTTTATGATACTTCCATGATACTTCTTTCGCCATTTTCTGAGAAGTCTCATTCGATAAAATAATCTGAGAACTAGATATATAACATTATTTTTTATATAAATAATGAGACTTTGATACTTTTTTTGAGAAAAATTATTTATGAGTATGCGCGCGATGAATCCTTTGCGTTACCTACCATTCTGCTTGATGCAAAAACGTTGCTTACTCATAAAGGTCATCCAAAAACATATAAAAAGTACGAAATCTTTTGCGGGTTTCATGCTTTTTGTTTATCTTTGCAGAAGATAGTGTATCCTGAGACAGAATGAAGCATGATATTGGCTATATCTGATAGATTTCTGTCGTAACCACTTACTCAACTAGAAAAGGAGCAATTATGAAGCAGAATGTGAAACGTTTGCCTTACGGTATCAATGACTTTGAGGCTGTTATTGAACAAAATCAATATTATGTGGATAAGACGATGTATTTGCCTTTGTTGGAAAACCAGCCTAGCAACATCATCTTTATTCGTCCACGTCGGTTCGGTAAGAGCATATTCCTGAGTATGCTCCATGCTTACTATGACTGTAGCAAAAAAGAGAAATTCCAAACTCTTTTCGGTGATTTATGGGTAGGTAAGCATCCTACTCCCTTACAGGGAAGGTATCAGGTTCTTCACCTTGATTTCTCGTATGTAGGTGGTAGTATTGACAAGTTGGAGGAAAACTTCGATATGTATTTGCGTGTCAAATTGGATGGCTTCATGCGAATTTACCAAGAGTTTTATCTGACAGATTTTAAGGAGAAGTTCTTTAAAACGGATTCAGCTACGGAGAAACTGGCTTTGCTTCAAGATGAGACTGCGACCAAGAGCATTCCTCTCTATCTGATAATCGATGAATACGACAATTTCACCAATACCGTGCTCAATGAACAGGGCGAGAAGGTATATTGGGCAATCACCCATGCCGATGGCTTCTATCGTGATGTCTTCAAGAAGTTCAAGGGTATGTTTGAGCGTATTTTCATCACTGGTGTCAGTCCTGTTACCCTGGACGATGTGACAAGTGGATTCAATATTGGCTGGCATATCTCTACCAAGCCGGAGTTCAATCAGATGTTAGGCTTTTCTTTGGAAGAAGTACGCAAGATGTTTGCTTATTATAAAGAGGTGGGGGGAATTCCTGCAACAAGTGATATCGAGGTGATGATAGACGAGATGAAACCTTGGTACGACAATTATTGTTTTTCTGAGGATGCCTTGAAAAATCAGAGTAAAGTGTTCAATTGTGATATGGTAATCTACTATCTCCGAAACTACATGGATAGAGGCGAGGCTCCAAAGCAGATGATAGATCCAAACACGATGACTGACTACAACAAAATGAAGAAACTTCTTCAGTTGGATAAGTTGGATGGCGATCGCAAAGGCATTATTCGCACGATAGCCGAGACGGGGCAGATAGTGACAAGCTTGGAAAATACATTCCCTGCCAGTAGGTTGACTAATCCTCAAACATTCACCAGTCTGCTGTTCTATTATGGCATGCTTACTATAAAGGATACTTTCGGTGATATGCTGATATTGGGTATTCCAAACAATAATGTTCGTAAGCAGTATTATGGCTATTTGTTGGAGCAATACCAGGAGGAAAAGTTTGTGGACTTAACTCAGATGAAGATACTGTTTACTTACATGGCTCTTGAGGGGAAGTGGCGTGATGCTTTGGAGGCAATGGCAAAGGCGTATGAGGATGTCTCATCTGTTCGTGACGGTATCGAGTCGGAGCGCAATCTTCAAGGTTTCTTCATGGCATATCTGAATTTGAACAATTACTATTATACCGCTCCTGAGCTGGAATTGAATCATGGTTATTGTGACTTTTTTCTTTTGCCAAACCTTACCCATTATGCAACCAAACATAGTTATATATTGGAATTGAAGGTGTTGCCAAAGAAAGATTATGAGGCAAAGCCTGAGGATGGCAAATTTTCCAAGGCAGAAGTACAATGGCAAGAGGCAGAGGAACAGATCAAGCGATATGCCATGGCTCCAAGGGTTGAGGCTCTGCGCCAAGGTACAACGCTCCATAAAATCATCATGCAGTTTGTTGCTGGCAAGTTGGTGAGAATGGAGGAAGTGGTGTGTTGATTGTAGCATTCTTTTATGGATATTTTCGATAATTTTAAAAGCGTAGAGTCCTGCTGGCATTACAGCCAGCAGGACTCTACGCTTTCCCTATTAATTCTCTTAAATATGTCGTCTGCAAGATGAACTCTATTGAACTCTACAAAGCTCTATTGAATTCTTACTCTGCATTTGTCTGCTGCTCTGTCTCTGTAGTCTCCTGCTGCTGAGTTGTCTCCTCCTGAGTATTCTCCTGCTGGATAGAATCCTCAGTGGTAGCCTGTGGCTGGATAGGAGTGCCAATTTCTGTTGTATCTGAAGGAGCATCTGGAGCCACGGTATCAACTGGTGCTATCTCTGCGTTACCTACCATTCTGCTTGATGCAAAAACGTTGCTTACTGAAACCATTACCATAGCTGCGATAGCTGCAAACATAAACTTCTTCATAATCGTATATTTTTTAAATGTTACTATTTAATGTTACTTACTTTCTTTCTTTTTTGTGGATTCGTTGTCGAACCCGCTATTCATAGTCACAATCTGCGTGCCAAAAAAGATGGGCGGAAATTATATATATTGATTATCAGGTATTTGCGTTTTTGTGTACCAAAAGTAGATGGTGTGGAAAATGAGGAAAGTATGTGGAAACATTCCCCGAAAAGTTGGGGAATGTAAGGTACCCAACCATATAATAATAGGTAAGCTATGATTTTCAAAAGAAAGAGTCCACTCATGACGAATGGATTCTTTCTCCGATTTCTATAATTGTTCCATCAAATCTGGCTTTAGCAAGAAATCCATTAATCCGACAATATAAAAGCCATTGTTGTCATGATATGGTTTTATGTCATCGCGCATTATGATTATCTTCTTAAAGGAATCGTCGATTCTTTTTAATGAAGCACATTCTTGCTCTCTTTTGTCATCATCAGGCATTGCAAACTAATAATCTCTTTTTATAATCATAGTCGTTCCCGAAAAGTGTCATTAGTGTCAACTTTCGGGAATGCAAAGGTACGCTATTTATCGGAAAAAAAGAATTTTATTCCCGAAAAGTGTCATAATGACAAAAATCGGGAATAAGTCGGCTCCTTTGTGGGCTTTTGCATTCAAAATCTTGTAACGTAAGCCCCAGAAAGTAAGATGTCAATGGCTTTTCGTGTGTTCATTCCCGAAAAATGACACAAATGTCAAAAACTGGGAATGTTTAATAGATTTAAACTTTTGGCTTGCTCTTTAGAAATCCATGTGTATGCTTCTGTATCAAAAAGCGCAGAATCCTGCTGGCATCACTGCCAGCAGGATTCTATGCTTTTCTTATTATTCTAATATGTCGTCTGCAAAATGAATTCAATTGAACTCTACAGAGCCCTTGTGAATTCTTATTCAGCATTTGTCTGCTGCTCAGTCTCTGTAGCCTCCTGCTGTAGAGTAGTCTCCTGTTGTGTAGAATCCTCAGTGGTAGCCTGTGGCTGGATAGGAGTGCCAACTTCTGTTTAATGTTACTTACTTTCTTTCTTTTTTGTGGATTCATTATCGCCCCCGCAATTCATAGTCACAATCAGTGTGCAAAAAAGAAGAATGAAAATGATATGGGTTGATTGTCAGGTGATTATGCTTTGTGTACCAAAAGTAGATGGCGTGGAAAATGAGGAAAGTATGTGGAAACATTCCCCAAAATCTAAACCTCCTTGCCAAGTAAGACTACTTCTTCTTCCCATTTGTGTCCCCTCACACAACTTTTTTCGAAACTTTATGGCTAAAAATTTTGTAGATTCGATAATAATTGTTACTTTTGCGGAGTCATATCCTTACTGGAAGCTCCAACTGGGCGAAGGTGGGATGGACATATATACATAAAAGGCGTAACTGTACGCTTTGGTTTTGACGCTATTAGAACTTCGCAACTTCCAAATGTCTGTCAAGAACAAAGCAACGGGGACGCCCCTTGGGATGTATTATATATACAGCCCTTGTCGGCTCATAGCATTTCGGCAATGAGTTGATAGGTGGTGCTATATACTTACATCGGCGTGGGGCTTCCAGCGTTGTTCGTTTCGACAGACAGGGCAATGCGAAGGCCTTAATAGCGTGGAACGGGCAACAGACTGGCTCCGCGCTTCTTTGTATATATACCTTAATAATAATCTGGCAGGTTGGGAGCCTCTGTCATTAAATAGGAAAGGCATGAGGCAGTCTGAACGTGCAAGTATAATGAGAATAGTTTCTGATTTGATAGAGGCTGATGGTATCATTGATGCAAGAGAGATTATCTTTCTTGATTCTTTGCGTGAGAAATATGGAATCAAGAAGGAAGATGAAGTAGCTGCTGCCTCCTATACTTTTGCGGCGGCTTTGAACGAACTTCTTTTGGCTGATGATAGTCTTAAGCATGATTTGATTGGTGATTTCAATCAAACGGCAATGTCTGACAATTATTGTGCAAGGGAAGAGGCTTTGCTGATTCTAGCTTTACGTTGTTGTATGACTATCAATATGGGAAGTTCGGTAACTGTACTTTCCATTGATACATCTGAAATAAAATTTGAAGATACTCAAATTCTCTATGTTGAAAGTGAATTTGATAAGAAAATCAATGAGCAAATTCAAAATAGTTATCGGGAAATCTGTTCGGAGATACGGTTAGCGGGTTTTGATTTTGTTTATTTGCCAAAAATAGCGGAACATTATCAAAGTATTTCTGAAACGGATTTGTATCAGATTGCAGATTTCTTATATCCTAAGGTAAGCTATGAACGACTGCAAGTTATTATTAAGCAGTTGCGTAGCTTGTCAACAGAACGTTTTTGTAAAGACCTATTGGCTGCGAAATTGAATGTGAAAGAGTTTGGACTAGTAAATCCTTCTTTCATGATAAAGATTGGGGAATCTTTTGTTAATGATAGAATGGTGTCGAATTTCTTGCTTGTAGAAATAGAGGATGAAGCTCTTGGTACTATTCGTAAGATATTGGATTTGTTGGCTGAGAACTATCATAATCTAAGACTGAATTATTTGCAAGAAGAAACTGGCCGTTTTATTTTCCGTGGTTTTTATAAGCAGATCTTTGATATTCTAATGCTTCGTAAGGGTGTGAAGAGTTCTGTTGTCATTGATACTTTAAAAGAGCAAATTTATTTTCCTGAGGCAGATGTCAAGTTGGAGAAAATCCACAGAAGGGAAAAGGCATTATATGCTTTGTTTTTGTTAGAGTCTATGAGTGGAGGTATCAACTTTAATAAGCCTGTAACTGCCAAACAACTTGAAAGATATCAAAAAAGAATGGCTGCTATTATGAAGAAATATCAAATCATCTATAAGAAGTTTGGCGGTGAGGCTGATAAAGCTCCTAATATCTTGGATTATGCAACTCGTGCGCCAATGATTGCATTATTGAAAAAACAGATATTGAAATTGAATGATGTTTTGTTCCATGCAGAAGACTATATAATACAGCGTAATATGTATGGTAACTATGGAGTAAGAATCTCGGCAGATTTGATGACTTATCAGGATGGTATAGATGAGGGAATAAAACAATTAACGGATTCTGATGAATGGCAAAGAATCTCAGCCTTGTAAGGTTGCAACTTGTTTATTAGACTTTTTACTCTTGCTAGCTTGCAACGTTTGCATATTTAATAAGGTATAGAGAAAAATGATTAGCTTTGCACCATCAAACAGATAATAATAACAATTTAAATATTTGAGAATATGATCAATCTTGAAAAAGGACAGCGCATTAGTATGGATAAGGGGCTGTCATTAGTAGGTGTAGGACTCGGTTGGGATCCAAATGAGGGTTCTGGTTATGATTTCGACTTGGATGCTTCTGCTTTCATGTTGGGTGAGAATGGTCAGATTCCACAACAGGAATTCTTTGTATTCTATGGAAATCAGAAAGCTCCAGATGGCTCTGTGGAATCTACAGGCGATGATCTGACTGGTGGAAATAGTGATGGTGGTGATGATGAAACCCTGAATGTTGACTTGACAAAGGTTAGTCAAAACATTAAAGAGATAATCTTTACTGCAACTATTTATAAAGCTGATGAACGTCGCCAGAATTTTGGTCAAGTACGAAATTCTTATATTCGTATCTATGATGCAAAGACAAATACAGAGATAGCTCGTTATGATTTGGATGAGGACTTTTCTATAGAGACAGCTGTAGAGTTTGGTCGTCTGTATCGTCATAATGGAGAATGGAAGTTTGAGGCTATTGGTAATGGTAATAAAGGTGGTCTGCAGGCTCTCGTAAACAAATATGCTAAACAATTTGCATAATCGCTTATGGCTATTAATTTGATTAAAGGTCAACGAGTTGAAATCGAATCTGGTTTGACTCGTTTGAAGGTAGAGATGGGATGGAAGGTGAATCCAAATGCAGACCCTGCATATGATTTGGATGCATCAACTTTCCTGTTGGGTAGCAATGGGCAGATAGAAAACGAATATGATTTCGTATTCTATGGTTCACCAAATACTATAGAAGTAAATGGGGAAGTACGTCCGTGTTCTGTGGACAAAAGTGTCCTTGGCTCCGTTGACGATTTAGGTGATGATGACGATGATACTGGAGAGGGAAATGAGGAAATTGAAGTGGATTTGACAAAAACTTCGGCTAAGGTGCAAGAAATCCTTTTTACAGCAAGTATCTATTGGAGTCCATCAGATGCAAATGACCCTGTGAATGCTCCACGAATGAAGTATAATTTTGGTCAGGTTCGTGATGCATATATTCAGATTAAGAATGCAATAAATGGAGAGGTTATTTGCCGTTATGATTTGGATGAAGACTTCTCTACCGATAAAGGTGTTGAATTTGGTCGTTTGTATCGTCGTGGTTCTGAATGGAAATTCCAGGCAGTAGGTGAGGCTCATAAAGATGGACTAGAACCTATTTGCAGAAAGTATGCTTCTAAATTTATGTAATTATGGCAATCATTCTAGAAAAGAGCGGTGATACTCATCGTATTAATTTGGAAAAGCCTACAGCGGGCAAACCTTCTGCAGGTGAGATTGTTATCAATCTTGACTGGAGTAAAGGGGGATTTTTCAAAAATCTCTTTGGTAATGCCATTGATCTGGATTTAGGCTGTTATTATGAATTGCGTAATGGCAAGAAAATGCTGATAGATGGTTTGCAATTTTCTCATGGTAGAGGAGGTGATCGTCATCATGTGACTCGCCAAGGTTGCTATGATATGGCTCCTTATATATGGCATCAAGGCGATGATCGTGGAGGTGGTGCCTCTTCAGGAGAAACCATTCTTGTGAATCCTGTAGGTATCAATGAAATCAAGCGCATTATAGTTTATACCTTTATTTATGAAGGCGTAGCTAAATGGTCGGAGACGAATGCTGTTGTAAAAGTCAAAGTTCCAGGCAATCAAGATGTCATCGTGAAAATGGGGCAACAGTACAGTGACAAAAAGTTCTGTGCAATAGCCCAGCTAGATTTTGCTGGTGATAATTCTATTACAGTGAAGAAACTGGTAACATTTCATGATGGACATCGTGATTGTGACAAACAATATGGATGGGGATTCAATTATAGTCCTGGCAGTAAAGATTAATTATTTAAACTTGAGAATTATGGCAATAAAACTTGAAAAAGGACAACGCATTAATCTTGAAAAAGAGACTGGTGCGAAATTGACCAACTTTTGTGTTGGTTGTAACTGGGGAGCTATCATTAAGAAAACTTTCTTTGGTTTGTCTACATCTGTTGTAGATGTTGATTTGGATCTTAGTTGTATGATGTTTGATGCTAATGGTAATGTGGTTGACCATATTTGGTCTCCTTTATATCAATTCAATGGCAAACTACCTCAAGGCAAGTTGGATTCAAATGATCGTGCTCTTCATCATACAGGTGATGACCTAACAGGTGATCAAAATGGAGATGATGGTCTTGACAATGAGATTATTACTGTTGACTTGAATCGTGTCAGCTATAATGTGAACTCTATCGTGTTCTTTTTGAACATATATAATAATAATGAATATAGTGGTGATTTCTCAGGAATTCCATATGCTTCTATTCGTATGTTTGAGGGTACACCTGAAAGACCACCTAAGCAAGTGTTTGCTCAATATAATGTAGCGACTAAGACAGAATGTGTAGGTAAGCGTGCTCTTGTAATGGGTAAGTTGTACCGACGCAATGGTGAATGGAAATTTGCAGCAATCGGTGATGCGTTTGAAGATAGAACTATCGGACAAACCATTGTTCGTGTGGCAAGAGATTATTCAAAGTAAAATGTTTATAAAATGAGAAGATTACCTGTATATCTACTCCTCGACACTTCGGGTTCTATGTATGGTGAACCTATCGAGGCAGTGAAAAATGGCGTTCAAACGCTTATCTCCACGTTGAGAAGTGATCCGTATGCGTTGGAAACAGCGTATATCAGTATTATCACTTTTAATACATCTGCACAGCAGGTTTCACCTCTTACAGAGTTGGCGGCATTCCAACAGCCAAACATTGATGCAAGTGGTTGCACAGCATTAGGTGGTGCGTTGGAACTACTATCGCAGAAGATAGATAGTGAGATTACAAAGACCACAGCTGAGGTAAAGGGAGATTGGCGACCATTGGTTTTCATTATGACAGATGGTGAACCGACCGACTCTATTACAAAGGGACTTGAGGAATTCAAGAAGCGTAAGTGTGGTATGGTTGTAGCTTGTGCTGCTGGTCAAGGTGCTAATACCAATACGTTGAAGCAAATCACAGAAAATGTGGTTCAGCTAGATACTGCCGATAGTGCGACTATCAAGGCTTTCTTCAAATGGGTCTCAGCTTCAATCAGTACAAGTAGTAAATCTGTTGAGGATACTGCTTGCGAAGCTACAACAATGAGTGAGTTGCCACCTCCACCACCAGAGGTTAATATCGTAGTATAAATTTTATTAAGGATGGTGCTCTTTCGTAAGAGCATCATCTATAATTTAATCTTTAAACAAATTATGAGTAGAAGATTACCTGTTTATATATTGATAGATACTTCTGGTTCCATGAAAGGTGAACCTATAGAGTCTGTGAAGGTGGGACTGTCGGATATGATAGCATCTTTGCGATTGGATCCATACGCTTTGGAAACGGCTTGTATCAGTATTATAACATACGATAAGGATGTCAAGCAAATTCTTCCTTTGACCGAATTGGAGAACCTTCAATTGCCGGAGATTGCTTGTCCTGAAGCTGGACCAACTCACATGGGAGCAGCTTTGGAATTGTTGTGTCAACGATATGATGCAGAGGTGAATATGGGATCTAAAGAGCAAAAAGGCGATTGGATGCCATTATTGTTTATCTTGACAGATGGAAAACCTTCGGATTTGTTGGCATACGATAATGTGATACCAAAGGTCAAAGCACATCAGTTCACAAATATTGTGGCTTGTGCTGCAGGACCTAAGGCAAAAACAGAACCTTTGAAGAAGCTTACTAACAATGTCTTTACACTTGACACAATGGATAGTAATACATTCAAGAAGTTCTTCCAATGGGTATCAATCAATATCATAGGAGGTGGTAAGACGATGGGTGTTACTGACCCGGTAGAACTGCCTGCACCTCCAACAGAAGTAAATTTAGTGGTATAAAGTGATATGAATTGCAAGATAGTAGGATATGAGTATAAGACTCTTGAAGTGACATTGTCACCAGAAGAATCGTTTTATGCAGAGCGTGGAAGTATTGTCTATGTTGATGAGGCTTTGCAACGTGATGTGGAGTTTAATGGAAGTGGTTCTGGCAATGGTGGATTGGGAAGCCTTTTGGGTGGTGTCTTGAAATCTGCGTTGTCAGGTGAATCAATATTGATAATCCGCTTTTATAATCCAACAAATATGGAGAAAAAAATGGTACTTTCAGGTAGTTGTTGTGCTCTCGTTCCTATTAGATTGCAAGGAGAAAACTTAATCTGTCGTCGTGGACATTATGTTGCATCCACGAATAAGATAAACTTGAACCTTAATATAAGCCTTCAAGGATTAGTGGGTGGAGTAGGACTTTTCCAAAAGATAGATGGTAATGCTACTGTTTTTCTTGATTCCCTTGGTTCCCCAATAGAAAAGATTCTGGGCATTGGTGAAACGATAGAAATTGATGAAAATCATATCGTAGCTTTCAAAGGTTTCTCTTCTTCACAGATTCAGGCAGGTTGGTCTGTTGGTAATGTTTTGCGAGGAGAGGGATTGAGTTTGATGAAGGTGATAGGACCTGGTAAGGTCTATCTGAGTCCTCTTCCGATGATAGTTTATAAAAATAACTAAGTTTATTGTGTATGAACAGCTTTTTAAAAAATGTATTAAGTTTGCTTAAAATTCGTTTAAACTCTCCCCAGGAAACAGAAAACAAGGGAGAGGGGACTAATATGCGTCCTATTCAAATTGATAAGCCGATAATTCTTCCCGAAACGAATGGGGATTCTGTAGTGCACCCTATGAATATAGCAGATAATGTTTCTTATATAGAGCCAAAATGTAGTACACAAGAAGAGGTATATAACTATTTGATGGGTTCTCCCTCTGGCATAACTTTTGTACATGGGAAGGCAGGATGCGGAAAGACTTATCTAATTAATAGAATCACCCAAAAGGTTCAAGGCTGTCAGGTGCTTGTTCCTACAAATCTAGCGGCATCATTATATAAAGGTGCAAGGACTATGCATTCTTTCTTTTATGGTGCTTTTGATAATTTAGATGAGGGATATCAGAATCCAGAAAATATAACATCAGGTAAAGTTGCTTCTATTCGTCATTCATTGATAGGAGTAAAACTTCTTGTCATAGATGAAATATCAATGGTTCGTGCAGACTTATTTGAAATGATGAATCAAATTTGTCAAAAGGCATTGGAAAATACTTTGCCATTTGGCGGCATTGCTGTTGTACTAGTTGGAGATTTATTCCAACTTCCACCAATAGTAAGTGATGATGCAGTATATGAATATTTGAAAAGGGAATATGGAGGAATCTATTTCTTTAATAGTCACATTATACAAAAAGAACTAGATAATGTAAAACTTTTTGAATTAGCAAAATCTTATCGTCAGCAAAATGATTCTGAGTTTGTTAAGATATTGGATGAATTCAGAAAGCCAATGAGCGAGAAACGAAAAGTTCAGGTAATCAATGAAATAAATCGAAGAGTTGTTGATGATAAAGATTTACCAAAAGATGCTGTCTATATTGCCTCTTCGAATGAAGAAGTGAGAAATGTAAATACAAAAAAGCTAGAGGAATTGCCAGGGGTAAAGACTACGATAGATGCGGAGTATGTTATTCGTAAGAGAAATAGTGATGAAACTGTAACCTTGAAACATAGTGAATTACCTTCAAAGGAAGATATTCGAGAAATTATAGTACCTTCAGCTTATGATTCGCAACTTATCTTTAAAATAGGTGCAAGAGTTGTTCTTACCAAAAGTAGTAAGCGAATGGGATACATTAATGGGGACTTTGGTACTATTCTAGATTTTAATGGTGACTATTTTACTATTCTTCTTGATAAAAATAAGATGTCAATCATGTGCCCAAATCCCAATGATAGATACAAAGCAAGTCAAAAGACAGAGTATCGCTATGAGATGATATATGATGAGCAAAAGCATAAATTAGTGAGAAAGACTCCTTTTGTACAACGTACGAATCAGTTTCCAATAAAGCTTGCTTATGCTTTTACGATACATAAGGCACAAGGACAAACTTATAATCAGGTTATTATAGACTTGAAAAGTCATATTTTTGCTCCGGGACAATTGTATGTTGCTTTGAGTCGTGCAAAATCTCTGCAAGATTTATACTTGACAAAGCCAATAACATATAGCGACATAATTTCTGATGATGAAATTTTCGAGTTTTTAAATAAGTTGAGAGTAAATCAACAAGTAACTACAGAAAACAAGCAAGAAGCTGTTAGTGTTCGGAACGAAACAATAAAAGTTGCAAATCCTATATGTGACAATTTTATATGTTTTATTCGACAACGAGAAGTTTGTATGTCTTCCGCAGAATTGATGATTCATTCTCTTAATGCTTTTAAGTTATTGGTTCATTCTGGAGAATATGAAAAAGCATTTTGGGAATTGCAAAAGGTTATGGAACTTATTATGTCTACGTATCAAACAGATGATTATTCACGGATGATTGATGATTTTTTGGTTGGCAATTACACGGAAAAGAGATGTCTGAATGCATTGAATGTGATATTTGAGATTTATACGGATGTAATAAGACATCCACTAAAGCAATGCCAATTAGACAATAGAACATTGACAGTAAAACTTACGTAATATGTTGATTCAAATATTGATAATAATGCAATGAAATTGACAATTTAATAATATTTTAACAATGAGAAGATTACCTATATATTTCCTAGTTGACGTATCAGAGTCAATGGTAGGAGAGCCAATCCAGCAAGTGCAGGATGGTATGAGAATGATAGTTCAAGAATTGCGTACCGATCCGTATGCTCTTGAAACAGCATATATATCAGTGATAGCTTTTGCTGGTAAAGCAAAAAGTGTGACGCCTTTGACGGAATTGTATAAATTCTATCCTCCAACGTTTCCTATTGGTGGAGGTACGTCTTTAGGTGCTGCTCTTAACTTTTTGATGGATGATATGGACAAGTCGTTAGTGAAGACAACCTTGGAGAAAAAAGGTGATTGGAAACCAATCATTTTCCTCTTTACAGATGGAACTCCTACAGATGATCCAACTTCAGCTTTCACTCGTTGGAATCAGAAGTATCGTCATTCAGCTAATATTGTAGCAATATCTATCGGTGATAATGCGAATACGCAGTTGCTGGGACAAATATCAGATAATGTGCTTCGTTTGAATAATACTGATGAAATTTCGTTCAAGTCATTCTTCAAATGGGTTACTGCTTCCATCAAGGCAACAAGCGTTTCTGTGACGGATATGGGTGATGATGACGTAAAGTTGGCACCTACATCTGGTATAAATCTTGAAAAGGTAGATACTTCTAAGCCTTGTATCATAGATGAGAATTTTGTAGTGTTGGTAGGCAAATGCTCCAATACCAAGAAAACTTATCTCGTAAAATATGCAAAACGAATGGCTGAGTACAAGGACATGGATTACGGAAACCTTGGCTTATTGAAGAATGAGTTTAAGTTGGTTGGTGCTTATCCTATAGATGAAGAAACATATAATAGCTTGTCTGATGGAAATTCTAACCAGAGTATCAATACTACTGCTTTGCGTGGTGTACCAACCTGTCCTTGTTGTGGCGCACAATTAGGTGTAGTGGTCTGTGAATGTGGTAATATTATGTGTTCAGACGGAAATACGACAGCTTGCCCTTGGTGTGGTATGGAAGGCTCTTTGGGTGAGATTGCTGCAGGTGGAGCTGATATAACAAGAGGAAGAGGATAAAGCTATGAATGTAGAAAAGATAATAGATATAGTTTGTCAAGGGAAGAACGACGAGAAGGTGGAAGACTTCTTGAAGTTCCTTTCAGACAAATTGTGGAATCAATATAAAGAACATCTGATGGACAATATTTTAGTTGCAGAAAATAAAGTAAGGTCTTTAGTATTTTCGATACCGAATGCTAAAGAAGGAAAGGAATATTCACAGACAGTGAACGTTCCTGATGAAAATATGGTGCTTGTTGAAGTAAGCGGCATATCAGAAGAAATGCATGGTTTAACGATAACTGTGGCGGAGGATGGACATAGTTTTACTATTAGTGGTTTACCAACTTTAGAGCCATTACGTAATGGTGGTACAGCAACGGCTGAATCAACATTTGAATTGACGCTATGCTATAAATATAAAGGTATATTCTTGCCAGAAGATAGACCCGTCTTAGAACGTAAGATTCCTTTTGTCATCAATCAAGACCCACGTAAATTGTGGAAGAATTTACCTGTGGATTGGGAAAATATGCCTGAACCACGTTATCAGAATGAAGATGTACAATGTGAATATGTGAAGGTTGAGGCTCTGGATGACGGTGCTCCTCAAAAGGATATTGTAGCTGCCAGCAAGCGTGGCCGTTCGCATGCCCAAGAAGCAAAACCTCGTGATGACCATTTCAAAATGGCTCATCTTGAAAATGGATGGTATATTATGGCTGTTGCTGATGGAGCTGGTTCTGCTCCCTTTTCTCGTGAAGGTTCTCGAATAGCTTGTGAAACGGCAGTCGATTATTGCAAGGAGCAATTGTTGGATAGTAAGAAATTTGAAGAAGAGATAGATACATATGACCAGTTTAAGGAAGACAGCGAAAGCGAGGCTCGTAAAATGGTTGGGGATTATATCTACAAGATTGTTGGTACGGCTGCCTTTCGTGCTCAAAAAGCAATTTATGCTGAGGCTGCTGCACAAAATCAACCAACAAAGATTTATGCTACGACTTTATTGTTGACGATTTGCAAGAAGTTTAGTTATGGTTGGTTTGTTGCATCTTTTTGGGTTGGCGATGGTGCAATATGTCTCTATGATAAAGAGATGCATACCATAAAATTACTTGGTGTACCTGATGAGGGAGAGTTTGCTGGTCAAACTCGATTTTTGACAATGCCAGAGATATTCAAGGATGCGACAGCTTTATACCAGCGTCTTCGCTTTTATATAGTTCCAGACTTTACTGCATTGTTCTTGATGACAGATGGCGTAAGTGACCCAAAGTTTGAAACAGACGCAAACTTGAATAATCCTGATAAATGGGATGCACTTTGGAATGATTTAAAGGAAAAAGGGGTGGATTTGTCTGATGATAATGAAGCAGCCAAAGAACAACTTCTTAACTGGCTAGACTTCTGGTCACCAGGTAACCATGATGATAGAACGATTGCAATATTGTATTAGAAAAGTATATTATGGCAAATAAAGTAATATTAAAGGCATCTGATGGCACAACCGTTGAGTTTTATGATGAAATCAAAGCTCAAGGTGGTGTCAAGGATGTTTATTTTTCAATAGACAAGACATACGTTGTCGCTTTTTATCGAAAGACTCTTTCACCAAGTGATAAAAATCGTTTGGAAAATATTGTAGGCCCTTACCATAAACGAATATTTGAGACTGTAGAGGGTAAATATTGGAAAGACTATTTAATTATGCCAGATCGACTTGTTGAATGGAATGGAAAGATCGGTGTGGTCTTACCCTTTTATCCAAGTAAGTATTTCTTTAAAGGTGGGCCCTTTGATGGTAAGGAAAAAGAAGGTAAATGGTTTGCATCTGCAAAATTGAGAAATCGTTTTGTCCCAGCAGACCAAAAGGGTACTTGGCTTTCTGATTTACACATGTGTTTAAAACTAGCTCGTGCTGTCAGAAGGTTGCATGCTGCCGGTCTTGCTCATTCTGATTTATCGTATAAAAATGTGCTTGTAGATCCTATTTCTGGTAATTCTTGTATTATTGATGCTGACGAATTGGTTGTTCCTGGAAAATATGATGCAGGAGTTTTAGGTACACCTGATTTTATAGCACCTGAGGTTATGGAAACCAAAGGCTTGAAGATTGGCGATCCTAATAAAAAACTTCCGAGTATCGCAACAGACCGTCATGCTTTAGCTGTGCTCATATATATGTACTTGCTAAATCGTCATCCTCTGCGAGGTGGCAAAGTATGGGATATAGATCCTGCAAAAGATGAAGAGTTGTCGATGGGAGAAAAGGCTTTATTTATAGAGCATCCGACAGATAAGACAAATCGTGTAAAACCTCAAGATCTAGATAAGAGTCAGTTGCCACAAGGTGACCCTACAAAACTACCATATACAATTTGTGGTCCGTATTTGAAAAAGTTATTTGATAGAGCTTTTATAGATGGACTTCATAATCCTTCTGCTCGTCCAAGTGCTGCCGAATGGGAAGATGCTTTGGTTAAAACTTGTGATCTGGTTCAACCTTGTCAAAATCCGAAATGTGAGGCGCATTGGTATGTCTTTGACAATACTACCAAGCCAAGATGTCCTTTCTGTGGAACAGAATATAAAGGGCAATTGCCTATTCTCAATTTCTATTATGCACCTTCTCACGGAAAGTATATGTCTGAGAATTACAGATTGATGGTGTATGATAAGCAGACTTTGTATAAGTGGCATTCTAATCGTCTTGTTTCTGCAAATGAGAAAACGACAGATGAGGATAAAAAACCTGTAGGTGACTTCCATTTCTTTAATAATCAATGGATTCTCATTAATCGCCGTTTGCCAGATATGTATGATGCGACGGATAAAAAGCCTATTGGTATTGGGGAATATGTGCCTTTGACAGATGGTAGGCAGATATTGCTTGATAAGAGTCAGGGAGGTAGATTGATAGTAGTACAACTTGTAAATAATTAATATTATGTTTTTGGGTGGTATCTTTTGGGGGCTTATTGGTGGAGATGAAGATTGGACAACAAAAGTGTTTTTGGCACTCATAATTATTTGTGGAATCTTGTTGTTTGGTTTGATAAAATTGGGTTGGAATAAGTTAATGGATAAACTCTTTGGATAAGATGGTCATTTATGTAATCCGCAACAATCATCGCTTTGGACCATACGATGAGCAAACTTTGCTCTCGTATGTCAACAATGGGGAGGTGCTAAAGCAGGACAAGGCTATTGCCGATGGTGATAGTCTTGAACGGACGGTTGGCTTTTATTTGAAACAAGCTAACCTAAAGAGTCATGTCCCAAACAAAGGAAATGTATTAGCACAGTTGTCTGCGATAGGTTCGGAGTTAATATTCCCGAAAGCCAAGTTGTTTTCCAAGCAATTCCTTTCAGATCAGCGATTCTTAATCTTGGCTTTAGTGGGATTGTTGCCAATGATTATCATGACCATACCATTAGGAGGATTTTTCATTTTTTATGAGGTCTCATTGTACTTCTCAATAATTTGGGGCTTGTTCTTCTATGCTTGTTTCAAAACTCATCAGGTCAAGTTGAAGACAACTTTGAATGTATTCTTTTTGACTCAACTTTGTGTGTTTGTTGCATGGGATTTGTTAGGTTTACCTAAAGTCAATCCTTTCTATGCTTTTACAGGTGTGCATTTTCCTTTTAATATTCTTGGGTATGTCTTTGGAGTTGGACTTACGGAAGAATTCGGAAAGATGATACCGCTCCTTATTATATTAAGGAATGCAAAGGAACCGTTAATACCTCAAACGATGGTGTTTTATGGCTTGATGGCAGGAATCTCTTTTGGAGTTTTTGAAGGAGTTCAATATCAGATGACGGTAAATGCTGAGCAGACGTATGATGTTTCGTTCTTCCTGAACATTGCAAGATTGACAAGCTTGCCGTTCCTTCATGCTTGTTGGTGCGGTATTGCAGGTTATTTCTTGTCGTTTGCTCATCTCTATCCAAAGTATAGACGAGGATTATATGTTCTTGCAGTCAGTATTCCTGCTATAGTTCATGGGTTATATGACTCCTTTGCTGATTTAGGGGCTATTTCGCTTGTTATGGTGTTCTTGGGTTTGATGCTTTTGATGATGTATTTGAAGCAAAGCGTTGATTATCAGTCGAAATTAAGGCAATAAAGAATGACTTATAACCTTGCATGCAAATGTTAGTGTCAAAGAGTGTATAGTGAGTGTAACGTTAGGGGTTCTCGGTCTTGTTGAAAGAAAAGCAATACCTTTGCACCAGAAAATAAAAATAATAACAATTAAAAATTCAAGAGATTATGGGTATCTTTAATATCTTTAACAAGAAAAGTGACAACGAGAGCGCAGCTACAGTTTCACTTCCAGTAGTAGAACCTTCTGAAGCAAAGGAGGTGGTTGAGAGTGTTGCACCAGTAAAGGAAGAGGCTTCAAGAGAGAATAAGTCTTTGACTGTTTCTTATGCAACAGGTTGGCCTATAGATGTTATCTATGGTTATCTTCATAAGAATTATGAGGATAAAGGCTTTGCTGATGCTATGGTCAAAAGTGACATGGCTTTTCGTGATTTAAATATGAGTCTCATTCGTAATAAGATACTCATGGTGTTCAGAGAAATCAATCTCAACTATGATGTGATGAAGCAAGACCTACTGGTTCGTATCGATACCTGTAATGCTGCAGGTTTGTTGACCACCGTTGCTGAAATCGGGAAGACAATGTCGTTGATAAATGCTCACAAAGAAGAGTTGAGAAAGTTGGAGGCTGATTTCAGAAACAATGCCAATGAAGCATCTATTCCATTGCAGTCGTATGATTGTGGCTTCTTGAGAGGTATTGCAACTATAGCAATGAGTGGCTCTAATGCCAAGGCAAAAATGCCTCAGATGCCAAACTGTAATGTTGGCGTAGCAAACCAAGCCATTGCTTCTTAAAATGTCGAACTATTAAAATGAATGCCTTATGAGTTGGTGGATTAAGTTTGGTTGTAAACTGACAGGTTGGAATGCAAATGTTTTGGGACAGTGTTCCGAGGCAAGTAAAAGTCAGTTGAGTAAATATACTTCTGCGTTACTTATTTTGATGATAGTATGGAGCATCATTGGTTTCTGTTTCGCTCAAAGATATATCGGTCTTCCTATTTGGGGCTGTGCATTGGTGTCTTTGGTCTTTGTGACAATCATTGTAATGATAGAACGACAGATATTATTGGCAATACATCCAACAAAGATGTTAGCTACTTTCAGATTTGTGATAGCTATCGTGATGGCAGTGGTCGGTTCTACGATTTTTGACCAGACTATGTTTGGAAAAGACATAGACAAGCAAATGGCAGATACCATAGAGCAACAGACAGTTGACCTTACTCAAAAGAGAGTTGTAATTATCGAAAGCAAGTTAAATGCCATCCATACAGAGAAAGACTCTTTGGATAAGTTGAATACAGAAATGCAGGCGGATATAAATGCTCATCCTTGGATTCTTCAGAAGTCGGTGACGAATAGCCAAGAAAAGCTGGTCGTGAATGGAAAAATTAAAACGGTGAATAATCCTTCTGTGACAACCAATCAGGTTGCTAATCCAAAACAAGCTATTGTTATGGCTAACAATGAAAAAATCAAGCAATTGGATTTGCAAGAAAGAGAATTGACACAGAAAAAGTTGACTATGGAAGAATATACTCGAAAGGAATGTCAGGCTAATGTGGGATTCTTGGAGGAATTGGAAGCGATGGTCTCTATCATAACAACCCGAAAAGTTGCAGGTGCATTTTATGCAGTGTTCTTCGTATTGCTAATGAGCTTGGAACTCTTTGTCGTAGCAAGCAAAATGGGAGATAAAGAATGTGACTATGAAATGGCCATCGTAGGGGCAGAGAAAGTTAGAATGGCTCAATTTAATATGGCTTTCAACAGAGTGCAGACTAAAATAAATGTTTAATAAGTAAAAATAGAAATATGTATTTAAGAAAAATGACTTTGGGTTTGATATTGGTTTCTACTTTGTTTAGCTCTTGTGGCAATGTGACAAAACCAAATCCCAATAACCGTAATTATGAAGATGCTTATAGGTCTTCATCTACAGTAACATCTACAGTTGAGGAAAATCCTTACATCGATAATCATTTGCAAACGGGTGCTGTACCTTATGATAATGCAAGTTTGTATGGTAGTTCCTCTACAATAACAGTTTCTACTTCTGTAAATTCTGAATGTGACGTGGTCGTAATCATTAAGCATAATGGGAATATTGTTCGAAATGCTTATCTCTTAGCCGGAGATTCTTATGAGTTTTCTATTCCTAATGGGACTTATCAGGTGTTCTTTTATGGAGGAAGAGGTTGGAATCCAAATAAAAAAATGGCAGGAGGAAATACTGGTGGTTTTGTAGCTAATGAGTCTTTCTCTAAGGATTCGCAAGTTACTTTGGATTATCAAGGGCTTAACTATGAGTTGATACCTCAACAGAATGGTAACTTTAGTACAATGCAGAGTAGTGAAAATGAAGTTTTCTGATAAAAAATAGAAACAAAATGGGTGCAAATTACAATATAACTCCATCTCTTGTCAAGTTGGTGGTAAAAGTCATTGGTGGCATAGTTGCTTTTTTTGTAGTAATGGCTTTTGTTCGTCCATGGTATAATGTTTGGTCACAAGAAATGGAAGGAAAGGCTGAGTTTGCCAAGGCAGAGCAAAATCGTAAGATTAAAATAGAAGAAGCTCGTGCTAATCTTGAAGCAGAAAAGCTGAATGCTCAGGCAGAGGTTGAAAGAGCTAAAGGTGCGGCTGAAGCAATTAAAATAGAAAATGGAAGCATAACCCCAACCTATATTCAGTATCTTTGGGTTCGTCAGCAGTCTGATTTGAGTGACAAGACGGTCATTTATATTCCGACAGAAAGTAACCTCCCTCTTTTGGAATCTACAAGAATGAATAGTTTAGGACAAGGTAATGCCGTGGGTAAATAAAAAATAGTCTTTTATTTCGGAATAAAAATATTTTGATATGATAGAATTTTTATCAATACTCATTACAATAGTCCTGTTCTGTTATTTCTTAAATTACAAAAATAAGAAAGATAGAGCAGAGAAAGAAATGGACAGCATTGCTAATGCACCAAATATGTCAGTGAGTGCAGAAGTGTTACCTTTAAACAAAAATGATATGGAAGAGAACCAAAATATAAGTACACGAGACTTGTGTGTAGAAATCTTGCGTAAGTTGAACTGCAAAGTGCAGTTTGACGAAGAGAATGAATATACAATGTACTTCACTTATCAAGGAGAAAATTTCCGTATAGATACTTGGAAGGAATGTTTGATGATAGGAATATGGGATGTTGGGTGGGGTACTGTCGATTTGGATGACCTTGATGATATATGCCATATCCGCAAAGCAATCAATACGATAAATATCAATTCTTTCTTGACAATGGTCTATTCAATAGACCTGGAAGGGCAGCATTTTGCTGTTCATACCAAGCGCCAGTGCTTGTTGGTTCCGCAGATTCCAAATATTGAGAATTATCTTGCGGCGATGCTAGCAGGATTCTTTGATGTTCAGCGTAGCTTTAGAGAAGAGTTGGACAAGTTAAGAAGAGAAGACGAAGTGACAACTAATAAAGAGTAAATGATATGAGACAATTTATCTTATCAATTTTAGTGTTGTGTTCATCAGCCATGTTGGCTGATAACATCAAACGACCTGATAGCTATAATTATAGTCGGGGGGTAGAAGCTATCAATAACAATAATGCAGAGGAAGCTCTCGATTACCTGAACAAGGAAATCAATGAACATCCTGACAATGGCTATGCCTTTGCATGGATAGCTTTGGTGAGAAATTATAACGAAGAGTTTGGACGAGCTTTGACGGCTGCCAACGTTGCAGTGAAGAAAATTCCATCCAAGGATAAGGAGTATAAGGCTTTTGCTTATGGTACTAGAGCTCAAGTATATTTAAACTTGGAAGATACCATACAAGCTTTAAAAGATTATAGCCAGGCGATAAATGTTATGCCAGATGATGACCGTCTTTATAATCAAAGGGCACAAGTGTATTATGAGCAAGAAAAATATGATTTGGCAGATAAGGATTATCAAAAGATGATTTCTTTGAAAGCTGGTGACGTGATGGGCTATATGGGTATCGGCAGAAATGCAAATGCCCAGAAACGATATGGGGATGCCATCAAGCAATTTGATTACGTTGTAAAGTTGGACCAGAACTACTCTTCAGCGTATTCTTTCCGTGCAGAGAGCTATATCGGATTGAAGAAATATAACGAGGCAATTGATGATGTGATAACGGCATTGGGTATAGATAAAGATAGAAAAGCCTTTTATGAATTGCAAGAGTTAGCTGATTCTGCATTTGAACAAACAGTGGCAAAACTAAAGGCTCAAAAAATAAAAGAGCCAAATGAGCAAAGTTGGGCCTATGATTTGGGTGTAGTGTATGAAAGAGCTGCTAAGTATAACAAGGCTATTGCATACTACAAGGAATCTTTGGAGAAAGAATCTAATATCATAACAGCAAGTCACATATCAAGTTGTTATGATGAATTGGGTGATTATGACAAGGCTTTGGAATATTGCGACCAAGCGATTGCTTTGGATTCAGTAAAATCAGATTATTTGTATCAAAAGGCAAATATTCTTGATAATGCAGGGCGTTCAAAGGAAGCCATAAGGGTAATGGGGGAATATATCGCAAATAATCCTGATATGGCAGAAGGCTATTATAGAAGAGGTTGGTTTGAAGACCATTCTGGTAATGTTGAAGAAGCTATTGAAGACTATACCATGGCAATTACCTTGCAGCCAAATGTGGCTTATGCGTATTTGAATAGGGGTGTTCTATATCGTTTGAAAGGTGAAAATGCTAAGGCTGAGTCTGATTTCAAGCAAGTTGTTCGTTTGGATTCTATACCAGAAGAAGCTGAATGCTCTTTTTATGCTTATTATTACTTGGGACAGAAAGATAAAGCTATAGAGATTTTGAATACAATACTTGATAAAGATAAAAAGGGTAATTGTTATGATGCTGCATGTCTTTACTCTGTAATGGGAGAGAAAGAAAAAGCTCTTTCGTATCTTCGCCAGTCTTTGGAGGATGGTTATAGATGTTTTGCTCACATTAAGCGCGATCGAGATTTGAATAATATACGCAATACTGAAGAATTTAAGGTCTTAATGAAAGAGTATGAAGAGAAGCATCTGCTGGAGATAGTCGCTGATGCAGATGGGGATGATTCAGCATACGAATTGAAAGTAGAAGAGATTCCATTTACCAAAGAGGGTGGTGTTTGCAAGGTGAAGTGTGCTATCAACGGCTTGCCTTTGCATTTCATCTTTGATACTGGTGCTACTGATGTTTCTATTTCTTCTGTTGAGGCCACGTTTATGGCAAAGAACGACTTCTTGTCTTCTTCAGACATTATCGGGAAACAGAACTATCAGACTGCTGATGGAAACATAACTGAAGGTACGGTTATCAATTTGAAAGATGTAAAACTCGGTTCTTTACATCTGAATAACATCAAGGCATCTGTTGTTCGCAATCAGGCTGCTCCTTTGCTTCTAGGACAAAGTGTTCTGAGTAAATTGGGAAAGATAGAAATAGACAATACGAAGAATGTGTTGCGTATTACACATAAGCAAAAAATCAATTAAATACAATTATATTATGGAACAAAAACATCATTACACAGGCTTGACCGATGCCGAAGTGCTCGAAAGCCGTAGTAAACATGGTGCCAATATCTTGACACCACCAGAGAAAGAACCTTTATGGAAACAATTCCTAGAGAAGTTTGGCGACCCTCTGATTATCATTTTGCTGATAGCCGGAGTGTTGTCTATCGGCATTTCTTGCTATGAGTTCTGGGGATTGCATGAAGGTGCAGAGACATTCTTTGAGCCAGTTGGTATTTTTGTGGCTATCTTGCTTGCCACTGGTATCGCCTTTATCTTTGAGTTAAAGGCTGATAAGCAGTTCTCGGTTCTCAACCAAGTCAATGATGACGAAATGGTAGAGGTAATCCGAAATGGAAACACAACTTCTATCAAGAAGAAAGATGTCGTTGTTGGTGATATTGTCGTGTTAAATACAGGTGAGGAGATTCCTGCTGATGGTGAACTTTTAGAGGCGATTACCTTGAATGTTGATGAGTCATCTTTGACAGGTGAGCCTATTTGTCATAAGACGATTCATGAACAGGAGTTTGATAAGGATGCAACATTTCCTTCTAACCATGTGATGCGCGGAACAAAGGTGATGGAAGGTCATGGTATCTTCAAAGTTTTGGCAGTTGGCGACAAAACGGAAAATGGTAAAGTCTTTGAGGCTGCCCAGATAGATGATAGTGTTCGTACTCCATTAAATGAGCAGTTGGATGGTTTAGCAGACTTGATAACCAAGTTGAGTTATATTTTCGCTGCGCTTATTATCGTTCTCAAACTGATGGTGTTCTTCGGTTGGAGTCCTATTGTTTTGACATTGGCGGTTCCTACAGGCATCTTCTTCTGGATGGTTATAAAAAAGTTTGATGACTGGAGTTGGAAAGCTGTTGTTCCATCAATCATTGGCTATTTCGTGATATTGATGGGTATGGTAGTCTATTTCCATGATACTTTGATGCCAGGTGAACAAATTGCTAAGTTGATTACATACACGTTGGATACCTTGATGATTGCTGTGACTCTTGTCGTTGTGGCTGTACCAGAAGGTTTGCCAATGGCTGTTACTCTGAGCTTGGCTTATAGTATGACTCGAATGATGAAGACCAACAACTTAGTTCGTAAAATGCATGCTTGTGAGACGATGGGTGCTACGACTGTTATCTGTACCGATAAGACTGGTACTTTGACTCAGAATCAGATGCAAGTGTATGATACCAATTTCTATGGTCTATCAGCTCTGAGTTTGGGTAATGATAAGGATAGTCTGTTGATTGAGGAAGGTATCGCTGTCAATTCAACTGCTTCTTTGGATTATTCAGATGTTGAGGCTGTAAAAGTATTGGGTAATCCTACGGAGGGCGCTTTGCTTCTTTGGCTCAAGAAGGCTGGCGTTGATTATCTGAATCTACGTGAGTCTGCTGAGGTTTTGGAGGAGTTGCCTTTTTCTACAGAGCGTAAGTATATGGCAACAATTGTTAAGTCTTCCTTGTTTGAAGGCAAGACAATTCTCTATGTCAAGGGTGCTCCTGAAATTGTAAGTGGTTTGTGCAAGAATATCGAGAACAATGTTTCTAAAACCGATATTGAGAATCAGTTGGTTGAGTATCAGAACCAAGCTATGCGTACCCTAGGCTTCGCTTATCAAATAATTGATAGTAAGACTGACGTATTCAAGGATGGTAAGGTTGTGGCTGATAATTTGACCTTTATGGGTGTTGTGGCTATCAGCGACCCTGTTCGTCAGGATGTTCCTGCAGCCGTTGCAGAATGTATGAATGCCGGTATCAATGTGAAGATTGTTACTGGTGATACTCCTGGTACAGCTAAGGAAATCGGTCGCCAAATTGGTCTGTGGACAGCAAAGGATGGTGATAAGAATATTATTACTGGTCCAGAGTTTGCTGCTCTTTCTGATGAAGAGTTGGATAAGAGAGTCTTGGATTTGAAGATAATCTCTCGTGCTCGTCCTATGGATAAGAAACGATTGGTTGAGGCTTTGCAAAGAAAGAACCAAGTCGTTGCTGTTACTGGTGACGGAACCAACGATGCCCCTGCTTTGAAGGCTGCTCATGTTGGTTTGTCTATGGGTGATGGTACTTCTGTAGCAAAGGAGGCATCTGATATTACCATTATCGATAACTCATTTAGTAGTATTGGTAAGGCGGTGATGTGGGGACGTTCACTCTATCAGAATATCCAACGTTTCTTGCTCTTCCAGTTGACTGTGAATGTGGCTGCTTGCTTTATCGTTCTTTTTGGCGCATTTATGGGCGAGGAAAGTCCGCTTACCGTAACTCAGATGCTTTGGGTAAACTTGATTATGGATACTTTTGCTGCAATGGCATTGGCATCTTTGCCTCCATCAGAGAGCGTGATGAAAGATAAGCCAAGAGATAGAAATGCCTTTATCCTGAATAAGGCGATGTATCAGAACATCTTGGGCGTAGGTGGATTCTTCTTTGTGTTGCTGCTTGTATTACTTTATGTCTTTGAGCATTCGAATATTACGCAGTTAACAGATTTACTCAACGTTCAGTTAGGTGCATCTGATGGTCTTACTCCTTACGAGTTGACCTTATTCTTCACCATCTTCGTGATGACTCACTTCTTCTATCTCTTCTGTGCAAGAGCATTTGAGACAGGTAAGAGTGCGCTTCATTTCAAGGGATGCAAGGGCTTGTTGATTATTGCAGCTATCATTTTGGCTGGTCAGATTGCTATGGTAGAGATTCCTGGTTTGCAGAATTTCTTCAATGTAACTGGTCTGAAGTTTGAGGATTGGGTAATCATCATCGTTGGTTCTTCACTTGTACTTTGGATTCGTGAAATTTGGAGTTTGCTAAAGAAAATCTAAAATAAAATAGAAGGAGTTGCGTTATTCTTTAAGATAGAAGGCGCAACTCTTTTTTATCAATTTCTAAAATTTATAAAGATATGTCTAAGTTTAAAATACCAGGAGTGTCATTCTCCTTAAATCGGGCTTTAGGTATCACGCAAGCAAAACAAAAGTTTGCTCGTGAGACAGGTATTCCAACCTCAAAGGCAGGATTGGAAAGAAAAATCGGTAAGATGGTTCTGAAGGCATTATTTGGAAAATAATCATGGTGTTACTAAAGAATTTCTCGGATTTATGGAGTGCACTTTTTCGTAAAATGGGAAAGCACAAGACTAAAAGGGAAGAGTTGCCCTTTCCTACAACTGGTATCATTGGAGCAATCGCTGGCGATTGCTTCGGGGCTGCGTATGAATTTCATCCAGTGAAGCATGGGGACTTCGATATATACAAAGAGCCTCGTTTTACGGATGATACGGTTATGACCTTGGCTGTTGCAAAATGGCTGACGATTGATCCTGAACATACTCATGAGAAGCTCGTGGAGTGTATGAAAGAATTGGGACGGAAGTATATGTTTGTTGGCTATGGGAAGAAGTTCTTGCGGTGGATTATTAGTAGAAAAACGGAACCGTATAACAGCTATGGCAACGGTTCTGCCATGCGAGTAAGTCCATGTGGCTTTTATGCCAAGACATTGGATGAGGCTTTACAGCTTGCTAAGATTTCTGCAGAGGTGACTCATAACCATCCTGAAGGGATAAAGGGGGCGCAGGCTATAGCTGCTTGTATCTTCCTGGCTCGTCAAGGAAAAGACAAGAAGCAAATATGCGATTACGTTGAGGCTCATTTTGAAGGGTACAATCTTCACCGTACTCTTGCAGAAATACGTCCCGATTATGGATTTAGGGTTAGTTGTCAGTCGAGTGTTCCTGAATCTATCATCTCATATCTAGAAGCTGATAGTTATACTTCGGCTATCCGTAATGCCATCTCTCTTGGCGGTGATGCAGATACTATGGCGTGTATGGCTGGAGGAATAGCTGTTGCTACAAGAGGGATGGAAATGCCAAAAGAACTGGCTTATTGTGTATATAATAATGTGCTTGATGATAATCTTCGTCAGATTCTTAATGAGTTTAATTTGTATCTGAAGGAGCATGAAAGGGAATAAGTGTTGTCGTTAAAAAAGTGGAGCTGTGTAATCGGTACAGCACTATTGCTAGATATGGATGACTTTACGATTTGTTGGTTGTATGAATAGAAAAAATATGGAAAATGAAACTATAAAAGAAAGATTCCTCGGTACCATCTTCGGGCAAGCTGTAGGAGATGCCTTGGGTCTGAGCACGGAGTTTATGTCCAAACAAGAGGTAGATCGTCTTTATCCTAATGGGATAGAGGACTATTCACAAATCGTGCAGGATGATCATCGTCGTCGTTGGCAAAGAGGCGATTGGACTGATGATACCGACATGATGCTATGCATCTTAGATTCCTTTGTGGCTTGTCAAAAGGTTGATATTCTTGATATTGCCAGAAGGTTTAAGGAATGGATGATGAACGGAGGCATGGGAATTGGCCGGCATACTTATAATGTAATGGCTCTTGGCGACTATACTTCGAATCCACAGAAGGCCGCAGAGATTATCTGGAAAATGGGAAAGAAAAAAGCTGCAGCTAATGGGGCTGTTATGAGAACTTCGGTGGTAGGGCTTCTGAAGGAAAATATGACTAGTAATGCTGAGAATATCTGTAAGCTAACTCATTTTGATCCACGCTGTGTGGGCTCTTGCGTTATCGTTTCTTCTATCATACATGCTCTTGTCTTTGAAGACAGGATATTGGATTATGAAGAGGTGATTGGCATTGCCAAACAAAATGATGAACGAATCGTTCCATTTGTTGACTTGGCATATCATGAAGGTCTGGATTCTTTGTGCCTGGATGATGAAAAGAGTATGGGATATACGCTCAGAACTTTAGGGGCTGCCCTATGGGCTTATTGGCATGCAACCTCGTACAAAGAGGGTATCCTGAAGATAGTTTTATCAGGAGGAGATGCGGATACCAATGCAGCAGTAGCAGGAGCTATCCTGGGTGCTAAATTTGGAATAGACCAAATTCCTGAAGAATGGAAAAGTGGTCTTCTCCATGCTTCTATGCTCCATAACAAGGTGCAGAATCTCTACTCAATGGTCTGATAAGATGGCGCTGTATCGGTTTCTGTACAGCACCATTGACATCTTAAAAGTCATTGTTGTCATGATATGATTTTAATGATAATCTCTTTTTATAATCATAGTCATTCCCGAAAAGTGTCATTAATGACAAAAAACGGGAATGTTTAATAGATTTAAACTTTTGGCTTGCTCTATAGAAATCCATGTGTATGCTTCTGTATCAAAAAACGCAGAATCCTGCTGACAGTGATGCCAGCAGGATTCTATGCTTTCCCTATTAATTTCTTAAATATTTCGTCTGCAAATAGAACTCTATTGAACTCTACAGAACTCTAGTAATTTTTTATTCAGCATTTATCTGCTGCTCTGTCTCTGTAGCCTCCTGCTGCTGAGTTGCTTCCTTCTGAGTATTCTCCTGTGGAGTTTCCTGAACAGTAGCTGGCTGCTCAGTCTGGGTGTTCTCTTCTGTTGCTACAGGTGTATCAGTAGTCAGGTGTTTATCTATAGCTTTATTCCCTATAGATGGTTTAAGCAATTTTCGTCCATCAGAAAATCAAGTAAACCAATGGTAAGAATGCCATTTTCGTCTCTCCATGGTTTAATGTCATCCTTCACAACTATGACTTTCTTAAAAGTATCATTGATTTTAAGGAGAGAAGCTGTTTCCTGTTTTCTTTTCTCTTCATCAGGTAAAGCTAGTGCTGACTGTATATAGTATCGTAAGCTGCCTTCATTTACCACAAAGTCAACCTCTAACTGTTTGCGTTGCCATTTACCATCTTTGTCAATAAAGCGTTGTTCTATCATACCCACATCAACTTTGCAGCCACGACGTCGCAACTCATTATACAGAATATTCTCCATGATGTGAGTTTCCTCCTGTTGGCGCAATCCGAGTAGCGCATTTCTTATCCCCAGATCAGAAAAATAGTACTTAGCTAAACTGCCAATGTATTTTTTCCCCTTTATGTCATAACGAATAGCCTTTTCTATGATAAAAGCATCTTGCATATAGCCCAAATAGCGATCTATCGTTACAGAAGTGATGTTTACCTTCTTTACGCTTTTAAAGGTGTTGGACAATTTTGATGGATTCGTAGGCGCACCAATCCCTGAGGCAATAATGCGTACTAGTTCCTCAAATTCAGCTCTGTTCTTAATCTTGTTTCGTTCTATAACATCGATTAAGTAAACACTTTCAAACAAATTGGTCAGATAATCGAGTTTCTTCTTCTCTGTTTCTAATGATAATACTTGAGGAAGCCCACCATAGGTATAATAATCTTTCCAAGCATCCCTAGGTGTCTGACCGGTTCCTTCGCAATACTCTGACAGTGATAAGGGATAGAGATGAATTTCATCGCCGCGTCCTCTGAATTCTGTGATGATGTCGCTGGATAAGAATTTAGAATTACTTCCGGTCACATACACATCGGCATTGTCTATTCTCAGAAGACTATTCAAGACTTCTTCAAAACGAGGTACTAGCTGCACTTCATCCAAAAGGATGTAATATAAATCGCTATCTATCATACTTGCCTTGATGTTTCTGTAGAGGCGAAGAGGGTCACGTAATTCGGTATTCTCAATATCATCTAATGCAATTCGGATAATATGATCGTCGGCTACACCTGTCGCTATCAAGTGCTGCCGAAAGAGTGTGAAGAGTAAGTATGACTTTCCACATCGTCTAATTCCTGTGATAATCTTTATCAACCCATTCTGTTTTCCATCTATGAGTTGCTGTAAATAGAAGTTTCTTTTTATTTGCATATTATTTCTCTTTACGAAGATTTTTTGGCAATGTTGCCATTTTTTCTTCGCAAAGATACGCTTTTTTTCTTAAATATAAGAATTCTGCGAAGATTTTTTGGCAATATTGCCACTTTTTCTTCGTAAGATAAGTGATTCGTGGTGTTTGAAGGTATTCTTTTATGGATATTTTCGATAATTTTAAAAGCGTAGAGTCCTACTGGCAATGATGCCAGCAGGACTCTGCGTCTGTTTTATTTAAACAAATCCTCCATTTTAACTTCCTTTTGAACTATTCCACTATGCTTGCCATACGCCACCCCATAGGTTGTAATCATCGTGAGATGAATGGACTGCTTGGGAGAAAGCGTTGCTTTTAGGGATTCTATGCGATGGCGCAAGCGCTGTTCCTCTTCCTTGCTGATGGTATAAGGAGCGCTGGCAAATTTCATCTCGCATAAGTTTACTACATTGTCGTTTCTGCTGATCAGCAGGTCAATTTGGGTGCCTTCTTTCTCCTCTGTTCCTTTCACGTTCCATGCAGAGATCGAGGTTTTTACACCAGCAACTCCAAGAGCCTGCTTGATTTGCTGGAAATGTTGCCAGCAAACTTCTTCGAAGGCCACTCCATGCCATGCTTTTAATACATCAGAAGTCATGTTGTCGCTTACAAAACCGTTTTCCTTTCCATGGGGTTCTACGTATTTCTGCCAAAAGAGACAGAAGTTGTCTATCAGTTTATAGTATGTTGTACTTTTGGGCATCCCGTATGGCGAATAGCTTGTGATGAAATCACTTTCAGCCAAAGCTGCAAGGGTGTTAGACAAACCTCCTCCCAGAGGGAGACCTGTGGCTTGGCTGATTTCTTCACGAGTGAAACCGGAATGGCGGGTTGCCAATAAACGTACTACCTTTTTGCTATCTTCCGGATTGTTGAAGATTGCAGCAAAAAGCCTGTTAAACTCATCTTTCAGTCTAGGTCTATTGCCAAAAAGAATCTTATCTACATTTTGCTCGAAGCTTAACCCTTTTTGGAAGTACCCCATATAGTAAGGTATTCCTCCAAAGACCATATAGCTTTGCAGGATATCGTATTGACTCATTTGGATGTTAGCATGCTCGAAATACTCTTCGCATTCTTTCAGAGTGAAGGGTGAGAGCTTGATTTCTGCAGTCAAGCGTCCGTAGAGTCCTCCTTTGCTTCTTGATAGATTACTGAGAATCCAGGAAGTAGCACTACCGCAAACCACAAGCATGATATTGTCCCTGCCACTACACCAGCTATTCCAGAAGTTCTCGAAGGCTGGAAGAAATCCGGAACGGGGGGTATCCATCCACGGAAGTTCGTCGATAAAGATGACTTGTCGTTTGCCATTGTCTTGGTCTTGTAGCAACTGTTCGAGCAAGAAGAACGCTTCCATCCAGGACTTGGGCATCTTATAACCTTCCAATCCTTGGTTGAGAAGGGCATAATAGAAACTTTCCAGTTGTGTTTTCAGTCTGTTTCTGTCGTTATCTTGGTCAACAGGCGACACACCTGTATGCTGAAAGGTGATGCGATCTTTCAGTGCTTGTTTGATAAGGAATGTCTTTCTCTTCTTTTCTTCCTACAATCATATTTTCTTCCTTTCCTATTATTTTCTTGTATTTGATATTTTGTGCAAAAATACAAAAAAATAGCGATTGCGGCAAAATATAGTATATTATATTCTGCCGAAATTATGCTTTTTTATACTTTATCGGCAAGATATAGACTATTATTTATAGCAGCTCTCTTGCTATCCAGGCACAGGCTTCGGCATCTGCTAGGGCATTGTGGTGCTGGGTGAGGTTGTAACCGCAATAGGCGGCTACGGTCTGGAGCTGATGGTTGGGGAGGAGAGTGCCCAGCTTTCTTCGGGAGGCACGGCAGGTGCAGTGGAATTCGTAGCCGGGATATTCCATCTGATACGTCTGGAATACGGCCTTCAGGCAGCCTTCGTCGAAGGGGGCGTTGTGGGCAACCAGGGGCAGGCCTTCTATCTTGGGCGCTATCTCTGCCCAGACTTTCGGGAAGACATCTGCATTCATCGTGTCTTCCAGGGTCAGGCCGTGAACTCGGGTGTTCCAATAAGAGTAATATTCCGGCTCGGGCTTGATGAGGCTGTAGTAACTGTCTGCTATCTCGCCATCCCTCACTATCACGATGCCCACCGAGCAGACGCTTGTACGCTGCTGGTTGGCCGTTTCGAAATCTATCGCTGCAAAATCTTTCATCGAATTAAGTATTTATGTTTTTATTTTAGGTACAAAGATACTATTTTTTAGGCTCAATCATCTTAAAAGTATAAGATTTAAGAAAGTTTTAGGATGAATTGTCTTAAAAGTCCTCAGATTCCGGAAGTTTTAGGCTCAACCATCCTAAACCTTTTCTCCTATCCCCATATCTAGGTATTTTCCCGAAACCATCATTTTTAGGTATTGCAGATAAAGGGAAAAGGCTGTATCTTTGCACCCGAAAATAAATGTAACTAAAAGAGATTAAGGACAAATGAAAACAACTATCGTAATTTATGGCTCTTCTACTGGCTCATGCCAGTCGATTGCCGAAACCATCGCCTCTAAGTTGGGCGTGGAAGCTGTAGATGTAGCTAACATCGATGATGCTACTATCGCAAGTCATGAGAATCTCATTCTCGGTACTTCTACCTGGGGTGCCGGCGAGATGCAGGATGACTGGTATGATGGCGTGAAGACGCTGAAGAGTGCCGGCTTGACTGGCAAGACTGTTGCCCTGTTTGGTTGTGGCGACAGCGAGTCTTACCCTGATACATTCTGCGGCGGCATGAAGGAACTCTATGATGCCGCTGTTGAGGCTGGTGCTACCGTTTTGCCTGGTGTTTCTACAGATGGATACACCTATGATGACAGTGAGGCTGTTGAGGACGACAAGTTCCTGGGACTCGCACTCGACGAGGTGAACGAGGAAGATAAGACTGAGGAGCGTATCGATGCCTGGATTGAGGCTATCAAACCAGCGCTTTAGTATTAAAAAATAATTTTTCAGGAGTCATAGAAATCTCTGACTATAGAATCTTGAGTCATTTTGGGTTCATAGATTTTTAAATCATAGAATTCTCTGATTCCTGATAAGAAACTAGATTAATTCGGATAGTATGCAGCAGGAAATCGCAACACCAGTAGATTTGAAGGTTCTGATGAATCATATATATGAATATAAGAAGGGCGTGCGCCGTCTGGTGCTCTACACCTTCAACAGGAAATATGAGTCTTTTGCCATAACAAGATTAGAGCGTCAGAACATTGATTACATCATCCAGCCGGTTGGCAACGACCGTCTGAATCTCTTCTTTGGTAAGAAGGAATGTCTGGATGCTATCCGCATGATTGTTACCAAACCCTTATGCCAGCTTACGCCGGAAGAGGATTTCATCCTGGGTGCCATGCTGGGATATGACATTTGTGCTCAATGCGAACGCTATTGTGAGCGAAAGAAGAAAGTTTGCTAGATTTCTTTCATCTTCGAATATTTTAATGTTAACAAAGAAAGAGCGTGATTGCCTTATTTGGCGATCACGCTCTTTTGATGTTGAATCAATCGATTGATTTAATCGAAATCTCGGAATAATTCCTGTTTTTGATACCTTTTTCGACGGAATAATTCCTCTTCCTTACTTCTTCATCATTTCCTCTACGGCTCTGATGAGCTGGGTATCATGTCCGGTGATGTAATCCTCAGGAGAGTTATACACCTCGACGTCTGGATAGAGGGTGGTGTTCTCGCCGAAGGTGCCACGCATATCACGGCAACCTACCTGTGGAATACCGAATACCAGACTGCGGTCCATCAATGTCTCCCACCATACGGCAGTCATTGTTCCTGCCACTGGTGCACCAATCAGCTTACCGATGCCCAACTCCTTATATACCCATGGGAAACCATGACCGTTGCTGTAGTCGTCCTCGCAGATCAGAACGCAGGATGGCTTGGTCCACTTGTTGAATGGATCCTTGCCCACTACCTTGCCGTGAGGTACAAACTCCTGATACTGCTTGCCGCTGAGCAAGGTGCAGAGGTCATCGTGCAACCAGCCGCCACCATTGTGACGCTCATCCACGATTACGGCATCCTTGTTGCGGTTCTTGTCGCTCAAGAGTTCGCTATATACGGTGCGGAAGCTCTCGCTGTTCATCGCTTTGACATGAACGTATGCGATTCTACCCTTTGAAACGCTATCCACGATGGCACGGTTTCTGTCCACCCAGCGCTTGTAGAGAAGTTCCTGCTGATCACCCTGCGAAATCGCCTTGATGATCAGGTCGAAAGTCTTGCCCTTGGTGTTCTTGATGGTGAGACGTACATTCTTGCCAGCCTTTCCATCGAGCAATGCGTTGTAATCCTTACCCGCCTTGATAGCCTCTCCATCGATCTTCTCGATGATGCAGCCGGCGGTAACCTCGTTCTTCTTCACGGCGAAAGGACCACGCTTGATGACTTCCTGAATCTTCAAGCCGTCACCCTCGTAGTTAGGATCGAAGAAAGCACCGAGAGCTGCGGTAGAAAGAGAAGCGCCGCCAGCATAATAACGGCAACCGGTATGGCTGGCATTCAGCTCCCCCAGCATCTCGCTCAACATCTCAGCGAAGTCGAAGTTATTATTGATATAAGGTAAGAACTTCTCATACACCTTGCGGTAGTACTCCCAATCCACACCCTGCATCTTTGGATCATAGAATTTGTCAGCTACCTGGCGCCATACATGGTCGAAGAGATACTGGCGCTCCTCGGCAGGCTTGTAGTTGAATGGAGCCTCAAAGTCGATGTTGGTAGTAGCCTTGCTGCCCAGGTCAATCTTCTTGATGCTGCTGCCATTGCAGAGGAAGAGGTTCTTGATATCCTTGTCGGCAACGAAGCCGCCGCCACCGATACCCTTCATCATCAGGGTAGTGCTGCCTTCCTTCAGGTCGTGACACCAGAGGTCGTAGCCACCTTCAAAGGCAGCCTGGTAATAAACCTTCTCTCCCTTGCTGTCGATGATGGCATCACCCATATTGGATGAGTTGACGGTAAGACGGACCACACGGTCACGGCAGTTCTCGAAGTCGAGTTCGAGAGGTTTCACCTTATCCACCTCAATCTTTCCGGTCTTCTCCTCTTTCTTCTTCTTGTTTTCCTTCTTCTTCTCCTCCTTCTCGTCAGCCTTCTTCTCCTTCTCGTCCTTGTTGGCCTCGGCTAATTCGAGTTCCTCCTTAGACATGCGGAAGCGGTCGTAGGCTTCGAGGTCGAGGAACATGAGATAGGCATCATATTCTGCACCCCATGAACCGTGACTGCGATAACCGGCACGGTCGCTCTCGAAGAGAATAGCCTTTCCTCCGAGCACCCACTTACCGTTGCTGTCGCTGTAACCGCTGTCGGTAATATTGTGAACTTCCTTTCCGTCAGCCTTTACTACGGCGATATCTGTATTGTTCCATCCGCCATTACCGATGTAGCTGCACATGAGCCACTTGCTGTCTGGGCTCCATTCAAACCAGATGTCGCCATCAGAGTAAGAATAGTTGTACTTGCCATCGAGTACGGTGCGTACTTCCTTCGACTTCAGGTTGATGATGCGGAGGGTAGCACGATCCTCATAGAAAGCCACCTCCTTGCCATCAGGACTGTAGGCAGGATACTGAGAAGTAATATTGGTCTTGGTAAGCTGCTCCTCTTCTATCTCAGAGCAGTAAGTAAAGTTCTTCTCCTTCTCGTTCTTGATCTTAGCCTGGAAAATCTGCCATACGCCATTGCGCTCAGAAGCATAGACCAGACTTCTGCCATCAGGAGCAAAGCTCAAGTTGCGTTCCTGCTGGGGAGTATCGGTGATTCGCTTGGTAGTCTTGTATTCTGTAGAGGTAACATATACATCACCGTGCATCACGAAAGCCACCTCCTTGGCATCTGGTGAAAGGGCAATCTCGGTAGCACCCCAAGACTGCACCTTGCGGATGAGGCTTGGTTCATCGTTGTCTGTAGTGATGGAGATGCTGACCTTCTGAGGCTGTGCACCTTCCTTTACGGTATAGATTTCGCCATCGAAACCATAGCAGAGCAAACCATCGTTAGAAGAAGTGAGGAAACGGATAGGATTCTTCTTCTGCTGGGTAATCTGGGTATCCTTTCCGCTTGCGATGTTGCGGCGGTAGATATTGAAGGACCCATCCTGCTCGCTGAGATAGTAGAAGCTCTGGTTGTCGGCAGCCCATACCGGGTTGCGGTCCTCGCCCTTGAAGGTAGTAAGCTTCTGGTACTTTCCGTTGTCGAGCATCCAGATATCTCGGGTGATAGGAGAAGTATGGTGCTTGCGCCATGCATCCTCATAACCCTTTTTGTCGTGATAGAGCACCTGACCGTTCTTGTTGATGCTGATGTTCTCCATCGGAAGAACGGAATACAACTTAGGACGACCGCCCTCAGTGCTTACCTCGTAAACCTGTGAGAATTCATTGGCAGCAAAGAGATTGCTCTGGGCTGTAGGCATGATGTTGGCAGAGAAGAGCACATGGTCGTTGTCCTTGAAGGCGATTGGAGTCTCCTTGCCGCTGTGAGTGGTGAGTCGGGTTGGCGCACCGCCCTTGGCAGAGATGACGTAAACATCCAGGCTGCCTTCTCGGTTGGAAGTAAAGGCAATCTTCTTGCCGTCAGGGCTCCAGATAGGTTGGGAGTCGTAAGCAGCATGGGTAGTCAACTGGCGTGCCTCGCCACCATTGGCTGGAACGCAATAGAGATCGCCCTTATAGGCAAAGGCGATGGTAGAGCCATCCGGTGAGATGGCAGGGTAGCGCATCCACAGCGGACCCTGCTGGGCCTGGGATGCCAGAGATGCTGCCAGAAGAGCAGCACTAAGAATCAGTTTCTTCATTATTATAAAGTTTCTGTTTGATTTTATGTTGCAAAGTTACGGCTTTTATGTGAAACTACCAAACTAAACTCCGTAAAACCATAAAAAGACTACTTATTTGTTGGTACATTGAAAGCAAAGCCTTTCAATCTGATACCAACTTCTAAGTATAAAAAATGTGAAAATCACAATTTCTAGGTATTGTACAAATTCTAAATAAGCTATACCTTTGCAGCCCGATAAAAGGAATAGATATGAAAAAAGGAATAGATATGAGAAAAGGATTAGGAAAAATTAGAAAGATTAAAAAGAAATACATCTTCCTGGCCTTATTGGCTGTGATTGTTCTGGGAGGTTTGGCGAAGGCTTACTCTGCCTGGGTGGGTACTACCCGCATCGCTTTCCTCAACTATCAGGCTATTGCGCTGGGACAGATTTCGCATGCCAACGACAATGCGATGATCAAACTGAGTGAAATCACGACCGATGATTTCGATCATCTGGATGATTACGATATGATTATCGTGAATGGTATGGGCCTCCGAATCGACGAGAACCAGCGCAAGCAGTTGGAAGAGGCTTCCTACAAGGTGCCAACCCTGACTCATGCAGCTACCAACCCAGCCAACAATATCGTATCTGTAGATAACTTCGATGCCGATTATCTGATGCAGTACATCGAGAACGGCGGCAAGAAGAACTATCAGAGTATGCTCGCTTACATCCGCAAGTTTATCGACGGAAAGAAGTTCATGGCTCCAGAGCCGGAACGTGTGAATGAGCGACCAGACTATCTCCTGACTCATTTCGACCCGAAGGATGAAAAGGGCGATGAACTGGGCTTCAACAGCATCCGCGAGTACAATGCCTTCCTGGCAAAGAACGGTTTATATAAAGAAGGTGCTCCTACCATCATGCTTACTGGTTTCATGGGTGCGGCTCCTGATATGGAGAAGGCTTTCGAGAAGAAGGGATTCATGGTGTATCGCATCAATAAGCTTCAGAGCTTTATCGCCGGTCATTATGCCGACAGCATCCAGGCGAATGCCGTAGTGAATATGGCGCATGGCAGACTGGGCGATTACTTCGTTGAGTTCCTGAAGCAGAAGAATATTCCACTATTCTCACCCCTTAATATCAACCGCTTGACCACCGATTGGGAGAACGACAAGCAGGGAATGAACGGCGGTTTCATGTCGCAGAGCATCGTGACTCCGGAGATTGATGGTGCCATCCGTCCATACGTGGTTTTCGGTCAGCGCATCAACAAGGAGGGCTTGCAGGAGGTTTACGGCATCCCAGACAGAATGGAGAGTTTCGTAGAGAGCGTGCAGGGCTATGTGAATCTGAAGAACAAGAAGAACAGCAGCAAGCGCATCGCCATCTTCTACTTCAAGGGTCCGGGTCAGAATGCACTTACTGCTTCGGGAATGGAAGTGGTTCCATCGCTCTACAATCTCCTGGTTCGCTTGAAGAATGAAGGATATAATGTAGGCAAGTTGCCAGCCAATCCTCAGGAACTGGCAAAGATGATCCAGGCTCAGGGTGCCGTCTTCGGAACCTATGCCGAGGGTGCCTATACCCAATTCCTCCAGTCTGGACATCCTGCCCTGGTTACCGCCCAGCAGTTTGCCGGATGGACCCAGAAGGCTTTGTCTAAGAAGATGGTCAAGGAGATGAACCAGCTCTATGGTTCCTTCCCTGGCAAATATATGGCTACCGATGATGGTAAGTTGGCGGTGGCAAGACTGCAGTTTGGTAATGTGGCTCTGCTTCCACAGGTGATGGCAGGTGTGGGAGGCGACTCCTTCAAGATTGTGCATGGCACCGACCAGGCACCTCCTTACACTTATGTTGCCTCTTATCTTTGGGCTCGTTATGGTTTCAGTGCCGATGCACTCATCCATTTCGGAACCCACGGTTCGCTGGAATATACTCCGAGAAAGCAGGTGGCACTCGGCAGCAACGACTGGAGTGACCGATTGATTGGTGTGGTTCCACATCTTTATATATATACTATCGGCAATGTGGGCGAGGCGATGATTGCCAAGCGCCGCACCTATGCCCAGACCCAGAGCTATCTCACTCCTCCTTTCAAGGAGAGCGAATTGCGACAGACCTACAAGCAGTTGAGTGATGCCATCCAGTCATACGAGAAGAAGGCATCTGCCGAACAGTCGCTGAAAGTGAAGGCGCTGACCGTGAAGATGGGAATCGCCCGAGAACTGGGGCTCGATGCCAAGCAGATGAACAAGCCTTATTCTGCAGATGAAATTGCGAGAGTAGAGAATTTTGCAGAAGAGTTGGCAAACGAGAAGATTACCGGCAAGCTCTATACTCTGGGTGTGCCATACGATAACGATGATATCCGCACCAGTGTCTATGCGATGGCTACAGATCCTATTGCCTACGGAATGTTGGCTGTAGATAAGCTGAAAGGTCGTGCTCAGGAGGGTGTGGAGAAGCATAAGCAGCTTTTCGACCGTCTCTATCTGAGCAAGGCACGCAATACCGTGACCCAGCTTCTGGGTTCAGCCTCGGTTTCAGATGAATACATCTGCCGTTATGTAGGAATCACTCCTGCCGAACTCCAGATGGCACGTAAGGTTGAAGCGATGCAGGCAGCTCCGGATCCTATCCAGATGATGATGCAGATGGCAGACCAGATGGGTGGAGCGAAGGAGACGAAGCCAAAGAAGGTAGATCACCGTACGGTAAGCGAGCTCCGTGCTGCCAAGGTTTCTCATAAGAAAAAGATTCCGCAGATGAGTCGTGAGGCTTTTGAGAAGATGGAGCAGACCGGTCACTTCCCTGACAAGATGATGGAAGCCATCAAGAAGGGCCAGAAATGGTATCAGGAGGATCTGAAGAAGGCGAAGATGGCGAAAGCCGGCAAGGCTTCTCAGACCGGAAAAAAATCTAAAGATAAGGGTATGATGATGTCGAAGGCACCAAAATATACCCGTCAGCAGATTCATCTGGCTCAGGCGATTACTACCGTAGAGCATGCCTTGCAGAATGTGGGCAAGTATTCGGAGGCGCTCCGTCAGAGTCCGCTCAACGAGATGTCTTCTCTGATGAATGCCCTGAATGGCGGCTTTACCGCTCCATCTCCAGGTGGTGATCTGATTGTGAATCCGAACACCCTGCCTACCGGTAGGAATCTCTTCTCCATCAATGTGGAGAATACACCTTCGGAGGATGCCTGGGAGAAGGCGAAGGAACTTTGCGACAATACCATCAAGATGTATTGTGAGCGACATAAGGGTGAATATCCTCGTAAGGTGAGCTACACGCTCTGGAGTAGCGAGTTTATCGAAACAGAGGGTGCTACCATTGCTCAGATTCTCTATATGCTCGGTGTAGAACCGGTAAGAGATGCTTTCGGTCGTGTTACCGATCTGCGTCTCATCCCATCCAAGCAGTTGGGCCGTCCCCGCATCGATGTCGTGGTTCAGACTTCCGGTCAGCTCCGCGACCTGGCAGCATCCCGTCTCTTCCTCATCAACAAGGCGATAGAGATGGCAGCAAATGCCAAGGGTGACAAGTACGACAACCTGGTGAAAGCTGGTGTTACCGAATCGGAACGAGTGCTTGTAGAGAAGGGCATGTCGCCAAAGGAGGCACGCGAGGTAAGTATGTATCGAGTGTTTGGTGGCGTAAACGGCAACTATGGCACCGGAATCCAGGAGATGGTAACCGCAGGCGACCGCTGGGATAAGGAGAGTCAGATTGCCGAGGTCTATATGAACAATATGGGTGCCTACTACGGTGATGAGAAGAACTGGGAGACCGTGCGCAAGGCTGCTTTCGAGGCAGCATTGACCCGTACCGATGTGGTAGTTCAGCCACGACAGAGCAACACTTGGGGTGCCTTGAGTCTCGACCATGTATATGAATTCATGGGAGGTATGAACCTCGCTGTGCGCAACGTAACCGGTAAGGATCCGGATGCTTATCTCGCCGACTATCGCAACCATAGCAATATGAGAATGCAGGAGGTGAAGGAGGCTATCGGCATCGAGGGCAGAACCACCATCTTCAATCCAGCCTATATCAAGGAGAAGATGAAGGGTGGAGCCAGCAGTGCCAGCACATTCGCAGAAATCGTAACCAATACCTACGGCTGGAATGTGATGAAGCCTAAGGCTATCGACAAGGAGATGTGGGACGAGATATATAATGTATATGTCAAGGACAAGTACCATCTCGGAACCAAGGAGTTCTTCGACAAGCAGAATCCGGCTGCGCTGATGGAGATGACCGCCGTGATGATGGAGAGTGCCCGCAAGGGAATGTGGAAGGCTACTCCTCAGCAGCTCAAGGACATTGCCAAGCTTCATACCGAGACCGTGAACAAGTATAAGCCTTCATGCTCCGGTTTCGTCTGCGACAATGCCAAGCTGCGCAACTATATCGCCAGCAAGACCGATGCTGCTTCTGCCAAGGAATATCAGCAGAATGTAGAACAGATCCGCGATGCTGAGGCTGCGAAGAACAGCAGCGACAAGGGTATGGTGATGAAGAAGGAGACGCTGAATGAGGATGCCCAGAAGACCACCACAGTGGTGAGCGGCATCGTAGTAGGTGTCATTGTCATCGTTGCTTTCGTGATGCTCGCTATCCTGATTCGCAGAAGAAGAAAGAATATGATAGAATAGTAAAGGGGATAACATATCCCCCTAAACTAAATAGTATAATATTAATAGTGGAGACATTAGTTTTAGTAATGATGATATTGGTTTGCTTCAGTTTTGTGCTGAAGCAGACCTTCCACGGAGTGAAGGAGATTATGATCATCTCGGTGCTCGTAGCCTTCTTCGTGGGAATGACCTGGCCATTTGCCATCGAGCAATCGAAGACGCAGATTGCGGCCTGGATAGCCGACCAGAAGCTGATGCTCGATATGGCGGTGCTGCTGAGTATCGACGTGGCACTCACGATGCTTTTCTGTGTGCACCACGTAGATGTGAAGACTTCAGAACATGTGAGTCGCCGCAAATGGATGTTCTTCATCTTCCTGAAGTACTTCCCTGGTTTGCTGGTTTTCCCAGTGCTGTTCAGTGTTCTGGTGATGACCATCTTCCTGCTTCCCGGCGTATCGTTCCAGGTAGTGGCATGGGTGCTTGCCGTAGTGCTGCTGATCTTGATACCGGTATTCACCTATGGCTTGAGATGGCTTTTGCCGGAGCGACCAATCCGCTTGGAACTGCTCTTCCTGGTAGAGGTGCTGCTCGGATTGATGGGCATCATCGGTACGGTGAATGGCAGGACAGCCGTGGCAGGCTTCAACAGTTTCGATGCCCTCTCGCTTCTCGGCGTCATCGCCATCGTCATCGTGGGAATGGCGATAGGATGGGCAATTTACAATTATCAAATTAAAAAATATAGAGTATAATGAATTACATATCAGACGTATTGTTTTGGATTTCCACAGGCATGCTAGTTCCTGTGATTATTTTGTTGATTTTCTTCTTCCTCAGAGCCTTGCTGCTCCTCGGAGGTTTCTTCGGACAGTATCTTGTAAAGCGCAAGTCGGGTGCGGAGATTCGTGAACAGATGAACACCCTGACGCTCGATAATATCGATACCCTGGGCGATCGCTTGCCGAAGAACAAGCAGGCTGTCATCGTTTCCTATATGAAGAAACTCGTGGATAACCGCCAGAGCAAGGCGCAGGTGAACCGCATCCTCGACCAGTATGCCCAGTTTGTTGAAAAGGATCTTTCTCTTCCATCTACTCTTCTGAAGATGGGTCCGATGCTCGGTTTGATGGGTACCTTGATTCCGATGGGTCCAGCTCTGGTTGGTCTTTCTACCGGTGATATTGCTTCGATGGCTTACAATATGCAGGTGGCTTTCGCTACCACCGTAGTGGGATTGTTCTCTGCAGCCATCGGTTTTGTAACCAAGCAGACCAAGAACCGCTGGTACACTGAGGATATGAGCAACCTCGAGTTTATGGCAGACCTGATTGATGAGAAAAAGTAACTCCTTAACATCTTGAAAAGAATATGAGACAAAGACGTAGAAGTCGTCTCTCGCATGATGGCGAGGATGATGATCCGATGAGCGTAGTGAGCAACCTCTTCGATGTGGCGATGGTATTTGCCCTCGCCCTGATGGTAGCCCTCGTTTCGCGCTATAATATGACGGAAATGTTCAGCAAGGATAACTTTACGATGGTGAAGAACCCTGGCAAGGAGAATATGGAAATCATTACCAAGGATGGACAGAAGATCAATCGCTATACTCCTTCTGAAGACCAGAGCAAGAAATCTGGCAACAAGGGAAAGAAGGTGGGCATCGCTTACCAGCTGGAGAATGGTGAAATCATCTATGTTCCGGAAGATAAATAAGCGGGGATTGCAAATCCCCTCAAACAGAAAATATTATTGTAACTAAATAAAAAAGAAAAGAAAAATGAAAAAGTTTAAGACAATGATGGCCATGATGTTGGCTTTGGTTTCTATGTGTGTAGCATTCAGCTCTTGCAGCAGTGATGATGATGATACAGTGGCAGCTGCCAAGGAGATTGCTGGTACATACACCGGCAGCCTGGATATGACCGTAATGGGTCAGGCTTCTACATACGAGAATCTTACCATGAAGATTGAGGCGGTAGATGATGCTACAGTCAAGGTTACATTGCCAGCTTGCGGAGAGGGTATGATGGCTCTTCCTGCTCTGGAGGTTCCTGCTGTAAAGGTTTCCGGTTCTAACGGTGCTTATGCATTCGCTCAGGAGAACTATGCAGGTACTATTACCGTGAATGGTGCAGAGAAGAAGTACACTGTTACTTTGCAGGGTACATTGAAGGACAAAACCCTGACCGTCAACTATTCTGTGCAGTATGGCAAGATGCCTATGCCAATGATTGGTAAGTTTGTTTGTACAAAATAAGAAGATTGTTTCAGGATAAGCTTTGATATAACTCGATGAAACAAAAGATATTCGCACTATTCCTAATCCTTTGCGGATTGTGCCTGAATCTGAAAGCCGAAACCCAGGGCGATGTCGTGGGTAGAGTGCTCGATGATTCGGGCGCACCTCTGGTGGGTGCTACCGTCCAGATGGTGAATGCCAAGGGAGGGGTAACAACTGATGAAGACGGATATTTCCGCATTCCTTACAGCAAGGAGGGAGCGGTGAGAGTGAAGGTGAGCTTTGTGGGCTATCAGACTCAGACTTTCGTACTGAAAGCGGATGAGAGAAAAGGTGAGCAGCATGTCCTTCGTCTTCAACCGGATGCTACAGCCCTCGATCAGGTGGTGGTTACCGCTACCCGAACTCCGAAGGCGCTGAAGGATGCTCCTGTGGTAACCCGTCTGATTACCGCCAATGATATCAAGATAGCTGATGCTACCAATATCCAGGACCTCCTCACCGAGCAGATGCCGGGTCTGGAATTCGGCTATGCCATGAATCAGGAGACTTCTCTCAACATGAATGGTTTCGGTGGAAACGCCGTGCTCTTCCTTGTAGATGGCGAGCGATTGGCTGGCGAAACCATGGATAACGTAGATTACAGCAGATTGAATCTGGATAATGTGGGACGTATCGAGATTGTGAAAGGTGCTGCTTCGGCGCTCTATGGCGCCAGTGCCGTAGCTGGAGTCATCAACATCATCTCCCGTGAAAACAGCGAACCTTGGACTGCCAATGTCAATACCCGCTACAACGACTTCAACAAGGAGTGGCGTCACGGCGGAAGCTTCAGCTTCAATGCCGGAAAGTGGAATTCGCAGACCAGCATCCAGCGCACCACATCAGATGAGGTGCAGCTCACCAGTCCTTTCGATACAGAATCCAACATCCTCCATATCTATGGTGGCGAGACCTTCAATGTGAAGGAGCGACTTACCTACAAGCTCTCTAACAAGGTGAAGCTGATTGGTCGTGGCGGCTATTTCAATCGTATCAGTAATCGCAGCAACTACGATGACCACTATAAGGATTATTCTGCCGGACTGAAGACCGTGATGAATCTCTCGGAGAATGATAATCTGGAGATTTCTTACGGCTTTGACCAGTATGACAAGGCCCGATTCGTGAACAAAGAGCGCACTCACGATCACGATTATACCAATCGTCAGAACACCGTCCGTGCCCTCTATTCCCATATCTTCGGCAAGAACACATTGACGGCAGGTGCTGATTTTCTGAACGATTATCTCACCACCTATCAGTTTGCCAACAATGGTTCCAAGACTCAGAACTCATACGATGCCTTCGCCCAGTTCGATTACAATCCTTTGCAGTGGTTGAACATCGTGGCAAGTCTTCGTCATGATTACTTCTCTGCATCCAGCCAGCATGCCACCACCAGTCGTCTGGCTCTGATGACCAAGTGGAAGGGCTTTTCCATCCGTGCCAACTATGCCGGCGGATTCCGTGCCCCAACCCTCAAGGAGATGTATATGAACTTTGATATGGCAGGCATGCAGATGATTTACGGTAATCCGGATTTGAAGCCGGAGAAGAGCGACAACTTCAACCTGGCGCTGGAGCATACCGGCAGGGTGAAGAATGCTGGTTTCTTGACCGGTCAGTATAGTCTTACCCTGATGGGCTATTATAATAAGTATGATAAGCGCATCACTACCGAGGATTATGCCGATTATACCCCGGGAACCGGTCAGCCGGATGTGGCTTCCCGTTATTGCAACGAGGATGGAGTAGAGGTGAGCGGCATCGACTTCAGTGCCCAGTACCGTTCGGATATGGGACTAGGTGTGAAACTCGACTACAGCTATCTCCATATGGGTGGCAGAAGTGTAGATTCCCAGTTCTCCCAGCCTCGTCCTCATACCGCCACCTGGCGTCTCGACTACGATCGCCAGCTCTGTTCGTTCTATCGCATCAATGCCGCTCTGTCAGGCAGATACCTGTCCTCTCCAGATACGAACATCGAGAAGCATGACAGCTGTTATCAGTTGTGGAAGTTCACGCTTCAGCAGCGATTTCTGGATGCCGTCAATCTGAACTTCACGGTAGATAATCTCTTCGATTATACACCAGAGAAGTATTATTGGAGTTCGGCGATGACCACCGGTCGCACTTTCTCTGTGGGACTTTCGGTTGACATCGACCGTATCGTGAATCTCTTCTAGAAACCGCCATCTGGCAGTTTCCAGACCCAAAATAGGTTAAAAAAGCCATAGTGAAGGATGCTTTTCTTCAAATTATGCCGTACTTTCGGTATAAAATCGTAATTTTGCAGTGATTTAAAACCTATTCATTCAAAATTATGATACGAAGAATCATTCTAACTATGGCTTTTTTGGCTAGCCTTTCATTATCAGCCAAGGATGTGAACATGGGCAGTTGGCAGATTGTTCCATTGCCTCAGCAAGTCAAGGAGATGAGCAGTGCTCCTTTCCGCATCACAGCCAAAACTACAATCTATTATGCTGCTGGAGATGAGAAGCAGAAGAAGGACGCCGAGTTCCTGGCATCTCATATCAAGGAGGTAACCGGTATCGAGGTAAAGACTACTGACAAGCAGGCGAAGGGTCAGATTCGTCTGGCGCTGAATGCTGGCGATACCCAGTCTGAGGCTTATTCTCTGGTGGTCAACAAGAATGGCATCACCATTTCAGCCACCTCTCATGTAGGTATCTTCTATGGTATCCAGAGTGTGATGAAGGCATTGCCTATCACCAAGAATGTGAAGAGCGTTTCTCTTCCTGCTGCCGAGGTTACCGATGCTCCCCGCTTTGCTTATCGTGCATTCATGATTGATGTGGGCCGTCATTATTTTAGCGTACCTTATCTCAAGAAGTTGATTGATGTCTTTGCGATGCACAACATCAATTATTTCCACTGGCATCTTACCGAGGATCAGGGCTGGCGTCTTGAAATCAAGAAGTATCCGATGCTTACCCAGATTGGGTCCAAGCGCAAGGAGACTATCCTGCCAACCAACAAGAACGAGTTTGATGGCGTTCCCGTATCAGGTTATTATACCCAGGAAGAAGCACGCGAAATCGTGAAGTATGCTGCCGACAGATACATCACCGTGATTCCGGAGGTGGATATGCCGGGCCACATGCTGGCAGCCCTGGCATCTTATCCAGAGTTGGGCTGTACCGGTGGTCCTTACGAGGTAGCTACCCGTTTTGGTGTTTTCGAGGATGTGTTGTGTGCTGGCAAGGCTCAGACCCTCCAGTTTGCCAAGGACGTGATGGATGAAATCATGGATATTTTCCCATCAGAGTATATTCATATTGGTGGCGATGAGTGCCCAAAGAACCGCTGGAAGGTTTGCGAGAACTGCCAGAAGAAGATTGCAGAGCTCGGCATCCAGGAGCTTCCTAAGCACAGCAAGGAAGAGCAGCTCCAGACTTGGTTTATGGGTGAGATAGAGAAGCAGATCAGAAACCGTGGCAGAAAGATGATGGGTTGGGATGAGATTCTGGAAGGAACTCCATCCAAGGACATCACCGTTTGCGGTTGGACCAGTGTGAATGCCAGCATCCGTTCAGCCCGTGAAGGTCATCCAACCATCGTGGCACCTATTTCGAATTTCTATTTCAGCAATCCTCGCATCAACAAGATAGAGGGTATTCCTAGCATCCAGCGGGTATATGATCTGGATCCTTGCTCTGATAAGTTGACTCCTGCCGAGCAGCAGAACATCATCGGTGCCGAGGGTTGTATCTGGACCGAGTGGGTAAAGGATGCCAAGAAGATGGAGTGGGAGCTGTTGCCAAGACTTGCCGCCCTTTCTGAGGTGCAGTGGACTGCCAAGGATAAGCGCAACCTGGAGAACTTCTTCTCAAGACTGCTCCACATGCAGGATCTCTACCGCCTCTACGGCTTGAATTACAAGGCTGATATCGAGGATGCCGTGAAGAAGCATCTGGAAGAAAAGAAGTGATATTTGTAGATAACTCCGCCCTAACTCCCCTTTCGTGGTTGTTTAGGGCGGAGTTCTTGTATTTTAATGTCCGTTTTCAAAACTGATACTGTCCCCATGAGATAGGGGGAAGGTCGGTGAAAAACGTTGAAAAATCGCCTAGAAATATCTCTTCCTCATTTTCTTCAAGAAATCCTTGGTGATAGGGAAGCCGGAGGCATCACCTATTACGGAGTCGGTATAACAGAAGGGACATTCGGCTGTAGGCGGCTCATCAGGGAGGTAATCCGTGATTTCGGATGGCGAGAAGATTTTTCCGCAGAAGAAACAGCCGCACTTTTCAGATTTTTCTATCTGTTCCTTGTTGCTGAAGCAGCAATCGTGAGCCTGGCGGAAGATCCTGTCTTTCTCCTCCTCTTCTTTCTGCTTCTTCTCAGCCTTCTCCAGATAACCCTTGAATCGTCTCTGAAGATAGAGCGGCACATGATAGTGAGGGGCGAAGACATACAGCGACGGAACGTGGTCGTGGTATTCGTAGCCGGGACCATCTATCACGGTATAGCTGTCATCCGTCTCATCATATGGCAGTTTATCCAATCCCCTTTTATCCTTGGCAGCCTGGTTTCTCTCCCAGATCCATTCGGTGGTAAGCGGAGTTCCGACAACGATGGCAAGTTTTACCTCATCGCCACGATATACTTCCACGATGTCACCTTTCTGGAATCTAATCTGTTCAGCGTTTCTGCCTCGGAAGGTCTCGTCAGGATGACGGTCGTATGCAGGCAAATCGCAGACTCCGGGATAGTAGATGCTGAAACGCGAACAGCAGTAAGACCGGTCAATCAGTTTTCCCTCACCGTCATACACTCTTTCAGAAAGACATTCGCGGTCGTAGTGCAACAGTCCCAGCGGAATCTCCGAGATATAATAGCAGAAGGTATCCAGCGGATAGTCGTCTTCCTCCTTCATCTTTTTGCGGTACTGGACATCCTGGTGCATCAGTCTCTCTGCCTCCTCCAAAGTTGTGGTGAAGGCTTGCGGACAATAGGTGTTCACCTTGTATTTCGGATAATGTGAACGCTTTTTCTCCTCCAGCTCTTCTATTTCTAAAACTTCGAGCTTGAAGATGGCAGGAACATCCCGATGCTGTGGATGCTCAGCCAATTGCTTGAATTCTTCGTATGTCATGGGATAATTGTCTTAAAAAATCGTGAAAGTCAATCTGTGGTCTAAGTTCAGGGAGACAACCTTCAGAGTCTTTGCCTTCTTGATTGTTAAGATTCCTTTTGCTGATAGTTTTATGAATTTTCAGTTTTCTCATGTCCGACTTGCCGTTAGCTTTATGGTCCTCCCAAGGCTTGGGATATGCATGTCTTTTTTTGTATCTCGTGCCATCGCAGTTCTGGATAAAGATTTCCAATACTAATCCACCCATTTGACAATCATGCGGAATGTTGACGGCACGGCGCAGAATGTCGCTTTCGTAGAAGATGCTGCCATCCTTCTTGCAGAGCAGCATATCCACATGGTCTGGCATTTCCATGTCAGAGCCAGGCTCAGAGACCTGCGGATTGAAATCTGCAAACTCCTTTTTGACATACTCATAGATAATGTTGGACAGTTTTTCCACATCGATACCTGCGTAATGCTCGTAGTTATAACTGATAGTGCATAAAGACATTTTTGCTGCCATATTCTTCCCTTTCCTTTGTTTGTTAAAGTGATATTTCAATACTCATCTCGAAGTTTTCGGGCTTGATTTTCATGATGTCTTCCACCGTGAAGATGGAGAGATAGTTGAAATAATGGCTGAAAGCCCAGTTGAGCGAAACATGACTTTTTCTATTTCGTCGAGGAGATGTATCGATACCCGAAGCGTTTTGTCGATAGTGGAAGAAGTGAGCTCTTTCAGGTGGTCGTTGAGCATGAAGATATGCTCAAGTTCTTCCTTGGAGAAAGGTTTGAGCGTACCTTCCTCGTTAATCTCTCGCTTCTTCCAACTCTCAGCATATCGCTGTTCGTACATTTCCAGTCTCTTCTTTTCTTTCTCTGTCATAATTACTCTGTTTTGGTGATACCTTATATAATATAGTAATCTTGGGAGAAAATTTCAAAAAAATGCTGATATTTTTTGAAATACCAGCATTCGTTTCGGCATTCTCTGAATTTCCCAACAAGAGGAGTGAGGCTATTTATTTACAATCACAAGTGAATAATTAAATCATAAAATGTAATTTCAAAACTGATACTGCCCCTATGAGATAGGAATCATTCTTTAAAATCAGTTAAAAAGTGGGTGCTTCTTTATAAAATGTGTGGGAAAGTAGCAGGATTCCCTCATAAAATGTGTATATTTGCAGTGTTATTCCCTCATAAAATGTGGGTAAAAGAGTGATTATTCCCTCATAAAATGTGATTTAAAGATATGGATTATGGAAAGATTAGCTATCGATGAACTTCTGAAATGGAAGAATAAACAATATCGGAAACCTCTTATTATAGAGGGTGCCAGACAGGTGGGAAAGACTTGGCTGGTGAAGGAGTTTGCCCGCCAGAATTACAAGCAGCTGGCGTATGTGAACTTTGAAGAGATGAAGATCCTGCAGAATCTCTTTGAACAGGACTTCAATATCCCTAGAATTCTTACAGCTATTGGGGCTGCAACGAATGTAACCTGCACAGAGGGCGAAACGCTGATATTCCTGGATGAGATTCAGGCTGCTCCTCATGCTGTTACTTCTCTGAAATATTTTGCAGAGAATGCGACGGGCTATCATGTCATAGCGGCTGGTTCTCTTCTGGGTATCGAACTGCATCAGGGGGAATCTTTTCCTGTGGGTAAGGTGGAATTTCTCTCTCTCTATCCAATGAACTTTATCGAGTTCGTGATGGCTATGGGGGAGAAGAATCTGGCGCAGCTGCTGCAAACGAAAGATTGGAATATGGTAACGATGTTTGCTCCCAAGTTTCAGGAACTCTTAAAGTATTATTACTATGTGGGAGGCATGCCTGAAGCTGTATTAAGCTTTAGTCAGAATCGTGATTGGAAAGAGGCGAGAACCATACAGAAGGATATTCTGAGCAGTTATCAGAGAGATATGTCGAAGCATGCTCCATCTGAGATTATTCCCCGTATTACTGATTTGTGGAAATCCTTGCCAGCCCAGTTGAGTAAGGAGAACAGAAAGTTTATCTATGGAGTGGTGCGTGAGGGAGCAAGAGCCCGGGAATATGAGTTGGCCTTGCAGTGGCTGCTGGATGCCGGACTGATATATAAGGTTTATAATGTGAAAGCTCCCCGACTGCCACTTGCCAGTTATGAAGACCGGGCGGCCTTCAAGATTTTCGTCCTGGATGTCGGGCTTCTAGGTGCGATGTCTAATCTCAAGGCAGCGACAATAGTGGACGGCAACAGTATTTTTACCGAGTTTAAAGGGGCGTTGACGGAACAGTATGTTTTGCAGCAGCTCGTTCTCAGGTATGAACCGTATTATTATGCCAAGACCAACAGTACTCAGGAGATTGATTTTCTGCTCCAGGATGAGGAGGATGAGATTGTTCCGCTGGAGGTGAAAGCCGAGACGAATGTCAAGGCAAAGAGCCTGCGCCAGTTTGTTGCAGACAACCGGTCAAAGAAGGCCTATCGCATCTCCATGAATGATTATCAGCAGGGAGATTGGGTTACAAACGTACCGCTCTATGCGGTAAATGGTCTCGAATTTTAGCGATAGTACCGCCCTAACTATATAAAAATAGGTAGTTAGGGCGGTGTTATCGCACTTTTTAATGTCCGTTTTCAAAACTGATACTGTCCCTATGAGACATTGTCTTATTTGGTTTTAATGGAGTTTCAGAAAATGTAAATCCCCAATCTGTTGAACTTTACAGATTGGGGATTTCTCAAGTTTATACATTATACTCCTAGGATAGGCGTGAATTTGGAATTTTTGGTAAAATTCAACAGAAAGTTAACAAAAAGTTTGGTAAAGTGAAAATAAAAGCATATTTTTGCAGATTAAATAAGTACATAACATTAAAAACAAGAAGATTATGGCAATAGAAATTAAAACAATACCTGTCCTTCATGGTGAGGCAGCAGCTCGTTTCGTTGAAGCAGCTGATGAGGCATTGGAAAAGCGTGGCTCCATTGACTTCTCCAAGCAAGTAGCCAAGGCACGTGCTATATTAAAACGTTCAAAACTGTACATTTAAAATGTTAGAGCAATGTGATTTTATGTATGCCTATCAGTTGCTTGGAAAATCATATTGTTTTGTTAAACCAGATACATCTGAAATAGTCTGCGCATTTACAGTCGCTAATTCGAGTGTAAAAGTAGATTCACTTCCTTCAAACCTTCGGAATAAGCTTAATAGAAAGATTCCGAATGCCAAGCGAAGACCGCAGTATCCAGCAGTGTTGGTTGGACAGTTGGCAGTAAGCGATTTATTCAGTGGACATCATGTGGGAGACGAATTGTTGGATTTCATCAAATCATGGTTTATAGACCCACTGAATAAGACTGGATGCCGGTATGTCATTGTTGATGCTGTCAACCATCCGAAAGTGTTCGAATATTATCAACGAAATGGTTTCAAATTTCTGTTTTTGTCAGATAAGGAGGAATGGACGTTCTTGCACAATAAAGGTCTAGAACCTACAACTCCTGTTGAGCCGATGAAAACACGGCTGATGTATTTTGATTTGATTTATCTCCGTACAAAATAACAAATAAAAGATAATAAGCCCCTCTGGCGCGCCGAAAGGCTGCATACTAGAGGGGCATTACTTATTTTAGGCAGTTTACTTTGTGCTTTTGCGGTAAACGGTATTTTAATGTCCGTTTTCAAAACTGATACTGCCCCCATGAGATAGGGGGCAGCTCGGTGAAAAACGTTGAAAAATCGCCTAGAAATATCTCTTCCTCATTTTCTTCAAGAAATCCTTGGTGATAGGGAAGCCGGAGGCATCACCTATTACGGAGTCGGTATAACAGAAGGGACATTCGGCTGTAGGCGGCTCATCAGGGAGGTAATCCGTGATTTCGGATGGCGAGAAGATTTCGCCGCAGAAGAAACAGCCGCACTTTTCAGATTTTTCTATTTGTTCCTTGTTGCTGAAGCAGCAATCGTGAGCCTGGCGGAAGATCCTGTCTTTCTCCTCCTCTTCTTTCTGCTTTTTCTCAGCCTTTTCCAAATACCCCTTGAATCGTCTCTGAAGATAGAGCGGCACATGATAGTGAGGGGCGAAGACATACAGCGACGGAACGTGGTCGTGGTATTCGTAGCCGGGACCATCTATCACGGTATAGCTGTCGTCCGTTTCATCGTATGGCAGTTCATCCAATCCCCTTTTATCCTTGGCAGCCTGGTTTCTCTCCCAGATCCATTCGGTGGTAAGCGGAGTTCCGACAACGATGGCAAGTTTCACCTCATCGCCACGATATACTTCTACGATGTCACCCTTCTTGAATCTGATCTGTTCAGCGCTTCTGCCTCGGAAGGTCTCGTCAGGATGACGGTCGTATGCTGGCGAATCGCAGACTCCGGGATAGTAGATGCTGAAACGCGAACAGCAGTAAGACCGGTCGATCAGTTTTCCCTCACCGTCATACACTCTTTCAGAAAGACATTCGCGGTCGTAGTGCAACAGTCCCAGCGGAATCTCCGAGATATAATAGCAGAAGGTATCCAGCGGATAGTCGTCTTCCTCCTTCATCTTTTTGCGGTACTGGACATCCTGGTGCATCAGTCTCTCTGCCTCCTCCAAAGTAGTGGTGAAGGCTTGCGGACAATAGGTGTTCACCTTGTATTTCGGATAGTGTGAACGCTTTTTCTCCTCCAGCTCTTCCGTTTCTAAAACTTCGAGCTTGAAGATGGCAGGAACATCCCGATGCTGTGGATGTTCAGCCAATTGCTTGAATTCTTCGTATGTCATAGGATGTTTATTTTAAGAATTGGTGTGTCTTCTTGTATTTTGTACCATCACAGTTGGTGATGTCGATTTCCATGACCAGTCCTTCCAGCTGAAAGTCGAGCGGGATGTTGATGGCACGTCTTTGGATATCCATTTCGTAGAAGATACTTCCGTCCTTTTTGCAAAGCACGATGTCCAGATAGTCTGGCATATCAGGTATAGTTCCAGGCTCTGACATTTGTGGTCGAAACTCTCCAAACGCTTCCTTCACATACTCGAATAGTCCCCGAGTATATTTTTCGATATCCACCCCTACATATCGAGTATAGGTGTATTTGATGATACATAAAGACATTTTATTTGCCATTTTATTCTTTCTTTTTGGTTATACCTTTATAATATAGTAATATGAAGGGAAAATTTCAAAAATAAGCGCCAATATTTTTTTTAAAAGTATTGGCGCTTGATTATTGAATTAGCGTCTGTTAGAAAAGAGGGCTACTTGTTAAATTGTTCTTTGAATAGAGTCGTTAAATTAAATAGTTATTTTACTGACCCTCTATATTTTCAAATATGCTATAAAACTTTAAGATGGTATCAGCAAACCAATTCACCAACTCGTCATCTGTTTTGTCCAAAGTGTCTGTAATAAGCCATGCCCATTTGTTCTTCTGCTTAGTTCCTTGTTTAAGCTTCAGGTTTGGTAATTGGGTGAGGACATCATTCTTGGCTATAAATTCATCCATTTGTTTTTTTGCATCTTCACCATTAAGCGTAGTGATTGTTACGGTGGTAATGCCATAACGAACGCTGTAGCCACAGTCATAGAAGAAATCTTTGCGACGTGGTGAATTGAATTTAATGTATGCTCTGCCCTTTGTATTGCTGATAGAGGAGCCTATAGTACCCTTGATCTTATCAACAACACTGTCCCAAAGATAGTCACACCACTCTGATTTCTTGTTTGTTGAAATCTCTGCAGAAGAATCCATGTCTTGGTTAATCTCAAGCGGTGAATCTCCGCTATTGTTGTCTTTTATCATCTGCATCAGATTGTCGAACCCCTCTTTGCCGTAATTGTCTAAAATCAGATTACGCTCAAACTTGGCTATGGCATTCAGTACTTGGCTTCTTGTTACGCCATAAACAAACTCACGTCCAGCTCTAATTTCGTATTTATCAATGTTCTGATTATGGACTTTTGAGCATTCTAGATTATAGATATCATCAGTTAATAAACTTCTGATAGTATCATCTGTTTTTCCTGTTTGCTCAGGATATTCAAAAACTTCAAACAACTGACAAACCTCTGGGATACCTGTACGCACTTCCTGATTGATTCTTACCATAGCAGATTCCCATTTGTCAATATTGTCGTTTTCTTCCGAAGTCTGGCCGATCTTAAGCCAGCCACCTTCCTGCAGTTTCAACTCTGTATTGGAAGAATACTGAGGTGAAAGGCGCTTAGGACCGAATACGTAAATTATAGTTCTTTTCATTTTTTCCTTATTTCCGCAACACTATAATTTAATATTTTTTATAAGCACCTAAGCAACAATAAGTTGTTCAGGATTATGTCATGTCTGAAATTTCACTTATCTTAGTGTTGCATTTAAAAACAAATAAAACTCTGAATGACATGGCAAAAATACAAATAAAATCTGAGAAACTCACTCCTTTTGGAGGAATTTTTTCTATTATGGAGCAATTTGATGCTCTTTTAGCTCAAACCATAGATTCCACCTTGGGATTGAGATGCACATTGTTTGGTTATCAATATAGTGAGATTCTACGTTCTCTGATGTGCGTATATCTTTGTGGTGGCTCATGTATTGAGGATGTTACAACTCACTTGATAAAACATTTGTCAATTTCTCTAAGAGTTGAAGGGAAAATGACTTTTCTAATATTATTGTACCCCTCCAAGGCATCTTCGCCGAGAGTTGTATGTCCCTCGTCGATGGTTAAAACGCCATTTTTAAAAATGGCCTAACTGGATTCGTATATCATCGTCATCATCTGATAACTTTGTTAAGGGATAATCCCAATTGTCATCATCATCGTCATCATCATCGTCATAGTTGAATTGATTCAGCTTTGCTTCCTGGATGTTCTTTCTTACCTCTTCGCGAGCCTCTTGGAAACTCTTTTTGGCTTCGTTTGAAACTTCTTCCAGGCTTTCACCTACTGTCTTTGCGATATCACCGACTAATTTTTTGAATAATTCCATATTATCACAAATTTAATGTTCTTACTTTTGTTTGTATTATAGCTGCCGGGAAATTACATCCCCGGCATAGTAGGAGGCATTCCCGGCATCTGTGGGGCGGTGCCTTGGAACAATGGAGCGAGTTCTGCTACATTGCCGGCAAACTCCCACTGCGCCATATCGTTCTTCCAAATGTATGACTGCTGGGTGAACTGACCCTGCTGAACGAGCTGCTGGAGCTTGTTCCAATCGCATGGACCATACTGCTGACCATTGATGCCAATATAATACTGTACCTGAGGAACAGCAGCACCCATGCCTGGCATCTGAGGAGCTCCACCCATCTGAGCCATCATACGCTCCTTCTCCAGAGTTGTGGTGAAAGCTTGCGGACAATAGGTGTTCACCTTGTATTTCGGATAGTGTGAACGCTTTTTCTCCTCCAGCTCTTCTGTTTCTAAAACTTCGAGCTTGAAGATGGCAGGAACATCCCGATGCTGTGGATGTTCAGCCAATTGCTTGAATTCTTCGTATGTCATAGGATGGCTATCTTAAGAAGTGAAGGTCAATCTTGGGTCTAAGTTCAGGTATTCTGATGCCTTCAGAGTCTTTGCCTTCTTGATTGTTAAGATGCCTTTTGCTGATAGTTTTATGAATTTTCAGTTTTCTCATGTCCGACTTGCCGTTAGCTTCATGGTTCTCCCAAGGCTTGGGATATGCATGTCTTTTTTTGTATCTCGTGCCATCGCAGTTCTGGATAAAGATTTCCAATACTAATCCACCCATTTGACAATCATGCGGAATGTTGACGGCACGGCGTAGAATGTCGCTTTCGTAGAAGATGCTGCCATCCTTCTTGCAGAGCACGATGTCCAGATAGTCTGGCATATCAGGTATAGTTCCAGGCTCTGACATTTGTGGTCGAAACTCTCCAAACTCTTCCTTCACATACTCGAATAGTCCCCGAGTATATTTTTCGATATCCACCCCTACATATCGAGTATAGGTGTATTTGATGATACATAAAGACATTTTATTTGCCATTTTATTCTTTCTTTTTGGTTATACCTTTATAATATAGTAATATGAAGGGAAAATTTCAAAAAAAACGCCAATATTTTGAAAAAAAAGTATTTAAAAGATGTGAATGTATTGATAATCAACTAGATAGATGGTTCTGTTTCTCGGCGTCCGTTTTTTTTGACTGATACTGCCCCTTTTCTCGACAGCCACTTGCCAGTTATGAAGACCGGGCGGCCTTCAAGATTTTCGGCCTGGATGTCGGGCTTCTAGGTGCGATGTCTAATCTCAAGGCAGCGACAATAGTGTCTGGCAACAGTATTATCGCATTTTTTAATGTCCGTTTTCAAAACTGATACTGTCCCCATGTGATAGGGATGGGAGATACCTTAACTATTCAAAGTTTATCATTTTTGCCAATTGCAGAAAGTATTCGTTGGACCAGATAGTCATTTCTTTAGGATTCTTTATAAACGGCATCACATCTGCTTTTACCTGTTTGATGTCTGCAGATTTTAGTCTTTGCTCCAAGTCGGCAATGAATTCTTCTTTTGATTTCTCGCATCCATTAAATTCTTTGATTCTTTCCTGTAGATGTTTGAAATCTAGAGGAATTCTATTTCGGATGTACCATTCGAAATCATACCAATCGCGTCCTTTTACCCGGTTTTTCCATGCTCGATAAACTAATGCGTGCATTTTGCCGGCAAATAAGTTGGGAAGGGTAAAGCATCTTGTCATGAAAGAACGAGGCTCTATCAGAAGTTTTTGCTCCGTAGTAAAATGGAGAGGTGGATTGGTATCTACTTCAATTTTGATTTTGATGGACTTTTCTGTTTGAAAGGAAATGTCATAAACGTCGGTGGTATCTTTTAAAAAGGCTGATTCTACTTTTCCAAAATTCTTCTTGTCCTTCTTCTGTATGTCCACTCTTCTCCCGATGGCATCAAACTCGTCGATAATTGGTTGGAAGTATTGGGAGAAGTCAAAACTTTCATCTTTGTTCAATAAAGAGAAATCCATATCTTCACTGAAGCGATTTAAACCGTGGAAAATGCGTAGGCAGGTTCCACCATAAAAAGCTGCCTTTTCGAAGAAGCCGCCTTGGTACAAACCGGCAAGAATTATTTGCTGGTTTACCTCAAAAGTAGCATTTCTTTTAGCCTGATCTGTAGAAAGATCATAAGCTGATAACATATTTTGGTATATCTCATTCATGTTGTAAGAGTTTTAATATTGTGCGTATGGATGTTGCCTTTTTCCCTATATTTGCATATTCTTCGAATATCTTGGGATTGAGCTGGTAGAATCTGTCCATATCAAATCTTAGGTTTTCTTCCAGAAACTCTAATGCTTCCTTCTTGTATCTCAGTTTGATACCTGGCAGGTTGGCTATCAAATCACATAATGCCTTTTCTGGAGTAGCCATTATATAGACATTGTTTTCTTCCTTTATCTGCGTAATTCCTATAGGATAGGTGGGTCTTGAAATATGATAGTAGCAAAAGTTGCCTATGGGTGTATTGTATTCCTTTGCTGTCTTAAAAGTCATGGATTGAACTGTATATACTGCTTCGGGTATTAAACCATAATATCTCAATGCCGTCTGCATAGATACATAAGATGGAGACAACAGATGGTTGGCGATAAGTCCGGAAGAGAGTGGTTGTCCCGTTTCTTGTGGATTTACAACGAACAGATTTCGCCTGAGGCGGATGATTTCACCCGCCTTTTCCAGCTGTGCAACTTTTGCAAACTTGGTCTTTACATCTGGATATAGTGAAGCAATGACCGAAGATGTTACTGGAATATTGCCTAATGTAATTAGAATATTTCTCATTTGGGCACAAAGATAGTCAAATTTTCGATAGAAAACAAACTTTTTCTTAGTTTTCTATCGAAAATTTAGCTTTTTTCTTAGTTTTTTAATGTAGCCAAAGGTATAACCTTTACTCCATCTACACTTGATATGGCTTTGTCGTAAATCGTGTTTTCTACAGTTACTTTATATTTTTGCGGCGTTTTACTTTGTATTTTAACGGTAGTTTACTTTGTGTTTTTGCGGTAAATGGTCTCGAATTTTAGCGATAGCACCGCCCTAACTATATAAAAATAGGTAGTTAGGGCGGTGTTATCGCACTTTTTAATGTCCGTTTTCAAAACTGAAACTGCCCCCATGAGATAGGGGAGGAAGATGGGGGGATGAACTCCTTTGAGAAGTGTTAACGAATCTAACTCGCTCTAAATTGGACTTTGATTGAAAATCAAGAAGTTGGGCGTTTGCCTATATTATATAGGTAACAATATGGAAACGAGCGGACTTCTGCTCGTTTCTGTATTTTGCAATATGCAAAGAACGCCTCAATTCGGGGGCAAAGATACGATATTTTTCTTAATATCCCATAATTTACAAGAAGAGAAATATGGAAATTAGGACTTTTTTACATGAAATCTCAAACTTGTGAACATAACCCCATCGCTAAATGAATAGCAAGTATTCCTGCTGAGTTTATCAAATCAGGTCCATTGTTGTTGATGACGACTCTACCATCAGCTCATATATACCTTTCCGACACAAGCATATCTTGTTTTCGTTTGTACCCCGAGTGTGTACAGTTTCAAACCATGATTTACATTCTAACATAAGAAACTGAAGCCGTGACCATTTGTGTATTTTTGCCAAACTGACTCCAGTACATACAACAGATGTAAAAGATTTCTGCAAAATCGACCGAAATCATAAGAAAAAAACACCAAACCAGCAAATTTCTTAAAGATTATATCTGTTTATTAAGATTATTTTTGTATATTTGCAGCATTATTTTGGTGGTAAAGCCTGTTGGCCTGCCACGTGACAATAGGACTTTACGGAGCAAGCCTATATCACAATTCTTCTCCGTAGTAGCAGTCCGTTCTCTCTCACTGGTCTCTCCCTGCGCGGCAGAGGCATACGTTTTTATATTTTTCAAACACTCCAAATTGACAGCGCATGAGAAAGTTTACTTCTTTGTTACTGTTAGGCTTCGCTCTCGGCAGTTTCGCACAAACGCCCGGAGGAGTCAGCGGAAGCGAACTGTGGTTCAAGACTGCGCCATTGAACTCAGACCTGCAAGGTTATTACCGTTGGCAGGATTTCTCTGGGGATTCCATACGGCTGATGCTATTGGACAGCCGTGGCGTCAAGTCTGAACTTACTCTTCCGAACAGTTCAGTCCATTACTTCAATTTCAATCCGAGTCTCTGGCTCGCAGACGGATTCCGTAGTCTGAGTGCCAAACTCAAGCACGGCGACCTCTCACAGGCTACCGTCATCGGTGTCTTTTCGCCGGAACTGGCAACCATCGGCAAGGATATGGTTGTCTATGCTCTTGACGGCCGAAAGGGCGACGGAGCCATTCTGAGCAAGGACAAAGCCGTAAGGGGTAGAGGTGTTGAACCATTGGACTATGGTTCAGCATCGGGTGAAGACCTGCTTTATCAACCAAGTGATTCTTTGTCCGAGAACGGTTTTAAGGAAAGCGCTCTGCGCGTTGTGTCCTACTTCAAGGTAAGCAATCCTTCAACAACATTGTGGGGAGACAACTCCAACACCACATTATTCATCGGAACCCCTTCCACCTCTGGCAGTTTCGGTACGGATTTCCCGACCTCGCTCTTCGGTAATGCTTCCATCCGGGGATATGCCCCTGAGCTTATTGTTTTCAGCAGGATGCTTACACCCGATGAGCGCAGAAAAGTGGAGAGCTATCTGGCGGTAAAGTACGGCATCACCCTCAAAGGCTCGTATCTTGACAGCGACGGAAACCTGACTTGGGATATGGCGGAGAACCAAGCCTACCACCATAGGGTCACAGCTGTTGGAACCGACACGGCAGGAAGTCTCTCCCAACCGCTTTCCGCAACATCATATGAGGAAAGTCCGGTGTATGCGGCCTTGAAGGAGAACGGAACTTATCATGACGCAAATCCATACAACCCTTCATCCGCTTCCCGTCTGCTTGTCATGGGACGTGAAAACGGCAATCCGATGCCGGACAGAGGCTTCACTTTCTGGGGCGACGATGATGTGGCACTTGCAACATATACCTCACCTACAGATTCCCTGTGGCATGTCATGAAACGTACATGGATGGTCAAGACCAACGTGCCGTCAAAGCCCGACAGTACAGTGGCAAGATGGACTGCGCAAGGACTTGAAGTGTCAAGGAATGGCTTTACTGACAATATCATCCAAGAGAAAGCCGCTTCCGGAGCTTATGCCACGACCCCAGCCCTTGTTGGAGGTGGCGGTGCTTTTGAGTTCACCTGTCCGACAAGTCACCCGACTTTTGACGTTGGCTTCGGAAGCATCGGTGGCAGCACATGCAAGTATGGATTCCGGTTCACCAATGCTGGAGTTGTTTATCCGATCATCAACGGAGCGGTCTCAAATTCATACATCGCCACGGATGTTGACGGAACGGACATCTCCATCCGCAAGGAAGGCAAAAACATCTATCTGCGTGTTGACGGAACAGGAAGTGCGACAAGAACCATATCCCTTTCGGATGCAACTGACACAGACACAAATGTGGGCATTATCCGAACGGAAGGAGCAGAGTCCGCCTTGAACATGGCAGGCTTGAGGACAGGAGGAATAGATGATGTCGGTTATATGGCAGAGTTGAGCTATGACCTCACACCGGACAGGGAGTTCTCGGACTATTGCCGCAAGCGTACCGTCATGCTCATAGACCCAAGCGGTGAAGGTGATTTCGACATCAACAGCAACAGTAACATAAGATGCTCCAAGCCTGATATGACGAGGGGCAAGACCATATTCCGCAATATCCTATGGGATGCAGACGGAAGCGGAAGCGATGTGTTCACATTCGCCTATTATGACGGCATTTCCTATGATGCCACTCCGACGCCGTCAAGTTGCGAGAATGGAGTTCCACGCAATGACGGGTATATCGACATCGGCATCAACATCGGTACACCAGTCTATTCCTATGTGCTCAGCGTTGACACCGTTGCAGGAAAAGTAAAAGGAGAAACCATTGCCAGAGGAACATTCTTCGGTGACACGCATAGAATCACGAATCTTGCCCCCGGCGCCTATGCGCTGTCCGTATCACAAGGTGGAGGCAACGAGATTTATGCCACTGGCAACGCACTCTACACCTCATACTCACATGACACCAGGACCTATCTGTCCGGTGACATCTCATGGACGGTGAACGATACAAAATCAAACTACCGTGTGGGTTTGGAGCCAAGCCTCACGGACGAGATCACCCAATATGGCTTCGACGTGCGGGGCGACAAGGCGCATATCATAACCGGTGGATATACAAGCCTAACCAAATATGTCACCATCAAGCCGGGCGATGTGCTTAGCGTAACAGTCCGCAATATGCAGGTCACATACAAGTTGAACGGACAGACCGTGCATCATGAATATATCTGGTCACTTCGTGCATGGCGGTTCTGCATCAAGTACGGAAAGGGCGAGACACATATCACAGACCTTACCGTAAACGGTACGCCTGTAACCTCATTCACCACAAGGGGCAACGTGCAGATAGAAACACCCAAGAAGTGTACGACAACGATGACCGTCTATGTCGGCAGCGAGTGTGATGCAAGTATGCCTAACGGAACACAGGCAAGGGAGAACCATGTGGGCAGCTCGGACAGACAGGCTGACAATACCTTCATTTCTGGAGAAGACGAGAATTTCACTGTCAAGGGCAACGGTTCTACGACAGGCATCTACGAGGCTAAACTCACACAGGACAAGCCTGCTGCAGCCACATTGATGGTGTTTGACGTATCAGGCAAACTGGTAGTGTCACGCCAAATGACAGGCGAAAGCGTCAAGCAGGCCGACTTCAAGGTTCCCGCATCGGGTGTGTATGTCGTAAAGGCAATCTCCGAGAAGGGGGAGCATACAAGGAAAATCTCAGTAAAGTAACTTAAAGGAAGATACGCATGAAGAATTATATACAGAAGGTGGCGTGGGCATTGGTTTTACTGCTTGCCGCCACACTGTCCCTTTCGGCAAAGGACGGGACAGCCGTGAGAAAACTCTTCAAGAAGGGTGTCTCTGACAGTATCTCCGTAGGAGGTAGCAAACTGGTCGTTCTTCAGAAAGACCTCATTCGGAACAGAAGCCTTTCCGTGAACTCCATCGGAGAGGAGAATGTTCCTGAACTTGACTTTGCCATGACCAACGTCACGGCAGGAGGACATGGCTACCGTTTTCTCCCTCACGGAACCCATTTCACAGGCGAGGGCGCGACAGTCAAGATAAAGTATGACCGCACGAGAATACCAAGCGGCTATACCGAGGACGACATCCGTACCTATTACTACGACCCGGCCGAGAAGCATTGGGTTGCGTTGGAGCGTGTGCGTGTGGACAAGAAGGAAGAGTGTGTCGTTTCAAAGACGACCCACTTCACCGACATGATTAACGGTGTGATACAGGCCCCGGAGTCACCGCAGACCGAAGGATTTGCCCCGACGATGATGAACGACATCAAGGCGGCAGACCCGACGGCGAAGCTCAATGTCATTGCGCCTCCAAGCGCAAACAACCGTGGCTCTGCCAACTTGCAGTATCCGTTCGAGATGCCGCCAGCACGAAACGGCATGCAGCCAAGCCTCGGCTTGCAGTACAGCAGCGAGGGCGGTAGCGGTTGGCTTGGCGAGGGTTGGAACGTCAGCGTGCCAAGCATTACGCTTGACACCCGGTGGGGCGTGCCTCGTTATGACATGTCAAAAGAGACGGAGACTTATCTCTTGTCCGGTTCAATGCTCTCCACTATGGATGACAACGGACAGATGGGAGTTGCACACCGTGGCGAGAAGATGAACAGAAAGGCTGACCGCCAGTTCTACACCCGCCAAGGCGGTGATTTCAGCCGTATCATCCGCAAGGGTGACAGTCCTGCCAACTATTATTGGGAGGTTACAGACAAGCAGGGTGTCAAGTACATCTATGGTGGTGACGGAGCTGTTGTAAAGGGCAATGTCACCGATGCTTCGGGCAATACCCGTGAGGTGATTGCCGAATGGAAGCTGAAACGTGTCGAGGAACTCCACGGTGACTATATAGAATATGTGTATGACATCGTGGATGAGGATGTGCGTGGCGGCTTGAAGGCCAAGGCTGCATATCTGAAGGAGGTTCACGCAGGTAATGCAGGACAGGAACCGCACACCGTTGTACTCTTTGAAGGCAACAAGATAAAGCAGGTAAAGACCAACAATGCCCGCTATGGATTCCTCGCCTCCTCCAACAAGCTGTTGGAGAAAGTGACCGTGAATTTCCAGGGCGAGACCCTGCGCAGCTATGCCTTCGACTATAAGGAAGGTGCATTCCACAAGGAAATGCTCACTGGTGTCAGACAGTATGACAACAACGGCAAGGAGGTCTCCTTCCAAAACTTCGACTACTATGATGACGTACAGGCAGACAAGGGCTATGTTCCTTTCAAGGATGATTCCGAAAAATGGAACACCCATGATGATGGACTTGACGCAGGGTTCATCAATCCGTTAAAGGCTGTCAGCAAGCGTTTCAGCGACAAGCCAACTGCACTTGGCGGAACGGCAAGCTCTTCCGTGAGCGGTTCGTTCTATGCAGGTGTGGGTGTCGTGGACGGAAGTCCTTGGAAAAGCAATACCATGGGTGGCTCATACAGCTATTCAAGCGACACGAGCAAGGGACTTTCCGCACTCGTTGACTTGAACGGTGACGGACTTCCTGACAAGGTGTACAAGTCCGGTGGTTCTGTTTATTATCGTCCACAGATTAAGACAGACAACGGAGAAGTCGTATATGGTGAGCCTATCAAGGTAAAGGGCATCAGTAACTTCTCGACAACCAAAAGTTCTACCAACACTTTCGGTGCGAATGCCGTTGTCGGTTGGGATGTCCTGACTGCCGTTGTCGGAACGGACAAGTCAACCACTAAGACCAAGACCACTCAGTATTTCAGCGACATCAATGGTGACGGACTTGTTGACCTCGTTTCCAATGGCAAGGTCTATTTCAACCACTTGGAGTTTGACGGATCTGGCAATGCCGTGCCTACATTTACATTGAGCAGTGCCGACACGCCAAGCCCAATTATCTATGGTGGCAAGGTTGACACTTCCGTCATGGAGGTCAGTAAGGATGAGCAGGCGGAAGCCATCAAGAACTCACCGATGGAGGACATAGTGCGTGTATGGCAGGCTCCAAAGGACGGAACTGTCAGCGTAACTGGTCAAGTTAGCCTCATTGCACCAACAGATGACTATGATGCTGACGGGTATCAGAAGGCAGACGGCGTAAGAATTGCCATCCAAAAGGGAGGCAATGAACTTTGGAACAAGACGATAGCCAAGGGTGACAACAGTCCATACAGCGCAGCCGTATCATCTGTTGCCGTCAAGCGTGGTGACAGAATCTATTTCCGTGTCCAGTCTGGCTCTGAGGAAACAAGCAACGGCTCATTTGATAAGGTGAATTGGTCACCTACCATTACTTACGCTGGCGAGTCAAATATATTGCCTAACGGGCTTTCTTCAACAGAGTACAAACCTGAGGATGGTGCCATCTACGATGTGAACACCTCCGCTAATGTGGAGAATGGTTCAAGTGTGGAAGTTCGCAGTGCCTTCCACAAGCCTGTAACAACCGACGATGTTGTTCTCAGCATCATCGGCAGCAATGAAAAGAAAGACAGTGACGGGAACGACAACCCGAACTATATCGAGAAGACTGTCTTTGCTCGTACACTGAAGGCTAATGAGACTTTCAATGGCGATTCACTCAACATCAGTCTGGAGAATACAGAAAAACTGACCAATTTCAGCTTTGAGATTTCATCCACCTCAAATGTTGATTGGAAGAATATAGGTTGGCAAGCGTCCGTAACTTACAAGGATTCTGCCAATGTTGAGCATACCATGGCAGTTCCTGCACATTACAAGACTTTCGCAAAAGCCTTGGCAGAGGGCAAGCCATACTTGACCACTGCGACTGATACAATTCTGGTTGTGTCGCCAGTGCTTACCCTTTCTGACAATTCCATCAATGGACAGGTTACTTTGACCGCCAAGACAGAGGATGCACTCATCGGCAAGAAGTCTTTCAATATCGAGAATGGCATCTTGAAAGCCGATACTCTGCGATTTGCAACTACTGCAGGAAAGAACATCTGGTTTGAATACAGCTATCCGGCAGCAATCTCTAATGAAACTGTTACTTCAGCCTCTGTTTCCATTCTGAAAGATGCGGCAGGTCTCGTAACAGAGAATGTGCTTGCAGGATTCTATGCAGAGAATGACAATCTTGGCTTCGGTATGCTCTACCGTGGCTGGGGAGGTTTTGTCTATAACTCGGCAGAGGGCAGATATGCAAAGCCTATTGACGAGTCATTGCTGAAATTGCCTGAAAACGAGAACGACAAGGTTGACCCTCTCACGATGGCATTCACTCCATTGGGTACAGACCAGACTTCTATGGACAAGTGGGTCGGTCAGCGACAGGACATCTATCTTACTGCAACCGAGGCAAGCACAGCCCGACTGACCGAGCAGGATGTTCTTCTCTCCAATCCGTTGGAGAACGATACCGAGGTAGCAGGACTTGCAGGTGAGTATTTGCAAGGTACTGGTGCTGCGGCAGTAAGCCAAGTGATGTCCAGCAAGAGCACGGTAGTGCAAGGCGGTGCGCTTGGTATCACACACAACGATGCGAGCGGTAGTGCCAAGACAGAGGTCACCATGATGGACATGAATGGTGATGGTTTCCCGGACATCATCGCTGGTGGTACGATTCAATACACCAACTCTCTTGGTGGACTGAGCGGCGAAATCTATAAGGGCATCGGCTCCAGCAACTCCGACAATGCTTCACAGGCATGGGGATATGGCGGTAACCCTGTGGCTTCAGCGTCAAGCATCACAAATCTAATCTCCAAGGGCAAGGCAACCATACTGAACCAGCAGACTGCATGGCTGGCTCAATTCTCCATTTCTGGCAGTGCGCCAAAGAATACGGATGAGGCAGTTGAATCTTTCATTGACATCAATGGCGATGGACTTCCCGACAAGATTCTTTCAGACAAGAAAGTAAAACTGAACCTTGGCTATGCCTTCACTGAGCCTGTTGACTGGGGGCTGGACCGCATCCAAGGCGGTAAGTCTCTTTCCTATAATTTTGGTGCAGGTGCAGGGGAAGATTTTGGTTGGGGAACTACCCAAAATAAGAGCACAAAGCAGTCGATAAACAAGGCCTCCGGCAGTTTCTCAGCAGGCTTTGGCATCGTAACCTCTGAAAGTGAGGAGGAATACAATCTTATCGACATCAACTCCGATGGCCTTCCAGACAAGGTATGGAAGAGCGACCATGGTATCATTGTTGCCCTCAACACTGGTAACGGCTTTGACGAGCCTATCAGTTGGAAGGGTGCAAGTGCGCTCAGTGAATCTGCATCAACATCAGAGTCAGCAAATGCAGCGTTCACTTTGACCATCAACATTCCTGTCATAAGCATCAAGATTTCAACCAATCCTGGTGCTTCTACCTCTCATAGCATCAACCGCCCTACATATTCTTTGCAGGATGTGGACGGTGACGGCTATCTTGACATCGTTGAGTCTGAGAAGGAAAGCGAGTTAAAGGTTACACGCTCTGCCATTGGCAGGACAAACATGTTGAAGTCTGTCACCAACTCCTTGGGCGGCACTTTCACACTCGACTATGCGCATACCACTCCTACCTACGGACTTCCTGGTGGCAAGTGGGTAATGTCTGCCCTTACCGTTGATGATGGTATCCATGACGATGGACCTGTCATGACTACCGCCTTTGAGTACAAGGACGGCAAGCGTGACCGCCATGAACGTGAGTTCCTCGGTTTTGGTGAGGTTATCACCAAGAACCTTGACACGGAGAAAGGCAATTCTGTTTACAGACAGGCTGTTGAGAACTACGATGTAGCCAACTACTACACGCAGGGCAATGTTACCGCCACATCCGTAGAGGATGCCAACGGCAACAAGTACACGGAGACAAAGAACCGTTACGACAGCTATTATATGACTGCCGACGGTGACAAGTACACATTCGCAAAGCGTGACGTGAACCTTTGGAGTGACCGTGCATCTGCATTCGTACCTCTCCGCTATACGGCAAACTTGCAGTATGAGGGAGCGGCAAACGGTGTGGTTACATCCGAGGCATGGAATGAGTATTACCTCAATGGCTATCATGGTGAGTTGAAGTCCTACAAGTACAGCGACAAGGGCAGTCTTGGCGAGGACGGAAACGGCAAGTTCGATTATGCGACTGCTATCAAATATACCGACAATGCAAGCAAGCACATCTTCGGACTTCCTGTTGATGTGACTGTTACAGGCGGTGACGGCTCACTCTATCACCATGTGACGGCGAAGTATAATACCAACTACGCCAACCACATCACCCAGATTACGCAGCAGTTGAATGATGGTGAGGCAGTGACTGATTACAAGTATGACTCTTACGGCAACATCATCCAGAAGACTCTCCCTGCCAACGGCAAGGGACAGCGTATGTGGTACAAGTACCGCTATGAGCCTGAGATGAACATGTATGTTGAGCGCATTGACGATGCGTGGGGCTACCGCAGCGAGCAAGGCAATTTTGACTATCGCTATGGTATAGCCAAGGAGCATCGTGACCTCAACAATTTCTACTATGAGACTGATGTTGACGACCTCGGTCGCATCACTGGCGTGCGTGGTCCAAATGAGTTGGCTACGGGCGTACCTTATGCCATCGCCTTTGAATATCAGCCTTTGGCTACATTCAATGAGAGTGGCATTACCGCTCCTGCATACGCAGTGACCAAGCACTACGACATCCAGCACCCTAACGATGACTTGGAGACCGTTACATTCGTTGACGGTTTCGGAAGAGCCGTGCAGGTGAAGAAGGACGGTGTTGTGACAAGTGCATCCAAGGGAAACTCTGCCAAGGATGAGAACGTGATGATAGTCAGCGGAAGAACCGTGTATGACGCTTTCGGACGTGTGGCAAAGGCTTTCTATCCTACAACGGAAGGAACCGGATCGAAGTCCACATTCAGCAAGTCATTTGACAATGTTTCTCCAACGGTTACTGTTTATGACGTGCTCGACCGTGCTACCTCAGTGACATTGCCGGACAACTCTACGACAACTACGGCATATACAGTTGACAATAGTAGTCATACTCTCGTTACAACCGTAACGGATGCGCTTCATAATGTACAGGCTACCCATACCAATGGCAGTGGCAAGACCTTGAAGACCATCCAGAAGAGCGGTCCTGACGGTGAGATTACCACCTTGTTTGAGTATGACGGCATACAGCGCCTTGTTCGTGTCACCGACACGGAGGGCAATGTAACGACCTCCACTTACGACATGGGCGACCGCCGTACTGAGGTGAACCATCCTGCAAGCGGCATCACCAGCTTCACATACGATGCGCTCGGCAATGTGCTGACCAAGCAGACTGCCAACCTTGCAAAGGAAGGCAAGTTCATCACCTACGATTACGACTATCAGCGTCTGACGGGTATCAACTACCCAGATCATCCGGAGAACAACGTGAAGTATTACTACGGTGGTCGCAATGCCTCTCAGAACCGTATCGGTCGCTTGATGCTCCGCGAGGACGGAACAGGTGCCATTGAATACTTCTATGGCAAGATGGGCGAAGTCACCAAGACCCGCCGCACGCTGATTGTGCCTAACCAGGCGATAGCAACCTACGTGACGCAATGGACTTATGACAGCCACAACCGTCTGTTGGAGATGATTTATCCTGATGAGGAGAAAATAACATATTCTTACAATCTCGGTGGTCAGCTTGAAAAGGTTCATGGCTACAAGTCATACGGCTACGACTATGTGAGCAAGATTGGCTATGACAAGTTCGAGCAGCGCACATACTTGAAATATTGCAACGGTGCTGAGACCTTCTACACCTACGACCCACAGCGTCGCAGATTGCAGAACCTCACCGTGAACAGTGGTGGCAACACCATTATGGATAACGCTTACACTTATGATGCGGTAAGCAATGTGCTCAGTGTGGTAAACGGTGCGTCAGTTCCACAGAGTGGCAAGGCTGGCGGACAGATGGCTCATGCCTATACATACGATGCGCTCTATCGTCTTGTCAGCGCAACTGGCACTTATACTGGTGCTGACAACAAGACCGCAAGCTACACTCTTGCGATGGGTTACGACAATATGCACCGTATCACATCGAAGCGTCAAATCCTTACACAGAACAATGTGCAGTTCAATGGAACATTGAATGCAGGTTATGATTTGTCATACACCTATGGAACAGAGACAGGCAAGAGGTTCCAACTCGCCAATGTAAAGGATGTTAACTACCGCACAGAGGAGACGCCTTCGGAGAGCGAGAATGTGAACAATAGTCATGCCTACGAGTATGATGACAACGGAAACCTCATTTATGTCAATACAAGCCGTACAAAGAAGGATGGCGTGGCTGACGAGAAGACCGCAGAGCGTAAACTCAAATGGGATGAGGAGAACCGTCTCCTTGCTTCCGACGACAATGGCTTTGTGACCAACTATTGGTATGATGCTGATGGTGAGCGTACGGTGAAGACATCAGGTGAGAGTGACCAAGTTTATGTGAACTCAGAGTTTGCAGGAGGTCGCACGAACACTGCCAAGTTCTCACTATATGTATCTCCTTACCTCGTTGCCAACCAAGGCGGACGTTACACCAAGCATATCTATATCGGTAGTCTGCGTGTCGTTTCCAAGATTGGTGACTTCGACTCTTACGGCTCAGATCCACGCCGCATCCAGTATGCAGGTAGCGAGACTGATGGACTTTCTGTTGACTATAAGCAAAAATATGTCCAGCAGTTGCAGGTTATCAAGGATAATTATGCAACCTTTGCAGTACCGTACAATGGCGAGGACAACAACGATTATGTCGATGGCAAGGGCTTCTGCTGCAATGACGGCAGCTTGGAGGCAGCTCAGACACGAGCTTTAGCGAGAGCTGCAAAGAACAACTTCCAAGAAGGCGATACATACGAGAAGATGCAGTTCTACTACCACCCAGACCATTTGGGTAGCAGTAGTTACATCACCAACCTTGATGGCGAGGTGGTGCAGCATATCGAGTATGTTCCTTTTGGTGAAGTGTTCGTTGAGGAGCGCAATAACATTTGGAATACGCCTTATCTTTTCAATGCGAAGGAATTCGACGAGGAGACGGGATTGTATTACTATGGGGCAAGGTATTATGACCCAAGGATTAGTTTGTGGATTAGTACTGATAATTCAGAAGAAAAGTATGCAGAATTTTCTTCTTATTGCTATGTTGGGAATAATCCTATTATTTTAAATGACCCAAATGGTAACGATTGGCTTAAAACAGATAAAAAATATTTCTATGATCCTTTAGTTACAAGTCAAGAAGATGCAACTAATAAGTATGGAAAAGAAACCAAATACTTATTTGCAGCGGGAACTCTATTTGCAAAGAGTGGAGCATATTCTTATGATTTGGACGTTGGAGGTCATGTAAAAGATACCTATACTGGTGAATATATTGCAGGACAAATTAGTACACCGGCTGGAAGTACCATTGTCAACAATAATGCATATTTTAACTGTGATGAACTGAACTTTAGGGAAAAATGGGCTCAAACAGACAATTGTATAGGCAAACTTTTATATGGAATGGCCAATGATATCTTTGTTACAGCGCAAATTTTCGACTTTGGTAATTGGGCTGGTTCTGGAGCAACCAATCCTCTTACAGGTGCTGAAGTTCAATTTTATAATATTGATGGAAGTCCAAATTATAAACCTGCGGATGCTATAGTACCAACATTAGCTACAAAAGGCGTAGGAGGCTTAGGTGATATTGCAGAAAAAAATATGGGAAAAGTAGCTAAGAATGTGATGAGTAGTTTTAATAAACTAAATGCAGCACAGTTTAGCTCAAGTTTCAATAAGAGTTTTGCTGGCTTCTCTCCAAAAGTAAGAGGTTTTTTGAATCGTTGGTATAATAAAGGAATTGAATATCTTAACAATCCTCAAATACCTGTTTCTACAGCAAATACTGTATCCAAAAAAAGTAAAAATAACGATACGGAATAGTAATAGACAAAAGGTGTGTAGGCATGTAAGTTATCATGCTTACATACCTTTACTAAAATTTAACAATATTGTTATGGACAAAATAATAAAAATATTATCAAGTATAATTTGTTTTTTTTCTTCGTCATTTATGAGTTTATCGATTATTTAAATGTTTTTTTGTTTTTTTTACCAAATCTTCCAGAATCATTTGTAACTGAAAAAAAATGGGAAAAAATATTACGCAAATTAATTAAAAAATCATAACATTATGGTTATGAAATAACCAGTCTTTTTAGGAGATATTGATTAGGGCACGAAAAACCGCAAAGAAATTTTTAGGTATCACTGAAATTTCCAAAAGAGTCCAAAGACAAAGCAATTCAACTTGTTCAGTTCTCCTTCAGGGCTGATGTGCAAGCGAGAGAGTCGTATGTACGACGATGAGTCAGCTTGGCATAACAAGTTCTACAAGGAAGTAACCTCCAAGGTTGACGAAGACATTTTCAAACCGCTCTATACAACAGAGCGAGAGGATAATCGTGTCGGGTGTCCTCCTGAACGGGCAGTGAGCATATAAATAAACTGTGTCAGGCTATAATAATTATAACCTGACGCAGTTTATTTTACACTCTCGCATATTTGCATTTTATCCTTTCTTCTTCAGAGTATAGCTCTTACTATCCTATTTTTTAGGTTCGTTGCCAAACGAATCCTGTAAAAAAACGCTTTTATCCCCTCTCACCTTATATAATATATTGTCATTACTCGAAGGATGTACAAGTATCAATATGTTGCCGTCAAGCACTTGGGAAATACCTCTTATCTTTTGTTCAATTTGTTTCTCTTTGAATGTCCGTATCAACAAGTAGGTACCATCAGCATTTAACGTGAGCGTTGTTTCAACATTAGGCGGTAATACACTGCAATATGTTCCAGCAATGGAATCCAAGCTGACTTTGTTTTCTAAAACTGCCGTATATTCTTCAATCTTGATAGAATCAATACCTGCATCATTTTGTCCTGTGCCGCATATTTATAAGACGTAACAAATGCAATAACCAATACTGCTATAATTACCATTTTCTATTTCATAGCCGTAAAAATGTGTCCGCAATGTCAAACGTGTAGCATCACGGACACGGATGAATAGTTGAGAGTTTAATGAAAGTTAGTATGCTGAAACATTATTGATGCACGGACAAGCTCTTGCGCTGTCGTAGACAATGCGAATGCCGTTGGTCTTAATCTTGTCGAAACGAAGGATGCGCTTGTACCAAGATGGTCGTTGTCTATTATTTCTGATTAATTTTCTTTTTAATTTCATTCGCCTCTTTAAATAGGCTATTAGCAATGCTATCTTTAATTGCTGCTATTTCTATCATTTCATAATGGTGGCGAACAGAATCCTCATAAGCAGTAACACGATTTCTCACATTCTCAATAACTTCTTTATTTGGGCATACGGAGAAGTTCTTTTCGATGTATCGGACATTTCGATCATCAGATGGAAGAACCATCTTCAATGCCCGATATTTCAAGTCTGCAATCTCCAAAGCTTGATGCTCTTGCCATTGGGTGAGATTACCCCAAATGGAGATGACAAGAGATAGAGCCAAGCCTCCAATTAAAAGAAGAACATACTTTGAAGTTGGCTCGAAGCGATGAGTCACTACTTTCTTCAGAGGTGTGTTATCCATTGCGTGAAGTTTGTCCTGCACATTTTTTGATGTGGCATTCAGCTCTTGTTTCACCTGATTAATGGTATCAAACAAGAGTTTGCTTCGCTGTTCATCTTTGCTTGCTTCTTTCTTGGTAAGGTCGGTAAAAATACAGATAGCCTCTCTTAATCTTACCAATTTGTCAATAGCTTCCCCTTCTTTTACAGCCATAGCAAGAATAGCTTTTTCAAGTTTGCTTGTATCAACACTTACAGAGACCGGAGTGCTTTCCGCCTCTGTATTCTTTAGTGAGGCAGAAAGTTCATTGACTTTTTGCTCCAATCTCTCAACTGTGCCGTAGATGGCTTCTAACATTTCTTCTTTCATGTTCGATTCTAATTTTAAGTTTATGACTTGCATCAAAGGCTGAAGCCCTTTCTGCGTTTCCTCTTTTTCTTCTTGGCGGATTCATCCTCTGGGAATGACTCATAAGTTTGGGCATTAGACGGAGCGAACAAGCCGATGGAAGAAATACCGTCCCAAGGGTCCTGGCTGCTATCCGACATGGATGGTTCATGGTTGCTCTTGTGATAGCCTTGCTCGTATTGCAGAGTAGAGTTGGATTTTGGTGATACATGGTTCTCCATTCCCTCAAACCTTGCATTCAGTTTGCCAAAGCTATAGCCTCGGCTAATCTGCGTACCCTTGAAGCTATATCCGTCCTTACTGAATCGGATGCCTTGTACCTTGGTTCTCTCCTTGTCCTTATAGACAAGCTCCAAGCGAACACCTCGTTTTTCAAGCCCACTCTTGAACTTCTGCCAGCTATCTGCAACTTTTAAGGCATCTTTGACTGCATTGTGAATCTCGTATTTGGCACGCTCAGCATTGTGTAACTTGCGAGTATTAGTATTGCTCTTGTCCGTTCCGTAAGTCAGCCCATACTTTGATTTTAGAGCCTTGGTCACTTGCTCATTACGCCTATAATCATTCCTGTCTGATATGAGTTTGCCCTCGTTATTGATGCGGTTGTACACAATATGACAATGTGGATTGTCCGTATTGTGATGCCTTACGATGATGAATTGGGTATCGGTGATGCCTATCATCTGCATGTATTCAAGGGCTATCTTAGCCATGAACTCATCCGTCAAACGTGGCTTGTCCTCTGGTTTGAAGCTCAAAGCAATGTGTCCCACAGGCTTCTTTATCCTTGGATTTAGCTGTCTTTGCAGCTCAAAACTTTGCGTTATCTCGGCATTCGTGCCGAGCAGAACACCATCGGAAGCAAGGATTTTCGCCTCGTCCTTGCCTATCACGTAGCGGATGCAACCACCAAATGATGCGCCTTTCTTTAGCTTTCCTATCATGTGGTATCCTCCTTTCTGTTCATTCCGCTTGGCTTCGGTTTAGAACTTGCTTGGCGATACTCGCCAAGGATTGCTTTCAATCTTCTCAACAAGTCCACCACATATACATGGGTTTCATGGAAACCTCTCTGATGCGACAGCTTGGTAAGTTGGTTGAGGTTGTTCGCCATGCCTATGAGACTCTTAGCGATGGCTACCGTCTCTGCGTTGTGTCCGCTGACCACCTCGCCATTCAAGGCGGACTCACGAATGTACTCCGCCAATTTGCGGTTGGCTTTTCTTGCCCTCAGTCTCAAAGCCTCGTAGCTTGGCTTCGAGAACTTCACCGTGACAGACTTCGACAGCTTGCGAACCCTGCCCGTAGACGGTCTTCCGCCCTTTTTCCTATTCTGTTCCTGTATGTTTGTCATTCGATATACTGTTTACAGTTGGTACACTCACTTTCTGCGACCGTCGGGAGCAAAATTCCTCCGCCCTCATGGTGGAGCGAGGCGTTTTTGGGTTCCCAAAACATAACCTTGCTCCCTCTCAGAACACGTTAGTTGGAACTACAGCCTTTCAGCTATCCACGTCCAAGGTCGCAGACCTTAATTCTCACAATTTGCGCCAAGCCTCGAAGTCCTCTTCATAAAGGCTTAGGTGGTGGCGCACGATGTTCTCGATGATGCCCGATACGCTCATGCGTCTCCCTCCGAGGATGCGGACGACACGATCAAGACGGTCTCGTACATCGGAACTGACGAAGACTGGCTTGCGGTCGTCAATCCTTGGAACTTGGAGGAAGGTCTGCTGATACTCCTCCAATGTCGCCTTGCGCTGCTTGCCACTGATGCGCTTCTGCGGATTCGGTGGCGATTGAGCCTCGTTCGTTGATGTTTCCTCTCTATAGGGAGTTGTTGCAGCAACTTTCTCTACAATTGCTCTCAACTCTGGGTTCTCTACATCATCATAGAGAGAATCACAACTACTTGGATTGGCTTTGTTGCCATACGTAGATGGTTTAACAAAATCCAAATACTCTTTTTCCATCAGCTCCTTTTGATCAGGAGCCAATACTACATCTTTTGTTCTTGCCATAGCTTATGCTGTTTTATTTGTTAGTATAGTGGTCACGGTTTGCACCATTGACCGATTGTCGGGTGCAAAGTAAGTGTACTGAGTGCAGCCATGCAACTGATTGGGTGTAACGTGGCAATTTAGTTGTGGCTTGCTTATCTGCATACCGAGATAGTTGTGAGAACTTCAACGTATTTCTCAACTCATCATTGTTCATGTATTCGTTGCAGTCGTGCAAGTTTTTCTTGTTGTTTTTGGCGTTGAAGTCGGCAAACCCCGGCAACATACTGCCACAGAAATTGAAAACGCTTGTTTTTAGATTGCCGTGCCTTATCTTTGCACTCACAAACGTAGAGCACTGCATATGCGTGGAGCTTTGCGACATACAAAATAGTATCAACTTAAAAAAAAGAAAAGTATGGGATTCATCGTATTCGAGGAAGAGGCATTCAACTATCTTGATGCCCAGTTGAAGAACTTCGTGAAGCGCATGGACAGAATCCGTGAACGCAGTGAGGACAAGACCATGAACAAGTGGCTCGACACGCAGGACGTGTGTCAGACGCTCAACATCTGCCCACGGACAGTGCAGACGCTTCGGGACAACGGAACATTGGCTTATACGCAAATCAGCCACAAGACCTACTACAAGCCGGAGGACGTGATGGCTATCGTAGCTGTAGTGGAGGACAGGAAAAAGGACATGCGCTTTCGCAAGCGCACAGGTTAGGAGGCTGTCAATATACAACAGCCACTTTATCCAATGCAGCAAGTAAACCGAGTAACGTAAGTATTAACAATAAAACGAGACAACTATGAACAATGAAGTAATGACAAGAAACAGCGAGTGGATGAACCACATCGTGAACCACCTCAACCGAATGGTTGACAATTTTGAACGTGTCGTGATGAACTACCGCCCCATGCTTGACGGTGAGCGCTTCATGACGGACAAGGAGCTTTGTGCCAGACTGCAACTGAGCCGAAGAACCCTGCAGGACTACCGAAACAACGGTGTCATCCCGTATATCCAGCTTGGCGGAAAGATACTCTACCGCGAGTCCGACATTCAGAAGATTCTGATGGCTAACTATCGTGAGGCGTACAGAATGAAGGGCTTGTAGGAGAAATACATGTCCTTGATGAGTGGGGTGAAATGAACAAGGCGACAACGTATAACTTACCGAGCGTGGTTGTTATAGGTTGTAGCCTCATTTTATTGGCTATACCGAGTTGGTCGTGTTTGCCGGGTGTTCTCCGTATGGTCTGTATAAAATCTAATACCATGCTAAAACACACTGCGGAGGTTCGCCCAAGTGGCTGGAGGCGCAAAGCCTCCAAGGAACGTTGCTTGAAGGATTCCTATACAATTAGGAATCATCTCTCTTCATTCTTTTGCATTACATACTACTCATGCAATGCCAAAATATTAACATGCACCAAAATATTATATAGACTATGGAGATAAGAAAAAACACCTTTTTCTTCTTCGATTTTAAAAGGTGAAGTACAAATCCACTATAAATGGAAAAAACAGGTATTATAAGTATTTTAAACCATCCTATAACATCATAATATGAATAAAAAAAGTACAAGCGTATGTTGCCCAGTACAAACATATCACAAATGCCATTACAAATTTCAAAAAGACAAATGTCACTTGTTTGTTTTTTAGGTACAATAGGAAATATGCTATAGGAACAACTGTTGCAAATAGCATATCTCCTCTCCATATTATATAAAAATCCAAAAGTCTCATTTTAGTTCATTATTTGTTTGACACTGCAATTTTAGAGAAATAAATTGAATAAAGCAAATGAATTTAAAACCTTTATAAAATTTTAACACATTAGTTTTCAAAGAATAGAGGTCATTGATGAAAAATGTAATTGCTACACCATTATATTCTTCGACCACAGGCAGACCAACTTCGGGCGGTTGGTCTGCTTTTTGATGATGGCTTGCATGATGAACTCCCGAAAGGCTCTGCTCTCAATGCTGTCAATACGGAAGGCTACCGCAATGACGAGTTCTAGGCTATACACATCATAGCTGATGCGGTCGTTCTTCCTGACATGACGACGCACACCCTGCTCTTTCAGAATGCCGTCTTCGAATACAGCCTTGACAGCCTTGCGCACATAGCAGCCGAACACATTATACATGTCGGCAATCTCCTGCATGGTCATCCATACAGTATCGGTCGGCATGGATACCGTTCCGCTCTCGCTGATAGTTATAACTCCTCTGTTCATTTTCCAATAGTTTTTTCGTTCGATAATCTGTTCCTTTCTCGCTTGGCAATAAGCTTATCCATGTCATTTGAAATCTTCTGCTCCGTCACCTGCGCATAGACCTGTGTGCTTGTGATGTCTGCGTGTCCCATCATCTTGGCTATGCTGCCGATGGGAATGTCCTCGTTGAGCATCAAGACTCCGAATGTATGGCGGCTGGCGTGGAATCCCAACTTATTACTTATGCCAAGCACCATTCCAAGGGTATGCACATCAAGATAGATGTCTTTCTTCTCACCCAGTGGAAAAACAGGCTTGCTGTCGTCCGTGGTATTGTAGAGCGAAAGAATCTTCTCGGCTATCGGATGGAGTGGCACGAAGAACTCCACGCCTGTCTTCTCTCTTTCCTTGCGGATGAACTTCCTACCCTCGGAGTTCTCACTGATATGGTGAGGGTACAGTTTCTTTACATCTATATAGGATAAGGAGGTGAGCGAGGCAAAAATGAAACATCTGCGTGCAAGCTCCGTTCGCTCGTCAGCCATCGGGGTAGAGAGCATCTTGATGAAGTCTGCCTTGCTGATATGGGTCATCTTCGGGGCTGCCTTCTTCTCATACCCTATCTTGGCTATGGGATTGAAGCGGATAATGCTCCTGTCCACTGCCTTGTACATCAACATGTTCAGCCAGAGAAGGCAATGGTTCACGTAGCTGTCGATGCGTCCCTGGTCTCGTTTCAGAAATAGCTTGTATTCCTCCCCGAAATTCTCGTCTATGTCCTCAAAGGCGATGTCGTCCTTATCCAACGAATGGACAAAGGCTCTCAGGTTCTTCTGCCATGTTCGCTTGTGCAGAAAGGTTTGTCTGGCTTTTGAGGTTCGATACCATTCCACGATGGTATCACCAAAGTTCAGCAAGAACCTTCCTGTCGTGTCCTTGTCCTTCAACACAGCCTTCAGCATTTCCACGGTGATGATGCCATTGGCGGTAAGAAGTGAGTTGTATTTATCCTTGACCTCAGCAAGGAAACTTGCCAATCGTCCGTTGTCCCTTGCGTTCCGTACCTCTCCCTTCTTGGCGTTCCACTCCTGTGGGGTACAGGATATGCCTGTGGAAATGGCTGCACTTTTGCCGTCAACGGTGATGCGGCAAAGTATGTTGGCTGTTCCGTCTGCCTTCACCTTCTGTCTGTTGATGTAAGGCAAAATTGAAAATGTACTTCTGCTCATAGTTGTTGTCCTTATAATAATGTAGTTGAAACTGTAAAAAGAAAAGTTGAAAGCCTTGTTCATAATGCGAGAACGAAGTCCTTCTCGGTTGCAGCGATGAACTTGTCCATGTCCTCAAACAGCTTCTTTTGGGTTACTCTCGCATACCGCTGCGTCATCTTCACATCCTTGTGACCGAGCATCTTGCAGATGGTCTCCATCGGCACACCAGCCTCCAGCGTAATGAGGCTGGCGAACGAGTGTCGTCCCGAATGGTAGGAATAGGTCTTGCTCGTTTCCGCCAACTTGCAGATGGTGATGAGATCGATACGAACACGATTCGTGTTCAGCAATGGGAAAAGGGTATCTCTTGCCCCGTCCTCGTATTTCGCCATCAGCTCCAACGCCTCGGGCAGGAGTTTCACCCTGGCAAGTGTTCCGGTCTTCTTGCGGTTATAGATGAGCCATTTGTCGCCATCCTCCAACACCTTGACATTGGCTTTCGTGATGGAAACGGTGTCTATGAAGGCTGTTCCTGCATAGCAGGCGAAAAGAAACATGTCACGGCTAACGGATAGTCTCGGCTTGTCTTCGGGCAGTTCCGCATCACGGATTTTTATGAAATCAGACATGCTGAGAGCCTTGGGTGTCGTAACCTTTGGAGTGCCAACCCGATAATGGGCGAACAGCAGGTTCTTGCACAAACCTCGCTCAAAGGCGATGCGGCACATCTTCTTGAAGAGCGACACATAGATGGTGATGGTTCCTGATGAAAAGCCTTTCTCGTCAAGCAAGTAATGGTGAAAGTCACTGATGAAAGGCTCGGTCAGCTGTCCGAAAGCCAAGTCTGTCAACCTATACTTCTCCCCGATGAACTCAGCGAGATTCTTGCGAATCTTTCTGTAAGTCCAGACACTGCTCTTCGACATATCGATGCCCTCATGGGTGCTGAGTTCACTGATATGCTCGTCCACGAAGGAGAGAAGGGTGGTCTGTGTCTTGACGCTGCCCTGCAAAGCCTCCTTGACATCCTTAGCCTCGAAGTCCGTTCTCTTTTCCACAAGCACATCGAAAGCCTTTTGGATGGAAAGCAACAACTGCTCGATGTCCTTGTTGGTCTCCACGGCTTCCTTGCTCTTGCCCTCCAATCGGCTGGCACGAGGATTCCAAAGCGATGGAGTGCAAGACAACTTGCAGGAGAACTGCGCCATAGTCCTGTTCACCGTGATGCGTCCCATGATGGGAGCTTTTCCATTCTTGTCCATTCCGCTCTTTTTTAGGTAGAGCAACACCTTGAATTTTTCGATTTTCATAACGCTTACATTTTGAGTGTGCAAATATAATCATTTTGTAAGCGTTCCTTGATACGCAAAACATTGAGAATCAGTGCAATAAAATCCGTTGATGCACAAAGTTGCCTTTCCGCATTGTTACCTGCTTTGCATAGGTAACTGTGGCTCACGATTTAGTAACTGAACTACTTCAATATTCCTCACTCGCTTGCTTTATGTCGATTTGGCAACTTTGTGCAAATCTACTCATTCCCAACTGTTTACGTTCCAACCTCTCTTATTCTCCTTTGGCTGCTTTAGAGCTTTATGTTAATAATCCTAACTCGTAATTTCTTGGGTGACAACTCAATGTTTTGTGCCGCATCACTCAATGTTTTCTTATCAATAACTCTTCGTTTAAATGATGGAATCACATGGGGGCAGTTTCAGTTTTTCAAATGGACATTAAACCATAGGGTAGAGATAGGTAAGATTTATTAAGGTTGTTAAAATGTAAAGATATTAATCTTCTTTGCGCTTCTCTTTCATATATAGGATATATTATATTCTTATAAGTATATAATATATTAATATATAGATATCTATATATATACTATATAATATATATTATAAATAATATTATCTATATATAATATAGCTTATGTTATGAAGAATGATAGATTGATGTATCTTGAAATAAGTGATACTGTCCCTATGTGAGTAGGAAAAATCTCAATGGGAGTAGAAAGATTCCTGATATGAGTAGAAACTTGCGGAAACGTTTGGTGGTCTTGGATATTTTTCGTAATTTTGTGGTGTGTTGAAAATAACTTCAACCGTCAACTAATAAATACTAAACAAAATGGAAGAAAACAAAGAGAATCAGAAAGATCTTTTGTTTGAAGACGAAGAGGAGGAAGAGGAACTTCCCCCTGCGATGCCGGAAAAACTGCCATCGCTTATCAAGCTCCTAGTGAGTCGTACCCCTGACATCTACAAGCCAGCCGTGGCTCATGCCGTATTCCCATCTCTCGCCGCCCACCTCTATCAGGTAAGCTTCGAGTATGTAGATGGTGTAGAACACGAAGCAACACTGATGAACGTGCTCATGGCCCCCACAGGTGCAGGAAAGAGCTGCGTGAATGCTCCGATTAATCACATCATGGCCGATATCCGCAAGCGGGATGAGGTGAACCTGCAGCGAGAGAAAGAGTGGAAGCTGGAGGTGAATACGATGGGTACGCACAAGTATAAGCCGAAGCGTCCTACCGACCTGATGGTGCAGGAAGTGGATCCGGACATGACTTCGGCAGCCTTCGTGCAGCGAATGTATGATGCCAAGGGCCATTTCCTCTACTCCAACATGAACGAGATTGATCAGTGGGATGCCATCGAGGATGGCGGAAAGGGCAAGCAGAGAGGCAGAAAATGGACTATCATGTGCCTCGCCTTTGACCCCGGTAACTCCTTCGGGCAGACCCGCGCTATGCCCGGTTCTGTGAACGAAAGGGTACACATCCTCTATAACTGGAATGCCTGTACCACCATCGGTCACGGTCGTCAGTTCTTCAAGAAGGTGGTATCAGATGGTCCGCTCTCCCGCATCAATTTCTGTACCATTCCGCCCCGTGAAATCGGTTCTGATATGCCGGTGTATGGCGATTATGATGAGGCATTCGATGAGGAGCTTCGTCCTTACATCAATCGCCTGTGCAAGGTGCGCGGCAAGATAGACTGTCCTCAGGCCGTCCGTCTCATCAACGAACTCATGGAGGAATGTCGTGATTTCTCTATCTGCAGTCAGGACCGCATCTACGAGAATTTCTCATTCCGTGCTCTCGTGATAGCTTATCTCAAGGCTTGTGTGCTCTATGTGGCAAACGGTTGCAAGTGGGAGGATGAGATAGATGATTTCATCCGCTGGTCGCTGCATTATGATCTGTGGTGCAAGATGCGCTTCTTTTGGGATCTGATAGATGATGAGAGACATCAGCGTTTCACCTCCCGCGGTCCGCAGAATCTTCTCCAGCAATTGCCTGATGATTTTACCTGGGAGGCATTGGAAAAGCTTCGTGACGAGGCCAACCTGAAGCCTGGCGGTACCCGGGAGATGCTGAAGAGCTGGATGAAGCGGGGGTATCTGGAATATGATGTGGTGAGCAGAAAGACGCTTTTCCGCAAGAGTGCTTTCGGAAAAGCATAGTCGAAAAGTAGAATAAGATGCTCTCAGATAGGGGCAGTTTCAGTTGTTTTTTCAGACATTCAACTGAAGCTGCCCCTCTTTTTTATATGAAGTTTTGGGAAATGCAAATCCCCAACCCGCTAAGAAAAGCGGGTTGGGGAAATTATGATAGATTTCGCTTCCGTCAGAAAATATCCGAATGTGAATTAGAGTGGATACTCCTCGAAAGCATAGAGTACAGTGCTTAAATAACGCTCGCCAGTATCTGGCAAGAGGGCAACAATCTTCTTGCCCTTGTTCTCTGGACGCTTCGCAATCTCGGTGGCTGCAAAGGCGGCGGCACCTGATGAGATTCCTACCAAGAGGCCCTCGGTCTGAGCCAAATCACGACCTGCCTTGATGGCATCATCGTTCTGAATATCCAATACCTCATCGATGAATTCTGAAGAGTAGGTCTCTGGAATGAAACCGGCACCGATGCCCTGAATCTTGTGAGGACCGCTCTGTCCGCCGTTCAATACAGGCGATGTGGCAGGCTCTACGGCAATCACCTTCACGTTAGGATTCTGCTCCTTCAGGTACTTGGCGATACCCGAAATGGTTCCGCCTGTTCCTACACCGGCTACGAAGATATCAATCTCGCCATCGGTATCAGCCCAGATTTCTGGTCCAGTTGTGGCATAGTGCTTGGCAGGATTGGCTGGGTTGGTAAACTGTCCCAGAATCACGGAACCCGGAATGGAATCACGGAGTTCCTCGGCAGCCTTGATGGCGCCAGGCATTCCGTCCTTACCGCTGGTCAATCTCACTTCAGCACCGTAAGCCTTCACCAGGTTTCTGCGCTCCACGCTCATGGTTTCAGGCATGGTGAGGATGAGGTGGTAGCCCTTTACGGCTGATACCAGAGCCAAACCTACACCCGTGTTACCGCTGGTTGGTTCGATGATGGTGGCACCTGGTTTCAGGATGCCCTTCTGCTCAGCGTCTTCGATCATCGCAAGTGCGACACGATCCTTTACGCTTCCGCCAGGATTGAAGAATTCTACCTTGGCAATTACAGGAGTCTCCAAACCCTTGGATGCTGAATACTTACCCAATTCTACCAATGGGGTCTTACCGATTAAATCAGTAATCTGCTTATATATCTTTGCCATAACTGTACTCTAATTTAAATCATTAATAATATTTACTTTACGTAGGTAAATGCCTCATCGAGTGCCTCAATCAGGTCGTCGATGTTCTCGATACCGATGCTCAATCGAACGGTAGAAGGATAGATGTGCTGCTCCTCCAATTCCTCTGGGCTCAACTGAGAGTGAGTGGTTGTTGCTGGGTGGATAACCAGTGACTTCACGTCGGCTACGTTAGCCAGCAAAGAGAAGATGCGCAGGTGGTCGATGAACTCCCATGCCTCTTTCTCGCCGCCCTTGATATCGAAGGTGAAGATAGAACCACCGCCGTTAGGGAAGAGCTTCTTGTAAAGTTCGTGGTCTGGATGAGAAGGAACGGCTGGGTGATTAACCTTAGCCACCTTAGGGTTATTCTCCAGATACTCTACCACCTTCAATGCATTCTGAACGTGACGCTCTACACGGAGGCTCAATGTCTCCAAGCCCTGAAGAAGAATCCAGGCATTGAATGGAGAGATGGTTGCACCGGTATCACGAAGGATGACCGCACGGATTCTGGTTACGAAGGCTGCTGCTCCGGCTACATCTGCGAATACGGCACCATGATAAGATGGGTCTGGCTTAGCGAGAGTAGGGAACTTGTCGGCATTTGCCTTCCAGTCGAACTTACCGCCATCTACGATGACACCACCGAGAGATGAACCGTGACCGCCGATGAACTTGGTTGCAGAGTGAACCACGATATCTGCTCCGTGCTCGATAGGACGGATGAGGTATGGGGTGCCGAAGGTATTATCGATAATCAATGGGATGTTGTGGCGATGAGCAATCTCTGCCAACTTATCGATATCGGTTACATCAGAGTTAGGGTTTCCGAAGGTCTCTGCATAGAGTGCCTTGGTATTGTCCTGGATGGCAGCCTCTACCTGCTCGAAGTTGCGAGGATCCACGATGGTGTAGCTTACACCCTGTGTGGATAATGTATGAGTGATGAGGTTATAAGTACCACCATAGATGTTGTCGGCAGCTACGATGTGGTCGCCATTCTGAAGGATGTTCTGCAGAGCGTAGGTAACGGCGGCAGCACCAGAAGCGACAGCCAAACCGGCTACACCACCTTCGAGGGCAGCTACACGGTCTTCGAATACACCCTGAGTAGAGTTGGTCAAGCGACCATAGATGTTACCTGCGTCACGGAGTCCGAAGCGATCGGCAGCGTGCTGAGAGTTGCGGAACACGTAACTTGTGGTCTGGTAGATAGGCACCGCACGTGCGTCGGTAGCTGGATCTGGATTTTCCTGACCTACATGCAACTGAAGTGTCTCAAAGCGAAGTTTCTTTTCTGTACTCATAATCTATGTCCTTTCTTTAATTTTACGTTAATATTCAATCTTATTCATTTATATAAATTGCCGCCCAGAAATCAGATAGACTGTTTGTTCTGATTGACGCTGCAAAGGTACGGCGATTTTTTGGATTCTGAAATAGCATATGAGTAGTATTCCTGCTACCACGTTTGTGGTATTCGGGCATTTTTTAGCAGAAAAATGGGCAAAATTCCCGAATTTGGCCGAATATTTTTCCCGAATTTGGCCGTTTTTAATTCCCGAATTTGGCAGAATAAAAAACTGTCCTCATCTGAATGGGTGTTTCAGATGGGGACAGTTTCAGTTATGTTTTGCTACATTACAGCTATATTTCTGCTACATTGCAGCTATGTTACAATCTGAATCCTAAGCCGATGGTCATCGGGTAGCACTCGGGAGCCTTGGTCTTCTTGAGCAGCGGGGTTACTCCGGCACGGGCGTAGAGCATCACTCCTGAGTAGCCGGCACGGGCTTCCAGGTTCAGGCCGATAGGGTTGAGGTTGATATCGCCCGTTTCGGTATGCTTGTGCTTTCCGATGAAGTAGCGGGAATGCTCATGCCAGCGGTATTCTACCGATGGACCTAACGCCAGGAATGCATCATGGCATCCTATGCGCTTCTGCCACTCCAGCATGATAGGCAGGCGGAGCACATTGTAGCTGATATAGCTTTTCTTCAGCGTTTCGCCTTCTATCGGAGTCATTGCCGATACCCCGTTTTCGGTGCTTAATACATAATTGTCCTTGAAATGGTGGTGTACCTGTCCGATGGAGAGAGAGGAGGTGAGCGCCATTTCGTTGGAAAGGCGGAAGCAGAGACTGGTGAGGGTGATGCCCCATTCCCACGACTTGGAGTCGCGACTGTGCATCTCGTTGTTGCCTCCCATGCTTCCCCTGCTGCCTGGCAACTGGCTGCAGCCGAAGAAGAAGGTTGGATAATGACTCTCCAGACTGCGCTTGCGCTTGCTCAAGGTCTGAGGGATGAATGGTGAGGTGACAAATACCTTTTCTACTTCCTGACCATCTACGAATTGGGTTTCTGAAATCTTGGTCATCTCGTTCATCTCGTTGCCGTTCATCTTATATATCTTCACAGAAGTCTGTTCGCCATCCTGCCTGATGACGATGTTCTGGTCGTTCACTCTGATTGTGGTGTCGTTAGCCTCTACCGAGGCTGGTGCACTGTTGCTGTTGGTTTCAGCAAGGGCGAAGGCTGGCATCATGGCAGCCATCATCATTACGTTTTTGATATTCATAATACTTTATTTTATGTTGTTTCTTATTCTTATTGAGAGGATTCCTGTAGGAAGATGCTGTTTCTATCTTCTGGAATAGCAGAGTTGCATGATATCTTTGGGCGACAGGTCGCCTTCGATATAAATCACGGTTCCCTTGCTTTCACTCGGATTGCTGAAGAGGATAAAGCGGTTGTCTCCATTGCTCAAGGGGGCCATCATGTAATAGCCGCTCACCATCTTGCCATTCTCCACCACCTCTCTGATTTTCTTTGCAGCCTTGCGGTCGGCCTTCAGATAGTGGGCTATTTCCGTGGCATGGTACTTATATACCAGGCTCTTGTATATCTTGAGTTTGTAACCTTTGAGTTGCGTATTCTGCATCGTAACCATCTTGCATCCCTTGGCGTGTCCGAAGCGTTGGAATATACTTTTTACGTACAGCCCCTCCTGGGCATTAGCCGAAATCGAGGCTACCACGATAAGAAGCAGTCCGATGAAGAAGCGTTTTATCAAGTTGCATCGTTTCATATTCTATACCTTATTATATATATTATACTTTATAGTTTGATTGATTGTTTCATCTAAAAGATGAATTTATTGTTTCATCATATCCAGGGCACTGAATGGATCTTCGGAATCTGCCGAAACATCTTCCAGGGCATCCAGGGCTTCGTTATGAACGAACTCCTGGTCGGTATAAACCTTTCCATCGATAACCGCATAACATTCAGGCTGAGGCTGGGCTATCTTCTGGATGCACACAATCAGGAATGCGATGATAGCGGCGGCTGCCACAGAAGTGCCGAAATATTTGAGCCATCTGCTGCGAGAAGCTTCCTTCTTTGTAAAAGTTTCCTTCTTTGGAGAAGTTTCCTCTTCCTTTCCTTTTTTCTTTGGGATATTCTTTTCTTCATCTTCTAGAATATCCTCCTTTTCTATCTCCTTCTCTTCTTCTTTTAGAATTTGAGAAAGATTCATCTGTTCGAATCCGATATAGCTGAAGAGGGCTCGATAGGATTCCCATTCTTCCGGAATATCATTGCCATGCTCTTCGAAATATTTTCTGAGCGTTGCCTCTTCCTCATTGGAAGTGGCTCCATCCATATACTTGTCGAGCAAGTTCTGTATCGTCTTGAATTCATTGGTATTCTTGAATTCATCGATTCTTTTTATTTTATCGTTCATCTTCTTTCCTCCTTCTTTATTTTGTTCTGTTCTGTTTCACGATATTCATATAGGTCTCTCTGATTTTGAGTCGGGCTCGGGAGAGATTCTTTCGGAGATTATCAGCTGTGCATCCCGTTATCTGCATGATTTCATCGGCAGTATAGCCTTCTATCTCCTTCATGCGGAATATCTGCTGCTGCAAGGGCGGGAGCTGTGCCACTATCTGTTTGATGAGATTTACCTCGTCCCGTTGCTCTGCCCGCCGGTCTTCTATGGGTACTTCCATCACCTTGTCGGTGGTGAAGTTCCGCTCCTCATGTCGGCACTGGTCATAAAACTTGTTGCGCATGATGGTGATGGCGAGCGCCTTGAGGTTATCTTCTGCCTGGATATTCTGGCGCATGTCCCACAGCCTGAGCATGACTTCCTGCACGAGGTCTTCGGCATTGTCGTCACTCTCAGTCAACCTTAGCGCATACGCTTTCAAGTTGCTGCGCATCGGTAGGATGATATGGTTGAATTCTTCTGTTCTCATAACCTTAACACTCTATAGACGTATGAAATTGAAAAATCGGACATCTTAAAAAAGATTTTTTTCAAAAAATGCTTTCTTTTTTCAAAGAAAAATAGTATTTTTGCAAGTGAAACATAAAATTTAGCAATCGAAAACATAAAATTTTTCAATCGAAAACAATAAAAAACTGAATGGCTTATGGCATCAATAGTTTCTATTATTCCCATCGTGTTGCTGTTCATCCTGATGCTCGGCTTCAAGATGGCAGGTCATAAAAGCGCCTTGCTGACGCTCGTAATTACCGTTTTGCTCGCTCTCTTCGCTGCTTCGCCGCTAGGCATGATTGCCCCGGAACATGCGGAGGATAGCGTGATCGCCCTGACGGGATGGGCGGTGGTGGAAGGCATCCTGAAGGCGGTATTCCCGATTCTCATCATCATCCTGATGGCTATCTACAGCTATAATATCCTCGTGGAAAGCAAGCAGATTGAGGTAATCAAGAGGCAGTTTACATCGATTACCGATGATAAGGGACTGCTCGTGCTGCTCCTCGTATGGGGATTCGGCGGACTGCTCGAAGGTATGGCGGGCTTCGGAACAGCGGTGGCGATACCTGCTGCTATCCTCATCGGACTCGGCTTCAAGCCGATGTTCTCGGCTCTGGTTTCCTTGATCGGTAATACCGTGGCTACGGGATTTGGTGCTGTGGGCGTGCCGGTTACTACGCTCTGCAATGAGGTGGCGGAAAGCGGATCGGCTTCGGCGGCACAGATTTGCGAGACTTCGGCCTTTGCCATCATCCAGCTGGCACCTCTCTTTATCATCCTGCCTTTCATCATCCTGACGCTTACCGATAAGCATAATCTTATCAAGAATCTCATCATCGCCCTCTGGGTGGGAGTGATTTCCGTGGTAGTGCAGTTTGTATGCGGCTATTATCTCGGTTCGGAGACTCCGGCTATCATCGGTTCGCTGGCAGCCATTATTGCCATCATCGCATACGCCAAGGTGTTTGCCAGAAAGAGCAAGGTGCAGGATAAGGAAACCTTTACGCTTGCCGAGAGCCTGAAGGCATGGAGCGTTTACCTCTTTATATTGATATTCATCCTGGTTTCCGGCGCACTCTGTCCTCCGGTCAATGCTTTCCTCAAGAGTCATCTGGTGAGTGCGGTTCATCTGCCTGTGCTCGACAGCACTTTTAAGTTTGGCTGGATTTCCAATGCAGGATTGATGCTCTTCCTGGGTGCTACGATTGGTGGATTGGTTCAGGGATTGAGCCTCAAGAGATTGATGGTGATTCTTGCCCGTACCACGGTGAATCTGCGCAAGACGGTGGTGACCATCTGTTCGCTGATAGCCCTGGCAAGTGTGATGAACTATTCGGGAATGATTACTTCCATCGCCTCAGGTCTGGTGGCTGTGACGGGCGACTTCTATCCTTTGGTAGCGCCGATGATTGGTGCCATCGGAACCTTCGTTACGGGTTCTGATACCTCTTCGAATATTCTTTTTGCCAAGCTCCAGGCTCATGTTGCCAACCAGTTGGGCATGACGGGACAAAGCACATTCTTTGGTATGGAGGGCGGTCAGGAGAACTGGCTGGTTGCTGCCAATACCACGGGAGCCACGGGTGGCAAGATGATCAGTCCGCAGAGCATCGCCATCGCTACTGCAGCCTGCGATATGGAGGGAAAGGATGGAGAGATTCTCCGCTCGGCTATCCCATACGCCCTGCTGTATATCGTATTGGGCGGACTGATGGTTTACTTCGGTTGCTGATCTTCTTTTCTTATATAACAAAAACTGTCCTCATCTGTTATCTCAGATGGGGACAGTTTCAGTTTTATAAATCGACATTAAAGCTATCTAAGCATGTCTTTTCTCGTAAGCCAGACTGTGGTCGTGCTTGTCGATATCATGCTTCGACTTACTCTTTACCACGAGCCATACGCCAGAGAATACGAGGATGGCGGCGATGGCCTGCATACCCTTGAACACGGCGAGACCCACGATGACACTCACCGTGACTGATACCAGCGGCTGTACATAGTTATATACACTTACCACGGTAGGGCGCAGAGTTTTCTGACCTATCATCATGCAGATGTAGCCCAGATAAGTGCCGAATAGAACCACGTAGCCCGTTTCCCACCAGGTGCTCATCGGAACATGGGCAAAGTCGATGCTCATTACGTGACTGATGGTGAAAGGCCATATCAGGACCGTTGCCCAGAGGAACATCCACTTGTTGATGGTGAAGAGCGAATACTTGGACAGCAGGTTCTTGAAGAGCGACAGGTAGAGGGCGAAGGAAAGCTGAGCCGACATACAGAGCAGGTCGCCCCAGATGTTTCCCACCTTGGCATTGCCAGCCGTGGCACTTGTCATGATGATGATGACGGCACCAGCACATCCCATCAGTACACCGAGCGCCTTCTTCCAGGTGATAGGCTCCTTCAATATCAGGAAGGAGAGAACCATGGCGAAGATAGGCATCGAGGTGGTCATAATGCTGGAATTGCTAGGCGAGGTCATGTTCAGACCGATGGTGTAAGAACACTGGTTGAACACGAGGGCAAATAGTCCTGCTGCAGCAAATTTGAAGATATCTTTTACTGGAACATGCTCTTTCTTGGTGAAGAGCGAGGTGAGCCAGAAGAGAATGGCGCCACCCAATACGCGGAAGCTCACCAGGTCGATGCCGTCGATGCCGTGAAGCATGGCATCCTTGCCTACGGGAGCCATCAGTCCCCAGAATGCGCCGGAACAGAAGAGGCACAGGTGAGCGATAAGAGGTCGTTTGTTATCCATTTTTCCTTATTTCTATTTAAATCTTCTTTATTTTGAATAAAATCGAGTGCAAAGGTACAAAAATTCGAGGAAATTTGCTATATTTGCGGTATATTTTTTAGAAGTTAAAGAAGTTAAGAAGTTAAGACTATCGTCTTTTTCTGTTCTTGACGATTAAAGATAGGAGAATATCTTATGCAGAAATATGCTGATTATATCAAACAGATAGAGATAGAATCTCTCTGGAGCGGTACCAAACATATTCTTTGGAACCTCGACCGCCGTGTCAATATCCTGAGTGGTGTAAACGGCGTGGGCAAGAGTACTATATTGAATAAGGTGGTAAAGGGTCTGGCGGCTGGCGGTGAATTCCCTAGTCACATGATCAAGGGCGTGCATCTGAAGGTGGAGCCGGAGGAGGCAAAGTGGATTAGATATGATGTAATCCGATCGGTGGATAGACCATTGATGAATGCCGAGATGATCAATAAGATAGACCTTACCCTGGTTACCGAACTCGACTGGCAGCTCTTCCAGCTGCAGCGCAAGTATCTGGATTATCAGGTAAACATCGGCAACCGCATCATCGCTGTGCTTCAGAGTGGCGAACCGGATGCCGCCTTCAAGGCTCAGCAGCTGAGCGAACCGAAGAAGATGTTCCAGGATATCGTAGATGGTCTTTTCAAGGATACCGGCAAGACCATCATCCGTACTGCCAACGAAATCCGCTTCAACCAGATAGGTGAGCAGCTCTCGCCTTATCAGCTCTCGGCTGGTGAGAAGCAGATTCTCGCCATCCTCCTTACCGTGCTGGTGGAGGACAACCAATCTTATGTCCTCTTTATGGATGAGCCTGAAATCAGCCTTCACTTCGAATGGCAGAAGCAGCTCATCGGTCTGGTGCTGAAACTCAATCCGAACATTCAGATCATCATGACCACCCACAGTCCTGCCGTGGTGATGGACGGATGGACCGATAGGGTGACGGATGTGAGCGACATCACGATATAAGTGAAAAAGAAGTATTATGGCTAAACGTTTAACCGATAATATCAACTCCCTCTACTTCGAGGCCGCCAACAAGATGACTTCGAAGAAGGCTCGACGCAAGATAGTGGCTTACGTCGAGAGCTACGATGATGTCTTCTTCTGGCGGTCGGTGCTGGGAAAGTATGAGGATGAGACACGCTATTTCGAAATCCTGCTTCCTACCCGTAACAACCATCTCGACCGCGGCAAGAAGGCAGCTATCGGAAATATGCTCAAGGGGGTGGGCAAGGATATGATAGCCTGTGTGGATGCTGACTACGATTTTCTGCGGCAGGGTACTACCGAGGCTTCGCAGCTGATGCTGGAGAATCCTTATATCTTCCATACCTACGCTTATGCCATTGAGAATTTCCAGTGTTATTCCAAGGGTTTGCATGAAACCTGCGTGATGGTGACGCTGAACGATACCCATATCTTCGATTTCGAAAGATTCATGGAGGCGTATTCCCGTACGATATGGCCGCTCTTCGTGTGGCATCTTCTCTTCTATATCCGTCATCGCAAGATGTCGATGCATTTTGATATGGCAGAGTTCGACAAGGTCATCGTATTGCCATCTGTCAGAATCCAGGACCCTCAGCAGGCTATCAATTATCTTGCCAAGAAGGTGAGGGCGAAGCTTTTCCAGCTGGAGCGCCGCTTCAAGACGTTCAAGGATGAGTTGCCGGATATGATCCAGTATCTGAATAATCTGGGGGTAAACGAGCATAACACCTATTTATATATACAGGGTCATCATCTTTTCGATCTGGTGGTTTGCCCTTTGGTGCAGACGGTCTGCGATACCCTGCGCAATGTCAGGGAGAATGAAATCCGTGATAGGGCGGTTCATTCCGAGCAGGCACGCACCGAGATGGCATGCTATGAGAACAGTCTGGGCAAGGTGAAAATGATGATGAAGAAGAACACCTTCTACCAGTTCTCTCCGGAATTCCAGAAAATTCAGGCGGATGTGGCGAAGTATCTGGAACAATCATCCTGAAATGAAATTGCAGAAATAAACTCTTTATATCGAAATAAAAAATGCGAGCCGGAAATGGCCCGCATTTTTTATTTTGATATCTTATTCTTATACGTATGTCTCCAGGAACTTCAAGGTTCCTTCTACCTTCAATGTCTGGGTGCTGGCAGGAACTACGATGCTCTCGCCGCCCTGGAGCGTAATCTCGTTACCCTCGTTGTCGGTAATCTTAGCCTCACCCTTCAAGCCAATCAGAATCACGAAGCTGTCCAACTCTGAATAATCCAGCGTCATTGGCTCATCGAGATCATAAACGGCCGTGGTGAAGAAAGGACATTGTACCATGCTAACACCCTGGTTCTTGGCAGGAGTGTAGTTCTGGCGATAGTCAGGCAATACGGTGTAGTCGATGCACTCGGCAGCCTCTTTGGTGTGGAGCTGGCGATAGTTGCCATCCTTGTCCTTGCGCTTGAAATCGTAGATGCGATAGGTAACATCGCTGGTCTGCTGAATCTCGGCAACGAAACAGCCTGTTCCGATGGCGTGGATTCTGCCGGCTGGGATAAAGAAGCAGTCGTCCTCCTTCACGTTATACTGAGCCAGGGCATCGGTGATGGTATCATTCTCCACCATCTCCTTGTACTGCTCAGGAGTAATCTGCATCTTCAAGCCATTGTAAAGCTTGGCATCCGGCTCGCTTGGCAGCGCATACCACATCTCGGTCTTGCCGCGCTCCTTACCCTGCTTCTTGGCAATCTCGTCATTAGGATGTACCTGGATAGAAAGGTCGGTATTGGCATCGATAAACTTGATGAGCAGTGGAAACTCGTTTCCAAAACGCTTATAGTTATCTGCACCGAGGAAATTCTCCTTCAATTCAGCAACAACCTCATTGAGCTTCTTGCCCTTCATCTCGCCGTCGGCTACGATGCTCTCATTGCCTGGAACACCAGAGATTTCCCAACTCTCGCCAACTTTCTCCTGCTTGATGTCAAGATGCTTGAAGGCGATGATCTTGTTTCCACCCCAGATGGTGGACTTCAATAGCGGTTCAAATTTTAATGGTTTCATAATTTTATTGAATTAGTTGATAAAATGTTTATTGTCTAGGATTTCCAGTACCTGCCTCCTGCGGAAACTAGTTCTCTCTCCAGAAGGCAGGTGTGAAGATTACCAGTACGCTGAATATCTCCAGACGTCCGATGAGCATCATCAGCGAGCAGAACCATTTTGCCACATCCGGCAGTTCGCTCCACGACATCGTCGGACCAATCTCCATACCCAGCGTAGGACCTACGTTGCCCACACAGCTCAGGGTGATGGTGATGGCATTGGTGTTGTCGATGCCCATGGCTATCATCGTGAAGGAGATGACCAGGCAGATGATGAGATACGTGGTGAGGAAGGCGAGTAGCGTAACCCGCTTCTGCATCGGCACGTTCACACCGTCAATCTTCAGAGGCAGTACCGCATTAGGATGCAGAATCTGGCGGAATTCATTCTTCACCATTCTTACCAGCATCACGGCGCGGATACATTTCAAACCTCCACTCGTACTGCCCGAGCAGGCTCCGAAGAACATGCAGGCTGCCAATATCACCCAGGTGACATGAGGCCAGAGGGCTGCATCATCATTAAACAAGCCTGTGGTGGTGATGAATGAAACCACCTGGAAGACGGCGCTGCGGAAGGCATGCTCCATATCGTAGTTGCGCATCGCTATCAGCTCTACCATGATGAAAGCCGTAAAGGCGGTGACGAGGAACATATAGAACTTGAACTCCGAGTTCTTGAACAGATCCTTGATCTTAAACTTGATGACTGCTGCATAGAGCAGGGTGAAGTTCACTCCCGAGAGGAAGCAGAAGAATGCACAGATGTATTCCAGCGCCGGCGAATGGAAGAACTCGGTACTGCTGTTGTGGGTGGAGAAACCACCCGTAGCCGTAGTGGTCATCGCATAGTTGAAACTGTCGAAGAGATTCATTCCTGCCACATAGTAGGATACGATGCAGGCGATGGTGAGCATCAGATAGATACTCCAGATCCATTTTGCCGAAGTGGAGAGTCGGGGATGCAGCTTGGTCTTGATAGGACCCGTAGCCTCGGCGGCAAACACCTTGGTCTGTCCTCCTACAAGTGATGGCAGCAGGGCGATGGTGAAGAATACGATTCCCAAACCGCCTATCCACTGGGTGAGCGATCGCCAGAACAGCAATCCGTGCGGGAAGCATTCCACATCATCCAGAATGGTGGCTCCCGTGGTGGTGAATCCCGACATCGTCTCGAAGTAGGCATCCGTAAAGTTATTGATGTAACCGCTGACCATGAAGGGCAGGGTGCCGAAGAGACTGAAGATGATCCATGAGAGCGATACCACGAGGTAGGCGTCACGGCGCGACATCGAATTGTCTGCTCCGTGTCCTTTCCATTTCAGGATGAGTCCGCCGCCGATGGTGGTCAGTGTGGCTACCACGAAAGCGAAGATGTCGTCCTGCTGGTAATAGTATGCCACCAGCAGACTGACGAAGAGCAGGAATGCCTCGATGAAAAGCAACTGTCCCAGTATCTTGTATATCAACTTACTGTTTATCATTCCCTCTTGTCTTTATACCTTATTATATATATCATATCTGTCTTTATACCTTATTATATATATAGAATATACCTTTATATAGAGACTAAATGAAATATTTCTCAATTTTCTTCATATTGATGTTGTGGCAGAATACCATTACCGAGTCGCCCGGTTCTATCTGGGTGTTACCCGAAACCAGCATTCCTTCGCCGTTTCTCACCAGACCACCGATGGTAACACCGATAGGCATACCCAGGTCTTTCACCGGTTTTTGGGTAACCTTGGAATCTTCCTTGGCGATGAATTCAGCCACATCGGCGTTGGCACTCATCAGGAATCTGACGTTCATCACGTCGGCATCGAGCATCATCTGGTAGATGTAGCTGGCAGCAATCATCTTCTTGTTGATGATGGTACCGATATCCAGACTTTCTGCCATGCTCACGTAATCCACGTTTTCTACGGCAGCCACGGTCTTGCGCACACCCATTCTCTTGGCGGTGAGGCAGGCGAGGATATTGGTTTCCGCATTTCCCGTCAGCGCCACGAAAGCCTGGGTGCTTCTGATTCCTTCCTCTGTGAGGAGAGGAATGTCGCGGCCATCGCCGTGGATGATAAGGATATGATTGTCGTCGAGGATATCGTTGAGATATTCGCAGCGATTCTCATCCTTCTCGATAATCTTGCACTCCATGTATTCCGGCATCTTCTTCACGGCTCTTACGGCAGTGCGTCCGCCACCCATCACCATCACGTTCTTCACATCCACATAATGCTCCTTTCCCACAATCTTGCGGATGTAGGGAATGTAGTTGCGGGTGGTCATGAAGTAGGCGAGGTCGTAGAGCTTCAGCTCATCGTTACCACCCGGGATGATGGTATCGCTGCCTCGCTTGATGGCTACCACGTGGTAAGGATCGTTGGGACCACTGATGTTCTTGAGCGGCTCGTTGAGGATTTCGCATCCCTCACGCAGCTTGATGCCGAGCATCACGAGGGCGCCGTCGTGCACATCCCAGCGCTGGCGCACCCAACTCATCTTGAGTCCGTTGTTGATATCTACGGCAGCGAGCATCTCCGGATAGATGAGCTTGCTGATACCGAGTTCCTTGAAAAATTCCTGTGCCTGCGGTTCCATGTATTCCGGATTATCCACACGTGCCACGGTGCGCTTGGCACCGAGATTCTTGGCAAGGATGCTGGAGGTGATGTTGGTACTCTCCACCGGGGTGACCGCGATGAAGAGATCCGTATCCTGAACACCGGCATCCCTCAGGGTCTGCAGACTGGTAGGCTTTCCTATCATGGTGAGCAGATCGCAGTCGGAGCCGATGCTTGCCAGGCGCTCTTCGCTTTCATCGATGAGTGTAATCTCCTCCTTGCTGCGCGATAGGAGTCGCGCCAGGTGGGTACCGATGGCATAGGCGCCAGCTATGATGATTTTCATATTGATGAATATTTAAATTTCGATGCTCTATTTTCCGATAATGGCGTTCTTGATGCTCTCGTGGTCGAGATGTACAATCTCGCGCAGCTGTTCTACGGTGCCATGCTCCACAAATTCGTCTGGCAATCCCAGGCGGGTTATCTGTGGCTGATAGCCGTGGTCGCTCATCCATTCGAGTACGGCAGATCCCATTCCGCCCATTCTTGCGCCATCTTCTATGGTCACGATGCGCTTGAACTTCTTGCCCACCTCGGTGAGGATGTTTTCATCCAGCGGCTTCACGAATCGCATATCGTAGTGCGCAACGCTCATCTTCGTTTCCTTCTCTACCTCTTCGATTGCCTGGATGGCATCGTTTCCGATAGGACCGATGGTGAGCACGGCTACATCTTCTCCGTCTTTCAGCTTTCTGCCGGTACCGGTCTTGATTTCCTCCATCTTGTTGCGCCAATCTACAAGCACACCGCAGCCACGAGGATAACGGATCACGTAGCTTCCGTGGTCTGGCAGCTGGGCTGAATACATCAGGTTGCGCAGTTCGTGCTCATCCATCGGCGAAGCGATGGTGAGATGCGGGATAGGGCGCAGGGCTGCCAGGTCGAAGGCACCATGATGGGTAGGACCATCTTCTCCTACCAGTCCGGCACGGTCGAGGCAGAGCACTACAGGCAGGTTGAGGAGTGCCATATCGTGAATGATATTGTCGTAGGCACGCTGTGCAAACGAACTGTAGATGTTGCAGAAAGGAATCAGACCATCCTTTGCCATACCACCCGAGAAGGTGACTGCATGTCCCTCGGCGATACCTACGTCGAAGGTGCGGTTTGGCATCGCCTTCATCATGATGTTCATAGAGCATCCGGTAGGCATGGCTGGTGTCACGCCTACGATCTTAGGGTTCTGTTCGGCAAGTTCCAGCAGGGTCTTTCCGAAGACATCCTGAAACTTAGGAGGCTTGTTGCTGTTGTCGGCAATGATTCTCTCGCCGGTTTCCGGGTCAAACTTACCTGGTGCATGCCAGATGGTAGCACACTTCTCGGCTGGTTCGTATCCCTTGCCCTTGGTGGTATGCAGGTGGAGCAGCTTAGGGCCTTTCATGCTTCTGAGCTGCTTCAGGATTCTTACCACTTCCTTTACATCATGACCGTCGAATGGTCCGAAGTATCGGATGTTCATTCCCTCGAAGATATTCTGCTGATGGCTTAATACCGACTTGAAGGCATTGTTCAGCCGGATGATGCCGTTCTTGCGGTTATTATTGAGAATACCCTTGGAGTGGAGCCACTGCGAAGCCTTGAAGCGAATCTTGTTGTAGGTCTCGTTGGTGTCAAGCTGGAGGAGATACTTCTCCATGCCACCCACGGCACGGTCGATGCTCATATCATTATCGTTGAGGATGATGAGCATATCGTTTGGAGTACTTGATACATTGTTGAGTCCTTCGAAAGCTAAACCACCGCTCATCGCACCATCGCCGATAACGGCTACTATGTGGCGGTCTTTGTTGCCTGTTTCGCGTGCTGCCACCGCCATACCCAGAGCTGCCGAGATAGAGTTGCTGGCATGTCCGCAGGTGAAGGTGTCGTATTCACTTTCAAGCGGTGTTGGGAATGGACGGATGCCATGGAGCTTTCTGTTGGTGCAGAATGCCTCACGTCTTCCTGTCAGAATCTTATGTCCGTATGCCTGATGGCCTACATCCCAGACGATGCGGTCTTCAGGAGTATTGTACACGTAGTGTAAAGCTACGGTGATTTCCACAACACCCAAAGAGGAAGCAAAATGACCTGGATTTACAGCCACTTCGTCGATGATGTCTTCTCTCAATTCTTTGCATACCTCTGGCAACTGATTAATGCTCAGTTTGCGCAAATCATTAGGATATTTGATGTTGCTTAACAGACTAAACTTACTTTTGTCCATAATTTAATAATTTTATAAGTGCAAAGGTAATGCTTTTTTTCATAAAATAACATTTTTATGGGGAGAATTTCGCTTTTTTCGATAATTCTTTGTATTTTTGCAAAAAATTAGGAAGGAATCAGTAAAAGGAGAGGAACCTTTCGTTCTATCCGGTTGCGCTTTTCCAGTAAATTAAGTAACTAAACATAAAGATTAAATAAATGAAAAAGAACCTGTTCTTTGTGGGAGCCTTGATGATGGCTTCCCTCTCGATGATGGCGCAGACCAAGAATGGCGGCATCAATCAGACTATGCTCCAGCAGATGGAGAAAAGCCAGACTGGCGGTGTGACCAACAAGGCTTTGTTTAACGCTATCGCTGGCAACAACATCGATGATCTCGTGAAGAATCATGCGAATGAGGCTCCGGTAGATACTCATTTCAGTATCGAGACTCCTTCTCAGAGCATCCATAACCAGAAGAGTTCCGGTCGCTGCTGGATGTTCAGCGGCTTCAATGTACTCCGTTCCAACTTTGCTGTCAACGACAAGCAGGGTAGAGTAGTAGAGTTCTCTCAGGATTATCTCTTCTTCTACGATCAGCTGGAGAAGGCTAACCTGATGCTCCAGGGTGTCATCGACCTCGGCAAGAAGAGCCTGGAGGATCCTCAGGTGCAGTTCTTCTTCAAGAATCCGCTCAATGACGGTGGTACTTTCTGCGGTGTTGCTGACCTGGCTAGCAAGTACGGTCTCGTACCAATGAGCGCTCAGCCAGAGACTTATTCCAGCAACAATACTTCCAAGATGAGCCGTCTCATCAGCAGCAAGCTCCGTGAGTATGGTCTCGAGCTCCGCAAGATGGTAGCCCAGGGCAAGAAACCTGCTGCTATCCAGGCTCGTAAGACCGAGATGCTGGCCCAGGTTTATCACATGCTCAGCCTTACTCTGGGTGAGCCTGTGAAGGAGTTTACCTATGCATTCCGCGACAAGGATGGCAAGCAGGTAGGCGAGGCTAAGAAATATACTCCTAAGAGTTTCTATGAGGAGACTGTTGGCAAGGACCTCAACGGTACCTTCCTGATGGTGATGAACGACCCACGCCGTCCTTATCACAAGACATACGAGGTAGAGTACGACCGCCACACCTACGATGGTCATAACTGGAAGTACCTGAACCTGCCTATGGAGGAGATTGCGCAGCTCGCCATCGCTTCCCTGAAGGATGGTCATAAGATGTATTCCAGCTACGATGTGGGCAAGCAGCTCGACAGAAAGCGTGGCTATCTGGCACTCGACAACTTCGATTATGCCAGCCTCTTCAACACTTCATTCCCAATGAACAAGGCAGACCGCATCGCTACTTTCGAGAGCGGTTCTACCCATGCCATGACTCTGACTGCGGTAGATCTCGATGCTGCCGGCAAGCCTGTGAAGTGGAAGGTGGAGAACAGCTGGGGTGCTGACAATGGTTTTGGTGGATGCTTCATCATGACCAACGATTGGTTCAACGAGTACATGTTCCGCCTGGTAGTAAACAAGAAGTATGCTTCTGAGCAGCTTCTGAAGGAATTCGACCAGAAGCCAACCATGTTGACTCCTGATGATCCTTTGTTCCAGTTGGAGGATTAATACCTATCTTATTATGTTAGAGAAAAATAAGCGGGAGCGCATCATTGCGCTCGTCAACAAGGAAGTTGTGCCTGCCATCGGCTGTACCGAACCGATGGCTGTGGCTCTCTGTACAGCTAAGGCTGCTACCACTCTGGGTAAGCGTCCGGAGCGCATCGAGGTACGCTTGAGTCCTAATATGCTCAAGAATGCGATGGGTGTGGGTATTCCAGGAACCGGTATGATCGGTCTGCCTATCGCAGTTTCGCTCGGTGCCCTCATCGGAAAGCCTGAGTATGAACTCGAGGTTCTCAAGGATCTTACTCCTGATACCCTGGAGCTGGGCAAACAGTATATTCAGAATGCAGACATCAACATCAAGCTGAAGCAGGGCGATGTAGATAAACTCTATATCGAGGTAATCTGCTATGCCGGCAACGGCAGAGCTACAGCTATCATTGCCGGTTCTCATACCAACTTTGTGTATGTAGAGCGCAATGGTGAGGTGGTTTTCGACAAGCGTGATGGAGCTGCGGCTGATGTGGAGGATGACGATATCCAGTTGAATCTCCGCTTGGTTTACGAATTCGCAACCACCGCTCCGCTTGATGAGATTCGCTTCATCCTCAAGACCAAGGAATATAATATGAAGGCTGCCGAGGAATCTATCAAGGGCAACTATGGTCACTGTCTGGGTAAGACGATGGATCGTCCTTTGAGTCGTGGTATCTTCGGCAACAACATCTTCTCGCATATCCTCTCCCGCACCGCTTCTGCCTGTGATGCCCGAATGGGTGGAGCCATGATTCCGGTGATGAGTAACAGTGGCAGTGGTAACCAGGGTATCTGTGCCACCAATCCTGTGGTGGTTTATGCCTTGGAAAACGAGAATACAGAGGAGGAGCTGATTCGTGCCCTGATGCTCAGTCATTTAACGGCTATCTATATCAAGCAGAGCCTGGGTAAACTCTCAGCTCTCTGCGGTTGCGTGGTAGCCAGCACGGGTAGCAGTTGCGGTATCACCTATCTGATGGGTGGTGATTTTACCCGTATCTGCAACTCTGTCAAGAATATGGTGGCAAACCTTACCGGTATGATCTGCGACGGAGCTAAGCCAAGCTGTGCCCTGAAGATTTCATCGGGTGTGAGTACAGCCTTGCTTTCTGCTCTTCTTTCCATGGAGGGTAAGTGCGTAACTTCTGCCGAGGGTATCGTGGATGATGATGTGGATAAGTGTATCCACAACCTCACCTCTATCGGTGCCGATGCGATGAAGACCACCGATGATATGGTGCTTGATATCATGACGCATAAATAAATAGGTATCATGACGCATAAATAAATAGAAGTGTAGATTTTACATCATTTATAACTAGAAGATAAAAAAGGCTCGCAAGAATTACTCTTGTGAGCCTTTTTTTAGAATGTTTTCTTACTTTTTACTTAAAAAGTATTAAAATAATGAATTTTGTTTCATTAAAAACCGGTTCGTATTAAAAAATAGTATATCTTTGCAGCGTCAAACTTAAATAAATGAATTAAATAACATTGGCTAACTTAAATAAGTAAGCCGAATAACATCGGCTGAATTAAATGATTGGACCAAATAACATTTTTTAAACTATATCTTATGATTAGACAACTATTCACAGTAAGTACTATGATTATGGCTCTTGGTATGACTCCTACTCACGCATATGGGGGGGTGACTCGTATCCAGGAAACTAATCAGTCCAAGAACGGACAATGCACTGGTACCATTATTGACCCTACAGGTGAGCCAGTAATTGGTGCTACAGTTACAGTTAAGGGAAAGCAGGGTGGAACCATCACAGACTTGGATGGTAAGTTCGTGCTTTCTGATGTTCAGCATGGTGCAACCGTTTGTATCAGCTACATTGGCTTCGAGCCAGTGGAGATGGTATGGAAGGGTGGTGCCATCAATGTAACCATGCAGGAAGACAACAAGACTCTGAATGAGGTCGTTGTTGTCGGTTTCGGTACTCAGAAGAAGGTAAACCTCACTGGTGCCGTTTCTACCGTTGATTCCAAGACCCTCGGTGCTCGCCCAGTCAACTCTGTTGTTGACGCTCTTCAGGGTGCAGTAGCCGGTATGAACTTCTCTACACCAAGCAGTGGTGGTACTCTTAATTCAACCAAGAATTTTAATATCCGTGGTACAGGTACTATCGGTGCCGGTTCTTCTGTATCTCCACTCGTGCTCATCGACGGCATGGAGGGCGATATGAACGCACTCAACCCACAGGACATCGAGAACATTTCTGTATTGAAGGATGCTTCTGCTTCTTCCATCTACGGTTCACGTGCTGCCGGTGGCGTAATCCTTATTACTACCAAGAGTGGTAAGAAGGGTAAGACTTCTATTAACTACAACAACTCATTCCGTTTTGATTCTCCACTCAATATGCCGGAGATGATGGACTCTTATACATGGGCTAAGTACATGAACGATGCATCTGTAGGTAGCGGTGCAGGTGTCTGGTTTACAGATGAGAAGCTTGAGCAGATCAAGAAGGCTCAGAGCGATCCTACCATGCAGAAGATGTTCAAGAACAGCAACAACCGTTGGGAGGTTTGGGATAATACGCCACTCTTGCCTCTTGGTAATACTGACTGGCTCAAGGAGCAGTTTGGTACCAGCTTCTCTCAGGAGCATACCTTGAGTATCAATGGTGGTGATGATCGTTTGCAGTACTATGTATCAGGCAACTATCTCAACCGTGGTGGTCTCCTCCGTCATGGTGATGATAGCATGCAGCGCTATACCATGACTGGTAAGATCAACGCACAGATAACCAACTGGTTGCGCATGACCTATAATACCCGTTTCTCACGTCAGGACTTCGATTCTCCTGGTGATTTGATCAATGGTACAGATGTGTTCTTCCACAACATGTGCCGTTACTGGCCTATTATACCAACTACCGATCCTAATGGCAACTGGTTGCCAGAGTCTTACATCGGACGTCTTCAGAATGGTGGCCGTGCCAAGAATCAGGCAGACCGTCTCTCTCAGCAGCTTTCATTTGTTGCTACACCTGTAAAGGGTCTGACTCTGAATGCTGAGTTGAACTACCGTATTGTTACAGAGTTCAACCACCGTGACTGGCAGACCACATACGCTTACGACTGCGACAACAATCCTTATGTAGATACCAACGCAACATCAAGCGTGTATGAGTATTCATTCAAGTCGAACTATTTCAACCCTAACCTCTTTGCTGAGTACAGCCGTTCATTTGGCGAGCATAATATGAAGGTAATGGGTGGTTTCCAGAGTGAGTGGTTCCGCCAGCGCAATATGAAAGCACAGCAGAACGGTATCATGTCTGGTCTTCCTACTCTCGATACAACAACCACCAAGCCAAGTGTAGGTGGTGCTTATAACTCATGGACAACAGCCGGCTTCTTCGGCCGTATCAACTACGACTTCGCAGGCCGTTACCTCTTCGAGGCTAACCTCCGTTATGATGGATCATCACGTTTCCTCCGCGAGAACCGCTGGAACTTCTTCCCATCATTCTCTGCAGGTTGGAACATTGCCCGTGAGAAGTTCTGGGAGCCATTGACTGATTACGTAAACACATTGAAGCTCCGTGCTTCTTGGGGTCAGTTGGGTAACCAGAATACTGACAACTGGTATCCTTTCTATCCAACCATCGGCTTCTCTTCTCAGGGTGGCAACTGGTTGATCAATGGCGCTAAGCCAAATACCGCTTCACAGCCAGGTCTCGTATCTTCTACTCTTACATGGGAGAAGAGCCGTACATGGGAAATCGGTCTCGACTGGGGTGCTTTCAATAACCGCCTCACCGGATCGTTCGGCTACTATCAGCGCAAGACATTCGACATGGTAGGTCCTGCTCCTGAGTTGCCTGTTATCCTCGGTGCCAATCCTCCAAAGGTGAACAACCTTGATATGACATCTAAGGGATGGGATCTCCAGATTGGCTGGCGTGACGTAATCGGTGAGGTAAGCTATGGTGCATCTCTCGTATTGAGTGATAACCAGGTGGTCATCGACAAGTATCCTAACCCATCTAAGAAGCTCGGTTCATACTATGCTGGTGCTAAGCTCGGAGACATCTGGGGTTATACCACAATCGGTATCGCACAGAGCCAGGATGAGATGGACAAGCACCTCGCAAAGGTTGACCAGAGCGCACTCGGAAGTGGCTGGACTGCTGGTGACATCATGTATAAAGACCTCGATGGCGACGGCAAGATCAATGGTGGTGAGGGTACAGCCGACAAATCTGGCGACCGCCGCATCATCGGTAACTCTACTCCTCGCTATAACTTCGGTTTGAACCTCGATGCAGCTTGGAAGGGCTTTGATATCAAGGTGTTCTTCCAGGGAACCCTCAAGCGTGATTACGCAGCAGGTGGTGCCGTATTCTGGGGTGCTATCGGTACTGGTAAGTGGCAGGCTACCGGCTTCAAGTTCCACGAGGATTACTGGCGTGAGGACAACAAGGGTGCATACTACCCACGTGCAGACTGGGGTGGTGGTCGTAATACCCAGACTCAGACCCGCTATTTGCAGAATGCTGCTTATGGCCGTCTGAAGAACCTCACCATCGGTTACACCTTGCCAAAGTCTATCACAAGCAAAGCTTATATTGAGAATCTTCGCTTCTTCGTATCTGGAGAGAACCTCTTCACCATCACTAACTTCACAGAGGCTGGTGATCCAGAGCTGATTGGAGCAGGTTATGGCGGTGAGATTGGTAAGACATATCCATTGTCAAAGACATTCTCATTCGGTCTTAGTGTAACATTCTAACTTATCATTTAGATTATAGAAAGGAAACAATTTATGAAAATTAAATATATTTCAATGCTCTTATTGGGCGCGACGCTCGGTCTGACAAGTTGCAATGACTATCTTGACAAGGAGCCTGAAAGCAACGTGACACCTGCGTCTTTCTTTACTAGCGCCGACGACCTGGCTGCCTACACCGTGAATCTCTATGGTGTATTGACAAGTATTGGTCCTGGTAGCTATGGTATGAGTACCTTTGCTTATGATAACGATACCGATAACCAGGCGGGAACCGGTTATTCTAGCCGTTGGGTTCCTGGAAACTGGAAAGTAGGTCAGAGTGGTGGTGCTTGGGATTTCGGTAATATCCGCTCGGTGAACTATTTCCTGGATCAGGTACTGCCAAAATTCGAGGCTAAGCAGATTAGTGGTGCTGAGGCTCAGGTACGCCACTACATTGGTGAGGCATACTTCCTCCGTGCTTACCTTTATTTGGACAAGTTGCAGTCTTTGGGTGATTTCCCTATCGTGCTCAATGCGCTTCCTGATGACAAGGAAACTCTCGTTGCGTCTTCCAAGCGCCAGCCACGTTATAAGGTAGCTCAGCAGATTCTCGACGACCTTGACAAGGCACTCGGTCTTCTGCAGGAATCAGCTCCTGGTGGCAAGAACCGCATCTCTCGCGATGCAGCCCTTCTGCTCCGTTCACGTGCAGCCCTCTTCGAGGCTACATGGGAGAAGTATCACAAGGGTACTGCGTTTGTGCCAGGTGGTCCAGGTTGGCCAGGCAAGGCTGAGGATATCAAGGGCTTTGACATCGATTCTTCCATCAATCACTTCCTCGATGAGGCTATGAAGTCTTCTAAGGAATTGGGTGATAAGCTCGTTGGCAACCTTGTAGAGAATACGGATGCTCCAGAGGGACAGGATGCAAGTTTGAAAAGTCTCAATCCTTACTTCACCATGTTCTGTGATAAGGATATGAGCGGCTATAGCGAGGTTTTAATGTACCGTGCTTTCGATAAGGCAAAGGCTAACGTTACCCACAACGTGCAGATGCAGTTGCAGCGCAACGGCGGTGGTACTGGTTGGACACGTGGTCTCGTCAACTCATTCCTCATGCGCAATGGTTTGCCTATCTACGCTGCCGGCTCAGGCTACGACCCAACTTGGGAAAAACAGGGTGTGAAGGCTACCTTGCAGAATCGCGATTCTCGCATCCAGCTCTTCACCAAGATGGATGGATCTATCGAGAACTACACCAGTGAGGGTGCTGTTCCAACCGACCTCTCATGGACAGTAAAGGGCAACAACGAGACTCGTATGGTGACAGGTTTCGCAGTAAAGAAGGGTAAAAACTATGATTCCCAGCAGGGACTCAATCACGACTACGGCGAAAGTGGTAGCATCGTATTCCGTGGCACAGAGGCTCTCCTCAACTACATGGAGGCTTCCTGGTTGAAGAACCATACTATCGACGCTACAGCCGATAAGTACTGGCGTGCTCTCCGCATCCGTGCCAAGGTAGATCCTGATTACAACAAGACTATCGCAGCTACCAACATGCAGGAGGAGGCTAAGTGGGACTTCGGTGCTTACTCTCACGGTCAGTTGGTTGATGCTACTACTTACAACATCCGTCGTGAGCGTCGTGATGAGTTCATTGGTGAGGCTTCCCGCTGGGAGGACTTGATCCGCTGGCGTGCTTGCGACCAGGTAAACGGTTACCAGATTGAAGGTATGAAGTACTGGGGTACTGTTTACGAGGGCAAATGGCTCGATGGTACAACCAACCTCGCTATCGTAGATGTTGAAGGAGGTAAGGGTAATATGAGTGATAAGACCATTAGTGGCGACTATATCCGTCCATACCAGATTTCTAAGATTAACAACCAGGTATTTGATGGTTATCACTTTACTCCTGCTCACTATCTGTCTCCTATCGCACAGAGCGTATTCCGTCAGACAGCAGCGGGTGACCAGACCGATCTTACCACATCTGTAGTTTACCAGAACCCAGGTTGGCCATTGGTTGCCGGACAGGGTGCAACTGCAGTAGAGTAAAGCGTGTGAACATATTCATTCAGCTTATGTCTTGAAATAAAGAGATTAAGGCATAAGATACTAAAAAGGCTCGCAAGAAGTTTCGATTTCTTGCGAGCCTTTTAAGATTAAGAAATATTAAAAAACTGGCTTTTCCTTGGAGATAATCGCGGATATGTGTATATTTGCACCATCCGATAATCGCGGATAGGTGTGTATTTGTGCTATCCGATAATCGCGGATAGGTGTAAGAAACGGAAAATATTAATCACGGATAGGTGTATTTATCCGATATAATTAATCTAGGATAGGTGTAAATTATGAGAAGAAAAGTATATGATCAACTCAAGAAATGGAAGGAAGAACAGAACGGAGAAAGTGCTGTTCTCATCAATGGTGCCCGCCGAGTAGGAAAGAGCTATATCGTAAAGGAATTCGCTCAAGAAGAATACAAGAGTTATATTTTGCTTGACTTCAATAAGATAGGAAAGAACATAAAATCCTTGTTCGAAACCTATCTAGATGACTTGGATACATTCTTTATGTATTTGAGCAGTTTCACCAATACACCTCTATATCCAAGAGAATCGGTTATTATCTTTGATGAAGTGCAATTGTATCCTCGGGTTCGTACTGCTATTAAGTATCTGGTTGAAGATGGACGCTACGATTATATCGAGACTGGTTCGCTTGTTTCTATCAAAAAGAACGTTGAGGATATTATGATTCCTTCTGAGGAGGAAGAAATATTGATGTATCCTATGGATTTCGAGGAGTTCTTGTGGGCATTGAACAATGAAACCCTGATGCCGCTTATACGAATGAACTTTCAGAAAAAGCATGAGATGGGACAGATGATGCATCGTATGGCAATGGACTATTTCAGACAGTATCTTATTGTTGGAGGAATGCCACAGGCTGTAGCTAAATTTGTAGAAACTCGAGATTTCAATAAGGTGGATCGTGTGAAGCGACAAATTCTTACCTTATATCGTAATGATATTCAAAAGTATGCTTCAACTTATGTATTTAAAGTTACCCAGATTTTTGATACAATTCCTTCTCAACTTCAAAAACATGAGAAGAAATTTATGTTGAAAGCACTTACAGAAGGGGCGAGAATGCGGGATTATGAAACGGCTTTCTTTTGGCTGGCAGATGCCATGATAGTCAATATGGCCTATAATACGACAGAGCCAAGCATCGGTCTTGGAATGAATACCGATGATACGACATTGAAATGCTATATGGCTGATACGGGTTTGCTCATCAGTCATGCTTTCAATGAAAATACGATAGTATCTGAAAACTTATATAACAAGCTTCTGGTAGATAAACTGGAGTTCAATGGCGGAATGATAGTTGAGAATATTGTTGCTCAGATGTTACGTTCGGCAGGGCATAAGCTGTATTTCTTTTCCAAATATAGTAAGGATGATGCCAAAGAAAGGATGGAACTGGATTTCCTGATAGCCAAAGATACAATAACGTCAAAGCATAATATTTCACCGATAGAAGTGAAGTCAACTAATAGATACACGCTCACTTCTCTTAAAAAGTGCATCGCTAAATATGATAGTTATCTGGCCACTCCGTATGTTTTGCATACGGCTGATTTGAAAGTAGAGGAGGGGATTACTTATTTGCCATTGTATATGACAGGGTTATTATAAGTGGTTTTAGTTGAATGGAAAAGGCTCGCAGGAAATCGAAATTTCTTGCGAGCCTTTATTATTTGCTTAACTTTGAATCTGAACCAGTTAAACTAATCATAAAGTTCAATGTTCAAACCTCAAAGTTCAAAGTCTTATACGAGTGTTGCAACGACTTCCTCACGAGTGCCTGGGAGCATGTCGATCACTGGAATCTCTGGCATGGTGTAGCAACCTGGCTGGAGACGGAATGAAGCGCGAGCCACGTTAACCAATACCTGAGCTGTGAGGGCAGGGTTGTTGATGCTCATGTTGAACTCGAAACGCTGGTTCTGAGTCTTGCCAGATACACCCTTGCGAACGAGGTTCACACCATGACCCATATCCTTTACATCATCTACAGATGCTACGGCGAATACGTGGGTCTCATCGTGAGCGAAGTATGGGTCAGCCTTGATCTCTGCGGTAACATCCTCAAGCTTGGCACCTTCCTCCAACTCTACATAAACCATACGGCGGTGGATACCCTCGCCTAATGGGATTGTAACAGAGAGCGCTTCCTTGACGCCCTTCTTGCTACGAACGCAAACTGAGTGACCCATGCTCATACCAGGACCGAAGTTGGTATAGGTCAATCCCTTTGGAGCCAGACTTTCCATCAATACACGTACGATAGAGTCTGAACCTGGATCCCAACCGGCAGAGATAACGCTCACCTTGCCAGCCTTCTTGCAGTTCTCCATCTGCTTGGTGCGATAGTCAAGGATGCTGGTGTGGATATCGAAGCTATCTACGGTGTTGATGCCGAGTGCAACGATCTTCTCTGCATACTCAGGGCAAGAACGGGTAGGAGTAGCGAGGATAGCAACATCTACATCCTTCAACTTGGTGATGTCATCTACTACCTCATAGTTAGCCAACTCAGCTGGTTTGTCCTTAGCACCCTGGCGACGAACGATACCTGCGATCTCGAAATCAGGAGCTGCTTCGAGAGCTTCTACTGTAAACTTACCGATGTTGCCGTAACCTACTACGGCTGCTCTAAACTTTTTCATTTGATGTATTTATTTCTTTTATATTGTTGTTTATTTTGGATAATTCCTTCTAGATATCTATTTCCGGTTGCAAAAGTATAGCTTTTTCTTGAAATACGTGACGTTTTAATAGATTTTTAACTCATAAAACTTGCAAAAGGTAATAAAATCATAGTTTCTAGGTAGAATGAAGGGGGAATTGTAAGGGTTCTGGAAGAGATTCCTTACAGTTTCGTGATTTCAAGGATTTAAGAGATAGCCTTGCTTCTTTAAAGCTTTTGCCCTTACAGGGCGTCGGGGGTGCGTTCATAATTACCCAGGGCGATGCCCTGGGCTAAGAGCTTCTGCCCTTTCAGGGCGTATTGGGTAATTTCAACCGTACAGGTCGAATTAGTTTCTACCCTTAAGGGAAATTGTTTCTACCCTTAAGGGAAATTGTTTCTACCCTTAAGGGAAATTGTTTCTACCCTTAAGGGAAAATAATTATTCCCTTAAAGGAATTACTTTCTACCTTTAAAGGAATTACTTTCTACCCTTAAAGGAATTACTTTCTACCTTTAAAGGAAATTGTTCCTGTACCTAATAGAATTCTCCGTTCATAAGTTTTGAATGTCGGTTCAAAAGTTTTGAATGTGCGTTCAAAAGCTTTGAATGTACGTTCAAAACTTATGAATGGAACTTTCTTCTAGTCTTAAAAACAATTTCCATAGGGGATAAAGGCTTTTTCTTATAGGGGTGTCAGCAATATAATCCAATGCCGGATACAATAAATCCCTATTCCGTGCGTTCATATTATTATAATTAATTTATGAAAGAGGTATAACCAAGTGTTTAAATAGTAAGGAGAAAATTAAAATGATAGAATATATTCATGGCGATCTGACCGAACTGACTCCGGCAATGGCAGTAGTAGAGACTGCAGGGGTGGGGTACGGACTCAATATTTCGCTCAATACCTATACTGCCATTCAGGGCAAGCAGGAAGTAAAACTCTACGTGCATGAGGTCTTGGTGGCAGGTGGAAGAGATGACTCTTTCACCCTTTTCGGTTTCGCCTCCAAGCAGGAGCGCGAACTTTATCGCCAGCTCATTACCGTATCGGGTGTGGGAGGCAATACGGCGAGAATGATTCTCTCGTCGATGTCGCCAAGCGAACTCTGCAATGTGATTTCTACTGGCAACGACAAGATGCTGAAGACCGTGAAGGGTATCGGATTGAAGACCGCCCAGCGCATCATCATCGACCTGAAGGATAAGATTGTGAGTCTGGGCATCGCCGATGAGCTGCCGGCTAATGGCGGTAATGTGGTGATGGTGAACAATGATATCAAGGATGAGGCTGTCAGTGCCCTCACCATGCTCGGTTTCTCGCCGGCACCTTCTGCCAAGGTAGTAGTGGATATCCTGAAGGCGCAGCCAGACCTGCCGGTGGAGCAGGTTGTAAAGCTTGCCTTGAAGCAAATTAAGTAACTTCTGGCTGAAGCAAATTAAATCACTTTTGGCAGAAGTAAATTATATCACTTCTGGCTGAAGCAAATCCAGTAACTTTATGAAGGGGCAAAGAATCTTTTATTTTTTGATGGCTTGGCTGATGGTGGCAACCTTCGGCTATGCCCTCGCTTTGCCTTTTCCGCAGCAAGAGAAGAAGCTTCCAAAGCACCAGCCCATTCAGGTAGATGAGGATACGATTCCTGATTCCCTGCTGCATCCCCGTTGGAAAATCCAGCTTACCCAACCTTATTCCCTGAACGATCTCTATCAGAGTCCACTCGACCTCAAGCGTCCTGATGCCCTCCAGTATCAGGTCATCTACAATGATACCCTCAATCGTTATGTCATCGGCAACCGCATGGGAAATACCTGGCTTTCGGCTCCCATCATGCTCACTCCGGATGAATATATGAAATGGACGGAACAGAACGAGCGCAATGCCTTCTATCGCCAGAAGAACGATGAAATCTATCAGGCGAAGGGCAAGGAGAAGTTCGATTTCTCTGATATGCACTTCGATCTGGGACCTGCCGAGAAAATCTTCGGTCCCGGTGGAATCCGTGTCAAGACCCAGGGTACTGCCGAACTGAAGTTTGGTATCAACAAGAAGAATATCGACAACCCGTCGCTGCCTATCCGCAACCGAAAGACCACGATGATGAACTTTGATGAGAAGATCAATCTCAACGTGAATGGAAAGGTGGGCGATAAGATGGATCTCAACCTGAATTACAACACCGATGCCACCTTCGACTACGATGCCCAGAACATGAAGCTGAAGTATGATGGCAAGGAAGATGAGATTATCAAGCTGGTTGAGGCGGGCAATGTATCCTTTCCCAGCAACTCCTCGCTCATCAAGGGCGCCAGCAGTCTTTTCGGTGTAAGAACCGATATGCAGTTTGGCAAGCTCAAGCTGCAGACGGTGTTCTCGCAGAAGAAGTCGGCTTCCAAGAGTGTATCGAGCCGGGGTGGCGTGCAGCTTACTCCCTTCGAGCTTAATGTGGCAGATTACGAGGAAAACCGTCACTTCTTCCTCTCTCAGTATTTCCGCAGTCATTATGATGCCTGGATGCAGAAACTGCCGAATCTGCTGACGGGTATCACCATCAACCGTGTGGAAATCTGGGTAACCAACAAGACGGGAACCACCACGAATACCCGAAACATCATCGCCCTGACCGACCTGGGAGAAAACGAGAAGGTGAGCAATCCGATGTGGGGGGCAGGAGGAACGATGGTGCCGGCTAACAATGCCAATACCGAGTATGCATCGATGACAGGTCAGTTTGCCGCTGCCCGTGATATCAACCAGACAGCCTCTGTTCTGGAAGGTGGCGGACTGATAGGCGGCAGCGATTTCGAGAAGCTGGAGAGTGCCCGTCTGCTCAATTCCTCTGAATATACCGTGAACCAGGCGATGGGATATGTTTCGCTGAAGTCTGGTCTGCAGACCGACCAGGTTCTTGCCGTGGCATACGAATATACCTATGGCGGAGTGACCTATCAGGTGGGCGAGTTTGCCTCGGATATCACCGATACCAAGCAGGCTCTCTTCGTGAAGTCGCTGAAGAATACCAGTTGCAATCCACAGCAGGGCAACTGGGACCTGATGATGAAGAACGTATATTATCTCTCTTCGCAGGTGGAAAAGGAAAAGTTCCGCCTCGATGTGAAATATCAGAGTGATACAACGGGTGTCTATGTCAACTATATTCCGGAAACGCAGGTGAAGAACCAGCCTATCATCCGTGTGCTGGGTGCCGACCGACTCGATAACAACAACAAGGCGCGCAGCAATGGCTACTTCGATTATGTAGAGGGCTATACCGTATCGAATGGTCGCGTGTTCATGCCGAAGGTGGAACCGTTCGGCAGTTATATGCAGGATTATCTCGTGAAGAAGGGCGTGTCTGAGGAGCAGGCTGAGAAGTATGCCTTCACCGAACTCTATGACAGTACGAAGACCATCGCCAGGCAGATAGCCGAAAAGAATAAGTATCTCATTGTGGGACAGTTCAAGGGTTCGGCAGCCAATGTCATCTCCCTCGATGCCTACAATGTGCCGCAGGGTTCGGTGGTGGTGACGGCAGGTGGCGTTACCCTGAAGGAGGGTACCGACTACTCGGTGGATTACAATGCCGGCGAGGTGACCATCCTCAATCAGAGCATCATCGATGCCGGTACGGCGGTCAACGTCTCCCTGGAGAGCAATACCGATTACGGACAGATGAGAAAGACGATGGTAGGATTCAACTGGGAGTATGAATTCTCCAAAAATTTCCAGATCAGCGGAACCTTGCAGCATCTCTCGGAACAGGCGCTCACCAACAAGGTGGCGATGGGCAGCGAACCGCTGAAGAATACGCTCTGGGGCATCAACCTGAACTGGAAGAAGGAGAGCCAATGGCTTACCAATATGCTCGACAAGATACCGTTCCTGCATCTCACCCAACCTTCCTACATCTCCTTCAAGAGTGAGTTTGCCCAGCTTCTGGCGGGCGAGGCAGGAGGAGTGCAGGACAATGCTTCGTATATTGATGACTTCGAGAATACCAAGGGAACCATCGACGTGATGACTCCTACTTCGTGGGTTATCTCCAGTGTGCCGTCGCTCAACTTCAAGGATGATTACAATGACAAGACGGGGTTGACCAGCGGTTACCATCGTTCCCGCCTTGCCTGGTACACCATCGATCCGCTTTTCACCCGACGGGGAAGTTCGCTCACTCCGGGCCATATCAAGAGCGACCTCAAGCAGTTGAGCAACCACTACGTGAGAGAGGTGTATGTAAAGGAGCTTTTCCCTCTGCGCCAGCAGAGCACCTATCAGGGAGCCACCAGCACCCTGAGTGTTCTCAATCTGGCTTACTATCCATCGGAGCCGGGACCTTACAACTTCAATGTATCCGATCTGCAGTCGGATGGTACCCTTGCCAATCCGTCCCGCAACTGGGGTGGAATGATGCGCAAGCTGGATACCAACGATTTCGAGCAGGCAAACGTGGAGTATATCGAGTTCTGGATGCTCGATCCGTTCATCTATTCCCGAGAGCAATCGGATGCAGCCGACTATGGTGGCGACTTCTACATCAACCTGGGCGAGGTGAGCGAGGATATCCTGCGTGATGGCAAGAAGTTTTATGAGAGCGGAATGCCGGTGGATGGCAGCAACAGCTTCACCTATACGCAGTGGGGTAAGATTCCTACGCAGAGCACCGTGACATACGCATTTGCCACCACCAGCGGAAGCCGTGCCCTGCAGGATGTGGGATTCAATGGTCTGACCGATGCCGAAGAGCAGGAATTCTACAAGAGTGCCTATCTCGACCAGATACAGGGAAAGGTGAACCAGGCGGTGTTCGACAGTATCTTTGCCGACCCAGCCCGGGATAACTATCACTATTTCAGAGGATCTGACTGGGATGAGATGCGTGCGCCCATCCTTCAACGATATAAGTACATTAACAACCCTCAAGGCAATTCGCCTGACAGCGAAAGCCGTACCGAGAGTTATGATACCTCCTATAAATCTACACCGGATGTGGAGGACATCAACCAGGACTATACGCTGAACGAATACGAGAAGTATTTCCAGTATCACGTCAGCATCCGTCCGGAAGATCTCGTGGTGGGCAGCAACTTCATCGTGGATAAGCGGGAATACACCCAGACTTGGCGAGACAACACGAAATCCACGGTTACCTGGTATCAGTTCCGCATTCCTGTGGATGAGTTTGAGAAGCGCCAGGGAAACATCAACGATTTCTCCAGCATCCGCTTCATGCGAATGTTCCTCACCAACTTCAAGAAGCCTATCGTGCTCCGTTTCGGTACGCTCGACCTGGTGCACAGCAAGTGGCGTACCTACGACCAGCCGTTGGGTGCAGCCAGTGGCGGAACCTTGGAGGCGAGTGCAGTCAGTCTTGAGGAAAATGCCGAGAAGACACCGGTCAACTATGTGCTTCCTCCGGGTATCAGCCGTGAACAGGACCCATCGCAGCCACAGCTTGTCGAGGCAAACGAGCAGGCGCTGAGTATGGTGGTGAAGGATCTGACCCATGGCGAGGCAAAGGCGGTATATAAGAACTCTACCCTCGATCTCCGCCAGTACAAGCGCATACAGATGTTTGCCCATGCCAATGCCCTGGAGCAGAACGCCACCAATCTGAAGAACGACCAGCTGGCGGTCTTCATCCGTCTGGGCAGCGACTATAAGAACAATTACTATGAGTATGAGATTCCGCTCAAGCTGACCGAACCTCGCAACAATTATAACCGCAACAGTTCTGCCGACAGAAAGCTGGTCTGGCCGGAGGAGAATATGCTCAATGTAAACCTGAGTGTATTTACCAGTCTCAAGAAGGAGCGCAACAAGGCGAAGGCTGCTGGTATGGCTTCCTATATGGCACCTTATGTGATGATGGATGCTGAACATCCGGGCAACCGGATCACCATTGTGGGCAATCCGAGCCTGGGAGAGGTAAAGACGCTGATGATAGGTGTGAGAAACAATTCGGATGAGGTGAAGAGCGGAGAAGTCTGGGTCAACGAGCTCCGGCTTCTGGAGCATAACAACAAGGGAGGATGGGCTGCCAATGCCAATCTGAACGTGCAGCTCTCCGATCTGGGTAGCGTGAATGCCACCGGACGCTATATGAGCGAAGGCTTCGGCGGTCTGGAAGACGGCGTGGCTAGCCGCAGCACCGATAATTATGGTGCCTATAGCGTGACCACCTCGTTGGAGATGGGTAAGTTCTTCCCCGACAAGGCGAAGGTAAGCATACCTTTATATTATAGTGTGACGAAGGAGAAGACCTCTCCGAAATACAATCCGCTGGATACGGATATGGAACTGAAGGATGCGCTGGATGCCGCCGGTTCGAAGGCTGAGCGGGACTCTATCGAGAACATCGCCGTGACCAAAGTCACCCAGACCAACTTCTCGGTATCCAATGCCCGGGTAGGTATCGCCACCCGTCGTCATCCGATGCCTTACGATCCAGCCAACTTCTCGTTTACCTACAGTCATGCCCATCAGCATACCACGGGTGAGACCACGGTCTTCGAGAATCGGGACAACTGGCGCGGAGCCCTGGATTATTCCTGGACACCGGTCTATAAGGCGTGGGAACCTTTCAAGAAGTGGAAGAACAAGAGCAAGTGGCTCGACATTCTGAAGCGATTCGGATTAAACTGGTTGCCTCAGAACATAGCCTTCAATACGGAGATGACGCACGAGACCTATGAGCTGCAGGAACGCGATATGGAGAGTACGCTCAATTCGCAGCTGCCGCTCACCGTGAGCGACCAGTTCCTCTGGAACCGCGAGTTCTCTCTGCGCTGGGATCTGACCAAGAACCTGCACATGAACTTCCAGAGTGCCACCCATGCACAGGTAGATGTGCCTTATCCGGATGTGAATGCCGATCTCTATGCCGACCAGTATCATGCCTGGAAGGATTCGGTGTATCGGAGTTCGGTATGGCAGAGTGTGAAGAGCTGGGGTACGCCGCTCGACTACAGTCAGAACTTCACGGCATCCTATAAGTTGCCTATCCATCTGCTGCCTGTCTTCGACTGGGTGAATACCGATGCCTCCTACAACGCCAACTATACTTGGGAGCGAGGTACGGAGGATGAGAACGGCAACTCGTATGGCAACACCATCAACACCCAGCGCGAGCTGACGATTAACGGAAGCTTCGACCTGGTGCGCCTCTACAACCACATCCCATTCCTCAAGAAGGCGAATGACCGATTCAACCGCTCGATAAGCAGGAGTGAGATAGAGAGGAAGAAGAAGGAGAAGGAAGCCAGGCGGAAGCAGGCTTTGCAGAAGAATGCCCAGCAGAAGAACGATATGCAGAAGAATCAGGTAGATCTGGCAAAGGCGCTTCCGAAAAACAGGAAGGCTTTCGAGAAGGAAATCACCCTCCTGCCGGATACTACCCTGCTCATCAGACATGGCAAGAACAGCAAGCGACTCATCATTTCTGCTAAGACGGAGGATGGAAAGGTGTATCATCTGAAATATAAAAAGGTGGATAACAACCAGATTCGTATCAAGTCGAAGGTGGATAGCATGATGAAGCTGAAGATTACGGTGATGCCGAAAGAGCCGCTCGATAACGAAAGATGGTATCGGACAGCCCAGACGGTAGCCCGACTGGCAATGATGCTGCGCAAGGTGAGCTTCACCTACCGCAACAACTATCAGATGCTTCTGCCGGGCTTTACTCCTCATGTGGGGGATGCCTTCGGACAGAAGAAAGTGGGAACGATGGCGCCGGGACTGGATTTCGCCTTCGGACTGGTGGATGACAGCTATATCGGAAAGGCAAGAGACAACGACTGGCTGCTCTGCAACGACTCGATTGCTACGCCGGCTACTACCAGCAAGACCGAGAATCTGCAGCTGCGTGCCACCCTGGAACCTGTCAGGGATTTCAAGATAGATCTTTCTGCCACCCGCACCATGACCACGCAGAAGAGCATACAATATATGTATGAAGGTACACCGACCACCCAGAGCGGAACTTTCCAGATGACTACCATCTCGCTGAGTTCGGCTTTCGAGGGCATCGGAAATGCCAACAGTGGTTATCGCAGCAGGACTTTCGAGAAGTTTGTCAACTCGCTCGATGGTTTCCGCCAGCGGGTGGAGTCGCAGTATGCCGGAACGGTATATCCTGTGGGTTCTACCTTGGGTGGAGGCAAGTATGATGCTTCCCGCACACCGGTTAATCCGTATAGTGGTGATGTGATGATTCCTGCATTCCTCAATGCCTATACCTCGATGGGCGGCAGTTCGCTCTCCATTTTCCCGGCATTGAGCCGACTCTTGCCAAACTGGACCGTCCGCTATAGCGGCTTGGGCAAGTTGCCTTGGTTCCGTGAGCATTTCAAGAGTGTGAACATCAACCACGCCTACAAGAGCATCTTTGCCGTGGGCAGCTATAGCAGCTACAGTACCTATCAGGAGTATATGAATGGTCTGGGCTTCGTGACGGATGCCTCTACGGGCAATCCATCGCCTAGCAGCATGTTCAATGTTTCTCAGGTGAGCATCAACGAGGCATTTTCGCCATTGCTCGGTATGGATGTTACGCTGAACAACAATATGACTATCAAGGGTGAGTATCGCCAGACCCGAGTGCTGAACCTCAGTATGACGAGTGTACAGGTGAACGAGGCGCTGAGCAAAGACTGGGTGGTAGGTATGGGCTATCGCATCAACAACTTCAATCTCTTCGGTGCTCCAAAGGCACACAAGGTGAAGGGAAGAACGAGTGCCCAGCAGAACAGCAGAAACGGAAGCAAGGGCAAGAATCAGACCCAGAACTACGGTCCTAATCACGACCTGAACCTGCGTCTCGACTTCAGTTTCCGCAAGCAGGCAGCCATCGTCCGTGATATAGCCACGATGACAAGCAGCGCCAGTAGCGGCAACAATGCCCTGAAGCTGAGCTTCACGGCTGATTATACCTTGAGCAAGATGCTCACCATGAGTTTCTACTATGATCGCCAGACCAATACCCCGCTCTTGTCGAGCAGCAGTTATCCGACGACCACGCAGGATTTCGGTCTGAGCATCAAGTTCTCGCTGACGAGATGATGTTTTTTATCGCCCAACTGCGGTGCAAAGGTACAATAAAAAAAGACATTGTGTTTTGCAAGGTTGTCGCTGGGAGGGTAGGTAACAAACCTGCGCTCCCAGCGCATTCTTACTTTATAAGAATGGGGTCATGTAAATCGGAATCAAGAGTGTTTGCCCATCTTTCTGTAGATCTTTGGTGTAAACCAAGTATGGATGTACTATCCTGTCGGAGAATTTTTGACAGAAAGCATCAAGCGAGGCATGCGTTTTGTAACCAGACGACTTGACCTCTACTGGGCACAACTTATTGCCGCGTGACAACAAGAAGTCGATTTCGTAAGAATGCGTGGCATCCTTTGGAAAAGTATAGTAAAAGAGTCTGTTGCCTGAGGCTCTCAGCATTTGGGCAACCAGATTCTCAAATACGTATCCCATATTGGTGGATAGCTTGTCGCTCAACAGTTTCTGGTAGATGATGTTCTCCGTATAATCCTTGTCCCAGAAAGCCAAAGTTACGAATAGTCCCGTATCGCCTATGTACAGTTTGTACTTGTTGATGTTGGCTGTCAGTGGCATACCTACATTCGGATCATCCGTGTGGTACGCAATGTTAACCGTCTTGCTGTCTTCTAAGTTGAGTATCAACTCATCTATTTTCTCAGCTGCCATTCTTCCTACAGCAGAAGTAGGCTGATAGCGGAGCTGGTTCTTGCTCAATTGGGCTGGGATAGACATGAATAGTTTGGATATTTTGCCCGATGGGTCTATCTTTCTGAAATCATCAGCATATAGTTGGAGAATCTGTCGCTTAACGGTATCTACTTGCTGTAGATTGTTAGTGTTAAGATAAACATTGACAGCTTGTGGCATTCCTCCTACCAACATATATAGGCGTAGTTCTCTCATCTTCAATCTGTTGACTCCCTCGCCTAGAGATATTTTCTTATCGAAAACTTGACGCAGCAGAGGCACGCTAGCCGTGTCCCCCATGGCCCATCTGAACTCTTCGTAATCCATCGGAAACATCTCGATACGATGTTCTTCGCTAGGGATACTAATGTCCTTAGTGCTCTTATGTATGCTGATAAGTGAGCCAGTCTCTATATAGTCATATCTACCGTCTTTTACCAAATACTTGATGGCTTGTCGGGCTTTCGGACATTGTTGTACCTCATCGAAGATGATAACCGACTTTCGCTCATGCAATGTTTTATTGTAAGCATTCTGCAGGAAAAGAAAAATGAAATCTATATTCATAAGATCATCAAAGAGTGCTTTCACTTCCTTGGAAGCCTCATTGAAATCTATCAAAATGTATGATTCGTATTCATTCTTGGCAAATTCTTCTACGATAGTTGACTTTCCAATACGGCGAGCACCCTCTACAAGGAGGGCTGTACTTCCCTTGGAAATTTCCTTCCATTTAGCCATTTGGCTATATATTTTTCTCTTAAATATCATATTCTCCATATTTTCAATGTCTTATGGGTGCAAAGTTACATAAAAAATATGTTTTACCAAAATCTTTTTGGCGAAAATATGTCGTTTTACCAAAATCTTTTTAGTGAAAATATGTCGTTTTACCAAAATCTTTAGTGTTATTAAGGATTTGAATTTTCCTGTAAGCCGCTAGGATATCGTGTGAGAATATCCTGGCGGCTTTTTGCTTAGCTTCCCAGCTCCAACTGATTTCTGTTTTACAATCGGTTTATTTCCTCCCGAGCTGCGCCCTTGCCTCGATAACTCTTCTTCTTGTTGAAAGAATATGTTACATTGAGAGATACATTGTGAACACCGCCCTTGAGGTTTTGATAGAAAGACACTCCATTGGTCTCAATCAAGTTCTTTTGACGCCAAAGCTTGAAGCAATCATTCCAGTAGATGGTAAATGCCCAATTGCCCAAGCTCTTGTTAAGTCCCATGTCAAGGAGAACATATCCCTTGGTATAGTTAGTGGCAGAATATCCTTTGCTAACCCATATTCCATCGAAATAAGCATAGATTCCCCAAGGTAAGTCAAAGCGGTTGCGCATAGTCATATTAAACAACGGCTTGTTGTATGACTTTTCGGGATTACCATATTCCAACTTCTGCAATCTCAGCACACCGTATAGCGTAGGATGCCAGATGCCTATGTCCAATCTTTGCCCTGCCACCATCTGAAAATAATCATAGCTAGGTAAGTTTACATTTTTGATGATATTTACCTTCTTGTTTTCCATATATGAATAAGTTGTGGCAAGTTCTCTCATGCTATGTACATAAGAGAGGCTCAAGCTCATCTTAAGATAACTCACATCCAAACTTAGCTCTCTTTCTAGTGATGATTTCAGCAAAGGATTTCCAAGCATCCATGATGTATGCGAGGCATAAGAATAAGTATTGCTCAGCATACTATAGCTAGGACGGTCAACTGAAGAGCTGTAAGATAATCCCAAACTCAGATTGTCGTTCTGATAATCAATGCTTACGTATGGAAGCCAATCCGTAAAACTCTTAGATTGTTCAGCAACCTTCTCACCATTAAGTATATAAGCAAAGTCGGTGTTCTCTACACGCAGTTCTGTTCTTGCGCTCCATGAAGGGCTAAGCTGCCAATTTGCCGTAATGTATCCTGCTGTCAGATGCTGGCGTTCCTCATCATGAGAAGCATCAAAGAGAGCCTCGTCATGAGAGGTGCTTCCCACAAAAGATTGGCGAGTCTTGGTATACGAATATTGGGTGCCTAAGTCTAGAGTTACAGCCTTCCATGAAGCAGTGAAATTAGCCTTGCCCGCTACCAGGTGATTGTTGCTATGACTTACTGTACCAATATGATTCGCATAGTTCTCACCTTGCTCGTTGACATCAGAGAGTTCATTGGAGTAGTTGTAAAGATAGTCCACATCTGCCGCCAACTGATAGTTCTTCTTTTCACCGAATTTCAATATAGCATAAGAGTTGAGATAATGGCGTGTATTTTGCTTTGACTGTTCACTCGTTGACTCAAGCTGTGCATTCTCTGGCTCTACATTTGTCTGGATGTCATTTGTTGAAGAGTATTTTCCCTTAGGTTTTCTGCTAAATTCATAACGGATGCCCAGAGAATTGGCTCCAAAGTCGTAACTAGCACCTATATTGGCGTTTAACTTATGCGCACGATTCTTATAGGTAGTATTTGTTTTTGTTTCATACTCATTATTGCCAAACTTTTCCAGATAGTAGCCTGTTTGCTTTTCTCCGTCCCCGGCATAATTGGCTCCGGCATACACTCCAAGTCTATTGCTGCCAGTCCAAGACAAGTCCAGGCCCGTTCTCCCGTATGAAACATCAGAAAGTGTAGCACCGGCTTTTGCTAAGCCTGCCCATCCTGTATCCTGCTTTTTGGTATGGATGATAATGACCGACTTCACATCTGCCTCATATTTAGCTCCAGGATTGGTGATGATTTCTACTCTTTCGATATTCTGAGAGGAGAGTTGTTGCAGTTCAGAATTGTCTCTTACCTTTCGCTGGTTGATGTAAATCTCTGGAGTTCCTTTGCCCAATACCGAAATATTATTGCCTATGCCATCAATTAATGGCATCTGCTTGATGGCATCCAAGGCAGAACCCAACTTAGACAAAGGGTTACCTATCATAGAGACGGTTAATCCCATATTGTTAGACTTCACGTAGTTGCGATGTCCCTTCACAACGACTTCACCTAACAGCTTGGCGTCATCCTGCAGGGTGATATTACCAATAGATTCATTATGGCAAATAAGATAGTTTGTCTTATATCCCATGGTAGATACTTTGAGAATATCGCCATTTTGGTATCCATTCAGTGAGAATGCACCATTCTCGTCGCTTACAGTGCCTTTTATAAATGTGGAGTCCTGCTGGTTAAGCAAGAATACATTCGCATAAGGCAAGGCTTCGCCCTGCTCATTGATAATTTTTCCAGTGATGTGTTGAGCCATGGCAGGCATAGTTGCTATGCACAGAAATGGCAATAATATCTTTTTCTTCATAATTTTCTCTTTTAAAAATTTAGTTAATGTGACCATGTCTTTATAATTATTTTAATCGGTTGCAAAGGTAATCAATGTTTTCCTTATAAATTCTAACAAAAATCTAATATTTTTCTAATAAGCAGATATTATTTGTTCCAAGTTCGATTTTTTTTTGTACTTTTGCAGTGTTTAAATAGTAAGGATTATGAAGAAAGTATATTCTATAGCATTGTTAGCTATCATAATGATAGTATGCCTGCAAGGATATAATGTACACTTGCAGTATCAAAAATACAAGTTAAAATGTATTGATGAGATTAATGATATGCTGGTACAATCAGTTGACGAGGAATACCATAATAGAGCAAAAAGCAAAAATAATCCTGATAAAAATGGAGAACACCATATTCGATATAAAGTATTCAATGCAACTGACAAAATTCAAGAGAAAAAAATAAAAGAACCTGGCTTAGATTTGCAAACTTTAGATATTGGTTCCCTAAAAAAACAAGGAATATTGAGTAATTATGGGGATGCCGTCATATTGCTGTCACAAGATATGTTGGAGCAAGAAGGAAAGCCTCTAAATTTAGCTAATCTGAATGAAATAGTTAGCAGAAGAATGGAAGACAAGATAGAGCGCTCCATATTCTTACTCGACAAAAATAAAAAGATAATAAAGACAGAAGGAGTTAAGAAAGTCCCTTCCTCGTGGGTTTGCTCAAAAGATGTAGCAGTAAATTTAGCCAATCTCCGATTTGTAAGAGTTGCTATGCCTGTTCCACCTTCTAAGTTTATAGCACACTCTATATGGACATTGGCTCTGTCTGTACTATTTGTACTGATAGCTGTAGTTTGCATCGGTTATCACCTCTTAGTGATAAAGAGAAAAGAGCAGCTTCTAAGAAATCGAGAACTAGGCGTTAATGGTATCATCCACGATCTTAAGGCTCCTATCAATAGCGTTATCTCTGTATTGAGTTTGCTAAAAGTAAAGGTAAAGGAAGATAAGATATTGTTGGATGTAATTTCACAAGCAAGTGACAAGGCTAAGTTGCTGGAGAGCGATATAGAATCTATATTGCTTGCAGCCAAGGGTGGCAATGATAGAATATTACTCAATTTGAAGAAGGTCAGTCTTCTAGAATTAACAAATATCGTTAAGACAGATATGGACATATTATATAAGAAGAAGCCGCATAACATCGTAATTTCCGATGAGACGCATGGAGATAACATGGCATATGCCGACGAATTATATATCCGTAATGTGATGAGAAATCTGGTGGAGAATGCACTGAAATATTCTGATGACGGAGTGAATGTTCAAGTGTTAATCAGAAATATAGACGAAAATATCGAGGTTAGCGTAACCGATGATGGATGGGGCATTACACCCAAGGACCAGAAGTTGATTTTCAGACAGTTCTACCGTGTGCGGCAGCATAAACAGGTTAAGGGATATGGTATCGGATTGGCTGTGGTGAAATATGTGGTGGAAGCACATCATGGAAGAATACGCGTAAATAGTGAATTAGGAAAGGGAAGCTGTTTTACCTTCAGTCTTCCTAAGGCACAATAAAATGGCAAGAAAAATGGAAAAATTGAAAGTAATCATTGTGGATGACGATAAGTTGCTAGGCACTACACTGGTACTGGGCTTAGAAGAGTTAAGTATGAAACCTTACTATCTAGACTCATTGGATGGACTTTTGGATAAAATTTTTGAGGTCCAACCTAATATATTGGTACTAGACGTTGAGGTAGGCATGGGAAATGGCATCGAGATACTAAAAGAATTGAAGCTTCATGCCATCAACATACCTGTTATCATTATGTCCTCACATATTCAGATGGATTACATCTCAAAAGCATTGGAGAACGGGGCTTTTCATTTCTTGAAGAAACCATTTGAGATAGATGAACTTGGCGCATACATCCAGCGTTTTGCAAAAACTGATGAAAAGTTAGGGATAGTGACCGATATCCAAATAGGCTGTCTAAACTTGCATATGCAATTCCATGCTCTATATACTAAAAATAACGATCAAATTCATCTTTCACAGAAACAGTTTGAGGTGCTTAGTATATTGGCACAAAATCTAGGGAAGATTACGACTCGTCAAACTTTGAAATGTCAACTATGGCCTGATGGCAACTATTCTGATCCCAGTTTAGATAACTACATTTCGCAACTAAGAAAAATCTTATCGGTTGATGAGAGTATTAAATTAGAAACAATCCCGAAAGTTGGCTTCCTGTTAAAAACTAACAAATAAGGGCGCGTCATTAGTGTCATTAAGTATTTGAGCTTTCATATAAGCAAAGAAAAAGCCGCTAGGATATCGTGTGAGAATATCCTGGCGACTTTATATGGTAGCTTGAAAAAAACTTTATTTCTTGTCGTAAGCGTGAACAGGGTAGTCGATGGTATAGTGAAGACCACGGCTCTCCTTGCGCTCGATAGCCATACGGGTAATGAGATAACCTACATTGATCATGTTGCGGAGCTCGCAGAGCTCCTTGCTTACCTTCACACGCTTGAAGAGATTCTCGGTCTCTTCGTAAAGAAGGTCGAGACGGTCCCAGGCACGCTTCAGGCGAAGGTCGCTGCGCACGATGCCCACGTAGTTGCTCATGCATTCGCCCACCTCCTTGACGCTCTGGGTAATCAATACCTTCTCCTCGTTGGTCAAGGTACCCTCGTCGTTCCAGGCAGGAACCTTCTCATTGAAATCGTATTCATCCACATGCTCCAGACTGTGCTTGGCAGCTGTCTCTGCATAAACCACAGCTTCGATGAGAGAGTTGCTGGCAAGACGGTTGCCACCATGCAGACCGGTGCAAGAGCACTCGCCCAAGGCATAGAGGCGGTTGATGCTTGAACAGCCGTTCAAATCTACCTTGATACCACCACACATGTAGTGAGCGGCAGGACGAACCGGGATGTAATCCTTGGTGATATCGATGCCGATGCTGAGACACTTGGCATAGATGTTAGGGAAGTGACGCTTGGTCTCCTCCGGATTCTTATGGGTAACATCCAGGCAGACATGATCCAATCCGTGAATCTTCATCTCCTTATCGATGGCACGGGCCACGATGTCGCGAGGAGCCAAACTCAGGCGCTCATCATATTTCTCCATGAAGCTCTCGCCGTTAGGCAGACGCAAGATGCCGCCGTATCCACGCATTGCCTCGGTGATGAGGAATGCAGGGTGGGTCTCTCCAGGATGATAGAGGGCTGTAGGGTGGAACTGTACGAACTCCATATCGGCTACGGTACCCTTGGCACGGTAAACCATCGCCTCGCCATCACCGGTAGCGATGACTGGGTTGGTGGTAGTCTGATAAACGGCACCACATCCACCGGTACACATCACGGTAACCTTGCTCAGATAGGTATCCACCTTCTGGGTATCAGGATTCAGAACGTAGGCTCCGTAACAGTTAATATAAGGTGTACGGCGGGTAACACGAGCACCCAAGTGGTGCTGAGTGATGATTTCTACAGCGAAATGATTTTCCTTGATATCGATGTCTGGGCAGTTACGCACAGCTTCCATCAGACCGCGCTGGATTTCAGCACCTGTATCATCTGCGTGATGAAGAATGCGGAACTCGCTGTGTCCGCCCTCACGATGAAGATCGAACTTGCCATCCTGCTGCTTGTCGAAATTGACACCCCACTGCACGAGCTCCTTGATCTGCTCTGGTGCCATGGTGACAACCTGCTTCACAGCCTGATAGTCGCTGATGTAATCACCAGCGATCATTGTATCCTGTATGTGCTTATCGAAGTTATCTACTTCCAAGTTGGTAACTGACGCCACACCACCTTGTGCAAATGAAGTGTTTGCCTCATCGAGTGAGGTTTTGCAGATCATACACACTTTACCTTTATGCGCTCTGGCTACTTTCAGAGCGTAACTCATACCGGCAACTCCTGAGCCGATAATCAGAAAATCATACTTATAAACCATGTGAGTTTATTCTAATAATGCTTAATTGTTTGCAAAAGTACTAATTTCTCTTTAAAAAGAGTAATAAGAGAGGGATTTTTTGTAATTTTGCAGCGAATTTTAAGGTAATATAGTCTTTTAGACTATCAAATAGTAGCTGAAAACGCTATTTTAAAGATAAAAGAACGAGATATGGCAGATAGAACTTTTCATAAGCGCTTCAATACGACGGCTCGTGTTGGAGTGGTGGTTTTCGCCCTCCTGGCAGGATATTTCTTCTGGGTCAAGATGGCGATTATTGGCATTTTCGTTGCCATCATCATTGTGGGCATGATCGAGCGTATTCTGAATACCACCTATACATTCAAGAAGGTGAAACCTATCGACCGAGATGACGAGATGGAATATCTCATCATCAACGAAGGCAGGTTCTCTTCCAACAGAAATGTGCCGGTATGCGACATCATCAGCGTGCATACCGCCAAGACCTTTCTGGGATTGGATCATTGTCTGGTGATAGAATACGGACATCATAATATGGTAACGGTGCAGCCCGATAATGAAGAGGCTTTCGAGAAAGAAATTAGTAAAAGACAATGAAAAAGATTATATATATGATGATGAGCTTCATCATGGCTACGCTCATGGCGATGCCGGTGCAGGCTCAGGATGTGATTGAAGGAGAAGTGGTGGAGCCGCAGGACGACACGGAAGTGACCGACTCCACAATGTTGGATTCCCTGGCTGCTGATACATTGAAGCTGCCTTGGCCCGAATCGGTGCAGGTAGGTATCGGCAAACTCTTGGAAAGTAAGATGTTTGAGACATCGCAGGTGGGGATCATGGTCTGGGATATGGATGCTGATTCCTGCATCTACAAGCACAACGAACGACAGCTGATGCGCCCGGCAAGTACGATGAAGCTCTTGACAGCCATCACCGCACTTGACAAGTTGGGCGGTTCCTATCAGTTCAAGACTCAGTTGAAATATACCGGAACCATCGAGGACGGTGTGCTGACGGGTGATGTTTACTGTGTGGGAGGTATGGATCCCCGTTTCAACAGTGATGACCTGACGGCATTTGTCAACAGTCTCAAGGATATGGGTGTGGATACCATTCGGGGTAATGTATATGCCGACCGTTCGATGAAGGATGCGTCATTGCTGGGCGAAGGCTGGTGCTGGGATGATGATAATCCGGTACTTTCGCCATTGGTTTTTTCCCGCAAGGACATCTTCATGGACCGTTTCCTGGCTAAGTTGAAGGATGCAGGCATCGAATATGAGGAGATGTATGCCTCTTCCAAGACCTGTCCTGCCAATGCCTTTACCATCTGTACCCGTTTCCATACCATGGACCAGGTACTGCATAAGATGATGAAGGAGAGTGACAATCTCTATGCCGAGTGCATGTATTACCAGATTGCGGCTTCTACGGGCAACCGTCCGGCAAGTGCCAAGAGTGCCCGCAACGTGGAACGGCAGTTGATCAATAAGCTGGGACTGGATGCTTCCCGCTACAGACTGGCAGATGGTTCGGGCTTGTCGCTCTACAACTATCTCAGTGCCGAGCTGGAGGTGATGATGCTCCGTTATGCTTTCCGCAACGACAACATCAAGCAGCATCTGATTCATTCCTTGCCTATAGCAGGTGTGGATGGAACCCTGAAGAAGCGTATGAAAAGCGGCAGTGTCCACGGCAATGTCAAGGCAAAGACGGGTACCCTGACCGGTATCATCTCGCTGGCTGGCTATTGTACGGCAGCCAATGGACATGAGCTTTGCTTCTCTATCATCAATAATGGAATCATGCACGGCAGCAATGCCAGACATTTTGCAGACAAGGTTTGTAACCTGCTTTGCCAACCATGATAGGGAGTTGATAGTTAAGAATTGATAGTTTACTGTTTGTAGTTTATGGAAGAAATTCGTAGATTTGTAGATGAAATGATAACATGGGCAGGTATCACCGGCGATTACGTGCCTATGCTTCGTCATATCCTGCTCACCATCACCGCTATCTTGCTGGCGATGCTGAGCGATTTTCTGTGTCGTAAGATTGTAGTTCCGTTGATCTCGAAGATTACGGAAAAGACGGAGGCTTCCTGGGATGATGTGTTGCTGAATAAGAAGGTGCTCACTTCTGCCTGCCATATCGTGCCAGCAGTGGTAATATGGTCGCTCATGCCGCTTATCTATCTGGAATATCCTATATTCAAGGAGATTCTGGAGCGTGCTACGGGTATCTATATCGTGGTGATGTCGGTACGTACGGTATTGGTGTTCATCGGTTCCTTCAAGGGATTGGAGAATAGCGGAGAGCGCCGCTCTTCGGCTCAGCAGTATTTCCATACCTTCTGCGGTGTGCTCAGGGTATTGATGCTCTTTGTGGCTGGAGTGGTAGTGGTTGCCATCCTGTTGGGTAAGAGTCCGATGACCTTGTTTGCCGGCTTGGGTGCTACTTCGGCAGTCTTGATGTTGGTTTTCAAGGATACCATCCTCGGTCTGGCTGCCGGTGTGCGACTCACCAGCAATGATATGTTGCACAAGGGTGATTGGATTACCGTGAAGTCGGTAGATGCCAATGGTATTGTGGAGGATATGTCACTTACTACCGTAAAGGTGCGTAATTTTGATAATACCATCGTTACTATCTCGCCAGCTACCCTGGTGAACGGTTCGTTCCAGAACTGGATTGGCATGCAGAAGAGTGGGGGAAGAAGAGTGAAGCGAATCGTTTATTTTGATTTCCGTAGCATCCGATTGGTAGATGAGACCTTGAAGCAGACCTTGCTTGCCAAGCATTTCGCCACAGAGGATTCTTTCAAGTTGAAGGAATCTCTTCAGAAGGCTATAGAAAAGGATATTCAGGAAGGAAAGGATATTGAGGACTTGAAGAATCCTGCTGCTTTGGCTCCAACCAATCTCCAGCTTTATCGTAGATTCATGGAGAAATATCTGCGTCAACGCCCTGAGGTAAATACGGAACTTACCTTGATGGTGCGCCACATGGAAGCTACCCAGTGTGGTCTTCCTATCGAGTTCTATTTCTTCATCAAGGATAAGGTATGGGTTAATTACGAGCATATCCTTGCCGACATCATGGAGCATGCCTATGCGCTTGCCAATGAATTCGGTCTGAAAATTTACGAGCAATATCCGGAGCAGTAGGGAAGAAAAGCATAATAATGATCAATAACTCTTTTTTTTCAACAGAAATACTCCGTTGGTTTCGTGAGAACGGCAGAGACCTGCCTTGGCGCGAAACCAGGGATCCTTATGCTATCTGGCTGAGCGAAATCATCCTTCAGCAAACCCGCATTGCCCAAGGTTGGGAATATTGGGAACGGTTCGTGCAGGCCTATCCCAAAGTAGAAGATCTGGCAGCAGCCAGCGAGGATGATGTCTTGAAACTCTGGCAGGGCTTGGGGTATTACTCCCGTGCCCGCAATCTTCATACTGCTGCCAAGCAGATTGTGGCTCTCGGTGACTTTCCCAACACCCTCGACGGCATCAAATCCCTGAAGGGAGTAGGTGATTATACCGCTGCTGCCATCGGCTCTTTCGCTTTCGATATTCCGGCAGCTGTGGTTGATGGCAATGTCTATCGGGTGCTTTCCCGATATTTCGGCATCGATACTCCCATCAACTCAACTCAGGGGAAAAAGGAGTTTGCTGCTTTGGCTCAATCGCTCTTGCCTGCCTCCGATGCGGCATCCTATAATCAGGGAATGATGGATTTCGGTGCGATTCAATGCACCCCCCAGTCTCCGAAGTGTCTGCTCTGTCCGCTTGCAGAAACCTGCGAGGCTTTGCGTTGTGGCAGGGTGGAGGAACTGCCCGTCAAGAACAAGACTGTGAAGGTGAAGACTCGCCATCTCTCCTATATATATATAAGGTGTAAATCTTCGGTGGCGGATGATTCAGGAATTCCTGAACCGATGGTTGCCATCCATCGCCGTGGAGAAGGTGATATCTGGCAGGGATTATGGGAGCCTTATAATGTTTCGGATGTCAAGGAACTGCCTTCTTTCGTGAAGAATCCGATTTTGCTGGCAAAAGATGTCAAGCACGTACTGACTCATCGCATCCTTCTTGCCGATTTCTATCTCCTGGAAACAGAAAACCGTCCTCCACTCCCAGATGATTACATCTGGATCAAGGAAAGTGAGATAGAAGACTATGGGGTTCCGAGGCTGATAGAAATCATGCTGGAAAAGATCAATCCTGCAGAATAGGATACGTCTCAATACCCTCACTAAGTGAAACTTGAATATATATAATCTCTTCATATAGAATAAAGATGATTCAATTCAATAAGAAAATGAGAGGATGGGTGATAGCTGGCGCCATCGCTTTGCTCTCTACTTTGGGCTTGTCGTCCTCTATGTTGCCAGCTGCACAGGGGGATGCACCGGGAATGGAAATCCCGGTTTCAAAGAAAAAGGTATCGCAAACCATCAGAAAGCGTTTTGCCTATACCGTTTCATATAATCATGATACCCGTCAGCCTAACTGGGTGGCATGGACCTTGACCCGTGCTCATGCTTCGGGTAAGTTGAAGCGTGGCGACTTTGAGGATGATATGGATATGCCATCACCTAAGGGAACGAAGGCTGATTACTATAACAGCGGTTATGATAGAGGTCATCTCTGTCCGGCTGGTGATAACAAGTGGAATCAGAAGGCTATGGACGAGTGCTTCCTGATGACCAATATGTGTCCTCAGACCCATGCTCTGAATGCGGGAATCTGGAATAGCATAGAACAGCAATGCCGTACCTGGGCTAAGAAATATGGTAAGGTCTATATCGTCTGCGGTCCGATATTCCTGAATAAGCAGCATCGCAAACTGGGTAAGAACAAGGTGGTGGTGCCTGATGCTTTCTTCAAGGTTATCCTCCGCACCGGCAAGAATCCGCAAGCCATCGGCTTTATCTGTCGCAACCAGGGAGCTACCGGTTTGCAGAAGAAGGACTTTGTCAACTCGGTAGATGAGGTGGAGCGTATCACCGGCTACGATTTCTTCTCCAAACTTCCTGATAACATCGAGAAAAAGATAGAGGCAAAAGCTGATATCAACAAGTGGTAATAGACAAAGAGAGTCGCCCTGAAAGGGCAAAAGCTTTGAAATTGAAAGCTTTTGCCCTTTCAGGGCGACTCTCT
>NZ_NMPZ01000008.1 GCF_002224675.1 Segatella copri | reverse complement strand
CTTTAGAAATTATACTTTAGAATGTGATACCAAGAGCCAAATGCAGATGGTGCTGGTGTTCGTTTTCAGAACAAGTTATCCAATTTCCACCTAATTCGGCAAACAAGCCGATCTGTGAGCCTGATAGCCGATAATCACTACGTATCTTAGCAGAGAGCATTCCATAGTCAGCTTTCTCAAACTGGTACTGATGATTGATCATGTCCTGGAACGAAGCCGTCATATTGGCATAAGGCATGACGATACCAGAACTGACGTTACCATAATAGGCTGCCGCCATGTCCACAGTAAGGGCCACAGTTCGGGAGAGATTGCGCATCCACTGTCCACCCAATCTTCCATAAATCTTAGCAGCCTCCATTTTGCGTTCAGGATAGACATATCGCTCACGATTGCTCCAATATCCGATCTTTCCATTCAAGCACCATGTACCAGAGCCACTCCCCCATCCGTAAAGTCCTCTGAAATAGGAATCTATAAGATAATTCTTATACTTCGTAAGTTTACCGATAATAGGATAATATTGGGCAGAGGACTTACCTATGATATTCTCATCACCACTACGTTTAATTAAAACAAGATTTCCATCTAAGGCTACCTGACGGGTCCCTCCCATGTGCTTCCATCCCAAGGAGACTTCTGCAGAATGATAAAACAACTGGGTTAAGGGTACGGAATTCAAATCGGCAAGCATACGTTTATATTGCCGTCTCCAAAGCTTGGCATGACCATAAAAACCAGTTTCGTTCAACGGATTGGCATCCAGATTTATTCCATATCCTCCACCTTTATAATATAAGGTGCGTTTATCTCCGGAGAAACGACTGTACTCTGTTCCCAATCCTGTCATTTGAAACTCTGGTATAACACCCAGTTCCCGATAGAAATCCACATCATTGGTCTGCTTGTATACATTCCCTTCTATACCGGCAGCCCACTGGTATTTCCCGAAATCATAGGCAGTACCAAGGCGTAGGGTCAGATCTGTGACAATACCTCGCATTCTCGGGTCCACATCCCGATATTCATGTTCTGCTCTGAAAATCGCTTCAATACCGAGTTGGGATTTTCCCTTGCTAACAGCATATCCGCCCTGAAAACCATACCGTTCACGATGTGTGTCACCTCCTAGAGTATCCGCCAGAATATAAGGATTCAGCAAATCATAATCAGAAGAAGAATTCCAGCTGACCTGATATTGCTTTCCCGTCATGTAAGATGCTGCCCCCCAAGCAGAAGAGTGGTTGCTCAAGCGAAGGAAGGTTTCAGCCTTGGCCTCAGAGAGGAAATGCCCTGTTCCCTTCTGCAGTACAAAAGGATCAGATTGATGCAGGTAATCCATCTGGACATACACTTCAGAATAAGGCAGCGTGAGGCTAAGCCCATGAATGGCGGGATTTTGCCATGCTGTCTCCTTCTGCCAGTTTTTCCACGTAGCATGATGCTCTATCCTGGCAGAATCTGTTACTGCAGATCTTCCAGTAAACCAAGACACACAGCATAGAAATAATATGAAATATCTCTTCTTCATGATTTACATCCAAATTATGTTCAACATCGCTTCATTATGTCCTTCCTTTTCTAATCCCACATAATCGGTACTTGCCCTGAACATCCTGACGTAGGTTTTACCTGAAGCGTCATGATATTGGGCAGTACCCTCTACCAGGATAGCATAAGAACCCCGAAGAATACTGGCTCTGGCTATATTCCTTTCAAATGATGATACGGTGAAAACCTGGGTGGTATTCAGATTGGTAAGACTTACCGTACCCTGGACCCTGTCGAGAACGATATCCGTTTCTCCCTGCAACACGATGGAAGCTTCGGCAAACAGGGAATCTTCATCCTGATGACAGGAGGAAATGATAAAACCACAGGTCATCATACATATAATCAACAATCTCTTCATATCTTTACATTCATTTCTAATCCAAAATAGGGAGTTACATGACGACGGATCGTTACTCCATTGTTTTCATATTCGGGAGTATAATCCAACAGTTTGTTGCAGAACAGAGCTACATTCAGTTTCTCATCAAAGAGTTTCTTTGTTACCTTGAAATTGACATTCATGGCAAAAGGTACTCTGTATTTGAGATAATAGCTGTCGTTATAATCCCTGATCAGATACTTGAGATAAGCATCATTTTCATCACCTGCTTTCCACTCATGCATCACACCGTCATTATCCATATAGCTGGTAGGATAATTACTCACCTCTTTACTCTGTTTCAGCGTATACCATAGGCATTGGGCGGATATTGAGAAGCCCAACTTCAACTTGGGGACATCCGTATCTAACGTGAAATTGGTATTGAGCATTTCATTCATATTGCCTCCATCATGTTCATAATACCCCACATACTGTATCTGCTTACTGCCGATAACAGCACTTGGGCGATAAGTCTCTACCACAGAATTACGATAAACCGTGCGGAACCATGCTCCGTTGATGGTGAGTCTGGTGAACAGTTTTTCTATTCTTCGGGTAGCAAAGGTGTATTCCACTCCCCGTTTGAGAGTCTGACTGCCATTGGTGTAATAACTGTAGCCCCTCAGTTCCTTACGTTCCTCAAAGGGTAATCCTTCCAAAGAAGGTGGAGCCGACAGTGCATCGGCATCAATTCCCGATGCATCATACCACCTATATATATAGGGAGCATAAGCCGTCTGCAAACGGAAGCCTGAAGTCATATTCTCCCTAAAAAGTGTGACAGACAATCGATTGCCTCCTATATTAATGTCAGTACTCACCTCCCATTTGAAATTACGTGCTGGCTTCAGATTCTGATTGGTTGCATCTATCACATACGTCATCAGGTTGATACGGCGATACGCTGGATTCGTATGGTAATAATTCAACTGGGTTAAGTCCAGATATACAGGATCAGGGTAAAGCTGTTCCAAAGTAGGCATTTTGGTATGTTCACCTATTCCACCTGCTATCCGGATAAAGGATGGTAGCTTGCCAATATTGAATTTCGGAAAAGTCAAGCCGAGATTGATACGGGGATCCCAGAAAAACTTACCATGCATCTCATAATTATTGGGCAGATTCAGCATCTGCGTACCTCTTATACCAGCTACCAGTTCAAGAGAATGACCAGCAAAAGGCAATGTCAACTGTTCCTCAGCATAAATTCCCCACTGTTGGTTGGAAGGTATTGAAGAAAGATTTCGGGGACGGCATGACATGGAACCTGCATAAAGAGGGCGGGTTACATCATAAATCTGCCCCCGTCCTTTATTTTTGTCGTAATTCCAATCGGTGCCTAACAGCAAGGTATTGGAAACCACAAGAGAAGGAACCTGGAATTTACCATTGACCTTAGCATAAAGATTGAGCGGCTTTCCTTCTACATCATGACAAGCCACATATTTATAGGGAAGGATAACACCATCATGAACCCCTTGTGTAGTTGCTGTAGCTGCCACTGTCTGGCGGGTCAGCTGTACCAGTTTGGTTCGCTTGATAAGGTCATACTCATAAGAGGCTGACAAAGTCAGATCCAGCGACTTAAACCAAATGCGCTTCTTGGGAGACAGACTTACATGTGAATTAAATGCATATTTATTATATTGCGATTTATAAGAATCTTCCGCCTGATTATTGAGATCCGGGTCAACTTTATCATTATCAAAAGAACCGGTATAATCGAGATTGGATGAAATCTTCCAACGGTAAAAATCTGTCAACCAAGTTTTTCCGAACCGGGCAGAAAACGTCAGTCTCCTGTAATTTTCAAGCCGGTTTCTTGGATCCGCCTTCGCATCGAGGTAATCAACACTGAGATTGAGGGTCATCTGCTGGGGAGTCCATTCCAATCCTTTTGCAAGATAAAAGAGTTTGCTTCCCATATCTGCTTTCAGACGGGCATTCCAGTCATTTCCACCTCTCCTACGTTCTATTTTCACCAGACCACTTGTCAAATCGCCATATTCTACCGATGGAATGCCACGTACCACCTCTACTTTCTCGATATCATCGGTAGAGATGCTACGCATATCCACTCCGGCATTCATATTTTCTCTGGATGTTGTTGCTGCATCCCAAGACCCAGCCACATATTGCATATTGGCATTGGTACTGATGGGAGCTCCATCTACTACAAAACTCGTTCCGAGGGAAGTGGTAGTATATCCTGAAGGACTTCCGGCTTCCCGAATACGAATCGTATTAGGGCTACTCAAATCAGGATCTTTGGAACGTCCACCAGGCAACAGTTCGAGAATGTCCGTAAAACTTGAAGGCTGCAGGTGCTCCATGGCATGCTTCTCGATAACAGAAGCAGAAGCCAGACTCTTGGACTCCTGAGCTGTAACCACTACTTCACCCACTGACTTGATTTCCGGTTCCATTTCATAGAGAGCCTGGTTTAACTTACCTAAATAGTTTTTGTATCCTATATAAGTAATCTTAAGAGATTTACCTGCATTGGCTGCATCTATGGAAAATCGCCCGTTAATATCAGTGATAGCTGCCACTTTCTGAGAACTACCCACATACACGACAGCACCGATAATCGCTTCATGAGAATCTTTGTCCACAACTTTGCTAGACATAGATTGCGCCTTTCCCATCAGACTCACCTCAAAAAGCATCATAAGCAACAGGATATGTTTCATACTAAACTTTTAACTTATTTTTTTGGGTGCAAAGATACGACAAAATTAAATTGTTCACAATACCTAAAAATAAGTAATATATGTATCAGTAAATGTACATTCATATAATACTAATAGATTAAAAAGAAAGAAATGATGGAACAAAACAATAATCAGGCAGAGCAGTACGCTAGCCAGGAAAGAATCAGCAAACACCTTCGGGAAATCGAGGAGCAACACCACATCAAGATACTGTATGCCGTAGAATCCGGCAGCAGGGCATGGGGCTTCTTATCTCCTGACAGCGATTGGGATGTATGCTTCATCTATGTCCATGAACCAGAGTGGTACTTCCATATCGAAGAGCAAAAAGATACCATCGAGCAGATGTTCCCTGATGAAACAGACATGTCCAGCTGGGATCTGAAGGAAGCCCTGCGCCTCTTCAAAAGCTCCAATCCTTCACTCATTGAATGGCTCCACTCTCCTATCATCTACCAAACGGACGAAACGTTCATCAACGAGATCCGCCAAATGGAAAATCAATATTTCAACAAGGAGAAAGCCATGTTCCACTACAACCATATCTACAAGAAGCATAATGACAGATACATCAAGGACTATGGACTGCCATTGAAGAGATTCCTCTACTACCTCAGAGGTATCCTTGTATGTAAATGGTTGTCTGACAAAGGCACCATTCCTCCTGTAAGATTCACAGAACTGGTGGAAGCCACCGTAGAGGATACTGACATGAAAGCAAAGATCGCCCACCTGCTGGAACTCAAAAAGAGAAGCAATGAACATAACCTGGAACCAGTAGATGAGCAGCTCTTCGCTTGGGCACAGGAATGGGCAGAGTTCTACAACCAAAAGGTAGAGCAACTTCACCCGGAGAAAAAGACCAGTCATGATGACAAGCTCAACAAGCTGATGTACGATACAGTAAACAGAATAACCACGGAAATATCCAACGCCACATCTGTACTGCTGCTCAAATAGTAAAATACGAAAAGACTCAAAGCCACATACCTGCAAATAAACAGAAATGTGGTTTTGAGTCTTCTTGTTAACCTGAAACTTAAAAGCAACCAGACCTGAACTGAATTATTGACCAATGAAAGGCTGCTAAGACAACAAAAAGCAGAAAGTCCCTCATAAAAATGTACGGATAGTCACAAAAGTCCCTCATAAAAGTGTGTTAATCTTTCAAAAAGTCCCTCATAAAAATGTGATATATTTTGCTATTTCATTAATTTTCAGTATTTTTGCAGTAAAAAAAGCAATATATGGAAAGATTTATCATGCAAGACCTCATTGCTTGGAAAAACAGAGAGGATAGAAAACCCCTTATTCTGTTGGGAGCAAGACAGGTTGGCAAAACTTATATCTTGAAGGAATTTGGGCAACGTGAGTTTGAAAATGTGGCCTATATAAACTGTGACAACAATGCCATGGCTAGGGATTTGTTTGCTTCAGACTATAATATAGATCGCATCCTTCTCACCATCGGAGCTATTACAGGTGTTAATATAGAAGCCGGCAAGACCCTCATCATCATGGATGAAATACAGGAGTTGCATCGTGGACTTGCCTCGTTGAAGTATTTCTGTGAAAATGCACGGGAGTATCATGTGGCAGTAGCCGGTTCCCTTCTCGGCTTGGCTCTTCACCAGGGAGAATCTTATCCTGTGGGAAAGGTTAACACATTGGAAATGTATCCGATGACTTTCGAGGAGTTTCTGTGGGCACGCGGTTTCAAGCAGCGCATGGATCTGCTGCAGCATGGAATGTGGGATGTGGTAAAATCGCTTAGAACACTCTATATTCAGCATCTTCGTGAATATTACCTTGTTGGCGGTATGCCCGAAGCTGTAAATAAGTTCATAGAGACCAATGATGCAAATGCCGTAAGGGAAGTGCAGGAAGAAATTATTCGGGCCTACGAAAAAGATATTTCCAAGCATGCCCCAAAAGAGCAGGTAGTAAGAATCAACCAGATATGGAACTCCATCCCTTCCCAACTAGCCAAAGAGAATAAAAAGTTTATCTATGGTGTTGTAAAACAAGGTGCCAGAGCTAAGGATTATGAGTTGGCCATCCAATGGCTTATAGATGCAGGACTGGTATATAAAATCAGTAGGGTGAAGACTTTGGGGCTTCCTCTGAAGATTCATGAGGACATCAGTGCCTTCAAATTGTATCTCTTGGATTGTGGACTGCTGGGGGCTATGAGTAAAACACCACCAGCCTTACTTCTGCTGCCTAGCAATGACAATACCGGGAAGGGTGATTTTACGGAAAACTTCGTTTGCTGTCAGCTGGAATCGCTGCGCCAGATTCCTATATATTATTATAGTAAGGAAAACAGCCAGTTGGAACTTGACTTTGTCATTCAGGCAGGAATGCAGGTCATACCGGTAGAAGTGAAGGCTGAGGAGAATCTACAGTCAAAGTCTTTGAAAGCGACTATAGCCAAATATCCCGGCATGAAAGGCTTGCGCTTTTCGATGAGCGACTATCGGGAACAGGACGATATTACCAATGTACCATTATATGGAGCAAGAGGATATTTGGAAACATACATCTGAAACAATTTTCGGTAGTCTCTGCCGCCCGGTATCAGTGAGCAATCAAAAGAGAGTCCGTAAAAAACAGACTCTCTTTTAATACTGAGCTCCTTTAAACCAGTCCGCTTAAATCAATGGAATATTTGGTAGGCAGCTTCTGTTCTTTCTTGATAAACATCAGCATGTAAATTAGGAAGATAAGTGGGGGATGTCAAGTGAACTGTGTCCCCCAGCTGTTCTCTTACCAGTACAGAGTTATGCTGCATGACACAGTTCACTTGACATACCCAAAAGACTACCAACATCTTGCCTAATACCTTTTCTACTTACAAGAGGCAAAAAACAGATAGCTGTTCGGCATGAAAGATGACCATACATCTCCCAAGCCGAACAACTATCTAATGATTCATCATCCAAAAGGCAAGAACCTGAATCTAAACTCTATCGCTTTCTCTGCTGCTTCTGTGCAGGGCGCATCATGTGAAGGGCCATGAAGAAACAACGCTGACGGAAAGCCAGGTCATCCTCATCATCCCGTTTGCCCCATCCAGTACCAGGGCTTCCACCCCCACCACCGGATTGAGAGATCCTGGTGGCAGCATCCAGATAGCCCAGATAAAGAGCAGCCGCGATGGAAGTAACCTGAGCAGCACAGTCCATGATGGTTTCTGCTATGGAACCATCAAAGAGAATATCTCCTGCCCGGAGCGCCACATCTCTGTGATCAGAAGGAAGTGAGGAAAGGAAGTCATTATACTTTGCAGCCCGACGTTTGGCATCTGTAGCCATCATCATGTAGCCCATCTGCTGCATCTCCTTGACGGTAGTCTTGCTGAGAGAAGGAACCTCCTTCTGAAGCTTTTGCTGAACCTCCTCAAACTTCTTCTCTGCCGAGTGGGTCTTTGACTGCAACTGGTCAAGCTGGCTCTCTGCCGTATGGAGCTTTTGAGTCTTGTCGGCAATTTTCTCATCCACTTCCCGAAGTTCACTGTGTATCTTCTCAAGACGCGCCTTTGCCTCCTCAGCACTGATCTTGCCCGATTCACGGTCTTGATTGAGCTGTTCGACCTCCTCCAACAACCTGCTCTTCTTAGACTCCAAATTGGTAATCATGGTCTGAAGAGCCTTGAAGCGGGCTGTGGCATGCTTGATGTCCTTCTCCAAACCACTCAAGGTAGCCTGCTGCTTTTGGATAACCCCCTGGTTACCCTCAATGGTCTCAGAGAGCTGCTCGTTTTCCTGCTGGAGCTTCTTTCTCAACTCCTGATGATATTGCTCGATGGTACGATGCCTGGCTCCGGTTTCAGCCACCCTGTCACCACGTTCCAAACCATAGGAGAGATTGATCTGGGAGATTTCATTGTGAAGTTCGGTCATCCTCCTGCTATACGCCATCTTGCTGTTTTCCTCTCCCACCATCACCTTTCGCCATGAAAACTTATTCTGCTCGGTAATAGGAAGAAGCGTACAATGAATATGGGGATTCTTCTCATCCAGATGGACTATAAAGGCGGCGATATTCTTTTCACCATATTTTTTACTCATAAATTTATACATATCCAATGCCCAGGATTCAATCTCAGGCATTCTCCTGATATGCGCATTGTCAGAACCAGGTTCCAGATTCACCTCTTGAGAACCAAACGCCAGGCGGTGCATCTGGTCTCTGGAACCGCCCAAAATGATGTTTGCCACAGTCCTGTATCTGGCCTCCGGCAAACCCTTATTGGGGTCTAATACCCCCCGCTGCTTCAATATCTTCTTGATTCTTGAGGGAATGGAAGACTTCTTGTCTACCGGCACGATGATGCCTCCCGGCCCCACTTCAAAGTTGAGCTTTTCCCGGGATGGATCATAATTGCCACTCCACTTCTTCAATCTTTCGCCAGTGTTGGCATTACGCAGATGCTCGTTGCTCTGGGAAGTGGTCATGCCTTTACCTGCATGTACGTCCAATACTTGCTTAGCCATAAAAACTGAATTTTAAGGGGGAATAAAGGGTTCTTAGGGAAGTAGTCCCTGAGCCTAATGAAAACACGGCTTGCCGCACGAAGTCCCCCTGAAACAGGGGTGTTTGAAACATGTTTGGTCACAAACTTGGTATTAGGCTCCCCCCTGATGTTGAAAAAAGGGCTTACGGCGCAAGCGCCCACCTGGAAAAACGTACCCTATTGTAGGGCAGTTGATCTCAAACTGGAAGGCACCTGGCCGAAGCCGAGAACAAAATTAACGCTTAAAATCCTTTCTGGAAAGAAGGCTGACTATGGAAGCTACATGCTGTCAGAGGGAGAGAGAGCCGGGCTAAAGAGACCAGGCTTCAGATGAACGACCTTGCTGATTACCATGTTGCATACCTCCAGGACCTCCAACTTCTCGAGCTGCTCCACAAAAGCCAGCACCGAAGGACGGCTCCATCCCCAGGCCTTGATAAGCTGGGCTATGTTGACGTTCATTTGAGAAGAAGACTGCTTAGCCTCCTGATAGCGGATGAGCAGATCCTGCAAGGCCTTTAGGCGGGAGAATCTGTTGGGATTGCGATAAGCATAGTCGTTGCAAAGATAAGCCATGAGCTCTGACGACATTCTGATAACGAAACCATCCTTCTTGCCGTGAAGCTCTGAAGTGGTTATATTTTCTTTTACCATTTGGTTATAACTTTTGGATATAATGTTTGAACTTAGAAAAACTACTAGATAGAATATAAATATGTGATATAAGCTTCCCGAAAACCCTAGGCTGCCTGCTTCTCCTGCTGCCCAGAGCCCAAGTTCTGCCATCTTGCTTTACCCCTGGGTGAAGATGGCTGCTGAGGGAAGGGATAAATGATGCCTGCCATGAGCAGCATCATGAGCAATTCAAAGAGCAGGAAGCAGCGTCCCATGGAAACCACCACCATCAGAATGGCTACGGAAGCAAGGGAAATCTGTAAGATGCTGCTTGCATGAATCCTTAGAAGAATCCTGTCGGCAAGCCTATAGGAAAACAGCATCATAGTGGATCCCAGGGCAATGACATAAACCCAGGCCTGGGTTAGAAAAGGGTAAAGAAGGCTCTCCAAGAGCTTTCCCGAACCCGGTACCATGACTTCACCTAGAAAGGGTACTCTTATATGATAAGGTGTCAGACTCATCCCCCCAGACAGAAGAGACGATTCCCCAAGTAGCTGATAAGCCTGCCTTGCCGCATGATAATCCACCACCTGAAAAACCAGCATCATGACAAGAAGCACCAAGATAAAGAATTTTCTTCCGTTCCTGCTTCTGTGCATCTTCCCATAGACATAAGAAATCCATGCCTTCACCTTGGCAGCCTTCCTTCTGATGCAAGGCATCTTGGTAGATAGAAAGCTATAGAAACTTCTCCACTTCGGGGAGCTGGAAGCCTTGGGCTTGATCACATAATGGAATACAAAAGGCACCAGGGTCAGCAGCAGGGCCAACACCACCTTTAAAACAATCATCACCATTTTTTAGAAGTTATATGCGGTTAGAAGAAGTGAGAGAGAATCTGGTTCATCTTCTGGCATTCCAGGACCTCTGCCTCCACATGGGTGTTGTCCCTGAGCAGTCGATGAATGCTGAGCAGCATGATCTCTTCACTGTCGAAAAAGTGAACCGTCATGCTATCCAGTATTCCATATTGCTCACTGCCCAGATGGACGATGAACATGCTGCCCTCCACCGGTGTGGAATAAGCCACAGCCCTGAGATGCTTGCCAAACTTCATCTTCGAGGCATAAAGGATATGAAGCCCTACCTTCTTCTCCAGCAGATCCACCAGGTCTTCCATCATCACCTGCCTGCGGGTAGGTATGACAACTTCCACGAAATCATCATTCTCGGTGGTAGGTAAAGCACTTTCCTTAAACTGCTCCGGGAGCTTGCAATATAGCTTGAAGAGAAATTCTGCAATGGAATTCTTCAATTCCTCGCTTTCTAAAAGCTTGAAGTCATTTAACGTATTGATCATTTGAATTCATTAAAGTATGGATGATAGATATGATTTGAGGAAATAATCCGACAGCACCTCTGTCAAATTGTTTTCCTTATCCTGTACATGTTTCTTGGCATCTAACCTTTCAAGCAGCCCCGGCAGGTCATCTGAGAGGGAAAGAAGCTGCTCTCCCTGTTCCTTGGTGAGCACGGCTGCAGAGTAGTCATCGATGGCCATGAACGGCTGAATGAGCATCCACCGATAGTTGGCTTTCTGCGCTGTGGACAGGCGTTTCCTAGATAGGATATCGTCCTTGCATGCCAAGGCATTCTGCACAATGCGTCGGTTGAATCTCATGCTCAGATAAAGCATCGTCCTGTCGTTCACCTCATCAGCCTGGGTTCCCACCGAAGAGTAGAGACCGTCAAACACCCGGGTGGTGGCAACGGTGAGCTGCTGGAGGTTTTCCGGCTTCACCTGAGAGAGATACTTCATCAGACTCCTGAAACACTTGTCCTCCAAGGCGATGAACTTGATCAGTTCATCCCCCTGTCTGAATGGCTTGGCAGAAGAGAGCAAACTACTATAGGCGGACATCGTCTCCTGAAGAGAGGAGTAGATCGGATAATCATCCAGCTTCTCGTAATACTTCACGGCATCCCGGTAGATATCAGACTTCTCCATCTTCTCCTTCTGCATGGCCGTATGCTGCTTGAAATACATCACCTCGCGCAGTTGGCGAGGCTTGGAAAAGGCCAGACGGCTGATCTCTGTCCGAATGGAATCCGACACCATGAAATACGCCACCGCCATCGGGCTCTTGAGGTTGAGAGAAGAGTCGCGGCCGAAAGCGCTGTAGGCAGAATCCTGCACCTCCAGCCAGGTGGAGGTGAGAGAGGAAAGCTCCTCGATGGAAGCATCCTGCTTCTGCTTCAAAAGCTGCAGCTGCTTCTTGCATCCATCCAACGCTTCTTGGGAGGAAGAGAAGGATGGATGTTGATTGCAAGAAGCCAATACAAACATCATGGTCATCCCGAATACTATTAACTTTTTTACCTTCATTTTATTCCTTTTCAATTTTAATATGCGATTTTGATTCTGGGTGCAAAATTAAGAAAGAAAACATCAAAACGGGGTGTTTTCCAAATCTATGTTGGTATTTAACATATCGGAAAAACCGAATTATGCAGGATGACAAAAACAAAAACCAGACATCATAGCAATCCATCTATCTGTTTATAAACAGTTTATGCGAAACCTATAGATAAAATAATAGCGCCTTTCAAATGTTAACGTCCGAAAATTCAAATGTTAAATTCAGGAGGCTTATTTGACAAGGAGTTTAGAGTATCAACTTGCCAGCTTGCGCACCTCAAACCTTTCACATATCCCCAAACGCAAAAAGTTCCTCGCCTTTTGGCGAGAAACCTCCTAAACCAGCCTATAAAGATTGATAAGATCTATACCCTTAGCCCTGGCATTTCTGCAGGTATAAAAAGTACCTCCCATTGGCTTGCCATCAAAATAGGAAATGATACCGCTTACATGATCCAACATGTAATCATTGCGCTTCAACAGACACCCATTGTAATATCCCTCACTCAGAAGAATCTCCTCATCAGCCTTGGAAAGGATGCGCTGATACCTCTGACGCTGCTGATAAGCCCACCTCTCACTCTGTCCCCGATAAGGAATAACGGCAATCAATTTCAAATCCGAAAGCTCTTCCTTGAGCTTGATGACCTCCTCGGCTGCCAACATGTCAAAGCCCATCGCCATGCCCGAGACAAAGTTTCTGAAACCCAACATGTAAAGCAGCCTAATCTTTCCCCTCACCTGCCGTCTAAGCTCCGGAACCTTTTCCGGAGCAATAGAGCGATGCCCCGTAAAGGCAACGCTCTGTGTCTTGCTCAAAATCAGTTTCATACCTTATTATATTTATAATGTGTTCTTGCCAAAAACAGACCTCCCACCACTTGAGCCCCATGCTTTTCCACTTCCTCGGCAAAGAGGGCATAAGAGCCGCCGGTGGTGATGATGTCATCAAAGACGAGTACCTTCTTACCCTTGAAGAAAGCCCTATCAAAGTCCATGATGCTCACCTTGGAAATCTCCTTCTCTCCTCCTCTTCTGCGTTCATGAATCGCCAAGCGGTCCTCCATCAAGATAAGATGGGAATAACCATTCTGAATACCGCTCAATCGGCTCACCTCCTTGCAGAACACCTTGTAGCGGCTTCTGTTCACTTCCTGACGACTAGCAGGCACGCAAAGGAAAACCATGTCCTTCACCTCCTCGCCATACTCTTTCTTCAAGTAGGAATCCACCATCTGCGCCACCTGCTTGTAAGCTTCATCCCTAGCGTCCTTGAAAGCATAGATAAGCTTTCTTGCTTCCTTGGCATCCTCACCCACATTGCGGATTCTTGCCGGAAAATACTTCAAGAAGAACCCCTGCTTCTTGCTCAACTGGGCTTTCATGCCCTCATCTATCACTCTTGCCATAAAAATTCCATTTAAAAAGTTATCAGCTCAAATGGTTCGGAGTCCAAACCTCCACTTCCCATTCATACCCCACATTGTTACACTGACTTTGGTTCATCCGTCTGATGTCCTCGGCTTGCTCCTCCGTAATGGGTTCGCTGTCCAACTTCATCAACTTCTTGATACTTGCCTCCTTGCTAGTCCCGATGTAAATCAAGTCCTTGCTCTCACGGGAGTTCCAATTGTCAGTCCGATAAAAAAGAAATACTTCCATCTTGTTTCTATTTAAAGTTCAACACTCAAAAAAAATATTCTGGATTTCCTGATTCACAGCCTTTTCAAGCTTTTGTTTTCAGAAGAATCCGAGCTTTTTTTTTATAATCATTCCGGCATAACCGTCATCACTTTAGCCTTTTTACGTGCTAAAAGAATGGAAGTCCCAAGGTCAGTAAGCCAAACAATCGGTCAAGAATCTTTTTTAGAATACCCAATCTCTGATTGTGGAAGCCTGCTACAAAAAGATTCTTAGCCGATAACAAGGTGGTGTTTGGTGTCTGAGAGGACTTCACATACCTTTGCAAAGTAAAAAGCCCAAGGTGATGGCTACCGGCTAGAAAAGATAAAAAAGTGAGGTTTATTCTCCCCAAAAACAAAATGAAACCATAGATGCAACCACTATCAAACCCATAAGACAATGTGTTTTCCCACTATGTCCAAAGGACACTGCGGGAAAACTTTCCTATCTCCCTTCAGCCTCCTGACAGATTAGAACCCATTCTGCCAGGTGGCAAGGTAGCATGCCAAGGCATACTCTACCTTGGGGCTTCAAGACATGTCATGCATTTGAAGGAGAACATCATATGTGCGTCCCGGAATGAATGGTCAAGCGTGAACTATCCATGAAGGTGGGAAGAAGGTCCACCATCGAGGGTAGTTCACCCTTCACCAGAAATGAAGAGACCTCCTTGGTATACATGACATCAGCCATAAACATGATATATTCTGTTAACCCAAAGGAAAATAGACAAAACTCTCTATGTCAATGCCTACAAAAATCATGGCAGATGTAAACAGAACAGAGTTCAATACCACAAAGAATGTATGACCTCACCCCATAGTAGAAGCCAAAAGAATGTATAAAAGCTCCATGGTCTAAAAAATCCTCCAAAAGGAGTGAGTTTCTCAGAATTTATTCGTACTTTTGCCATGCCGTTTGAAGCCATGACTCTCAGACATGGCAAAATCCTGAGCAACTATCAGTGACCAGGAAATAAATGAAACATTAAAATATAGTGTTACGGCATCATAATAGAAACATCTTTAAAAAGCAAAAATAGATGAAAGAACCCATAAAAATATCTGCATCAGACAGAATTCTCTTTGTAAACATCAAGAGATCCTTCCACTGTACGGACAGACATAGTGAATACTATCGCCCATCAACATATGAAGCCACCAGAAAATATTGGCGAATCTCCAAACATAGACTTTCCAAGATCTCACTCGTGGTAGGCCATGTCGATGGAATCGTGAAAGAAGTGATCGTTCCCGAAAAATGGCATTTGTCAACAGACCCTAGATATCCCAACAGATACGAATGCATAGGAAAGGAACTAGATGACTCTCCCTATCTCAACAAGGATGCAAGCCAGCTCATAACCATTGGACAAAATCCAGTAGCATATTACAATTGTGATTAGGTTTCATTACAAGAGTGCAAGCTTTGTATAAGACAAAATGTACTTTGAAAATGCATCATTTTTTGTATTTTTGCTTTGGAAATACATCGTAATCTGAGAAATTTTGGTTTGGAAATGCATCAATATAACTGGTTTTTGGTTTGGAAATGCATCAGAATAACTGATTTTTTGGTTTGGAAATGCTTATTTTTTGCTTGTTTTGTTTGGATTCTTGAAAATAAGTTGTATCTTTGCGGCATGTTTTTAATGCATTTGATTTCTGAAAGCTATCTTTCAATATGATCATTTGGATAATACATAACCATATTATTAAAGATAAACTTATGTTTGAAAGAATCGCCATCAAATATCTTCGCCAATGGGCGAAAAAGGAAGATCGTAAGCCGCTGGTTTTGCGAGGGGCTCGACAGGTGGGTAAGACAACATTGGTAAAGTTGTTTGCCAAGGAGTTTGATACCTATATTTATATGAACCTGGAGGAGAAGGAATATGCTGAGCTGTTTGCTGCAGACTATTCTTTCGAAGATGTATTAGCTGGAATTTATCTCAAAGCTAATGAACCGATGGATTTCGGAAAGCGCACCTTGATTTTTATCGACGAGATACAAAATGAGCCGAAGGCAGTGCAAACCTTGCGCTACTTCTATGAGAAGCATCCTGAAATCTATGTGATAGCAGCGGGATCTTTGCTGGAAAGCCTGATGGGGCGACATATCTCTTTCCCTGTTGGCCGTGTAGAATATATGGCTTTGCATCCATGTACTTTCGTAGAGTTTCTTCGTGCCATGGGTCAGAAACAGATGGCAGACAGTATAGAAAACATGTCCTTGCCAGCTTCTTTGCATTCTTCGGCCATGGAGTGGTTCAAGAAGTATATGATTGTGGGTGGCTTACCCGAAGCCGTTGCCAATTATGCCAAGTATAAGGATATTGTCAGACTGAATGGGGTATTTAATGCGCTACTTTCAGGCTATCGGGACGATGTGGAAAAATACGCCAGTAAACCCAAGGAGCAAGATGCCATACGATTCATCTTGAACTATGGCTGGACATTTGCAGCCCACCGCATCCAGTTTTCCAAATTCACAAGTTCTTCTTTTAAGGCGGCAGATGCAGGCAATGCTTTCCGGATATTGGAGAAAACGCTTTTATTGGAATTGGTATATCCTCAAACTACAGCATCATTTCCGATTTTGCCCGACTTGAAGAAGAGTCCTAAGTTGTTATGGATAGATACGGGCTTGGTGAATTATGTCGCAGGCATGCAGGAAGATTTGCTTTTCAGCAAAGACACCGATGAACTTTGGAATGGTGATATAGCAGAGCATATTGTAGGTCAGGAATTGTTGGGTTCAACGTTTATCTTTGGCGAGAAAAGAATGTTTTGGGTACGTGAAGCCAAGAACTCTCAGGCAGAAATCGACTTCCTGATAAGATACAGATCGCACCTGATTCCGATAGAAGTAAAGACCGGCAGCAATGCCAAACTGCGTTCCTTGCATCTCTTTATGGATGAATCGAGAGAGAAGGTGGCACTGCGTCTCTGGAATGGCCCGATGACATCGGATACCGTTACGACTCAGAAAGGTAAGTCTTTCACTTTATATAATATTCCGCTATATTATGCCGGTTATCTGGAAGTATTCCTGGATAGTATAAGCAATACCATCTGAGACCGATGCATTCGTCCATAGGTTGATTTATGGTGAAATTCTTGGCGTTCATGCTATTGAGATAGTCATGCTGCAAGAAACCCGGATAGTGTAATCCAAGCCATGCCAAGGTTTAGATTACACTATCCCTCCAAGGAAGCCTTACAGAATTCTTCTATTCTCCGATTCCGCTTTCTCAAGAAATCATATTCTGCTTCTATCCAGGCAAGATATTCACTGGCTGAGTGAGGATAAGGATTCTTCTCAAAGAAACTCTCACCCAACCACAAGTTGACCTTCTCATAATGCTCATCCACACAATCCTGCAAGAAGAAAAAGTCCACAAATCCCTTGAAGTCAACAAAGAGATCAAAGAATTCCTTATCCCTTTCCATGGCTCTTGACAGAGGACTGGTACCTCCCTGATAATATCTTCTGATGCATTCCAAGGTGTAGTCCCATCGGTCACAGATACGCTTGTTGCAACCACGGGCACAGTTGAAACTATACCTGTGCTGAGGAAAAAGCATCATGCCACCTATCGTGTAGAAGTCCCTAACATACTTCTCCACGAAAGAATGATAGTCAGGAACCATATTACGGACAGCATCCAAAACTTCCCTTTTATCAGAATGCCGAAAACTGACCAGGATGGAATCACTTCCCATGTAAAACTCTTCCCACCTGAGATAATACCTGCTCCTTCCATCCGTCAGCTGCATGCTTTGCCCACAAGGAAGCCTGCGACTCCAGAGAAGCTGATGATACCGCCTAAGGGTTGGACTTTTTGAGTCCGGATCCATCTTGGCCCACCCCAGATCATCTTCCTTCCAAAAATCATCCCAATAATGGGCCGTATCACTGGTAAAGTCAAAACCAACGTCAATATCCTTCAATTCATATGTATCCATAAGCACTATATTTACTTGGCAGATGAAAATAGATCCACTGCCATAACCGTATTCCTGTCGTTGTTTACAGATAAAGGCAAAGACTGTAACAATCTTCTTACCAAGAGGCTTTTTACTCAGAAGTAAAGCCATGAACCTTCAATCTGGTTGCTGTATCCAGTCCATAAGCCCAATATCAATGACCGCCTACACGTTCCATACCTCATATCCCATATTCTGGGCTATCTGAAACAACGGACTGAAAGTCTGCTGATATGCCGCCAGGAACCGTTCACGATTCAACTGTAGCAGATCTCGTGGCGTATAGCCAAGAGAAGTGAAGTCCAAATATGTCTGTTTCATCTTCTTTTACTTTAAGCTATAGTCGAGAGGTGATTACAAATAGTAACCACCTCCCTCGCAACTTTACAAATAGTTATACTGCCGTAAACTGATATATCATATAGACAAAAATCCATTACTTATATTGTATAAGCTTTTGGCCGGTCTCCCATCCACCCTTTCGATTCAACAAGTCGGGCTCATACCATTTGTTGAAAACGACATAGTCTCGCTTGGGTTGACGCACTATCGTTGCATTGAACTGCACATTGGTATGTGTCTTTCTCCCTCTAAAAGGAACATACTGTCCCTGATAGGAATGAAGACCACTGACAAAAGTTCCGCCACTATTCTGGTCAACACCAACACTTGTGATGATTAAAGTATTGGGTACATAGGTTTTACCCTCGAAACAAGAACCATAATAATTTCTACAGAAGATTTCCAAGACATACTTGCAATCTGCTGCAGATAATTGTGCCTTGCAAATACACACATACCCAATAGCCATAAAAAGTAATAGAATTTTTCTCATATTTTTATTGTTAGTTGTTTGATATTCTAATCAATGCCCTCCAAATGACACCTTGAACTTAATTCAGTGATGAAAAAGCATCCGAAAAACAGACTTCAGGAAAGGAATAATGCCTGTAGCATTTACGACAACAGGATTGCTATCCCTAACCTCTTGAAGAGCTTCTTCCAAATCTTTCTGCGTCTCTTCTGGTGTTTTCTTGACAGCCACTCCCATCTTCAACATTTCAGAAAAGGTAGTTGCCCTGCCATCCACCATCCATTTCTTGTCGATACGCTGAATATTGTGGTTCTTGCCATCAAGACGGTAAGATTCTCCATCAGAAACGTATGTAGTGTTGTCACTAAAGTTAATAATTCTCATTGTTAATTGGCTTAACCGCGTTGTCGAGGGCTTTAGTTAATACTATAAGGCATAATCCAACACTTCAAAAAGGCTAAGACGACACCCATTGTCATGAACAGCACCTTCAATGTAAAAGGCAGTGCTCTATTTACATTTCAATTTCAAGACCGTTTATTCTTTGATTTTGTCACAGCTCCCTTTTCCTTTAGCCACGGATAAAGCCATGCACCTTCAATCCAATGCTTGCTGCACTCCTTAGCCCACTCAGCTGACCTGATAAACAGATCGGAAGGAATGACATCTATTACCTTTCCCTCCAACTCATGATCAAACTGCAGCTTAAACAGAGAGAGCAAGTCATATAAAGGATCATCAAAGTAGTCTGCAAAAACATGTTCTCCTGTTTTCATGTTTTCAAACTCGAAAGAACATAGCAGATAATCAGCTGATGCATGTAGGATTCTATACATAATTATATGTGTTAAATGGAGCTATGCTGGGCACTACGCACACAGCATCATCCCATTCATCTATATGTACTCTTACTCTCCACTTTCAGCTTCATCTTGCGATTTCTGCCCAGCACGAGCCATCAGCTCATTGTATTCTTCATCAGACATTTTTCCAGTCTCATGAAGACTCTGAACATAAAGGTATGTAATCTGGCTGAACACCAATTTCATACCATTGTAACACATACCGATGAAGTCACTATCGAATAGCTTGAGATCCGTCTCCTCGCCGTCCTTCTTAGCCTTTATGTTAACACCAAACTGTCCTTCTTCCTTACCTTCGTGAAAAGAAAGAGACAACTCGAACAACTCTTTTCCATTCATTTCATTTTCATTCTGTTCCATTTCTATGATTTTAAATAGTTAGTATCTGACTACAGCTACCTGCAAGTTATGCTTCTTGGCTGTATCTATCATGTTCTTTGTGCCCCGGCTTTTGCCATCCCAGAAGGATATGAGAGCATGAACCACGCTAGCCATCTTAGCATTTCTGATTGGTCCAACTGCCCTTCCGTGGACTTTCCAGTCTGCCGGATATGTCTCCAATTGAAAACCTTGTTCCTGAGCATATCTCTCACCCAAGGCATCTGCTCCAGAAGCATGCCCAGAAACAATGACAATATCTTCCGGCTGTTGATTTTGGAGATAGTAGTCACACTTCTCTTTCAGCAGTTCGTAGTCTGTAAAGTCTCTGCATCCTGCTATGATGACTCTATATTTAGAGATTAAATCCAATATTAGTCTGTTTGCAGCATCTACTTCTTCTTGACCCATTATACATCAATTTAAAAGTTATTTTTTCAAAAGGATCCCTATTTAACAAGAACCCTCCAAGCAAAGAACTATGTACCGAAAATCCAGACCTTACACCTTATTAAGTATAGTAGGCCATCAATTATAACTATTCATCTTAAAAGAGAAATGCTATTCCTTTTTCATTCCAATATCAAAGCCACCACAAAGGTATAAAAAACGAGAGTAACCACCAAACTTTTAGCTCATATTTTTGACTTTTTACACTTTCAAGACAATACGATCCTATCTAAAGCCAAAAACAAGATTGAAATTCTAAACAACGCTACCCTACAAAAGTATAGATAAGACTTTGTAAAAAGACAACTGGAATTAAATCGTCAATTTTACCGAACTTATGCTATTGCGTCCACACTGCAGACACAATTGAACAGGTTCCAGTATAAGTAACTAATAGCTATTCCCACCTCAGAAAAACGAGAGAATTATGAACTAGAAGCAGAGAAACTCAAACCGTCAGGCATAAAAATCCCATCAAAGCGGCAGACAACGCATCCTTGCCGGCATTTCCAAAGATTATAAACTTTCTCTGTAGAAGCTTATATGGCAATATAAACTGCGCATCTTAACCTCACTTTTAAACCTCACTCTTTTATTTAAGAGCATCTTTAATGTTGCCCAGCATGAACCTTGTAGAGGAAAAGATGCGCCACCACTCGCTTTGAGATTCCCGTTTAAAATATTTGATATCTACAGAGCAGTTAGTACTTTAACCATGTTATAATGGAAGATGGTCCCAAACGTCGTACCGCAAACTATGACTATCGGTCTGCAGAGATGTCTTAATCCTTATTATAGTGGACAATGGTCTCGTACTTATGAAGAAGAAGATTTTCGTGGCATTGTTTGCCGATCTTAATCCTTATTGTAGTGGAAGATGGTCTAGTACGTATGGCAGATGTCACCAACGATAAGGGTGAAATGTCTTAATCCTTGTTGTAGTGGAAGATGGTCTCGTACACCATCAACGGAACAAAGCAGCAGTGGACAGATGTGTCTTAATCCATGTTGTAGTGGAAGATGGTCTCTTACCAAGAAAGAAGTCTCCTTTGCCTTCAATGCCATACAAGTCTTAATCCTTGTTGTAGTGGACGATGGTCTCGTACATGCTATTCACGAGTTCGATATTATGATCATTCGCAGGTCTTAATCCTTGTTGTAGTGGACGATGGTCTCGTACTTCTTAGTGGTGCAACTATTAATATTGTCCAGGAAGCGTCTTAATCCTTGTTGTAGTGGACGATGGTCTCGTACGCACCTGGAGTTTGCTATGTTGCAATGGGACTTACTGTCTTAATCCTTGTTGTAGTGGACGATGGTCTCGTACACTGCTGTTGGTCGTGTACCAACTAATCGTTTAACGCGTCTTAATCCTTGTTGTAGTGGACGATGGTCTCGTACACTGTCTCGGAGAACAAAATGTATCAGTAGAAGACTGTCTTAATCCTTGTTGTAGTGGACGATGGTCTCGTACGTTTATTTATCAATTCAAATTATTATAATTATGAAAGGTCTTAATCCTTGTTGTAGTGGACGATGGTCTCGTACTTTAGTTAAGCCGAGTTTAGCCGGTTATTCCTTTACGTCTTAATCCTTGTTGTAGTGGACGATGGTCTCGTACGACAAAGACGGCAACGTAACATTTGGCGGCGGCAAGTCTTAATCCTTGTTGTAGTGGACGATGGTCTCGTACAGGTTTTAACTGAGCTCAACAAAGCACGCAAAACTTGTCTTAATCCTTGTTGTAGTGGACGATGGTCTCGTACTCGGCCTTATAAGACTATTCTGATTATCAATAAGTTAAAGAACTCAGCTAAACAATTTTTTACCTTTCTTAACCGAAAATTAACTTTTTATTAGCGAGTGCAAAGGTACGACTATTTTTCGAGATATGCAAGCCAATTATTCTTAAATATCTAAGTAAATATGCTCTTGGTATTAACACCTCTTCACAAACATCAACCATCCCAATACTCCACAAAACAAAAGCACCACTTTAAACAGCCCCTAAAACCATTTAAAATGATGCTACCAAATCCTATATCTCAGACAAGACATCCTCAATTCCATCCAGTAGTTGCTCTACCCTACCAATGATCGTCTGAGCAGAAAAAGGATTGTCTTTGAATCCTGCATGGTTGTAATCATTGCGTAATTCAACCACCTGCTGCAAGATAGTCACAAATTCCTTGTTCCCCCAAACACTATCATCTGCCAGGATTTTCGCAACGAACTCATTAGTAGTCTCCAGACCATCAGTATTCTTATTCTGTGTCTTGATAGCAATGCAGCTGAACACTGCATCGCGACAAACCTTGTTACGATAGTCAAGCTGATAATGACAGCACAGGAAAGTACCTAGACCTTCTTCCAACATGGTCGTAGCCTGCTGATAAAGCTTGTTGGCACAGCACCACTTGGCAGCCTTGATACAGTTCAGTACATTCTCCTTGGCATCAAAATCATTCAACGACTGCTTGATCTTTTCAAAGATAGGCTTGAGCTGAACAATCGTCACTTTCTGTATTCCACCTGCAGTGCGCTTCAGATTCCACACGTTCTTGCTATCCACAATGGCATACCCCCGACAGGTGGTTCGTTCCTCCACCATTTCCTTCAACTTCCGGACAAAGGCACGCAACATCTCAGTGTCCTTAGTGCGGGTTTCTGTATTCTTCAAGATTGGAAGAAGTGATGATTCCGACAATTCATAGAGCTTCTGCACCTGACCGTATCGCAGATAATCCGAAGCAGCCAACGTCCAGTCCTGCAAAACAGAAAGAGGAAGCAGATCCATGATAGGTGCAATGTTGCTCTCCTTGTCACGCGCCTCGTAATAGCCATAAAAGATGGCCTTCACCTTAACATTCTTGAGCAGCTTGGCATAGTTGACAAGCACCACCAGCAGCATGGGAAGATAACGAAAGCTATTGGTGATGTCAAGATACAGTTCGTCACCCTCCTGAAGCTCATCAAAGATAACTTCAAAAATCTCCCACATCTGATCACTATCCTTACCATCCGGAATAGCTATATCCTGATAGGAGAGATTCATATCCAGCAATATCTTCTCCAATCCCTGATATGCAACCTCCTTCTTGAGCTTGGCACAGAAACGGGTCTCCAGATTCTTGTCCCAGTTGTTCTGCCTTGCCAAATCCGTCAGAAGCATAAGAACCAGGTCGTTTTCACCTCCCCAATTCTCCTGCTGCTGTAGATATTCGAGTAAACTCTTCTGCACAAAAAGAGTCTCACTTCCTGTGAAATCATCCTTTCGGTAGCGGCATGTCTCATAGAAAGCCACTCCCAAGACAGATAAAAAAACTCTTCTACCCATAAAGCTTAATCCTGATAATTTTCAAGAGACTTCTTCAAATCATGAACAAGCTTATCTCTCAAACTCTTTGGCTCCATGACTGTAACCTTGCTTCCATATGACAAGATTTTGCTTCTCAGCTCAAAGTTGTCATAAACAGTTAAAGACACGTAAACATAATCCTTGTCTTCTTTGTGTTCAGAATCTATTTTCTGAGAAGTATGAATAGGCTTACTCTCTATGTAAGGATACTCACCACGGTCAATTCGCAACTTCACCTCTATAGGCTCAGCACCATCCGGTTTTGTTACACCTACAACATCCTCAAAGAAGTCAGAAAAATCAATACCACACTCCTTGTAAGGAATATGCTGATTAGCCTCCATCTTGCGAATTCTATCCAATGCCAGATTGTAGAGCTTTCCCTCTACCTCATCTCTGTGCCTGGTGGCAATGAGATACCAGCGCTGATTATACTGCTTGAGAAACTGAGGGAACACGGTCCACTCACGCTTACCTCTTCCTGGAACCTCATATTTTATATCCATGGTCTGATGCTGTATGATAGCCTTGAGCAAAGGCTCCAGCAAATCATGAGGCTTAATTTTACCATGAGACTCCAGTACAACCTTCTCAAAAGAAATAATAGGACGCTGCTGCTCATCATAGCCAAGAAACTTGTTGATTTCATCAGTCATGGTAGTTAAAGAAGACTCTAAGCCCAATCCTAGGAAATCACCCAATGCTTCTTTTATCTTACGGAAATTGCATAAATCAACCTGGTTGACAACAGCATTGTTATTAATAGAAAAGCTCTCGTCAGCATACGTAAAGCACTGAAAACCATTAATAACGGTCACACGATAACTTATCTCATTCTCCATTTCTATTTTTTCCAGGTCATATCGATAAGTACGATCCGTGAATTTCCTGTTCAGCCTCTGATTACAGTATTCCTGAATTTCCTTGATATTCATCGGATGGTCAAACCTGCGCAGACATTCATCTATGAGATTCAAGCGCTTCTGATATGTCATAATATTCTTTCCCATAATCCCCTTTATTACTTAATATATTTTCCCGCCGTAACAAGCGATGTTCTTAAACTTTCAATGATCTTGCCCGAAGAGAAATTACTCTCCAGGGCATGAGCCACGACATTTCGGTTTTTGGTAATCTCGAAATATACTCCTCTCAGCTCAAATGGTATGAATTCCTTGTCACTGCAAATCACATCCTTGATACTCTGTCGTTCATCCTTATCAAAAGGATCGTGATTTGCGGTCTGACATGCATAGGAAAGGATGCTCTCCTGCAAGGAAATCAAGGCTGCCGTATAGTTCATGTGCTTGAATTGCCACTGGGCCAGCTGATACTGGAAAAGCGCAGGATTCTGCTCCGTTCCCTTGAAGTTATTCAGGAAATCCTTCACAACCGGTTTCACGATCATTTCAGGTAGCATAGAATCAAAATCCTTTTTCATCAAAGCTCTCAAAGACTGGGTCTCCTGAGAGATCGCATATAGATGGTTGAGATTCATCACATCCGAGAAATGCTTCAAACGATTGGTCACATCCGTGTCCTCCTGCTGAAGCAAGCCTGCAATCTGATAGGCATTGCCATACTGCTTGAAGGCCATGGCTCCCACAATCCAGTCATTGAGCTTGAGGATTTTCTTCAGATCCACAATCGGAGCATAACCATACTCCTTGTTCATCTCAATCATGCTATAATATATATGAGAGATCTTGATATTCTTGCTGCTGACATTCTTCAGATAAAGAAGCAGGTTCATGATGGTAATAGGCAATGAACGGAAAGAATGGGTGACATCCACTATGAGTTCGTCTCCCGTGGAGAGCAATTTATTCAACTGCAGGATGATGTTGATGTTCTCATTGATTTCCTCCTCATTCACACCATATCTTATCAATGCCAGATGTGCATCCTTTCCAATAGCTGCCTCTATCTCCTTGACATGCGGAATAAACAGATCACTCTTGCTGGTGGCAGCTTCACAATGCTCTGCTATCTCACAATACACATCCTCATCGATCACACCGCCGTTCTTCTCCTGAAAATAGCGATATACCTCTTCCCACATGCAATGGGCAGTACCGATCAAGATGACCTTGTCTATATTCTGAGTTTCATACAATGCAGCCGCCATGAAAGAGTATTCACCCAGGTTCTCTTCACCCAGATGATAGGAAGCCCTGCGATATTCTCGGGCAGACTTCTCCTCTCCCTGTGCCCCCTTGTTCACCAGAGGCCCTGTACCGATGAATGATATAAGTACCTTTGCCATAATATTACTGATTAAAGTTTTTTAATTTCTCCGGAAGTTCCTTTCTGGAAAGCGTACCAAAACCCACACTTCCGCTTTTTCCCAGAGCAATGCCATCTGGCAGTTCCATGTTGCTGACAAACATCAGATCAAAAGTATCAAACTTCACATGCTTGTAGCTCTGTTCCCTGGGCTCCTTCATCTCCGTGATGGCACATTCAATCTGCTCATCGGCATGATAGCCGATGCCCTTCAGAAAGGAAAGGATGTTTCCTGTGATGACCTTCTCCAGAAAAATCACCTTGTCCGTAAGAGCCAGCATGGAATGGTATTTCTTGAAGTTTTCATCAGTAAGACCGATATAACTGCTCAGATGATAAAGCTTCGGGGCATCTTCTATTTTGGGAAAATAAGGAGTAAGCGTACAATCCTGTACATGAAACTCCATCTCCTTCTTTCCAATCATGAGACTTATAGGAAACTTTCCCACCAGAGCCATCACTGCCATGGCTGCTTCTGCTATTCCAATCAGACAAACATGATTATCAATTACCTTGTACTGTACCAGAGGATATCCATATCTCAACCCATTCGCCTCATGGTTGTGAAAACAGGGATTTTCCCTGCCTGCCAATTCCACGATGGCACCACGAAAACACCTGAGTTCAGTAGAGCTCAAGGTTTCCTTAAATCTCAAGATGGCTATGTTAGTTGCTTCCATTTCTTATTTTTTTGGCGAAAATACAAAAAAATATCCGATAAATAACATTTTCTTGAAGAAAAAATAGTTTTTACCATCTTTTTTTTATACTTTTACACCCACAACCGTAAAAACAAAATAACATGGAGAAAAACAAATACATATATGGAGCCTCCATACAGGGTATCCAGGGTTTTATCTTCTCAACCAACTCACTCAAAGACATCGTCGGCGGCAGCGAGCTGGTAGAAAAGATATGCACCACCCTCTTTGAATCCAACTACCTGCAAGGAGCTACCCGTATCATCAATGCAGCCGGCAACATCAAATGTGTCTATGATGATCTCCAGGAATGCGAGAAAACCGTCCTGGAGTTTCCTAAGACCGTGATGCTGGCAGCTCCTGGCATCACCATCAGCCAGGCTGTGGTAAAGGTAACGGAGGAAGAACTCAAGACTCACTTCGCTTCCTGCATGGACCTGCTGGAGAAAAAGCTGAAGATCCAACGCAACAAACCAGCCAGAAGCATGACCGTAGGTTTCATGGGCGTAGAACGTTCAAGAACCACAGGACTTCCTGCCATCACACAGGAAAGTCAGGAATATCTGGATGAAGGAACACTAAAGAAACGCAACCTCTCCGTCGGAGGCAAGGCAACCATCAGCTTGGCAGAAAAGAGTTTCCATATCAAGAATCTCTCTCCTAAGAACATCGCCTTGAACATCGAGGATCTCACAGGCAAGAATGACTGGGTAGCCATCATTCATGCTGACGGTAATGGTCTGGGACAGATTCTGTCCAAATTCAGCAGCTCCATGGAAAAGCTGAAAGATTTCTCAGAAAAGCTGAACCAGGCTACCTGCCAGGCAGCCCGAGCCGCCTTCAAAAAAGTATATACCGCAGAAGATTATACACAAGAGTCAAGCATCTTCCCATTCCGTCCTGTAGTACTGGGTGGAGATGACATGACCATGATATGCAAGGCAAGCCTAGCCCTCGACTATGTAAAGGTCTATCTTGAAGAGTTTGAGAATGCCACCAGGCAGAAGCTAGGTGCAGATAACGGACTCACTGCATGCGCAGGCATAGCCTTCATCAAGTCTTCCTATCCTTTCCACTATGGATATGACCTGGCAGAGACGCTATGTACCCAGGCCAAGATCGTTTCAAAGGATCCTCTTATCCAAAAGGATGCCCCAGTAGCACCATCGAGTGTGATGTTCTATAAGGTACAGGGAAGCTTCATTGAAAGCTATCCTAATATGATCCTGAAGGAAAAGACCCCACAAAAGGGACTTTCCTTCAACTTCGGACCTTATTTCCTGCACCAGACGGAAGAATACTGGACGATAGAAGAGCTGGAGGATACATGCAGTATTCTCAACGGCAAGGAGGGCAACACCGCCAAGACCAGCATCAGAAAATGGATGACCGCCATGCACCAGAATACGGAAATGGCCAAACAGGCAGCCGCTCGCAGCTATGCTATGCTCTCTGCTTCTACCAAGCAAACTTTCCAAAAGGCCACAACCCCACAGAAGAGAACGCTTTCAGAAGATGTTTTCTATCCTGCTGCGGATCTGCTGGACTTAAACACAATTCTCAACCAAAGAACAAAGGAAAGATAAAGCAATGAAAGACTTAACCATAAAAATAGAGTTCTTTTCACCATGGCACTGTGGATCTGGCCTCTCTGCCGGTGCAGATGCCGATTCACTCGTCATCAAGGACATCAATGGTCTGCCATTTATTCCCGGCAAGACGATCAAAGGCCTCATTCGAGAAGCTGTAGAGGACTATTCTGCCCTCAGAGGTCTGGACATGAACCTGGAGAAAGCCTTCGGCAAAGCAGCTACCGCTGAAGAAGCGCTGCCATCCGGCACCCTGTTCTTCACCAATGCTACCCTCAAAGAGGACGAGGCTAAAAGCATCCTTTCCAACCATGTGGAAGACCTGCTATATATAAATAAGGTGGCAACAGCCATAGACGAGAAAAACGGAATCACCCAGGAACATAGCCTTCGCACCATAGAAACCACCATTCCATGCACGCTCTATGGCACAATCCTCTATGTGGATGATGACATGGAAAGCGTACTGGAAGCGGCACTTGGCTTCATCAAGCATATGGGAACAGGCAGAAACAGAGGCCTGGGCAGATGTAAATTCTGTATTGAGAAAGGAGGTAAGGCATGAAAACTCTTCAATTTAAATGTAAACTGCTCTCAGATGTCATTCTGAACCAACGAGCAGCCACAGAAGGAAACCAGGAATCCCTAACCTTCATTCCTGGCAACAGCTTCCTGGGCATCGTAGCCAAGGACTATATGAGCTTCCCTATCAAGGAGCAGACTGAAATCTTCCATAGCGGACATGTAAGATTCGGGGACGCACACCCGGCATCCAAGGATGCCAAGACAAGAAGCCTCCATATTCCGGCATCCCTCTTCTACCCAAAACTCAAGTCCTTGAGTGAGGAAAGCTATATCCATCATTTCTATAGCCGTTCAGATGACAAGAACGGTACCAAGGGGCAACCACAGCAACTCAAGCAATGCCGCGAAGGCTACTATGAGTTTGATGGTAACAAGGCTAACGCTGTAGAGTGCCTGAAGAGCTTTGCCATCAAAAGCGCCTATGACAGAACCCTTCGCAAGAGCAAGGACAGCCAGATGTTCGGATATGAAGGACTGGAGAAGGGAAGCGAGTTCTATTTCTCTGTAGAGATAGACGATGAAGCCATTGCCCCTGCCATTGAGGAAAAGCTGACAGGAAGAAAACATGTGGGCAGATCCAAGACAGCACAGTATGGCCTCATTGAAATCACGAAAGCTTCCTTCCTGGAAATTCCATCAGCTCCATCCCTGTTCTCTATCAATGGAAACAGCTATATCACAGTCTATGCCGACGGCAGACTCATCTTCCTGGATGAAACAGGAACACCAACCTTCCAGCCAACAGCCCAGATGCTGGGACTCAATGGAGAAATCGACTGGGAGAAGTCACAGATCAGAACCTTCCAATATGCTCCTTGGAATGGCAAGCGCCAAACCAGAGATGCCGACCGTGTGGGTATCGAAAAAGGCAGTGTCTTCGTTGTCAAGCTCCATGAACCACCAACAGAATCACAACTTCCTTCCTATGTAGGCAACTATAAGAATGAGGGATTCGGTAAGGTCATCTACGGATGGAACCTGCTGCAAAAGGCAGGGGAAAATGGTCAGACAGCCCTTCAACTCACCCATAAGACAAAAGCGCAGGCTACAGAGACAAGAGCACTGGAAGGAACACCGCTGCTGTCATTCCTGGCAAGAAAGAAGCACAAGAACAGTTCTTCTGTCTATATCTATGAACAGGTGAACCACTTTGTCAAGATGTACAAGCCATTGTTCTCACAAGGCAAATTCTCTTCTCAATGGGGTGCCATCCGCAGCATCGCTCTCCAAAATTCTACCATGGACAAGATTCTCCTTGAACTCTTCGACAAGAAGGAATTGAAAAAGCGAGAGCCGTCTCCAACAGATCCAAGAACCGAAGTCATAGAGTCAATCGGCTATATTACCCATGGTATCAAGGCCAAGGACTGGAAAGCCAAGCAGAGAGACAAAATCCTCAGAGAGTTTATAGAGCAGATGGGTAACAACCAGGAGTATGGAGACCTGTCTCAAAGAGCATTAGTGAACCTTGCCTCTGAAATGGCAAAAAAACAATAAAGCAATGCAGATGACAAAATATAAATACCGCATGATCGCGCGCATCACCCTGGAGGCAACATCACCTCTGGCAGTGGGCAGCGGCGAGAAGGACATCATTACGGATGCACCCGTGACTAGAGACGTGAATGACCTGCCATATATCCCGGGCACATCACTCATGGGCATCATCCGTCACAGCATGAAAGACCTGAAGGAGAGTGACTCCATCTTCGGATACCAGAAAGGAGATAAGGGAGAAGGCTCCAAGGTCCTCATATCCGATGCACTGCTCCTGGGCAGCAACCAGAAGGCCATGGACGGTCTGAAAGACATAGAGCAGGATGAGTATATCAAGGCTTTTGAGGTGCTGCCTATCCGCCAGCATGTAAGAATCACGGAAAAGGGTACAGGCGCAGACCATGGCAAGTTCGACGAGCAGGTTGTGTATAAAGGTACCCGATTCATCTTCGAGATGGAACTTCTCTCAGAAACGAAAGATGACGAGAATATGCAAAACATTCTGAACACCATCTCCTCTCCTACCTTCAGAGTCGGCAGCGGAACGAGAAACGGCTTCGGAAGCATGAAGGTCGTGAGCTTGAAGTACGCAAGCTATGACCTGACCCAGGAAAAGGACCTCGATGCCTACCTGAAAAAGTCATCATCGCTGGAAGAGGACTGGAATGAGGCCATCGAGAAGATGCCAAGCGAACTGCAGGGGGCTGACTGGATCAAATATACCCTCACCCTCAAGCCATTGAACTTCTTCCTGTTCTCATCAGGATTCGGAGACGAAGAGGCCGATATGACACCCGTCAAGGAAAACTATGTGGACTGGTCAACCGGCAAGCCAGAAATCAAGGAAGCCAAGAGCCTGATACCGGCAACATCCGTCAAAGGAGCCATTTCACATCGTACAGCCTACCACTGGAACCGCCTCACGAAGCATTTCGTGGACAACGCAGAAGCTATCGCAAGCGACAGAAACAAGGCATGCCTGGATATCTTCGGCACCACGCTGGACGAAGGAGACATCCAACCATCCAGAGGAAAGGCCATCTTCTCAGATGTCTTCATTGAGAACACGGATTCAAAGATTCTTCCTCACATCAGGGTAGATAAGTTTACCGGTGGAGTGATGGACGGCGCCCTGTTCAAGGAAAAGGTAAGCACTGCGGAAAACCAGGAACTCGTGGAAGAAATCTGGGTTGAAAAGGAAGCCCTTCAAGACGAAGATGTCAGAAAGGCATTCGAGAAAGCCCTCCAGGACATCTGCGACGGCCTCCTGCCACTGGGCGGTGGTACCAACAGAGGAAATGGTATATTCATCGGAACACTTAACATACAAGAGTAAGCATGGAACATCAGATAAAAAATGCAAAATATGAAGGCTACCTCTGGCAAAGCGACCAGAGCAAGCCAAGAATCATAGGAGAAGGAGAACCTCTTTCTCTTACCCTCACAGACGGCGAGAATCCTTTCGTCGTAGAGGGACTGCTGTGGAACCCGGAAGAAAACACTTCTATCCAGATCCGTTATGTGGATGGAAATTACTTCGTAACAACATACGAGGTAAAGCAGGAAGAACTGGCTGACTCAGCCACCATGACTCCGGTTACCTACCTGCCACACCGTCTTCCAGGCGTGAAGGCACTAAAGTTCCTGCGCCAGTGGGAAGAGGTGAAGGATGAGCTGTGTGAAAACATGCCTACCCTTCAGCTCAAGGCAAACATATTCGTTGGATTTGAAAAATAATGGAGGAACTGCAAAATGAAAATTACAGCACCCTATAATTTCGTGCCACTCAATGAAAAGGTATTCTACCCTTCCTGGAGTGAGCAGGTAACTCAGGACTTACCATTCTCAGACTCAGAGGATGGAGTGATCGAGGTGAAACTCAAGAACGTATCTCCTCTCTTCACACGCGACGGTGCACTAGAGAAGCACTCTGCTCATATCATGGGGAAGGACGGAAAACGCCACTACTTCATCCCAGGCACCACCATCAAGGGAATGTTGCGCGAAATCGTGGAAATCATGTCCTTCGGCAAGATGCAGGAGGACAAGGACTTCCAGAACAGATGGTTTGGCTATCGTGATGTGGCCAACAGAATGAATAAGGCTAAAAGCACCGAATACCTGAAAAAGGTAAATAATGCCATACCAGGCTGGCTCTCAAAGGAAGGTGAGAGATATTTCTTCACCCCATGTGACGGACAACTGGAAAAAATCCATAGCATTGAAGTGGGCTTGAATTTCCCAGGCTATAACCCGAATGGCTCTATTTGGGAAACCAATGTTTCCGTAGGCTCGGATTCCAACCATTATCCTACCTATCCTGAGAGAGAAAAAGACGGAATAAGCTACCGAATCGTCTGCACAGGACTCATGCAAGGCAAGAAACATGAATTGCTATTCCCTTCTGACAGAGGTGACAGCATCCCTTTAAGCGAGGAAACCATCAGAGCCTTCAAGAGTATCTATGAAGGTACTCCAGATTTCGCCAAGGAAAAAGAAGGAAAAGGCTGCTTTCTGATGGCTCTTGAAAAGGGTTATGAAATACCGGTATTCTATCTCAAGATGCCAAATGGCCAGGAGATTCTCGGTATGTCCAGAATGTTCAAACTCCCATTCAGAAACAATGTACGCCAACAGGTAGAAATCCTGCAAAAGGCCGACAAGACCAGACACGACCTGGGAGAAACCCTGTTCGGATACACAGGAGACGACAACCTGAAGGGAAGAGTACAAATCAGTCATGCCTTCATGGAGGGAACAGTAGAGGACTCTGAGCTTATAGAGACAAAGGGAATTCTGGGAACTCCTAAGGCCTCCTACTATCCTCTGTATCTGAAGCAACAGCATTCACCATACAAGACCTATGATGAAAACGAGGGTATCGCAGGAAGAAAGCTATATAGAATCCATTCTGAGGGAACCACCACCCAGCTTCCACAAGGTGAAAACAAGAATGTGGGAACAACATTCAAGGCCCTTCCTGCCGGACAAACCTTTACTCTCAGAATCTCCTTACACAACACAAGAGAAGCTGAGATTGGAGCTATTTTGACAGCCCTTACTTTCAATATGAGTCCAGAGGTGTTCTTCAACCTGGGTATGGCCAAGGCTTTTGGCTTCGGCAAATGCCACATCGATAAGGAAGACATCACCCTTCGCGGCTTTAGCCAAGACATGAACTACTATATGCAGCGCTTTGAGGAAATGATGTCGGTGTTCACTTATGAGAATTACCAGCAATTGTGGGCACAAACCGAAAGCATCACCCAACTCGTCAATATCCTCAGTGAACATACAGACGAAGAAGTCAGAATGATGGAGATGAAAGAGTATGGAGACAGCAAGTTCGAGAAGAAGAATCCTTTCAACAAGATCCAGGAAAAAGGTACACCAATCCACTCATGGCTATCTGATGAAGACAAGGATAAAATCAGAGACCTTGCACTCAAGGCTAAAGGTGAAAGAGCAGAAAAAGAAGCCCGTAGATCACTCTCTGAGAAATTTGCACAAGCCAAGAGCTGTACAGAAGCCAAGGAATACCAAGAGGCTAAGAAAATCTATAACGACATCATGGACGAACTCCTCAAAAAAGGAATCAACATCCAGGAAGAACGTAAAATCGTTGCCGATATAGAGGAAAAGATTGCCGAACAGGAAGAAGCGAAAAAGCAACAAGCAGCAAAAGCTGCCCAGGATGCTATAGAAGAAGAACTTAAAGCTGGTCTTGGCACCACTCTTGACAAACTCGCAGGTGATGGCATTAGCTATAGCATCAAAGAATTCAAGGTATGTTTCCAGAAGGTGGAGAAATGGCTAAAACTCTCCGAGGCATCACAGCTCAATGAATCTGACTGCAACGACCTCTACAACACCTCAACCCGCTTGCTACAGGAACCATCCAAGAAGGAAGTGAAGGAACTTGCCAAGCCATTTGACAAGAGTGGTATCTGGAAAAAGCTGTCAGGTTTCCTGGGCGAAGACAAGGCTAAGGAACTCTATGATTCCTACCAGAAGTAAGAACGTGAAGAACCCGCTTTAGGAAATAAAACAAGACAAGAGAGGCCCAAACAGGCCTGAACTGAATATAAGAATATCGCATTATTAAAATCAATCCCATACCAAGGCAACAACCTTGATATGGGATTTTTTCATGCAACGATTAACCTACCTATGAACCAATATTATCTATGAATAACTCATAAATAATTGATTCCAATCCTTGTTGTAGTGGAAGATGGTCTCGTACACTACCATTGCGGCGCCAGATGGACTACTTGGTACGGGTCTTAATCCTTATTGTAGTGGAAGATGGTCTCGTATCCTACTCCTAATGATGAGCTTCACACATACGCTCGGTCTTAATCCTTGTTGAAGTGGAAGACGGTCTCGTACTATCGAAGAGGTAGCGTGTGATGAACAGAATGATTTGTCTTAATCCTTGTAGTAGTGGAAGAAGGTCTCGTACAGACCTTGGTCCATTGAAGAGGATGAGATCATTTTGTCTTAATCCTTGTTGTAGTGGAAGATGGTCTCGTACAGGACATCACCGATGATATGGGTGCAGCACATGACCGTCTTAATCCTTATTGTAGTGGAAGATGGTCTCGTACGGAGCTTGGGGTGAAACTATAGACTTGGAGACAGGTGTCTTAATCCTTGTTGTAATGGAAGATGGTCTCGTACTATCCATCCAGATGGTGAAGCTCTCGGTATCAGTGAGTCTTAATCCTTGTTGTAGTGGACGATGGTCTCGTACAGAGAATGGATTTATGTATGAATGCCGCCATTTGTGTCTTAATCCTTGTTGTAGTGGACGATGGTCTCGTACCTATTAGTAATACTGATCTTACAGGTAATATGAAAGTCTTAATCCTTGTTGTAATGGAAGATGGTCTCGTACATTGAGACTTTGACTCAGTACGGTAACGCCAAACGGTCTTAATCCTTGTTGTAATGGAAGATGGTCTCGTACAGGCACAAATGAATGTATCACGCATTGATGTGAGTCTTAATCCTTGTTGTAATGGAAGATGGTCTCGTACATGATTGCCGGCAATTTTGCCACAGTTTTCGCGGGTGTCTTAATCCTTGTTGTAATGGAAGATGGTCTCGTACAGGTTAATTCATGGCTCCCAGTAGTAATGCTCCAAATGTCTTAATCCTTGTTGTAATGGAAGATGGTCTCGTACTGGTTAAACCGAGTTTAGCAGGTTACTCTTTTAAGTCTTAATCCTTGTTGTAATGGAAGATGGTCTCGTACCGTGCAGACAGCTAATGGTTCAAACAATATGAACCGTCTTAATCCTTGTTGTAATGGAAGATGGTCTCGTACCGGTGAGGTTGCCGAAATCGCAATAAATGACAATGGTGTCTTAATCCTTGTTGTAATGGAAGATGGTCTCGTACATGTGGTAGTTAATGGCGGTGAGAAAGAGGCAAGAAGTCTTAATCCTTGTTGTAGTGGACGATGGTCTCGTACGTATGAAAGATTTTAAAATGACAGCAGAGAGCTTGAAGTCTTAATCCTTGTTGTAGTGGACGATGGTCTCGTACAACTAATATATGTGATACATTAGAAAAAGAGAAGTCTTAATCCTTGTTGTAGTGGACGATGGTCTCGTACTATGAAAGATTTTAAAGCAACTACAAAGCAGTTGGAGTCTTAATCCTTGTTGTAGTGGACGATGGTCTCGTACATGAGTCAAAGAATTGTATCAAAATAGAAGAACAGTCTTAATCCTTGTTGTAGTGGACGATGGTCTCGTACATACACAGAAGTACCAAACAGATTGAAAAGCACACGTCTTAATCCTTGTTGTAGTGGACGATGGTCTCGTACCTATTCAGTATTTTCCAAAGCGTAAAGCTGATGAGGTCTTAATCCTTGTTGTAGTGGACGATGGTCTCGTACTCGACCTTATAAGACTATTCTGATTATCAATAAGTTAAAGAACTCTACTAAACAATTATTCACTTTTCTTAACCGAAAATTAACTTTTCCTTAGCGGGTGCAAAGGTACGACTATTTTTCGAGATATGCAAGCCAATTAATCTTAAATATTCTACCATTTTTAGCTCAAAAAATTTAGTTCTATTAACTATTTTAGGAAACAGAAACCCAAAGGCAAACGACAGGTCCCCCACAAAAAACATGATTCAGCACTAACAAACATCAAAGGAGATAAATTCTGCATCTCAACTATCACCCCAATACCTGTATTTAAGATTCTAAAGAAGAGAAGAAAAATACCTTATATATAATAAGGTATAGAAATCATACCCAACTATCAAAATCCAGAAAATTGAGCCAGTGAAATATAATTTCAAAATCCCTCCCTACCTTTGCACTCAGAAATTTAAAACCATGAGCCTATGGAAATCGTATTAAATTCATACGGTGCTAAACTTAGCATCAACAATGGAGCTTTCATGCTCAACAATTCAACAGGAAGCCATCGCATACCTGTTAAAGACGTGGATTCCATCTTAGTAGCCAAGAGTGCCGTACTCACCTCCGACGCCTTGATACTTGCCATTGAAAATGACATCAGGGTCACGCTAATCGACAAAGGTGGCAACGTAATGGGCTGCGTATGGAGCCACAAATATGGTTCTATCTCCACCATCAGAAAAGGACAGCTGATATTCACGGCATCACAGGATGCAGTGGAATGGATCAAAAAGGTTATCATCCAAAAGATGCAAAACCAACTGGCCCTGCTCCTCATGCTGCAGGTAGATACAGGAAAGAAGGAACTCATCGTACAGGAAGCTTGCAACAAAATCAGCAAACTCATCGCAAAGGTAGATGCCCTAGAAGGATTCACGGTAAGAGAAATCGCCAATAACCTCAGAGCCTATGAAGGCAATGCATCCAAGGAATACTTCCGGGCATTGAATCAATTCATACCCGAGAAATACCGGTTCAAGGAACGCTCACAACATCCGGCTATAGATGTTGCCAACGCCATGCTCAACTATGGCTACGGCATTCTGTATGGAAAGATAGAGAATACGCTCATACGCTGCGGCATAGATCCCTATATAGGCATTCTCCACCGGGACGAGTATGGAAGACCCGTACTTTCCTATGACGTGATAGAACTCTACAGGGTATGGATAGACTATATAGTGTATTCACTGCTGGCCCAGAACATCATAACAGAGGACTACTACTCCACAGATGAAAGAGGAGCAGTATGGCTCGAATCCCTGGGAAGAAGAGTCATCATCCAATCAGTCAATGACTACCTGGCAGAGAATGAATCCATCAAGGGAATGACCAGAAGCAGAGAAACCCATATATTTCTCTATATACAAAAATTCGCACAACAATTAAAACATTATTAGTATGAAAGAGCAGACTGTATCATTGGGAACCAAGATCGTGGCTGCCAATGAAAAATTGACATCTATCAACATGATAGACCTATTCAAGATGATTGCTCACCCAGAGCCATCACTCAGAAATCAGACAGAAGTCCTGCGCAGTATCCAGCGCATGGACAGTGCCAAATACAACCTGATGAAAAAATCACTCCCCTACTTTGTCTGCGCCCACTTTGACTCAGACTACAGAAGAAAGGAAAACTTCTCATCAGTATCATCATTTGTCCTGGACATAGACCATGTGGACGAGAAGAGCATCCAGCTGGATGAGCTGAAAGCCAAGCTGACCAAAGACGAGCGCATCGCCATGATGTTCACTTCTCCAAGCGGATACGGCTTGAAGCTCATCTTCCTGCTCAATAAACCATGCACGGATGAAAACATCTATTCATCATTCTACAAGCAGTTCGCATGGGAATTCGCCAAGGAGCATCAGCTGGAAACATTCATTGACCTCAAGACCAATGATGTGACCAGAGCCTGCTTCATTGCTGCAGATGATGATGCCACACTCAACCTGACAGCCATGCCTGTCTGCTGGGAGAACTACGTGAATCTGGAGAGCGTGGATCTGTTCATCAAGGAAGACAAGATGCCAAGCATCAGCCAAGAAAAGCAAGTGCAGGACCTGCAACCTGTAGAAAAGACTCATGACCCGGACCAGGAAACCATGGACAGAATCAAGGAAAGGCTCGAACTCTATAAAAGAAAGAAACTTCCTCAGGAAATTCGCCCCGTGTATGTTCCCCAGGAAATCACCAATATAGTCACCGACTTGAAGCAATCCATAGAGGAAACCGGAGTGGAACTGTATGATACCAGAAACATACAGTATGGTATCAAGCTCATGTTCCGCACCCGTCAGCTGAAAGCAGAAATCAACCTGTTCTTCGGGCACAAGGGATACTCGGTGGTAGAATCTCCCAAGAGAGGAACCTCCATGCAACTCAATGGCATGATGGCGCAACTGGTAAATGACTACGTACAAACTCTGACATATACCTCATGAAAGGAAACCATCTCATAGAAACCAGACTGATTGGCCAAGCCGGTTTAGCCGGCACAGGCTCCATCGGTAGAGTAACGGGGAACTTAGACGAGCTCCCCACCCTACCGGAAAGAATCAGACAGATACTGAACATCATCTCTTCAGCAGAAAGGAAACCAGGATATATGATATGCTTCATCATGTACGACATCACCAGCAACAAGGTCAGAACATTGATTGCAAAATTCCTACTGAAAAAAGGATGTATAAGGATCCAGAAGTCCATCTTCATGGCAGACATGCCATCTGATGAAGTGCAAGACATAGCCCAAAAACTAACAGAGATTCAAAAAATGTATGACAACAACGACAGCATTCTGATTGTCCCTTTGTCTGAGGACTATGCCAGAGCCATGAAGATCATTGGTCAGGATGTAGATATCGACCTTATCCTGCATTCCAAAAACACCCTGTTTTTCTAGGCTTAAACACAAAATCAAGGAAAAATGAGCCAGTGAAATATCATTTCACGATGTTCAAGTACCTTTGCACCCGAAATAAAACGAAAGCTATTTCTCCCCACTTCTGTAGGAGGATAGCAATGTATAAATATAAAGTAATAAAAACAAGAGAACAATGAAATTCATCAACTTAACACCCCACACCATCACCCTGAATGATGGCACAAGCTTCCCTACGGAAGGAAATGCAAGAGTAGCAGATACCTATACCGAGTTCAACGCAAGCGGTGTCTGCAAGGTCAAACACGGAGAGATCGAAAATCTCCCGGAACCAGAAGCCAACACCACCTTCATCGTATCGGCCATGGTACTCGCAGCAGCAAAGGAAAAAGGCAGAGAAGATGTGGTAGCCCCTGCTACCGGACACCCAGAGTGCAAAAGAGAAAACGGCTTCATCGTCTCTGTCCCTGGATTCGTCCACTAGACAATGCCACAGGCGCATATAATAAGGTATGGGAGACCCTCTCAACTGACAAAATCAAGGAAAATTGAGTCAGTGAAATATAGTTTCACCGAGTTTCCATACCTTTGCACACAGAAAACCAAAGCCGCTATGGTTAAGTAAGTTAGCGACATTAGAGATAATAATAAATTTCAAGCATTATGACAATTTTCTGTATTATCATCGGGATCATCATCCTACTGGATGTATTGACATTCCTGGTAAAAGCTACCGGCAATGCAAGTAACTTCATGTGGTACCTCTGCCGCCCACTCTGGGGTATCCTCGGCAATGGAGTGTATCAGAACATCTCCATGTTCATCGGTCTCCTCATCCGCTTGGCAGAAGCCGTCGTACTCACACACATCGTAGAAAACCTCTTCAGACAGTTAGTAGCATGAGCAAAGTCACCATTCCAAGCAGGGCTTCCTACCAGGTTAGGAACCCTGCATCAGAAGAAAGACCCTTCCTAGAAGCAGACTGGGCCCCAATCAATGCCCATCAGGTATATCAAGCCTTGAAAAGAATGCAATGCAGAAATCACCAGGCAACATCAGCCTATAAATGCAAAGGTTTGGGAGCCCCATACAAGACAAGCCAGCAACAGGAAAACTGGCTAGGAGCAATCATCAATCATTTCAATCAAAATATAAATATTCAATTAAAACATATCAAGACTATGTGCAAATTCAACAAATTCAATGGTAAAGTTACCAACTACTACAGCAACATGTATGTCATCGAAGTAGATGACAAGACTATCTACATCCCATTCAGCGTGATGCATAAATTCCCGGCATTTCCACAATCCATGATGGAAGATGGTCACCTCAAGATCGGCGTAACAGTCATCATGGTGAAAAAAGACGAGAAGACATACTACCCTGACCATGAAACCTACGGAGTCAACAACAATCAGGAACATAAGCTGAACATCGATGGTACTTACCTGCTCAAGGATACAAAAACGTATAAGCAGTCCAACAGCCTTCCAGAACTGATGGCTCAACTCAGCACACAGCTGCCTTCACTTCAAGAGGACCTGAGATTGGAAACGCTGAAAGTAATCTCAGCTATCAACATGACAGAGGAGCAAAAGGTAGAGAAACTTACATCCATGGTAGACTTCCCATTGGACTTCTTAGAGTCACAGACCCTGGAAAAGAAGGCAAGCCTGTTCTATGCACCGGGCAATACCAAGGATGACAGAGCACAACTCAAGGAGATCGTAGAGTCAATCGTTGCCATGTGCAATAGCGAGGAACAGAAACAATGCCAACTCATCGTAGGAGTGAACGACAAGACCAACAAGACTTGCAAACTCCAGGATGAAATCGCCGCCAACTATCCACAGATGGCCAACCTCGACCAGTTCCAGAATACCCTGCTGGTTCCATTCATCAAGTCATACACCTACGACAATGCCCTGCTCATGTCATCCCTCAAATACAACTGGTACAACTACAATGGTGACCTAATCCTCATCATAGACATCAACTACCACGGAGATCCTATCATCTGCAAAGGTGGCAGACTCCCCTACCGATGCGACTCCGCCAAAATGATTGCAGAAGGAGTGGACCTGGTAAACATGGTCAAAAAGCTGACAAGAAATGCCGCATAACATCTAAGGAGGACTGCCCAAGTAAAGGCAGCCCTCTGATAATCTGATGAAAAAGAAGATTCCAGAAAAGATCATTTGGAAAAGAAGATGGCAAAACAGATGGAGAAGCCTTTGTGACAAATGGTACATCAGAAATCGATTGTACCATCAGTTCATACACAGAAACAGGCATTTGATACAATCCACAGATAAAAAGTACCAAGGCATGCATATTTATGTCTACTTTTGCACTCAAGAAATCCCTTATTATAAAAGGTGAATATTGAACTTTAATATGAATTTGAACATAAAATAACTGAAACATGAAAATGCTATATGATTTAGTGGCAGGCATCATTTCTATGATTGCCAAAAACCTGGGAGTTTCATATGCTACTGCCAATGTGGCATGGAGCTTATACCTACAGGGACTGGTGTGTATCCTATCCTGCCTCTTGCTTCTCATTCCCATGAGGAAGAGATACAAGCAATTCGGTCTGGATGTGTTCACCATATCAGGAACAGTTTCCATTCTTGGCTATACATATCTGATCTTCTCCAACTGGTTCAATTTCATCAGCCCATTCATTGGACTTAGCTTTCAGACACAACATAAAGCACTCATCAACTATACAAAGATGACGGGGATGCAATGGCACATGAGTTACCAGAGTGTTTATCTCATCCTCTTTGTCTTCCTGGGAGTGGCACTAATAGGAATGAACTTTATTCTGCTTGTATGGTTCAACCGACTAGCCAAGAAGACCAGCAATGAACTGATAAGTTTTCCTGTATCGAAATAACCCAACATACAAAAGAAGAATATATGACTAAGAAATGTATTATATCTGTATTGCTCGTGGTGGCTTGGGCATTCTTTGCCTCTCTGTTTTACAAGACCATCATGCTGATGCTGCTCTTCCTTGTATGGAAGAAGCACATCTTTGAGATGCTCCCACCATGGGCAAAGAAATGGGGAATACGTCCCTATTGGATGCTCTTCTTCGTATGCCTGTGGATGGCAATGCCCCGCTATCTCATCGATTCAAGTGACAGGGTGAAACTCGTTTATCTTGATAAGAATGGGGATACTAAGCATCCACCGCTTACCCAGTATCTCATCAACACCTTGATTCCAGAGGAAGAGATTGTGAACTTTGGCATTAGAAACCTGATGATTGCCCGACCTGTAATCAGCATGATGGGCGTTGGCGGTACTCTTATTGCACAAGCCAATCAGGATATTGCCAATGGTAAGATTCATAACTTCTTTACTCCGTATGACAACCTGGGAAAGGATAACCCGATGTCTGGCATCTATGTACAGGCTTTCAATGAGGCTTTCGAAACCAATGACAGGGCTGTGTATATCTGCGAACCTAAGGGAGATGAGAATGTAAGATGGAGCAAGGAGAACGGATTCAAATATCCGCTGGTGGTATTCTGTCATGGATACTTGGGCAACTGGCAACTCTATCAGGGTATCTGGAAGGACCTGGACAACTGCATCGTGCTGAGCATCGGTACTCGCAGCATGAGTGGCATCTTCACAAATCGTGATATCAATGAGATTTTCAGCTATTACATACCTTCCCTGGAGCGAATGGGCTATCACATCGACCATCGCCAGATTCATCTGATGGGGCTTTCAAATGGAGGTAGTGCGATAGTGGCAACCATGCACTCATCACATGCCAAGGATTTCAAGAGTTTGACATCTATCTCCTGTAATCTTGGAGGATTGAGGAAGGTGCCATGTAGAATCAATCTGATTGGTGGCGGTCAGGATCATTCTTCACGTTTGATGCCAAGTCAGGCAAGCAGACTCAGCAAGATGGGAGTCCATACAGGGCTGTACTTTGTTCCAGAAGAAAACCATTATGTCTTGGTAAACAGGCGAAATGAGATTATCGAGTTTCTTAAGCAGCAGATGAATCTGACATGCGTCAGGGAATAGAAATTTCTATATCTTTAGATTACACATCAGTTGATCATGAAGAAGTTTTTTATCATATTGGGAATACTGACTCTGCTTGTCATCGGTGTCCTTTTCGTACCACCTATTTATAAAAGGTTCACGAAACCGTTTTTAAAGAATACGGTGGATGCTAAAGAGTGGTATCATCAGGTGGATTGTGAGAACCTGACGCAAGTAAGAGATTATTGCGACAGACGAGGATACAGTACGGATTACTATATCCTGGTGGATTTCTCCAAACCATCTGGCAAGAAGAGGTTCTTTATCTATGACTTGCAGCGTGGCAAAAGAGTAATGAGCAGCTATTGCATGCACGGAAGCGGTAAAGGCAATACGGTTGCTCAACCAAAGTTCAGTAATAACCTTGGAAGTGGATGTACGAGTCTTGGAAGATATGTCATGATAGGAAAGGGGGGAATGAAGTTCAAGAACTGCGTTCGCCTTCGAGGGCTCGACAAAAGCAATTATCTGGCAGAAGCCCGTGGTATCCTGATCCATTCTGCTGGCAAGGTGACAAGATTCTCCGGTGAGAAGGAGTATATTCCGCTGGGAACAGAGAGCCGTGGCTGCTTTACTGTATCAAGGAGCTGCGTGGAGAAAGTGATGCAGATATACAAGGAATCTTCTAGGAGAAGACCGGTATTGATTTATGCAAAATACAAATAAAAAGAATATTCTATGAAGAAGTTATTGCTGTTTATAGCTGGAATCTCAATCCTGTTTTTAGCAGGTTGTTCCAATGGAAATCAGAGCCATGGCAATGAAATCATGGGAGACAGCCTCCCTGCTGATCCTCCATTGGGTTATGTCATAGAGTTAAAGCCTTTGGGAAATTTCTCACATCAGGAGGCAGAACAGTTGAGAGAAGAACTCGTGAAGCAATTGGGTATCATTCTCTATACGAAACCAAAGGCTTGGGTGGAGGCATCTGTATTTGTTGGAGACAAGAAAGAAATACCTGCCTCATGTCTCTACAAACCAAGAAACAGGTATTGGGCTGGGGGAATCCTGAAAATGTTGCATGAAGAGCATGGAGGTAATGATGAAATCGTAACGATAGGTTTGACGCATCGAGACATCTCTACTTCTATTCATGGACAATACAACTATGGAATCATGGGATTGAGTTTCCGGCCAGGTGACGCCTGTGTGGTTTCAACCTTCCGATTGAAACGAAAGGATGACTTATGGAAAGTAACAATCCATGAATTCCTGCATTCTCGTGGCTTGCCGCATTGCAAGAAGAATGCCCCGAAGTGCCTGATGCAGGATGCTCATAGCAAGAATACTTTCTACATGAAAAACGGATTGTGCCAAGATTGCCAAAACTCTTTGAAAAGCATCATTGACAATCTAAATGAGAATGCAGACTAACCCATCTTTTTGCTTATAATTTTGTCGCAGGTGTTTAGTAATAACTATACAGAACCCAGAATTCAAAGTAAACTATCATCACTCTATATTCAACTATCTAAGAACTGAAAAGGTCTATTCTTAGGGTATGCCCCATTTAGGTGTACCCTAAAGAATGGACTGCTCAAAAGCAAACATATCAAAAAAATCCCACTTAATCAACCCACTCCATATCCATTTAAAACCACAACCAAGTGAAAAATAAAGAACCTTTGGCCAGATGTAAGAGTATGAACACAACACCTAGTTAGTTGAGAAGTAACTCAACTCTTTCCCAAACCAAAGGAAGAAAGGCTGATATATAAGCAACAAGGTTAGTACTCGTTTGTCACTATGAAATATATCCTACATTTAGTCGTACATACTCGGGAGCAACCTTTCTTAAATGCAGTTGGCACTTCTCAGTCAGCCCAATTCCGACCAATATCCAACTACCATACAAAACATTGGCGGTAAAAATGAGAACGTCTATGCTCCTCTATCCAACGTTTTTGGTTTATAACAATTGATCAATGCATTTAACAGAAATACACCATCAATAATAAAAAACATAGGTACTATCAAACAGAGATTATCCCTTATTGTAGTGGAAGATGGTCTCGAACCTATGAGCTTGCGCAATGCGATGACAATCACCAATCGGTCTTAATCCTTGTTGTAGTGGACGATGGTCTCGTACGTAGTTGCCGTAATGGCTAACGTCACCATAGAGGGGTCTTAATCCTTGTTGTAGTGGAAGAAGGTCTAGTACGTACAGAAGTCATCTGCACAAGCGGCAAATGCTTTGTCTTAATCCTTGTTGTAGTGGAAGATGGTCTCGTACCTGCATCTGCTGACATCACGATAGAAGCTTGGATGCAAGGGTCTTAATCCTTATTGTAGTGGAAGATGGTCTCGTATAGTATGAAAGATTTTAAAGCAAGTGCAACAGAGTTGTCTTAATCCTTGTTGTAGTGGAAGATGGTCTCGTACAGACTGGTGAGTTTGTTGAAGGTGTTACCAACGAGTTGTCTTAATCCTTATTGTAGTGGAAGATGGTCTCGTACCTGATGATGTTGCATTTACTCTTATGGCTACTGACCCGTCTTAATCCTTATTGTAGTGGAAGATGGTCTCGTACAGACTGGTGAGTTTGTTGAAGGTGTTACCAACGAGTTGTCTTAATCCTTATTGTAGTGGAAGATGGTCTCGTACCTGATGATGTTGCATTTACTCTTATGGCTACTGACCCGTCTTAATCCTTATTGTAGTGGAAGATGGTCTCGTACGACAAGGCTAAAGATTCCATAATATATGAACAAGTAGTGTCTTAATCCTTATTGTAGTGGAAGATGGTCTCGTACACACTAGAGGAATGGTTAGTAATGTGCGTTTCACAAGTCTTAATCCTTATTGTAGTGGAAGATGGTCTCGTACACAGCATTGATTTGCCATACTCTAAAGAGTTGGGTAGGTCTTAATCCTTATTGTAGTGGAAGATGGTCTCGTACCAGAATAAAATTTGTTGAACCCTTTAAAATTTTAGAAGTCTTAATCCTTATTGTAGTGGAAGATGGTCTCGTACTTATCAAGAAGTAAACTCTTAAAGAGGGATTTCCAGTCTTAATCCTTATTGTAGTGGACGATGGTCTCGTACATTAAAACATTAGATTATGGAAAAGATTATTTCAAGTTTTAATCCTTGTTGTAGTGGACGATGGTCTCGTACATGCTAACAAAGCAGATGGTGCAATCAAGATGGGTTTGTCTTAATCCTTGTTGTAGTGGACGATGGTCTCGTACATTTAATAAAATACACTATGATTAAAGATTTTGATAAGGTCTTAATCCTTGTTGTAGTGGACGATGGTCTCGTACAGCCTTTTAGGCTTGGAGAAGATGTACAAGGCTGAGTCTTAATCCTTGTTGTAGTGGACGATGGTCTCGTACTTATTCATTTTTAAATCATTGGAGTTATGAAGTCAATGTCTTAATCCTTGTTGTAGTGGACGATGGTCTCGTACTCGGCCTTATAAGACTATTCTGATTATCAATAAGTTAAAGAACTCAGCTAAACAATTTTTTACCTTTCTTAACCGAAAATTAACTTTTCCTTAGCGGGTGCAAAGTTACTACTATTTTTCGAGATATGCAAGCCAATTATTCTTAAATATTTAGCCATTTCCAACCAAAAAATTTAACTCTATTAACTATCTGCATCCATCGCAATAGAAGCGAATTCAACAATAAACAGGGTAAAATGAAGGAAAATGCATGATTCATGCATATAATAGGTAGAGAAAGTATACCAAAATGACAAAAAACAAGAAAAATGAGCCAGTGAAATATCATTTCACTATATACTCTTACCTTTGCACCCAGAAAACCAAAGCACCTATGGTTAAAGTTAGGAGCACATTAAAATTATGAGAGTAATGGAAATTGAGATTAAGAACATTTTAACTAGCTGGGAATCATCCTTATTACGCTACGGAAAGATTGACAGCTGGAACTATTCAGAGAATCTAACAACATTGGGACGATATCTGCGAGCCAATGAGAGTACATTAGAAGAGCACTACCTGATCAAGTACATCAGAGACAGCATCATCGGAGTGAACTTCAACGTCAAGAGCGTACTCAATGCCATCCAAAAACTCATGAACATGGAAGCAGCAAAAGAGAAAGACCTCACAACCATGCTAGTGAAAATGGATGGAAACAGAGTTGTCCTGAATGGCCAGGATGTTCGCTTCAAGAAGGAGACCGAGAAAATCTTCAAGGAGAAGCTCAAGTTCAAGAAAGGAATGCTGCTCCGTAACTTCGACATTGAGACGGAAGCTCCACATGACTCCAAAAAGGTAAGACGCATCGTGGAGAAGAGAATGTGCCAGGCCTATCACCGGATGCACAAGAAGGATGAAGGCTACAAAACCAGTAACAGGGAGAAATACTGGATGGACAGAGCCACTGCCTTCCAACTGTACAACATCGGACAGAAGGAAAAGGCAAGAAACACAAGAAGAGGCGAATCCACCCACTGGAAATGGAAGAAAGATCCTATCACCCATGAATTAGTCCTCAAGAAGAAAATGGGGTACAAAAACGAAGAATCTGCACAAAAGGCTATAGCCCAATGGAAGATCAACCACCCATATGATTCCAGGGAGATAACAGCCTACAAATGCAACTACTGCAACAAGTGGCATATCGGGCACAGATCAAAGTTCCTGAATCATCCGGCTATAGACAGCATGATTCCTCAAATGCAGGCTTGTTGCTAAGCCATTGAAAAAGAACAAAGAGAAATATATGGAATCGTCTTGCCAGCTTTGCTGATGTAACTGGAATCTATGGCTATAGCCATCTTCCAAGTTCACCAAAAAGGTCTTGGCAAGTGATACAAAAAGTTTGAGCTAACCAATGCATTCGACTTTTTCAAGCCGAATGCGTTGCAATAGGTCTGCTCTACATACGAGCAAAACCACTCTATTGGGGAGAAATTTATCTTCTTGGAATCACCATGAATAAAATTTTCACCTCAAAGAGTATTTTCTCGAAACTTTTTGTTAACTTTGCAACAGAATAAACAACTACATCGTTAAAGATGTCCATATATAGATCAAGCACAGTATTCATATATACTGTAGATGCTGTAATTTACAAAGTTACAGAACCTATACGACTTGACCAACTCTTAATATAAATAATTAATAATCGATTAATTACAAACAAAACAAAGAATAAGAGAATGAACTATTTTAAATTGTTTGCCACTTTAGTAAAGGCTATGGTGAAGTCTTTGAGCACACGTCAGTATGTTCTTACTTTCGAAAAAGAAAGTGATAACCTATGGTATATTAAAATGCCTTGGGCTGGACATCATCATAACTTGCAGATGGTAGCAGGAGCTAACCATCTGTTGGAGACTTTCAAGTCTAGATTGGTCACAGTACGTGTATCTTACGAACAGAAAGAATCTACAGATATCTGTCTTACCAGACAATACTACAGAATCTTTGGTGGTGCTACATACAAGGTTTCCAATTTAGAGGGATTCACAAAGGAGGTTTGGATTTGCCCGGTTACATTGTTCGTACTTGGTAAATATCCAAAACGAATTTATGTCTCTAACTCTCAGAAGTAACGTCGTTCATAAACAAGAGAGAATAGTCTACCCTGTTTACCTTTCAGGGGATAGTGGTATTAATAGATAACTAAAAGATAATAAAAATGAGTAAGGAAGTAAAGATTTCAGTTATCAAGTTTGAAATGGTCAACGGTAAGAAGACCTATAAGTCGTTTACCTTTAAGTTAAATCCAAAGGAAATGGCAAAGTTCAAGACCGAGGCAACGGTGAAAAAGAAGGTGGCAGAATACGTGGCGTATATAAGCCTTCTGAACTTCAGAACTTAAAATACGACATGAAAGAGTTCCTGGAGGAATGGAAGAAGATGGTTCCTGTGGTGGAAGCAGAAGAGCTTGCTAAACTGGATAAGTCGCCTAATAATCCAGAAACTCGCGTTACCCCTCATCTCATCAGCCGTCTTGCCGCCGGTGAAATCTTTGTATTCGGCTCCAACGCCATGGGACATCATGATGGTGGTGCGGCAAAGACTGCCCTGGAGAAGTTCGGTGCCATCAGAGGTCAGGGACATGGTTTGCAGGGAATGAGTTACGCCATCGATTCAATGAGTGGTTTGGAAGCCATGAAAAAGGATGTGGATGATTTCATTGAGTTTGCCAAGAATCATCCTGACAAGACTTTCTTTGTGACATTGATTGGTTGCGGTATCGCCGGATATTCTCCAGAAGAAATGGCTCCTCTGTTTGAAAGATGCTACGATCTTGAGAATGTGTGCCTTCCTTCTGAGTTCTGGGACATCATCGGATGGCCAAAGGTTCAGCAGCCACACTATGATCTCTTGCGTTTCCTGGATGCTCAGGAGTTTGCCTATAACCAGGCTTTGAGAGAACTGAAGGAAGGACGAAAGCAAAGCCATTGGATATGGTATATCTTCCCACAGCAGAAAGGACTTGGTCATAGCTACAACGCAAACTACTATGGTTTGGATGGCGAGGGTGAAGCCAGAGCCTATATTGAACATGAGATTCTGGGTGACAGACTCCGTGAATGCTGCAAGGCGCTCCTGCTCCACAAGGGTAAGGACATCGAATACATCATGGGAAGCGGAGTTGACGTGATGAAGCTCAACACCTCTATGAATCTCTTCAATAGAGTGAGTCCGAATGATGTGTTTGAGGAAGTATTGGATGCATTCTTTTAAAACCATTTTTCAGAAAGATAGCAGAGTTATTGGAAAAGAACAATAAATGAAACGATGCATATGGAAACTATTATTTCAACGATTGTGATTGTAGCTTGTATCTACTTCTTTTCTCGAAGAAAAGCAAAAGCTACAGAACAAGAGACAGACGGCTGTACGCAATCTGAGGATTCCGCAGACATGCAGCAAGAAGAAAAGCAGGAAGAACCTCCACACACCAGGGATTTGTGCATAGAGCTACTGAAACAGTTAAACTGTGAGGTATCTGTTGAAGAAGAGGACGAAAACCGCTTATATTTTGAGTATCATGGAGAACATTTCATCATTGATGCCACCAACGAGAGTTTCTTCATTAATATTTGGGATCCAAAGTGGTATATTGTTCCATTGGATGATCTAGAACAAATGTCTAATGTACGTAAGGCAATTAACACAATCAACAACTATAGTGGAACAACCATTGTTTACTGCATAGAGGAAGAAGAACAGAAATTTGTTCTCCATTCCAAACGCCAATGTATACTACCCAAAAATTTGCCCAACGTGAAAGAACACCTAAGTGCTCTACTGAATGATTTTTTTACTGTCAAACTATGGTTAAGTGAACAAATTGGCATGCAAAATAAAGAAAATTGACACTTCTTGTCTTAGATACAGCAGTTTTTTAATCCCACATGGGATGAAAATACGAACTGATGTGATAGTACTGGAAATCAATACCATACTACCCCCTCTTTTTACTTGTAATTCTGTCGCAGGCAGTTTATCACCCATACAGAAGCTAACCAGCATATTCCTGCAACCATTTGATTGCAGGAATATAATGGTTAGAGGGCATGATCCACCAAAACATACGCATGCCTCTCCACGTCATATTTAAACCGATGCCTTGCATCCAGTCTCATGCTGCCTTCCATGGACGATTTCGTCGAATTCGGGAAAAACACCTTTACTTGCTGATAAATGTCGCTAAGCGGCAATGGTTTGCCAGCAAGAGACAATACCTCATAAATCTTGTCTACCATCGTTCCCCAATAGATATGCTCCCAAGACGCCAACCCATAGTAGCCTGACAGTCCAACGGATTTTACCCCCTCCATTTTATTCAAATAAACGCGGATGGTATTAACGGTAAGATGACGATAAGCAGGACACCTTCTATGAAAAATGTCTCTCATTTCCTCCGCTCTCATAGGTTTGCCTCTTTCTTTCAAAATCTCCAACAGCTCAGAAGTAACGGAAACTTTGTTTCTCTCAGCCACGAAGCCACCTTCATCATCCACTTCCAAACCAAAGGTCTCCAACATCAGATAAGTAAAGAAAGATAGAAAATGCTCTTTACCACCTAATTTCTGAACATCCAGCTCCTTTAAAAACATACTTGCCTGATAATGTTCATCTGTGAAACGATTGATAGCCAGCAGTTCTTTCATTTTAGTAACTAGCTTAGCTATTTCATCAGTATCAAAAAGACTTGCATTCACCAATATGAATCTGTTTTTAGATTCGAACTTTCTAAACTGCTTGTTTGAAGGATAGCCAGGGTTCCTCAAAAATATAAGTTCCATCAACCCAATGGCATCCGTCTGCAAACGCTCCTTTTCCAAGATACTTCTGCAAATTGGCGAAAAGAATCCTATGAACGGCATTTCATACAAAAAGTCATAACATTTCCAATGTTCATCCAGTATAATTGGGTCAGTACTCTTCACCATTGGGTGGGAAAGATAATTTTTAAGTATATACGGCGTTATATGATATTCTTCCCTCAACTCCTGAGAAGTTTTTCTTTTTCTACCGATTCCTCTATATTCTAAGGAAACTTTCCTTCCTTCATTCCACATTCCAAACTGCAGATAATCCGAAAAAAGAGTGAACATCGGATAATAACCATTTACCTGATGAAAATCTGTAACAAAGGATACGCTTTTATCCGACATGAAAGGAAACAATCCAATAGTACATTGACCTGAATGTTCAAAGTCCAAAGATGTATATGCATCTACGAAATGTGTAAGCAAAGAAAAAGAGTAATAAGAATTCAAGGGATGATTAAGCTTAAATTCTATATCATAACAGAACTCTTTGTCTAGGCTCCGAGTAGAGTATATTTCTGATAAACCTAATTCATACGTCAACCTATCCTCTATGAAAGGATGAAACGGGATAAAGGCACTGGTACCAAAGAACTTTTCCATGACAGCATAATGCGATTCCAACAAGAGCCTGCTCTTATTAGAAAGATGGGAATAAAATATCATCCCTAAGACCTTACTACCCACTTGATAACGATACTGCATAGCACTATCTTTGACCGAATAATAAAAGTCATTGCGATCATCCAGAATCAAAGATTTCAAACAAACCAAATAGATATATAAGCATGAAGCAGCCTGAGGATAATTATTCACCATCTCCATCAAATTAGATTCATTTATACAAATAAGCTTCAGTATTTCTAACGAGGACGGGAATATTGCCTGAAATTCCTTGCCATCTTCGACATTCTCACATAAATGCGCATAACAGATATCCATCTTCTGTATGACCTCATCACTACAATATCGCTTTACCTCCAAGAGGGGATCTTGAGATTCAATAGCAGCAAAGACATGCTTCACATCATAGACAATCTTCTTTCCTATCCTTGGCATTGCAGACAACTTTTCCATTCCCATAGCCTTAATGTCTCCAACAGTAAATAAAGAAAGAGCTTCAAGCTTATGGTGAGTAAATGATGATATCAGCTTGTCATGTAACAATCGATGTATTGATGTATTAAAATTATACATAGTTATTTTTTTATGTTTTTCTCCTTGGCATAGTAATCGTCCAGGAAATACTCATTGTTAATTGCAAAAGTAGTCATATAAAGCGCCTTCTCCTTCTTATCATGCTCAGAATTTATAGTCATCAGAAGCATTTCGTTCACATCTGTGATACAAATACCAACCCTATCAGTCACATAAAAAGCCAACACCCAAAGAAGAGAAAAGCAAAAGTAAAAGAACCAGTAAACCTGTGCAGATGCCACAGCAGTACCCACACAAATCAAAAGGATAGCCTGAACAGTTCTCTTGTTCAATCCTTCTTTAAAAAAATACCAGTTCATCTTCATACATTTAAGTACTTTAATACGATGAGACAAAAGTACAAAAAATATCAGAAAGAGCCAACTTTACGTTAGATTTTATACCAATACACCCCCAAAAAACATAAAAACAAGATGATTGCATCATAAAGAAGCCTATTTCAGCACTCCACAAAAACGTATCACTAAGAAGAACCCATGATGAATTACCCTGCTGTACCGAGGAAAATAAGAGAAGAGAGAAAAAAGAAACACCAAACCACGAAGAAAGCTTTCTCTATATCACCCCGCACCTCCTAAGATTCCTGCCCTCCAGGCTACTCAACAACAAACAGCTAAAAGCTCAAGAAATGAAGGAAAATGCATGAGTTCTATATATAATAAGGTATAGAAGTATGCCTAAATAACAAAAAATGGGAAAAATGAGCCAGTGAAATATAATTTCACTATACCCCCCTACCTTTGCACCCAGAAAAACCAAAGCCGCTATGGTTAAGTAGTTAGCGACATTATTGAATACAAACATTAAATAGCAATAATAGAAGGCAAAACGGGAAAAATGAGTGAGTGAAATATCATTTCAAAAACCCACAGTACTTTTGCAAACGAAAACAAGAACAAGAAGTTTAACCCATTAATATCAAATGACATGAGCTATACATATAATTACATCATGGAATACCTCCCAAAGAGATACTCCGCAACAAGGAAGCAAGAGAGTGACAGACAAGTCATCTACGACTTCAAAAACGGCTACTGCAGCCTTAGCTTGATGAACGCAATCGTAGAACACATCAAGGAAATCAAAAAAGAACTGGGTGGCAACAACTGGAGAGTATGCTTCATACCAGCATCCACCCACCACAAGACAGCTTGCCGCTACCAAAAGCTCGCAGCCTTCATCGAGAAGGAAACAGGAATTGCCTGCGACTACCACACCATCCTGCCAATCCAGGACCAGGAATCAGGCCACATCACAGGCAAGAAGACAAACCCGGCAGAGAACTTCAACATCAAGACAAGCGACGTTGCCGGCAAAAACATCATCCTCATAGATGACGTCATCACAAGAGGCATGACATTCATGCAAACAACCAACAAGCTCACCAGAAATGGTGCCAACATGGTAAGAGGTCTCTTCCTCGCCAAAACAGTCAATCCAGACTGGGTCAGACATTCAGCCTGACCCACCAAAGGAAAGGGCAGAACACCCAGCAGCATCTCCCACATGGGAATAAGACAACAATATCAATTAAGTAAATAAAGAAACAAACATTTAAAATTATGAACAATTATACAAAACATATTGGTATCGTTACCAATTACATCGACAACAAGTATTCAATTACAGTTGACAACAAAACCATTCACATGCCATTCGAGATCATGCACAAACTCTCAGTATTTCCTCCATCAGTAATGGATGGAGATCACCTGAAAATTGGAGCACAGATCACCTTGGCAAAGAAGGATGAGAGAATCTTCTATCCTGACCGTGACACCTACGGAACCACGAGACAGGAAACAAGAAGCTACACAGATGGTTCCTACCTGCTCAAGGATGCAAAACCCTTTAAGCAAGACATCAGCTTCCAGGAGATGGTGAGTATGTTCAATACCCTGATGACAACCCTCCCTGAGACAACGAGAATGGAGGCACTCAATACCCTGATGTCTATGGAGCTGACAGAGGAACAGAAACAAGAGAAGCTCGCTTGCATGGTGGAATTTCCATTGGACTTGGAAGAGAATGCAACATTGGAGAAGAAGGGTAGCCTGTTCGACTTGGCAAAAAAGTCCAAAGACGATAAACCACAAATCAGAGAAACCGTGGAGTCCATTGCTGCCATGTGTAACTGCAGCTATCAGCAGACATGCCAACTCGTGGTGGGAATCAACAGCAAGACCAACAAGACCTGCAAGCTCCAGGATGAGATCGCTACGTTCTATCCTCAGATTGCTACCCTGGACCAGTTCCAAAACACCGTACTGGTTCCATTCATCAAGTCCTACACCTATGACAATCCCCTGCTGATGTCATCACTCAAGTACAACTGGTACAGCTACAATGGTAACTTGCTGCTCGTCATAGAAATCAACTATCAGGGAGACCCAGTCATCTGCAAAGGTGGAAGATTACCATACCGATGCGACTCTGCCAAAATGGTTGCAGAAGGAGCAGATCTGGTAAACATGATCAAGAAATTAAGCAAAATCGCCGCATAAGCGGTTAAATGAATATTAACAAAATAAAGTTTTTAACAAAATGAAAACAAACTTAAAATCAAACAAGAACATCATCCCTATGAGAGAGGATGCATCATCAACAGTACAGGCAATCAATAACCTGGAGTACGTAAACCTCATGGAGTATCTCCCAATGAGATTGCCAGCAACGGAAGAGGAAGAGAGAAACCGCAAGATTGTCCATGACTTCAAGAACGGCAAATGCTCACAGGAGCTGAAGAATCAGTTCACCGACGCAATCAAGCAGCTCAAGGACGAACTCAAGGACACTAACCTGAGCGTATGCTTCATGCCGGCCATCACAGCAGACAAGACAGCCCTCCGCTACTCACAACTGGCAACTGCCATCGAGACAGAAACAGGCATACCAAGTGACTACCACACCATCCTGCCAAAGCGAGCAACAGAACTCATGGCTACCGGAAAGACAGATCCAGCAGAGGACTTCCTCTTCAACAAGGAGCAAATCGAGGGAAAAGACATCATCCTGATAGGTGACATCATCACCACGGGAGCCAACTTCACCAAGACAAGTCTAATGCTTGCAGAACTTGGCGCAAAATCAGTCACCGGCCTGTTCTTGGCAAAGACCACCATTACAAAGTAACAAAAAGTTAAATCAAAAAAATATAAGAAAAATGTATAATTATCAATATCTCAAAGACTATCTCCCAGTGAGATACCAGGCAAATGCCCAGCAATTGGCAGACCGTCAGACTTGCTATAACTTCAAAGACGGCTACCTCAACGACGAAGTTAAGAGTGGATTCCTGAACAAGATCCAGGAAATAACAAATGGAGAGAAGACAGGTTGGGACATCTGCTTCATCCCTGCATCCACCAAGAGCAAGACACAAGCTCGCTACAAAAAGCTTGCTGAAGCAATCCAGGCTGCCGGCTACAAGGTAGCAATCAATGCCATCTACAATGAGCACGACCATGAAGCTGGTCACCTCACAGGAAAAACCGGAAATCCAATCGAAGGCTTCGGCTTCAACAGCTGTGACATCGCAGGAAAGAAAATCATCGTCATTGATGACATCATCACAAGAGGAAGAACCTTCCAAATGGTTGCAGAAAAGCTGGAAACCATGGGGGCAGCAAGCGTAACAGGATTGTTCCTGGCAAAGACCTTCAACCCAGATTACCATCCTCACTATGATCCGACGGACGATTACGATTCGGAAGACTACTACGATCCTGCAGACTACTACGAGGAGGAAGAGACATACGACAACTACAACGGTTCATATGCCCAAGACGTAGAAGGCTGGAGCGACCAGGACATAGACGACGTTTTCGACGGCGATCCTGACGCCTACTGGAACATCGACTAGCACAAACAGAACATGCAGCCGCAAAAGCAAGTATTTTTTCTCCAAGATATTGGGAATTCAAAAAGAAATAACTACTCTTACAGCTGCATAACAAAAGTAATAACAAAGAAATAGAACATAAAGAAATATGGCACTCAATACTGAACTCATATTGACATTGAAGAACCTCAAGGGCTGCGGAAACAAAACCGTTCTCTCCATAGCCGAGGTAGCTCCGTCCCAAGTGCAAACCATCGAGGACCTGTGTCACTTCTGGACTACTCTCAAGGGAAAGAAGTTCGAAAAATACTCAGCCACAGATCTCCAGGAAGCCAACAGAAAGGCATTAACCTGCATCAACGATGCAGAAAGAGAAGGTATTGGCATCATCTCCTATTACGAAGAAGCCTTCCCTCAAATCCTGCGCGAGACCATCAATGAAGATGGCAATACAGACGCCCCATTGATTCTGTTCTACAGAGGAAACATCAAAGCACTCCAAATGCCGGGCATCGCCATCATCGGTACAAGAGAACCAACAGAAGCAGGAACCCAAGCAGGAATCTACTTCGCAGAAAAGTTCGCAGAACAAGGCTTCAACATCGTATCAGGTCTTGCCATAGGATGCGACACAACCGGCCACCAAGGAGCATTGAACGTGAAGGGAACTACCACGGCATTCCTTGCCAACGGCTTGGATTGGGAATCCATCTACCCAAAAGAGAACCTGGAACTGGCCAAGAACATAGTGGAAAGCGGAGGACTTCTGCTTTCTGAGTACCCGGTAGGACAAAGAGGCAACCGCTATACCCTGGTGGAGCGTGACAGACTGCAGGCAGGACTCTCATACACTACCCTCGTCATCCAGACAGGTCTTAGAGGAGGAACCATGCATGCAGTAAACGCCACCCTCAAAGCCCGAAAGCCACTCTTCATGATCAAATACAAGAACATGGATGGACAGATCGGCGGAAAAGCAGAGGGCAACAAGAAGTTCCTGGAAGAAGGAAAAGCCCATGCCCTGACTTCCGGTTCATTCGAAGAAGCCCTTGCCATCATCAGAGAGTCGGTAGAGAAGAGCAACAAACCAAAAATCAAGGATTCATTATTCTAGCCTATGATAAAAGGAGTGATTTTTGATCTGGACTTAACTCTTGTAGATACCACAATACTGGAAAATGCCAGAAAGATGAGAAACTGGCACGAGGCATATAGACTTATCCCATATACCTCCATGTATGCAGGAATCCAGGAAGTCCTTGACCACATAAAAGCACAAGGAATCAAGATGGCAATAGTCAGCAGCTCACCACGTCCCTATGTGGAAAGAATCGTTGGCTATTACCAGATTCCAGCAAGTTTCATCGTTGGCTACCATGATGCCCATCCCGTAAAGCCCCATCCTGCCCCTATGCTGAAGGCTTTGGAGCTGATGGATGAGAAAGCTGAAGATGTTCTGAGCTTTGGAGACAGGGCTATAGACATGATTGCATCTAAAAGAGCCGACATAAAAGCCATAGCATGCCTCTGGGGAACCAAGGAAAGAAGTATGCTGCTTGGTACCGCATACGACCAAGCAATTAGTTCTCCACTGGAGATTCTTCCATACTTACAATGAAGGTAGCTGATACTTTGAGTATGGTATCCTCTCATCAGGTTCCACTAGACATCCACATCCCTAATGGAACCTTTTTAAATCACTTACACTCCAAAAATACAAAAATGGAGTGAGTGAAATACCATTTCACTATTTTGCAATACCTTTGCAAGCAGAAAAGAGAAAGATACTAAAAGCACTTCTCTTAAATTAAAGCATAGTATTAATATTCAATATCAATCAAACAATAAATTCATATGGAAAAGAACGCTATTATACTTGGTGATATTCGCCTCAAAAAAATGAGTAATGGATGTACAATCTCCCATCCTGATCGCGCTATATTAATTGTTACACCAGTCTTTGGATGTGCAATCTTCAACGTTATCACCAAGGATAAAACCTACGCATTCGACTTAAAAGAGACAAGCAACGGATTCCGTGTTGATACACAAGAAGGAATCTTCTATTTCGAATATGAAGGACTCAAGTCCATCAAAGAGCGAATGGAAGCAAACCTAGGTGTATCACCCAAGAATCAAGCAGCTTAGCACAAACAACTGGCAAAGAAGCTCCCTACATAGCTATTCCAACATGCTATGTGGGGAGCTTCTTGCAAAATGCTCTTGTAGATACCACAGCACTCAAAATATCATATAGATATGATAGGATGCGCTCACATGAACGCTCCTTTTTCACAACTTCATCTTCTTCTACTCCTCCACAAGCCCTCAAAAACTCATCACCATTCGACACGCATAACTAAAGTGTCGATTTGCGAATTTCCAAGGGTGTCATGAAGGGGCTGTGTCATTATCTCAATCTCCCTTGAATCCGGTCATTAAAATCTTTGCTTTCAAATATCACCCAAAGGTGTCCACCAAGAAACTTGCACTGCTTTTTACACTGTAACGTCTAACGGAAAATCACTTTGCAGCAATACAACTTTTATAGCCATTTTGACAGCAAGCGTAAAGTTTCATCATGAAACTTATTTCATCGGTCATGACCGATGAAATATACGCAAATTCAAAACAATATATATATGGAAGAATATAGAAAGTGAGGTAAAGAGAAATTATGTAATGACACTCAAGATGGCACTCAATAAAGAGAATATAGAATAAATGATAGAGCGGTTAACTAGCAAGGTTTTACAAACCATATGTCATTTTCACTTGTTTGTAGAATTCGCGCCCACATGAACGCACCATCCCTAAAAGAAAAAAGAAGGAGAGCCCAAACTCTCCTCACCCCTCTCTTTCACAACTTCATCTTCCTTGCCTCTTCCACAAGAGATACACTTTCTTCCTCTACTCCCCCACAAGCCCAAGAAAACTCATCACCATTCGCCCAATTTTGAGCAAGGATATACAGAAAGAACGACTCCTCTATGGTCAAGCCATCGGCTTTCTCCGAGGCAAGAATCTCTCCCATCACCACATCATCCTCTTGATACAAGCCTTTCAATTTCTCCAAGGACAACTTCTGAGAAATACCCTTCTCCCTCACGAAAGCACCAGCTGCCTTTTCTACTAGATAAACCATGACCTTGAGCCTACCGCCGGCAGAAAGTTCATTGCAAGGAACCACCTGGTGAGAATAACACTTGGAAAACTGAAACTTGGCTTGGGATATGTCAAACTCCACCTCCAGATGATATGAAACACCCTCCTCATCTTTCTTGCATGAGGTGACCAGACCATAGCAATCCCCACCAAGGAAAGACTCTCTTTCCACACGAAAACCATCAAACTCCAAAACTTCATTCTGATTCATAATCCTTATTTTTAAACTCTTTGAAACTTTCCCCATGCCTCCAGGGTATCAACCTTGCAAGCATTCAGATAAACACGCTCTATATTGTGAAAAGCAACCTGAATACCTATTGGCGTGCTAGATACATCCACACGCTTTCCCAAATTGATTCTCTGCCCCACTTCCATGGATTCCCAACAACAACGTATCAAACCGCCATCTGTAGGCTTGCAACCTAGATAAACGCCCTTGATACCCGTAACCCTCTGATACTTCTTAGGGTAAGGACAATAGATAGACCATGCATCCGGCGCATTCTTGGCGCTTACCCTTTCATCATGATATAAACGTACTTTCATACAAATATTCTTTTATGGAGAGGTGGTTAGCCTCTCCGTTACCTTTATAAACCCATTTTTCCTCTGTCATGATAAGAGTAATAACACCCATCGGCAATTATCACATGGTCCATGAAAAAGATGCGCATGATGTCACAAGCTTCCTTGACGCTCTTGGTGAGCATGTCATCAGCCCTGCTTGGATGAGGAGAATTCGAAGGGTGATTATGGGCAAGAGCCAATATCGTGGCATTGTTCAAAACAGCCTCCCTCATGATTCTGCGCACATCCACCGCCGTTTCCGTGAGTCCTCCATGACTCATGGGCACATGCTTGATAAGCTTGAAATTCTGATTCATCAACAGCAAATGGCATTCCTCCACCTCCAAATCCCTTACATGAGGAAGAAGGAAATTATAGATAGCCAAGCTGCTGCCCATATCCGGACGCTCTGCCATATTTTCCAAGCTGTAACGCTTACCCAGCTCGATGGCTGCCTGAAGGGCTATCGCCTTGGAATCCCCGATGCCTTGAACCACCTGCAAGTCCTCTACCCTAGCCTTGGCTATATTACGCAAGCTCTCCTCCATCACATTGTAAATCTGGCGTGCCTGTTCCACATTCTTCTGCGTTCCTGTACCGATAACCAAAGAAATCAGCTCCACTGTGGTCAAGTTTCCAAGCCCATTGTTATAAGCCTTATACTGGGGATGTTCCTCCATGCAAAAGCCCGAAAAATTCTGTCTCATATCTGCAATTGTTTAAAATTAAACTTAAAATATTCTGGATTTCCTGAAACATCCAGCCTTTTTCCAATCCCTGGAGTTTTGAGGATAAATCCGAGTTTTTTTTTAGCATTCCGGCATAACCTTCACACCAAGCCTTTTTTCGTGCCTAAAAAGATGGCAGTCAAAAATGGCAGAAAACCAAACAATCGGTAGAGAATCTTTTCCGGAAAACCGCAATCTATGATTTCGGAAGGCTGCCGGAAAAGATTCTTCGCCGATAACAACGTGGTGTTTGGTATCTGCCAAGACTGCCATACCTTTGCACGATAAAAAGCCTGGTGGGATTATGCTGCGACAAAATTATAAAAACGAGGTTCTATTCACAAAACTACAGTAGAAAACAATAGATATAAGTATCATCTTCCAATGGATATCTACCTAAACCACGACACAGTAAAACCAAACCATAGATATCAACAAAACAGATAGACAAAGATAAGCATAAAAGAGCCGGCATAAAAGAAAAAGAGCCAAGAGAAACACATGCAGTCCATATCAACCATGTATTCCTCCTTGGCTCCCAAAAGAACGATTTCATCGAGATACCACTACTCAGATGAACCGATAACGCCATAAACTTCGCAACTTCTATAGACGATGGCACAAAGATACACCAAAAATCCAAATTCACAAAGAAAACCCTTGAAAATATGCGATTCCATCGAAAAGTAGATATAATACCATCCCCCAAGTACCATCAATCCAAGACTACCCAAAATGATAGCCTTGGAAGACAAACATGGCAGATATGGGAAAGGAGGCTAAGCTGCCTCCTCCTTCTTTTGCTTCTCCACCTCTGAGATACCGGTGGCAATGAGCTTGATCACATGATGGTCCTTGCCATCCTTCTGATAGGTCTCGCTCTTGAAGAAGCCCTCCACCTTTACTCGCTTGCCCTTCTTGAGGAGATCGAGGATTGCCTGGTCACCGTTCTTGATCCAGCTCTCGAAGCTCTGGATGGAAGAAGAGGTAATCTCCACGCCACCCTTCTTCTCGGTGGTCTTGATGGATACGCCAAAGCGAGCGAGGCTGCTCTTCTCAAAGTTTCTAACTTCTGCGTCCTTGCAGATAAAACCTACTACTGTGAAATTGTTACTTGCGTTCATAATCTTTATTTCTAAAACGTTATTACTTAAATTTTACGTGCGAATAACACCAACAAGGAGAAGGCGAGAAAAGGCAAGAGATGGCCCATATTATTTTCAAGGATATCTGGTTGTTTTTGAAACAGGAGCCGCTGCACCCAAAAACAATGAAAAAAATGTGGAGACAAGCCCCCTGGGTGTGCCCTTGACAGTCGCCGCTTGTGGTAAATTTGCAAAGTAAAATCAAGGGATGACGCTTAAGAAAATGAATGAACGCTCACCTAAAGAAACAATAAAAGTAGCAGGATATCAAAAAGAGGACGCTACCCTTTACCAGGAACCTTGAGAAAACCAGCCCTACCTATTCCTGGTGTACCCATCAACATCACTGAGAAAAGAGAGACTATACTTACCTCTTTCAACCAGGCCTTCGAGTCCCCACCCCACGATGACCAGCCAATCCTCCCTCAAGGAAGGCAAGCTAAAGGAGGATTATACCTAAAACAAAAGAGACCTGTCAAAAGGATGGCAAAGGACTACTACCTTCCAAAAACAAGCCACCACACTCAAAAAAGTGAAGCAAAAGGAAGAGGAGCCAGCATCCCCCAAATATTTCCTGTTTATCGAAGGCTCCCCCAATCAGATAGGTAGTCTTGAATAGATGACACAAAAAGAGCGACCCAAAGGCCGCTCTCCTTAATAAATATAATAAAAATGTCTTTTATCTTACAAAGAAGCTTTCAACCAACGAATACAATTGCTCATCAGTTAGATTTTCCGTACCAACCCTATCAATCAATGCGTATTCTTCTTTCTTTCCGGTAATCACGAACTTGCGTTCTTTCCCATCCACTTCACACAAAAGATGATAATTACCTTTGTATGTCTTTTCTACACGTACCTTCTCAAAAAGGGTTTCGCCTATTCTGAATGAAACATTCTTTCTTCGTTCGAGCAATCCCCACTCTGCCAGATGCTGGTTAAGGGTGGTTTCTACAGCACCTATCCAACGCTGACTAACTTCGCACTCCTCTGCAAAGTGTCTGAATTGGCGGATAGCAGAGGCAACCTCACCAATGATACTTTCAGCCTTCCTGATACCATTTTCCTTGCCGAGAGCCAAAGCATCTTCAAGAGTCTGACCTTGAAGCTTACCCTGCATCATCATACAATGCATCTTCTCAGGAAGAAAGCCACCCACATTGAAGATATAAGTCATATCGTATGCAGGAGAAAGTTGCCATTTTCCACTTTCATCCATCAGAAAGGAGAAATTCTTGTTGTGATCATCAGTATTGTTGGCTAGGATGTTGAATACCATCCTGCGGAAAACTTCCTCCTGGGTACTTTCAGGCAGACGCATCTTTCGACAAACCATCAGCAACTTTTCATAGCTGTCAGCATCAGGATATAGAGCCGCCAACGTCTGCATGTGTAATTTACGTTCCTCATCACGATCAAAACGATGGGTAATGAAATGCTTCAGACCTTCGATCTCAATAATCCTGCAAGGCATCATGCTTATGCCTGCAGCCCTAGCCATCTTGTAATAGGCCATTTCCAGTTCTGCAGAAGAACGCTCCGCATCACCAAACTTCAGGATGCAATAATCAAAGCCCTTGTGACCGGCTATCTGACCACTTCTGATTTCTCCGGTTTTCGGATTGATCGCGATGATAGCCTTCGGTTGGCGACCGCCTGCCGAAGTACCTACAGCGATCAACGACTGCATGGTCAGCGATTCATCTGGCAACAGCCTCACATTCTCACGCTCCAAGAATATTCTCTGAGCCAAATCCGTCAACAACTTCATATTCAGCTTTTCCGACTTTCTAATGCCGGATGATTCAGGTATAAACTCCAAAGCTCCCATACCGCGCTTACCGATGAACGACAAAATTTCAAGCGGAGTTATCTCCTGATTGCGAATACCATTCTGTATGCGCCAACACTCAAACACCTGATTACCCCAAGCGTCGGGTAAAGAATCTGCAAGAAAAGGAGGCAGTTTGCGGTAAAGCTTCGTTTCCCTGTCACCCATGATGGGACGACGGCTGGCAGGTGACTTGACAGAAGCCACCAGAGGGAACGGATCGAGCCTCCCACCAAGAAAAGCAGGATTGTATTCAAAAAACGAAACCCCTCTCCTTGCATCCCAGGACAAACGACCGATTTCCTTGTCCCAAAGCATTATTTTTAAAGAACTAGCTATCATGACTTCTTATGTCTTATTCGTTGAACTTTCTTTTCTTCCTTCATCAGGTACGCAGATGGCGGTAAATCCGGCATCAGTTCATCAAGGGCATCAATCTGCTCTATCGCCTTCAGCAGCAAAAGAAATGTGCCAAGCGAGACATTGCCGGATGTACCATTCTCAAACTTATGAATGGTTGTGATTGTAATACCCGATTGTTCAGATACCTCTTTCTGTGTCATATTGCTACGCAGACGGTAATCCTTGAATCTTGCACCAAGAAGTTTTACCAATTCGGGTATAGAATACTCGTAATAATCAATCATAATTCCTAATATTTAAATTATACCACGATATAAGTTAGATACGTATTTTTGCCTTATATTATATTCTACTTATATTTATAGGCACAAAAATACACATTTATTTTCAGATAATCTCAACTATCATGAAGAATTTCTGTTTTTTGCATGTTTTTTAACCTTTTTGTAAGTAAAAACTCCCAAAAGCATACAAAATCACCCCCAAACCACCCCACCAAAAGGAATGAAAGATCTAATTATCTATCATGATATCTTGCTAGTCAGAAGCGTTCTTCTTCACTACTATAAATAGTTTCAATTCCCACAAGAGCAGACTTAATGTTTCCAAACAGTTTCAGAAATACGGAAACCATTCACTAAAGATAACTTAATCATTCCTAACGGTTTCCGCATTTTGGAAACCATTTGCTAGATTTAACAATATCACGTCAAGAACTAGCCCCACCCTCTCCATTAGACATGACACCCTGGAGAGCCGGCAAAAAAGGCTACCTCCTAAAAGATAGCCTTGGAAAGACAAACATGGCAGATATGGAAAGGAGGCTAAGCTGCCTCCTCCTTCTTTTGCTTCTCCACCTCTGAGATACCGGTGGCAATGAGCTTGATCACATGATGGTCCTTGCCATCCTTCTGATAGGTCTCACTCTTGAAGAAGCCCTCAACCTTTACTCGCTTGCCCTTCTTGAGGAGATCGAGGATTGCCTGGTCATCGTTCTTGATCCAGCTCTCGAAGCTCTGGATGGAAGAAGAGGTAATCTCCACGCCACCCTTCTTCTCGGTGGTCTTGATGGATACGCCAAAGCGAGCGAGGCTGCTCTTCTCAAAGTTTCTAACTTCTGCGTCCTTGCAGATAAAACCTACTACTGTGAAATTGTTACTTGCGTTCATAATCTTTATTTTTAAAACGTTATTACTTAAATTTTACGTGCGAATAACACCAACAAGGAGAAGGCGAGAAAAGACAAGAGATGGCCCATATTATTTTCAAGGATATCTGGTTGTTTTTGAAACAGGAGCCGCTGCACCCAAAAACAATGAAAAAAATGTGGAGACAAGCCCCCTGGGTGTGCCCTTGACTGTCGCCGCTTGTGGTAAATTTGCAAAGTAAAATCAAGGGATGACGCTTAAGAAAATGAATGAACGCTCACCTAAAGAAACAATAAAAGTAGCAGGAAACCAAAAAGAGGACGCTTCCCTTTACCAGAAACCTTGAGAAAACCAGCCCTACCTATTTCTGGTGTACCCATCAACATCACCGAGAAGAGAGAGACTATACTTACCTCTTTCAACCAGGTCTTCGAGTCCCCACCCCCACGATGCCCAGCCAATCCTCCCTCAAGGAAGGCAAGCTAAAGGAGGATATACCTAAAACAAAAGAGACCTGTTAAAAGGATGGCAAAGGACTACTACCTTCCAAAAACAAGCCACCAACTTTCCAAAAAGTGAAGCAAAAGAAAGAGGAGCCAGCAGTCCTAGAAACACTTCTTGTTTGTCCAAGGCTACCCAACCACTTTGAGTAGCCTTGAATAGATGGCACCAAAAGAGCGTTTCCCCAGGAACACTCATAAAGATATAACAATATAAAAGGACGCTATCAATAGATACATAAAAAATAGTTCTCAAATCGGTATCAGCCGCTGACTAATCAACTCATTTTTAGTAAATTTCATCCTCTATCAATCTCGTCACCACAATGAAACTGATGTAATTGCAATCCCTTCTCCTCAGATAAAACTCCGTAGCAATGCTCCCCAGTGCAATGTCCAGTATAGAAATCCACATCCGGATAACGGCGCGCCAATTCCGAAGAGATATCACGCAACTGCTCATCCGTCTCATAATGCTCGCTTAAATGACTGTCCAACAAATGAAAGCCTCCAATGCTCAAACGGATAGGTTCCTGAATAGATTCCAGAATATTCAAGATACCGTTATGGGCACAACCGGTAAAGAGAACATCGCCCACTACAAAGGCCAGTTCGTGACGGAATGCATCCTTTACAAACTTGCCATCATCAGATTTTATCAACAGCGTTCTATCGCCCAAAGGTTGTGCATGATGATGAGCCAGATGAGAATAGACATGAATACCATCCACACAAGAATCCTCTTTGATGAAAACAAACCGATCTCCATGTTTCTGAAAATCCACATCTCCTGTAATAGAATGCAGATAACGCCTGGCAGAAGCATATTCTGCCCCAGGAATCTCCGAAGACAAGATGACCTTTACCCTGTGATTCATCTCCAAAAAGGCAGGAAGTCCACCTATATGGTCATTGTGACCATGCGAAATCAGGCAATAATCCACCTCACCTAAATCTACACCCAGCTTTTCAGCATTGCGCATGAATAAGTCGGAAGCTCCGGTATCGAGCAGATACTTCCTGCCGTTATACTCTAAATATACCGATAAACCATGCTCCGTTTCAAGCAGGGGATTATCGGTACGATTGTCACTCAATATGATGATTCTTGTATCCATAACTTTTTAATATCCTTCTGATGTTCTTAATTGCTACGACAAAATTATAAATAAAATCTGAGAAATCACCATATTTCCTGATAATATTGGGGATATTGGCAAGATATGAAGGAATACACACAAGAAAAAGCACTTTTTAGATACCACCATAATACTTAACCCCAAAATACCCAGATAGATATAACACCCTGGAGAGCCGGCAAAAAGATAGCCTTGGAAGACAAACATGGCAGATATGGGAAAGGAGGCTAAGCTGCCTCCTCCTTCTTTTGCTTCTCCACCTCTGAGATACCGGTGGCAATGAGCTTGATCACATGATGGTCCTTGCCATCCTTCTGATAGGTCTCGCTCTTGAAGAAGCCCTCCACCTTTACTCGCTTGCCCTTCTTGAGGAGATCGAGGGTTGCCTGGTCATCGTTCTTGATCCAGCTCTCGAAGCTCTGGATGGAAGAAGAGGTAATCTCCACGCCACCCTTCTTCTCAGTGGTCTTGATGGATACGCCAAAGCGAGCGAGGCTGCTTTTCTCAAAGTTTCTAACTTCTGCGTCCTTGCAGATAAAACCTACTACTGTGAAATTGTTACTTGCGTTCATAATCTTTATTTTTAAAACGTTATTACTTAAATTTTACGTGCGAATAACACCAACAAGGAGAAGGCGAGAAAAGGCAAGAGATGGCCCATATTATTTTCAAGGACATCTGGTTGTTTTTGAAACAGGAGCCGCTGCACCCAAAAACAATGAAAAAAATGTGGAGACAAGCCCCTGGGTGTGCCCTTGACAGTCGCCGCTTGTGGTAAATTTGCAAAGTAAAATCAAGGGATGACGCTTAAGAAAATGAATGAACGCTCACCTAAAGAAACAATAAAAGTAGCAGGAAATCAAAAAGAGGACGCTTCCCTTTACCAGGAACCTTGAGAAAACCAGTCCTACCTATTTCTGGTGTACCCATCAACATCACCGAGAAAAGAGAGACTATACTAACCTCTTTCAACCAGGTCTTCGAATCCCCACCCCACGATGACCAGCCAATCCTCCCTCAAGGAAGGCAAGCTAAAGGAGGAAACACCAAAGACAAAAGAGACCTGTCAAAAGGATGGCAAAGGACTACTACCTTCCAAAAAACAAGCCACCATCTTCAAAAAAGTGAAGCAAAAGGAAGAGGATGCAGATTCTTTCATACCATTTGCCATGACATACAACCTATCTTTTAGGAGGTAGCCTACCCCAAAAGCGGCTCTCCGATCTCCTCCCCAAAAAGATAGACATAAAAAACCAGAGGCTGATGCTATCAGCCATCAGACAAGCATCTGCGATACCTATTTATCCGGCATAACAGGAAGGTTATGCCGGACGGCTGCGCCCTAAGAAAGCAGCCGAACCGAGGGGAAGAAACCCTAGATAGAGCCTCTCCCCCACTCCCTGCTAAAAGACAAAACCAGCAAACAAGTCCAACTGCAGGTTACCAGAAAGCCGCCCCTTTAACTTCTTCACAAGTTTAGCTGCTTTCTTGTCTTCCTGTAGAAACCTGATCAGGCTATTGATAGCCGTATCATGCGCCTCATTCTCGGAACGAAAAAGACCGGTAAAGAGACCAGGCAAGAAAGACCAACCCCTGGTTCCATAGCAAGCAAAAACTCCATAGGTCCACAATCCATTGGGATGCTGTAATATTCTAATTTCCAGGTTTTCCTCAATCTCCTCTACTTGAGTGCGTGGTTGCAAGTAGGAAAGTACGTCAACCCAAAGATACTCATTGAGTTTAAGTTCAGAAGGAGCACGGACATACCCTAGCTGCTTGAGCTTTACATAATCACGCCTGGCAAACTCTATATGCCGATTTCTCATACTTGAGTTGTCTGATGCAAAGAGACCTTCCAACTCCAAAATTTCATCATCTAAAATCCCAGCCATGTTGAAAAAGTTGTGGCAAGGTGGTTAGCCTTGCCGTTTCCTTCTTTAATCTGTCACTCTATAATAATACTGTAGCTTAGCCCCTTTGAGATTATCCTCTGCGTAACAAGCTGCTGCATGATAATACTTATCGTAAAGTTTGGCTAGCTCCATGTTTTTTTCATACCACTGGGCAATCTTGTGATTCAACACCATCACAAGCTCAGTAATGTAAACACAATTGTCTTTCCATTCATTGAACGCACGATGGAATGTGTCTGTAACGGCATCCCCTCCAAAAGCATCAGCTATGGAGAAATCCTGCCAAAATGTAGTACGTGGCTTGTAACCAGTCTCACTCTCGATGTTCCACTTGGGAACCTTGATTTGAATTGTCTCTGTCATGTTCTTAATCCTTTAAAGTTCAACTTGAATTTATTCTGGATTTCAGATTCACAGCCTTTTTAAGACTTTTGCTATCGTAAAATCCGAGTTTTTTTTAAAGTCATTCCGGCATACCAGTCATCACTTTGCCTTTTTACGTGCTTAAAAGATGGAAGGCCATAGAAGTCAGAACACCAAACAATCTGCAGAGAATCTTTTCAGGAATACCCAATCTCTGATTGTGGAAGGCTGCTTGAAAAGATTCTCTGCAGATAGCAGAAATGTGGTGTTTGGTATCTGACAAGCCTGCCATACCTTTGCACGTCAAAAAGCAAGTGATGACTGGTAAGTCAGACAGAAAAAGCACGAGGTTTTATATCGATAGCAAAATTACCTATAGATATAATACATAGGCAAACATCGCAATAGTATAACAAGTTAATTCTGTTTACATTAGAAATAGCCAGGAAACATCAGTTCCAACTTAAGGAAAAAATAAAAAAGCCATTGCCTAAGATCCAACACTCTTAGGCAATGGCCAACTTTATCTCTTAGCAGGCATTTTACTTAAATGCCTGAATATACTGCTTTAAAGCATCACGCAAAATCTCTTCACAACTCTTTTTTGTCTTGATCTTAGTGAGCATAAGCTGCTCATAGTCTTCATCGGACAAATAAGTCTGAACACCATGCATAGTGGCTCTTTTCTCTGCAAGAGACATCTTCTTTTTCTTAACAACAGGCTGCTCATTACCAGGACGTACTGCCTGATTCATATTACTAAACGCTGCGCGAAAATCCTTTCCTGCCATAATTCTAAATATTTATAGATTGAACAATTCTTTAATTACAAAAGAGTAGTCATTTGCTGCTGTACAATAAGGTGAATATGAGAACAGGTCAGTCAGCTCTGTCTGCGCCTCATTTACCTTGATGCAACGTCGAATACCATGTGACAAGACCTTATCACCATATGTTTCTTTAAGAAAAGCCAGCGCCTGACGGACAATGCGAGGTCTCTCATCCAGCATTACAGGTAACAGACCTAATAATTCAAGATCTTTATTCAAGGCAAATCTGCCATTCTTTACCTCATCCAATGCTCCAAGAATGGCAGCCAAACCATTCACAGAAAGTCCTTCCATCTGAACTGGTATAAGCAAATGACTGGCAACAACCATAGCATTATAAGTTGACTGAGACAATGCTGGAGGGCAATCAATGAAGATATAGTCAAAGAAATCTATAGGATCAGTGATACCTTCACCGGTAAAATCTATGCAAGGACTGCTGATGCAAGCTCCCAACACTTGACGAGGAGATCCGGTATTCTGAAGGAAAGGATCCACATCCTGCATTTTTGCAGAACCTGGAACATAATACACTCCTATCTCTGACTTGTATATAGGAAGTCCCTTACAAGCAATCATAGAATCAAAAACAGTAGCACAACCTTCTGGAGCATGATTCAAAAGGGTTAAGTTACACTGAGGATCCAAGTCTATCTCAAGGATTCTTAGTTTCTTATCCTTTCGGAGCATACCAGCTGCAAGATTTTGCACTGTAGTCGTTTTGCCAACGCCACCCTTATTATTGACGATAGCCAAGATCATTTTCAGTCTATTTTCCATGTCTTTGACTTTTAATTATTAATTCTGGTGCAAAGATACATTAAATAATTGAAATAAACAAGAGAAATCGCAAAAATGTTTGTTTTCAAACATAATATTTTGCAAACATGTTTGTATACATATAAGTTTGCAAACTTCAAGCAACTTATATCATACTATTAATCAAACGTTTATAAAAAACGAATAAAACCGTTTTCAAACATACATGTTTAATTGTTTTTTGGTTTTCGGTTTTACAAACTACCAAACATACATACTTTCAAGCATAACGAACTGAGAAGGAAAAAGAACAGGAGAAACAAATCTTATAGATAAATCAAAGTATCGAAGAAAAGCCCATTTATATAGGAAAGCATATCGATAATCAAACCATAAAATATAGAAAAGACAGCTAAGCAACAGTATAAAGAAAACTAGAGCTGATAGAAGTTCCAGACGGAAACACCGACCTCCCTACTCCACTCTATTAACATCAACAAGAAACATACCTACCCAAAAGTAACATACGAAGATCTGATAGATAAGGAAAGAAAAGGGAATTGCAGATAATTGAAAATAGCAATACCAAACAAAATCAAGTAACACCAGGATAAAACTGTTAGCAAACATACAGGAATACAAACTTACGAAAAAACATGGATCCTTGTTCCTTGCATCAAAAAGATCTTAAAGCAAATTATTGAATGAAAAATGTAAATTCTCCCCAAAAATGATTATCTTTGCAAAGCGTCTGAGAGAAAGACCAACCGAGTGCACGTTGGATGCATTGTTCGTCACCCTCAGACGCATTCTCTACCCAACCATCGAAAGAATTCTCGACCAAAGTAAATCATAGGACTTATTTTTTTTAAGCGGAGAACAGAATAATTCTACAATGAATATAATACATTATTGAGTAATTATATAAAGATATCAATAAAAAACAAACCTGTTTTCTAACATACATGATTGCGGTCTTACAAAAAAGAAAGTAAATATGAAATGCATCACAAGGGTAAAGAAACAGAAAAGCTAAATGCAAACATGTTTGCTTTCAATCATACATGTTTGCATTTTTCCTAGTTTGCCAACAAACAAACAATCAAACAACCAAAGAAAAATGTAAGCTAGCATTCAAAGGAACCCGTGTAATAAAAAACAAAAGACTTTGTTTAATTGAAATCAAACATACAGGTAATCACATATACGTAATTATCTGTTTACAAACAAACAAATACTCAAACATACGAAATTACATGTAACCTTGTAAGCAAGCTAACAAAAAAAACAGGAATGTAAAAAAGTGATTGTAAACAAAGAAACATGTAACCAAGCATACATGTTTACATACAAACAAATAAAAAAAGAACATAAAAGTAACGCAAACTTGAGTAAAAAGACGAAAAGACATTTAACACGCCTGCACATTTTCAAGCATTCAAACATTCAAGCGTTCAAACATTCAAGCAAAAGCAAAAGCTTGATCAAAACTAAAAAGGAACAATGAATCTCAAGTGATAAGGTACATTACAAATAGTAAAACAAAACAGCTTAAAAACCTATAATATATAATAGTGAGTACACGTATACAAACATACATGTTTTCATGTAAGTAATATAATAAGTATAGTTATAAACTAGATGTCAGTAAGTTAACAGCTCAAAGAAGCACCAGAAAAACTATTTCTAACTTTCAAAGATTCATTCTTTCAAACATATTTGTTTTCAAACATTCAGAGAATATAGTAAAATAGAAATATAATAATAAATATGATAGAAAGAAAACAGGAATAAATTAAAGTCATAGTATATCATGAATTAAAACGCATAATAAACAAGGATTCAACGAAACATGTTTAAGTAACAACATGTTTTCAAACATAAAATAAATCCCCAATTAAACTTATGTTACAGGTAATAGACAGATCTAGGATAAAACTACACTTTTACAAACATACATGTTTTTTTTGTTTTCAATCATACATGTAATCTAAAGATATTGAATAAAAGAGATAATAACATGATAACCAGTATTCAGACATTATATCTTTCAAGTTAACATGTTTTCGGTTTTTCATGTTTAGAAGTTGACTGCGCACAAAATACATGTTTTCAAACTTTCAAGAAAATTTTCACAAGGTCAACAATATTATGAAAGATCAAGCTGCAATACGGAAAATAAAACATACTAGAAATCAGGTAAACAAAATATCATATTTACCATGGTACATAGAAACAAGAAAACAAAGAAACAAGAATGTATGAAATCAAAAGGACAAGTATCAACCAGACAAACTAGCAATTAAACGAGCAAACAATATTTCTTGAAAAAGAAAGAAGGAAAAGGTGTAATGATAATAAAAAGAGATTCAAAAAGTAAACCATAAACAACAGTAATAATAAGTAGAAAAGAATATAAGTTCAAATGGCTCGGTGCGATAGCATACAGTACAGGTTTCATCAAAATGAATCAGGATGTAAACTCCCAAAAGAACGTAAAGCTCATACTGAATGTTAAACAACCATTAGTAAGAACATATATTGCCTTGCAACTGTATTAACAGATAGCTCAAATAATAGCTTAACTAATTATCTGAGAAGAGGAATTCAGGTAACACGAAGTCTCCTTAAAAGAAAAAGAATAAAGAATCTCAAAAAAAATGGAAGAGAGCCAAATGCAATAAGTTTGCGTACGGGTTTTCCATTTTACGGTTTATTTTGTTTTCAAACATACTTGTAAGCTAATACTATAGCTATATACCAATATATTAATGCTTTAAAAGATATAGCACATCCATACAAACATACTTGTATGCATGTTTTCAAACTTTCAAACATATTTTAAAGTAAAAGAGAACACATCGTCAGGTGAAAAGATTTGGAAAGCTCAATACAAAATAAGATAGTAAAGAAGAACAAAAAGTATGTAAGATAGATTATTGATGGGGTGGGGGAGCAGGTATCTTATACAACTATGACAGTTAAGTCTGTTCAACTATAATTAATAACAGCATCTGATACAAATTCGTGTTACGGTAGCCACAAATCATCTATGTAGCCACTTATATCTTCAATCATGAACTTTCATGGCAATAGTTCCCAATAGAAGTTTCCAGAAGGAGTTTCTTACGAAAAACCAGAATTTCTATAAGCAGAGCCTTCACAATAAGCCATGTCGCCTGGCTTTTATAACCATTCTACAGTTGGATTATATAACGCTGCAGTTCCGCCACAAGAAAAAGTACTCTGCAACTATCTTCTTTGGAACAGCGGCTTCTTGCATTACCTCCTCACCATGAAGAGTCGATAACCAGGCTGCAGCATCCTCCATATCCTGTATCATTACTTCAGTCATCATATGTTGCTAACTACTAAAGTTGATCTACCCCATTCTTAATCTAAAGTCTAGCCTCGCTACTTTTATGAAGTTTTCAACAGACGATTCCATTCTCATGGTAACTATATAGGTTTACTATCCCCACGTAGAGAATACTATCAGAATGTAGGGTAGGGGAGAAACTAATTCATATGCTCTGTACAAAGAGGATTCTAAAATACAGAAAATAATCAGGTATAGCGAACATTTTATTTGTTTTCAAACATGTTTGCAAACATGTAAATGAGATATAAATCTATAGATCAGCAATTTACATTATATAACAATCAAGTAAACTAACCTACATGTACGTGTGCTTACAAACTTTCAAACATTCAAACATTTAATGATAGCGTTCTATCAAGAATGATATAGATGGGAAAAAAACATGTATTAATGCAAGTGGGAGGCAAAGTAAAATTCTGGAAACATGTTACGAGGATAGGGTAGGGGAGAGGGCAAAATGCAACGAGAAAGGGCATGCCTTGCTGAAGACATGCCCCGTATATACTATTCTTCCTCAGAGATTTCAACAGATGGGATCTCACCAAGATAGGCCCCCATATCCTTCCTGTCTCTCCATACAAAAACATCATTGATAAAATTCATCAACTTCTCATGCTGCTCATGGATGCTATCAACAATTTGATTATAATAGTCTAAATCCTCATCTTTAGAAGTAGAGGTAAGCTGAAGGTTCAGGTCATCCAGAGCGTCGAGATGAGCATTGAGCTTGAAATACACTTGCTGATAATAATTCCTTTTCTCCATTTCCTCATGATGAGTAGATTCCAAAATCATTCTCAGCCCTTCATCCTGTTCCGAGAAGTCAACTTCTTCTAGCGGAATGAATGCAGTGGCAGCTTCATCACCAGCCAGGATGAAGAATACAACCAATCTATCTCTACCATGCCAAATGTGATGTGGGTCAGTTTGCAACCAATTCTTCACTTTGCGCACAGATGGAATGGATGAATTGAAACTAGATATTATTTTCACCATAATCTTATGTATTAATCGTCAAACAGTCTACCTTGTACTCCCTTACCTGGCTTTCCATTCATATATGGAACTCCATAATCTTCATAGAGCATCTTGCATACTGAACCACAGATTTTTCTCTCGTTAGTATCAAAATCATCTTTACTATATCTCAAGGCTATTTTCTTCAGCTGCTTGGCAATTTTCTCTAGAATTTCAATTCTTTCTGACTGCGAGTCAACTGTAGAAACAGATTTGCTGATGGCAGTGATATAATAGTTGGACTGCTCAACTCTGAAATGTGCACGAAGGAAGGTGTTGATTTGGGTGATGATCTTGGTCAGTTTTGCACCATAACCTTCAGACAGAATCTTGATCTGTGTTGGTGTAACCGGCTTCTTAGCACCAAGTCTTGCTGTATTACCATTTGTTTCAATGATAAAATAGTAGGCAGTAACAGCACCCCTGGAGTTCTTGCTCTTAACCTTATAATCAAAACAAACGTCACAAAGTCCCTTTTCGTAGAGTTTCCTGATGTCGTTCTTAGCTTTGTCAAGCACTCGCTTCTTGAAATCAGAACCGTTTTTATACTGTTCTTTCTGGATAATGTTGCCCTTTTCATCCTTAATTTCTAGAAGGTTGAACATCTTCTTGATATCATGAACGGTCATGAAGAAGATCTTGTCTTCCTTGTTGCGGTACTGACAGCAGAATTCATAGAAGCGTTGTGAGTACACACTCTTGAAGCTCATCTCGATATACATGTCAAAGACAGTAAATTCAGATGAGAGGTTGGTGAAGTAGGGGAGGAGTACTGGAGTAACACCCACAGTGTAGGTCTCCTGATCAGGGTGCTCATCCACATACGACAATAAACCAGCATAGATGCGGTGACCGTCTTTGGAATGAAAGACCTTCTTTGAATCAGTGATGTTCTTTAATGCATTGAAGGCATAATCCAGGTTTGAGCTATGGCCGGACACACATTCAAGAAGCTGGCTACGAGTCAAGGTAAGCTGATACTTCTCTGGATGTCCATCTGGAAGATCCTTGTTCTTCTGTATACCACGAAGAATCTGCAACCAACAATTTCTCTCAACTGCAGAAAGATTGCTGATTGCCTGAGTTACATCGTTTGGCTGAGAAATAAAATAGTGTGGATTTTCTGCCAGAATCAATCCATCAACTTTCTTAGGACGCCCAGGTTTCTTCTTAGTAACCTTGCCTCCTTCATCGCCAGAAGGTATTACCTCTGCAACGACTTCCTCAATATCTTCCTTTTTCTTCGCTTTAGCCATAGCTGTATGATTTTAATTTTGGGCACAAAAATACATAATTTCTGCGACAATCCTCTTAAAAGAGTCGTAAATTACATTTTTTTAACCTCTAAAAGACAAGACAAAATTATAAAATCTAGAAATAATGAGTTCAAAAAGCAGGAGGTCATTCTATAACTCATTGAAAATCAATAGGGCAATTTGAGGTCTGACCATAAAAAACATGGTATTAGATTCGGAAGTGGATGCGACAAAATTATAAATAAAAATAAGGTTTTGAATTAGTTTGCGACATAAATATAATATAGGTTGTCGTAAACAAAGTTATTTCACAGCTTATCTTTTGAGTAATCTTTTATTGTTATCATTTATAATTATATTGTTGTTCGTTGAATTTTCTTAATTTATTGGTTTTCGTTAAAGTAATACTTTAATATAGGTTAACTATCTTGTTACGACAATATTATAAATGATAATAGTTTTTATAGTAAGAAAAGCCAGAATTTAAAGACAAAAACACGCTAAGTTTATAATTTTGTCCAGGCTTGAGTTTTAAGGATTGGGATATAATTTATAAACTTTTGAATCTCTGATAGTTAAAACATTACTGCGACAAAATTATAATATTGAGAAAGGAATGATTATCAATTTTTTAACTGGTACTTTGCTACGACAAAATTATAAAGAAACAAAAAATATGGTTTTTAAAACGACTATTTAATAATTATGTCGCAAATAAAATCATAATAACTATAATTGTGTCGCATATGATGTGGCATATCATGGAGAATTCTTAATAAATAAAGGCTGTAAAAAGAGTACTTTATTAAATGTATAGCTTGTTTTCAGGGAGATGGATGAAGAAAGGCTTTAATGAATATTCCATGTTACTGCGACAAAATTATAAGCTAAATCTAATTCTATAGGTGAAGTATTCCATGATAGAAGTTAACTTTATAATTTTGTCGCAATGTACACCAAAACTCGAAGTATAAGATAATTATAATTTTGTCGCAACGTGATTGTATTTGTTTGTTTATCAGTGTATTGAATGATTTTAATAAAGTAACTTGCGACAAAAATATAAATGCCAAATAGGGCAGGGGATTACTATGTAATATACCTGCGACAAAAAAATAAAGGAAATCAGATAAAAGTAGAACGTATTACGACTTCTTTGTATTTTTGTCGCAAATAGGTTCAATTGGTTTATTATTCTGTCGTATGATGTATGTTCAGAGTAAATAAAACATAGGGAAGGTATACTATAAAGTCTTTTGCTTCAATATGTTATAAGTATTTATAGAAATGTAATCGCGACATAATTATTGGTTGAATTAGGCAGGAATAGCAGTTAACTCTGAATTTGCATGTTACGCATGAGGATTATGACTTATATTAGAAAGAATAAGAAGACAGAAATATAACACTATCTAACATAAAAATACATATTTTAACGCGCAAAAAAGTCTGTTCTTTCTTTATAAGGCCTGGCTTTCAAAAACTTTCCCTCCATGAAGCTGGGAGTTTCCTTTTTCTGCATCATAACGGAGGAAGAAACACCACTATAAGTCCTCTTGTCAGTCTGCTCTTTTTTATATCTCTATTTTTGGCTTATTCTTTTCAGTATCTGTAACTAACTGATTTATAACATCTCCCTTTAGCTACCTGCGACATAATTATAAGATGATGCGACAAAAATATAAACCTAGCTGCGACATAATTATAAATCTTAGGTGGTTTGTTGCGACAAAATTATAAGGGTATAATATGAATCTGGATTAACTATTTTTGCATATAAGATAGTTTGTTATGGTAGATGTGCTTTCTTGAAGAGAATAAGATAAAGTGATCATTGTCCAATAAAATATGAGAAATAATTATATATCTATCTGATAATCTGCATTTTTGCAGGTTTATTCTAGTGAAACGAACTTGAATTGTTAGGTTCAAATAGTACTTGTCTTGTCTTCAAAATGGCTTTGCTTACCGTATATTATCTCCCATTAATAGTATTCTTCAGGATTGTGCTTCGATTTCGTATCTTTATAAAAATGTCGCACCATTATATGGAGAATGTTTAATATAGCCCCATGGTATAACACTATCTAACATAAAGATACATATTTTAACGCGCAAAAAAGTCTGTTCTTTCTTTATAAGGCTTGGCTTTCAAAAACTTTCACCCCATGAAGCTGGAAGTTTCACCTTTCTGCGTCATAACGGAGGAAGAAACACCACTATAAGTCTTCTTGCCAGTCTGCTCTTTTTTATATCCCTATTTTTGGCTTATTCTTTTCTGTATCTGTAACTAACTGATTTATAGTATCTCCCTTTAGCTACTTGCGACATAATTATAAGATGATGCGACAAAAATATAAACCCACATGCGACATTATTATAAACTCTTGGAGATTTGGTGCGACAAAATTATAAAGGTATGGGATTTGCAGCAATTAACAGATTTTTTATCTCTCCTTCTCCTGTAGTATTGGTTCTGGACCTTTTCCTCTGTACTCCATATAGGCATTCTTGAGCTTGCTGCGACAAAATTATAAGGAAATAAATGCCTTGATAGCCTTGTAGAATCCTAAGACAAGTTTGGTGATATGAGAAGAGATAGGTACAGGGTTCTGCAAATCAAGAGAAAGCCTTCTTTTTCTTGATTTGTATGGGAGACCAGGCTCTTGGATGATTTGCAATGAAACTTTCCTCGGTAAAATTGCAACAACGGCTTAAATCGCAGAAAAATGCCCTTTTTCTTTTTTGTAGAATTAAGTGTGAAAATGAAGAGAGGGGAGAAGTTGTCTTTTGCATTATGTGATAGATGGAAAAAGAGAAGTGTTGCCCAAAATATTTTGGTGTAGCACTTCTCTTCTTTCTTGAGACCTTCCAGCAACAGAGAACTCTTCTACGTTTTGATCCTAGGCTAGAAGGTATAAGGTAGAAAGCTAGTTCTCTGTATTTTGTGAAACGATTTCTTCACGCAGCCTGTTATGAACTGTGAAAAAATCATTCAATAGCGCCCTTAGGTATTCTTTCACATGAGGGATTTCCTTGGTCAGAATGCACTGGCGTTTGGAATGGAGAACAAATTTCTGTCCTTCTTCCTCTATGCAGTAAACAATGGTTGTTCCACTATAGTTGTTGATTGTGTTTATTGCCTTACGTACATTGGACATTTGTTCTAGATCATCCAATGGAACAATATACCACCTTGGATCCCAAATATCAATGAAGAAACTCTCATTACTGGTATCAATGACGAAAAGTTCTCCCTGATACTGAAAACACAAGCGGTTCTCGTCCTCTTCTGCAACAGCAGCCTTACAGTTTAACTGCTTCAGTAGTTCTATGCACAAATCCCTGGTGTGTGGAGGTCCTGCCTGCTTTTCTTCTTGCAGTATGTCTGCAGAAGCCTCAGGTTGTGTGCTGCCGGCTGCTCCTTGTTCTGTTGGCTTTGTTTTTCTACGAGAAAAGAAGTAGATACAAGCTATGATCACAATCGTTGAAATAATAGTCTCCATATGCATCATTTTATGATTTTCGTTTATTAATATGGCAAAAATACAAAAAAAATCGTGAAGTCATGAGAAATAACACAAAAAAAGTCAGATTCTATGATAAAATCCGACTTTTGAAAAGAAAATCATTCATTAACTCTATCTATTATGTCTTTCCATTCCTCAGGAGAGTAAGCTGTAACAACTGCAAGAACTGAAACGCCAAGAACAAAAAGTAACATCATATGAATACTCGTTTTCCGTGTGAACCCACGACAGACCTGCTGCAACTAGTAATTTAAAAATATTATTCCCTCTCCCCAAATCCCGAAGATTAAAAGGTGATAGGCTTTTTACGTGCAAGTCAATACGATAAATAAGAGTAAACAGGGTGCAAGGAATTTCTGTATTATTTTCGGTAGCCATCGGCTGCTTAGACAAAAAATACAGAAATAGCCTTTAGGCGGTACTTGCAGGTTTACGTTTATCGTAATTTTGCAAAGTAAAAACCTCTCTCCTTAAAATTGGGATATATGAAACCGGGGATAAAAAGTTGCAACCAGCATGGAGGTTACATGGTTAAACATATTCTGTATAAATGATAGCTTCTTTTGACCATTTTTTCTTGCCTTCTTCAGGTTACTCTCGTTTAGATGACAGGTAAGTTTTAATCAGATTGGAATGGATGTTTTCATGGTGTTCTGTTTTCTCTGTAGTGTCCTTAAGTTAATAGTTCGAAACAAATTCTGAAATACGGAATCCTTAAACATAATATAACTTAATTTCTTTTAATGATTTACGATATGCGGAAACCATTCACCTAAATTAATATTCCTGCATGAATGAACAAAAAATCCCCATCGCTGGAATTAATCCTAAGCGGTGGGGATTTCAAAGCCTGCCGTTATCATCTTCTTGGTTTGAAGCTTCGTCTCTCAAGAAGCTACTTGTAGTTCTCATCATCGTAAGAGATGATATCCAAGTCTTCTGCAATTTTTATAAGCCCGTTTTTGATTTTTTTACCCAAAGTTAGTGGCTTAGGCTTGGAAACTGGCGATTCTACAGAAACCTTTCCTGAATCTTCTGTGCTATGAGGGTTGTTCTCATTCAAAACATTAGTTGCCCCTTCTTCAGACTCTCCTTCTTGAGCTGCAATCATGGCGACCTTCTTTGTATCATCAGTCTTATTGTCATCTGCAGGTTCTGTTTCTTGCTTTTGCTCAGTTTTATCTGAATGCGTCTGGAAGTTGTCTCGAATAGGATGATAGAGTTTGTCGATGATTCTTTGATAGTCTTCTTCATCCTTTGACGTAGAGGAACTTTCTTTTACCTCCTCGGACAACTCATTGTTGAGACCTGTTGCAAGAATGGTGACTTTGGCATCCTCGTCCAAGCTGTCATCATCAGAGAGACCCCAGATCACCTTGATGTCTGGATTCAATTCATCAAAGAAAGCGTCAATTTCTCTCATTTCCCGAACAAAGATTGGGTGCTTGCTGGAAGTGTAGATATTGAAAAGGATGCGCTGGGCATTACTGATGTCGCTGCCATAGAGCAGAGGAGAGTCTAACGCATTCTTGATGGCACTCTGAACCCTTCCCTCACCACTGGCTCTACCCATGGCCATTATAGCACCGCCACCGCTCTTGATGGTAGTCTCGATGTCACGGAAGTCAAGATTGATGGTTCCCTCCACGGTGATGAGTTCCGAGATACTCTTGGTGGCATCGCTCAGTACCTTGTCTGCCAGTTTGAAGGCATCCTTTACGGTAATCTCGGAGTCGGCATAAACATCGCAGAGACGCTCGTTGTTGACGATAAGCAAGGCATCCACGTTCTTGCGCATTTCTTCTACACCCTGCAGAGCCTTGACAATTTTCTTTCGCTTCTCGAAGTAGAAAGGTATGGTGATGATGCCAACGGTAAGGATTCCCATCCCTTTGGCAATACCGGCAATGACAGGTGCGGCACCCGTACCCGTTCCACCACCCATTCCGGCTGTAACAAAAACCATCTTGGTTCCGTCGTCCAGCAGTTTCTTGATATCTTCCTGGGTATTCTGAGCCTCACTTCTTCCCACTTCGGGATTTGCCCCTGCACCCAAACCACTCTTTCCGAGCATGATTTTTACCGGCACAGGCGACTTGGATAGTGATTGACTATCCGTATTACAGACGGCGAAACTCACGTTTACTATACCCTCTGCATACATATTCTTAACGGCATTGCATCCGCCACCACCCACACCAATCACCTTGATGATGTTCTTGGTAGTGTCTTCTGTCTGCCCGAAATCTATAGGTGTCCAATCTTCTTTCATCATTTCAATATTTCAATTTGGCCACAAAGATACATATAAAGAGTCAGATCACCTATAAAAAAACAAACGCAAGCCTTGCAAAAGATGATTTTTCCAAGGAGTGAAACGAAATTTCCCATTCTTTTTGTACTTTTGCAACCAGTATGCAAGAAGAAACAAGAAATATGACCCCAGAGGAGAAAGCCGCTCAGGTAAAGACGCTTTCCACCCAGCTTTTAGCAGAAGGTAGAACCGATCTTTTGTTAAAAGCCATCAGTGTGCCCGTATTGGAACAGCTCCGTATCGAGGCAGCAAGGGCAACCCTCAGTCCTCTGGTCATCACGGAAGATTACCGTTTCTTGCTCCCAGACTATGGAAACAGGGAAGTGCAGCTCAGTCCCATCCACAAGGCCCTCTATCTGCTCTTTCTGAATCACCCGGAAGGAATAGAGTTCAAGAACCTGGTGGATCATCGTGAGGAACTGTTTGCCCTCTACCGAAAAATCGGCAACAGAATCGACCCCGATAAAATCACAGAAACAGTGAATCGCCTGACGAACCCTCTTGATAATGCCATCAATGAGAAATGTTCGCGTATCAAGGCTGCTTTCTCCGACTTGATGGACGAATACCAAGCCGACTACTACATCATCAATAGCCATGTCAAGCGCCACCAAGGCTCTTCCATGAAGCTCTGGTTCGAGAGACTGAAAATCATCAACCTCCCGAGGGAACTTGTAATCTACCAATAATGAGTATTTCCGCTATCTGTTGTCGCATGCCCCACAATTGGAACAACCGTTGCACGTCATCCTGCTCCCACAGGTCTTGCAATGTGCTCTGAACAATGCTTGTGGCTTGATAATTTCATTGCCAAACAGATTGCCTTCAGGAAGGTGGAGCTTGTAGGATATAGGCTTCCCCTGAAAACTCAACCCACTCAGATAAGCTTGTTTACTCTGGACTTGCTTGTCATGAATTCGGTAAATTCTTCCGTCCTTGACAAAGCAAGTACCAGTTTCGATGAAGTTGAATGATACATGGTAGGTCCTGCACTGATCACTCAAACTCTTCACCCACTCATAATGGCATGGCCTGGCACCGTCATAGTTCTCACCTCCACATAGTACATCTTCTATCTGCCCTGTGGCTAAATAGGAAGAAACGTCTATGGGACCAATGAATGGAGCAGCCATGAAGCCTTTGTGCCTGGCTGGAAGATCCAAAAGAATAGGAAGCCTCTCATCAGCTCTCTTCTGGTTCTCTGTAGTTACCGAGAGAAGAACATTCTCATAACCAGTTCCCCAGTCCTTTGGCAAGCATTCCTCAATGCGATGCGCACGCTTGGTGAGCAGACGAAATACCATATCCGGCCGACTCCTGATGATTCTCCAGGCTTCTTCTCTCCAAACATCAGCTTCCTCCACAAAAAAATCCGTGCTAAGTCCCACATACATCTCCATGCCAGAAGGATATTTGAAACTACCGTCTCTCTTTCTCTGAAGAGGCATGGCAAAGTTCTCTGTCCTGAAAACCTTCGCCGTGTCAATGCCTCTCTTGCCATCTAGAAAGTACATGTAGCAGTGCTCACATCCTTCACTGATTTTATGGCAGCCGTGCCATGGATTCCAGATAATCATATAGTGATAATTGCTTCTATGACAAAATCTTATCCATTAAAGAGAATAGTTCCTCTTCTGTTTGATAAGGGTAAATCACGAAGTAGGGATTACCTGTAAGCATGGCTGAAAGCTGAGTCTTGCTCTTGTCATAGAAGATGTGACAAGGAATACCTCTACTCTCGGCATACGCCAATTCATAACCCACACCAAGTGAAGGATTGCTGCACTCGGCTACCACCATGTCGCTCTCCTGAAGCCATGCTGTGTCCTGGTTGTAGATTTCTGCATCACTCATCCTGCCTTTTTCCATGAGATTGATGTCATCCTGACCTATATGTTCGGTCAGTACGATGTCAGTGCGCTGCATATGTTCAATCATCTTTCTGTAGAGATCAGCAAAGTTTCTCCCTCCACGAATAGAACCTGCAAAATATATTTTCTTCTTCATGATTTCTGCTGCGTTAAATGTACTTATTCCCCATTGAGGAGCCTTCCCCTCTATTTTATGATAGTCATATTGACTATGATATTTAGAATATGGCTGCAAAGGTAATAAAAAATGAGAATATCCTTGTGAATCGTTCTACTTTTTTTAGGTAATTTGCTGGTTACTTGCAGAATTATTGCGATTTTCTTGTTTGTTTCAGAAAAAATGATTAGCTTTGCAAATTATTATATTGAGTTAAATAAACATGGGCAATGATTACAAAGATTAGGTTACAAAACTGGAAGAGCTTTAAGGACTCTACTATATATATCGATTCTTTGGGTATCCTTATCGGAACCAATGCTAGTGGTAAGTCAAATGTGTTAGATGCGTTTGCCTTTCTCCGTGCTGTGGGGGAAGGTAAGAGCCTTCTTGATGCCATCCAGGCTGTTAGAGGTGGGGAAGACTGGATTATCCGTAGAGGTGAGGATTTTTTCTGTATTGAGATAGAAATAGAAATTGATGGAAGTTATTATCTTCTTGATTTGAGAGTGATTAAACGGAATTCAGTTTTCAGTTTTGGTCCTTGTGAAATTCATCGTTTAGGTATAGAAGGCGATGATGTCGTTCCTGGCAAGTTTATTGATTCTGCTCGCAATATCACATGGAAAATGTATGATGTTCCAATATTTCTAGATTTTTGGGCTAAGATATATGCTACTTTTAGAAATATCATCATTCTTGATCCTGTTCCTGCTAAGATGCGTGATTACTGCAAGATTTCAAAAGAGTTGAAGTCTGATGGTAGTAATGTAGCTGGCGTTTTATGTGCATTGGCACCTGAGGAAAAGAAGAAGGTGGAAGCACTGGTGTCTAGCTATGTTCGACCACTTCCTGAGCGTGATATTAACAAGGTGATATCTGAGCCTGTTGGCCTGATTAAGTCGGATGCCATGCTTTATTGTTATGAGGATTGGAATCCCGAACAACCTGTTGATGCAAGAGGTATGAGTGATGGTACGCTTCGTTTTATAGCGATTGTCGTAGCTCTTTTGACGGTTGCACCTCATAGTTTGTTGCTTATCGAAGAGGTGGATAATGGCTTGCATCCTTCTCGTGCAAAGGAGTTGGTTGATATGTTGAAGGATTTGTCACGACAGCGCCAGGTTGATGTGCTCTGTACGACGCATAATCCAGTTTTGTTAGATGAGTTAGGCAACAAGATGATTCCGTTTGTCAGCTATGTTACCCGTGATGAGAATGGTGATAGTCATGTCAATCTCTTGGAAGAAAAAGAGAATCTAGCCAAATTGATGGCTTCAGGAACAATTGGTAGAATGATGGTTAATGATAAAATATAATGAGAAAGGTATTGGTGATTGATACGAGTGTACTTTGTGTTTGGCTCAAAGTACCTGGCAAGGAAACTTGTGGTCCAAGCAAAGCCTTGGTTACATACGAGATGGTCTCTGAGAAAATAGAGGAAGAAAAGAAGAAAGGAACAACCTTTATTCTGCCGCTTGCAACGATCATTGAGACTGGGAATCATATAGCTCATTCTTCCGGAGACAGAAAGTCATTAGGCGAGGAATTTGCTCAAATCATGATTGATTCTGCTGATGAGAAATCACCATGGGCTGCATTTACTGAACAAAGCAGTTTGTGGAATCCTGAAAACTTAAAAAAGTTGGCAGAGAAATGGAAGGACACAGTTATAGGAGGGCAAGCTTTAGGCGATGCTTCTATAGTTGAAGTCGTAAAGTTTTATACTGATTTAGGATATGAAGTTGAAATCTTTACAGGTGATGAAGGACTGAAAGCTTACGAGCCTACGGTTGAAATTCCTAGGAGAAGAAGAAAGTAAAAACGTTAACGAATAAAAATATCCATGTGAATCGTTCAATTTTTCACATGGATATTCAGTTTTGACGGTATCATATATGTGATACTATTATTGTAAGTAAGGTATGGCAAACTTAACCAGACAATATCCACCTACGATGAGCCAGCAATAAAGAATGGCAGCCAAGAGGAAAGGCTTAATGCCAGCTTTCTTGAATTTGTCAAAGCTTGTCTCGGCTCCCAATGCTGCCATTGCCATGGTCAGGAGGAAGGTATCCAGTTGGTTAATCCAATCCACTATGCTTTCCGGAAGCAAACCAAGAGAATTGAATCCAATCACTACCAGGAAGAGAATGGCAAACCATGGAATGCTGATTTTAGGCTTGTTGGTATCAGTATTTTTCAAACAGTCTCTTTTGGCAACATCCCTTGCAACGGTCCATGCAATTACCAGTAATACCGGTACCAGCATCATCACCCTTATCATCTTTACAATGATGGCATTGTTGCTCACCTCGGCTCCCATGGCATTGGCTGCACCTACCACATGGGCTACTTCATGAACGGTGGAACCCGTAAAGAGTCCCATCATATCTGGTGATAGGTCAAAGATGCCAGCCCTGTAGAGAATAGGGTAGAGGAACATGGATAATGTTCCAAAGATGACTACGGTGGCTACGGCTACTGCCGTCTTGTAAGGCTTCGGACGAATGGCCCCATCCACACCCAATACTGCTGCAGCTCCACAGATGGCACTTCCGCAAGCGGTGAGCAGTGCGATACTGCGGTCAATTTTCAGGAGTCTTCCCACCAGGATTCCCAAGCCGATGGTGCCGCATACGATGATGGCATCCATTACGATGGCAGAGAAGCCCACAGCCATCACATCCTGGAAGGTAAGCTTGAAACCATAAAGGATGATGCCTGTGCGGAGGATTCGCTTACTGCAAAACTTGATGCCCGGTACCCAGGTGTCGGGCAGGTTGTTACGTAAACTGTTTGCATAGAGCATACCAATGATGATGCCCACCACCATGGGGCTAAACGAAAGAGCTTTCACCCAGTCCATGCCACCGATGTAGAAGGCAGCGCATGCGAAGAGTGCGATGAGCAATACGCCATGCAGCATACTGCTCCTTTGTTCTGATAATCTCATATTTTTCTTTTTTGTCGGTTAATCGCTTTTGAAAAGCAGGTGCAAAGGTACGAAAAATCATGAGATGCTGTATATACATAATAACTATACGTTATAACCACTGGTTATGAATCTCTTGAATGTCTGCTGGAGTTTGGCGGTTTCGCCTCTCTTCTCTACAAACAGAAATTCTCGTTCCATCTTTAGGTCTTCAATTTCCAGAACCTTGAAAACTTGTTCATAGATACTCCTGTAGATGGCTCTTACGCTGATGATACCCATGCATAAGGAATGTTCCACGAAATGCTTGATGCCCTCTGTGGTTCCCAGATTCATCTCTATGTTCAGATCAGAAAGATCAATACCGTTTTTTTGCAGGGCATTTTGGATGACATCCAAAGTTCCGGAGCCTAATTCACGCAGCACTATAGGTATCTGTTTGAGAAATTCCAGGGAAATCTCGTCTTGTTGGGCTAGGGGATTGGAACAATGTACGAACGCCACCAGCTCATCTTTCATGAAAGGAGTGTATTTAAAGGTGGGCTGACGCTTGATGCCTTCCACCATGCCCAGGTCTATTCTTCCAGCAGCAAGAGCGTCCTCTATCTCATGAGAATTTCCGCTGAGCAGGGTAAGACGAATATCGGGATATTGTTTCCTGAATTCAGCAATCAGTTCGGGGAGAACATATTGCGAGATGGTGGTACTGGCTCCGATGCGCAGTTCGCCACCTGATTTCTCAGTGAGTTTCTTCATGTCGAAATCGAGATTCTGATAGGCATTGATAATCTTGCAGGCATGGTCAAGCATAAGTTGTCCGGCACGGGTGAGCTGGATGCGATTGCCGATTCTGTCGAACAGTTGCACCCCATATTCCTTTTCAAGCTCCTGTATGTGCTTGCTGATGGCAGGCTGACTGATGAACAGTTCGTTGGCAGCCTTAGTGAAACTCAGGAGTGTAGCCACACTTCTGAAAACTTTCAGTCTTGTATCTATCATTGTATGTTCCTTTGTCTTTTCAAAAAACCTCGTCAATATTATACCCAGTAATTCAAATTTTCTGCAAAGATAACAAAAATCTTCAAATCAATTGCTGGTTTAACATAAAAATCGTATCTTTGCATTCTAAATATACAATGACATTATGAATATTAAAAACATCCACTTGGTCTATTATAGCGCCACTTTTTCAACAAGACGTGTAGTCCGTGAGATTGCATCCCAGTTTCAGAAGCCAGTTAAGGAGTATGACATCACTTCTGATATGCTGAAGGATGATGTCTCGCTTGGAAGTGAAGAGGATTTGTTGATTGTGGGAGTACCTTCCTATGCTGGTAGAGTTCCTGAAATGGCAGTTCGTTCATTGAGACGTTTTCTTGGAAACAATACCCCAGCCATCATAGTATGTGTCTATGGTAACAGAGCCTACGATGATACGCTCATCGAGCTGAAGGACCTGGTGGAATCCCATGGCTTCAAGATACTTTCTGCGGCTGCCGTCATAGCCCAGCATTCCATTTTCCCTAAGATTGCAGAGGGAAGACCTGATGCTGATGATATGGCCAAACTCCATGATTTCGCTTCAAAGAGTAGTCAACTTCTATCCCAGATTTCAAAGATGGCAGCAGTTAGCCGGCTGATGGTAAATGGCAACCGCCCATATCGTGATACTAAGCCAATTCCCTTGCATCCAGAAGGAAGCAAGGGAAAATGTACTTCCTGCCATGCTTGTGTGAAGATGTGCCCTGTCGGAGCCATTACTCAGGACGAACCATATAAGACCAACGAAAAGAAATGTATCTCGTGTGGTAGATGTGTAGTGGTCTGCCCTCAGCATGCCCGCCAATTTGGAGGTCTGTTATATAAGGCAGTCAGCTGGAAATTTGAGAAGGCCTTTGCCGAATCCAAGCAGCCTGAGTTCTTCTATGTAAAAAGTTAAAACATAAGATGTAGACTGCAATGAGTAGATACAAGAATATCATCTTTGATGTAGGAAGCGTATTGGTGAACTGGATGCGCATGAACCTCTATACCACTCTGTTTCATGGCGACAGGGAGAAGGCTAGGTGGATAATCGATCATGTGGTGACGAATGAATGGAATGATCAGACAGACTTGGGAAAGCCAATAGATGAATGTATTTTCGAATTAAAGCAGGCTTTTCCCAAGTATGCTCCTTACATAGGTGCTTACTGGTATTGTTACAAGGATATGGATGGTGGTGAAATTCCCGGAATCTATGAAATCATGTCCGAGTTAAAGAATAGAGGCTATCATTTGTTCTGCCTTACCAACTGGTCTCATGAGACTTTCCCATTAGTCAGGGAAGTCCATGCACGTCTGTTTGATATGTTTGAAGGAATCGTTGTGAGTGGTGAGGAGAAGATGGTAAAGCCCAATCCGGAGATTTATCAACTTCTTCTGAATCGTTATGATCTACAGGCATCGGAAAGCATCTTCATCGATGATCGGCAAGTGAATGTAGATGGTGCCAATCGTGTGGGGATCCATGGTATCCTTTTCACTGGAAGTCTAGACTTAAGACAGCAATTAGGCGTCTGTGTTTTTTAGAATATGGCAAATATTTTCTAATATAATGATGGCTAGTTTGGGATAAAGAATCTCAAACCAGCCATTATTTTCTAATGAAGGGTATTTTCTTAAGAAGATTATTCTTTTTTTCAGCAACATTATTTGGCTAAGTTCCCCAGGATAGATATCTGGAGACAGCGCTCAATTTTTGCCAGTGTTTCAAGAGATAGATTCTCTTGTCCTTTGAGAATCTTGGACACATATTGCTGACTGCATCCCATAAGTTCTGACAAACGTTTCTGTGTCATTCCTAATTCATCCATTTTATCGAGCATTTTCATTGCAATATGCTGAGAATAGCGAAGCCATGACTTGTTTGCCATGCGCCATTCTGCATTCTCACGCCATTTTGATGGAGAAGAAGCCTGATGCTCTTTAAGTTTTGAAACTATTTCATTAGCAGTTTTCATAATAACCTCCTTTCTTTTTTATAAAATTTCATTTAAGAAGTCCATGAAGGAGTCCTTATCGGCAATATCGTTGTTAATCAAAAAACGTCTCACTTTTTCCATACGGGCAAGTTCTACTAACGTATGTTCACGTTCATGCATGGTACGGGTTAACTTGATAGCCCCTCCTGTAATGATATAAATACCTGGTTCAAGCTTGATGGCATAAATTCGAAGCCACGAAGCATGGCGAGGGGTGTTTCGAAGGCGTGCCTTTTCCTTATCCAAAAGCATTTCTGAAGTACGACAATTTTCCAATGGACGGAAAATCTTGTCAAGGTCTGCATCTGGAGATATGTCCATGATGAGACACTGTAAGCGTTCACTATCTTCAATCGTATCATAACTGGCTTGGTTGACATTTGTGATTTTGAAGTAGGAGGCTAAATCATCTGTATTCTGCTTAAAGAAGTTGCGTAACCATGCAACATCGTTCCATTGTCCAAGTATGGAATCAAGAACGTTGTCAAGGCAGTCGTCATATCTGACAGCCCAGAGGTGCTCGTTTTCTGTGATAACGATCGAATCTCATAATCGTACTATTTTATAATGCGAAGATACAAAAAAAGTTTAAATGTACAACTTATAGGTTTATTATTTAAGAATATTTAATGAAGGGATGTTTGTTTTGGACTACTACAGACCTATGATACTCATCACATGATGAAGGCTTTTGGCATTTTAAAAACCTTCATCATGTGAGGAGTAATTGTATTCCGCAATAGAGTCGTTGTTCTTTCAATACAAGAGCTTGCTTACCTCTGCCGGATTCAAAGCCCATTCATAGGTATAGCTTTCGTCTGCCTGACTCTCATCAAACAAGATTTTAAGACCTTGTGCCTCTGCCTTTAATCGAAGGAGCTCTCCAATCTTAAGTTTTCTTTGAAGTCTCTTGAGCAGCGCCTCTATGTCTTCTCTACAAGCAGAACGAAGCGTTTGTCCTGAGACTGGCATTTCCAACCAAATGATTTCTCTTCTGGCTATATCCAGAACCCCGAAGACAAGTCCCTTGGCAAGATTGTCATCACCCACTCTTACCATGTGCTGAACACATGATGGATCGTAGGCAACACCATCTTTTTCAGATATTGTCATTTCATTGGCAGAATCCATCCATCCCACCACAAGATTTGGTGACAGTGAACCACAGGAGTATGCATTGCAGGTAAAGGTCGCATACCTGGCACCAGCTTTCTCCAGCTCAGGTAAAGACAAATCTATATACTCTGCCGTTCCCACCATCTCCGGTATGCTTCTGATGTCACCCGAATGCTTGGCACCGGTGCATGTGAGATGATAGTAGGCACATTCCTCAATCTTGTCATCATATGAAATCCTACAGCTAAGATCCATGTCCAGGTGTTGGGCGTGAAGACCCTTGCCCCATTGCAAGAACAATCTAACAGCATCACCTTCCACTGGAAATCTCGTACCCATCAAGGCGCAGCTGGTATCCTGTATGGTAGAAGAACGGTCACCTACGCTGATTGGGATATCAAACAGTTCTGGTGCAATATAGATGGTCTTGCTTTCTGTATCCATATCCTTGAAGCGTCTGAGTATGGCATGTTTGTATATACCATATACCGCATCCACCATCTGCTGACGTTCCTCTCTCGAATACAGAGAAAGCAACTTATTATGCTCGATTGTTTTTCTTAATCCGGTAATTGTCTGTATGGAGCGAATAGAGTTCTCGTCAAAGTAGATCTCGGCAGCATTGCCCAGAGAAACCAGAAGTCTCATAGATAGTTTATCTGCTACCTCCTCAAAAGCTTTCAAAGTCTCTTCGCAACCAAACCTCAACATGGTGGCAAACAGGCAGCGGGCAAAAGAGCCTGGTCTGGATTTCAGTAAATCCAACACCTTCTTTGCGTCCTTTTCCTTGCTAGCCTTGTCTATGCAGCCTTGCCATGTGGTGTAATCCTGGTTGTAGAATACATCCATGATTTCTGCCAAATGCTCAAATCCCTTTCTCTTGGCATATTCTGCCAAACGGAGAGCGCGAATAAATCTTACCCACATACCACGCTTAGGATTCATGTCCTCAGCCGCTTTCTTGGCAGAAAGCGAGGTTGCATTCATCCATTTGGCTACCATCTTGCATGTCTTTCTGGAGTATTTCAGCTTGAGATGCTCCTTCATTCGTTCCTGGTAGGTGAGAGAGGTATCCCCTGCCATCCCCATCTGATAACCTAACCTTCTTGCATTGGCCTGGAGAACAGATGGCTTGATAATCTGCAGCTGCCCAGTTTTCTCATACCAGAGATATCTCAAGATGTCAGTAGGGGTCTTCAAGTAGGATGTGGCTTTATCACCATCCTCCTTCCTTACCAGATTTCTGATGACCAGCATCATGGTCTCTTTCATGCTGATCTCTATTCCTTCTGGAACATCATATTCATCCAAAAGAAGCTCCAGACTGTTTTTCTGAGTCATGTCCAGTGGAGTGGGAGAGGAGAGTAACGATTGAAAAACCTCCTTCAGCTCTTTTCCCGTGAACAGGCGCAGTTCCTTTAGCTTGCTTCCCTGACCCTTGAAAACATAATCAGTTGCAACGAATGGTGTACCACAGTAGGGACATCCATTGTATCTCTCCAATGGGAAAGTTCCCTCAGGAATCAAATGTCCACAAGGTAGGGTAGTACCCTTGATATCCACTTCTTTGTGTAAGATATTGGCAATCCAGGTAATGAAATGATCCACAGCTCCTTCTTTAGTAGGAACATTCCAACCCTTGACTAGTGGAGACCAATTGAGTTCTACTCCCATTACATCCTCGATGACGGCAACAATATCTGTCAGTTCTTCTACAGATACCATGCCAAGACCATGTAACAGCTCCTCGCTTACACAATAGCCGTACTCTTTTAATCGCTCCAAAAGGGAATAGACTGCTGGAGTGATTTCCGAAGACATGTTGATGTCTTCCTTCCTGATGTCAAGATACAAAGCCTTGTACCTCAATGCAACTTTTACTAAAGCCTTGTCGTTCATAATCAATCTATATTATAATAAGGTAATGGAGGAACTCCAACTATGAAACTGCAATTCAAGCTATGAAGTAAGTCCCTCTTGACCTAAGTTAATAATTGGGCTGCGGGCAGGACTCGAACCTGCGACACTAGGCTCTCATTGCAGAAGTATGTGTAAGTTGACCTCCTGGAAGAAGATGATTCCCACACACATCTATGCTCTACCAACTGAGCTACCGCAACCATAAAGGATGTGGAATAGGGTGGTAATGGAAAAACTGAGTACCCATAGCTCTAGTGTATTACCACCAGCGATTCATTAATGAAGTAAGTCTTTCTTGACCACCACGATCTCTTCACACATCCAGAAATCTTTTTTTCTGGTGCAAAGGTATACAATAGGTGTGCAGTCTTTCTGCGTAGCAAGAAATATTTTTGTCTTTGGTGTGTTTTCTTTGTGTTTTCTTGTTTGTTCCAATGTTTTTTTCTATCTTTGCACCTGGTTTTAACACCTAGGAAGGTTACAACATCCTGTAATACCTTGCATCCTTCGTTCCGTTCTTAACTGTTTGGAGTGAACCTTGCTTAGATGTCACTCGATATATGCAGCAGTCCCATGTATTTGAATAAACAAACTTTAGAACAGAATATGTCAGTAACTACCGAACAAAAGAATCTTCATCTGCTTCCTCATAATAGAGAAGCTTATGAAAAGGTGATGGCTCATTTTGAGAACCATCAACGTGCAGCTATAGTACATGCCACTGGTACAGGTAAGAGCTATTGTATTGCAGCAATTGCTTCCCATTTTTCAAAGGTATTGGTCATGGCTCCCAATAATTTTGTATTGAACGAGACCCAGAAAGTGTGTAATGAAGGGGTAGAGTTCCGTACTTATGCAAGTTCCATCTATGATGAAGTCCCTTCTACAGGCTATGATTTGATAGTCCTTGATGAGTTTCATCGTGCGGGTGCACCAGAATGGGGACATGGTGTTAAAAAGATAATTTCAGCTAATCCTTTTGCAAAAATCTTAGGTACGAGTGCGACTCATATCAGATATTTGGATCATGAGCGAGATATGGCAGAAGAACTTTTCGATGGCAACATTGTTAGCTACTTGAGTCTTGGACTTGCCTTGAAAAAGAATATTCTTCCTACTCCGATTTATGTTTCTTCATTGTATTCTGCTGATGAAACAATAGAGAAGGCAAAAGGGGCTATTAGAACTTCCAAGTATATGGAAGATGGAGAGAAGAAGACCTATTTGCATCGTCTTGCAGGAATTTCACGCAGTTGGTCTGAGTCACATGGAGTATCTCCTATCATCAAAAAATATTTCAGTTCCGATATCAAGAGAATTATTGTCTTTTGTTCTAAGGTTGCCAAAGCTGCCAAAGCCAGACAACTTCTTGGGGACTGGTTATCTTCTGCAGGTTTCAAGCGTATCCGTTTCTATCAGATTGATTATCAGGAGAAATACCTCTCCAAAGAAATGGAGGATTTCGAATTGGACAATTATGACGGGTTAAAGGTAGCCATTTCTGTAAATATGCTTAATGAAGGAATTCATGTGCCACACGTGGATGGGATTATCATGCTCCGTTCAACCATATCCCGTCTTATCATTGAGCAGCAAATTGGTCGTTGTCTTACGGCAGAGAACATTTTGAAGCGTCCTGTTGTTCTGGATTTAGTAAACAATATGGATACTATGTTGCTCGACTACTGCAAAACTTATAGTTTCGGTGGAGGTAGTAATGGTAATAATGAAAGTTCTTCAAATGATGAATTGGAACCTTTTCCTTTTGAAGTAATAGACGAATGTAGAGATTTTCGTGAGTTTTATGAGGAAATATGCAAATTTGATGATGTTGCAGAACTGAAGGATGACATTTGGTATGATCATTTTTTACCACTTTTGACAGAATTTTATGATAAAAATGGTCGTCTTCCTTATCCTTCTGAGGATTTAAAGGCTGTCAGATTTATTGAAAAACAGCGTTTTCCGATGAATCAGCGTAAATATCCTCATCGTATGAATTGGTTGGTAGCACATGGTTATTCAAAGGAACCAGTTAAGCGTACAGGTTTAGATGAACGGCTTGATATCCTTGAAGAAGCTATTAAAAAGAACAACGGTAAGTTGCCAACACAGAAGGAAGATTCATATGTGAATGGAATTTACCAGGAGTTTCAGAAATTCTTGAAGGGTAAGAAGAAAAACAAGAGTTTGACACAGGCACATCTTGATAGATTCCAGCGGATTTTACAGATGTATGTTACTCCTATGAAGGCAGTACAGGTTCGTTTTGAGAAAATCAAGAAACGTGTGGAGCAGGAAGGAATCATCCAGCGTGGTTCCGGTATAGCCAGTGATCTGGATTATATTTGGATTAGAAATCACATGAACCGCCTGGAAATATCAGAAGGTATGAAGGCAGAGTTGAGAAAAATGATAGGTTTAGAAGACAACGAACCTATATGTAAGGGAAATGAAGCTCTAAAGAAGTTTGTCATTGAACGTGGCTTTTTGCCTACTCCTAAGGATAAGCCTTACTACGGCATCTTGATGAAATTTCACAAAAAAGGTGGTGCTGCTATTCGAAATGACCCTGAAACTTATGCCTTCCTGCTAGATCATGGTTTTGCTCCTTATGAGGAAAAATAAGACAGGATATAAGTGAATTTTACAAAGGCAAATCTGAGGGCATCATAGTAAAATGTACTCAGATTTGCCTTTATAGATAAAGAGTAATTTTTCCCTATGAAGCATAACAATTTTCATATATCCTATATATCAGGTTTTAACCTGCAAAGGTATAGCATAGGTGTGCAGCCTATCTGCATAGCAAGAAATGTTTTTGTTTTTGGTGTGTTTTCCTCCTGTTTTCTTGGCAGTTTCAGTATTTTTTGTTACTTTTGTACACATAACATATAAATAGCAATAGTTATGAAAGAATACAAAGTAGAACCCGACGCAACTAGAACCACGACTGGATGCATTTCTTTACTGAGTTTTATACTTGGTGCCGGTTTTTGTGATCTAGCTATGACCCCAGGTTCACCATCATGGGCAGCAGATGCAATGATATGGTGTCTTATAGTCTTTTTCGTCACTTTTTTGCTTTGGAGATTGATGCGAATGCAAGACGATAATATTTAAAGTTTTTAATAGCAATAATGTTTGTTAAACATATTTGTTATAATATGGTGTTAGAGCGCACAAAAAAATAAAGTACCGATTTTATTCATTGCAGTGAACGTAAAAATCGGTACTTTAACTTATGCTATATTCTTGTATAAAATTTATACTTGACACTCCCAGTGTTTACTTCTGTCAATACGTTTTAAATACCATAGTATGCAAACATTATTTGAAATAGTCAAATAGGAATATTGGGAAAGCATTGAGTACTGCTACTTTGCAATCTTCGGTATTTATATACTGCTCTAATTGTGAGTTGAATATTTTATCTTGAAGTATGTCTTCTTTAGATGCAGGCATCATATTCTTCCCCTTACATAGATAGTTCGCTTTTCCCACATTCATTTCTTTTAAATATTCCCAATTCTGCTTGACTTCCTTCGTCTCTTCTTCTGTTGGCTCTCGATGATCTTTCAGTAGGATGAAATCGAAACTGTCATACGCAGAAAAATCGGCAGATACACCTTTGAACTTACCACACTCAGAACGTGTTACAGAATACGTCCAATAGTTTGCATCGGGCAACTGCTTGGTATATCGTATAGACTCAACCATCGGATAGTCAATATAAAGCCTACCAAACTCCGTTTCATTATTGAAAGTTTCAAGCATTTCCTTTACCTGCCTGTTGATTTCTTCGAGTGATAAATTCCGGTTATGAAAGTCATAGTCGAAGAACAGATAGATTTCCGAGATGTCAGCAGAAGCATCAATATCCTTAAGCGGATTGTCTGCTTGACCGGCAAATTTCTCCATAAGCAAAGACACAATATCTCCATCGCCATCATACTCCTGCAAATCTTTGTATAGCTGATAGATGTTGTTGTTATAGGAACATACTATCTGCTCATCTCTGTTTGCAAAGTATAATCGCTGGATGGTGCGGAACAAATCCGGCTCCCGTTTTACTCCTTCAAAAACGAATAGTATCATACTTCGAATGCGTTACCTCTAAACATTTTTTCTATATTATGCCCGAATCTCAACTCTTTTTGGGTACATTCGCTCAACGGCTTGATTTTGTTGTCTTGCAAGATGAAATTGCAGTCTGGGCGAAGCAAATCGTTAGTCATCAGGTAGGTGTTGTGTGATGACGTAAAAGCCTGACATGGAAGAGCAAAGAGGGTTTTGCAAACCTCATAAGAGAGTCTGAAATGATAGAAAGCATCAAATTCATCGATGAAAACGAACGATGCATTTGTCATCTGTTTCAGCCAGTAATAAAGTAGCATCAGAGATTGAGTACCCGTTGATGCTATCTTACCGAATGGAATGCGACCTAATCCAAAAACGCAATACAACTCTTTATCATCATCATTTGGCTCCTGGAACTCAAAACATTGTCCGCTTACCCGATGTATAAAGTCCTCAAAGTCCCGAGTCAGCTGATTCTTGATGATATACTCATCGAGATTTGCCGGAGCAGTAGCCAACCCCATAAATTCATTTTTTTCAACACTTCTAAACCATAACATTGAGTTTACGAATTGCTGCAGTTTCAGAAGATAATGCTCCTTGGCAAGAGGATAGGAAGTAAGTAGAAAGTTTACGATGGACACATTGTTGGCGTTATTGGCAAGGTTTGCCTTCACTGCAGAATCCATCGGGAACTCAGTTTCATCCAATGTCAAGACAGAATTCTTATTGCAGAAAATAAGCTTGTTATTCACTACAAGTTCTTCTTCCTCCAGCTTTCCATCAGGCGATTTGCTATATGTATATTGTAACGTATCATCTCTAAACTTGAAGGCATATTCAAATTTTACGGGGAAGTTCAACTTTCCCGTATATGTAAAGTTATCATAATAGTTCACCTTCTTCCACTTCTGTGAAAGATGATTGGTGATGTCGAAGATGGCCATTGCAAAGTTCGACTTGCCAGAACCATTAGGTCCATACACGATGCCATTCTTGATGATACCATCTTTAATGGCAAAAGTATTGAACGAATAGTTACTTGGTTTCGACAAATCCCATTCTATGCGATTGGCAAATCCTCTATAGTTCGTTACGGCAAATTTTACTAACATGATTCTATATACTTCATTTTAATTGATAACAATAATGTTGGTGCAAAGCAAAGATGCACAGAAACGACGAAACTAGTTTTATTTATGGTGTTCAGTGCTGCTTAGCATTTGCAAAGATATACAAAATATCAACATGCCGTAATTTTTTTACGGATATTTAAGATAATAATTCTTATCGGATGAAGGAAGGAAAGCCTAGCCTTTATTTTTTATATAATGTTGCCAAGAAAACCCAAAGGTCTTTAGCCTCTGGGATGAATTGGCACAAAAATTAGCTTTGTTTCTCAATGTATTTTCTGAAGGTGTCACTATTTGCATCACATATATTGAAATCGCGTAATATTTTGCAAATAATTGCATCTTTCCTTTGTTGTTGGAGAAAAATTTCGTACCTTTGTACACTATGAAGATGATACAGAAGACATATAAGTTTAGGCTTTACCCGAATAAGAAGCAAGAGAAAATGCTTGCGAATTATTTTGGTAGTGTCCGCTTTGTCTACAATCATTTTCTCGCCAAGCGCAAGGAACAGTATGAGCAGACCAGGAAGAGCTCCAACTACTATGAGCAGGCAAAGGAGCTGACTGCAATGAAAAAGACCGAGGCCTACTCCTGGTTAAAGGAAATCAACAGTCAGACTTTGCAGCATGCCTTGCGCCATTTGGAAACCGCCTATGTAAACTTCTTCAAGGGGAGAGCCAGATTCCCACGTTTCCACTCAAAGAAACATGGGGGCAGCTTTGCTGTTCCCCAGCATTTTAAGGTTGAAGGCAACAGAATATTCATCCCGAAATTCAAAGGCGGCATCAGGTTCGCCAAGAGTCAGGATGTTTTGGGCGAGTTAAGAAATATGACAGTATCTGTAACACCGGGCGGAAAGTATTATGTTACCATCATGGCGCAGGTTGTGGTCGGGGACTTGGAGAAAACCAATCTGAGTGTCGGCATTGACTTGGGCTTGAAGGATTTCGTGATTACTTCCGATAATGACAGGTACTCATCAAATAAGTTCATCAAGAAGTATTCAAAGAAGCTGGCAACGATGCAAAAGCATCTTTCACGCAAGAAGAAGGGAAGCGGTTCATGGAACAGGCTGCGTATCAAGGTCGCCAGGTTGCAGGAGAAAATCATGTCTTGCCGTAAGGACAAGCTGCATAAGATTTCCATTGACCTCATTCGCAGATACGATGTGGTGTGTTGCGAGGACCTGAATGTCAAGGGAATGGTAAGAAACCGTCATCTTGCCAAGTCAGTTTCTGATGCTAGCTGGAGTACATTCGTTACCATGTTGGAGTACAAGGCAAAGTGGTATGGCAAAACTCTGGTTAAGATAGACCGATTCTATCCATCCTCGAAGACATGCCATTATTGTGGCCATGTCAAGGAGGATCTGTCTTTGTCAGACCGCTACTATACTTGCCCAAATTGCGGTGAGTTAATAGACCGTGACCTGAATGCAGCGAAGAATATACTTGATGAAGGTTTAAGAAATATATCGGCAGGAACTGTCGATTACACCGATGGAGAGGGCGTAAGACTTGCTTGCAAGCATTCCTTGATGAAGTCGGAATCCCACAAGTCTTTAGCTTGTGGGTAGTTCAATGAATTTTAAGTAGATATGATATGTTAGACAAGGTGGGTTAAATAGAATATAATTCTCACATAAAGGCTACGTTCTAGAAACCGAGCTACCGCAACCATGAAGGATGTGAGATAGGGAGGTAATATACTAAAATCATGTTAAACTTGCAAAGGTACATCTTAGGTGTGCAGCCAATCTCCATTGCAAGAAATATTTTTGTTTTTGGTGTGTTTTCCTCCTGTTTTCTTGGCAGTTTCAGTATTTTTTGTTACTTTTGTACACATAACATATAAATAGCAATAGTTATGAAAGAATACAAAGTAGAACCCGACGCAACAAGAACCACGACTGGATGCATTTCTTTACTGAGTTTTATACTTGGTGCCGGTTTTTGTGACTTAGCGATGACCCCAGGTTCACCATCATGGGCAGCAGATGCAATGATATGGTGTCTTATTGTCTTTTTCGTCACTTTTTTGCTTTGGAGATTGATGCGAGTTCAAGATGATAATATCTAAAGTTAGCAGAGAAGAATCCATAAACGTAAGTTATATTTATCATAATTCACGTTAGAAAATAAAGTGCTCGGCGTCAACCCTACATACGAGGTGGTTGACGTTTAGTGCTCTATCCTTGAACCATATCTAAATTTATCGCAAATGAATAGTCTGCAGTTAATGGCTACATTACCTGTAGGCTTTTTTATGTAGAGCAAAAAAACTACTAAGAAAAATAAAAAAACATGGAAATTTAAAAAAATAATTGTATATTTGCAAATGAAACGAATGATTTAGGTATTATGGTAGAGACAAACGATAGAAAATTACCTGTTGGCATCCAGTCTTTTGAGGAAATCAGAACGGGTGGATATCTTTATGTTGACAAGACAGATATCATCTGGCAGCTTGCCAACAAGGGAAAGAAGTATAATTACCTGAGCCGCCCACGCCGCTTTGGTAAATCCGTCCTAGTCGATACGCTCGAAGCCTACTTCATGGGTAAGAAGGAACTCTTCGAGGGATTGAAAATTATGCAGCTGGAGACGGAATGGGTGAAGCGTCCTGTAATCAGACTCGACATGAGTCAGGCAGGAGCAGAACCGGAAAGTCTGAAAGGTTATCTGAACTATACCTTTCAGGAATATGAATCTTTATATGGGATTGAAGCCAGGGATAACTTCCCATTAGCTACTCGTCTGATAGTAATTATAAAGACGGCTTACAATAAGACAGGGCAGCAGGTGGTTATTCTCATTGATGAATACGACTCTCCATTGCAGCATTCCTGGAAGACTCCGCAACATGAAGCATGTACGAGTGTCTATAGAGAAGTATTTTCTGTATTGAAAGCTCAGGATAAATACGAGAAGTTTGTTTTCATCACGGGTATAACCAAGTTTACGCAAATTTCGCTATTCTCAGTTCTCAATAATTTGAGCAACATCAGTTTCGCTCCTGAGTATGCTGCTCTTTGCGGTATCACGAAAGAAGAAGTCCTCAATGATTTCAATCCGGAAGTCAATAAACTGGCTACAAAGAATGGGTGGACTTTCGAAGAAGCCGTTGCACAGTTAACGACATTCTACGATGGTTATCATTTCAGTCATGAAAATATGGTTGACATATTCAATCCATTTAGTCTTGTCAATGCCCTTTCTGATTCCAGTCTTAAGAATTACTGGGCTTCCTCTGGAGCAACCTCGTTACTTCCTAAGTTTGTGGATGATATAGAAATAAGATTGAAGGATTTCGAAAAATGTCCGATGGATAGTGATACCCTGGAGACTTCTGACGTGACAGGCGGTGGAGCAGAACTGTTCCTCTATCAGTCTGGTTACCTTACGATAAAAGGGTATGTAGAAGGTATTTATTTACTAGGCATTCCTAATAATGAAGTACGCAAGGCTTTGTATAAGATAGTGTTACCAGCTTTGACGCTGAAGTCAAATGCCCAAGTGGTATCTACTCAGAATATGTTGCAGTATTCCCTGAAAATGGGCGATCTATCAGAAGCTATGCAATGTCTGAAAGCTCTCATTGCCGATGTCCCATACAGCAACAAGAAGCTTGCAAGCATGGATATGGAAGAACGTTATCGTCTCATCCTGAGTACAATTTTCAATGCCATTGGCTGCAGAGTACAAGTTGAGAAGATGATAGCTACGGGTAGAATAGATATGGTGGTAGAAACATCGACCATCATCTATGTATTGGAATTGAAGCTAAGTAACAATGGCGGTGTTGATGCTGCAGCAGAGCAAATTAAAGCTAAGCAGTATGCAGAACCTTTCAAAGCAGACAAGCGCAAGATTACAGCTCTTGCCATAGAACTAGATGATTTAGGAAAAGGATTGGTTGCTTGGAAAGCAATATAGAATTTAATGGGGATACGCTAGGTCCACCTAAGGTACTATGTTCCTGAAATCTGGGCAACCTCTGGCTTTTATGTGCTGAGCCATTAACCCCGTTCCTCGTATATTTAGGTCTCGTGCCCACAATTTTGGCATCTGAAAATCTTCTTTTGTGATGTTAGAATATACTAGGAACGAAAAAAATAAGTTAAAGTACTGTTTTTATTCATTATGATGAACGAAAAAACAGTATTTTAACTTATACTATATTTTATTTAAAATAAATACTATTCATTCACTATGTAAATTCTTTTGTACTCTCATCATATCATTCGCATAGAAAAAACTATTTTGTTCTATTACAAACGAAATGCGGAAAAGCCTCTTCTCCTAATTCTGGCGCATATTCAAAACCTTCGTAACTGAAGGCTGCCAATTCTTCAAGAGTAGTTAGCTGGTTGCTTAGAATATATCTTACCATAGCTCCACGGCAGGATTTAGCCCATACAGCCTGCATCTTCAACCTGCCATCCATCTGGCGAACATAAAAGAGGGGCTGGATGACTTTTACTTCCATGCAAATTCTCTTCCAATCAAATAGATGTTCATATTCTGCTGTGGAGAGATGGATAAGTATGCCATCGTCTGCTTTCACACTGTTGATAAGAACATCGGTCAGTTTATCTTTCCAAAATTGATTGATTGGCTTGTCGTTTGTGGCTTCAAGCGTCACACAATGCTCCATACGATAAGGCACAATGCCATCCATCGGCTGAAGCAATCCATAGAGAAAGCAGGTAATCCAGAGATGTTTCTGGGCATACTCCAGGGATTCTTCTCCCAAGGTGTTGGCACGTAGATGCTTATACGCCTGTCCATTGTATGAAAGAATGGCAGGCATCTTCTCAGCAGCCATAAAATTACGATAGCGTTTCCAGTTTTCCGAAGCTATCTTGTGGCTGCAATCAAGTTGCCTAGCCAATTCCTCTACATCCAGCTTAGCCATTTCTGTAGCCAAAATTTCGGCCACAGATTGGAAAAGTGGCTTTGAAACAGCTGCCCTATCTGCCTTATCAAACATGATTTTGGCATTTGCCAATAATATCTGCATAATACGTTTATTTTAAAGGGTAACATGAATAGGGCTCTATTGATGCTTTTTGTCAAGTAAGGCCATCTGCTATATATTCAATCTCAGCACAGAACCGTTTTTGCCTTCGCCTTCATAATCTGCAGAAAGCGGAAGTTGACAGCAGAGGTTGCTGATTTCTGTTTCATCCAGGTGTTCTGTAAGCTCCAAATGGAATCCATCACTTGTTTCGTGCAAATCCCAGACTACCTGACCACATGCATTGACTGCAGTGATGATGGTATCTTGAAGTTGCCATATTTCCGTGTAGTCTCTCATCCTTTCCCCCTACTCCCACTCAAAATTTTCTGTTCCTGCACCAATTTCAAAGTGAAGCTTGGCGATGCCGAGATCCATTTGGGTATATCCTACCATCGAGAAACCTTTCTTGGCAAGAACTTTTGCCTTGCCTCCGACTCCTGGGCTTTCCTGAGATTGAAGGAGGAATGAGAACTTCTGTTGATTGATGGCTGTTGGAGCTAGAAGAGCAGCTTCCACGCCCTTTCTAAACCATGAAGGAGAATCGCCGGTTGCATTGCTCACCTGTTCAATGGTCTTGATTTTGTGACTGGCACCTTGCGTCTTACCATATCCCAAGGCAATCATACATGCCAACTTCTCCCCTTCTTCAATATGGTAAGCTTCCTTCACCTTTCGATAACTTAATCCAACCCAGCAGGTATTGAGTCCCAAGGTTTGAGCAAGCAACACAAGCTGTTCGCCATAATATCCAATACGCTCATCGAGATCATCAGCCTTCTTGCCAGCCATTACGAGATAGTTCTCCACACCATGGAATTTTCCATAGGACATGATGCCTGTGAATGCCTTGGTTTCTTGGGTAACTAGTTGTATGTGTAGTCCACCCTCTTTGTTGCACTCCCCGATTTTTACTTCGAGTGCTCTAACTACCTCTGTTGAAAGAGGTTTGTGTATGTAATTTCGTACACTATGTCTTTGTTTGATAGCTTCTTCTATTGTCATGACTTCTTTGATGCAATTTGCCTGCAAAGATAAGGAAAAAAACAATATTAATGGCAAATAATCAAGAAAAATCGCACTAACATATAATTTTTTTAAAAAGGAACATGATATCGTACCTTTTCTTGCGTAATCCAGAAATATTTGTTATCTTTGCACGAAAAGTACAATGTAATACACTACTTTGTATGAAAATTCGAGAAGTAATGAAATTGCAGCGTATGGTTTTGGGTATTACCCAGCAAGACCTCGCTGACATGTCTGAGGTAGCCATTTCTACCATCAAGCAGATAGAGAGCGGTAAAGGCAATCCTTCCCTATCGACGGTTGAAAAAATCATGGATATACTTGGCATGGAGGTTAAATATGAGATTCGTCAAACAGTTTAAGTACAGTAAGGATACTCTTTCTTCCTAGCCTGCCGGGGTTGAGCATTTGACCAACAATTCATATTTGAATGACATGATGAAATGAACCTATTTGTGCATCATTAAGGAAAGAATCCATAGATTCAATCGTAAATCTGAATGAGAAAGATGAAACTGACATATATATTCCATAGTGGTTTTGCAGTGGAGACACACTCCTGCATATTGGTTTTTGACTATTGGATGGATCCTGCCAATTGCTTGCCGGAGATTCTATCCAAGGGTAAGCCTGTGTATGTTTTTGCAAGTCATTTCCACGAAGATCATTTCTCCAGAGAAATATTTTCTTGGAGAAAACACTTTCCACATACCCCAATGACTTACATTCTCTCCAAGGATATCATTCGGCATCGTAGATGCCAGAGAGAAGAAGCAGATGTCTTGATGGTTAAGGGAAACTCATGGTGCGACAAAAATATAAAGGTCGTTGCTGCCGGAAGCAATGACAGTGGCGTGTCATGGATCGTAGAGGTTGAAGGGAAACGTATCTTCCATGCTGCAGATTTGAACAATTGGTATGCTAGATTCTTGACAGACGACTATAAGGGTGGAACTATCTGGAGCTTTGAGTTTGGTGAGATAGACCCACTAAAAGACGAGAAGCAATACTTGGGTGAACTGGAAGACATCAGAAAAATAACAGATTGCTTTGATGTAGTCATGTTTCCTGTGGATGGCCGCATAGGTAATGGATATACCCGTGGTGCAAGACAGTTCATCGAGCAATTCCAGACAGGATTGTTTGTCCCTATGCACTTTGTGGCAAGCGGTTTCAAGAGTGCCTGGCGTATGAAGGAGTTCACAGATGCCAAGCAAATCCCGTTTTGGAAGATCGAGCGTGAGGGAGAATCGTTAGACATACAGAATTAAAAATAGCATCATCATCATTGAAATAATCAGCATGAATACATTGCATAGTTATCTCATATATTATCTACTTGTCATCAATGCTGCCACATTTATCATATATGGTATAGACAAGTATAAAGCCAAGAAAGCCAAATGGCGTATTTCGGAGGCAACGCTTCTGACAATGGCAGCTGTGGGAGGAAGTATTGGAGCCTGGTTGGGTATGAAAGCCTGGCATCATAAGACGCAGCATCGGAAGTTCAAATACGGAGTTCCTATTATCCTGCTCATCCAGATTGCGCTGATGATATACTTTCACTTGAATCATTAATAAATCATTTAAACATTCATAAGATACAATGAATCCAATTGATATAGCACTTAGCATAGCAACAAAAGCCCATGCCGGTCAACTTGACCGAGATGGCTATCCAGCCATTCTTCATCCATTGACAGTGGGACTGATGGGACATACAGACGAAGAGAAAATGGCAGGTTTTCTGCATGATGTGGTAGAAGACAGTCCTTATTCCTTTGATGATTTGCTTCATGAAGGAATCCCTACAGGCGTGGTGAATGCCATTCGCCTACTCACGCATAAGAAAGGAACAGATTATTATGATTACGTCCAAGGTATCATAGACTCTCAGAATCCCATTGCCCTGCAGGTGAAATACAACGACCTCCAGCATAATTTTGAACGTGGCAAGGCCTATCCAGACCTTCAGAAGAAGCATGGAAAGGCACTGGAAATGGTAAAGGCAGCCATTGAGGAATGCTCAAAGGTTGACATCTATCATGCGCCTGATGACAAGAAGACAGAAGTGGGCATCTTTGCCTGCGGATGTTTTTGGGGAACGCAGCATCAGTTTCAGAAACAGCCTGGGGTAATCAATACCCTGGCTGGTTATACCGGTGGCAAAGAGGCATTCCCTTCCTATGCTGATGTTCGAGACCATAAGACACATCATGTAGAAGCCATCATCGTGGAGTTCAATCCCGAAGAGGTATCGTACGAGAGCCTATGCAAACTTTTCTTCGAGATTCATGACCCGGCACAGACTGATGGCGTAGGTCCTGACCTCGGTCCACAATACCGCAGCTGTATCTTCTATCGTAATGAATCCCAGAGGCAGACGGCAGAAAGGGTGATGCAATTGCTTCGCAACAAGGGCAATGAGGTGAATACCCTCCTTTTACCCGAGGAGACATTCTATATTGGCGAAGCCTACCACCAGCACTACTACGAGAAAACCGGCGGTGAGCCATATTGCCATATGAGAACAAAGAAGTTCTGAAAATGACTTAATGAATAACAAATATAAACAACGAAATATGAAACTTAACAAAATCCATCATGTAGCCGTGATTTGCTCCGACTATGAGAAATCCAAGCATTTCTATACAGATGTGCTCGGAATGAAGATTGTGAGTGAAAACTATCGTACGGAACGTGACTCATGGAAAGCTGACTGCTGGCTTGATGACAACTATGTCATCGAGTTGTTCTCCTTCCCTAACCCACCTGCACGTCCTTCCTATCCGGAAGCAGCCGGTCTGCGCCATCTTGCTTTTGAGGTAGATGATCTTTCGGAGGCAATTGATGAACTTGACAGTAAAGGTATTGCGCATGAACCTATACGCACGGATGAATATACAGGCAAGCGATTTGTATTCTTCAGTGACCCAGATGGTTTGCCGATAGAACTGTATGAAAAATAAAGATTTCGTTTAATCGCAGTTGAAAGAATGCAGCAAATAAACATTCAATATTACAGCTCGACATGCGGTGAAATCATCCTGGCATCGTCAGATGACGAATTGTGTCTTTGTGAAATGTATAAGAGAGTATTAACAAATGGAACAAAAAGAAAATAAACAAAAAACTCAAGTTGCTGAGGAGCAGGTTTCCTGCCCACCTCAGTAGCCAGTGGAACCACATCCTTTCATTTCTGTCATACCTCTGGCAGTACTTATCACCCTCATCGTCATGGTTGTCAAACTCTTCCCTGATGATGCCCTGGCAGGTGCCTCTCAGGTGCCCCTCATGATAGCCACAGCAGTATGCGTGGCACTCGGCATGGGAATCTACAATATGAAATGGAATATCTTCGAGGAGATGATCAAAAAGACCGTGGGCGATGCCGGGGTATCTATTCTGATCCTGCTGCTCATCGGAATGATGTCAGCTACCTGGATGGTCAGTGGCGTGGTTCCCACATTAATATATTATGGTGTACAGATCATGTCGCCGACCTTTTTCCTACCCTGCGCCTGCATCATCTCCAGCATAATTTCCGTGATGACGGGAACCTCATGGACCACCATTGCCACCATCGGTATTGCCCTGATGGGAATCGGTGATGCCTTGGGAATACCAGCCCCCTACACCGCTGGAGCCATCATCTCGGGAGCCTATTTCGGTGATAAGCTCTCGCCTATGAGCGATACCACCGTCCTGGCTTCAAGCATAGCCGGTGCCGATCTCTTCTCGCATATCCGCTATATGCTCTACACCACCATACCAAGCATCCTGCTCTCGCTGGTGCTCTATCTCATCATCGGACTCTGCTATGATTCCAAACCTGTGGATATCAGCCAGTATCTTACCGGTCTGAGTCATGGTTTCAATATCTCCCTGCTTACGATGCTCGTTCCGGCTTTTACAGGATGGCTCATCTACCGCAAGACCCCCTCTCTCATCACGCTTCTTCTTTCAGCTCTTTCTGCATGCATCTGTGCCCTCATCCTCCAGCCGGAAGTACTGGTAAAGATTGCTGGCGAAGACAACATCACTGCCAAGAGTCTCTTTGAGGGAATCATGACCACCTGCTATACCCACACCCAGGTAGATTGCGGCATGGGGAACATCAATGAGCTCGTGGCAACCCGAGGTATGGCAGGCATGCTCAATACCATCTGGCTCATTCTCTGTGCCATGTGTTTCGGTTCATGTATGGTTGCCAGCGGCATGCTTCACGCTATCACCCACGTGCTTCTGAAAAGCATCCATAGCACCATATCACTTGTCTGCAGTACCGTGACATCGGGTGTATTGCTCAATCTCGTTATGGGTGACCAGTTCCTGAGCATCATCATGAATGCATCTATCTACAAGGATGAATATGCTGAACGAGGCTACCGTCCGGAACTCTTGAGCCGAAGTACAGAGGATAGTGCTACCGTAACGAGCGTACTGGTTCCATGGACAGCCTGCGGTATGACGCAGAGTACGGTTCTCGGCATCCCGACACTGGTGTATCTCCCCTTCTGCTTCTTCAACATCATCAGCCCATTGATGAGTTGTCTGGTAGCTATTCTGGGCTTCGTACCCAAGCCCCAACCCAAGGAGGACAAAGCATCTGCAGTGGAAGAGTCTGATATCCATTAAATATATAGGAGATTATAGATAAATAGATATGAAAAAAGATTCGAGGGCAAACCATGCTAGATATGTAGAAAAGCATGAAGTTTTGGCAGCAAAGCTTAAATAAATTATCCTTTGTTGCCAATTCTGCAGAGTTTTTTGCCAAGATTGGCAAAAACTGTTCACTCCAAATATACAAAACGGGTTGGCACGCAACTTGCTTCTACATAGAATGAAAGCCGAAGCCGAAAGGGCAAGGGGAACGATAAGAACCCTAAGCAATGACATTTGAGGGTTTCTGGAAATCCTTGAGCCTCGAAAGCCGAAGCGATCATTATTAAAAAGGATAAATTAAAAACAATGAGAAATCCCGACAGAGCCGGAAGGCGAAGAGAGGATGAGAAAAATAGAATTAGGAGGTTTTACATTATGTTGTTAGCTCGTAGAAATAACAGTGTTTCAAATTGGTTGAACAGTTGGTTTAATGACAACTTCTTTGATACAAGCTTGATGCCACACATGAACGCAACAGCTCCTGCAGTCAACGTCAAGGAAAGTGCTACAGCTTACACAATGGAGGTTGCAGCTCCTGGTTTGAAGAAGGATATGGTCAAGATGAACATCGACAAGGATGGCTATCTGAATGTATCCATCGAGAACAAGGAGGAGAAGAAGGAAGAGCATTACTTGCGTCGTGAGTTCTCTTACAGCAGCTACTCTCAGAGTTACGCTTTGCCAGAGGATGCTGACCAGGAGAAGATTTCCGCTGAGGTCAGTGACGGTGTCTTGAAGATTGAGATTCCTAAGACAGCCAAGGAGGAGAAGAAAGACGATGTTAAGCACATTGAGGTTAAGTAATCTTTCTTGAAGTGCTATGCAGCTTTCAAGATGACATTCATTGCATCGAGAAAATAATTAAAACGGAGGGCTAGTCCTGATAATGGGGCTGGCCCTTTTTTGAATTTATGAATTTAATATAGGAAAGGATCAAGGATGATAAGAATATTTATTTCACTTGTTTTCTGTCTGATGTCAGCCTTTGCCTGTGCGCAGTCAAGCCAGTCAGATGATATGTATCAATGGGGAAAAAATAAGGCCAACGAGCAGTTGGTCAATGGTTTGAAGTCACGTCAGAAAGCTCTCAAAAAAGAGCAGCGTGATTTGCAAAACCGGATAGATAGTGTGTATTGGGATGAAGCATTGAATGCAATTAAGGATACTACCTTTACCTTGGAAGCCGACAAGGTTGTTTTCCCGTATGGTCAGATTGCCTATGTTAATTCCAACACCAATTTCGTCTCCGTCAATAAGGATGATGCTGTTGTGCAGGTAGCCTTCAATGTTCCCTTCTCCGGACCTAATGGCATTGGTGGAGTTACGGTTCAGGGAAGCGTAAGTGGATACAAGATTCAAACGGACAAGAAAGGGACTACACAAGTAAGTATGAGTGTTACTGGCATTGGTATCTCTGCCCAAATCTGGATTACCATGTATAAGGGAAGCCATGAAGCCAGTGTGGAGATTCTGCCTAACTTCAACTCTCGTAGGCTCACCCTCAATGGAGTCATACTACCTCTTCACAAGAGTACTGTATTTCAAGGGCGAACATTATAACAAAGAAGCCTGCTGACAATTATAGCCAGCAGGCTTTTTTGCTTTCTCAGTCTTTCTGTCCTAAAAGCAATGACTTTATGTCCAGAACTCTTCTTCGCCAGTGGGCAGCATCCTGCCCCCGCATTTGGGACAGGTGTGCATATCCCACCTGTGAATTCTGTCAGATCCGCATCTCAGGCAGAGTCTTCCCACAAGGGAGTTGAAGCTAGGTGCAGCATCACCTATCACTCCACCTACCACTAGAGGTACTATGTTCCTGCAGTCTGGACAAGACATGGCTTCAATGTGCTGCCCCATGAAACCACGTCCCTCATATATTTCGGTCTCGTACCCACATTCCTGGCATCTGAATATCTTCTTTTTTGACATAAATAATCTCCTTTCTTACCAATTCAATACCCAACTTGCATTGGAGTATTTTCCTATAATCTCAGCATCCTTGATGGCGTCAAGCTGACGTACATGCTTGTTTCTCTTGCTGTTCTCTTCTTTTGAGCAAGGTACGCCCCCACCTATCTGGCAATGCATCAGAAAAGCATCCGAAAATATCACTTCCTGGCTGGGTATATTGCATGCCTGGGTAGTTATTGATGTCCTCCGAAAGCTTGATTCCGGCATGAACCTTAAGCCAATTCTCATCAAACTTAAATGCATAACTGTCAGAGCCGCGCAATTTTTCATAACACAACTCCCCTACCAGCTCCGCTTTGCCGAGCCAGTTAAAATCAGCGAAAACAAACAGTCGTTCCATTTCTATCTTTTTTTAGATGCTCTTTGACGATTCTTCAGTCCCATATCCTGCAATGCCCTTCCAAGCTTGTCATCCTTTGCCAAGAGCAAGATGTCATCATCCAGTTGAAGAGCATAGAGTACACGCAGGTAGATTCCGATGGAAACCGTTGGTAATCCTTTCTCCACCTTGCAAAGTGTAACTTCTGAGCATGTTGCTCTTTCTGCAACTTGAGCCATGCTCAGGTTGCGGCGCAATCTGGCAAGCTTGATTTGTTCGCCCACGATTTCCATTTTCTGAATCAACTTCCTAGGAAGTTTGTTCGCCATTGTATTCTTTGTCATTGCCTTAATCCTAATTATAATATGCAAATATAAGCAAAAAACTTCATTATAAGATGGGTTAGCCTAAAGTTTTATAAATAATTAAAGATATGTTTTCAAAGTAATAGGCTCACATATCCTACTCCACTCTTAAAGAAGAGAGATGACTTTTTATTCAAAAAATCTCATTTTCTCAAATATTTTTTATAATTTTGTATGCAAAAACTCGAATGGTATAATATGACAAGAGGAAAACGACAAAATAACAAGAATAATAAAGGCAAGAAACTGATATGTCTTGCCCTCATTCTACTAGTATCATGCATCATAGGATTTGAGGCATACCGTATGATTTCAGCCTATATGATCAAGAAGTCATCAGATAATCAGTGGCCCGCTCACGACCTGACATCGGGACAATACTCTGGTAGCTATGACGGCATTGACATCTCACGCCACCAAGGCAGAATCCATTGGGATGAACTCAGTGAAGTAAAGCGATTGAAGTTCATCTATGTGAAGGCAACAGAAGGAGCAACCATCCAGGATCCTTGGTATGAAGCCAACATTAATCAAGCGAGAAAACATCAGATTCCAGTTGGCACTTACCATTTTCTATCTAAGATGCCTGCGGTAATGCAGTTTGAAAACTTTCGTGCAGTTTATGATAAGGAGAGGCAGGATCTTCTACCTGTAGTGGATGCTGAAGATGATGGAACCAAGGGACTCAGCAAGAGTGAGATCCAACTTCTTCTGAAAACATTCTGCAAGCTCTGTAAATCCTATTATGGACATACACCTATTATATATTGTAGCGAGAGTTATTTCAAGGATTACCTGAGTCCGGAATTTGATAACTATTATCTCTGGATTGCCAGTTATGATCATGAACCGGTATTGCCAGGTAAACCTCACTATGACATCTGGCAGTTCAGCAAACATGGCAGGGTTCCAGGAGTCTGGAATTGGGTTGATCTGAATCGATTTGCAAAGAATCGAAGCCTTGGTGATATTCGGATCAAACAGTAAAAAAACAATTAGTATAAAATACAGAAGTCTGCCGGCATCACTGCCAGCAGACTCCCCCTTTTCCTAACTGAACTAAAAATCTTGTCAAGTATCTACTAATTATGCAATTTCTTCTGAAACTAAAATAAGTATAAGTACTTTTTTGATAACAATATCCCTATTATTCCTGTATAACGCTTACAAAAAGAACTGTATTTTCTCTATTATTCAGCAATAGCCTGCTGTTCTGTAGCTACTGGAGTCTCTTCGGTGGTATTCTCTGTTGTTGTCTCTGTAGCATTCTCAGTTGTTGTCTCTGTTGGAGTTGCTTCTGTAGTTGCCTCTGTGGCATTCTCCTGCTGGGTAGAATCCTCAACACCAGCCTGTGGTTGGATAGGAGTACCAACAGCCAATGTATCTGAAGGAGCATCTGGAGCTACTGTATCAACAGGAGCAACCTGAGCGTTACTTACCATTTTGCTTGATGCAAAAACGTTGCTTACTGAAACCATAACCAAAGCTGCGATAGCTGCAAACATAAACTTCTTCATAATCTTATCTTTTTTAAATTGTTACTAATTGATGTTACTTACTTGTTTGTGGATTCATTATCGAACCCGCTAATCATAGTCACAATCTGCGTGCCAAAAAGATGATAGAAATTAGTTTGTATTGATAATCAGAAGCTTATGTCATTTGTGCCAAAAATGAATAGTGTGGAAAATGAGGAAAGTATGTGGAAACATTCCCCAAAAAGTTGGGGAATGCCTAAATGTGTCTTGCTTCAATGCGTTTCAGATAGCAATAGTGTTTCCTCCGAATTAAATACTCCATATCATTCTGGTGAGCATAGGCTTCTTTCTCAAATCTGATGTTGTAATATGCTTTCATCCAATTTCTATATTTCAGGACTAAAACACTCCACTCAGCAATATACCATATATAGAATAGAACATATAGCAATTCCTTTGCTTGCGCTGTATGTATGAGTTCATGATTGAGACTCTCCTTTGATAGCTTTTCACAAGTAATGATTATGCCAAACAGATTGATGGCATAAAATCGTTTCATGAATGATCTCTTCTTGATTTTGATAATTCTACTCATGGCATCCCAGATTACAAAGTTCATCAAGGAAGTTCACCATCATGCTACCATTGCCTCTAGAAATGGCAGCAGCTCTTTCTCCTGCAATGCCCATGGCTTTCATGGCATGAACAGATGCATCAAATGGATTAGGGTTTACTGAAAGGAAAGCTCCTATGATACCAGTGGCAGCACAACCCATGGCTGTAACCTTGCCCATCAGAGGATGCCCCTCATGAACATAAGCTACTTTTTCACCATCCGTGATGATGTCTGTAGCACCGGTAATAACGATGATGCATGCCAGTTTCCTGGCAAGAATTTGGGCCTGTACCTCAACCCCAGAAGTTTCAAGAAGGCTGTCCACTCCCTGCATTCCTATTTGATGAGAGTATAATGATAGTATCTCACTGGCATTTCCCTTGATAACAGTTGGCTGGCATTGAAGGATGATTTTTGATGCAGTATCCATTCGAAACCGTGTGGCACCTACTCCAACCACATCTAATACAATTGGAATTCTGCTCTTGGAAGCAGCGTCACCAGCTTGTAACATAGAGTAGGCTGTCGCATTTTCCAGAATTCCCAAGTTAAGTGCCAAGGCATTGCTCTTGCTACTGATTTCCTCCACCTCTTCCTGGGCGCGCGCCATGATTGGGGAAGCCCCAATTGCCAGTAGGCTGTTTGCCACAAAGTTCATGGCAACATAATTGGTTATGTTATGTATGAGAGGATGCTGCCCTTCTATCAAACGTAAATCTCTATTCATTTTCATATCTATTTAATATATACTGTAACCATTATCCATGCACCATTGCTTGGCATGTTCAAAGCCTTGGGCTGTAGCTCTGTGAATCCATTTGAGTCCCTTGCGCTTGTCCTGCTTTACACCTGTGCCGGTCATGTAGAACCATCCTGTAGAGAACTGAGCCTGTGCATCTCCTTGCTGGCCTGCCATTTCATACCAGAAGGCTGCCCAGCTGTCATCTTTCTCCACTCCATCGCCGTTCCAATAGTTGGCTCCGACGTTTTTCTGACTCTGAAGATGCCCCCTCTGAGCGGCTTTCATCCACCATTCGTGAGCCTTCTCATGGTTTTCTTCGGTTCCTTGCCCCAGGTAATATGCGTTTGCTGCATTTACTTGAGATTGCACGTCTCCCTTTTCGGCTGCAATCAGATACCAATGAAGGGCTTTCTCATAATCCTGTTCTACTCCATCTCCCAGGTAGTAGCATTCTGCTACATTGTAGCAAGCATACGTATCACCGAGTTCTGCAGCTTTCATGTACCATTCAAACGCAGTGGCATGATTCTCTACAACACCGATGCCTTGCGCATAGCATACACCCATGTTGTTCATCGCCATCAAGTCTCCCTCAAGGGCTTGTTGACGGTACTTGTTCGCCGTTTCACGTTCTTTCTTCATTGTAGATCAATAATTTGGTTGCAAAGATACAACTTTTAAGTAGAAATCTATCATAAATGAATATAAAAAGGAAAGGCAGCTGCAGACATCTTTCAAATGCCTACAACTGCCTTTCTTTATTTATTATATGGAACTACTGTTTAAATTCTCTCAAATTGAAAGAAGAACAGCTGTTAAGCGAAGTTCTTCATATTAGTTCTTGCGCCATACTCAGCGCATCCGGCAACGATCATTGCCAAAATCATTCCTAATACCATCATAACTTTTATCCTTTCTCTATATTTATCTTTTATCCTAATCTTTACCTTATTTCGAATCAACTTCCTGGAAGCATCCGGAGATGCCTCTCAAGGTTTGATTACTTGCCGAGGCTAATCTTCTTGTTGACATTTACAACCTCTGCAAAAAGGGCAGCTACAACTGCCAGTGTCATTCCTAATACCATCATAACTTTTATCCTTTCTCTATATTTATCTGTTATCCTAATCTTTACCTTATTTCGAATCAACTTCCTGGAAGCATCCGGAGATGCCTCTCAAGGTTTGATTACTTGCCGAGGCTAATCTTTTTGTTGACATTTACAACCTCTGCAAAAAGGGCAGCTACAACTGCCAGTGTCATTACTAATACCATCATAATTGTTACCCTTTCTTTCTTTAATTATTCGTTATTCAATCTTTTCGAGTGCAAAGGTAATGCCTTTTTGTGCGCGCACACAATTTTTTGAGAGAAAACTTCAAAAAACGGGCGATTTCTTGATTTCCGTCAAAAACTGTCATGACAATTGGAGCAAAATGGCAGGTTTTCCTTTCAGAAGTCCGACTTTCAACTGCTGTTTCAACAAAATGATATATCAACATTAAAACTTTTCCCTATTTCTCTTGCAGATTTCAGATGAAAAGGTTATTTTTGCGCTTGATAAGGTATTCATAAGGGTATCTTTGTAAGGGGCAATACCTCCGTGAGGCTGAGACGCTGCGGTTTGAAGGGTATTGCCCTCGTTTCTTTTGTAGTTCATACCATGGTAACACTGCTATGATGAATGAATTCCGAAATTCTATACCATTCTTGCGGCAGTACAATAGTAAGGTGATTCCTCATGCTCATTGTGATGCAGATTAGTTGATATACCCGTTGAACAGCCGAATTTTGCTATAATTTGAAGATTTTGTACTCCTACGCAAAAATACTGCACACCGGTATTGTAATTTTGCATCAAAAACATAGGAGATTAAGAAAATGAAAGAATTTGCAATGAATGGAACCCCGGTGAAGATGTGGGCTAACATGTGTGATGCTACGGCATGGCAACAGATTTCGAACCTCTGCAGCCTGCCCTTTGTTTTTAGACATTTGGCGTTGATGCCAGATTTGCATGGGGGTAAGGGTATGCCTATTGGAACGGTATTGGCAACCAAGGATGTTGTTATTCCCAACGCTGTGGGAGTTGATATCGGATGTGGTATGTGTGCTGTCAAGACTAACATAAAGGTGGAGACTATAGAACAGGAGGTACTTAGAAAGCAAATCATGCGAGGCATCCGCAAACAGATTCCGCTAGGGATGGAGCATCATAAGGAGGCTCAGGAGGAGAAGTACATGCCAGCTAACCACGATGTAGATAGCATGACTATAGTTAAGCGTCAATATGTATCAGCTACCAAACAAGTTGGTACGCTTGGTGGTGGCAATCACTTCATTGAGCTTCAAAGCGATGATGAAGGCTGGCTTTGGATCATGATTCACTCGGGTTCAAGAAATTTGGGCAAGCAGGTTTGTGACTATTATAGCAGAGTGGCTATGATACTCAATGAACGCTACTTTTCATCAGTAAAGCCGGAATTGAACTTACCATTCTTGCCTCTGAAGACCAAGGAGTTCAATGAATATTGGAGTGAGATGCAGTATTGCATAGACTTTGGACTATGCAATAGAAATCTCATTATGCAGCGTATTGAGGAAGTGATTTCTGATGCGATTCCTAACGTTGAGTTCGAGCCAATGATCAATATCGCTCATAACTATGCGGCTTGGGAGACTCATTTTGACGAGGCATGTATTGTTCATAGAAAAGGAGCCACCAGTGCGAAGATGGGTGAAATTGGTATCATTCCTGGTTCTCAAGGTACTAGCTCTTACATTGTAGAAGGTCTTGGCAATCCTTTAAGCTTCATGAGCTGCTCTCATGGTGCAGGAAGGGTCATGAGCCGGACTGAGGCTGTCAAGAGTCTCAATCTTGCGGAGGAGATTCAAAAGTTGGATGAAAAAGGAATCGTCCACGCCATCAGATGCCAGGAAGATCTTGAGGAAGCATCTTCCGCCTACAAGAATATAGAGAAAGTCATAGAGCAAGAAGCAGATCTTGTTAAAATCAAGACTCATTTGTTCCCTGTGGCTGTCATCAAGGGCTAGTGAAGTACTTGTCATAGTTAGTTATCCTCTCACATGTTAGATATGTGGGAGGATGCTCTAATCTTTGTCTTTCATTTCTTCACAAGTCTTGTGAATCTGTTCTATTTTTGTAGAAAGATGTTCAAAGTCCTCTTTTCTGATGACGATGTTACTTTCTATGTATTCTGTTCCTTCATAGAAGAAGTTCAACTTGACGTTAAGTACTCTACAGATTGATTCTAATAGTCCAGTTTTTATGTCCTGGGCTCGTAATAACTGGGTAAAACTGCCAGCTGTCATGTTTAGTTTTTGGGCAACATCTTTTTGTAAGATGCCTTTTGATGCCAATATTTCTCTTAGTTCTTTGCCACTCATAATATACTATTGTTTTTTAGAATCACTTGCTGGTCTATTTCTCTCCTTTCCTTTGTTATGTGTGTCACTCTGAGTATACACTTTCAAGCCACAAATTTACTAAATGATTGGCTATTTAAAACCGTATTTCATATATTTATAGTATTCGTGTCTACGTTTATTAGACATTAACTAAAAAGAAAGTGAGCTGCCATCCAGCACACCTTCTAAGGCTCGGCAAAGCCTATAAATACATGCACGGATAGGCAGCTCACGTATATGAGCTGTCCCGTGCCTTGTATTTATTCTTTTAATTTGCCGATTTAAGAAAGTGAGGCACTTTACTTATTCCCACGAAAATCTATGTCCCAAAGGACAACGATGCAAAGGTACAAAAAAAAATAAAACATCATAATAAAATCCTATTTTTTTTGAAATGTTATTTGTGTGGATGTTTTTTGAGACTATGTAAGGATGATTCGGTTTAAGCTAAAGTTATTAAACCGTCGTATGAGTTTAAAGGCATATTATAAAAAACAAGTAGAAAAATGTTTTAGTTATTTATTGCGTTGAAAAATAGCACATTACAAGTTAATTAAAGTTAAATTATACGTTATTAGATTGCCTTTGTAGAAATAAATATATATCTTTGCATTCGCAAAAAAGATTAGGATTTTATAGTCTCATGTTAGAGTCTATAAACTGCTGAAATCTAGATGATGGTTTTAACACTATATTAAACTTAATAATGGAAGCTCACTGGAGTATTCATGTATAAGCAAAAGGCGAGTATTAGTATGATTGACATGAAAGAGAACAATTGATTACATTCATTCTTTCGACTCAATCAAATTTCTATTAATATTGATTTAAACAAAATAAAGATGTTCAAAATTAAGAAGAAAATTCATAGCGAAACAAAACCTGATTGGGTTGTATGTGTCTTGTATAAGATACCACCAAGAGTGTATGATTGGCAAGAGTCTCATGCTGCCTGTATGAAGCATTTGATAGTCATCAAGGACATATTGGAAAAGTCCTCGGTGAAATGGCATGGTGGTAATCATAGCTTGACTAAAATTAGAAATCTGAAAGTTGAGGGCGGATGTCTTCATGTACTAACTAAGTCTGGACGTAATAGTCTTTCTTTCAATATTATAGAAGAGTAAAATTCACGTGTGTGCGATTGGAAGGCTTTTTATAAGGTTTTCTAAGATGCTCTATGTAGTTCTAAAATCTTAAAACCCCTGCACAGTAATTTGTGCTTACGATATATTTAAAATCAACATCACAAAATGCGTAATTTCGATAAAACATGGATTAAACTGCCTCGAAGTTTTACTTCCTGGCGATGGTACCATGAGAGTAAGATGGTACATTTGTTTTTGTATCTGTTGCTTCAGGCTAATGTCAAGAAGAAGGATTATCTTTCCTTGACTATCTATCCTGGGCAAGTTGTCACAAGTCTTGTGCAAATTGCTCAAGACACAGGATTATCCATTAGAAATGTGCGAACCTGCCTTAAAAAGTTATCCTCCACAAAGGATATCAAGGTCAAGAGCAGCAACAAGGGAACAATTGTTTCCATTTGTAATTTTGAACGTTTCTTGCAGCTTTCTAATGAAGATGATACTTTGGGCTGGATTAAACTCTACCGCAAAATCTTGTCTTGGAAGTGGTATCAAGATGGGGAAAAGGTTCATCTTTTCGTCCATCTGCTGCTGAATGCGATTTATAAATCTCGACCAGATGAGTCTTTAAGTAGAGCTCAGTTGGCTATAAGTAATCAGGATCTTCATACAGAAACCTGTATTCCCTTAAGTAGTATCTGGTCTATTCTCGGTGATTTGGAGAAGACTGGAGAAATTGAAATTTCTCTCCAATCTAATCTTATTACCATCTGTAATTACAACCAATATCAAGGTGTTTATGATGGTGTCTTTGATGGTGACATGCAAGTGACACGCAACCGACATGCAGGTGACACGCAGATGACAGACACCAGACAAATCAGCGACATGCAGGTGACAACTCCCTTATATAGATATAATGATATAAAAGCCGGAACTTCATCGACGCATGTGTGTGCGTGTGAGGGTAGAAAATTTCAGAATGGAAAAGAGCTGGCAGAAAAGAAACCAAGCAAAGAAAGCTACTATTTTGCTCTGCTTGATGAATCATCCTGGCTGGAAGCCGTTAGGTCGCGTTATCATTTCGCAAATATTCACGAAGTTCTAGATTTGCTTAGAACCTTTAACCTCGACATGCAGTGCCGTGGTAAAGAGAAGCATGATGATCTGAGTGATTACAAGAGTCATTTCTGCGATTGGCTTAAAAAGCAGGATTTTAAGAAGCCTAAATCAGTTTATGGCTCCCGATATACTCCTCAGGCATCTGATGGCAGGACTATTTATGGTCAGAGTTTTTAAGATACATGGTTAAGGTTTAATCGAGGAATGAACAATGATGAATACTACAGCATTCAGACCGCCTCAAAGTGTTGACGAGGTGATTTATAGAATACAAGCTGCTCCTGTGGGTAGATGTAGTTTTAAGTTGCCAGTTAGTCCTAGATTCTGTTATGAGGCATTGCGTGCAGCCTTTGAAAAGGCAGTAAATGCCAGCTATATCAACTGTATCTATGACGAGGAACAATGTATGGTTTTAAATACAATTGCCTATTGGCTGGTTGGTCAAAGTTATAAATGCGGATTATGGTTGAGTGGATTTGGTGGGACTGGTAAAACCACTATAGTGTCTGCCATACAGAGACTTATAAACTCTCTTTATCTGCCTGATCCCATCAAGGCTTCATCGGGACATATGGTAACTGCTGGCCTTACAGTGATGAGTGCTTCTGATCTTTGTCATTTATACGTGAATGACTATAAGCAGTTCCTGGGTTATCGCAATACGGCATTATTGGCTATTGATGATTTGGGAATGGAGTCTGAGCGTATCATGAAATATGGGCAAGAGTGTTATCCGATTAGTGAGTTGCTTTCCTATCGCTATGAGTGTCGGTTATTCACCATTGTAACCACCAACCTGCCCTCTTCTGAAGTCCGTCCTCGCTATGGGGATCGGATGGCTGATCGTGTGAATCACATGATGCAGGTTGTAGTGATGCCAGATACTAATTTTCGAGAGCTTTCTGAAACCTATAATCCCATTTAGTATGAAGGAAAAAGAAGAAATCCTAGCCCGAACTTCCGGAGGTTTGGGCATTTTTGTTCATTACCTGGGAAAGGAATGCCTGAAAAGAAAGTTCAAAAGTCCTTTTCGGGATGATGACAATCGGCCATCTTGCAAGCTGTACCTCAATCAGCCATTGGGAGGTAGAGCCTATTATTATTTGCATGACTTTGGTGATAGCAGATATTCTGGAGATTGTTTTTTCATTGCTGCTCAGATTTTGAACATCAATCTGTCAACCGACTTTGTTCATCTTCTGAAGCAGATAGACAGGGATCTTTCTTTAGGAGTGTTTGATTATGGCGGTGAAGAGTTAGGATATGTTTATCGCGCTATACCCCAGAAGGCTATATCTGCAAGGAAAGTGATTCAGGAAGATCCTGGTATATCCTTTAGGGCGGAGGTGAAGTCTTTCTCTCAGGAAGAGTTAGCCTATTGGGGAGCATATGGTATCACAGCAGAAATCTTGTCGAGGTTTCATGTTGAGAGCTTGAAGAGTTGTGTCTTTACCAAGACTGATGGAAGGCAATATGGCATCTACTCCACTTCCCTCACTCCCAGCTATGGATATTTCTTCAAAAGCGGTAAGGGTATCAAGGTGTATCGACCTCGTTCTGAGAACAGGTTTCTTTATGCTGGAGAACTTCCCTGTCCTTATGTCTTCGGTTACGACCAACTACCGGAAAGAGGAAAATTCCTCTTGATTACTGGTGGCGAGAAGGATGTACTGTCTTTGTGTAGCCATGGCTTTCCTGCCATCTGCTTCAATAGTGAAACAGCCAAGGTTCATTCTACACTCTTGGACCAGCTTAAGCTTCGTTTTGAGCATCTGGTGTTTGTGTATGATGTGGATGCTACCGGATTGCGGGAGTCTACCCATAGAGTGGAAGAACTGGAGTCTTCCTATCCGGTAAGCAAGGTGGTTCTGCCACTTGCCGGAAGTAAGCAGGAAAAAGATGTCAGTGACTTCTTTAAACTGGGAGGCACCCGGGAAACATTAGAAAATTTGATCTTTCAATCATTCAACAACTAATAAATACAACTATCATGATAAAAGGAAAACGTTTATCCTTTGCTCACCTGGAAGGCGATATATGTGTCTATAACTTAACAAAGGGTGATAAGGAATATCTTAAAAGTAACGGATTGAAAAAGGTACCTTCCATTCTTCAGAGTGTAGAATTTGGAAGTCTGGGAAAACTGTATCAGGGCTTCGGGATTCAAAATGATATGGGAGGCGTTGAGTTCTTCCATCCGGATTATACCAAAAATCCAGTAACATTGAGAGCCTGTGGCATAACCACAGTCCTGAACCCTAAGGTAAAGGATACCCAGGTTTGTTGCCTGTTCTATGACTTTATGGACTATCTGGCTTATTGTTCATTACAGGGATCTGCAGAACTACGTTTGCCCTATCAAGGTACCTGCATCATCATGTCACACGTCAAGAACTTCATGCATATGGTAGTGGACAGTGATGACTATGATGAGGTTTATGTGTTTTTCCCAAATACTGTAGTGGGTGAGACTATCGCACTTACTTTGAAGCAGCGTAACCAGAAGAAAGTCAAGAACTTCAGTATTTTCTATAAGGGTTATAGAAATCTCAGCTCTTTTGTTAAGGACAAGCATATATCATCCGACTATGTGTTCTAAGGATATGAACAACGTTTCTATTGCTATTCCCATATGCATCTTTGCAATAGTCATCATTCTGTTTGCTCTTGCCCTCTACTACGAGATCAAGCATACCTACAGGGATGGCGGTTTATGGAAGTAGTTTTTAAGCTTGAACTATTTGGGCAGATGTGACATACCATGTTCTTTCGGTACTGCTCCTGGGCTTAACTTCCTGGTGGGCGTACTGAAAGTTTAATTTGCCTGCAGGGATTTTGTCACCCAAGGAGAAATAGAAGGTTCATTCTATAAAAATGCCCATCAGTCTTCTCGCGAAGACCTCTGGGCTTTGAGTATATAAAAATGTGTTGAACTTTAAAACTGCTATTTGTCTGGACGAAATGAATCTTCACTATGTTTCATGGCTTTTCCAAAACCTTTGAATAGCCACATGAAAAACAAAAATAAGAATATTGCTCCCATAATCTTGATAGTTTAATTGTTATTTGACAGAGAAGGTTGAAATGTGTCCGAAGTTGGTGGTCGTCACTCCATATTCTCCTGGTGCTGCATCTGAAATTGTCACTAGGAACGAACTCTCGCCAAACTTCTCCACTTCATATGCTACTGTGTTGAAGGATGTTGTTGCCTTCAAGCCTGAAAGAACCCCCACTTCAGCCAGCATGAATCTGCGCTCTTTCTTCTTTGCTTCGAACTGGAATACTCCAATGGTAGTCTTAGGATCCTCATTGTGGTCCTTTACCCTCACAACGAACTGCACCTTTCCCTTGGCAACCTTGTTGGGTGAGGATTCACCTTTTACTCTAAGGAACGTCTTTCCTTTGTCGAGTAAACTGCTGCCGGGAATAGGAATGTAGCCAAAACCAGAGGTCTTGGTCTTCATTTCTGCCTCTTCCTTCTCCAGGATCACTTGGCTGTTGGCAGACTGCACGAGTGATACCTGTCCGATATACTCTGGCTCCTTGAAACCTTGCGCCATGCTTGTTGTTGTACAGGTGAGAAACATCATCACCCCCATCATAAGATTCTTCATGTCAATCAATATTTTGTAAATGTTATTAATATTCATTCGAAAACCAGAATTTCGCAAACTTTTTTTTGCCATTTCAAGAAATTATTCGTATCTTTGCAGCATGAAACTTCCACATTTCATTTAGGAAAATTCCTTTGGTTCGGCCTCTTGTATTCTGAATGGATTCAAGAGGCCTTCCCGTTTCTGGCTAAAAGTCGTATTCCAGCTTCAAAGCCTTGTCAAGATCCATCTGGTTGATGAGCTTTACATGCCTCTTGTCACCCACATATCTGTATTCACCAGTCATGTGATATTTCCCAAGAAGCCTTTCTATGATACACACATCCTCGGAATTCATTTCAGCCATGCTGCATCCCATCCTGACAAACTCCATGGCTTGAGCCTTGCTGATGGGAAACGCCTTACCAAGCATCATCTGTGCCTTATAGGGCTTGCCTGGTGGAAATACATTGGCACTGAGCGGCAAAACACTTATTTCTTTCCATTCAATTTCCTTTGCTTTCATTCTTTTTCTACTCTTCTAAGCGTGCAAAGATAATAGATTTCTTCTGCATCTATCCCCTCTGCACAATGAAACTTCTATTTTAACACTTTCCGGATATTTATACTGCATATATGCATATTGCACAATTTTGCTGTATATTTTTCCATTTGATTTTCCCCACAGCTTCAGACGCAAAGCATCAATAATCATGCCCTGCTTTCGCCCCCTGCTTCGAAGAAAATTCTGGATTTCCTGAGCACCAGCCTTTTTAAAGACTTGTTTTCCACAGGAAACCGAACTTTTTTTTATGACATTCCGGCATACCCTTCACACCATAGCCTTTTTCGTGCCTCCTTTGAAGGATGCTTATCCAGCAGAACGCCAAGTAAGATAGTAGAAATCTTTTGGGAATACCCAATTCCATGGGAATTGTGGAAGGCTTCCGAAAAAGATTTTAGCTTTCTAGCCTTTAGGCGATACTTGGCATCTGCTGTAGCAGCCTTACCTTTGCACGATAAAAGCTCTGAGGGTGAAGGCATAGCCAATCTCCCTTAAAAATGGGTGAGATTTCCTCAAGTGGAGGAACAATACCCCATAGATAAGGACTATCAGGCTATCAACTTATGCAATGTCAATGTCTTGATGGGAGTTTCCCCTTCATACTCGTACATTTCCATACAGTCTTCCTTGTATCCCACAAAATGCAGTTTCTGTATCCCATGAGAATCATTACTGGTCAGTATCTCAACCCTCTCAAACTGACAGGGCAATAGAATGCATCCCCATCTGTTGGCGATTCCTTCTTGCCCTTTGCTCTGAATGATGGCCAGTCCTCCTATTTCCTGCTTAAGACCGTAAGAACATGTCTTTCTTAGATAATATTCATCATCCCGGTCTCCTGCCCTATTGTATTCAAATCCCATAGACTTCCAAAACTCTAAACAATCAGAGTTTGCTACTAGCTCGTATATTGTTTCTTCTGGATGAGTGATAATTCTTTTCATGTGCATCGATGATTAGTTGTGAATCAAACATATTTTCTTCATGGAGCTTCAGCAATGCTACCTTCCGACTTTTGCTTTCAGGAATGAACAGCAGCTTGTGCTTGAAAACGAGTGCCTGTATGTCACAAAGGTTGGCCTGGTGCTTCTTCATGATCTTCTGCATGTTCAAGCTGTCAAGCCAATGACTTTTCCGGGCTCTTAGCGTCTCCATTATCTCTTTCTCAAAAAGGGTCATGTCCTTCTGTTCCCATAGATGAAGTAACCAATGAAGGCTGATTCCTCTTTTGATATCGTAAAGTACACATCCATATCCATGGAGTCTGCAGTGTTCCATCAAAGCATACCATTTCTTCTGTACAGCCTGAGTGGAAAACAGATGGTAGGGCATGAGCATCACCATTACGATACATCCATCCTCCAGGATAATCATATAATCAGGAGTGAACGTCAAAGTGAATTCCTCATCATATATAATCTCCTCTGGATATTCAATCACCTGCTCTATCCAGGCACATTTCTCTGCCATCTGCAGGAATATCTCCTGCTGATGATTGTAGAAGGGAACCTTCCTGTCGAGCTTCTTGGAGTCAAAGAGCCCGAATTTCATCCAATCGATGCCTTCCTGTATCACAGGATATAGATAGGTGATATCATACGCCCATACAGAACGCAATCTCTTTCTATCCATTTTTCTCATGTGCTCACACTTTCCTGGATAGATGACCGAGTCATACAATCTGAGCATGTTCTCCGCCGGTTTATTCATTTCCTTTTTCATATACTCAATTTTTTATCGGCTGCAAATATAAGTAGAAATCCTGGAGCCGCCAAATCGATTTAAGGTTCGTTAACGGCCCCTATATATTGATAACAGGAAGAAAGAAATAGAGAAAGAAAATTATAATAAAAGAAAGAGAAAAGAAAGAAAAATCCAATTAATAAACAGTTTAGGATAATTTAACTAGAACACCTCCGCATAACCTCTGTTTTTCAGGTAATAATGCGAAATATACTGTAAGGGCATTAAAAGGAAAGTCCGGTCCAAAGTAACCTTTCACGGGTTGCCTTGACCGGACTCTTGATATAATACTACACCTTCTTTCCCATTTCATAAGCTTCTTCAAGCTTGCTGTTGCCCTCAATGCTGCGAGGTTCATCTACTCCTCCACAGAAAAGTGTAGCGGCTAAATGGCTCTTGGGGTAACAGTCAATCCATCTATCCATCCTCGAAGACATGCCATTATTGTGGCCATGTCAAGGAGGATCTGTCTTTGTCAGACCGCTACTATACTTGCCCAAATTGCGGTGAGTTAATAGATCGTGACCTGAATGCAGCGAAGAATATACTTGATGAAGGTTTAAGAAATATATCGGCAGGAACTGTCGATTACACCGATGGAGAGGGCGTAAGACTTGCTTGCAAGCATTCCTTGATGAAGTCGGAATCCCACAAGTCTTTAGCTTGTGGGTAGTTCAAATCCTTAGCTATTTTACCGAATTTTAATAGATTTCTGGGTTATGATTCCTCAATCTCAACAAAAAGCAGTAACTTTGCACCTCAAAACAGGATGAAAGAGAAAAACTCTTTAGATAAAGCGAAAAGGACTCAAAAAGGAAAAAGATTGAATGGATATGGATAATACAAAATCAAGGAATCAGATTGATATGCTTCATGGACCATTGCTCATGAAGATAATAGTGTTCACCCTCCCTCTGGCAGCAAGCAGCATCTTGCAACAATTGTTTAATTCGGTGGATGTTGCTGTAGTGGGACGCTTTGCCAGCAGCCAAGCTTTGGCGGCAGTGGGAAGCAACACACCAGTCATCAGTTTGCTCATTAATCTCTTTATGGGAGTTTCGATGGGCGCCAACGTCATTATTTCCAACCACATTGGACAAAATGACAAGCGGAGTATCCGGGATGCCATTGGAACAGTAGGAATCACTGCACTGGTAAGTGGGCTCTTTCTTATGGTATTGGGCATTAGCGTGGCTCGACCGATTCTTACTTTGATGAATACCCCAGCCGATGTTCTCGATTTGGCGGTGACTTATCTCCGCATCTTTTTCCTAGGTATCCCTTTCTTCATGATCTTCGATTTTGGTTCTGCAATACTCCGAAGCATGGGCGATACGCGCCGACCACTTTATATCCTGATGGTGGCGGGCATCGTGAATACCATACTCAACCTTATCTTCGTCATCGTCTTTCATATGAGTGTGGCTGGTGTGGCCATCGCTACCTCTATTGCCAATGCAGTGAGTGCAGCTCTCATCATCTACCTCCTAATTCATGAGAAAGGACCATTTCGACTGAACATCAAGAGAATGCGTGTAAAATGGAAGGAACTGAGACGAATGCTGCAGATAGGTGTACCCGCAGGATTGCAGGGAATGGTATTCTCTTTCTCAAACGTGGTGGTACAGTCTGCTATCAATGGTTATGGCTATGGAGCGATAGCCGGTTCAGCAGCTGCACTCAACTTCGAATTCTACAGCTATTTCTTCATCGCTGCCTTCAATGGAGCCGCAATTACATTCATCGGTCAGAACTATGGTGCCGGCAAGCTCGACCGAGTGAACCGCATTTTTTGGATTTGCATGGCTCTGGGGGCATTAACTTGCGCTTTATGTAACTGGTGCTTCGCCTGGCAAGATGAATTCTTCCTGGGGCTTTTCACGGGTGACCCTCATGTGTTGGAATATGGAAAGATACGAATGCATAATGTTCTTGTTATCCAGTTTATCGCTGCAAGTTATGAGGTGGCAGCGTCAGCGATGCGTGGCATGGGTAAATCTATAGCCCCTACCCTTGTCACCATCTTCGGTACCTGCGTACTCCGTATGGCTTGGGTGTTTGCAGTGTTACCCCACTTCAACGATTTCAAGCTTCTGATGTGGGTATACCCGTTTTCTTGGGCTATCACCGGCTTCATGATGCTTACCCTCTATCGAATACATTGGAAGAATGTAAAAAGAGGGTGTGTCATAAGTCCATGACGCACCCTTTTTCTATCTATAATTTTCCGTAAACCTTATCTCGATTTAACAGCTACTAGAAACGGAATGTTTATAATATTTACTTTCTGGTCTCCTTAGATATAGATTTCTCACTTTAGTTCCCAATTGGGCATAGTTATCCCTTACAGCTTCATCAGCTGTTTTGAGTTTTACAATTCATGTCGCTTTATTCCTAACATTTTTTTTAGTTGGTAGACATGGCATAAATACCGAAGTCCATATAAACCTTCTCTTTGCCAAAATGTCGGAATCGTTTATAGCCCATATCAAACTTCATTTGTCCAAAAGCCGCCTCTGGCTCTACCGGTCTTTTGCTCCGGTGTTCCAAGCCTAGCTCAGATGTCAACAATTCAAAAGCTTCCTTCTTGTAAGCATTAAGACGGTGATTAACTCCGACAACCCTATCCCCCTTGGAAGTCTTGCACCTACTAGCCAATGGACAACCATCACACCGTTTGGCCCTGTAAAGCGTTATGACGGAAACATATCCGGAGTCACTCGTAGTCTGTCGCTGCCCACATTCTTCCATATGTTGCCCCATAGGAAAACCAGGTAGTTTTCCTCCTTATTATAATAGAGATTTGCCTGATTAAAAGCATCTTCCTTGAATGGTCTGTGTTGCTCCTTATGAAACCAGTTGTACTTAACGTAACCAACCATGTCCTCTTCTTCTATGAACTCATAATTCTCTAAGGATCCATAGCCAGAATCTGCAGTGACGGTTTTTGGCTGCCTACCGTGTCTCCATTTGAACTTCTGCATGAAAGGCTTGAAAGTAAGTGTATCTGTTGGATTTGAATATAAGTCAAAGTTCGTGATATACTGATTTTCGGTGGCTATCTGCAAGTTGTAGGCAGGCTTAGTCTGTCCATTGTTCATGGCATCCTCTTTGAGGCGCATGAATGTGGCATCATTGTCTGTCTTGGAAAAACTGTTTCTGTTGCCAAGAATCTCCAATGAAGACTCGTATTCGCGCATTTTATTACTATAATTATATAAGTGTTTAATCTGAGTGCCAAGTTTGCTGCGTTCTCTTTTTGAGAGGTTCGCCTCCGGGATAGACAGCAGCTGTTGCTCGTAACTCCTTACCGTGGAGTCTATGTCGCACGATTTTTCCAGCAAACTCTCCGTGTCTTCATCATATTCTTTTCCTGAGAGATACTTTATTTTTTTTTGAGTTGCTTGAGAGCTATTGCTGCCTTTTCTAGAAGTTTCTCACGGTTTTTCTGCACTGTCTTCTTCCAAACAAAGGTATATTTGTTAGCCTTTGACTCTATCTTGGTACCATCAACGTACTGCTCCTCTAAGGTTATAACACCCTTTTTTACAAGGATATTCACGACCTTGTCAAAATAGAAATCGATGCATTTCAGAAGGTGATTTGTACGGAATCGGTTAATTCACCTGTACCTTCGTAAGTACTTAACAATGGTTTACTGTCCATACTGCGAACTATGGAATCTAACATACGTACTTTATCATCTTTTGGGATATAATTGTCAAAAGATGAAGGAAAAAAGCTCAAATCTTTCCTAGTTTCGGATTTTATTTGTATCTTTGCCATATTCTATAAAGTTTTCTGCAAAGATACTACTTTTTTGCAGAAAGACAAAGCCCGAGCTTGTGAAAATTTGGGCTTTGTTGTAAATAAAGCAGAAAAAATTCTAAAAGAACAAGACAAAAACTTGCAAGTAGGAGTTTTTGCGAAAAAGGGTGCGTCATGGACTTATGACACACCCTCGGTTTCTTTTTCGCTTTTTCAAGATTTTACGGTCTTTAAGCGACGTGTCTTGCGACAACGTGTGGACTGTGGAATATGCATCGAGCAGCCAGCGTGATAATTATCCATCAACAAGATTTTCTGAATTGGAGATGTTGTAGCAATAACAGCCATTCAGTCGGCAATCGATATTCACCCAAATGTTTTTCCTCTGTCGTCATACGTCACTCACGTTATTTTTTACTTATCCAAAAAGCTGACAACCTCTGGAATCTCTTTGTTCAAGAAGTCGTACCAAAGCTGAGGGCTATACCCCATTGATGTATGATGAATCATATAGAATGGAAGCTGATAGCCATCAGCAAATTGCAATTCACCTCGTATAGGAGAACTGTAACTGATTCTTTCGTCCAATGTTTGGATAGAATATTTCACGTCCGTTTCATCGAGAACATTTATACCCTTTGCGTTTCTTAATCCAACGAATATGCAAACATCTGGCTTGATAATCTGCACGACATCAGCTAAGCACTTCCATGCCGTCTCGTAATCAGCTAAGGAGGGCACCTCATGTGTGCCTTTCATAGGCTCCTGTATGAAGTTATAAGAAGCTATTTTGTTCCAAAAACCCTCGACATCCATGTCGCTTTCATCCAAGAATGTTTTCTGAAGGTTTGTATGGAATTTCCAGCTACCTTTTTCTATTGCACAATTAACTATTGCACAATTAATGATTCCTCTTGTATATTCCTTGTCTGTAACACATCTATCATATTCCTCTGGGCAGAATTTGCCTTCATCATTCACCGTATAGTGCGAGTCTCCCATGATAAGCACACGTTTTGGTGCCGAAGCATAGTTGCAACCTATCCAAGGATAGTGTACAAGATTCTCAACTTTATCAAACTGCGAATCAAATTGTTTGTCTGATGTTGTCATAATAACCTAAATTCCGCAACACTATAATTCAATATTATTTATAAGAACCTGAGCAACAAAAAGTTGATTAGGTTTTTGCCATGTCAGAAATCTCACTTGTCTTAGTGTTGCATTTAAAAACAAATAAAACTCTGAATGACACGGCAAAAATACAAATAAAATCTATGAAACACACTCCTTTTGGGGATTTTTTTCAATTATGGAGCAATTTGATGCTTTTTTAGCTTAAACCATAGATTCCACCTTGGAATCGAGATGCACATTGTTTGGTTATCAATATAGTGAGATTCTACGCTCTCTGATGTGCGTATATCTTTGTGGTGGCTCATGTCTTGAGGATATTTCAACACACCTTATAAAAATTTTATAAAAATATCATAGCCTTCAAAGATATTTTTAAGCTCTGCCATTTTTTGGCACACCCTTGCACTACCTTTGCAATAAATTTTAAATGTTAAGTGTATGAAACTGAAAGAACTTTTACTTAGTACGGATTTTGATATGTTGATACCAGCCTTGAAAAAGGAAGGATATTTGGGCATCAGACAATATCGTGAGGCATACGACATCCTTTGCCATCTTACTCCTGCGGATGAATCCGAGATTAATGACCCCCAAATACGTGTAGAGTGGGTTAAACCTGTTGAAGGCTATGAGGATGAAGAGCCATATATTAATGTATACAATTGTGAAGGTGATCTTTGGGAGCACAATGTAGCCAAGGAAGTTGTAGTTGCCGATGACTGTAAACTTACTAAGGAAGAAGTCATAGCCAAGATTCTTTTGAGTTGTACTTCCTATGGCTATACGCCACAGACTACCCAAGATACCTTTGAGGACAGAATCGAGCACAAGATGCACACCTGTTATGGAACTATGGCGAGAAAGTTAAAACAAAAGTTCTATCTCTATTATTTGCCCGGACATAAAAAGAGAGAGGTTCTCAAAAGAATGAGACTCGCATCTCTTGATAGTATAGCCATGAGCATGGAGGACTGGAACTATTGCAAGAAGAGAATCGCCAAAGCATCCAATATCAGAAAGAAGCGTGACTATCGTATGCAGAAGAGAATTGACTATCTAGACTATAGAGAAAAATATGAAGGTCTCCGGGATAAGTTCATGGGTGGAAAGGACATCACTTTTCATGACATGGACTTCATCTATGATGGTTTCTCTATGTTACTAACCAACATGGAGACTCATACTTATGGAGAAAGCAGCAGAGTGGATTATCTGAAGAAACTGATAAAGTACATCGAGATGGATTCAGACTATGAGTTTTTCAATCCGCAGAAGCTTGTTGTATTATGCAAGGTGCCTTCACAACACCCACTCTCCTCCGATGAAAATGAAGAAATCAGGAATGAGTTCCACAAGTTAGCAGGAAAAGGAAAGCTCATCTTTGGTTTATCAGAGATAAAAACTGAGGTGGCTGACATCCATTTCACTATACTCGTTCAGAAATATGAGAAACGCCTTATTATAGATGTCAATGACCTTATTTGCGCAATACCATAATTTAATATTTTTTATAAGCACCTGAGCAACAATAAGTTGCTCAGGATTATGCCATGTCAGAAATTTCACTTATCTTAGTGTTGCATTTAAAAAACAAATAAAACTCTGAATGACATGGCAAAAATACAAATAAAATCTAAGAAACACACTCCTTTTGGGGATTTTTTTCAATTATGGAGCAATTTGATGCTTTTTTAGCTCAAACCATAGATTCCACCTTGTACATTGTTTGATTATCAACATAGTGAGATTCTACGCTCTCTGATGTGCGTATATCTTTGTGGTGGCTCATGTCTTGAGGATATTTCAACACACCTTATAAAAATTTTATAAAAATATCATAGCCTTCAAAGATATTTTTAAGCTGTGCCATTTTTTGGCACACCCTTGCACTACCTTTGCAATAAATTTTAAATGTTAAGTGTATGAAACTGAAAGAACTTTTACTTAGTACGGATTTTGACGCATTGATTCCTGCCTTAAAAAAGGAAGGATATTTGGGCATCAGACAATATCGTGAGGCATACGACATCCTTTGCCATCTTACTCCAGCGGATGAATCCGAGATTAAGAACCCCCAAATACGTGTAGAGTGGGTTAAACCTGTTGAAGGATATGAGGACGAAGAGCCATATATTAATGTATACAATTGTGAAGGTGATCTTTGGGAAAGCAATGTCGCCAAGGAAGTTATTGTTGACGATGCCTGTAGACTTACTAAAGAAGAAGTCATAGCCAAGATTCTTTGGAGTTGTACTTTCTATGGCTATACGCCACAGACTACCCAAGATACCTTTGAGGACAGAATCGAGCACAAGATGCACACCTGTTATGGTACTATGGCAAGAAAGTTAGAACAAAAGTACTATCTCTATTATTTGCCCGGACATAAAAAGAGAGAGGTTCTCGAAACCATGAAGCTCTTTTCTCATGATAGTATATCCATGAGCATGGAAGACTGGGACTATTGCAACAAGAGAATCGCCAAAGCATCCAATATCAGAAAGAAGCGTGACTATCGTATGCAGAAGAGAATTGACTATCTAGACTATAGAGAAAAATATGAAGGTCTCCGAGATAAGTTCATGGGTGGAAAGGACATCACTTTTCATGACATGGACTTCATCTATGATGGTTTCTCTATGTTGCTAACCAACATGGAGACTCACACTTATGGAGAAAGCAGCAGAGTGGATTACCTGAAGAAACTGATAAAGTACATCGAGCTGGATTCAGAGAATGAGTTTGCCAATCCTCAGAAGCTGGTTGTATTATGTAAGGCATCATCTCTTCATCCTCTTTCCTTGAAAGAGAAAGAAGAGATTAAGAGCGAGTTTCAGAAGTTGGCAGGAAAGGGAGAACTCGTCTTTGGTACAGCAGAGGTAAACTCTGATGTTATTGACTTACAGTTTACGATTCTCATTCAGAAATTCAAAAAGGGTCATCCGATAGATGATGATGTATAATGATTTAAAAAATCGAAAATGACAGTACAAGAATACTTAAAGCAATTCTCTTTTGATGACATCCTACCACCCACAAGAAAAATGATAGAAGAGTGGCGAAAAAAAATGGATTCATATTTTTGGACGGATGATCACCAACTGGAAGAATGCAAAATGAAATATGACTGTATCTGTAGAATTGAAGGAAAACCAAGTAAGAATCCTTATCTTTGGATTCAGTTCATAGACCATAGGGACATTATTCCTGGCTATATTGGCATGAATACATGGGACTTCGAATTGGTGCCTTTAGCTGAATGCGCCTCAAAGGAAATTAGGTATGATGGAAATCCTGGTCTTTTCTCCCAAAAAGAAATTGCGGCTAAACTTGTTTATGATTTACCAGGGTGGCGGTATAGTCTTGATGGAGAAAGTTTTCAATTAGACTACGACTCACTTTATATAAAAAAAGCATGTTTGATTTATAAAAGATATGCAAAACATCAGTTGCCAGGCAAACAAACTAGGTATTTCGATGAAGAATGGCAAGACGAATATAATCTAACTGTATTTTCTGAAGATCGAAATATTATAGAAAAAAGAGAAAGGCGTTGCAATGGGGCAAAGAGAAAACGTAATTTCCGTGTCAAGAATAGAATCAAGCAACTGGAAATATACAATGAGATAGACTATCTTATCAGAAGATTATATAAGAACAACGTTGATGGACTTTCATACACCGATTTTAAATGGCTTTTCCAAATAAAAGGCCATGACAAAGGAAGGGAGTTCCGTTCATTTGCCACATGCAAAAGCCAGAGAATAGTATATCTCATAGACTTATTTGAGCATTATGCGGATAAGTTCAAGAAATGGGACAAGTATCTGGTTGAAATCAAAACTTCTCCAGAATCTATGCTTTCTGCGGAAGAAAATGATGCCATATCAAACATTCTCAAGGAGAAAGGAATCAAACCTGACATATGGTATCATGCCACTGACAAATGCTTAGGAGAGGACATATATTTGCTGATTGTGGGATATTCTTAAAATTATAAAATGACTATAGCTGAATATTTAAGAAGTATATCTTTCGAAGATATTGAAGAAATCTTATGGGAAGTTTATGGAATGGGGGACAACTTTACCCCTTTCATGAAAATGACTTATGACCGTATTTGCCATCAGACAGGAACATCTGAGCATTCTTATATGATTGTACAGATTGTGAATTCCTCCATAGACCCTTTGGGCATGAATGTTATCATGCCTGAAGGGTATAAAAAGGATTCTTTGGAGAATTTAGGCAAGTACAAAGTCATCTTTAGAGGTTGTGAAAGTCCTGACACTTCAAGCATTGCCGCAAGTATTATGGAAACAATTATAAGAAATAACCAACAGGGTGTGCTTGAGCCATTTCATAGTCTTGGCATCGTTAAAAATACTAAGTTCAGTAAGCTAGTGATGAATATATACAAGCTGGTTATTAAAGTTCTCTTGCCAAAGAAATGCGTTCCCGAAAGAATGTCAGAACAAGAACTTTATAAAATTATCAGGAAGAGACACTGTCGAAACATTGCACTTCTGAAATTATATACATTTAACAAGGTTTACTCCTTATTTGTACAATATAAACAAATATGTAAGACCCACTACTTAATCAGAAGACTTACTAAAAACAACTGCCAAGGCTTAAATAGCAAGAACTTTAAATGGTTGTACCATAAATCCTGCCAGATGGAAAAGGAATATGTCAGCTTTGCTTTTGAAAAAAATAAGAGAGTGGAATACATCACAGAATTGATTGAAATGTTCAATCTCCCTTTTACTGGTTGGGATGGCTTTCTTATCCTTACAAGAACATCTTCAAAACATCCGTTGCTGGAAAAAGAAAAAAACAAGATTAAAAAAATCATAACCGACCTTGATGGGAAAAACTATAGATGGTATCAATCGTATGACGAGAACTTAGGAGAAGATCTATATTTACTGATAGTAAAGTGGTTTAATAAGAAATGAGCTTGGTCTAGTTATGACTTCTCATTTCTTATTTCTAAGTTCATTAAACTGTGAGACATTGTAAAACTCCGTAAAAGCACCTCCCTTGCTTTGATTTCCACAAGAATGAGCATGACCAAAGACATGGAAACGAGGTTGAGAGCGATAAACCTCTAACAATAGCGGAAGGCTTCCCCTATCCTCGTCAAGTATGCCTTCCGGTGGAATATGGGTAATCAGGAAGTCCATTTTGGTAGCAGATTGGACATTTTGCTCCTTACTTTGCAAGCTTCGCATGGATATATTCCCAAAACATATCCCATCAAACTCAAAGGTGGAATCATGAAGGAAAACTACTTTTTTAGGTAAGAGCGAAATTGTCTGCTCTAAGCTGTCTTCCAAGAACAGTTCATGATTACCTGAGACAAAAATATAAAGTTTGGCGGGATGGCTTAACAACCAGGAAAAGAAGTCCTCCATGCCATCCTTACCAAATCCAGACACTACATCGCCTGCACAAAGCAGGATGTCGGCTTCTTCTGGGATATGAAGCCACTTGTGCATCCCATGAGTATCAGAGAACGCAAAAATCCGATGTTCATTATAGTTGAATAGCATAAATCTAAATCTTATAAAGTTAATACTTCAATGGTGAATCTTGGCAGAATCTCTTCCGACCACATTTTTTGCATTGGCTTCCTATTTTATTTTTTTAAGTGATACGAAACCTGTTTTCTTATTTTTCCTGGCACACTTTGTAAACATCAAACCATAAACCATGCAACATGTCAAGCAGTTTGATTTTATCGTCTGAAGATATGGGTAAGCCGGCAATGTCCTCTGGCTCGAAGCTGACGGATGAGACTTCATTTTTTAGCTCTAGCAAGAGCATATCCATTCGTTTCTCCAAGTATTGTTTCAACCAAGAGAGTTCGTCAAAATCACAAGTTGGAATTTTGATGTTTGATACACATTTTTGTTTCTTATCACCGGTCACTGAGTACAAATTCGCAAACCATATATCGCCAAAGCCAATACTCAAACTGAGTTCTATGCTATATGTCTTTCCCATATAGGAAAAAACATACTCACTTTGAGCTTCATCACCTGTGTCAAAGTCAACCCATTGATTCATCTTCATATGCTTGAATGATTAACAATAGTTGTTCTTCACTTGTGCCCAATGTCTCCTTTACAAGATCCACCTTTGTTGTGTCCATAAATGATTGTGACACTGATATAAGTTGAGTCAGTTCTCCCATCAGCAAAGGATATTTTACAGAGGTGACGATTCGCATAGACACCTTATTATATTTTGTCCAATCCACCAGGGTGTATTGCCTAAAAGATCGGCAGATTGCCTCTGCCCTGCTCTCTCCTTTCATTGGAAAGGAATAGATACGGCGTTTTACCGATATTCCGTGTTTAGTTTGTTCCATAATTTTTTGTTACTTTACATCTATGACACAAAGGTAGTCTGAAAATAGGAAAAATTACTGCACACCTAAAAAATATTTTAAGTGTGACAACATTTTACACAGGAAATATGTACCTTTGCCACAAAATTTATGCATCATAGGAAACAATTTTGGGAGTACTTTAGTTACCTGCTAGGAAGAGATGCCAAACTATGCAAGATGAAGGAAAGTGTATTTTTCGCCAAATACGACGAAATGATAGAGTTCTTACTAAAATAATTGGCAACTGTGCAACATTATTTCTCACTTTTTCATTATATTTGTGCCAAAATTTAAAAGTATAGAATATGGCTATCAATCAATTGAACAAATATGTCTGGCTCGTAGAGACCATTCATCGAGCAAGGAACAGGGGTGGCATTACCCTGAAGGAGATTCAAAGCAGATGGTTGGACTCTGACCTCAGTGAGGGAACGGAACTTTCTCGCCGTACCTTCATCAACAATCTCCATGCCATTGAGGAACTGTTTGAGATTAACATCGAATGTAGTAGCGGATTCCGTTATCACATAGAGTATGGCAATTGCTTCGAGGAAGGAAGCACCAGGAACTGGTTACTCAACGCCTTCTCACTCAACGCCATGGTGGGCAACAGTCGCAAACTCAAGGAGAGAGTTCTCCTGGAGGACATGCCATCTGGCAGAAACTTCCTGGAGGATATCATCAAGGCGATGCGCGACAACCACGTCATATTCATCTCTTACTACAGCTACTATAACGAGAAGTATTATGAGTTTGACATCCATCCTTATTTCGTGAAGGCTTTCAAGAAACGTTGGTATGTGGTCGCATATAGTCCTGGCACGAACGATATCCGTTGCTATGCACTTGACCGTATGGAGAATGTCATCATCTCAGACAAAATTTTCAAGATGCCAAAGGATTTGGAACCGGCCGAATATTTCAAGGATTGCTTCGGAATCATCAATAACGAGGATTCCGAAGTTCAGAAGGTGGTGCTCAAGGTAGATGCCTTCCAGAGCAACTACATACGTAATCTTCCTCTCCATGAGTCTCAAAAGGAAATGAAGCGTACCGATGAATACTCCATCTTTGAGTATCACCTGAAACCAGAGTTTGATTTCGAGCAAGAAATTTTCTCTAACATGGATACCATGGAAGTGTTGGAACCTCAATGGCTAAGAGAAGAGGTGAAGGAGCGGATAAAAAAACTTGCAAGTAAGTATCTTTGAAAGGCAACCCATTAATGTTCTTTTGTCAAGGGACTAAATATCCAGTCCCTTGACACTATCTATAGCTTCGTCAAACATTATTGAGAAATCATTTAAAGTTTTACCGTTCAGTAAGTCTTTTATCCCTGAGGCATTATCCCAATATTGATTTCCATTAAAATCTTTCCAAATCCAACATTGATTATTGACATCTTTTGTGGAATAGTTTTTTTGAACTTTTTCCCAGTCTTTTACATCTTCACGCTTGACACCATCTTCATCTTTTGGTCGAAAGCCAAAGATTAAAAAATCTAAGCCTTTATGTTCAAACTCGAAAGCAAGTTTAAGATACTTCCATTTTGGATTATAAAATGATGCTCCTGCCCACGATTCTTCCATCCAATTCTCTGTACAATTATCTCCCATAGTCAACCCTTTGCTTTCAGCTAAATCTCTTAATTTAGGAATAAACACTTCGTTTATAAATCTGTTTACAACAATATTTTTATTGTTTGCAATATCATAAATTGCATCTAAATTTTCTTCTTTGCTTAAAATATCTAATAGTTCCTTATTATCTTCCATAACGTTATTTGTTAATATGTCAATAGTACTAATATATTGATTGATCGTTTCTCTCACGAGCGGAGTTCTTGCAGCCAACTCCACGCAACGATCAAGCCATCCTCTAATATCACTCTTATAGGATAGGCAAACTATATCATTTTCCTTTAAGTCTTCACCCAAAGAGTCTTTTGAAGGAGAACAACCATCCAATGTCAAGTAAATCAATACAAATGATTTTTCCGTATCGTCTCCTTTTTGTGACATTCCATAATTCCAGTATCTTAGCATCTGATGATGTTGGTCACCAGCATTGATTTTATTTTCTATAATAATACTATGCTTGCCATCGGTAAGATAAATATCTATTCTGCCGCCTTCACTATCTGTCTGCCTACCTATATATTTCTCTACTCCTACAGAAGCGATAGCCGTGTCTAATTCTAAACTATCTGCAGATATCGCAGGAAACGATTTTTGTAGCATTTTCAAAAACGCCTCAAGGAATTTTCCTCTTTGTCCATGACTTCCTTTAGGGTTCAGCAGGTTTGCCAAAAACATAGAGTGTAGATGGACTTCATCGGACATGAAGCCTAAATCATTGAAAATATTAAAGTTTTCACCACGCTCAAACTTTTCTTTTCTTTGTTCTTTTATTTTTTGTGAAACTATTCGAACTTGGTTTAGAATATTGATTATATCATTCATCACATTATTAACTATAATTGTTTATCTTAGAAACGAAATTCCATATAAATTATTGTAGAAGTTGTTATTTTTGCCAATGAAAATGATTACGCAAACACTCATGGTACATAAGGGCACAACGATTCATGTTATTTATCTCCTTTTCTGGATACCAGTAAAAATAAGCCATGAAAACCATCACCATAAGGATATAAAGCGCAATAAATTTTAGAGCACCATAAAACCAACGTTTCATTTGACTGATCTCTTTGGTATTTAAGATTTGAATTGCAACTCTCACATCAGCCTTATCAAGACCTTTGCTACCTTCAACTTTTACAAGATGTTCTCGTTGAGAAAACAGAAAATCTTCCTCATCATCAAGAATTATATATTGATAAGGCTCTTTGGCGTTCAATCTCAACCATTCTGCAATCTCCAAGCCTTTACACCCATGTAAGCCTTGCCATTCCTCCTGCCCATCTACATTGCTAAAGTTAGTGGAATTGCAAGAAGGGGTCAAATCTATAACTTCGCCAGGCAATTGGTATTCCTGCCATAATTGCTGTATGTACTCCATGCCTTGCAATCGCCAAGTGGAAGAAATGACGACCTTAGCATCAGTTCTTTCCAACAAGCGGCGTAAATTTGTCACAGCGTTTTTATCAAACTTACCTTTTGGAGTATTGATTACTCCATCAAAATCTAAAAATATATACTTCTCCATATCTTTTTTACACGACGTTTGCATAACCATAATAGCACTACATTAATACATACAATTTTCTCCATGAGGGAAAGACTTCTAAAATCCGTTCCTCCCAATATGGTTCTCAAATAAGGTCTATTTTCCATACTTGTCTATATTTAGAAGGCGAAATCATCCTCTTCCTCATCCTCACCATTTGGGAACATGACGCTTCTCTCATACTCTGGATCATAGAATTCATACTCATCCTTCACCTGCTTGATTTTCTTCTGGATGGAACAAATCTGCTCCAACTCCGGAAATTGAAGATGTTCACGATTGAACTCCAATATCTCATTCAGCTCTCTCTCAATGGAACAAACCTCTGGTTGGAAGTCATCCAAGTCAAACTCGGGATCATTGAAGAAGTCATTATCTAGAGCCTCGTCCAAACGGTTTTCCATCTTATCCAATTGCTCTTTTATAGTTTTGTTCATTATGCTTTATTTTTAAGTTATATGTTCGATTTATGAAATAAGAATCTTACCTGATGAAAGATTCATTTTTCGTAGGTGTCTGAGAGTAACAGGATTTGCTTCACCTTGGAAAGCAAATCTTTCTCTGTAACTTCTAAGTTCAAAGATGCCTCATTCCCTGTTATATTGACACCTAAAACACCTGCAAGTTTTATCAGATGTTTTGTACTTCCACTCTTATCAAAAAGACAAATAGACCATTCACCATAAATACAAAAAAAGGTTATGTAAATGGGCATGTTGTCATACATGATTTTATAACCATATTTTTCAACATATGGAATCTTGCCATCGAAGGTTTCCGCTATAAAGGAAGCTATCTCCTCGTGGAACTTCTTCGTAAAAACGTTGGCGTATTCTTCGGAAATCTCATCCTTGGCACAGATAATCTGCTCTTGGGCATCTTCCAAATCATCAAGCAAATCGTCTAAAGCCGAGCATTTTTCGATAATGTTCAGTCCTTTAAACTTCGCCATTTCTTTATCAATATCAAACTTTTCCATTGTATATCAATTTTAATTATTCTGGTGCAAAGGTAGCCCACACCTGTGTAATTTCCTTTCACACAACAAAAACTTTTTTCATGCGCAATGATTTTTCTCACGTTTTATCTAATTTTGCAGAAAATTTAATGAGCAAACATGAATATGGGCAAAGAATTATCAAATGGCAAGATGGACAAAGAAGCCATCAAACATGCCATCAAGACAAAGTATCTCAATAGTTACAAGGTGATTGTAGCGGGAGAACGTGACTTTGACAACTATGAGTTTTTGAAAGAAAAGTTTGATGAGACTTTCGAATCTTTGGGAGACTTGGACGCTCACCCAATAGAAATCATTTCAGGGATGGCAGATGGTGCAGACAACTTAGGCATCAAATACGCCAAGGAGCATAAGCTAACAATGGTCCTATACCCTGCGAATTGGGATAAGTATCCGAGGATGGCAGGAATCCTTAGGAACATGAACATGCTTGTTACGGCAACACATCTTGTTGCTTTTTGGGATGGCAAATCTCATGGAACCAAGAACATGATAGAAATTGCCAAGGAAAAGGGCATACCAGTATGGATATATAAATATTAAAAATTTGGATAATACATCTATAATTAGTAACTTTGCACTCATGAAGAATTTTGCAGCGATAGATTTTGAGACTGCCAACCAGCAACGCACAAGCGTTTGCTCCGTAGGCATTGTGATAGTAAGGGATGGTGAGATTGTGGATAGCTACTACAGTCTCATCAAACCCGAACCTGAGTATTATTCCTATTGGAATACTAGGGTGCATGGACTTACCATGGAGGATACCATGAACGCCAGGGTGTTTCCAGAGGTATGGGCTGAGATTCAGTCAAAGATAGAGGGACTGCCATTGGTAGCCCACAACTCACCCTTCGATGAGGGGTGCCTGAAGTCTGTGTTCCAAATGTATCAGATGGACTATTCCGATTATGAGTTCCATTGCACCTGTCGTGCCTCCAGAAGAAAGTTGGGATCTCTCCTACCCAACCACCAGCTACAAACTGTAGCTGCCTATTGCGGGTACGACCTAACCCAACACCATAATGCCCTGGCTGACGCAGAGGCTTGTGCTTGGATTGCCAGGAAACTACTATAACTCTTACAACTCATTTTATTGTTTTTTGTTACAAAAATGACAATAGCACTACAAGGGAGTTGCTTTCACGGGTTCATACCGTGAAGCACTCTTTTTGGATTAGTACATCTCTCATTATCCAATAAAATAATGTGCATGAAGAAGATAATTTTTCTCGATTTTGACGGTGTACTGAATACTGAGTACAACCAGAACTTGCTTATGTATCATGGGAAATCCAGGAAAGACAAGTATGGAGCTTTCTTCGACCCGGAGACAGTGGCTGAACTTAAGAGAATAGTAGAAGAGACCAATGCTGATATCGTAATAGAATCATCGTGGAAATATCTTGGGTTAGAGGCTATGCAACAGATGTGGAGCGACAGAAACATGCCCGGCAAAGTTATTGATATAACTCCGTCTTCTGCCACTGACAACATGCTACTCAATGCCAACCTTGATGAAATGAATCCCGCACACACCCAATGGAAAGGAGTGGAAATCGCATCATGGATAGCTGACAATCTCCAAGATGAAGGTCGGTATGTTATTATCGATGATGAATACGTGATACAGGATTCGCAACTGCCACACTTCATCCTGACCAATCCGTATGATGGCATTACTGCAGAGCTGGCCAACAAAGCCATTAAGATTCTTAACGAATAAAGAAATTAAGTTTTTCTATAAGTATAACAGTAATTTATGGGATTAAGATATGAACATAAAAGATGTATTTGAAGACTCTCGCATTGTCATGTTGGAGAAAGACATTGCAAGAATAAACGAGTATTGTCAATACTCTGATAAAGAAAAGTTTGTGATGAAGCACTTGCTCGAAAAGCGTTGCAACGTACTATGGCAATTGAATGTATATGACGATGAGACGAAGCAACTCCTCATCGGTTTCAATGACGCACTTCGAAAGGCATGTACGCAGCTTTATCACCGGACGATGACAGTTTATCAAGAATACCTGCATCGTAAGGACATTTCTGGAGATTTTGAGGTGGAAGGAAAGATATTCCTTGGTTACGAATATCCTGCACATCACCCCATTCAGACAGAAACGGCAAAACAGGTGTGGGATGCTCTCACATATGGAGGTTACATTACACTCTATGATGAGGGATGCGCATGGCCGCTCCGATTCAGTAGTGAGCGTCCTTCTGAGCAAAATATCAATGAGAAATTGGAGAATTGGTTGGGGATGGAGATTGAGAACGACAATTGGAATGAGGGACTGGATAGAGAATGGTCGAAAGACCTGCATCTTATACAGCCCTTTCATAATCTGTATGATCATTGTTACTTCTCATTATACGACCTCATATATGTCCGTGAGTTCAACCTGGAAGTACATGTGGAATTTGATGATAAAGTAAAATATTAACAAGTGTTATATTGTGTCTAAAATGTATCTTGCCTTGAGGAGTATAGATGCTTGGGGCCAAGTATATTCTTGAAAATAAAACAGAGGGTGTGCCATGGACTTATGACACACCCTCTTAATTTTTTCTGTGCTATTTTTTTACCCTCGAAGAGATATGTTCTTAATCTTCCTTCACAATAGGGTACAATTCTATGAATTCACCGTTGTGGGATTTTCCATCATTGATGAGTTCGGCAAACTTCTCGCCTACAGTTTCAATCGTATGGAAACCAGGTAAAGCCATGTTGCCGTTCAAATCTGTGGTAGTAGGACCAGGATGTACGCTGAAAATCTCTACCGGGATGTTGTTCTGTTTAAACTCCATTGCCATTACTCCCATCATGGCATTCTGGGCAGCCTTGCTAGCCACGTATGCCAATGGATGCCAGTAGGGACTGATCTCGCTTGGAACCGTAATATTGACGATTCTACCTTCGTTAGTCTTGATAAGAGGGAGAAGTGCCTGAGTAATTGCCAGGGTTCCAAAGTAGTTCACGTCTGTTGTCTCCTTGATATCCTTCATGTCTGTCTCCCAACTGGTCTTGGACATGTCTCCTGGGATGCCTGCATTGTTCACAAGGAGATTGAGCGAAGGATACTTTTCCTTGATTTCCTTAGCTGCCAGACTGATGCTATCGAGATCGCCGAGTTCAATATTCACCCAACCAAGTACAGTACATCCTGCTCCCTTCAACTTACTCATTGCCTCCAAAGCTCTCGCTTCGTTACGAGCGCCGATGATGATATCCCAGCCACCTAGACCAAGATACTTACTGATTCCAAAGCCAATACCTTTGTTGGCTCCTGTAATAAATGCTGTTTTGTTCATTTCTATCAATTATTTTTATTTTAAATATTCCCTAAATATACCTTATTGATTCCTTCTTCCTCTGCAATCCTACGGGCTAGATATAAGGTTTCTCTTGGAGTAGGTATAGAATCTTTCATCCTATATTGAGGAAAGAATCTGCTGAAATGAAGAGGGCAATCGTCAAAGCCATGATCTTTGAGCCATCTGCACATATCCCTTATCATACCTTCATCATCATTCACTCCTGGAATCAAGAGGTTTGTTATCTCCAGATGTACTCCAGCTTCCTTGATTGTAAGAAGAGTGTCAAGAACTGGCTGCAAATGACCGCCACATTGTTTCTGATATACTTCATCGGAGAAAGCCTTGAGGTCGATATTGGCTGCATCTATGAAAGATACAATCTCTTTCAAGGGGTCCGGGTTGATGTAACCTGCTGATACCAGAATATTCCAGAGTCCTCTCTTATGCGCTTCCTGAGCTATGTCATAGATATATTCATAGTAGGTAAGCGGCTCTGTATAGGTAAAGGCGATACCTGGCAGATGATGCTTGACGGCGATCTCTACAATTTCCAGAGGAGACAGCTCATAGAAGTCAACATTAGATGGAAGCACCTGAGAGATGTCATGGTTCTGACAGTTGAGACAGCGGAAGTTACAACCTGTACAGGACAGAGACAGGCAGCGGGTTCCCGGATGAAACTCATTCAAGGGTTTCTTCTCAATAGGGTCATCAGCCAAGGCACAGGGCTTGCCATAGACCACAGAGTAAAGCCTCCCTTCAAAATTCCATCTGCTGCCGCATTTCCCATGCCTGCCTTCCGAGATGACGCAGCAATGAGGGCAAAGTTCACACATTACCGTATTGGCTGCATACCTCCCTACCCCATCCAGCTTCTTGTAAAATCTGCATTCCTTCATCATATCTAAAGATTTAGAATATTTGTAATCATCTAGCCACTAGAATACGATGGCTTCATAGGTATATAGTTCTGCCGTCTTCCAGCCATCCCATCCTATTCCAGCTTTGTCCTGAGCGCAATGGCCCAGGAATTCCTCCTTCGACCACGCTACTTCATCAGCAACTTGTGGAAGGAAGGTACCCGTATGATATCCCTTGCGCATGAAAATACCCTGTTTGCCCAATTGAAATTCATCAATGCTATGGATACGCTTCATCGGAGTGAGCACGGAGATTTCAATATCGATATCATCCAGTTCATCCAATGTAACCCCATAAAAGCGGGGATCTTCAAAGGCTGCCGCCTTAGCCATCTGTACCACAGTCTGATATAATGGCATATCTTCACCAAAATGACCGATGCAACCTCTTAATCTCCCCTTCTTATGCAGAGAAACAAAGGCACCGCAGTGGGTCTTTAGCATATAAGATAGTCCGCTAGGCTCATACTTTTTTCCCTCAAGAGAAGCCTCGATGGTATGATAAGCGATAGACTTAAGCATCTTCTTATCATCTTGAGTCAATTCAAAGCTGGCAGCTTGAGTGGTAAATACAAAAGAATGATAGCCCACCACCTTGTCTTTTCCTCCGTATGGTGAATCACCGGAGTTGCAGTACATGATGTGATGTGGATGAATCCCTGCATTCTTTTCTGTCATCATCAGCAAGGTGGCAATAGGAGCCATGCCACAGGCACTCGTTGCCAAATTGCCGATATTGAGTTCCTGATTATGCAGTGTGGCATTAACAAAAGCCTCTGTCTTTCCTGTCATGATGCTGTCTTTGGTGAGTCCATCCACCAGTTTGGCATCCATATAGGCAGGATAATGAGAGAAGTCGCTGCTGATAACGAAAAGATTTCTTTCGTTCAGATAAGGTTTCAGGCAGCTGGCAATCTCCTTTAGTGTACTGAGTTCCTGAGTCGCAATGATAATTGGAACGATTGGCGGCATCTTCTTCATGTGGTATTGCAGGAATGGCAGTTCCACCTCCAGGCAATGTTCACTCTCATGTGCTGCTGGTACATAGGTAAAGGCATCACTTTTAGCCATCAAATCCCTGCAAAGGGCTGTATCTACAGCTACTTCTCCCAAAGGTGTGGCGTAGGCAGAAGCACCTTCATTAATAGAAGCCTTGCCCAGATAAACATGATGGCTTGGTCCCAGAAGAAAGATATGCTCATATTCTGCCTCCGGATGGATGGCAGCAAAAGCTGATGCTGCCGTTACTCCAGAAAACACATAACCTGCATGGGGTACGATAACGGCTTGTACATGTTCCATGACAGGATTCTTGCACTGAGAGAAACAATCTCTCACATCCTGGCGAAGCTCCTTGGCATCGTCAGCATAAAAACTACCTGCTACTGCAGGTTTGCGAATCTTTGCTTCCATCATAATGCTTATCAATATTAATACGATGAATAAAAAACTTCTCATATCCTCGATGTTGATGTTTGTAGCTATAGTATCCACCTTGTTGCAAAGATAATGCAAACGAGCGCAATGAAAGCTTGCTTTCAAATTGCCGAGTGCAACTTATCTTATGCAAAGATACAATATTTGATTAAGAAAAGCGCAAGGTAAGGAAAATTTTAAATTAAATTTAATGTAACACATCTTAGTTACGAATGATATATGGCTTAGATATGATACATATCCATTCAACTTCTATCGGAGATACCCACATAGTGCTGCCTATATACCGCTCAAAAGTATATAGGCAGCACCGATCGAAAAAGCAAGAGGCACTTAGCCCCTTGCTCCCTTTCTTAGAAGTTTGATTTGATTCTCTGAAAAACCGCATCATAAACAGTGTCAATGCTACCGAGCAGGACATTATCGATCACATCTATCAGTTGCCAATCTTCATCTGTCTCACAAGTGGTTTTACCCTTGTAATACAAGGTGTTATTCTCCACTTTGATGTTAGCCACTAGTACTTCTTCGAGTGCATTGGTATCACCAATGCTTCTTATGAGCCATCCTGCATCAAATGATTCCTCATCTTTTAAAAGGTCTATCTCCGTCACACCTTTTTCCATCATCATTTCCTTGATGGCATTCTCTATCTCATGATGCAGCTGCACCTTCCTTTTGACGAAATTTATGTATTCCATACCTTATTTATATTGTGGAGAGGTGGTTAGTCTCTCCGTTACCTATTCTACGCAACAATCTTATATTCATTGAAATATAAGTAATCCTCCTCATTCTCGTGATATTTCTGCCAGGTCTCAAGTTGTTCCATTGATATGGAATCCACCTCAAGAAGCTCAGCAATATAATGAAGGGCTTCTTTCTCCGTATTGAAACATTCATAGTCATATGCCCCATCAAGACAAGAATCAACCACAAAGCGGCAGCTGAAATACTTGCCTTCTGAATCATTTGTGGCATAAACACAGTCACCGTCTTCTTCCACCATGAAATATACCTTCATGTCCTTGTAATGGTTTTCTAGGAAATGGCGGAAATCAGATGCTCCCCATGCTTCTTCTGCCTCGATGGAGAGCATGCCCTCACTAATTTCACAACTTTGGATGAATCCTCTGAGGTAGTAATTATTGGTGTCTCCTCCCAAAGCCCAGACGATGTTCCCTTCCCAATTCTTGTCAGTAAGATTATCGAAAGGGATTCTTCCGTTCTCATTAAATTCCATGAAGAGGTCATATATCTCCTGAAGGTCTTTCTGCTTGCTTTCTATTCTATAACTAGTTGATGCCCAATTTGCCATTTCCTATCTATCTTTAATTTGTGAATAATACAGCTGTTTCTCCTTCAAATGCTCCATGATGGATGCCGACAATGTGCATGCCCACTCATCACGTGGGTCATACCAACCCTGCTCATAGCAATAAGCTAGCTTGTCAATAAATGCCATCACCACCTTGAATTTTTCATTTACAAGATAACGATGGTCATTAGCCCATTCCTCACCGGTAAGCTGCGCACTGCCCATCTTGCCATTAACGAAACGTGAGAATACATCCGTAAACTCCTTGTCCTTTTCTGAAATCATTCTTTCCATAAAAGCTTTATTTAAAAGTTCAACATTAAAATTATATTCTAGATTTCCTGAAACCCAGCCTTTTCAAGACTTTTGTTCTGGGAGAATCCGAGATTTTTTTTAATTACATTCCAGCGTAACCTTTACCACTATGCCTTTTTTCGTGCTAAAAAGATGGGTGTCCCTATCAGGGCAGAAAACCAGGCAATGCGGCTAAAAACTTTTTGGAAAACCCAATCTTGGATTGTGGAAGGCTGCTGAACAAGTTTTTAGCAGTATAACCTTTTGAGGTGGTGCTTGGTGTCTGCCAGGACAGCCATACCTTTGCAAAGAAAAAAGCCTGTGGTAAAAAGTGCAAAGTCTGATATGATAAAAAGTGAGGTTCACCTGACAGAACAAAAACGGAGTTATTATATATCATTATTTAGAAGTTGATAGTTTTAGAATCATCATCATCAAAATAGCTTTTACTATTATTCACAAGTAGCATACAGGTTTCCATTTTAACACTTTCTTGAGTTTTACTTGACAAAATGACCGGTTTTTAGTTAAAAAACGTATTTGATTAGTTTAATAGGTATTATCTGCTAAAAAAGCTGTTCCTTTGCACCCGTAATCAGGAATTTATCAATCAAATAACAATGGAAACATTTAGCATATTTGCATTAACAATGACATTCCTTCTTGCAGTCTATTATGCGATTATCATCGTCTTAGATCTCAAGAAGATAGCGCCAAGTGAAAAGAAGGCGGATGAGGAGGTTTTCAAGACCTCAACAAATCATGTTCCCCAAGTTTTGGAAGAGGAACAGCCTGTAGATGTGGATGAGGATAGTTTCCTTCATTCGTCTTCAGAAATCAGTGAAACTGGGGTGACCTCCATCGAATCTTCTCAGGAACGACCAGCTTCCATAACTGTGGAAGATGTGGAGCAAATGGATGTAAATGAGGTGTATGCAAGAATCAGTAATGCGAAAAAGGAAATGATCACCTGCAAGGCTGACGTTGAAGAGGAAATCAGTTCCAAAGATTTCCTTCAAAACATGATCGATGGCGAAGCATTCATCAATAGTTTCGCCGAGAATTTAGGTGGAGTATCGATATAAACAGTATCCAAAATGAGGGATTATACTAAAGTTATGGCGATAGCAATGCTGTTGCTTTCAATCTCCCACCTGGCCATGGCCAATTGTGGAACCACTGATTATAGCGGAAACACCGGAAGACTTTATGATATGGTCACTTATGTGCTCACGATGTGCTCTTATGTAGCCCAGCTCATGTATGCCATCGCAACACTCCTGAGCTTCTATTGTGCCATCAATATCTACATAAAGATGCAAACTGGTGAAGACGGTTTTGCCAAGAGTGTGCTCATTCTGATAGGAAGTTTGATTTTTCTTGGATGTGCCACTTTTATTTTCCCGTCATTCTTCGGATTCCAATATGGGGTAACTGACCACCTATGGTAGATAAATTAGTCAAAGAATTATATAATCATTTAATTTTTCAAGAAAAAAATGAATAAACTTTTCAGTAATCTGGCAGGCGGCGCAATGAAGGGCGCCGCTGCCACAGTAAAAAATGCAAAGGCTTTTGTCAAGAACCCTCGTATCTGTATGATGGCCATGATGCTTTTCATGGTTAGTATCACTACTTTCGCGCAGGATGTGGATGCTGGTCTTGCTGCTATTGAGACTTCCACCGAGAGTTTGAAGCGATATGTGCCCGTCGTTACGAACCTCTGTTATGCCATCGCAGGTATTGTTGCCATGATTGGCGCTATTTCTGTATATGTAAAGATGAACAACGAGGAGCAGGATGTCAAGAAGAGCATCATGATGATTGTGGGTGCCTGCATCTTCCTCATTGCCGCAGCTCAGTGTTTGCCTTTGTTCTTCGGTCTTTAATCTTGGCATATGGGCAAGAAAGACCAGGAACGATACAAGGACTACCCGGTTTTCAAGGGACTTCAAAAACCCCTTGAATTCCTGGGTCTGAAAGGAAGGTATATCTTCTGGGCTGCTGGTGCTGTGGGAGGAGGACTCCTGGGATTTCTCATAGGCTACATCCTGTTGGGATTCCTGGCTGGACTTCTCCTGCTTACCACCTTTTTAGGCGTGGGAGGGTCCATGATATTTCTGAAGCAGCATCAGGGACTTCACAGCAAGAAAGCACCCAAGGGTATTTTCATCTTTGCTCGTTCAAAAAGTTATTAAGTAAAACAATATATAATTCAGTAAAATGGTTGCAATCGCAGTAGTAATGCTCTTAATTGCAGTGATTATAGGCATGGGTATCTCCATTTGCGCCTTTGGTACTGGAGGAAAAAGAGCCAAGGTCTTCGAGGACATTTATTTCAGCGTGGAAGATGTGAACGATATGGGAATCATCTATACCAAGGGAGGGGACTATACCGCTATACTTAAAATCAGAAATCCCATAAGAAAATATTCAGCTTCCAAAGATAGCTATTACGATTTCATAAGCCTGTTCTCTTCTATTCTGCAACTTTTGGGGGAAGGTTATGCCCTTCATAAGCAGGATGTCTTCGTTCGCAAGCAGTTTGATATGAATAGCATTGCTGCCAAGGGAAAAAGCTCTATTTCCAAACGTTTCCTTTCTGATTCGTATTTCAGGTTCTTTCATGGAAGGAGTTATGTAGCTCATGAAACCTTCCTGATGATTACAAGAAAAGGTAAGAAAGGAACTATTCACAGTTATGATCCCGCCAAATGGAAGGACTTCTTGGTGAAAATCCAGAAGGTCCATGACAGGTTGAAGGTCAGCAATGTGGAATGTTCCTTTCTCAAGGCCGAAGAATGCAAGAGGTATGCAGACCGTTTCTTTGCCATGGATTTCAAGAACGCCACAGTTTCCATGAGTGATTTCAAGGTCACCAGCGAGGAAATTGGTATGGGAAAGCACCATATCAAGGCCTATAGCCTTTTGGATGTGGATCAGGTTGGCTTGCCGGGCATGCTTCGTCCCTATTCTGAAAGCCAGGTAGGAAACAGTATTCTCTCCGAGGATTTGCTTTCTTCCATCGACTCGCTTCCCGAAGTTGATACCCTGGTGTATAATCAGGTGATCTTCCTTCCCAACCAAAAAAGGGAAATCATGAAGCTGGATAAGAAAAAGAACCGTCATGCCTCCATTCCCAATCCCAACAATCAGATTGCCGTTGAGGACATCGAAAAGGTTCAGTCTGAAATCGTCCGTAACGGCAAGATGCTCGTCTATGCCCACTATAACATGGTGGTTAAGATTTCTGGGGATAAGGATTTCCAAAAGATAACCAATTCCTTGGAGAACCTCTTCGCAAGACATAGCATCCATATATCCAAGAGAGCTTATAACCAACTGGAACTCTTCGTTGGCAGCTTCCCTGGTAATTGCTTCCGGCTTAATAAGGAATATGACAGATTTCTGACGCTCTCGGAACCGGCTCTCTGTCTGATGTATAAGGAACACCAGCAACAGGGTGACTCTTCACCCCTGAAATGCTATTACACAGATCGGCAGGGTTTGCCACTACCCATAGACATCACCGGCAAGGAAGGTAAGGTCAAATATACCAACAACTCCAATTTCTTTGTCCTGGGACCATCTGGAAGCGGTAAGAGTTTCTTCATGAACTCCGTGATGCGACAATATTATGAGCAGGATACGGACGTGGTCATCGTGGACACCGGTGACAGTTATGAGGGAATCTGCAACTACTTCGGTGGGTCTTATATCTCTTATAGCAAGGAAAAACCGATTTCAATGAATCCGTTCAAGATTTCAGAACTTGAGTATAAGGAGAACTTTGGCGAGAAGAAGAACTTCTTGAAAAGCCTGATTTTCCAACTCTTCAAGGGAACTGACTACCCAAGCAAGATTGAAGATACGGTCATCAACCAGACCATCACGGAATATTATGAGGCCTACTTCCATCCTTTTGATAACTTCAGCAAGGACGAAAGAAGGCAGATGAAGGAGATACTTCTGCTGGAAGATAAAAAGAATGGCAAGTATGACCAATATGAAAAGGAGCTCGAGGATCGATATGAGCAATTGTCTGAGGAAAAGGACATGACTTCGAGAAATTCGCGTCTGGTCAATAAGCTCCAGGCCGTGGTGGAAGATACAGCAGCTACAGAGGGTGAAAAGCAAGCTGCCCTTCACCAGCTCCAACGTTTGACTCCGGAACTCGTGGAAAAAAACTATCTCCAGCGCATCGAGCGTAAGATTGACAAGATTGAACGCCAGAAAAGAAGTCTCAAGGTTTCTGAACTCTCCTTCAATACCTATTATGAGTTCGCTCTGGTGAGAATACCTCAGCTTATCGTTCAGCAGAAGATAGAGTTTGCTATCCATGATTTTGCCGCCATTCTCAAGCCATTCTATAAAGGTGGAGAACGTTCTCATATTCTGAATAATGACCTGGATGCTACGCTGTTTGATGAAAAGTTCATCGTCTTCGAGATAGACAAGGTGAAGGATGACCCTATTCTCTTCCCTATCATTGTTCTGATCATCATGGATGTGTTCACGCAGAAAATGAGAATCAAGAAGGGCAGAAAGTGTCTGGTTATTGAAGAGGCATGGAAAGCCATAGCCACACCGGTGATGGCGAGCTATATCAAGTATCTCTATAAAACGGCTAGAAAACATTGGGCTATGGTGGGAGTGGTCACACAGGAGATCCAGGATATCACCTCCTCTCCTATCGTTAAGGAGGCCATCATCAATAATTCTGATGTCTTCATGCTGCTTGACCAGAGTAAGTTCAAGGATAAGTTCTCTGAGATCCAGTCCACTTTGGCTCTTACCGACAATGACTGCCAGAAGATATTCACCATCAACGGCTTGGA
>NZ_NMPZ01000007.1 GCF_002224675.1 Segatella copri | reverse complement strand
CTGGAATTCATGATACTTCCATGATACTTTTTTGTAAACATATTCGGAAATCCCACTTTATAAGCCTTTATGTATCAACAACATGCCAGAAATCAATGATACTTTGATACTTTTTCGAGAAAAAACATTTATGTGCGCGAAAGAAAAGGAAAGAAGGAAGCAGGGATTATACAAGAAAAAAAGCAGCAATGGGCTATTACTCCATTACTGCTTATTTTATATTATTGTACAATCTTGAAGCGGATACGCAATGAGTGAGCGTGCTCATCCCAATTCGTACCGAGCAATACAAACTTGCCAATCTGAGCCGTTGAACGGACGTGCTTGCCAATACATGGACAAACATCATAATCGCCGATACGAACCAGACGCAAGGTTTCACTAGCATCATCAGGCAAACGATCGAGTTTCACCTCTGCTGGAATGTGGTCGCGATCCACAAACTCGTAAGTCACAGGCATATCAAGCTCTATCAGGCGATTCATCTCCGTCTCAATCTCCTTCTCCTCCTGGCGGGTAGGCTTGTGATCGACTACGAAGGTCATCTTACTCTTCTTGCGCTCAATATGTGCATTGCGGCTGCGCTCACAGCCAAACATGCGAACCATCAACTGGTTGAGCAGATGCTCAGCCGTATGAGCAGGAGGGAATTCCTCCTTATGATGCTCATTCAATATGATATCACTTTCCTCCATCTTAACATTGAATTTATAGATTCTTACTCCGTTAGCATCCATTGATATCGGGAATACGCCATTCCTCTTCAACTCTACCTTCTTCTTGCCTCCCGAGAACAATTCAGTTACCAGAACCTCCTCTTCCGTAATCTGGAAGAAATCAAAAGCATGACCAGGGATGCATACCTGCAGCTGGCGAGCCTCCTGGGCAAAGTTGAGCACGATGAGCATCACCTCATTATCCTTCTTGCGAAGGAAGGCAAAATTAGTACGTGGATCGAAGCCCTCTGAACCCGGATTCACATACATCAGGTCGAAGGTATCACCTTCGCGAAGCGCCTTCTCCTCATTGGCAAGACGGAGAAGCTGGCGATAGGTAGCAGCCAGATATTTCTGCTCTGCAGTATATGCTTCCTCCTCACCTTCCTGATAAGCATGGGTCAGGGTCTCCGGACTCCAGTAGTCGAATATCGTAGTACGGCCATCTCTGCCGCTGAATCCTTCCTTGTCCATACCCTTCTCGCCAAACTCCTGTCCGCTGTAGAGCATGAAAGGATTCTTCTGGAAGAAGAGACTCATGGCTGCTGCAGGAATCGCCTTCATGGCGCTGCCGCAGAAGAAGTCGCTGGCTATGCGCTGCTCATCATGGTTCTCCAGGAAGTAGAGCATGTGATCGCGGATGTCATCCACCACCTGCCACTCGTGAGTGATACTGGCTGCCGGACGCTCACCACGAATCACACCGCGAAGACAATCATACATGCCCACCTTATCGTAGAGATAATCGAATCCCGCCTTCACATAGTTGCGATACTGGTTAGGATCATACACCTCACCGATAACAATGATATGAGGAAACTTGGACTTCAGAATCGCCGTAGCGTATGACCAGAATGCCGTAGGCACCATCTCTGCCATGTCGCAGCGGAATCCATCTACACCCTTGCTTGCCCAGTAGAGCAGGATATCCGTCATCTTACCCCAGGTGCTTGGCACCGGCTCGTAGTGATAGCTTCTGCCACCTGCATCACAGTAATCCACACCATAGTTGAGCTTCACGGTCTCATACCAGTCGTTGCAACCCGGGCGGTTGTCGAAACGGTCATTTCCCGTAGCTCTTGCCGGACTCTCCTCGTATGGCTCATAGATTTTGGCATCCTTGGCATTATAAGCCTTGAACTCCGGTTTAGAGTAGCGAACTTCATTCAGGTCGAGATCGCCCCATGTATAATAGAAATTATTCTTCGTAGAGAAGTGCATATTGGTATCATCATCTTCTCCCAGATCCCGTACACCTGCCGGTTTGCAGATGGAATGATACTCACGAGCCACATGGTTCGGCACAAAGTCCATGATGACCTTCATACCAGCCTTGTGCGTACGCTCGATAAGAGTCTCCCACTCCTTCATTCTCAGGCTGACATTCACGGCCAAATCAGGGTCAATGTCATAATAGTCGGTAATGGCGTATGGCGATCCAGCCTTGCCCTTTACCACCTCAGCATGCTGAGTAGGAATACCATAAGATGAGTAGTTTGTCTGTGTAGCGTGACGAATCACACCTGTAAACCAGATATGAGTGAAACCCATGTCATGAATACGGGCCAACACCTCATCACTAAAGTTATTAAGCTTTCCGCAACCGTTTTCTTCAATGTTGCCATTCTCCTTACGGGTGGTATTCCTGTTACCAAACAATCGGGGGAGAACCTGGTAAATAACTATTTTTTCCTTCATTTAGCGGTCGTTACTTAAATGATAAAACGTTTTATCCTCCCGGCAACGCCTTTGCCGGAAAGATAAAACGCATGATTATTCTGATAGCTGATTATGCAATACCGTGATTACCTACAGTCTTGTCGATGCGGCCAATCATACCCTGCAAAGCCTTGCCAGGACCACACTCTGTGAAATCGTCAGCACCATCAGCAATCATAGCCTGAACAGAAGCTGTCCAGCGTACTGAACTTGTGAGCTGAGCAATGAGGTTCTGCTGAATCTCAGCTGGATCTGTATGAGGCTTGCCATCTACATTCTGATAAACAGGGCACTTAGGAGCTGAGAAAGCAGTCTTCTCGATAGCTGCCTGAAGTTCATCCTTTGCTGGCTGCATCAATGGAGAGTGGAAAGCACCACCTACCTTCAATGGCAGGGCACGCTTGGCACCGGCAGCCTTCAACTGCTCGCAGGCAGCATTGATAGCATCAACATTACCAGAGATAACGAGCTGACCAGGGCAGTTGTAGTTGGCAGCAACTACAACGTTGCCCTCTGTGCTAACCTGAGCGCAGATTTCCTCAACCTTCTCATCAGGCAAACCGATGATGGCAGCCATAGTTCCAGGATTAGCCTCGCAGGCCTTCTGCATAGCGTTGGCACGTGCAGCCACCAGCTTCAAGCCATCCTCGAAGGCCATAGCACCTGCAGCTACCAAGGCTGAGAACTCACCGAGAGAGTGACCAGCTACCATAGCAGGCTGGAACTCATCGCCCAGGCAAAGAGCAGAGATAACAGAGTGGAGGAATACTGCAGGCTGGGTAACCTTGGTTTCCTTCAACTGCTCGTCTGTACCAGCGAACATAATATCAGTAATCTTAAAGCCGAGAATTTCATCAGCCTTATCGAAAAGTTCTTTTGCCAATGCGTTGTTATCGTAGAGGTCCTTACCCATACCTACGAACTGAGAACCCTGACCAGGGAAAACAAATGCTTTCATTTTTATCTATTTTAAAAATTTATTATTAATTATTTCTTCTTTAGAAGCGAATTCCATGAATTCGGCTGCAAAGATACAATATTTTTCTGAGAATCGGGAGAGAATAAGCTAAAATAAAGTTATATATGTACTAAATTACCACTCTATTATACGATTTTACCCTGATATCGGAATACAGAAACAAAAAATCCCTAATGCCTTTCGGCAAAAGGGATCTTTATATTAATTTGCTTTACAGTGCGAAAATTTTCGTACTTGTGTCGATTTGAGATTATTTTTTTGAGGATTACTCAGCTGCTGGAGCCTCTTCCTCAGCTACAGCCTCAGCTGCAACCTCCTCAGCAGCAGGAGCTGCAACAGGAGCGTTCTCAGCAACAACGTTAACTGGAACCTTAACCTCAACCTCCTTGTGATAGTGTACAGTAGCCTCGTACTCGCCTACCTTCTTAGCATCCTTCATAGTGATGATCTTGCGATCAACCTCGATGCCCTTCTTAGCGAGCTCCTCAGCAACAGTTGCAGCATTAACTGAACCGTAGAGCTGACCAGTAGCACTAACCTTAGCAGCGATAGTAAGAACGATGCCATTGAGAGCCTCGCCCTTCTTAACAGCCTCAGCCTTGATAGCCTCAAGCTTGTGAGCCTGCTGCTTCAAATCCTCAGCCAACTGCTTCTTAGCAGATGGAGAAGCGATAACAGCCTTACCTGTAGGGATAAGGAAGTTACGACCATAACCACTCTTTACATTTACGATATCGTTCTTGTATCCAAGACCGATAATATCTTGCTTCAAAATAATTTCCATTCTTCTTCTCCTCCTTAAATTACTTCATCAAATCGGTTACGTAAGGAAGCAAAGCGATCTGGCGAGCACGCTTAACAGCCTGTGCCACGCGGCGCTGATACTTCAAAGATGTACCTGTGATACGACGTGGAAGGATCTTACCCTGCTCGTTCAAGAACTTCTTCAAGAACTCTGGGTCCTTATAGTCGATGTACTTAATACCGCTCTTCTTGAAACGGCAATACTTCTTCTTCTTTGTGTCGATAGAAGGAGCGGTCAAATAACGGATTTCTGATTTCTGATCTGCCATGATTAAGCCTCCTCTTTTTTACCAAGCTTTGCACGACGCTTCTCTGCGTAAGCGGCAGCATACTTGTCAAGTTTAACAGTCATGTAACGAATTACTTTCTCGTCGCGGCGATAAGCTGTCTCGAGCTTAGCGATAACAGTTGGCTCAGCCTTGAACTCAACCAAGCTGTAGAAGCCTGATGTCTTCTTCTCGATGTTGTAAGCCAACTTCTTCAAACCCCAAGCCTCTTTGTTCAGAATCTCAGCACCATTATCGGTGAGTACCTTCTCGAACTTAGCGACCGTTTCCTTCATCTGTTCATCAGACAAAACGGGAGTCAAAATGAAAACGGTTTCGTATTGATTCATACTACTTTTGTAAATAATTAAAAAATTAATATTAAAATTCTCTTGCGAAACATAGAAATGTGTGCGTAAACACACCCCATTTCACGAATTGCGGTGCAAAATTACAACTTTTTCTTGAATTAACCAAATATTTTTTGTACTTTTGCAGAAAATAATTGTTAATTGTACGAAAATATGGATAAAAGACTCAAAAAATCGCTTCATACCCTCCCTTCCATGGGTATGACCTTCATCGTTTTGGGCGTTCTGCTGCTTGCGGCCAGCTTCGCCTTCGCCATCAAGAACAACATCATGCTGTTTGCAGGTCTGTTCTTCATCCTGGCTGGCATTGCCGGATTTGTCTATTCGCTGAAGAAGGGATAAGAAACGGAACCTGTACATGATGGTCCAGATAAGGCGATTCAGAAATGAAAGAAAAAAAGGGATAGGTTTTCTGCAAACTTATCCCTTTTCTCTTTTTCCATAGATAGCTTTCTACTGCTTTATACAGTTTACAGCTTTTCTGTCAATCCATATTCCTAATCCATATCCGGAACGATGAGCTTGTAGCCCTTACCATGGATATTGATAATCTCAATCTGCGGATCTTCCTTCAGATGCTTGCGGAGTTTGGTGATATACACATCCATAGAGCGCGCATTGAAGTAGTTGTCATCAATCCAGATGGTCTTCAATGCGAAATCACGCTGAAGAATCTCGTTGGCATGAGCACAGAGAAGAGCAAGAAGCTCATTCTCCTTGGTTGTCAGCTTGGTCTGCTCATCACCGATGGTAAGCAGCTGCTTCTGCGTATCGAAGGTAAACTTACCGATGTGGTACATGGTAGATTCCTTAGTCTTCTTGCCACGTACACGGCGAAGGATAGCCTCTACACGGAACACCAGCTCCTCCATAGAGAAAGGCTTGGTGATATAATCGTCAGCACCTATCTTGAAGCCTTCCAGAATATCCTCCTTCAAAGTCTTGGCAGTAAGGAATACGATTGGCAGATCTGCCGTCTGCTGGCGAATCTCCTGAGCCAGGGTAAAGCCATCCTTCTTAGGCATCATCACATCGAGTACGGCAATATCATACTTGTTCTTGGTGAACTCCTTGAAGCCTGCCTCACCGTCAGGGCACAATGTTGTAGCAAAGCCCTTGGTCTGCAGATACTCACGAAGCAACATACCCAAATTCTCATCATCCTCGCAAAGCAGGATTTTTACTGTCTCTTCCATATTCTTATTATTTTTACTTGTTAATATTCTATTTATCATTGTCTTTTAATCATGTATCACCGGCAGCTTGATGGTAAAGGTAGTACCCTTGCCCAATTCGCTGTCAACCTTGATTTCTCCACCATGCAATTCCACGATTTTCCTCACATAGGCGAGACCGAGGCCGAAGCCCTTCACATCATGCACATTGCCCGTATGTACACGGTAGAACTTGTCGAAGATCTTCTTCAGGTTCTCCTTCTTCATACCCAAACCCGTATCATTGATAGAGAGATAGAGATGATGCTCATCATTCCATGTCTTCATCGTGACAAACAGAGGCTCTTCGGGTTTACGGTACTTCACGGCATTGTCCATCAGATTGAAAATCACATTCTGGAAATGCACCTCATCCACATAGAGCGTAGAGTCTATCGCCTCGATATCCACGTAAATCTTTCCTCCCGTATGCTCTACGCGGAGGGCGAAAGAGTGAGCCGCATTCTCAACGATTTCATTCAGATCGAGTTCCTTCTTCTTGAACACCGCCTTCTTGCGGTCAAACATACTCATCTGCAATACCTTTTCTACCAGGAAGCGGAGTCGCTTCGATTCATCATCTATCACACCACCCAGATGCTTCTGCATCTGCTCGCTCTTGGAAACCGATGGGTCGTTGAGCATCTGTGCCGCCAGACTGATGCTGGCAATAGGCGTCTTCAACTCATGGGTCATATTGTTGATGAAGTCATTCTTGATCTCCGTATATCGCTTCTGCCGGAAGATGACCACGATGGTGAAGATAAAGGTAATGAGCAATACCAGCGTAAAGATGACACTAGGAATCATGAAGCGCACACTGGAGAAGATGTAGCTGTTCATATCTGGGAAGTGAACCTTTACGACTCCCATCTTCGACTGCGGGTCGTTGCGGAAGAGTACCTGAGAATAGCTGTATTCCTCACCCTCGTCGGTATAATCCGGGCAACGGTACACCTCCCTGCCATCCTGGGTTGTTACCGTAAAGTGATAAGGGATATTGATTCCATTGTTCATCATCTCTGCCTTGAGATCCTGATCCAACTGCTTGAAGTTGATTCGTTCCTTCAATGGTTTATCGGATGCCGAGTAGAGAATGGAATAAACCACTTCGTCGAGCAACGCTTTCTGATACACATAGCGATTCTTCACAATCTCCTGCAAGGACTTCTGAGTCTCATTAAGCGAATTCTTGTCGCTGCGCAGAATCATCGCCTTCGGCTTGTTGGCAGGATTGGTTGCAATGGTCTTCAACTCGAAGGAAGAATAGACCGTACCATCCTTACCTACCACAGAATACTGATGAGAGTGCTGGATGGTTCCATCCAGCTGACCGCTGCGGGTTCCCACAGAATCCTTCTTACTAGCCTTGCGTTCAGTCTCATTGACATCCTTTTCAAGATAGCGCAAAGTTTCATTCAGCTCCAAGTTTCTTGAAGCTTGATATAGGGCTCTGTTGACCGACTCGTCAAACTGTTCCTTCTTCATGTTCACCATTTCCTGGATGTAACTGAGCTGCAGGAATAGCAGCGCAAGGAACGAAAAGCCCATAATAACGGCTATGGTCCAAATCGTTTTCTTTTTCATAGGGGCAAAGATAGGAAATTTCTTAATTGGTTAACACAAAACAGTTAATTATTTCACTTCAATTTGCTCAAATTAACAAAAACAAACGGTTATAATTGCATATATAAAAATAAAAGAGAGCCGACATATCACATGCAGGCTCCCCATTGGTCATATCAACATAAAATTTTAATTTATATAAGAGAGATAATTCGAAGTTATATTTCAAACAACATTTTTATCATAAAGATGAAATATCTTTTCTACTCTATTCAGTCTCCTTAGCCAGTTCAGCCTCATGATCGGCAATCAGCTTGCTCTGGATATCGGTAGGAACCAACTCGTAGCTGGCAAACTTGGTGGTGAACGAAGCACGACCACCGGTAAGCGAGCTGAGGGAGATAGAATAGTTGGCAAGCTCCTTGAGTGGAATCTTGGCACTCAACTTCTGGTAACCTGCCTCAGAATCCATACCCATGATAAGGGCACGGCGTCCCTGAAGATCACTCATCACATCACCCATATAGTCGGCTGGCACGTAAACCTCCAGGTCGTAGATAGGCTCCAGGATCTTTGGACCTGCCTGCTTGAAGGCATCGCTGAAAGCACGGCGGGCAGCCAGCATAAATGACAACTCATTGCTATCTACCGGGTGCATCTTGCCATCATATACGATAACTCGGACATCACGGGCGTAAGAACCTGTAAGAGGTCCATGCTCCATACAATCCATGATACCCTTCAGGATAGCCGGCATGAAACGGGCATCGATAGCTCCACCAACCACAGAGTTGAGGAATACCAACTTGCCACCCCACTCCAGGGAAACTTCTTCACGGCTCTTGATGTTCATCTTGAACTCCTGACCGTTGAAGGTGAATGATGTCGGATCTGGCATACCCTCTGCGTATGGCTCAACGATGAGGTGAACCTCACCAAACTGACCAGCACCACCACTCTGCTTCTTATGCCGATAGTCGGCACGAGCCTTCTTGGTAATGGTCTCACGATATGGGATGCGAGGCTCCTCGAAGACTACATTGAGCTTTTCGTTGTTCTCCAGACGCCACTTCAATGTACGGAGGTGGAACTCACCCTGACCGCGTACGATCACCTGGCGCAACTCCTTGCTCTGATCCACAACCCATGTTGGGTCTTCCTGACGCATCTTGAGAAGAGCAGCCATCAGCTTCTCTGTATCCTGAGCATTGACAGCCTTGATGGCACGAGAGTACTTAGGATTAGGATACTTGATGAAATCGAAGCGCCACTCAGCACCCTTTCCATTCAAGGTATTGCCCGTCTTCACGTCCTTCATCTTCACGGTACAACCGATATCACCGGCATTCAACTGATCTACAGGCACACGGTTGGCACCCGCACAGGCATAAATCTGTCCGATACGCTCCTTGGAACCACGGTCAGAATTGGTCAGGTCATCACCACTCTTGATAGAACCACTCATCACCTTGAAGTAACTTACCTCACCGATATGTGGTTCCAAGCCTGTCTTGAAGAAGTAAACACTCTCAGGACCATTGGTATCAGGAGTAATTTCCTCACCACGGGTATTATGCACCTTAGGCATTTCGCTTACAAAAGGAACAACGTTGCCCAAGAACTCCATCAGGCGGTGAACGCCCATAGACTTGCCTGCGCAAACGCAGAATACAGGGAAGATGCTGCGGGTTACCAATCCCTTGCGGATGCCCTCACGGAGTTCATCCTCTGTCAAGCTTTCACTCTCGAAGAATTTCTCCATCAAGCCTTCGTCGTTTTCGGCAGCAGCCTCAACGAGTGCAGTATGAAGTTCCATCGCCTTGTCCATTTCCTCCTCAGGAATATCCTCGATGATAGGAGCACCGCCTTCTGGTTTCCAGGAATATTTTTTCATCAATAACACGTCAATGAGAGCATTGAAGCCAGGACCTGTCTCGATAGGATATTGTATCTGCACACACTTAGAACCATAAATGTCCTTCATGGTGGCAATGAGGTTGTCAAAATCGCACTTGTCTGAGTCAAGCTGGTTAACGAGGAAAATAACAGGCTTGTTCAACTTCTCGGTATAACGGAAGTTGTTCTGGGTGCCTACCTCTGGACCATACTGACCATTGATAAGGATAACTGCCTGATCGGTAACATTGAGTGATGTAATGGCACCACCTACGAAATCATCGCTACCAGGGCAATCTATAATGTTAAGCTTCTTATTGTTCCACTCCACATGAAAAACGGTAGGGAACACTGAGTAGCCATACTCCAACTCTACTGGGAAGTAGTCGCTCACCGTATTCTTCGCTTCTACAGAGCCTCTACGCTTGATAACGCCTGCTTCAAATAACATACTCTCGGCAAGTGTAGTCTTGCCGCTACCCGCACTGCCCAGCAATGCAATGTTTTTAATCTCATTAGTCTGATATACTCTCATGACGCTTATAGATTTTTAAGGGTTATACTTAAAATTGCTAGTTATTCGACAGTCCAATCATACGATTTTTCTGTTTCGTGCTACTAAATTACACATTTTTCGGCAATCCTGCAAATTTTTTCACAAAAAACTTGCTCTAAATTAAATTATATTAGTAATTTTGCATCTTGTTAAGACATACTTCTAGGCTTATACCTTATTATATATAGAAAAAGATAAGACTAAAGCCAGAAATGCCGATTAGGAATTCAGACTTAAAAAAAACATGGCAGGACTATACATACATATCCCATTCTGTGAGAGCCGCTGCATCTACTGCGGTTTCTACAGCACCACATCCCTCAGCATGCGGGATGATTACGTTGATGCTCTGTGCAAGGAAATGAAGATGCGCCCCTTCAAAACGGCAACTGATTACGATTACAGTTTAAGAACCATCTACCTGGGGGGTGGAACTCCCAGCCAGCTTACCCACGATCAGCTCATCCACCTTTTCGAAGGTATCAAGAAGGCTTATTTTCCTCCGAACCATTCGGAAGAAGAATTCTCAAAAATGGAAATCACGATGGAATGCAACCCCGATGATGTCTCAGAAGAATTCTGCAAGACTCTCCTGCAGCTGCCCGTAAACAGGGTAAGCATGGGAGCACAGACTTTCTCAGACCATCGCCTGGGCTTTCTTCACCGCCGCCACAAGGCTGCAGATGTCAAGGCTGCCATCAAAAGGTTGCGTGGCATCGACATCCACAACATCAGCATCGACCTGATGTTCGGATTTCCTGGCGAAACTCTGGAAGACTGGAAAAAAGACATTGATGAAGCCATCAAACTGGGGGTAGAACACATCTCTGCCTACAGCTTGATGTACGAAGAAGGAACGACTCTCTACAGAATGCTGGAACGGGGAAAGATTGAGGAAATCGATGAGGAAACCAGCCGACAGATGTATGAGCTACTCATCACCCAACTCACCTCTGCCGGTTACGAGCATTACGAAATCAGCAACTTTGCCAAGCCAGGCTACCGATCACGCCACAACAGCAGCTATTGGCATGAAGTGCCCTATATCGGAATAGGTGCAGCCGCCCACTCCTACAGACGAGAGACTAAAATAGGTGAAGAAAACAAGATTGAAGCCACCAGAAGCTGGAATGTGGACAATATCAGGGAATACATCGCTTCCATCCAAAAGGGAGAATTGCCTAGTGAAACCGAATCCCTGGATCTTTCTACAAGATACAATGACCTTATCACCACGGCATTACGGACAAGCGATGGTATTGATATAGAAAAGATGGAAAAGGAGTTTGGTGACCAATTAGCTTCACAGATGATGCAGGAAGCTGAGAAGCATATTCATAGAGGACTCATGAAGATAAGCAACGGGAAGCTATCACTTACCCATGAAGGTCTCTATATATCAGATGACATCATGAGCGACTTTATGATCGTATAAAAATACATCATCACATAAAAAAATGGAGCCTTAATTCCAAGGCTCCATTTTATCCAGACCATATTTCTTATATCTTTCGTAGTAATACTGTTTAATTTGATCAATTGCCTGAATGGTTGACTTCTTTTTCTGAAAAAAAGGCTTTACCATCTGCAAAAGAACAAACAGTACCACCACTATCAATAAAATAATGGCCCAAGACAACACCTCACTCTTCAGATTGACATGAGGCTGAATGAGAATACCTGCAGCCACGGGAAGGATATAACACACCCAATCCATAGGCGTATCCAATTTGGTTGACTCCAAGTATTCCTGCCGCAGGTTGCCAGGAGCATTCAAAAGCATTCTCTTGCTGTGTGCGCTCCAATACTCTTCAAATTCTTTTTCCATTAACTTTTATTACTCCTCTTATTTAGGTACCAGTCTAATAGGCTATCTACAGACATCACCTATTCTCTTATACTCTTATTTATTATAACAATTTACTATTGTAGTCTTGCATTTCATGCAATTCGTCGACAAAGATACTACATTTATCTGTAATCCGCAAATATTTATCTTCAAACATCAGTTTCTTAACTATATTTCACTAAAATATTTTTTTAAAGCCGTTTTTAAAACAAGATACGCTATTTAGTATCGAAAAAAAAAAGACTACAGCCAAAAAGAAAAGCATATTCCCCCTGTACACACCAAATAAAAGGGCAATACTCATAGAAGCATTGCCCTTTTTAAATACTATGTATTTATTATTTGATGTATTTTTTATCTCTCACCCAATGGAGTATAATCCAACTCACCCAAAATATTCTTGTAAGCAGGACGGATGATGCGGCGACCCTCGAAGTTGAGTTCTTCGATGCGATGGGCAGTCCAACCCACGATACGCGCCATAGCAAAAATAGGGGTATAAATCTCCTGTGGAAGACCAATCATCTCATAGATGAAACCGCTATAGAAGTCGAGGTTGGCACAGGCTGGCTTGCTGCCGCCACGATGCTCCTGCAGGCACTTGATACCCTCCTGCTCGATAAGCTTCAGGAAGTTGTACTCATCCTCCCTACCCTTCTCCTTGGCAAGCTCGCCAGCCAGTCGCTTCAGCTCTACGGCACGAGGATCGCTCAAGGTATAAACCGCATGGCCGATACCGTAGATAAGCCCCGTCTTATCATAAGCCTCCTTGTTGAGCATGCGCTTCAGATAGATATCGAGTTCATTTACATTGGTCCAATCCTTGATAGCCTCCTTCAGATGATGGAACATGTTGATAACCTTGATGTTGGCACCACCATGAAGAGGACCCTTCAAGCTACCGATACCGGCAGCAATAGAGCTGTAGGTATCCGTGCGGGTAGAAGAGGTGACACGCACCGTGAAGGTAGAGTTGTTACCACCACCATGCTCTGCCTGAATGATGAGGAGCAGATCGAGCATACGCGCATCCAGCTCAGAGTAGTTCTCGTGCTTCATCATATAGAGGAAGTTCTCTGCGATAGAGAGATTCTCGCGTGGATGGCGAATGTGCAAGCTTCTGCCCTGCACAGAGTGACGATAGATGTTGTATGCATAGGCGATGATGGTTGGGAACTTTGCAATCAGCTCCACACTCTGACGCATCAGGTTGTCGCGGCTGATATCGTCAGGGTTCGGATCGAAGGTGTACATTTCGAGCACGCAACGAGCCAGGATGTTCATGATGTTAGAACCCTCCAGTTCGATGATGTGAGTAATGGTGCGGTGGTCGAGCGGCATGTTGTCGTTGAGGAGTTCCTTGAAAGCCTCCAGCTCCTCCTTATCCGGCAGCTGACCGGAAAGGAGCAGGAAGGCAACCTCCTCGAAACCGAATCGCTTCTCCTTCAAGAGAGGAGTAACGAGGTCGTCAAGCTCGTAGCCACGATAATAGAGCTTACCCTCGGTAGGCTTCAGCTTGCCATTCTCATCGCGCTCGTAACCCACAACGTTACCGATGTTGGTCAATCCTACCAGCACACCAGAGCCATCCTCATTACGAAGTCCACGCTTTACATTGAACTTGGTGAATGCATCCTTATCTATCTTGCATGAGTTCTTTACCTCATCGCTTAATTTATATATCAAATATTCTTTATTCATAACTGTTACTTTTTAGCTGCAAAGTTCAATGCAGAACCAGCCTTGAACCATGCAATCTGTGTATCATTATAAGTATGCTCTACCTCGAAACTATCCTCAGAGCCATCCTTGTGCTTCAAGGTGACGGTGAGTTTAGAACCTGGAGCAAACTCCTTCAAACCGGTGAGTGAGATGCGGTCGTCTTCCTGTACCTTATTATAATCATCCTTATTGCAGAATGTAAGGGCGAGCATACCCTGCTTCTTCAGGTTGGTTTCGTGGATACGGGCGAAACTCTTGGCAAGAATCACCTTCACGTTCAGGAAACGAGGCTCCATGGCTGCATGCTCACGAGATGAACCTTCACCGTAGTTATCCTCAGCCACCACGATGCTGCTGATGCCCTGCGCCTTGTAAGCCTTGGCTGCGGTAGAAACCTCCACATACTTGCCATCCAACTGGTTCTTCACCTTGTTGCTCTCGCCATTGAAGGCGTTGACGGCACCCATCAGCAGGTTATCAGAGATATTCTGAAGATGTCCGCGGAACTTCAACCATGGACCAGCCATTGAGATATGGTCGGTGGTACACTTGCCCTCGGTCTTGATGAGAAGAGGCATATCTACCAGGTCCTTTCCATCCCAAGGAGCGAATGGAGCCAATTTCTGCAGGCGGTTGCTATCTGGAGCAATTACCACCTCAATGTTAGCATTTGCTTCGCTAGGAGCGATGAAGCCCTTGTCTTCTACGGCAAATCCCTTAGGAGGGAAGGTGAAACCTGCAGGCGCATCGAGCTTCACGCTGTTGCCATCCTTATCTGATAAGGTATCGGTGGCAGGATTGAAATCCAGGCGGCCGGCAATGGTGAGTGCCACGGTGAGCTCAGGGCTACCGATGAAGGCAAATGTATTAGGGTTGCCATCAGCACGACGGCGGAAGTTTCTATTGAAAGAGGTGACGATGGCATTCTTGCGGGTGTTATCGTCGGTATGACGCTTCCACTGTCCGATGCAAGGACCGCAGGCGTTGGTCATGATCAGGGCTCCAATCTTCTTGAAGTCATCGAGGATTCCATCACGCTCGGCAGTATAGCGAATCTGCTCAGAACCAGGGTTAATGATGAGCTGACCCTTTACCTGGATGCCCTTCTCGTAAGCCTGGCGAGCCACACTTGCCGCACGGGCCAAGTCCTGATAGGAAGAGTTGGTACAGCTACCTACCAATCCTACTTCTACCACCATAGGATAATCGTTGGCAGGACCCTTCGCCTTCATGTGAGAGATAGGGGTTGCCGCATCTGGAGTAAACGGACCGTTGAGATGTGGTTCCACCTTAGAGAGGTCGATTTCTACAATCTGGTCGTAGAAGGCAGATGGATTGGCAAGCACCTCATCATCAGCACGAAGCTCGGCTACATTCTTCTGGGCAAGGGAAGCAATCTCCTCACGACCCGTCTTGCGGAGATATTCGCTGGCATTCTGGTCGAATGGGAAGATGGAGCAGGTAGCACCCAGCTCTGCACCCATATTACAGATGGTAGCCTTACCGGTAGTAGAAATGCTATCCAGACCATCTCCGAAGTATTCAAGAATGGCATTGGTTCCACCCTTTACGGTGAGGATACCCAGGATTTCAAGAATCACATCCTTAGGAGTAGCCCAGCCAGAGAGCTTACCCGTGAGATGCACACCGATGAGGCGAGGCATCTTGAGTTCCCAAGGCTGACCAGTGAGCACATCCACGGCATCGGCACCACCAACGCCCACGGCTACCATACCGAGACCGCCGGCATTTGGAGTATGGGAATCTGTACCCACCATCATACCGCCTGGGAAGGCATAGTTCTCAAGCACCACCTGGTGGATGATACCAGCACCTGGTCCCCAGAATCCTATATGATATTTCTGAGATACCGACTTCAAGAAATCATATACCTCCTTGTTGGTCTTACATGCTTCAGGAAGGTCTTGAGTAGCACCCACGTCTGCACGAATCAAGTGATCGCAATGTACTGAAGCAGGAACTGCCACTTTATCCTTACCTGCGTTCATAAACTGCAAGAGCGCCATCTGAGCGGTAGCATCCTGCATCGCCACGCGGTTAGGTCGGAAATCCACATATTCTATACCTCTTTTATATGGGCGCAACTCAGCAGGGTCGAAAAGATGCGCAAAGAGCACCTTCTCGGCATAAGTGAGAGGTCGTTTCACAGTAGCCTTAGCCTGTTTTACACTTTCCGAATACGAAGCATAAAAGCTTCTCAGCATTTCAATGTCCAGTATCATCTTATTCACTAATTATTTGATTAACTATACATTCGTGTGCGCACACCATACAACAGCATAATACGCACTACCGAACTTTTTTGTTTGCAAATATACGACTTTTTCTGCAAATAGTAGCACATTTTATCGAAAATTTATCATTTTGCTAGTATTTTTCTTGATTCTTGATGAATTTGTTGCATATTTATACGAAAGTTTGCTGTTTTTCCACTATAAATAAAGAATTCAAAGTAAAAACATCAGAAAAGCAAGAAAACAATAGTAAAAGCATCAGAAAATCAGAAAACAATCGCAGAAGAAAAAGAAAAACGGTAAAACATTTGGCGCTATACACATTATTTATTATCTTTGCAGATGTTATGAGAATAGACATTATTACAGTATTACCAGAGATGCTGGAGGGATTCTTCAACGAATCTATCCTGGCACGTGCGCAGAAGAAGGGCCTCGCAGAGATCCATCTCCACAACTTGCGCGACTATACATTAGATAAATGGAAACGAGTGGACGACTATCCATACGGAGGAAGCGCCGGAATGGTGATGCAATGCGAACCAATAGACCGATGCATCACTGCCCTGAAGGCAGAGCGTGACTACGATGACGTCATCTATGTATCTCCGGATGGCGAGACCTTCAACCAGAAGATAGCCAACGAAATGTCGCTGGGTGGAAACCTCATCATCCTCTGCGGTCACTACAAGGGAATCGACCAGCGCGTGCGCGATCATCTTATTACCAGAGAAATCAGCGTAGGTGATTATGTGCTCACTGGTGGCGAACTGGCTGCAGCAATTATTTCAGATGCGGTAATCCGACTCGTACCAGGAGTCATCAGCGATGAGCAGAGTGCCCTCTCCGACTGCTTCCAAGACGACATTCTGTCAGCTCCTATCTACACCCGCCCTTCAGACTACAAGGGTTGGAAGGTTCCAGAAATCCTACTTAGCGGCAACGAAGCAAAAATCCGCCAGTGGGAATTTGACCAGGCAATGGAACGAACCAAGCGATTAAGACCCGACTTGCTTAAAGAATAATAGGCTAATAGGCTGAAGCCAATCTGCAGGATGGGCATATATAAAAGATAAGCACATATATTAAGGGGAGTATATATAAGGTGAACATATATACAAGAATAGCCTGTTCTCAAAACACGACTTTTTGTTTTGAGAACAGGCTGTTTTATAATGAGAATTTCAAACTAGGAATCTATGACGCAAACTTCATCATAGGAATTTCTCACAAAACTTTTCTCCCAGCATAAATCCTTCTTCATAGAGACGCTCTAATTTATCCGTATCCTTTTCTATGCGCCCTACTTCCATTGGACGAATCGGACGAATACAAGTGATTTTGCCAGCAGCCTCCAAATCATCAATCAGTTGAATCTGCTCATTATAAGCCTTATGCCGATGACTCAAGACCACACGCAGGCGCGGATAGTTCTTATATAAATAAGGTAGCTTTCTATCTTTGCCAGTATCTCTCCAACCTTTGTTGCGGGTCAAGACAACCACATTGTGTTCATAACCTTTGTCTATAGCTCTCATCACGGGAATACTGTCTGATATTCCACCATCGAGCATTGGGATACCATCCACATCCACGATTTTACTCACGTATGGCAAACTGCTGGAAGCACGCACAATATCAAGGGCACGCTGCCGATCATGATTTTCCGAAAGATACATAGGCTTGCCCGTAAGACAATTCGTGGTAACCATCTCGAATCGGTTGGCATATTTAAAATAGGTATCAAAATCGTAAGGAAGCAACAGATTCGGAAACTTATCGTAGAGCAACTCACGGTCGAAAATACACCCTTGCGTTACCAGATGTCGGATGCCGATATACTGATACCTCGCCAAATAATCGATATTTGAGATACGGGCACGACGCGGCTGGCGACTGATGTACGACATACCATTACATGCACCTGCCGACACCGCCACCGTATATGGGAAATAAACATCATGCTTCATAAAAGCATCAAGCACGCCACTGGTAAAGACGCCACGCATACCTCCACCTTCCAAGACCAAACCAGTTTTTTCCAAATTCAACTTCATAACCTTTATTCTTCCACTGTTTTTTGATTGCATTACACTAATCAAGATTCATACTCTTACAGATTATCACTCTCTGCATTACTAACGATTTGCACTCTGAGAAAACTCATTTTCTTACATTTTGTCCCTCAAAAAGAGCATTTTTATATTAATTATTTATAAATTCGCTAGTTTTTTCTATTTTTGATTGCAAAGATAATACATTTTTGCGAAATAATTGCTAACTTTGCAGCAAAATAAAGTAAAATTCTAAAAATATGTTTAGCAAGGACACTTATATCAGCCGCAGACAAGAGCTTAAGAAGCTCGTCAAAAGCGGCGTCATCATTCTTTTCGGAAACAACAATTCACCTTGTAATTTCCCTAATAACGGATATTACCCATTCCGCCAGGACTCAACATTCCTGTACTATTTCGGTTTGCAGCGAGACGGTTTGGTTGGTGTAATTGACATAGATAACGACATCGAAACTTTAATCGGTGATGATATCGACTTGGTAGATATCGTATGGTACGGAAGCGTAGATAGCGTCCACAATCTCGCAGAGCAGGTGGGCGTACATAATTCTGCACCAATGAAGAGTCTGAAGACCATCTGCAATGATGCTATGGCGAAGAAACGCAAGATTCACTTCTTGCCACCTTACCGCTATGATATCAAGCTTCAGGTATTTGACCTCCTCGGAATTCATCCAAACCAGCAGAAAGAGGAAGCCAGCATGGATCTCATCAAGGCGGTTGTCAAGATGCGTTCTACCAAGACTCCTGAGGAAATTGAAGAACTGGAACGTGCTTCTGTTATCGGATATAAGATGCACACCACTGCTATGAAGCTCGTCCGCCCAGGAATCACAGAAAAATATGTAGCAGGACAGGTAAGCGGAATTGCTCACTCTTATGGAGCAATGGTTAGTTTCCCTACTATCTTCAGCCAGCATGGAGAGATTCAGCATGGTTATCCATCTATGAATCTGCTCGAGGAAGGAAGACTGGCACTTTGTGATGCAGGTGCAGAGACTATGAACAATTACTGTTCAGACCATACTCGTACAATGCCTGTCAGCGGTAAGTTCAGCCAGCGCCAGCTGGAAATCTACTCTATCGTAGAGGCTTGTCACGACTACGCTCTGGAAGTTGCAAAGCCAGGTATGAAGTGGGCTGATGTCCACTTTGCCGTATGCCGCTTGCTCTTCGACCGTATGAAAGAGTTAGGTCTTGCCAAAGGTGATACAGAAGAGGCTGTACGTGCTGGTGCCCACGCTATGTTCCTGCCTCACGGATTGGGACACATGATGGGTATGGATGTTCACGACATGGAGAACCTCGACCAGATAAACGTTGGCTTTGATGATGAAGTTCGCCCTAACCTGGAACAGTTTGGTACAAACTGCCTGCGTATGGGCCGTCGCCTTGAAGAAGGCTTCGTAGTAACAGATGAGCCAGGTGTTTACTTCATTCCTGCCCTCATCGATGACTGGAAGGCTTCAGGTCATTGTGCTGAGTTCCTCAACTTCGATAAGATTGAGACCTACAAAGACTTCGGAGGCATCCGTATCGAGGATGATGTACTCATCACCAAGGATGGTTGCCGATTCCTCGGAACCGACCGTATACCTTACCATCCAAAGGATGTAGAGGACTATATGGCTGCCCACAGAGGAGAGATTCTTTAAATAGAAAAATCCATTCAAGCAAACGAACAAAGAACCCTCAAGCCTATAAAACTTGAGGATTCTTCATAGAGAGATATAAGTATAGAATAACATTATTAATTTAAGAGAAAAATTTCATGAAGAAATCAATGATCGTTGCAGCTATGTTGGCCATGGTTGCCACTGGCGCAAATGCGAAATCAGCAACAGATTCTGCTACCATCGCAAAGAACAAGCCTGTATTCACTGTAGTGAAGCAGAATCCTATTACAAGCATCAAGGACCAGAACCGCAGCGGTACGTGCTGGGCTTACTCTACACTCAGCTACTTCGAAAGCGAGATTCTGAAGCATACAGGTAAAACCTACGACCTCAGCGAGATGTTCGTAGCTAACAAGACTTATATGGACCGTGCCACTATGGCAGTGAGAATGCACGGTGACGTAAGCTTCTCTCAGGGCGGTAGCGCATACGATGTACTTTATGCTTTGCAGCACTACGGAATCGTACCGGAGGGCGCAATGCCAGCTCCTGGTACTTTGACAGGCGACTCACTCGCTAACTTCGGTGAGTTCTTCGATGTAATGACTCCATACGTAGAGGCTGTAGCTAAGAGCAACGCTAAGAAGATTTCTTCTGCCTGGAAGAGCGGTCTTCAGGGTATCATCGACTCATATATCGGTAAGACTCCTGAGAAGTTCACATATCAGGGCAAGCAGTACACTCCACAGTCATTCTGCCAGAGCCTCGGCTTGAACCTCGATGATTATGTTACCATCACCAGCTACACTCACCACCCAATGTGGAGCAAGTTTGCTGTTGAGGTACAGGATAACTGGCGTTGGCCTTTAAGCTACAACGTACCAATGGATGACCTTTGCAAGATCATCGACAACGCTATCAACAACGGCTACACAGTAGCTTGGGGTGGCGACGTAACAGAGGACGGTTTCACTCGTAAGGGTCTCGGTATCGCATACGACGTCAAGAAGGTTCGTTCTATGGCAGGTACAGACGCAGACCACTGGTTCAAACTCTCTAAGGACGAGAAGAAGGAGAAGTTCGATTCACTTGGTGTAAACGCACCAGAAGTTGTTCCTACCCAGGCTATGCGCCAGGAAGCTTTCGACAACTGGGAGACTACCGATGACCATGGTATGCACATCTATGGTATCGCTAAGGACCAGAACGGCAAGGAGTACTATATGGTAAAGAACTCTTGGGGTGAGTATGGTGACTACAAGGGAACATGGTATATGACCAAGGCTTTCGTAGCTTACAAGACAATGGACTTTATGGTAAACAAGAATGCCATTCCTAAGGATATCCGCAAGAAGCTCGGCATCTAATTTATTCAAAATAAACAGAACCAAAGGCAGCAAACAGTAGAGTTTGCTGCCTTTTTGTTTACCTGCAAGTATTATTTTTACTTAAATCTAGGTATTTTTAAATAAAATACTTCATAAACATTTTCGATTGTCACTTTATTTTCGTAACTTTGGGGGCAGAAATAAAAAATAATTAAAATGCATTTTAAATGGAATTACGAAGAACCGACACCAGAGCTGGAGAAATCGGCTAAAGAACTAGCCGACAAACTCAGTATCAGCCCTATCCTAGCCAAGCTTCTCATCCATAGAGGCATTACGACAGAATCTGCAGCCAAGCGGTTTTTCCGTCCCCAGCTGTCTGATCTCATCAATCCATTCCTGATGAAGGATATGGATATCGCTGTAGATCGCCTCAACGATGCAATGGGAAGAAAGGAGCGCATCATGGTCTATGGAGACTATGACGTGGATGGATGCACGGCTGTAGCATTGGTGTACAAGTTTCTGCAACAGTTTTATTCCAACATTGATTACTACATACCAGACCGATACGACGAAGGCTATGGAGTAAGCAAAAAGGGAATAGACTTTGCGCACGAAACAGGTGTAAAACTCATCATTATCCTGGATTGCGGCATCAAAGCTATCCAGGAGATAGAATATGCCAAGAGTCTTGGCATAGATTTCATCATCTGCGATCATCATGTCCCTGACGACATGATGCCACCAGCCGTGGCCATACTCAACCCCAAACGTCCGGATGATCCATTCCCATTCAAGCATCTCTGCGGTTGTGGCGTAGGATTCAAGTTCATGCAGGCTTTTGCCAAGAACAACAACATTCCTTTCTCACGCCTCATCCCTTTACTCGACTTCTGTGCCGTGAGCATTGCTGCCGACATAGTGCCTGTGGTGGATGAAAACCGAATCCTTGCCTTCCACGGACTCAAACTTCTCAATACCAATCCAAGTATCGGACTCAAGGCGATTATCGATATCTGCGGACTCAACGGAAGAGAGCTGTCTATGAGTGACATCGTCTTCAAGCTAGGACCACGCATCAATGCTTCAGGACGTATGGAGAACGGCAAGGAAAGCGTGGATCTGCTGGTAGAGCGAGACTTCGGTCAGGCTCTGAAAATGGCAAAGCACATCAATGAGTACAACGAGCAGCGCAAGGATATAGACAAGCAGATGACAGAAGAAGCCAATCTAATCGTGTCACGACTGGAGACACAGAAACACAACTCCAGCATCGTACTCTATGATGAAGGTTGGAAAAAGGGAGTCATCGGCATCGTTGCATCCCGACTTACGGAAATCTACTTCCGTCCTACCGTGGTATTGACCCGTGACGGAGACCTTGCAACAGGTTCGGCTCGCAGTGTAACAGGATTCGATGTATATTCTGCCATCAAGAGTTGCCGTGACCTGCTTATCAACTTTGGAGGTCACACCTATGCCTGCGGACTTACGATGAAATGGGAAAACGTGAAGGAGTTTAGAGACAGATTCCACCAGTACGTAGCAGAACATATCGCTCCCGAACAGACGGAAGCGATGCTCAACATAGATGCGATGATAGACTTCAAGGACATAACGAAGCAGCTGCACGCAGATTTAAAGAAGTTCTCACCTTTTGGTCCATGCAATAGCAAACCCGTATTCTGCACGCAGAACGTATATGATTACGGCACCAGCAAGGTGGTGGGCAGAGAGCAAGAGCATATCAAACTGGAATTGGTAGATTCTAAGTCGAGTACCGTAATGAACGGAATTGCCTTCGGGCAAAGCGCGGCTGCCCGATACATCAAAAGCCGCCGCAGTTTCGACATTGCATACACCATTGAGGACAATATTTTCAAGAAGAATCAAGTCCAACTTCAAATAGAGGCTATCAGGCCAAATGACTAAGAAAAAATGGCAGATCAATTTCAACTTATTCTGCAAAAGTATTGGGGGTATCCTGATTTCCGAGGCATTCAACGCAATATCATCGAAAGCATTGCCTGCGGACGGGATACCCTCGGTCTTATGCCGACAGGTGGCGGCAAATCCATCACATTCCAGGTGCCTGCCTTGGTCAAGGAAGGTGTATGTATCGTCATCACCCCTCTCATCGCCCTGATGAAAGACCAGGTACAGCATCTTAGAGAACGAGGTATACTGGCTGACGCCATCTATGCAGACAAATCGAGAAACGAAATTCTTCAGACGCTCGACAACTGTATCTTCGGGGGCGTAAAGATTCTCTACGTTTCACCAGAACGACTCGCATCAGAACTCTTTCAGACCAAGCTCAAACACATCCATGTAAGTTTCATCACAGTAGATGAAGCCCATTGTATCAGCCAATGGGGCTACGATTTCCGCCCTTCTTACCTGCAGATAGCCAAAATCAGGGAAATGATTCCCCAGGTACCTATCCTTGCTCTTACAGCGACTGCGACTCCAGAAGTTGTGGATGATATACAGGAAAGACTACATTTTGCAGAAAAGAATGTGTTTAAGATGAGCTTCGAACGCAAGAACCTCGCTTATGTTGTACGCAACACTTCCAATAAGCAGGGTGAAATGGTGCATATCCTGCAAAGCGTGAAAGGCTCAGCCATAGTCTATGCCCGAAGTAGAAAACGCACCAAGGAAATGGCTGAACTATTGTCTAAGAAAGGTATTTCCGCCACCTTTTACCACGCCGGACTCGCTCCTGATGAGAAGGATGTGCGACAGAAAGCCTGGCAGGCAGACGAAGTAAGGGTGATGTGCGCCACAAACGCCTTTGGAATGGGAATAGACAAACCCGATGTGAGGATGGTGATTCACATAGACTGTCCCGATTCACTTGAGGCTTACTTCCAGGAGGCTGGACGTGCCGGAAGAGATGGGGAGAAATCCTATGCAGTACTGCTTTTTGACAGAAGCGACGAGTCGAAACTCAAGAAACGAATAGATGATACCTTTCCACCTAAAGAAATGATACAGGACGTTTACGAACATCTTGCCTACTTCTACCAGATAGGTGTAGGTAGCGGATGTGGCAAGACCTTCGAGTTTGACATCGATAAATTCTGCATCACCTACAAGTTTTTCCCCACCAAAGTAGATTCGGCACTCAGGATTCTTGAACGAAGCGGCTATCTGCACTACGAGGACGATCCAGACGGTAAAGCCCGCGTTATGTTTCTCCTGGGAAGAAACGAACTTTATATACTCGATCAGCTTCCTCCTACACAGGAGGCGGTCATCACAGCATTACTGCGCAGCTACGGCAGTCTGTTTGTGGATCTTACCTTCATAGACGAGCATCTTATTGCCCGCCAGGCGGAATTAAACATCCAGCAGGTATATTTTGCATTAAAGAACCTGGCAGCCCGCCACATCATCAAATTCATCCCCCGCCGCAAGATACCTTTCATCAGCTATACACGCGACCGAGTAGATGGCAACAAGGTACAGATTCCGCAAGAGGTATGGGAAGGCCGAAGAGAGCAATATATGAAGCGTATTCAAAGCATGCTGCAATATGCCAAAAATGATGAGATATGCCGCTCACGCCAGTTGCTCGCCTATTTTGGTGAACATAATGAAACGAAATGCCAGCAGTGTGATGTTTGCCTGGCGAAGGAAACGGAAGAGAAAGAAAAGGAATTCCGCAGAAAGATTGCAGAAGAAGAAATCATCATAGAAGACCTCAAAGTCATAGAAAAACGAAAGGATGATTGAAAAGATAAAAGGATGATTGAAAGCCGAAAGGATGATTGGAAAAGCAACCTCCTTTCGACTTTATCATATACGTAAAAGGGAGCGACCCATCGCGGACCGCTCCCTTTATAACATTATGTACGAGAAAAAAATTAGTTATTCTCAGGACGAAGCTTACGTACAGTAACACCAGCCTGCCACATCTCCTTGTTGCGCATAGCCTCGAGTTCTGCGTTCAACTTCTCACGATAATCAGCCTGAGAGTTCTTGTCGATAGAAATCTGAGCCTCATTACCAGTCTTAACAGAGTAATACAACCATTCCATAACAGGCTTGATAGCCTCACGGAAACGAGGAGCCCAATCAAGAGCACCACGCTGAGCTGTTGTAGAACAGTTAGCATACATCCAATCCATACCCTTAGCACCGAAGAGAGGGCCAAGGCTCTGAGTCAACTCCTCAACAGTCTCGTTGAATGCCTCAGATGGAGAGTGACCATTCTCACGGAGTACATCGTACTGAGCCTCCAAGAGACCCTCGATAGCACCCATTAAAGAACCACGCTCACCTGTAAGGTCAGAAGTAGCCTCACGCTGGAATGTAGTCTTGAACAAATATCCTGCACCGATACCGATACCGAATGCAATAGTCTTTTCCTCTGCTTTACCAGATGCATCCTGATATACAGCGTAAGAGCAGTTCAAACCACGACCCTCGCAGAACATTGTGCGGAGAGAAGTACCAGAACCCTTAGGTGCAACCATAATAACATCAATATCCTTAGGTGGAACTACGCCTGTGCGATCGCTCCAGTTGATAGCGAAACCATGTGAATAATACAAAGTCTTACCTGCTGTGAGGTGTGGCTTAATTTTTGGCCAGCAAGCAATCTGACCGGCATCAGAAAGCAACATACAGATGATAGTACCCTTCTCAGCAGCTTCCTCGATAGAGAACAAAGTCTTGCCTGGTACCCAGCCATCCTTCAAACACTTCTCGTAGGTCTTACCCTGACGCTGTCCGACGATGACGTTGAAACCATTATCGCGAAGGTTGCAAGCCTGACCAGGACCCTGGATACCGTAACCGATAACTGCGATAGTTTCGTTCTTCAATACTTCACGTGCTTTCTCCAATGAAAATTCATGACTAGTGACAACAGTTTCCATTACGCCACCGAAATTCATTTCTGCCATAATTGTAACTTAATTTTTGTGCGGCTTGCCTATTGTGGAGCCGCGGGTTATACTTGTCCATACGGATGCGAGCTGTATTCTTATCCAAAGAGAGCCTGTTTGATCCGTCCACCACCTACACGAGGAAGCGGCACTGGGTTTATTTTTTATTTCGAGTGCAAAGGTAATGAATTTCTATGAAACCACCAAATTTTTCTTTCATTTTTTTATAAATTTCACCTTACTTCTTACAACTTCCACCTCAATATCGCTATTTTGGCTTATTTTTGTTATTTTTATGCAAAATTCTTCCATTTTTTGAGGTTCGTTAACAGAAGCTTCTTTTTCTGTTTTTCCCCCATCACCCACCTTCTCTACGTAGAAATTCAGCTGATCGCCCTGATGACTCTCTGCTACGTATGCGATTTCGAAGCGCTGTAAAGAATGAGTCTTGTAATAATCCAGGTCAAAAAGATCGAGTACATGCTCGATATATTTCACAGAATTAATATGGCCATTTACATCTACATCATTATAATAGGTATGAATAGTACGTACCAATTCTGCATCCTTACCCATCTTGACACGAGAGCTGGCAGCAATAGGACAAGGTTTCTCTGTTTCTATATATTCCTTGATAAGTCCATCATGGATACTGAAAATATCCACGGGCTGACGGGTCTCAGTATCAATCATCGCCCAGACACTTTTACCATAGCCATATACCTTCTCAGCTTCAGAACCATCCGAAACAGATGCACAGATCTTAAAGTTTCGGCTAGTGAAGTACTTCATCGCACTCTCTACCCAGGTCTCTACATAAAACTTATCATAAGACTTTGGCATTTCCTGCATCTCGATAGCGAGACGACTCAAGACCCAGGTTTTGTGTCGGGGCATCAGATAGTTCATTCCATAACCACGATCGTTACTATGGAAATCGGCAGCATTCAGAAGATGATTTCCCAAATGCCCCATAAACAGACGACTTGCAAAATCGCAATGGAAAGGTTCTGCCAGAAACTCGTAGCAACCTACCTTATCTAATAATTCCTGTTTCATATTCTTCGGTTTTTGATTTATTGTTTTATACCTTATTATATATATAACGAAGCCACCTATATCTTTATTACATACAAGAAACTAAAAATCCCTCTGCTCTTGGTCTTCCAACCAGGTAAGCAAAGGGATTTTCCTCGTTTAAATCTGTTTGTTCCAGAATCAATATATTCTTTCAGAATTCCTGTCCGAGACTATTCTTCTGAATTCTTTTTCAGATAATCAGAGATAGGCTCATCGAAGCTTCTTGTAACGGCAATTCTACCACTTCGACTGTACTGCAAAAGGCAATCGAAACTGTTGAGCTGATGGAAAAGATCAGCGATATCCTCAGTAAGACCCGCCAAGAGCACAGTACTGTAGGTAGGATTCACCTCCATCATACGGGCATCGTGCTTGCGGATAGTACGGGAAACCTCAGGATTCTCCAAGAGAATAGGAGTAGAAATCTTGTAGAGTGCTACCTCGTGGATGAAAATCTGATCATCTGCATAATAATCACTCTTCACCACATCAATTTTCTTCTCTATTGCCTTGTTGATTTTCTCAATCTGCTCAGCATCACTCCATACCGTGATAGTATATTTGTGGATGTTCTTGATACTGCTAGCCGACACATTCAAGCTCTCGATATTCACCTGTCTTCTTGTAAATACAGCGGTAATCTGATTCAGGATACCTGCAATATTCTCAGAATAGACAAGCAATGTATATAATTTCTTATCGTTGTTATTCTCCATTTTATTTCTATTATTTAAAATGCATAGTTACACCTTATTATATATATAGCCGAAAGCCATTAATAGTGGAGCTCAAGCAGCATTTCGTCCACACTCTTTCCCGGCAGAGTCATAGGAACAATATCCTCATCTTCCTTGATGGCGCATTCCAAAAGGTAAGGTCCCTTGGTGCTGATCATCTTCTCAACCTTCGCCTTCAGATCCTTGCGGTCGATTACCACATCGTAAGGAATGCCATAAGCCTTGGCAATTTCCTCATAACGAGGGTTCAGCATATGGGTGAAAGAGCGACGTCCCTCAAACATCAAATCCTGCCACTGGCGTACATTGCCCAGATAGTTATTGTTCAAGAGAATCATCTTCACTGGTGCCTGCTGCTCCATGATAGTACCCAATTCCTGGATGTTCATCTGGAAACCGCCATCACCGAAGAAACAGCAGATGGTACGGTCTGGTGCGCCGAATGTTGCACCGATAGCAGCAGGAAGACCGAAGCCCATGGTTCCGAAACCACCACTGGTAACAATACTCAGTTTCTTGGTGAACTTGAAGTAGCGGCTACTGATCATCTGGTTCTGACCAACGTCGTTCACGAGAACAGCCTCATTATTGGTAGCTTCAGTCACCACATTGGTCACCTCACCCATCAGCAGAGGACCTTCAGTAGGATGAATATCCTTCTCGATAACCTTCTCCTGCTCCTGCTTGCGATATTCCTCGAAGGAATCTCTCCACTCGCGATGAACATTCTTGTTCAAGAGACGAGTGATGGCAGGCAACGTCTGCTTGCAATCGCCAATCACAGCCACATCAGTCTTGATGACTTTATCGATTTCCGACTTATCAATATCAAGATGGATAATCTTAGCCTGCTTGGCATATTTGGAAGGAACGCCCGTGATACGGTCACTGAATCGCATACCGATGGCAATGAGCACATCACACTCCTGAGTCTTCATATTGGTAGCATAAGAACCATGCATACCGAGCATACCCATATTAAGCGGATGGTTGCTAGGAAGAGCAGAAAGACCGAGCAGGGTACGACCAGCCGGGATATCAGCCTTCTCCAGGAATTCAACCAGTTCATTATGAGCACCACCGAGTTCTACGCCATGACCGACGAGAGCGAAAGGGCGCTTTGCCTGATTGATGAGTTCAGCAGCTTCAGCTACAGCCTTTTCATCAATCTTCGGATATGGATTATAAGATGTAACCTTCTCACATTTCACCGGTTCCCACTCACAAGTTGCAATCTGGGCATTCTTGGTGAAGTCGAGTACTACAGGTCCCGGACGACCGCTACGAGCGATAAAGAAGGCACGGCTTACAGCCCATGCCACATCCTCAGGACGACGAATCTGATAAGACCACTTAGAGATAGGCTGGGTAACGCCCACCAGGTCAACTTCCTGGAAGGCATCAGTACCCAAAGCGCCCACACCCACCTGTCCGGCGATGACCACGATAGGTGTAGAATCCATCATGGCATCCGCAATACCGGTGAGCGTATTAGTTGCTCCAGGACCACTAGTAACGAGAGTAACACCCACTTCGCCGCTGACTCGGGCGTAGCCCTGTGCAGCGTGAGCAGCAGCCTGCTCGTGACGAACCAAGATGTGATCGAACATCTTCTTCTCTCCTCTCGTGTAACCATACAGTGCATCAAACACTGGCATGATGCTACCACCTGGGTAACCGAAGATGGTTTTAACCCCTTCGTTATGCAGGGAGCGCATCAATGCTTCAGCTCCTGTTATTACTTCTTTTGCCATTTATCTATATCTTATTCTGAATAATTCAAAAACTTTATTTTCTTTGTTGTCAAAGACAAACCTTCTTGCCTGGGAAACCAGGAAAGGATTAGTCAATGATTCTTACACCACCCTTATCAGCAGAGCTTACGCTCTGTGCGTATGCACGCAAAGCCTTACTAACCTGACGATTACGCTTCAGCGGCTGCTGTGGACGAGCAGCAAGTTCCTCGTCGGAAAGCTTCACATTGATAGAGCGGCTAGGAATATCGATAACGATGATATCGCCATCCTTGATTTTGCCGATGTTACCACCAGCAGCAGCCTCTGGGCTAATGTGACCGATACTCAAGCCAGATGTACCTCCTGAGAATCGACCATCTGTGATGAGGGCACACTCCTTACCGAGGTGACGGCTCTTGATGTAAGAAGTTGGATACAGCATCTCCTGCATACCAGGACCACCCTTAGGACCCTCGTGTGTGATGACAACACAATCACCAGAGTTCACCTTACCACCAAGGATACCCTCGCAGGCATCTTCCTGAGAATCGAAGCATACAGCAGGACCCTCGAAATGCCAGAGTACAGGATCAACACCTGCGGTCTTCACTACGCAACCATTCTGCGCGATATTACCGAAGAGCACTGCAAGACCACCATCCTTGGTATAAGCATGTTCGAGATCACGGATACAGCCATTCTCTCTATCTGTATCAAGACTCTCCCACTGTGCATCCTGACTACCCATCTGAGTAGAGAATTTTCTGCCTGGAGCAGAATGATAGATGCGGTCAGCCTCAGGATCAATCTCGGCACCTGTGATATCGTATTTCTTCATCTGCTCATCGAGAGTCTTGCCATCCACACGCTTCACAGCACCATTGATAAGGCCACCCTTATTAAGTTCATTCAGGATACCCAGGATACCACCGGCACGGTTGCATTCCTGAACGCTATACTTCTGAGTATTAGGACTCAACTTGCAGAGGCAAGGCACCTTGCGACTCAGCTGATCGATATCTTCCATCTTGAAATCGGCACCTGCTTCCTGAGCTACAGCCAAGAGATGGAGAACAGTATTGGTACTACCACCCATTGCGATATCGAGAGTCATGGCATTGAGGAAGGCATCACGGGTAGCAATGCTACGTGGCAATACGCTCTCATCGCCATCCTCATAATAAGCGTAGGCATTCTTTACAACCTGACGAGCCGCAGCCTTGAAGAGTTCGATGCGGTTCTTGTGAGTAGCGAGAATAGTACCATTGCCAGGAAGACTCAAGCCGATAGCCTCAGTAAGAGAGTTCATGGAATTGGCAGTAAACATACCAGAGCAGCTACCACATCCAGGGCAAGCACACTGCTCAATCTGCTTCATTTCCTCATCGCTGACACTGGTATCAGCACCCTTAATCATAGCGGTAATCAAGTCAGCATTCTCGCCTTTCCAGCGACCTGCCTCCATCGGACCACCAGAACAGAACACTGTAGGAATATTCAGACGCATAGACGCCATCAACATACCTGGGGTAACCTTATCACAGTTGGAAATGCAGATCATAGCATCAGCCTTGTGCGCATTCACCATATATTCCACAGAATCAGCAATAATATCGCGACTTGGGAGTGAATAGAGCATTCCGTCGTGACCCATAGCGATACCGTCGTCAACAGCAATGGTATTGAACTCAGCTGCATAGCAACCCATAGCTTCAATTTCCTTCTTGACAATCTGACCGATTTCGTGAAGATGAGTATGACCCGGAACAAACTGTGTGAAACTGTTCACGATGGCGATGATAGGTTTGCCAAACTGCTCATGTTTCATACCTGCAGCTACCCAGAGTGCTCTGGCACCTGCCATTCTTCTGCCTTCAGTACAGACGCTACTTCTTAATGGATGTTTCATATCGTTATTATCTCTTTATATTATCTTGTTCTTTATTGCCAGAAGGTCTCTCTCAAGCCTTCTTCTTACAATTTTGACTGCAAAGATAGTGAGAATTTATGAAACAAACAACAAAATCCGCAAAAACTTTCAATTTTTTGCGGATTTTTGTTAGAAAATAAGCTAAATTGCTTACAATTTATCAGAGCCCTTACACAAAAGCAGCCCGATTGTGCAATAATACAAGGGTCCTTATATGTCTTATACAAACAGATTAGAGTTCAAAGACCTCGGCAGAACGAGCCTTCACCTCAACCTGCTTGTTACCAGCACCAGCTCCTTGTGCTTCCACCTGGAGTTTCAACGTACGAGGCAAGGCATTCACCACCTTGAGCCAGGTTTTACCGGTCTTGGAATCCTTTACCACGCTGGTACCCACATACTTCTTGAGAGCTGCAGGAAGATTCAGGCTAGATACAATATAAGTATCACCGGAATGCTGACCAAACATCTTCTGCATCTTGTAACTCTCGGTGAGTCGGATTTTCTCCGAATTATCGAAGTAGATCATATCCGGGTTCCAGTTATGATAGCCATCCTTGCAGAGCAGAGGAGCATAAGAAGTCATTTCCACGACATCTCCGTTACGCTCCACATTACAGAGATGAATACCCTCTGCCAAAGCGCGGTCTAATTCATTATTGCCATTTGCAGCATACTCGCCCAGATACACCTTCGGAGCCTTACGGTCGTAATGATCGTAGTAATCCTGATGATTGATAAACCATCCTGGCTGCTCATAATAGTGCTCATCTACCGCATCAATCCATTTTTTATTCTCCTTTGCAATCTTCCAGCCCTCGATATAGTCGGAAGATGGACTATGGAATGGACCTACAGTACCTACTACTTCAATTTCCGGATGCTTCTCCTTGAGAGCCTTGCAGATCATCAGATAGCGCTGTTCGAAATCGGTGGAAATCAGATCTTCATTTCCGATACCTACCATCTTGAGATTGAAAGGAGCCGGATGTCCTGCATCCGCTCTCATCTTTGCCCACTTCGATGTGGCAGGATCACCATTCGCCCACTCTACCAGGTCGAGAACATCCTGCACATACTTTGGCATTTCTGCCATAGGGATTCCACCCTGCTGTCCGCAGATGCCCTGCGCATTAGGCTGGGAATTCTGACAAGGTACACCAGCAGCCAATACTGGCAGAGGCTCAGCGCCCATATCCTCACACCACTGGAAATACTCGAAGAATCCCAGCTTACGGGTCTGGTGATAGTTCCAGATATTGAGAGCCGGTTTTCGGTCTTTCAGTTCACCGATACTCTCCTTCCAATGATAGATGTTGCCGAGTCCCTGTCCGTGGAGCATACATCCACCAGGGAAACGCACAAAGCGAGGCTTCAGCTCCGCGATGGTCTCAGCAAGATCCTTTCTCAGACCATGACCTTTGTAGGTATCCTGCGGCATCAGGCTCACCATATCTACGGCTACCTTTTCCTCCCCCTTAGGCAAGAGGGCAAAACGGGTATCCTTGCCCAGTTCACCTTTATATTTGTCTGTGACGACAAGCTGCGCCTTGTATTCAGCCCAATCAGGTCCCTGCACCTTCAGCTTAGCCTGGGCTATCGGAAGTCCTTCCTGATCTACGAGTGCTACAGTAAGCTGCTTTTTCTTGCCGTCGATACAACGGGCATACAGACTCACTTCGTAAGCGGCACCACGCTTGATGACGATTCCCTCCCATCCTATATTATAAATAGGTGTAGATGAGAGAATGGCATAATGCGGATTATTCACGCTTACCCCATTTTCTGTAGAAATGATGGCAGAAGAGGATGACGATACAGAAGAAGATGCTGAAGAAGATGAAGCCTCAATTCCCATCCAGGCAGTAGCAGCATTCCAGCCTTTTCGCTCACCATTGTATTCGAAGTCACCGTTCTGCAGGAGTTCTGCACAGAGTCCACCATCGGCAGCTCTGCTGATATCCTCGAAGAAGATGCCGATAAGCTTGTCGCTGATTCGATGGCTCTGCTTCAGATTCACCGTAAGCTTAGCCGTGAAAGCATCTGCTGCATCCGCCTCCTTTACCATTTTAGCGTGCTGAAGGACAGCCTCCTCACCTTGCTCATTCTTGATTTTCTCCTCTACATCAGCGATATAAGCCTTCAGATCAGCCTCATTCTTAGGCAGCTTCCGGCTGTTTTCCTTTGCTTCCTCAGCCAGAGCCTTATGCCAGGCACGGATATAGTTCAGATGAATGGCCGGAATCTCGAAGTCATTACCCTCTACCAGTTTACCATTGCTGGTAGCCGTATCTCGCTGCCAGAGGATTTCATCGGCAGAAGCTTCCAGCGAATCCTCCTGGAAGGTACGGAAATCCTTGTCGGCATGAACGTATCTTTTGCCTTTCTCCGTCTTCAGATAAAGGTCGAAGGTTCCATCTTCCATCTGATAGGCAGCCACATCACTGATATTCTTCTCCTTCATGATAGGATAATCTTGTGGTCGCCAGGTTACGAGATCTTCAGAATAAGCCACAGCAAACTGTGGTGAGGTCTTATTTACACTCCAAAGAGCCCGCCAGGTACCATCATTTGCCTTGAGAACGAATGGGCGATACATCTTTTTCTCACTGCCCCAAGGTCCGAAGTCAGAGGCACAGAGCTGACCTACATCCACCCATCTTTCATCGTCTGTAAGATAAGCGAGATGCAGTCCCTGGTTGGGAGCTGGCGAATAGACGAAAATCTGACAGGTAGAATCCTTGCCCACTATGGTATAGGCAGGTGCATCCTTATCTGCAACTGACAAAGTCGCCTTATTAACTTGTTTCTTGGCAGCTGGCATTTGAGTCTGCTTTCTGACAGGAGTCAGCGCCACAGCTTGGGTCATAGCCAACAGGGCAGCCGAGAAGAGTAGATACTTTGGTTTCATCATATTACTTCTTATTTATTTTTTGTTTGTTTTTAGATTCTCAATTGTATTACATTACATATACGATGATACGACTTAAATCGTATAAAGTTAATAAAAAAGGGGTAGAATGCTTCACAGCAACCTGCCCCCCAACCTAACAACTAAACCTAATAAACTCCCTAATGGGTTAGAGAGATTTAATCATAAATTTCTTTTTTTCCTGCGGCAAGCGTATTCTTCATCAGCGAGCAGATGGTCATCGGACCCACTCCGCCCGGTACTGGAGTGATGAAAGAACACTTTTCTGCCACTTCATCGAACTTCACGTCACCATTCAGGCGGAATCCGCTTTTTCTGGTGACGTCAGGAACACGAGTCGTACCCACGTCGATGACAACAGCTCCCGGTTTAACCATATCGGCTGTTACGAAATCAGGCTTACCGATAGCCGCAATGATAATATCCGCCTCCCGGCACTCCTCCTTCAGATTTTTGGAGTGCGAGTGGCACACGGTAACCGTAGCATCTCCATACTGCTTCTGCATCATCAGCTGGGCCATAGGTTTGCCCACGATGTTGCTTCTGCCCAGGATAACACACTTCTTACCGCTGGTTTCTATCTGATAATGCTGCAGCAGGGTGAGGATTCCAAGCGGAGTAGCCGAGATGAAACTAGGCATACCCAGCGACATTCTACCCACATTCACGGGATGGAAGCCATCTACATCCTTGCGATAGTCTATCGCCATGGTAATCTTCTGCTCGTCGATGTGCTTCGGCAAAGGCAGCTGCACAATGAAACCATCCACGTCAGCATCCTTGTTGAGCTTATCTACACACTGCAGAAGCTCCTCCTCAGTAACATCCTCCTCAAAACGGATCAGCGTAGATTTGAATCCGCACTTTTCGCATGCCAGAACCTTGTTCTTCACATAGGTTTCGCTGCCACCATCGTGGCCCACCAGCACAGCCACCAGATGTGGCTGTTTGCCTCCTGCGGCTACAATCTGAGCCACCTCCTGGGCAATCTGTTCCTTTATGGCGGCTGCTGTCGCCTTTCCGTCTATTAGCTGCATCTTACTTTTTCTATTTTAAGAATTTTACATTTATAAGCTTCGAGTCTTGGTTCTCTGCTTCAGAATTACATACCTGGCATCTTAGGCATACCTGGCATACCCTTCATACGGCCCATCATCTGCGCCATCTTGTTGCCAGTCATCATCTGCATCATCTTGCGTGTCTGTTCAAACTGCTTGATGAGCTTGTTTACCTCCTGGATATTGGTACCAGAACCCTTGGCAATACGCTGGCGGCGAGATGTGTTGAGGATAGATGGATTGGTACGCTCCTTAGGAGTCATACTCTGGATAATAGCCTCGATACCCTTGAAGGCATCCTCTGGGATATCAACATCGCGGATAGCCTTGCCTACACCCGGAATCATCGCAGCCAGATCCTTAATGTTACCCATCTTCTTGATCTGCTGAATCTGATTGTAGAAGTCATTGAAATCGAACTGGTTCTTGCGAATCTTCTTCTCCAACTTCTTGGCTTCCTCCAGGTCAAACTGCTCCTGTGCGCGCTCTACCAGCGAAACCACGTCACCCATTCCGAGGATACGGTCTGCCATTCGAGCAGGATGGAACACATCGATAGCTTCCATCTTCTCGCCGGTACCGATAAACTTGATAGGCTTGGTAACCACGGTGCGGATACTGAGGGCAGCACCACCACGGGTATCACCATCGAGCTTGGTGAGAACTACACCATTGAAGTCGAGGCGGTCGTTGAACTCCTTGGCTGTATTTACAGCATCCTGACCCGTCATTGAGTCAACTACGAAGAGTGTCTCATCCGGGTTGAGATGATTCTTGAGGTTGCTGATTTCCTGCATCATCTGCTCATCCACAGCCAATCGACCGGCAGTATCGACGATGACCACATCGTTGCCGTTGGTCTTAGCCTGCTGCAAAGCGTGGTCAGCGATGCTGAGTACATCCTTGTTATCAGGCTCACTATATACAGGCACACCCACCTGTTCGCCTACTACATGGAGCTGCTGGATAGCAGCAGGACGATATACGTCGCAAGCCACGAGCAAAGGCTTCTTGCCTTTCTTGTTCTTGAGCATATTGGCAAGCTTACCGCTGAAGGTAGTCTTACCAGAACCCTGCAAACCACTCATCAGGATTACAGCAGGGCGACTTTCCAAATGCAATGGAGCTTCCTCGCCTCCCATCAGCTCAGCGAGCTCGTCGTGAACCAACTTCACCATCAGCTGGCCTGGCTTCACGGCTGTCAAAACATTCATGCCGAGTGCTTTTTCCTTCACCTTGTTGGTGAATTCCTTGGCAACTTTATAGTTAACGTCGGCATCGAGGAGTGCACGGCGCACATCCTTCATGGTCTCAGCCACGTTGATTTCGGTAATTTTACCCTCACCCTTCAAGATTTTGAAGGAACGTTCTAATCTATCACTTAAATTTTCAAACATGTTCTTAATTGTACTTTTTTATTTCGGGCACAAAGTTACGAACTTTTTCCGAGAAAGCCAACTCAATCTCGATTATTTTTCATTTTCTTGCTCTTTTGCTTCATTTTGAACATTTGGAAGTGTTTTCTCTGATGATTCCTGCCTGGTCTCATCCTGCTTTTCCAAAGTTTCTTTCTTGTTAGCACTCAGATTGATAGGATTTTTCAGTTCATACTTCTTTCCCGTAGCCTTTTCGTAGGCAGAGACGATAGGATCCTTTCTGTCCATCTTCTTGAAGATTTCCTGAGCCTGCTTCTTGTGCTTCCGGTCGCGGCTGCCCTGCTTGTCCATCCAGCCGAAGGCATCGAAGCCGATTCCTCCCGGTGATGTTGGCACAGAATTCACCTTCTCTTGTATCTGCTCTTCCATATTGTCGATATGCTCCTGGTTCTTGCCCCAAACGGTCACTTCACCAATCTGTTTGGCTTCGGGAAGGAGAAAAACGGTATCAGGCAACTCCTGATAGCGGATGGTTGCCTTGATATAGCCCGGTTTGGATACGGTAGCAGAATCAAACTGGTAGCGCATGTTCCAGTAGCCCCGATAGTCGGTACGCGCCCAATGGTTATTGTTCGTATGAATGAGGGCTTCCCTGATAGGCACATGATCCTCGGCAGATGCGATGACGCATGTTTTCTGCGCATAGACCATGGAAGCCATCGACAACAGGGTTATCATCAAAAATATAATTTTCTTCATAATCTTTGCTTTTTTTGTAGGCAAAAATAACAAGAATCATTCATTCCGCAAAATATTGCAATAGATATTAACCAGATTAAGCAGATATTAACCTCTACGAACAGGTACTTTCTTTTTCGATACGCTTGGCTTCTTCCAGGAGCTTGATGGCATCCACATACTGTGCGATACCCTGAGCCACCTCCTTGGCAGCCTTCATCGCCAGCACTACGGTCTGAGGGCGATGCACCACGTCACCACCTGCGAATACGCCACGGCGGGTAGTCATTCCGAAAGGACGATCTACCACCTTTACATATCCCTTCTCATCCACCTCGATTCCGGCAGTAGTAGAAACAATGCGGTTGGCAGGTCGCGAGCCGATAGCCAGATAGATTCTATCAAAAATCTCTACCCTTTCGCCATCAGGTGTATTCAGCACGCAGCTTCCCAGTCTGCCATTCTTACCCTTCAGGAAGGCTTCTACGGTAGTTTTCCATTCAAACTTCACACCTTCCTTTACAGCATCCTCGTATTCGCTCTTGATGGCAGGCATTTCCTCCTGGGTCTTTCTGTACAATACGGTAACGTCAGCACCCAGACGGATGGCAGTACGGGCAGCATCCATCGCCACATTTCCACCACCGATTACACCTACCTTCTCGCCATCGCGCAAAGGAACCATATCGCGGGTCAAGGCACCTTCGTTATAGGCATTTACATTATGCAGGAAGTAGGTACTCTGGCTTACACCATGGAGCTTACTGCCCGGTGTAGAGTCCATATTCTGAGGCACGTTGGTACCGGTACCCATGAAGATGGCATCATAACCGGCACGGAAGAGGCTGTCGATGGTGACATTGTTCTCGCCCACCATACAGTTGGTGATAAACTGCACGCCCAAGGCAGCAATCTTGCTCACCTCATCGCGCACCACAGTCTTTGGTAAGCGATACTCCGGAATACCGTACATCAGTACGCCACCCGGTTCAGCCTGTCCTTCAAAAATCGTTACATTGAATCCCTGTCTTGCCAAATCACCGGCTACGGTAAGTCCTGCAGGACCCGAACCGATTACAGCCACTCTACCACGGGTTTTCTGTGGCAGGAGTTCACGGGAGAGATTCATCTTGGTATCGAAGTCAGCGATAAACTGCTCCAATTTTCCAATCTGTACCGGTTTTCCCTTCTTGCCGAGCACACAATGTCCCTGGCACTGCTTCTCGTGTGGACACACGCGTCCGCAGATAGCCGGCAGATTGCTCTTGGCATTGATGATGCTCATCGCAGCACCCATGTTACCCATCGACAGTTCGTGTACGAAATCCGGTATATCGTTTTCAATAGGGCATCCCTTCTTACACTGCGGAATCTTGCAATGCAGACATCTCTTGGCTTCCTCAATCGCCTCTCGGGTAGTGAATCCCTCGTTTACCACCTGAAACATACTAGGCTGTTCAGCTGTGTTATTCTGTTGATCAATCTGTTCACTCATAATCTACTACTCTTCTTTGTCTTCTGTTTTTTCCTATTTCTGCTGCTTGATTTCGATGTCTTCCTTCACATGATTTCTGATTTTGGTGAGGAAGAGTTTCATGCGCTTGGCATCCTTGTGATCGATGATGTCGATGAGTTCAGCCAGCTCTTCGCGAATCTGGACCACCTGTCCAGATGTATATGGGTTGAAGAGGATTTCCTGCAAGAGATAGTCATCCTCGTTCAATACGCCCTTGGCTATCTGCATGTGGCGCTTGAAGGTGGTACCAGGAGCATCCTGATGCTTCATCACCGCCGCAAAGGCAAAAGTGCTGACAAATGGAATACTCAGCGAGTAAGCCACCGTCTGGTCGTGCTCATCAAAGGTGTACTCATGCAGGCTCAGTCCGAGCTTCTGATAGAGATCCTTGAAGAAAATCTTACCCATATAGTCGCCCTCCTTGATGATGACCGCATTCTCCTCGGAGAGCTGGTTCAGGTTGGCGAATGTAGGACCGAACATCGGGTGGGTGCTCACGTATCGGAAGCCGCTCTTGTCGTAAAACTCCTGCAATCCTGTCTTCACCGACGCAATGTCGCTGATGATACAGTCTTTAGAGAGATGTGGCAGCAACTCCTCGAATGCCGGGATGGTGTATTTCACGGTTACGGCATTGATGACGAGTTCCGGGCGGAACATCTCCACCTCCTCCATCTTGGTGAAACGGTAGCAGTTATAGGTGAAGCGCAGTCGCTTGGCATCCTTTTCATACACAGCCACCTCGTGGTCGAAGCTGAGCAGGTCGATGAAAAAGCTTCCCATCTTACCTGCTCCCATTATCAAAATTCTCATTTCTTTATAATGTGAAGAATGAAGAGTGAAGGCCGAAGTCTTTCGTCCTCTACTCTTCACTTAATTTATTTCTGATTCAGGATTTCCAACTGCTGGCGAACACTCTCCTCGTGGATATGCTCAAAGATCTGGGCAGCAAACTCTGGGCTCATTCCGCAGAGTGAAGCCTGGGCACCACGCTTCTCGAGAATCTCGTTGTAGCGGTTGGTCTGTACGATTGTCATATTGTGCTCCTTCTTGTAGGTACCGATTTCGCGGCATACACGCATACGCTTGGCAAGAAGATCCATCAGCTGGTTGTCGCACTCATCAATCTGACCACGCAGCTGATGCAGGCCCTCTGTAGAATAATGTTCATCACGAACTACGAGGAGGCTCAGGATGTAATCCAGGATATCCGGAGTAACCTGCTGCTTGGCATCGCTCCATGCATCATCAGGAGAGCAGTGGCTCTCTACGATCAGACCGTCGAAGCCCAGGTCCATAGCCTGCTGGCAGAGAGGAGCGATGAGGTCGCGGCGACCGCCGATGTGGCTAGGGTCGCAGATGATAGGCAACTGAGGAATGCGGCGGTGCAGCTCGATAGGAATCTGCCACATAGGGAGATTGCGGTAGATCTTCTTGTCGAAGCTGGAGAAACCGCGGTGGATGGCACCGAGTCGCTTGATACCAGCCTGGTTGATACGCTGGAGCGCACCGATCCAGAGCTCAAGATCCGGATTCACCGGGTTCTTCACCAGCACAGGAACATCCACGCCCTGAAGGCTGTCTGCCAGTGCCTGCATGGCGAATGGATTGGCAGAAGTACGGGCTCCCACCCACAGAACATCGATTCCATATTTCAAGGCGAGCTCCACGTGCTCAGGAGTAGCCACCTCGGTAGCAGTGAGCATACCGGTCTCCTCCTTCACCTGCTTCATCCAAGGCAAGGCAGTCTCGCCATTTCCCTCGAAGCCTCCTGGTTTGGTACGTGGCTTCCATACACCAGCGCGGAACATGTGGCAGCCTTTAGCAGCCAGCTGCTTGGCGGTAGTCATAACTTGCTCTTCAGTCTCTGCAGAGCATGGGCCTGCAATGACGATAGGGCGTTCCTGATCACTAGGGAGATTCAATGGTTCTAATTCTAATTCCATAGTCGTATATTTTAATTTTTATTTTTTTACTTTCCAAAGACTTTTCTGATTCTTTCCAGCGCCTCCTTCATTTTCTCATCCTTGGCACAAAGGCTGATGCGGATGTATCGCTTGCCGTTGCTTCCGAAGATGAATCCAGGGGTGATGAATACGCGCGCCTCGTGGAGAATCTTCTCTGTGAGGTCTTCTACATCGGCGTATTTCTCAGGAATCTTGCCCCAGAGGAACATGCCCACCTGGTTAGGATCAAACTTGCAGTCCAATACCTGCATAATCTGCTCGGCGATGTCGCGGCGGCGGCGATAGTTGGTGATGTTGTTCTCACGGTGCCACTCGTCGGTATTGTTGAGCATGGCCTCGGCAGCAGCGAGCTGGATTCCGCGGAAGCATCCGTTGTCGATGTTGCTCTTCACCTTCAGGATCCAGGAGATAAACTGCTTGTTGCTCGAAATCATAGCCACACGCCATCCCGGCATGTTGTGGCTCTTGCTGAGCGAATTGAATTCGATGCAGCAGTCCTTGGCGCCAGGCACCTGCATGATGCTCAGCGGATGCTCGTTGAGGATGAGCGAATAAGGGTTGTCGTTCACCACCACGATGTTGTGGTCCTTGGCAAACTTCACGAGTCGCTCGTAGGTCTCCATCTTTGCCACGCCTCCAGTCGGCATGTTCGGATAGTTGGTCCACATCAGCTTCACGTGGCTGAGGTCCATCTTCTCCAGCGCCTCGAAGTCTGGCTGCCATTCATTGTCCTCGCGCAGGTCGTAATAGGTAATCTTGGTGCCGAGAATCTTGTTGATGGCAGTATAGGTAGGATAGCCCGGGTTTGGGATGAGCACCTCGTCGCCAGGGTTGCAGAAGGCGAGCGTAACATGCAGGATACCCTCCTTGCTACCAATGAGGGGCTGGATTTCCGTAGCCCAGTCAAGATCCACGTCATACCATCTCTTGTAATAACCAGCCATCGCCTTGCGCAACTCCGGGATGCCCACCGTAGGCTGATATCCGTGTGCAGCAGGGTTATGGGCTACCTCGCAGAGCGTATCGATGGTCTGCTTAGAAGGCGGCATGTCTGGACTTCCGATGGCGAGGCTGATGATGTCCTGTCCCTCGGCATTAAGCTTAGCCACTTCCTTCAGCTTACGGCTGAAGTAGTATTCCTGTATTTCTGTTACTCTATTGGCTGGTTGTATCATTTTTATTCTCTTTTATTTTGAAATGTTACTATTCTTTTTCCTCATATTCTCCCAGCACCGTGAGTTTCTTCACGAGTGGTGTGATGGCATCGATGCTCTGGCGATAGCGGGTCAGATTATCGAAGGTGAGATCCACGTAGAAGAGATATTCCCATTCATGACCGATGCTTGGCAGCGACTGGATCTTGGTGAGATTGATGTCGTAGAAGCTCAGGATGGTGAGAACCTTGGAGAGCGAACCCTTGTCGTGTGAAAGGCTGAAGACGATGCTCGCCTTGTTGGCCTTTTCGATAGGTCGGAGAAGAGCGGCCTTCTGCGGATTGCAGACCACGAGGAATCGGGTGTAGTTGTGCGGATTGTCGTGGATTCCCTCCTGCAGTACCTTCATGCCATACATCCTGGCAGCGTAGGCAGAACAGATGGCTGCCCATCCGTGAACCTGGTGCTGGGCGATGAATGCGGCAGAACCTGCGGTATCCTCAGCCTCCACCGCCTTGAGATCAGGATGGTTGGCGAGAAACTTGCCACACTGCATCAGCGCTACAGGATGAGAGTGAACCTCCTGCAGGGTGCTCCAGTCGTCGGAAGGCAGGCAGCAGATGCTGTGCTCGATGTGGAGCTTGTGCTCACCCACCACGGTGGTTCCGCTCTCCCGGAGCAGCTCGTAGTTGTGGAGCAGACTGCCGGCGATGGTGTTCTCGATGGCGCAGATGCCGATGATGGTAGGATCTCGCTTGATGTTCTCAAACACCTCCTCGAAGGTAGCGCAACAGATTAACTCTATCTGCTCGCCCTGGAAATACTCGTGGGCGGTAATGTCGTGGAAGGATCCCAACTCTCCTTGTATTGCAATTCTCTTCATTGTTTCACTCTCTTTTTTACATTATCTCCTGATTTTGGAAAACGGATTTTTCGGAAAACGGATTCGAGTTTTACGAAAAACGGTCCTGCTCACAATAGAGCGGGACCGTTTCGATGATTTCAAGAATCTTATATCCTAAGTTGAAATATATACGCAACTTCCCGCTTTACAATTGCTTGCAAAGTAAAAGTAATAGCTAAAAAAGTAAGCGTTCAACTTTTCCATTTTCTTATTCTTTTATTTGTTATTCATTTATTGCTGAGCCATCAGTCTTCAGAATGAAGTAGCTCAGATGGAGCATCAACCGATGAAAGTCTCAACTCGTTTGCAAAAGTAACACTTTTCTTTGATACCACCAAACAAATTGTCAGTTTTTTCTTTATTTTCCTTATATTTTCTGCTTTTTAGCAGATTTTCAGCAGATTTTTATCAGAAAAAGCCCTAAACTGGCAGATTTTTATCAGCATTCGTATCATTTCGAAAGAACATTTACCGGCAATGCTCAGACAATTATCGGCAATGTTCTCTTCCTTCAGCCTTAAACTCTCCGGTAAGCTCCTCTATCTTCTCGGGATTCAGCTGCAGGTATCTCTGCATATCCTTTCCGGCTCCCTCCTTATCACCCATCTGAATCAGCAGATTGCCTCGTCTCAGCAGGTTCTTGCTCAGCGCAGCTTTGTTCTCAGCATCCTCGCTGCAAGCCGCTGCGCGCTTCTCCTGTTCCGCTATCTGCTGCGTAAGAGCTGCTACGAGCAGAACGGGATCCATATCATTCAAATCCATCATACCTATTCTATTTTAGTTACGCATGTAAGCCCACACGCCCTGAAAGGGCAGAAGCTCCTAGCCCAGGGCATCGCCCTGGGTAATTACGGACACAAACTTGTCGCCCTGAAAGGGCAAAAGCTTTAAAATACTGGGCAATATACAAAGCTTTTGCCCTTACAGGGCGCCTTGCTGATTGCCATTATACCCAGGGCGATGCCCTGGGCTAGGAGCTTTTGGGCCTTCAGCCCGTTCTTGAACCACATGCGATAGTTCAGTCTGTTATATATAATAATGTGTAATTTATCTGTTGGCGACCAGCATTTACTTGATGGCACCGATAATTTCTGTCACCGACTTACAGCCGTGAGCATCAAGCCACTCGTTCATACCATCCTTCACCTTCTTGGTTACGGCAGGATCGATGAAGTTGGCTGTACCGATTTCGATGGCAGTAGCACCACACATCATAAACTCGATGGCATCCTTGGCATTCTGGATACCGCCCAGTCCTACTACCGGAATCTTCACGGCGTGGGCCACATCGTAAACCATGCGCAATGCCACTGGCTTGACGCAAGGGCCACTCAAACCGCCAGTACGGATGCTCAGCAGCGGCTGGCGCTTCTCGATATCCACCGCCATACCCATCAATGTGTTGATGAGTGAAACAGAGTCGGCACCCTCAGCCTCTACCGCACGGGCGATGTCGGCAATACTGGTTACGTTAGGCGAAAGCTTCACGATCAAGGTCTTGTCATACACCTTGCGCACCGCCTTCACGACGCTTGCAGCACCCTCGCAGGTAACGCCGAAAGCCATACCGCCATCCTTTACGTTAGGGCAGGAAATATTCAGCTCGATGGCAGGAATCTTATCCAGCTCATTCACGCGTGCAGCACACTCCGCATAGCTCTCAGGCGAGTGTCCGCTCACGTTTACAATCATATTGGTATCGATGTCCTTGATCTGAGGATAGATGTGCTCGCAGAAGTACTCCACACCCTTATTCTGAAGACCCACGCAGTTGAGCATTCCCTGTGGAGTTTCAGCCATGCGTGGATAGTCATTTCCCTCGCGTGGTTCCAGGGTAGTACCCTTTACGATGATACCTCCGATTTCCTCCAGCGGAACGAAATCAGCAAACTCCAATCCGTAGCCGAAAGTTCCCGATGCAGTCATCACTGGATTCTTCAGCTTCAAATCCTTTATATTTACACTTAAATCAGCCATAATCTTTCTTAATCAAATAATATTCTATTACATTTGGATTACAAATGCTTTTGCCCTTTCAGGGCGACTTGCAATTTGGTACAATCATACCCAGGGCGATGCCCTGGGCTAGGAGCTTCTGCCCTTTCAGGGCGTGTGGGGCTTACCTGATAGCTTCTGTCCTTTACCTTTCCCTTCGGCCGGTGACCGTTGGTTCAGGGCGAGTGGAGCCAATCAGATATACCCTAGGGAATGACTAGATATCCCAGGTGAGCTGCTTGATGTTGATGACCGGACCATCCTTGCAAACGCACTTATGTCCCTCGGTGGTCTTCTCCACGCAGCAGAGGCAGGCACCTACGCCGCACGCCATCTTGTTCTCCAGGGAAACCTCGCACTCCACGCCAGCCTTCTTGGCAAAGCGAGCCACGCTCACCATCATCGGCTTCGGACCGCAGGTAGAAATCATGTCAAACTGCTCGTTCTCCAGCACAGAGTGATTGGTTACGAAACCCACCTCGCCGGCAGAGCCATCCTCGGTAGTGATGCATACCTTTCCTATCTTGGCAAACTCATCCAGCTCCAGCAGGTCGGAAGCCTTGCGGGCACCCAGCAGGAAGGTTACATCTGCACCAAACTCCTTGATGAGTTTTCCGAAGTAGAGCAGCGGAGCCACACCTACGCCACCACCCACGAGGAGATACTTCTGACTCTTCTCTGTAGGCATGGTGAAACCATTGCCCAGAGGCAGCATACAGTTGAGCGTATCGCCAGCCTGAAGCTTTCCGAGCTGGCGGGTTCCGTCGCCCACCATGGCAACGAGCAGCCAGAGCTGGTTGGTTTCTCTATCCACGAAATTGATGGAGATAGGACGGCGAAGCATGGTGGCAGGCGAATGATCTACCTTTACTTCTACGAATTGTCCAGGCAGGATTTCCGGCAGAGGTTTCTCGTCGGTAAGCTTAATCAATACGTGCTTATCGCTGAGTGCTTCTACAGAAACCACCTTAAGGTCTAGAACATATTTTTTCATCTTATTGCTATTTTAATGCTTGTTATTAATGCTTGCTGTTATACCTATTTATATATAGGCAGTGCAAAGGTACAACAAAATTCGAACTTCACAAAGAGAAAGAGCGATTTTTTCAGCTCCCCCTCTTACTTTATTCCTTCTTTATTGCCACCTTATTCCCGACAGCAGAGCACCGGCCTATTTCTTCGGAACGAAAGTCTCCCAGGTCTGGTCATCGTAGAAGATGCGGATCTCGGTAATCTTACGCTGCGGTTTGTCCACATATTTAACTGCTGCATTGGCGATATTTTTAGGTGTCCTTTTTACACCGTGTGTTTGAGGCTGGTCAAAGAGCGATGGAGAAGTAGGGGAGTCGGATCCCTCGCTGCCCCCGAAATCCAGGGTAGGCTCCACCACGCCGCCAGCGCCACCTATGCCCCCATGGCTTCCGCCCATACCTGCTGCCGAAGCACCTGTACCAGCCACGCCTACAGCGTCTCCATACATATCGAGCGAATCATCGTCCGCTCCGTTTTCACCTCTGGCTGAAGCACCCGCCTGGGCACCTTCCACCTTATTAATATACATAGGAGGAGTACCATAAAGCAACCACTCAAGGTTCACCTGAGGCAACTTTTTCTTGATTGCATCTACGATGTCGAGCGATGGTTTTGTGCGATCATTGAAGATGCTGCTCAGGGTCGCTGTCGACTTTCCGATGAGCTGCGCGAAGTTCTGTTGGTTGAGGTGTTGGTCCTCCATGATCTGTCTGATTCTATCTTTCATCACTATGTCTGAATTTGATTTTTTACGATGTTTTATTTCCGAACAGGCCCGTTTTTGGCCCATTTTTCTTAGATTTTACAAAGATAAAGCAAAAATTTGGTTTTACCAAACTTTTCGGGAAAAATTTTGTTTTTTAAACTTTAGGTTTGTATTTACAAATTTAAACTTCCAATCTTTACTTTCTTAGTTTTATGGTTTAAATTTACAAATCTAACTTTAGTAATCTAAAGCTTTTACAATGATATGCTTTACTTAAAACTCTTATTTCACTGAGTTTCAAAGCCTTTATTCCCTACAAATAGGCATTTCAGCCACTTTTATGCATCTTTCTTGCGACAAATGCCAAATCATAATCTTACATAAAACAACAGAAATCTATAAATCACTGGGTTTCAATACGTTTTCGTTTCAATAATTCGCTTGTATATTTATACATTCATATTCCAAAACCGCCCGATTTACATTTACGTTTGTAAATTCACTCTCTCTGTTCTCCGATTTAGTTTTCTTTAGTTTAGATTCATAAACATAAAGAGCGATTTACAAAATACACATTTACATTACTAAACTACAGAAACATAAACCTTAATAAATGCAAACACTAAAAAAAGAGGGTCTGAGGATGGCAATTTTTTCCATTTTGAGCGTTTTCAAGCCCGTTGGTCGGGTTTTGCTCAAAAATGCGAGTATTGAAGGGGGTTATTTTCGTTAACTATCTGATATTCATTATAGTTAACTGCGATTTCAGCGAAAACTGAAAAATGACCATCTAGATGAGAAATTCATCCAAACGAGAGATTCCCCACGAGAAAAACAAAAAAAATAGCGCCCGTTTTCTCGATAACGAACGCTATTTTCACCACTTTCAGGAAGCTAAACGCCCTCCCCGATTCTAGATCATTTCATTTCTCCGACAAGACGAAGGAGGAGTAAAAATCAGCCTCTCTCCCACCCTCGCCTGCCGACGGATTTTTGGAGCCGGAAAGCAGCCTAATGGAGGATAAAAAAGATGAGTTCTCTCATCAATTCACCTGCCGAAGTAAACGGATTATCGATGCCCTTGCTCTTCGCATCCACCTCTTTCAGCTTCTCGATTATCTGCATCACTTTCACTCCGGAATAGTTTCTCATTCCCATCGTATAATCGCGCACCGCCCAGGTTCCGCGCAAATCCAGGAATTTTGCAAGCTCATTTTCGTTCTGCTTATTCGGAGCATAATAGGCTATCATCAGATTCTGGAAATAACTGAAGAGCAACGGGAGGAGCGCATAGAGCGAACCCGACTTCGGATTGCTGTCAAAATAGTTTATTATCTGATTTGCCTTGAAAACATCACGCTGGATGATGGCGCTGCGAAGTTCGAAAGCATTGAAGTCCTTGCTCACTCCTATTTCACGTTCCACCACATCCGGAGTCACCCGTCGGTCGGAGTCAGGAAGAGAGATGAGCAGCTTGTCGAGTTCGGAGGTGAGGCGATGAAGATCGGCTCCGATATGGTCTGCCACCATCTGCACCGCCTTCGGTTCGATGGTTGCCTTGCGAGCCTTGAGATAGGTTTCGATGAAACCCGGGAGCTGACGGTCGTAGAGCTTCTTGCTCTCGAACACCACTCCCACCTGTTCGGCTCTCGGGATGAACTTCTTTCTGCGGTCGATACTGCCGTTTTTGTTACAGATGACGAGAACGGTGGATTTCACCGGTTTCTCGAGATACTTTTCCAGGGCATCCAGACTCTTCAGATTCTGTGCTTCTTTTACAATCACCACCCTGAATTCCGCCATCATCGGATATCCCTTACACTGATCCACCACCTGCACCGCCGTGGTATCCGCCCCGAAAAGCACGGTCTGGTTGAAGTCCCGCTCTTCCGGCTGGAGCACGTTTTCGGCGATATAATCGCAGATCTTGTCTATATAGAAAGGTTCGTCGCCCATCAGAACATACACGGGCGCAAACTTCCGAGCCTTGAGATCTTTCATGATCGACTCGTAACTTATTGCATTTTTCTTTTCTGCCATTGATTTATTTTTTGTATCTTTGCACTGTGATTCCAGCCTGCCATTCATCTGTCTGCACAGAGAATCCAGCCTGCAATCCATTTGCAAAGGTACAAAAATAAATCGAACTATATATAATAAGGTATAAAAAATGATTCGCTTGAACTTACCAACCTTCGAAATGAAGGTTTCGGGCACGAAACAGCAGCCCAAGATACTGGATGTGCTGCGCAGGAAATACGTAGCCATCACGCCCGAAGAATGGGTGCGCCAGCACTTCGTACACTATCTCATCGAGCACAAGGGCTACCCTGCCTCGTTGCTCGCCAACGAGATCCAGCTGAAATGCGGCGACAAGGTGCTGCGTGCCGACAGCGTGCTCTACAGCCGCGAACTCCGCCCCAGGATGATTATCGAATACAAGGCGCCGCATATCCCCATCACGCAGAAGGTGTTCGATCAGATTTCGGTATATAATCTCCTGCTCCACGTAGATTACCTGGTGGTGAGCAACGGACTGGAGCACTACATCTGCCGGATGGATTACGACGATAAAAAATATTTATTCCTCGAAGAGATTCCCGACTATTCTGATTTATTGACAATATAGAAAAATCAGACAGAAAGGCAGACACCCGGCTTCTCTCCCATCACTGCATCATCACCCCCAAAACGCCCCATTTATCCCCCTCCAAAATTTGCGTATTTCCGGCCAATCGTACAGATGCTCAGAAATACGCAAATTTTGAAGGGCTTTTTCAGCCGCCATTTCAGTTATTTTTTAATAAAAATCGGCGCAACATTTTGCATTCTACCTATTTATTATTACCTTTGCAGCAATTTAAATATAAAAAAGGTAATGGCAAAAGAAAATATAAAGATAGCCGTAGCCGGAACAGGCTATGTAGGATTGAGCATCGCCACGCTGCTGAGCCAGCATCACGAGGTGGTGGCTGTGGATGTGGTTCCCGAAAAGGTGGAACTCATCAACCACCGCCGCTCGCCTATCCAGGACGAATACATCGAGAAATACCTGGCAGAGAAAAAGCTCAACCTCAAGGCTACTACCGATGCAGCCGCAGCCTACAGGGATGCTGACTTCGTGGTAATCGCCACGCCAACCAACTACGACCCCGTGAAGAACTACTTCGACACATCGCATGTAGAAGAGGTCATCCAGCTGGTCAAGGAGGTGAACCCAGATGCCATCATGGTCATCAAGAGCACCATCCCAGTGGGCTACACCGAGAACATACGCCGGAAGATGGGCAGCGAGAACATCATCTTCGCCCCGGAATTCCTGCGCGAGAGCAAGGCGCTCTACGACAATCTCTACCCTAGCCGCATCATCGTGGGCAGACCGGCAGGAGATGAGCGGCTCGACCAGGCGGCGCATCTCTTCGCAGAACTCCTGCAGGAGGGAGCCATCAAGGAGAACATCGACACCCTCTTCATGGGACTCACAGAGGCTGAGGCGGTGAAACTCTTCGCCAACACCTACCTGGCGCTCCGGGTAAGCTACTTCAATGAGCTGGACACATACGCCGAAATGAAGGGACTCGACACCCAGGCCATCATATCGGGTGTGGGACTGGACCCTCGCATCGGCACCTTCTACAATAATCCATCGTTCGGATATGGCGGCTACTGTCTGCCGAAGGATACCAAGCAGCTGCTGGCAAACTATGCCGACGTGCCCGAGAATCTGATCCAGGCCATCGTAGAGAGCAACCGCACCCGCAAGGATTTCATCGCCGACCGAGTGCTCCACATGGCAGGCTACTACGATTACGCCAACCAGAACAACTACCGCGAGGAGGAAGAGAAGCCTTGCACCATCGGCGTGTATCGCCTCACGATGAAGAGCAACAGCGACAATTTCCGCCAGAGCAGCATCCAGGGCGTGATGAAGCGCATCAAGGCGAAGGGCGCCCAGGTTATCATCTACGAACCTACGCTGAAGAGCGGAACCACCTTCTTCGGCAGCCGCGTGATAAACGACCTGGAGGATTTCAAGAAGCAGAGTCAGGCGATCATCGCCAACAGATACGATAAATGCCTCGATGATGTGAAGGAAAAAGTCTATACCCGGGATATCTTCCGAAGAGACTAACGCCCTAAAAAGGGCAAAAGCTTTAAGAATATCGCAAATAACAATTTAAAAAACAAAGATAAAAATGGCAAAGTTAGTTATCAATTCCTATGAGGATTTTGCATCTCACCTCGGTGAGAAGTTAGGTGAATCAGACTGGTTGCAGATCGACCAGGACCGTATCAACAAGTTTGCAGACGCAACCCTCGATCCACAGTGGATTCACGTAGATGTAGAGCGCGCCAAGGTAGAAAGCCCTTACCACAGCACCATCGCTCACGGCTACCTCACCCTCTCTGTACTGCCATATCTCTGGCAGCAGATCATCGAGGTAAACAACATCAAAATGCTCGTAAACTATGGTATGGATGAGATGCGTTTCGGTCAGCCGGTCATCACCGGTTCACGTGTTCGCCTCGTGGCAACACTCCATGATATTCAGAATCTCCGTGGTATCTGCAAGACCAGCATCAAGTTTACCATCGAGATAGAAGGTCAGCGCAAGCCAGCACTTTCTGGTATTGCCCAGTTCCTCTACTATTTCGAGAAATAAAAAAGAAACCTCTTATTAATCAGCACTCGCCCCCTTCCGAAGTTGCATGCTTCTTTTCTTAGCATACGGCAGAGGTCGGGGGCTTTTCAACTTGATTATCATTCAGAAAAATCAGTATATATGGCAGCAGGAAAATGGATAGGAGGTTTTCTGGGATTCATCACCGCAGGACCTCTTGGCGCCCTAGCAGGATTCGCCCTCGGCTCGCTCTTCGACCATGGGCTAGACGAGGTCAATAAGCCTGGCAGTGAGGGACATAACAACAGAGAATACTCCAACGCCTACGAAGCTTACAGCGGATATGGCAGCGGAGGATATGGAAACGGAAGTTACGGCGGCTACGGTCAGCAGCACGCCTACGAGGGAGAGCGAAATAGTTTTATGTTCTCGCTCCTGGTTCTCGCCTCTTACATCATCAATGCAGATGGCAGAATCATGCATTCAGAGATGGAGCTGGTGCGCCGCTTCCTACTCCAGAACTTCGGTATGGCGGCGAAGCAGCAGGGCGAGGAAATCCTCCTCAAGCTCTTCGAGCAGCAGAAGCGCATGGGCATGCAGCAGTATCGCACGGTGATACAGGACAGCTGTCATCAGATACGTGCCAACATGATGTACGAGCAGCGCCTGCAGTTGCTCAACTTCCTCGTGATGATAGCCCAGGCAGACAATGTGGTTTCTCCAGAGGAGGTTCAGGCGCTGAAGGAAGTAGCCCTCCATATGGGGCTGGAAGCATCGGATGTAGATCAGATGCTGGGCATGCATGGCGGCGGTTCATCAGCCACATCTGCCACTTCGCTGGAAGATGCCTACCGCATCCTCGGCGTCTCCCCCGACGCTTCCAACGATGAGGTAAAGGCCGCCTACCGCAAGATGGCGCTCAAGTATCATCCCGACAAGGTAGCAGCTCTGGGCGAGGATGTTCGCCGTGCCGCCGAGAAGAAGTTCCAGGAAATCAATGATGCCAAGGATAAAATCTACAAGGCTAGAGGCATCTAGAAAAAGGATTCCAGCAAGGAAATTCATATACAGCAAAAGTGCCGGTAGGATTCACCTATCGGCACTTTTTTTATTTGATGCGTCAAGACATTCAGCCTTTTTAGCTTCGATGTGTCAAGACATGCAGCTCGTCACGCCCAGAGAGGCGGCAATGGCGGTCAAGATAGATATAACTATCTGAAATACAGTTTTCCAGGTTTCTTTCTTCATAGGCATTTTTTTTAGTGATTAATTCCGTTAGGCGTTTCGGCGGATTTGCAATCCGCCGTAAAAAAACGTCCTAACCTATTTGGGCTTTGCGGATTTGCAATCCGCATCAAGCAAGATTTACAAACTTACGTTGTCGCCGCCAGCGTCAGTTCCGCTGTCAGTTCCGCCGCCAGTGCCCTGGCTAGTTCCGCCGCCCTGCGATGTTCCGCCGTTATCCTTGTTGGTCTCCCCGCCAGCGCCCTGGCTAGTATTGCCTCCACCCGGCGTATTCTCAGTTCCACCGCCGTCCTCAGCCCCGGAGGTATAATCATCGTATGCCACGATCTTGGTGAGCTTCTTCAGCTCGGCGTTGCTCCAGGTCTTTGTGTTTCTTACAATCAGATGCACGCCCAGCACGCTAGCCGCCGTCACCTTCTCCTTGCTCACCTCGCCACGCGAAGTCATACCGATGGAGAACAATCCGAGGTCGGAGAAACGCACGCTCTTGCCGTCCAGAATCAGATGCTTCAGGCAATCGAGGGTATCCATCAGCACACCATGGATAGTACCACGGCTGTATGGAGAGTTGTGCTCAGAGATGTGGGTAACGAAATCCTCGAAACTCATCTCACGGTCGCTTACGGCAGTAGCATACCAGAGCTTCTTACCTGCGTTCTCACCCGTCTGAGGGGTACGTGTAATCTTACGATACTTACTAGTTCCTTGTCCCATAATCAATCAGTTTTTAAAGGGTTAATAATTCAATTTTAACGGTTACTCATTCAGTTTTTTGTCACTCATCCGATTGGCGCCTTATCTCTGAATGACAGTGCAAAGATACGGCTTTTTTCTGGAACCACCAAATTTTGGGTGGCGATAAGGGCCGATTTTCAGCAGCTTTCAATTTGAAACTGCGTTAATAATCCTAACTCGTAAGATAGAGAAGAAAGAAGCATTGAGTTGCGTTCTTCGAAATATAGTTTTTTGTCCTAAAGTTCTTTCAATAAGATGGTTAAGCAGAATATCCATCTGCTACGAAAAGTGACTCAGTGACTCAGTGACTCAGTGACTCAGTTTATTTCAGCCCGTATATTCTACCCTCTTTATAGTAGATATATTATATATTATATAATATATAATCTATATGCTTACAATCTGTAAGCAGAAAACAACCCCTATAGGGGGTCGGAAATAAACTGAGTCACTGAGTCACTGAGTCACTTTTTGGGGTATATCCGCCAGGTATCATCATCCTCCCTTAATCTTTCAGATTGCCACCTCTTGTCAATAAATAAGAAATACCAGCAAATGGTATAGACGGAAACAAAAGATTGCCCCACCAACTTTTTCCAAACTTTTTTGAGAAAACTCTTGTTGGTTTCAAAAGAAAATCGTAACTTTGCTCCTATAAAAGAAACATTAACACGCCCTGAGGTTTCATTCGCTACACCCCACACGCCCTGAGGTTTCATTCTCGATACCCCACACGCCCTGAGGTTTCATTCGCGACACCCCCACACGCTCTGAGGTTTCATTCGCGATACCCCACACGCCCTGAAAGGGCAGAAGCTCCTAGCCCAGGGCAACGCCCTGGGTATTAATGACATATAAACCAACGCCCTGTAAGGGCAAAAGCTTTACAATTATGGCACAATCATTATCAAAAATTTACATCCATTTGATTTTCCACATCAAAACCACGAGCCCCAAAATACGTGAAAATAATTTGGAGCGACTTCATAATTATATCGGCAAACTTGTTAAAACTACGGGATGTGCCGAGATAAAGGCAGGTGGTGTAGGAGATCATATTCATGTTTTGTTCATTTTATCCAAAGACGTCACGATTTCCCAGATTGTGGAGGAGATTAAGCGAAACAGCAGCAGATGGATTAAGAATCTCGACCCTGCGTATTATCATTTTTTCGCATGGCAGGGTGGTTATGCCGCATATTCCATCAGCCAATCAGTTGTGGATAAAACATTACAATACATTGCCAATCAGAAAGAGCATCACACAAAGCATTCGTTTGCAGAGGAATATAGAGCGTTCTTGCAATTATATAATGTGGAATATGATGAGAATTTCGTATTCCGGGATTAGGTGGGCTGCGTGATATTGTAAAGCTTTTGCCCTTACAGGGCGCCTTATTGATTGCCATTATACCCAGGGCGATGCCCTGGGCTAGGAGCTTTTGGGCCTTCAGCCCGTTCTTGAACCACATGCAAAAGTTCAATATATTTACAAACAAGCAAGTTGATATTTATTCACTTGCGAAACTTTGGTGAAATAATATCTGAACTATCACGTTAACCTCTTCCGATTCCAACCGTCTGGGAGTCATACAAAACAGCTTGGCTGGAAAGATAAAGAGGTTATTGGTGGAGAAAAGAAACTGGCCTGATAGCCGATGGTTGGGATATTGATACTGCAAAATAGTAGAATGATAATATAAATAGTCTTTCCCGAAAGAATAACAACATAACAATAAGGAACGCAAGCCCCGCCTAGCAGAGTACAACGCTCTCGCTAGGCGGGGCTTTTGCATATACTTAAAAACTATAATAATATGAATGAAGAAGAACAACAATCAAACAGCAGCCAGTCTGCTCCTAATGAAGAGAAAGCCAAGAAAGGCGAATTGAACCCCAAGCGTATATCTGAGCAGAAATCAGCAACTCGGATTGTTATATGAAACCATTCGATAAATGGGAATATGCTCCGATGGGAAATGTGAAAAAGAAACCTTATATTGCAATGACCCATATGGTGGTTTGCTTCAGAAATCTGTTGGGAATCGACGAAAATGATGCTTAAAACGGGCACAGAAATAACCCTCGTTATAACTTTATAACCCTCGAAATAACCGCAGGGGTATTTTCTTGGTCAGTATCGCATTTTGCCGTACCTTTGCCCCGCAATCAGATGATAAAGTCTGGTTGCGGGGCTTTTCTGTATATGGAAAACCGGTACCATTTCCTGGTACGGAATTTAGCGGATGGTCGCAGTCCCAACGTGATAATACATCAAATAATGAACGTGATAAAACCATATTATTTCGAGCATCCTCAATATGGAAAGATGAGAGTACTGACAGCGGGAGGCAAGACCTTCTTCTGCGATGAGGTGATGGTGACCGATATGGTGAACCCGCAGAAATGTGGTGATAAGTTGATTGCCAAATGGTTGCTGGGATTTATCAAGGACAGTTTGAACAACAAAATGTTTGTTCATTGTTACTGTGCTTCTGGAGTCTTCCTGCTGTCGGACAATTCAGAAGTCACCCCCATCGACGTCCGCTTCAATGGCAGAATCCTGACCATCAATGACCAGATTTTTGATTAACAACATATCTTTCTAAAACTTCAATATATATGAGCAAGAAAAGTTTTTCTGCAGCTGCAGAGGCTGCTGTACAGGCGCTTTTGAACGCCCAGAAGGTAGATGCCAGTATCATTACTGACGAGTGTGGTAACGTAGCTATCCGCAAGGCTCCCTGGAACGATGCGGAGACCATCTGCGAGGTGCCCAAGGTGATTCCGGGCAGAATGATCTGCAGCGGTGGCGAGCATGGCGACCAGCTCGACTTCAAACCTTACGCTCAGTCGGGCGGGAAGCTTTATACCGAGATTATCCATACCTCGCATGGTGCCCTCCGTACCTCGCCGCAGCGTGTGTTCGCTTCCTTCTCTTTTCCGAAGGAGATGAGCAAGTCGGACATTCTGAAATATCTCTACAAAGAGATGATGGAGATGAAGGGCAAAGCTAAACATTTCAAGGAGAATATAGCATGGGAACAGTACAAGTAATGGCTCTGAATCCGGCACGCAAGGGCAATATGGGAAGATTGAACTCTTCCCAGCCCCTGTATGTCTATGACACCCTGATAGCACAGCCATGGCTGAAGGGTGTGATTGCGCAGATACGTGGGGAGAAGGCGATCCCCGGCGTAGATGCTGGTGATGAAAAGGCGGTGAAGAAAGCGAAGGAGGGGCTGAAAAGACAGCTGCCTATCCGTGCGATTCATTATTACAGATTCAGGAATAATCACCGCTCTAGTGAGGATGCGGATCCTGAAAGCTTCCTCTTTCAGACGACTATTGATGTGGATGATGTGGAGTATGTGGATGCTGCCCTGGAGAAGGCTCGTGAGCTGAACTGCAGCAACACGATTTGGAAGGGGAAGCTGCTGCATCTGGAGTATTCGGCTAGAAAGAAGCTGCATATTGATATCCGTATGCCGATGGGTATGACGATAGAGGAGACGCAGAAGGCGTATTGCGAGGCGGCAGGGATTCCCTACGACAAAAGCTGCATCACGCCGGAGAGAATCATCTTTATCACGGATAAGGACTCCGAGATTTACCGCTCGAAGGAGTGGTATGGGGTTCTGCCGGATGAGGAGATCAAAGCCCGCAGAGAGGCTTTCTTGAAGCGTGGGCTTACGATTGATGGTAAGGGGACAGCTCGCTATAGCTTGCTTGCCGGGGATTGCAAATCCCCGGAACGCCTGGCGGGGGACTTTATGGGGCAAATGGCAGGCAATGCTAATCATACAGTTCAAAGTTCAAATCTCAATGCTCAAGGCGAAGAGGAGGAGTATCCTGCTCCGCCTCCGATGCCGAAGAAGCTGCCGAAGCTGGTGGAGCTGCTGATATCCAAGACGCCGGAAATCTATCAGCCTGCTGTGGCGCACGCCATTTTTCCTTCGCTCGCTACCCATCTCTGGAGAACCAGATTCAGATATATCGACAACGTGGAGCACGAAGCTACCCTGATGACCTGTCTGCTTGCAGGCACCGGTGCAGGTAAAAGTTGTGTACAGAAACCTATCGATTTCATCATGGAGGATATCCGTAAAAGAGATGCCGAAAACCTGAAGCGTGAGAAGGAATGGAAGGATGAGATGATGCGTAAGGGTGCCAACAAGGATAAGCGCAAACGCCCTGAAAATCTGATTATCCAGGAGATTGATGCCGATATGACCAACCCAGCCTTCGTGATGCGTACCGCTGAAGCCAAGGAACATTTCCTTTATACTTCGCTGAACGAAATCGACCAGTTTGATGCACTCAAAGGTAGCGGTTATCAGCAGTTCCGCATCATGTGCCTCGCCTTTGGCCCAGGTAACTTATATGGACAAACACGAGTCGGAACACAAAGTGTCACCGAGCGAGTCACCATCCGTTTCAACTGGAATGCTTCTACCACCATCCATAAAGGCATCAAGTATTTCAAGCGAGTGCTGACCGACGGTCCGGTTTCCCGTATCAACTTCTGCACCATCCCGGAAAGAGACATCGGCGAGGACATTCCCGTCTATGGAACCTATGATGAGGAATTCAGAAATTCTCTGAAATCTTACATTGATAATCTCTGCATGGCTTCGGGGCTGGTGGAATGCAAGGAGGCTTTTCATCTTGCCGAGGTACTGAAGGATGAGAATGCGGAATTCTCCCGTCTGTCGCAGGACAGAGTCTATGAGAATCTGAGTTTCCGTGCCAACGTAATCGGCTATCTGAAGGCGTGTGTGCTCTATGTGGCGAACGGTTACCAGTGGGAGCCTGAGATTGAGGATTTCATCCGCTGGAGCGAGCGTTACGACCTCTACTGCAAGATGCGTTTCTTCGGCGATGCCATCAAGAAGGCGGAGCGTGACGGAGATCAGGAAAGCAAGAAGGGACCTGCGAGCATCCTGGCATTCCTGCCCGACAAGTTCAGCTATCAGCAGGTGGAAAGTCTGCGTCTGAAAAACGACATGAACGCCAAGGGTACTGCCAAAATGTTGAGAAACTGGCTGCATCGCGGGTATATCGAGAAAGAAGAAAGTGACTCAATGACTCAGAAACTCAGTGACTCAGTTTATTTCAAGACCCATTATTAGAATGATGAAGCCTCACTCTTAGAGTTGTAAACGAAAAATTTTTATTGTATATGGAAATTGTTTTAGAGCGTATAGCAAAGAAGAATACTTATACCATCGGCCGACTGTATCTGTTGGCTGATGGTGATGTGAAGCGCAAGGTGCTTTCCGGCAAGTCTGCCGGCGACAAGCGCAGTTTCGAACATACTTTCGACTTGAAGAAGTTGTCTAAGGACAGCTACTTCTGTGACACCCTGGAGCCTACGTGGCGCAACCTGAACGGGATAGCGCTGAAGCCCGAGGAAGTGAATGCCAAGTACAGCCGTCAGAGCGGCAAGGTGGCAAGAAAGATTCCGGGGCATACTGCCATCCCCGAGGGCTCGTATCGTGTACTCATCACCAAGTCGCCCCGATTCAAGGAGTGGCTGCCGTATGTGCAGGGGGTACCCGGTTTCGAGGGCATCCGCATCCATGCCGGCAACTATCCCGACGATACCCAGGGCTGCATCCTGGTGGGCGAGAACAAGGTGAAGGGCATGGTGGTGAACTCCCGCATCTGGCTCACCCGACTGAAGAAGCGCATCCAGGCGGCTGAGAATCAGGGAGAAGGCATCTGGATTACCATCATCTGATTTCAGATTATCATCATCTGATTTTCGGTTATCATCATCTGATTTCGGATTATCATCATCTGATATCGCATAACCGTATGAAAAAAAAGCGGCAGCCGTATCTTCCGGTTGCCGCTTCCTTTACATTTATACGCTTTTACAAGCTTTTGTCTCTTTTCCTATCCTTATTCAGCATCCTCAGCCTTCTTGCGGCGGGAAATGCGCTTGCGCTTTGGCTTCTCATCAGTATTCGGAGTCTCGATCTTCACACCTGCCAACTCTGGGTCGATGAGGATACGGCCGCAGTACTCACAAGGGATGATCTTCTTGTGCATCTTGATATCCAACTGGCGCTGAGGTGGAATCTTGTTGAAGCAACCACCACATGCATCACGCTGCACGTAAACGATGCCCAGACCGTTGCGGGCTCCCTTGCGGATACGCTTGAAGCTGGCGAGCAGACGTGGCTCAATCTTCTTCTCAAGCTCGAGAGCCTTCTCCTTCAGGCGCTCCTCCTCCTCGTGAGTCTCCTCCAGGATGTCTTCCAGCTCAGCACGCTTCTCTACCAGTCCGTGCTCCAGGTCAGCCTTCTTCTCCTCAGCCTTGTGGAGGTCGAACTCGCGCTCGCGCATCTTAGCCATGCCCTCGCGGATCTTCTTGTTGCAAAGCTCGATTTCCAACTCCTGGAACTCGATCTCCTTGCTCAAGGTATCATACTCGCGGTTGTTGCTCACGGTATCGAGCTGCGCATGATAGCGCTCCAGGCTAGCCTGTGCATCAGCAATCTCGTTCTGCTTCTGGTAAACAGCATGGTCGAACTGCTCGATTTCGCGCTGGATGTTCTCGATACGAGTGGTGAGACCGGCGATATCATCTTCCAAGTCCTGAACTTCGAGAGGAAGCTCACCACGCAACTCACGGTTCTCGTCGATGCCCGACAAGGTTACCTGAAGCTGGTAAAGAGCCTTCAACTTCTCTTCAACTGTCAAATCTGTAGGATCTTTCTTTGCCATAATTTCTTTATTTTATCTTTAAACCTTATTTTTTACTTTACAAATAGATGATGGGATTGGTGTTGATCTCCGAGATGCAGCATTTGGCATCTGGGAAATGAGAGAGGATGATGCTGCGGAAGATTTCGCTGGTAAACTGCTCACTCTGATAGTGGCCGATGACGCAGATCTGAATCTCCTGCTCATGGCCGAAATACTCGTGATAGCTCATCTCGCCCGTGATGAAGGCATCGGCTCCCGCCGCAATGGCATCGCCCAGCAGGAATGAACCCGAACCGCCACAGAGCGCCACCTTGCGGATAGGGCGACGCAAGAGCTGGTTGCACTGCACGCATTCCACTCCAAAACGATCCCTGAGCAGCAATACCAGGTCATCGGCAGCGATACCTTCGGCGAAATGCTCCTTCACCTCATCCGAAAGCTTGCCAGCCTGGGCAGCCTTCAGGATATCCTCGTCAGAGATCTCTCCTATCACGCCGCTGCCGCCTTTCACGCCATCCACTTCCTTCTCGCCACCGAAAAACTGCACGTTCTTCAGGCCCAGCTTCTCGGCAATCTTGAAGTTCACTCCGCCTGCCGCTGCATCCATGTTGGTATGCATGGAGACGATGGTAACATCATTCTTGATCGCCTTGCGAACGGTGCGCTGCACATAGTTCTCATCCGATAGCCTGGAAAGCTTTCTGAAGATGAGCGGATGATGGCTTACGATGAGATTGCAGCCCTTCTGGACCGCCTCATCCACCACCGCCTCAGTGACGTCAAGACACAACAATGCCCCTGACATTTCTACCGCCTCTGTCAATCCAACTTGCAGGCCGGCATTATCATATCCTTCCTGCAAGGGCAGAGGCGCGTAATGTTCAAGGGCATCAACTACTTCTCTTATTTTCACGCTCCTAATATGTCTTATTTTATAATTTAGGCTGCAAAGTTACGCATTTCTCACGAAATTAGCAAGCGTTTCACTAAAAATTTTCAAAAAATTATGTAAGTTGCCGATTTTTTTAGTATATTTGCACGCATAAAACATTAAAAATACAAAAGCTTATGCATCACTCAATATTACCTTGCGATTTCGCACTTCCCGCAGAATGGGAACCACAGAGCGCCATCATGCTCACGTGGCCACACGGCGGAACGGACTGGAAGCCGTATCTGAGACAGATAACCAACACGTATCTGCAGCTCGCAGACATCATCACCCGCTACGAAGACCTGCTGGTGGTGACACCTATCCTGGAAAGCACCCAGAGAATGCTCGCCGAAAAGCTGTCGGAGGGACAGATGAGCCGCGTTCACCTCTACGAGATGGATACCAACGATACCTGGGCGCGCGACCACGGACCTATCAGCATGGTTTCGCGCGGCAGACACAATTCGCACGTCATCCCTATCCATCTGCTCGACTTCAAGTTCAACGGATGGGGCGAGAAATTCGACTGGAAAAAGGACAATGCCATCAATCTGCAGCTCTACTATCAGGGAGCCTTCAATGCGGCGCTGGAGAACCACCAGGGCTTCGTGCTCGAAGGCGGAAGCATAGAGAGCGACGGCAAGGGTACGCTCTTCACCACATCGCAATGCCTGCTGGCGCCTCACCGCAACCAGCCTTTCACCCGCGAGAACATCGACAGCCAGCTCAGGAATTTCTTCCATGTAAGAAACGTGGTATGGCTCGACCACGGTAATCTGGTGGGTGATGATACCGACGGACATATCGACACCATCGTGAGAGTGGCTCCGCACGACACCTTATTATATGTAGGGTGTGATGATGCGGAGGATGAGCAGTATGAGGACTTCCAGGCGCTGGAGAAGCAGCTGCAGAAGCTCTTCACCTACGAGGGATACCCTTACCGACTGCTGAAGCTCCCGATGCCGGATGCCATCTATGACGAGGGCGACAGACTGACTACAGACAAGAACAGCAAGGGCGACAGACTGCCTGCCACCTATGCCAACTTCCTGATTCTGAACGGTGCCGTGATTTATCCTACGTACAACCAGCCTGAGAAGGACGAGGAGGCGAAGCGACAGATTCAGCTTGCCTTCCCAGACAGAAACGTGATAGGAGTAGATTCGCTCACCATCATCCGCCAGCACGGAAGCATCCACTGCCTCACCATGCAGCTGCCGGAGGGGGCTATTAAATAAAGTATTAGAAAAGACACAGACATAAATGAAACTCGGATTATTACAACTTCACATTACGGCGGACATCGCCGATAACAAGACCCGACTCGCTGAGGGCATCATCGACCTGGCGAAGCGTGGCGCAGAACTCATTGTATTGCAGGAACTTCACAACACGCTCTACTTCTGCCAGGTAGAAGATGTAGAGAATTTTGACCTTGCCGAACCGATACCTGGTCCATCTACAGAATTCTACGGCAGGCTTGCCAAGGATCTGGGCGTGGTGATCGTTACTTCGCTCTTCGAGCGCCGTGCTCCGGGACTGTACCACAATACGGCAGTGGTGATAGAGAAGGACGGAAGCATAGCCGGAAAGTACCGCAAGATGCACATTCCGGATGACCCTGCCTACTACGAGAAGTTCTACTTCACCCCTGGCGACCTTGGATTCAAGCCGATACAGACTTCCGTGGGCAAGCTCGGCGTATTGGTGTGCTGGGACCAGTGGTATCCGGAAGCAGCCCGCCTGATGGCGCTGCAGGGCGCAGACATCCTGATCTACCCTACTGCCATCGGCTATGCCACCTACGATACAGAGGAGGAGCAGCAGCGCCAGCGTGAGGCGTGGACCACCGTGATGAGAGGCCATGCCGTGGCAAACGGTTTGCCGGTAGTGGCTGTAAACCGAGTGGGATTCGAAGCTGACCCAAGCGGTCAGACCGACGGAATCCAGTTCTGGGGCAGCAGTTTCGTGGCAGGTCCTCAGGGCGAGCTTCACTATCGTGCGAGCGATGATGAGGAAGAGAGCCTGGTGGTGGATATCGACCTGAAGCACAGCGAGGATGTACGCCGCTGGTGGCCATTCCTGCGCGACCGCCGCATCGAGAACTACGGCGATATCACCAGAAGATTCATAGATTAAGGTAAAAGAAGTTTTATCGATTAAGATAAAAGAGATTAGATTTTCGGGATAATGGAGAATTTGGAAGTGATGGTGGTTCTGTTCATCATCGTAGTTTTAGGTTACGTCGCCTGCAAGCTTGGCTATATGGGCGACAAGTTTGACAAGAAGCTGTCCAGCATCGTGGTAGATATCACCTGCCCGCTGCTGGTGCTCTCGTCTGTGATGGGAGATGAACTGCCCGACCGCACGCTCATTCTCCCGCTTCTGGGTGTAGGTTTCCTCACGTACATCTTATTACTGGTGTTCGGATTCGGGGTGCCTCGGCTCATCAGTAAGAACCATGACGACCAGGGAATGATCGGTTTCGCCCTGATGTTTGCCAACGTGGGATTCATCGGATATCCTATCGTTTCGAGCATCTTCGGCCCCAAGGCAATCTTCTACGCCGCCCTGCTCAACATGCCGAACACGTTTTTCATCTTCACGGCTGGCGTGATGCTCATCAAGGGCGAATACAGCGTGAAGCAGTTCAACCCGAAGGTATTGCTGAGTCCGGCTCTGATTGCGGCTGCCGTGGCAGCCCTGCTGGTGGCGCTGGGAGTACATACGCCTGATGTCATCGCCCGTCCGGTAACGATGGTGGGCAACGTAACGGTTCCTGCCGCCCTGATGATTATCGGAAGCAGCATGGCCAAACTGCCCCTCAAGGAGATTATCGGCAGCCCGAAGGTTTACGTAGCCTCGCTGCTGCGCCTGGTAGTGGTTCCGCTGAGCCTCTACTTCTTCTTCAAGGTATGCGGCGTGAGCGACGTGGTGAATAATATCAACACCGTGGTGATTGCGATGCCTGTGGCTAGCTTCGGCACCATGTTCTGCCTGAAATACGGCAGAAACCCGGCGCTCATCACGGAGCTGACATTCATCACTACGCTGGGCAGCATCCTCACCATCCCGCTCATCACCCTGCTTTTCGGGTAGGGACAGGCGATGGGACAAAACCTAAATGCTACAACTTAACATTAAAAAGAAAGTATGAGAAAGAATAAAATGATAAAAACCAGCCGCCTCCTGCTGCTCGCTATGGCGCTCGGAGGCTTTACTAATCCTACAATGGCGGCACCGATAGAACACATCGGCGACCGCTACATCATGCACGTATCAGAAATGGAACTCACAGGCGAGGAATCGCTCCTCGATATGCTGATGATGTGCCCAGAAGTCCTTACGATGGACGGCAACAACATCATCGGCGGTGATCCTTTCGCCAATCTCTACGGCAAGTTCGTCATCCGCATCGACAACCAGGAATATGGTCTCGACTACGCTACCTTGCTCCATCATTTCAAGGCGAGGGAGATAGAGAGCATCAAGGTTTGCCAGAACTCTGAGGTGATGAAGGGATGCAGCAGTCTGAAAAAGGTGATTGACATCACCCTGCGCAAGGGTGAGAACGGGGTGAGCGGAAGAGTAGGTTTCTTCGGCGACACCTATGGCGGCGGAAAGGGCATCGTGAGCGTATTGAGCCAGCAGGACAAGCTGCGCATCCTGAGCCACGTAGAGGGCAACATGCAGCGCACTTCCAACAACGACCTGGGTTCCTATGCCGGTGATGGCCCAAGCCTCATCAATCACTATTCGCACGAGGGAGCCAAGATGAACATCCTCTGGACTCCTACCGAGAAGGACATGCTGGAAGTGGATGCGATGCAGACCTACACCCGAAACCATATTACCGGTACGCCAGCCGACTATGTACGCGCCTACCATCTCCAGGCAGACTATACCCGCCTGCTGGGCGACAAGGGAGCGAGCATCCTCTTTACCCTGGGTGCAGAGAACATCAGCGACAATGGCGGAAATGCGGCAGATGCCAGTGCGGCACCTTATCGCAACCATGCCACCTATCCGTTTATGGTAGTGGAATATGCCACTCCGGTGATTTCTGAAAATCTCTGGCTTACAGCCGGTTTCGAGGGCGGACTGTCTATCGAGAAGAACTGTGTGGCTGATTACACCAACCACTCCAACTATCAGGACCTGTATGCGCAGCTGGATTATACCATCGGCAAATGGGGCTTCATGGTGGGCGACCGATTCCGCACCATCAATTTCCGTCCGAAGCAGATTGCAACAGAAAAGGACTGGAAGCATAGTACCCACAACCATAGCTACACGGTGAGCGTATATCACAACTTTGCACCGGGCCACACCCTGCAGGGCACATTCTGCCGAAGAATCTTCAATGCCGATTTTGGCGATTTCGTTACTGCAGGCGATATGGAGGGGGCTTGGCGTCCATACTACACCAAGGACATCAGCGAGCGCCTCGCCTATGTGGCTGAGCTGAAGCATACCTACAGCAAGCCGAATCTCGTGGTAAGCAGTTCTATCAAAAATATCCATCAGGATCTTCCGGGTGTAGATCGCGACAATACACTGGGCATCGGAACTACTGCCTTCTGGCATAAGGGAATGCTGAGGATTACCGCCGGAGTGAATTACTTCTGGGAAAAGGCTGAGATTTTCGGAGGAGAAGAAGGAAAGAACTCTAAAACCAGCAAATACAGCAATTTTGCGATATTCAAGCTGGCTCCACAGTTGTCATTGCCTGCTGGCTGGCGCCTGACATCCAATATGATCTGGTGCACCCGTCGCCACACGCTTACACCAGCCTATACGCCAGCCAATCTCTATGCCGAGGTGGCCGTATATAAGAACATAGGCAAGCATCTTACCCTGGAAGGCAGATTCCACGATATCGCCGGTCAGCATTTCGGCAACCGTGCTGCCACTATGGGTTTCACCTATTACTTCTAGTTTTTTTCGGAAACAATTCTATCTGTACGGTCGAAACAATTCGGAAAACATCAGGAAAGAACAATCATAAAAATGATAATCCCGACTCTCCAAGAAGAAGGAGGGTCGGGATTCTCATTTATATAATATCTATGAACTTATAATCGTATGTTGACAATCTCTCTGATATTCATTAAAAAATATGTTGATATGACCAGGATACCAACTTAACAATCTTTTTATCTCTAGATGAGCGGCATTCCTGCCTTCTCACATTCTGTTCTCATATCTTCCGGCCAGATACTAGCCTGAATCTCGCCGATGTGCGCCTTGTGGAGCAGCACCATACAGAGACGGCTCTGACCGATACCACCACCGATACTCAATGGCAACTTGTCGTTCAGGAGCTGCTGGTGGAAATAGAGCTTCTCTCTATCTTCCTTGCCTTCCAGCTTCAACTGGCGAAGCAGGCTCTCCTTGTCAACACGGATACCCATAGAGCTCAGCTCGAAGCTTCTGCCCAACACCGGATACCAAATCAGGATATCACCATTCAATCCTTCCTTGCCATTCTCGGCTATGGTGCTCCAGTCGTCATAGTCAGGAGCACGTCCATCATGTTTCTTTCCATCGCTCAACTTTCCGCCGATACCCTCTACAAATACGGCACCATATTTCTTGCAGATAGCATCCTCGCGCTCCTTAGGAGTCTTGTCAGGATACATATCGAGCAAATCCTGCGCATGGATAAAATGAATATCCTTTGGCAGGAAAGGCTTCAGCTGCGGATAGTGCTCGCAAGCCAGGAACTCGGTGCGGAGGATGGCTGCATAGATGCGGCGAACCACATCTTCAAGGAATGAGATGGTACGATCACCCTTCGTAATCACAGCCTCCCAGTCCCACTGGTCCACATAGAGCGAATGAAGATTATCAAGCTCCTCATCGGCACGGATGGCGTTCATATCGGTATAGACACCATAGCCCGGCTCTATCTCATATTCTGCCAAGGTCAAGCGCTTCCATTTAGCCAGAGAGTGAACCACCTCAGCCTTTGCATCACCCAAATCCTTGATAGGGAAAGTTACAGGGCGCTCCACTCCATTCAGGTCGTCATTGATACCCAAACCCTTCAATACGAAGAGAGGGGCGGTGACACGGCGCAAGCGCAACTCTGTGGACAGGTTCTGCTGGAAGAACTCTTTTATCATTTTGATACCCATTTCGGTCTGGCGCATATCCAGCAGCGCCTCATACCCTTCGGGTTTTATCAGATTACTCATTTTATCTATTATATATCGTTTATAGTTTCTTATTTTACTGTTTATCTTACTTTCACGCTGCAAAGATACAAATTTATTATTAATCTGCAAGCGTTTTTCGAAAATATTTCGCAAAATGATAGCATTTTTTAGATTTTAAGTATCATTTTGTAGAAAAATTCACCGCTTTTTCTCCCTATACATTATATATATAGAAAAAAAATGAGCCAAATATTTGGTTATTCGAAATAAAAAATGTACTTTTGCAGTCAATTACTCCTAAGGGGTAGGCGGCGTTTGCCGATAAATCACCAATTCTGGTCTCGTAGCTTAGTTGAATAGAGCGTCAGATTCCGGTTCTGAAGGTCGTGGGTTTGAGTCCCACCGAGATCACTACTACATTAAAATTTAATTTAAGAACATGGATTTAGTAGAACGTTTCATTAACTATACAAAATTCGACACACAGTCGAGTGAAGACTCAGAAAGTGTGCCAAGCACGGCAAAACAGTTGGATTTTGCCAAGTACCTGAAGCACGAACTGGAGGAAGAAGGTCTGAGCGACGTAGAGATGGACGATATGGGCTACATCTACGCCACCCTGAAGGGCAATACCAAGAAAAAGACTCCTACCATCGGCTTCATCTCTCACATGGACACCAGTCCTGATGCCAGCGGAAAAGACATCAAGGCACGCGTCATCAAGAATTATGACGGCGAGGATATCGAACTCAGTCCGGGCATCATCTCCAGCGTAGAAAAATTCCCAGAACTCAAGGCGCACAAGGGCGAGGACATCATCGTAACTGATGGAACTACTCTGCTCGGTGCAGACGACAAGGCGGGCATCGCTGAAATCGTACAGGCAATGTGCTACCTCCGCGACCATAAGGAAATCAAGCACGGAGACATCCGCGTGGGCTTCAATCCAGACGAGGAAATCGGCATGGGCGCCCATCACTTCGATGTAGAGAAGTTCGGCTGCGACTGGGCTTACACTATCGACGGCGGCGACCTGGGCGACCTGGAATACGAGAACTTCAATGCTGCTGCTGCCAAGATCCACATCAAGGGCGTGAGCGTGCATACAGGCTATGCCAAGGGCAAGATGATCAACGCAAGCCGACTGGCTGTGGAATTCCAGAACATGATTCCTGAGACAGAAACTCCTGAACAGACCGAAGGTTACCAGGGCTTCTACCACCTGCTCGGCATCGAAAGCCGCTGCGAGGAAGCCAAGCTCAGCTACATCATCCGCGACCACGACCGACAGAAGTTTGAGGCTCGCAAGGATTTCATCGAAGACTGCGTCAAGAAGATGAACGAGAAGTACGGCGAGGGAACTGTTACGGCAGAAATCTACGACCAGTACTACAACATGAAGGAGAAGATTGATCCAAACATGCATGTCATCGACATCGTGCTCCGTGCCATGCAGGAGAGTGGCGTTCCACCTCGCGTAGAGCCTATCCGTGGCGGCACAGATGGTGCGCAGCTCAGCTTCAAGGGTCTTCCTTGTCCAAACATCTTTGCCGGTGGCGTCAACTTCCATGGTCCTCACGAATTCGTGAGCGTACAGGTGATGCAGAAGGTAGTGGATACCATCGTGAAGATTGCGGAAATCACAGAAGAGTATAACGACTAATATATATGGGGAATTTAGGAGAAATCTAAATTCCCCATTTTCATAAACTGACTATTTTTTAGAGAGATTATCATTTTCATAAACAGAAAAATATGGCAGAAATTCCCTATTTAGTAAAAGACCTCGCCCTCATCCTGATGGTGGCTGGCATTGTTACCCTCATCTTCAAGCGGCTCAAGCAGCCCCTGGTGCTGGGTTACATCGTGGCGGGCTTCCTCGTGTCGCCCCACATGCCATATACCATGTCGGTGATGGACGAGACGGATATCCAGACCTGGGCAGACATCGGTGTCATCTTCACCCTCTTCTCCCTCGGTCTCGATTTCTCCTTCAAGAAAATCGTGAAGATGGGAGCCTCGCCCATCATCGCCTGCATCGTCATCGTCTTTTCCATGATGATGCTGGGCATCAGCGTGGGTCACAGCTTCGGCTGGGGCAGGATGGACTGCATCTTCCTGGGTGGTATGCTCGCCATGAGTTCCACCACCATTATATATAAGGCTTTCGACGATATGGGACTGCGGCAGCAGAAGTTTGCCTCCATGGTGATGAGCGTGCTCATTCTGGAAGACATCCTCGCCATCGTGATGATGGTGATGCTTTCCGCCATCGCCGGAGGCAACAATCCGGATGGCGAACAGATGTTTACATCGGTACTGAGGATTGGCTTCTTCCTGGTATTATGGTTTATCGTGGGCATTTTTGCCATCCCGCTCTTCCTGCGCTCAGTCAGGAAGTTCATCAATGGCGAAACCCTGCTCATCGTTTCCCTGGGACTGTGCTGCGGCATGGCGGTATTATCTACCAAGGTTGGTTTTTCAAGCGCTTTCGGAGCCTTCGTTATGGGTAGCATCCTGGCGGAAACCATTGAGGCTGAGAAGATTATCAAGCTGGTAGAACCGGTAAAGAATCTTTTCGGAGCCATCTTCTTCGTATCGGTAGGTATGCTGGTAGATCCCAACATTCTGGTAGAATATGCCGTTCCTATCCTTGCGCTCGTGGCAGCCATTCTGATAGGACAGGCAACATTGGGAACCTTCGGATTCATGCTGGGCGGCGAATCATTGAAGTCGGCGATGCGCTGCGGATTCTCGATGGCGCAGATTGGCGAGTTCTCCTTCATCATCGCCTCACTGGGATTGTCGCTGGGAGTTATCAGCAACTTCCTCTATCCGGTAGTGGTGGCAGTTTCAGTCATCACCACCTTCCTCACCCCTTACATGATTCGACTGGCGCAGCCTTCCTATCAGCTGATGGAGAAGCATCTGCCTAGCAAATTCATCAATATCCTGAACCATTTTGCGATGAGCCGCCCCTCTACCCAACAGCAGAGTAAGTGGAAATCACTGATCCGCCAGATGGTCATCAATACCGTGGCATACTCCATTCTTTCGGCTGCGGCGATAGCGATGATGTTCACCTTCGTCTTGCCTCTGATGCGCAATATGCTACCAGGCTGGAATCTTCACTGGTACGCTAACGCCATCACGGGTCTGCTCACCATCGTACTCATCTCGCCTTTCCTGCGAGCCATCGTGATGAAGAAGAATCACAGCCCGGAATGGAAGCGACTGTGGGTGGAGAGCAGCATCAACCGCATTCCGCTGCTCTTCACGATATTCGTGAGATACGTCATTGCCCTGGGCTTCATCTTCTATATCATCAACTATCTGTCCCGATTCACCAATGCGCTGATGGTATGCATCGGAGCCGTGATTGTACTGCTGATGTTGGGTTCGCGCCGCATCAAGAAACGAAGCATCGTGATGGAGCGCCTCTTCCTGCACAACCTGCGTTCGCGCGATATTGCTGCACAGGTGAACGGCGAAAAGCGCCCGCTCTACGAGGGTCATCTACTGGATAGAGATATCCATATCAGTGAAATAGAGGTACCGGAAGACAGCATCTGGTGTGGCAAATCACTGAAGGAACTGCACCTCCGCCAGCGTTTCGGCATCGATATGAGCAGCATCCGAAGGGGGTCGCAGCGCCTGAACATCCCGAATGGCGACACCGTGATATTCCCTGGCGACAAGCTTCAGATCATCGGTAACGACGACCAGGTACACAAGTTTGCCCAGGCGCTCACCACCGAACTAGCCCCGGAAGATCTGGAGATAGAGAAGCGGGAGATGAAGCTCCGCCAGCTCATCATCAGCGGCGGCAGCGAATTTCTGGGAAAGACGCTGGAAGAGAGCGGAATCCGCAACAAGTACAACTGTATGGTTGTAGGATTGGAAGAGGGTCAGGAGAACCTTACCCACATTCTCCCTTCCCGCATTTTCGAAAAGGGCGATATCATCTGGCTGGTAGGCGAAGAAGCCGACCTGCAGAAGATTCAGGAAAAGAGCTAAATAAAAGAACGAAAAAAAGCTAGCAGGAAAAATCTGCTAGCTTTTTTGTTTTTTTGCCATAAAAGATTAATCTTATGGTAATAACCTTATCTTACGGTGATATGGAAGCAACCCTGGTGCACCTCGTATTTGATATAACAGCGGTTCTTCTCACGGAAATCCCTCAACACCTCGCTGAAAACCCACTTCAGGGTATCATTCTGCACCTGACGGCGAGGTTGCTTCTCCGTCTGAATCTGCTTATACCGGTTGTAGCAGACATCGAAGGTAGTACCATAGAGATGGCACGAATTCTCGGTAGCATTGCCGTTTCGGGTTCTCAGTTTCGACACATCATCCTTGGTACGCAAGATACTGGTAACGATGATCTTATGCAAAGGAATGCCCTTGATCTGCAGCGAATCAAAATACGCCCTACCGATATCCTGCAACAATACCGAAGCCCTAGGCACCAGATAAGGAATACTGTTGTTCAGCTTATCCACATAAAAGAACGGATTGCTGCCCACATACACCAGTTTACCCTTGCTATGCTCAGCCTCCTCACGGTTCTGAACCGGAGCCACACCATGCTTGCCGGCAGCCACAATCTGTACATCCTGCTGATCAGGGAAGGTATTTCCGAAATGAGGCACCGAGAAAATGCGATGCTTCACCTCCTTGCCATTCTTATCGAAAAATATCGAAAAACTGCCATCAGAGGCTGTATCAGGAGTTACCGACAGTTCATCCTTCTTCAATTCATCAGCCACTGTTTCAGCAGAAGAAGCATCAGAAGCCTCACCGGAAATGGCATCCTGAGCACCAGCCGAAGCCATTAAATCTTCTCTCAATGAATCGATTGCCGTACTGTCTTTTCCATCAGAATGAGCCGTCAACCTAGGCTCAGCCACACTCGGAAAAATAACACGGACCAGTGCCAGCAACAGCACGACAACCAAAAAACCTTGCAAATATCTATTCTTACTAATCTTCATAACTAAAAATTTCCTGCAAAGGTAACAAAAAGTATTGAAATATTTGCTCAATTCACAGAAAAGTAGTAATTTTGCAGCGTTATATAACATTATTTAGAACATTAAGGTTGCAAACCAATAAGAAATATAAATATTTTGATAGAGAAACATATTATACTCGAAGATATAGATCCAGTGATGTTCTATGGCGTAGGAAATGGTAACCTACAGATGATTAAGTCACTGTATCCTAAGTTGCGTATCGTTGCACGCGACAACGTGATTCGTGTGCTCGGCGACGAGGAGGAGATGGCGAAAGCAGAAGAAGACATTGAGCTGATGCGCAAGCACTTAGCTAAATACAACATGCTCAATGAAGAGGATATCCTTGATATTGTGAAAGGCAAACAGACCAAAGCAGACTCCGTGAAAGGCGTGCTGGTATATAGCATCAGCGGCCGACCTATCAAGAGCCGCAGCGAGAACCAGCAGCAGCTCATCGAGGCTTACGAAAAGAACGATATGATATTTGCTGTGGGTCCTGCCGGAACCGGTAAGACCTACCTCAGCATCGCCCTTGCCGTGAAAGCCCTCAAGGAGAAGGCTATCAAGAAGATCATCCTCTCAAGACCTGCCGTAGAAGCAGGCGAAAAGCTCGGATTCCTGCCGGGCGACATGAAAGATAAGATAGACCCTTACCTGCAACCGCTCTATGATGCGTTGGAAGATATGATTCCTGCCGTCAAGTTGCAAGACATGATGGAAAAGCACATTATCCAGATTGCGCCACTCGCCTTCATGCGTGGACGCACCCTCAGCGACGCCGTCGTCATCCTCGACGAGGCGCAGAATACAACCTCACAGCAAATCAGAATGTTCCTCACCCGTATGGGTATGAACACCAAGATGATCATTACAGGCGACCTGACACAGATAGACTTGCCTCGCGAACAGCGAAGCGGACTGAAAGAGGCGCTCAAGATTCTGGAAGGAGTAGAAGGAATCGGAGTCGTGAAACTGGGGCAGAAGGATATTGTGCGACACAAGCTCGTAACCCGCATCGTCAACGCATACGACAAGTATGACAAGGAGAGAGCGGAAGCACGGGAAGCTCAAAAAACAAATTAATTATAAATTAAATAAAATGAAAGCATTAACAAAAACAGATTTCCATTTCGATGGACAGAAGAGTGTTTACCACGGTAAAGTACGTGATGTGTATGACATTAACGACGACATCCTCGTGATGGTCGCTACCGACAGAATCTCAGCATTCGATGTTGTTCTGCCAAAGGGTATTCCATTCAAGGGTCAGGTGCTCAATCAGATTGCAGCTAAGTTCCTGGACACAACTACAGATATCTGTCCAAACTGGAAGTTGGCTACTCCAGACCCAATGGTTACAGTAGGTTTGAAGTGCGAAGGTTTCCGCGTGGAGATGATCATCCGTTCTATCCTCACCGGTAGTGCATGGCGTGACTATCAGAAGGGATGCCGCGAGATCTGCGGTGTGAAGTTGCCTGACGGAATGCGCGAGAACGAGCGTTTCCCAGAGCCTATCATCACCCCTACTACAAAGGCTGACGAGGGTCACGATATGAACATCTCTAAGGAAGAGATCATCGCCCAGGGTATTGTTAGTGCAGAGGATTACGCTGTAATGGAGGACTATACACGCCGCATCTTCGCCCGTGGTCAGGAAATCGCTGCCAAGCAGGGATTGATTCTCGTTGATACCAAGTACGAGTTCGGTAAGCGCGACGGCAAGGTTTATCTCATCGACGAGATCCATACTCCAGACTCTAGCCGCTACTTCTACGCTGATGGTTACGAGGAGAAGTTTAAGAAGGGTGAGCCTCAGCGCCAGCTTTCTAAGGAGTTCGTTCGCCAGTGGCTCATCGAGCACAACTTCATGAACCAGCCTGGTCAGACTATGCCAGAGATTACTGACGAGTATGCAGAGAGCGTATCCGACCGCTACATCGAGCTGTACGAGCACATCACAGGCGAGAAGTTCGACAAGGCTGCCGAGGAAGGCGACATCGCTGCCCGCATCGAGAAGAACGTAAGCGAGTGGCTTGCTGCACACAAGTAATATATAGATAAGGTATATTGCTCGACAAAAGTAAGTAATATATAAATAATGTATAAACAAGAACAGATTAAGCCCTACGAGGGCACAGGAGAAAAGGGAAAGTTGGTAGAGGAGATGTTTGATAACATCGCCCCTACCTACGATACCCTGAACCACCGACTCTCGTGGGATATCGATAAGGGATGGCGCAAGAAGGCAATCAAGCGGCTTGCGCCCTTCTCTCCAAAGAAAATGCTCGACATCGCCACAGGTACCGGCGACTTCGCCATCCTTGCTGCACAGATGCTGCATCCCGACAAACTCGTGGGAGCAGATATCTCGCAGGGAATGATGGAGATAGGAAGACAGAAAGTGAAGCAGTTGGGACTGGACCAGGTAATCCGCTTCGACAAGGAAGACTGCCTTCACCTCTCATACGAAGACAACACCTTTGATGCGGTAACAGCCGCCTTCGGCATCCGCAACTTCCAGAACCTGGACCAGGGACTGCGCGAAATGTGCCGAGTACTGAAGAAGGGAGGACATCTCTGCATCGTGGAACTCACCACTCCAGTTAGCTTCCCGATGAAGCAGCTGTTCCACATCTATTCGCATACCGTATTGCCTATCTACGGCAAGCTGATATCGAAAGACCAGAGTGCCTACAGCTATCTCACCAAGACCATCGAGGCATTCCCACAGGGAGAAACGATGATGGAGGTATTCAAGAAGGCAGGATTCGAAAAGGCTGAGTTCAAGAGACTCACCTTCGGCATCTGCACCCTTTATTTCGCAACAAAATAAAACAAAGATATTATGGACAAGTATGGACTCATAGGTTATCCCCTAGGACATTCGTTCTCAAAAGGCTACTTCAACGAGAAGTTTGAGAACGAGGGCATCGACGCCCAATATATCAACTTCGAGATTCCATCTATCGAAGATCTCACCGAGATTCTCGACTCTAATCCGGAGTTAAAAGGCCTCAATGTAACCATCCCTTACAAGGAGAAGGTAATCAGTTATCTTGATCAGGTTAGCCCCGAGGCAAATGCCATCGGAGCTGTCAACGTGGTGAAAGTGGAGCATAAAGGCGACGAGACTATCCTCAAGGGATACAACAGTGATGTCATCGGTTTCACCCAGAGCATCGAACCTTTCATCGAGTCTTTCCACAAGAAGGCATTGATTCTCGGTACTGGCGGTGCATCCAAAGCCATCAACTACGGCTTGAAATCGCTCGGACTGGAGACTGTTTTCGTGAGTCGATACGAACGTCCTGGTACTATTCAGTACGATAAAATCACCCCTGAGGTCATCAAGGAATACAATGTCATCGTGAATTGTACTCCTGTAGGTATGTATCCTCATGTAGATGAGTGCCCTCCACTGCCTTACGAGGCGATGGATACCCATACACTACTCTACGACCTCATCTACAATCCCGATGAAACCCTCTTCATGAAGAAGGGAAAAGAGCACGAAGCCACAGTGAAGAATGGCTTGGAAATGCTCTTGCTGCAAGCTTTTGCATCATGGGATTTCTGGCAAGAAGAAAAATAAGCATATCATAAAGTTCAAAGATTAAAGTTCAAAATAAGAATATGAGTAACAATAGATACATGATGCGCGGTGTAAGCGCAGCAAAGGAAGATGTTCACAACGCTATCAAGAACATCGACAAGGGTATCTTCCCACAGGCTTTCTGCAAGATTATCCCTGATATCCTGGGAGGTGACCCAGAGTATTGCAACATTATGCATGCCGACGGTGCAGGTACCAAGTCTAGCTTGGCCTACATGTACTGGAAGGAGACTGGCGACCTCTCTGTATGGAAGGGTATCGCTCAGGATGCTATCGTGATGAATACCGACGACCTGCTCTGCGTGGGTGCCGTAGATAACATCCTCGTCAGCTCTACCATCGGCCGCAACAAGATGCTCATCCCTGGCGAGGTTATCTCGGCTATCATCAACGGTACCGACGACCTGCTCCACGAGATGCGCGAGATGGGTATCGGCATCTATCCTACCGGCGGTGAGACTGCCGATGTAGGCGACCTGGTACGCACCATCATCGTTGACTCTACCGTAACCTGCCGCATGAAGCGCAGCGACGTCATCGACAATGCCAACATCCGTCCAGGCGATGTTATCGTAGGTCTTTCTTCTACAGGTCAGGCTACTTACGAGAAGAAGTACAACGGCGGTATGGGTAGCAACGGTTTGACTTCTGCCCGCCACGATGTATTCGCCAAGTATCTCGCAGAAAACTATCCTGAGAGCTACGATCACGCCGTGCCAGATGAGTTGGTTTACAGCGGTAAGTATAAGTTGACCGATGAGGTTGAGGGTTCTCCTATCAACGCAGGCGAACTGGTACTCTCTCCTACCCGCACCTATGCCCCAGTAATCAAGAAGATTCTGGATGAGCTTCGCCCAGAGGTTCACGGTATGGTTCACTGCACAGGCGGTGCCCAGACCAAGGTTCTGCACTTCGTAGGCGAGAACTGCAAGGTAGTGAAGGACAACATGTTCCCAGTACCTCCACTCTTCAAGGCCATCCACGACTGCTCTGAGACCGACTGGAAGGAGATGTACCAGGTATTCAACATGGGTCACCGTATGGAAATCTACGTTCGCCCAGAGGTAGCCGAGAAGGTTATCGCCATCAGCAAGAGCTTCAACATCGATGCCCAGATTGTGGGTCACATCGAGGAAGGCAAGCGCAGCCTGACCATCAAGAGCGAATTCGGAACATTCGAATACTAAAAAAGAATTTAAAATTAATGGATAATAACAACATATTACAGAAGCTAGAAGGCTTAGAGAGCCGATACGAGGAAGTAAGCACCCTCATTACCGACCCTGATGTCATCGCCGACCAGCCACGCTACGTGAAGCTCACCAAGGAGTGGAAAGACCTTGGCGACATCATGGACGCACGCAAGCGATACATCAACTGTCTGAACAGCATCAAGGAGGCTAAGGATATCCTCGCCAACGAAAGCGACCCTGAAATGAAGGAGATGGCGCGCGAGGAACTCAACGAGAACGAGGCTCTGCAGCCTAAGCTCGAAGAGGAAATCAAGATAGCCCTGGTTCCTAAGGATCCAGAGGATGCCAAAAATGTACAGATGGAGATCCGTGGCGGTGCAGGTGGCGACGAGGCTGCCCTCTTCGCCGGTGACCTCTTCTCTATGTATAAGAAATATTGCGAGTCTAAGGGATGGACCATCAGCGTGACATCTGTCTCTGAGGGCGCTGTGGGTGGATACAAGGAAATCGACTTCGCTGTAAGCGGAACAGATGTTTACGGTACATTGAAGTACGAGTCTGGTGTTCACCGTGTTCAGCGTGTGCCTGCTACTGAGACTCAGGGCCGTATGCATACCTCAGCTGCTACCGTGGCTGTATTGCCAGAGGCAGACAAGTTTGAGGTGAACATCAACGAGGGTGACATCAAATGGGATACCTTCCGAAGCTCAGGTGCCGGTGGTCAGAACGTGAACAAGGTGGAGTCTGGAGTTCGTCTCCGCTATCCTTGGAAGAACCCTAACACAGGCGAGGTAGAGGAAATCCTCATCGAGTGTACCGAGACCCGTGACCAGCCAAAGAACAAGGAGCGTGCCTTGAGCCGCCTCTATACCTTCATCCACGACCGTGAGCATCAGAAGTATGTAGATGATATCGCCAGCCGCCGCAAGAGCCTCGTCTCTACCGGTGACCGTAGTGCGAAGATTCGTACCTACAACTTCCCACAGGGCCGTGTTACCGACCACCGTATCGGTTACACCACCCACGACCTCAATGGTTTCCTGGCTGGTAATATCCAGGATATGATTGATGCCTTGACCGTGGCTGAGAACGCAGAGAAGCTGAAAGAAACAGAATTGTAAAACCTTACCAGGGTTTCGTATGTGGCTCCGCAGTTTTAAAGCTTTTGCCCTTACAGGGCGACAGGCTTGATGCCATGACTACCCAGGGTGTTGCCCTGGGCTAGGGGCTTCTGCCCTTTCAGGGCGTGTGAAGCAAACATCTGAAATTCAAGTGTGGAGCAAACATATGAAATTCAAGTGTGGAGCAAACATATGAAATTCAAATAACTTAAAAAGAAATGAACAGAAAAGAACTTGTAGAGCAGATTTTCGCCAAGAAGAGTTTCTTGTGCGTAGGTCTTGATACAGATATCAATAAGTTGCCTAAGTGCATCACTGAGAGTGAAGACATCCAAGGCGCAGAAGCCGAGATGATGTTTAAGTTCAACCAGGCTATCATCGACGCAACCGCTCCTTACTGTGTGGCTTACAAGCCAAACCTGGCTTTCTACGAGAGCCGTGGTATCGACGGCATGATCGCCTTCGAGAACACCATCAAGTATCTCAAGAGCCACTATCCAAACCACTTCATCATCGCTGATGCCAAGCGTGGCGATATCGGCAACACATCCAAAATGTATGCCCAGACTTTCTTCGAGGAATACAATCTCGATTCAGTAACCGTAGCTCCTTACATGGGTGAGGATTCTGTAAAGCCATTCCTCGAGTATGAGGGCAAGTGGGTCATCCTCCTGGCTTTGACCAGCAACAAGGGTAGCCACGACTTCCAGCTCACAGAGGATAAGGAAGGCGAGCGCCTCTTCGAGAAGGTTCTGAAGAAGAGCCAGGAATGGGGCAACGATGAGAACATGATGTACGTAGTAGGTGCTACCCAGGGCCAGATGTTCGAGGACATCCGCAAGGTGGCTCCTAACCACTTCCTCCTTGTTCCAGGCGTAGGTGCCCAGGGTGGCAGCCTCCAGGAGGTTTGCAAGTATGGCATCATCAAGGATTGCGGTCTGCTCGTCAATTCATCTCGCGGCATCATCTACGCTAGCAATGGCGATGATTTCGCAGAGGTAGCAGGCCAGAAGGCAAAGGAGCTGCAGGAGCAAATGGCAGCCGAGCTTGCCAAGCTGGGCTAAGCCTCCCGCTAGGCGTCCCGGCAAGAAAGACTTCCGCTAGGCGTCCCAGCAAGAAAGTCTTCTGCTAGGCGTCCCGGCGGATTTGAAATCCGCCGTAAAAAAGGTTCGACCTATTAAACCGGGGGATTTGCAATCCCCCACCAAAAATAAGATTTTAGGCGCAAAGTATCTTGAAAAAGAGGCTTTGCGCCTAAAAAATACCCATTTGTTGGCGAAAAAAGCAAAATATTACGAAAGAATGACGAGAATCTAAATTTATTTTGTTATTTTTGCAAACAAAATGTGTTTCCTAAAAGAGAATCTTGCAAGGAGACCCTAAGTAATACAAACTAGAAGATTGATAAATATGGAATTTACCGCAGCGCAAATAGCCCAGTTCGTTCAGGGCCGTGTGGAAGGTGATGAGAACGCAACAGTCAACACCTTCGCTAAAATCGAAGAAGGCAAGGAAGGCGCTATCTCGTTCCTTTCAAACCCTAAATATACTCACTTCGTGTACGACACAAAGTCGAGCATCGTACTCATCGACGAGAACGTGGAATTGGATCATCCTGTTTCTACCACCCTCATTCGTGTGAAGAATGCATACGAGTGCGTGGCAAAGTTGCTCCAGATGTATGAATCAATGAAACCTAAGAAGACGGGCATCGACCCATTGGCTTTCGTTTCTCCAAAGGCTAAGGTGGCTGAGAACGTCTATATCGGTGCTTTCGCCTATATCAGCGATGGCGCAGAGGTGGGCGAAGGTAGCCAGATTTATCCTCACGCTTACATCGGCGAGGGTGTGAAGATCGGCAAGAATGCCCTCATCTACCCTCACGTAACCATTTATCACGGCTGTAAGCTCGGCGATAACGTGACTCTCCATGCAGGTTGCGTCATTGGTGCTGATGGCTTCGGCTTCGCTCCAGGACCTGATGGATATGACAAGATTCCTCAGATCGGTATCGTTACCATCGAGGATGATGTGGAAATTGGTGCCAACACTTGCATTGACCGCTCTACCATGGGCTCTACCTACGTTCGCAAAGGCGTGAAGCTCGACAACATGGTTCAGATTGCCCATAATACCGACATCGGTGCCAACACCGTGATGTCTGCACAGGTGGGTGTAGCCGGCAGTACCAAGGTAGGCGAATGGTGTATGTTTGGCGGACAGGTAGGTATCGCCGGTCACATCACCATCGGCGACAAGGTGTTCCTCGGAGCACAGAGCGGTGTGCCAGGCAGCCTCAAGAGCGGCCAGCAGCTCATCGGTACTCCTCCTATGGAGCAGCGTGCTTACTTCAAGTCACAGGCCATCTTCCGTCGCCTGCCTGACATGTACAAGGAGCTCAACGACCTGAAGAAGCAGATTGAAGAATTAAAGAAAAATAAATAAAACTATATATAATTATGTCAAAACAGAAGACACTGAAAGGTAGCTTCTCTCTTTGCGGCAAGGGATTGCACACAGGCTTGAGCCTCACCGTGACTTTCAATCCTGCACCAGAGAACACCGGTTATAAGATACAGCGCATCGACCTCGAAGGCGAGCCTATCATCCAGGCTGTAGCTGAGAACGTCGTTGAAACCCAGCGTGGCACCGTACTCGGTAAGGGCGATATCCGCATCTCTACCATCGAGCACGGTATGTCAGCACTCTATGCCCTCGGCATCGACAACTGTTTCATCCAGGTAAACGGTCCTGAGTTCCCTATCCTCGACGGCTCTGCATCCATGTATGTAGAGAAGATTCAGAGCGTTGGCATCCAGGAGCAGAATGCAGAGAAGGACTATTATATCATCCGTCATAAGATTGAGGTGAAGGACGACAACGGTTCTGTCATCACCATCCTTCCAGACGAGGAGTTCAGCATCACGGCGATGTGTTCCTTCGAGAGCAAGTTCATCAACAGCCAGTTTGCCACCCTCGACAAGATGGAGACCTATGTTGACGAGATTGCTTCTGCACGTACCTTCGTATTCGTTCGCGATATCATGCCATTGCTCCAGGCTAACCTCATCAAGGGTGGCGACTTGGACAATGCCATCGTTATCTACGAGCGTCAGGTAGAGCAGGCTCAGCTCGATCAGCTCGCCGACCATCTCAAGGTGCCTCACATGGATGCCAGCAAGTTGGGTTACATCCAGCACCGCCCTTTGCAGTGGGAGAACGAGTGTACACGCCATAAGCTGCTCGACATCATCGGCGATATGGCGCTCATCGGTAAGCCTATCAAGGGTCGCATCATCGCTACCCGTCCGGGCCACACCGTGAACAACAAGTTCGCCCGTCTCATGCGCAAGGAGATCCGCAAGCACGAAATCCAGGCTCCTATCTACGATCCAAACGAGGAGCCAATCATGGATAACATCCGCATCCGCCAGCTCCTGCCTCATCGCTACCCAATGCAGTTGGTTGATAAGGTCATCGCTATGGGTCCTACCAGCATCGTGGGCGTTAAGAACGTAACCAGCAACGAGCCATTCTTCACCGGTCACTTCCCTGAGGAGCCAGTAATGCCTGGCGTTCTCCAGGTAGAGGCGATGGCACAGTGTGGCGGTCTGCTCGTATTGAACCAGCTGGAAGAGCCTGAGCGCTGGAGCACTTACTTCATGAAGCTCGACGACGTGAAGTTCCGCAAGAAGGTGGTTCCAGGTGATACCCTCCTCTTCCGTGTGGAGTTGCTTGCACCCGTACGCCATGGCATCAGCTCAATGAAGGGCTATATGTTCGTAGGCGACCAGGTGGTGGCAGAGGCAACTTTCACTGCACAGATTGTTAAGAACAAGTAATAATAAGATAGAAATATGAATCAGATTAGTCCATTAGCGTTTGTTCATCCAGAGGCAAAACTCGGTGACAACAACATTATCGGTCCTTTCTGCTATATCGACAAGGACACCGTTTTGGGCGATAACAACGTATTGCAGAACAGCGTTACCATCCACGTGGGCGCTCGTATCGGCAACAATAATGAATTCTTCCCAGGTGCCAGCATCTCTACAAAGCCTCAGGACTTGAAGTTCAAGGGCGAGGTGACAACCTGCGAGGTGGGCGATAACAACAGCATCCGTGAGAACGTTACTATCTCTCGTGGTACAGCCTCTAAGGGCAAGACCGTGGTAGGCAGCAACAACCTCCTGATGGAGACTGTTCACGTGGCTCACGACTGCGAGCTGGGCAGCGGCTTGATTATCGGTAACTCTACCAAGTTTGCCGGCGAGGTGGTTGTAGATGACAACGCCATCGTCAGCGCCAACGTTCTCGTTCATCAGTTCTGCCACATCGCAGGCTACGTGATGATCCAGGGCGGTTGCCGTTTCTCTCAGGACATTCCTCCTTATATCATTGCCGGCAAGGAGCCAACCCGCTATTGCAGCATCAACCTCATCGGTTTGCGTCGCCGTGGTTTCAGCAACGAGACCATCCAGAACATCCACGAGGCTTATCGCCTGCTCTACAGCAAGGGTATCCTGAAGGAAGGTATCGAGGAAATCAAGAAGAATCTTGAGGTGACCAAGGAAATCCAGTACATCATCGACTTCGTAGAGAGTTCTCAGCGAGGCATCATCCGATAATGAAAACTTTAATTGTAGTGCTCGGTCCTACCGGTGTAGGTAAGACCGAGCTCTGTCTTTCTCTGGCAGAGCATCTCTCTATACCTATTATCAATGCCGACTCCCGCCAGATCTTCGCAGAACTCCCTATCGGAACCGCTGCCCCTACTGCCGAACAGCAGCAGCGGGTGAAGCATTATTTCGTAGGAAACCACCACATCGAAGATTATTACAGCGCAGCCCAATACGAGGCCGATGTGATGAATCTCCTGGAAGAAGAAATTTTCAAGAATCACGATGTGGCGCTGCTTACAGGCGGCAGTATGATGTATATCGATGCCGTATGCAAGGGTATCGACGATATTCCTACCGTGCGTGACGACATCCGTACCTGGATGAAACAGCGCCTGGAAGAGGAAGGTTTGGAGACACTGGTAGAAGAACTCCACAAGATGGACCCGGAGCATTGGGCGATAGTAGATAAGAAGAATCCCCGCCGCGTGGTGCATGCTCTGGAAATCTGTCACCAGACTGGCAAGACCTACACTTCTTTCCGTGTAGCCGAGAAGAAGCAGCGTCCTTTCCGCATCATCAAGATAGGCCTGAACCGCGACCGTGCCGAACTGTACGATCGCATCAATCAGCGTGTGCTGATGATGATGAAGGAAGGCCTGGAGGCAGAAGCCCGCAGCGTATATCCACACAAGGGTCTCACTGCCTTGAGAACCGTGGGCTACAAGGAAATGTTTGCCTATTTCGATGGCGAGATAGATAAGGATGAAGCCATCCGCCAGATACAGTCGCATAGCCGTGAATACATGCGCAAGCAGCTCACCTGGTTTAAGCGAGATACCGAAATCCACTGGTATCATCCCGACCAGCAGGATGAAATCATCCGATTTATCGATGAAGAGATATAGACATAATCGCCCAATAGCATCAAAGAATATGCTATCGGGCGATTTTCATATCATAAAATCCTACATCTCAACCTGATTCACAATCTCACCATCAAACATATTGATGATTCTATCGGCATAATTGGCATCATGCAGCGAGTGGGTTACCATTACGATGGTGGTGCCCTCCTTGTGCAACTCAGAAAGCAGTTCCATCACCTCCTTGCCATTCTTGGAATCCAGGTTTCCCGTAGGCTCGTCGGCAAGAATCAGCTTAGGATGCGGCAGGATGGCACGGGCGATAGCGGTGCGCTGCTGCTGACCGCCCGAAAGCTGCGATGGGAAATGCTTGGCACGATGGGATATCGCCACTCGCTCCATCACATCCTCTGCACGCTTGCGGCGCTCCTTGCCCGAAACTCCCATATACAGAAGTGGCAACTCGATATTCTCCACCACATTCAACTCATCAATCAGGTTGAAACTCTGGAACACAAAACCTATCATTCCCCTTCTTATCAGGGTACGCTCGCTCTCCTTCAGCATGCTTACATCCTTGCCGTCGAGCAGATAGCTGCCGCTTGTAGGATTATTCAGCAAACCTATTATATTAAGTAATGTGGATTTGCCACATCCCGAAGGTCCCATGATGGCAACAAATTCACCTTCCTTCACCTCCAGACTGATATTACGCAAAGCCCAGGTCTCCACTTCCTCTGTCTGAAATACTTTCTTGATATTATTTAATTGAATCATAATCTTTATCGTTTCTTTAAATTCGTATTATACTTTTATACTTTCAAATTACACATTTTATTCCTTAACCAGAATCTCCGAAGGATCCACCTTCATGATTTTACGTACCTGACAGGCGATGATAGCTGCAATGAAGCCAATGACTATCACGACACTCAAACTAATAGGAAAGGCAGGATTGATTTCTACCATATCGAAAGTCTGACTCAGAACGATATGGAACAGCAACACGGCTACCACCGCAAATACCATGGCGATGAGCGTAATCACCAGATAGGTTCTTCCGAAGAGTTTGGTAATATCCTTTGTCAGGGCACCATTCACCTTGCGGATAGCTACTTCCTTCTTGCGGGTCTGCGTATCCAGCATCACCGTACTGAAGATGCTTATCAGGCAGATAGCCAGACTCACGATAGCCAGGATCCACGCAATATTTTGCAGTATTTCCAACGCAAACATACTCCTTGCCATATAGTCACGCAGATTGGATGACATCGGTTTTACCACAGCAGGCTCCAATTTCTGTATCATTCTATCTACAGCGATCTGCATCTCCTTATATTCACCCGGCTTTGCCACAAGAATATAATGTGTGGCACCATAAGCCTCTTTGGGGTCTATGACTATGAATGAGTATATATCAATTTTAAAACTCCCCTGATAAGGTATCGACTGGAACGTTCCGGCTATCTGATACGAATCCATCTCATCTACGGTCAATATATCATTAGGAGCAACATGATGCTGGCGCATCTGCTTATACAACTCCTCATTTACCAGGATACACTTCTTCCGGTTTGCCTTCGGCTTCCAATTCACCTTGATCTTGAAGAAATCGAGATAGGAGGTATCTGATGTAATCCGAATTTTATAACTCGTCACATTATTATAGCTAGCATAAGGATCGCCTTGCCAAGCCGCCTTGCTGAACTCCTCGTTCTCTGCCAGCTCGTTAACTTGCAAAACTCCCCAGCTATAAGGAATCCATCGTTCCACCTGCGGCAAATGGATGAGCTTGTCTCTAAGGCGCTGACCATTTTCTGCCGCATTTGTCTGCAGATACAGACTTTGCTTGTATGCACGCTCGTCATCAGGAATATGATTGAAATCAGCCATCTTGCCCACCCAGCACAGGAGGCAGAAAGTAACACCCAGGAAGAACATACTGATCATCACCTGCACACCCAGCATCGTATTGCGGAACCAATGGTTATGGCTTCTTCTCATTCCTGATTCGAGTGCTTGCGTACACTTGCAAATGCGACTCAGCACAACCCAGATGATGGCGAGACACAACATCATAACCACCAGCCCAATCACCAGACTATAGAGATACAGATGACTGATGGTTCCTAACTCGGAGGTGATTTCTGCAAACTGAGGCCTTGCCAGATAATCACAAATCCAGGATCCCATCAATACTGCCACCCAATAAGCCGCCAGCACGATCATCACCACCTCGGTAGCAAACATAGAGAAGAGTTGGAGGCGTGTGGCACCATTGGTAATTCGAAGCGAGATTTCACGTCTGCGCATCCAGAACAGCTGCGTCTGCATTCTCAGAAAACCAATGATGGCAGCCAGCAGAATCAACGAACCTATCAGATAAGTGATGGAACGAGCAATAGCAACGCTTGAATACTCTTCGCTCAACCGATCTTTCAGCTTTTCTGTTTTTACCTTCAACCCCAATGGTTTCAACCTGCCGTTCACCTCTGCTTTCAACTGCTGTGGCGTGCATCCCTCTTTCAACACCACATACAAATTCCCAGCATTAAATTGATCAGAATCCATATCTTCCAACTCACATGGTGAGTAAAAGAGAGCGGAAATGTATATGTCTGGCTCAGTCAATGATAAGTCTTGATAGACATCAACCAATCTCAACTGATAATTCTGATAATTCCCATAGTTCTTAGTCAAACGAATGCTTGCACCCACAGGATTCTTGTCACCAAAGATTAGCTTTGCCTGCTTTTCGTTGATAATGGCATCATGAGGACCCAGCACCTTTATCTTTTCTCCCGTAATGGCAGAACGGATACCTACAAAGTTGGGGTAATTTCGGTCAAGGGGAACTGCATCCAACTGCATCTTGCGTCTTGTCTTGCCGCTTAGGGTAAACTCAGCCCAGCCGCCTGTTAGCATACCATTAGGAGCATAGGGTCCCTGCTCTATGCAACGAGGTCCTCCATTCGCCTTCACCGCCCTTACGATATCACCATTGATACGAATTGAATTATCCGATTGACGTTTTTGGATGGAATCGAACCGGAGGTTATAAACCCTGTCATAATAAGGTTCATGATTTATGGAAGCCATGCGGAAATTCTGCAGAAACGAATGCACCGTGGCAAGCGTCACCATACCGATGGCAAGCGACAGGATGCTGCCCAGCGTCTGCACCTTGTACTTGAGAATGTTGCGCAGGGCAACCTTCAGGTTGTGTAATAACATGTTCATATTTTTTAGTCTTTATAATTTATTTACGTGAAATATTGAATTTTATTATCTATGAGAGATTTTGTTTTTTATTATCTCAGATAAAAATCTATCTCAAATCTATTTCTTTTTCGCTGGCGATTTGGGTATATCCGCTTACGATAACCTTGTCGCCCGGCTTCAAGCCGGAAGTAATTTCGAATTGCTGCGGATTCTGTCTGCCAACATTGATATTCACCCGCTGCGCCTTCTTGCCATCGTCAGATACCCGGAATATCCAATATCCGTTGGTCGTTTGGAAGAAATCACCATTCGGAATCACCAAGGCTTGTTCCGGCTTGCCCAATTCCAACAGCACCCGATAACTCTTGCCCAAACGGATATTGGCGGGAGTCTTGCCAGTGAAAGTTAATTCGCAGACAAACTGATGGTCTTTCACTTCAGGAATCACCCGTGATACACGAAGCGGGAACTGATGACCATCGTACTCGATATGGGCAGGAAGTCCGGCGATAACGCGGTCGATGTAATACTCAGCCAGCGAAACCTGCAGTTTAAACTGGCTCATCACCTTGATCTGTCCGATGCTCGCCCCGGACGAAACCTGCTGACCTTGGGTTACCCCCAAATAACTCAGTTGTCCGCTTACGGGAGCCCGAACCACCAACTGCTGGGTGCGACCCTTCATTCTCGATAATTTCTTGTTGGCTTCCATCCGGTTGGCAGCAATCATCTCGCGCTTCAATCGGGTAGATACGGAATCATGCTTCAGGTTTTGCATCTGCAAGAGCACCTTCTGCCGCTGATATTCGTAATCTTCCTCAGCCACTTCCAGTTCCGCCTTACTCTTAATGCCCATACGATATTCCTCTCGGCTCTGCTTGAGCGATTTCTTCAAGCTCGCCATCTGATGCTGGGCATCCAAGGCTTGCTGGCGAAGGTTGATGGTCTTCTGCGTCATCTCTATCTCCTGTTCCTGACAGTTGCGAAGCTTGCTGCTCCATGCATCCTGCTCATCATCAATAGAATGATAGAGTTCCGAATTCTGAAGCACCAGGATGGTATCGCCCTGCTGCAGCATGGCTCCTTCTTCTGCCACCACCCGTTCCACGAATCCGTTCTCCATCGCATTCACCTGGATGGTCTTGAAGGGATACACCAGTCCTTCTACATCTACATACTCCCAGAAAGGAGCCTTCTTTACTTCGGCTATCACCACGCTATCCATATCCACCCTTCGGGTGCCCGAAGTAACGATTAGGAAAAGGGCATAGACCAGGATAGCAATGCCTGCTGCACCCGACAGGATAGGATATCGGTAGCGGATATACCACGGTTTCGGTTGTTTTTTTATATCCATATTATTCTGTTTTTATTCATTTCTTTATTCTATAGGAAGTTCTTCCTTCAATTCTTTATTGTGTTCGAAATCGAATCCCGTCATGCTTCGGAGCGTATAGTAAAGACTCCAATAGGTCTGCATGGTCGAGATGTAATTGCGCCGGGCGGCATCTTTCTCGCTGATGGCTGCATTCAGGTCGAGTATCGAGTTGCGCCCCATGATATAGAGTCGGCGCGCCACCACATGTCGCTTCTCGGCACGCTGGTCGGTGAGCGATGCCACATGCACCTTTCGGGCTTGCATGTTAAACTGCAACACCAGTTTTTCTACGTTCTGGTAGAAATCCCTCATGCCTTGCTCCACCTGCGTCTGGGTAAGCGCCAGCTGCGATTTGGCTTCTCTTATCCTACCCTTTCCCCGTCCCCAATCCAATATCGGAAGGGCGATGGTGATGCTTGCCGATTGCTGTCTCATCGGACTGCGATAGGCGGCACCGATGTCGGCTCCCGTCTGCGAGAGTCCAAACTGCATATAGAGATCAGCCTTCAATCCGGCATTGGCACGAGCCTGAGCCAACCGGCTTTCGCTCTCCTTCTGGATACGACGGTAATAATCGGGATCCGGACTATTCAACAAAGCCCAATCTATCGCCCGTTGCAAAGGAACCTCAAAGGCAGGCACCTTATCCGGCATCACCAGACAGATGTCCTGCGATTGTTCCAACCCCAGAAACGAGCGGATGGTCTGCATCTTCTCCCGCAAAGCCACCTGAGCATCCATCACATTGGTCTCCTCGTTCAAACGGTTGATTTCCAGCTGTAGCATCTCGTTTTCCGAAATCGTTCCGTTCTCATATCGCCCCTTTGCCATCTGATAAAGCGTATCAGCAGAAGCAAAGTTCTGTTTTGCCATCTCCCATTCTGCTTGCGCCGAAGCCAGACCGAAGAAATGCTCACAGGCTTTTGCCGAAACAATCTCCAGCGTTTCGGCATATCGCTTTTTGGATTCCCGGAACCGGATAGGTTCTATCCGTCGATTCCATTTCAGTGAGTTATAGCCAAAAAGACTCTGCTCATAACCCACGATAAAGGGTTGACTACTATAGGCTGTTATCTTGTTGTGCAACTCATCCAAGCGGTTGAGCGAACTCTTCACAAAAAGGCTACCACCCGTCAGGGAGATATTCTGGTTGATTTTCAGAGTAAGGTCGGCACTCAACTGATCTTGCTTCAGAAAGAGAGCCGTACCATCTGACTGGGTTATCTTGTTCACCTCCTTATTAATATAAGGTGAAGATGAGAGGGAAAGCGAAGGCAGATAGTTGGCCTGATGATACCGATAAGCCCAGTAAGCAGACAGAAAGGTATTGCGGGCACTCTGCACCGATGGCGACTGCCGCTGCGCCATCGCAATGGTAGCCGCCAAGTCGAGCTGCAGCGTGTCGGCTTGAACATTCAGGGCTGCAAGCGCCCATACTATGAATAGGTAATTCTTTATCTTCATAATGATTTCTTTTGCAAAAACTAACACAAAAGCTATGCCATAAAGATAAAGATATGATTATCAGGAAAATAAGAAATTCCGGATATAAAAAAAGCGTGCGAAACCGCACGAAACGTGTGCGATTTCGCACGGTGCGCACATCCTCAATATGATAGGCATCCGTCTCTATCAGGCAGGAAGCACCACGCTAAAGGTGGTTTTATCGCCTAGTTTCGAAGAGGCGGTGATGGTTCCACCATGCAGGGTTACTATCTGCTTGCAGATACTCAACCCGATGCCCGAACCGTTCGTCTTGGTAGTAAAGAACGGCACAAAAATGCGCTCCATCACCTCCGGAAGGATTCCCTTACCATTATCAGTAATGGAAATGATGAAATCGCGCTTGTTGCTCGAAAGATGAGTGGTAAGACGGACATAAGGAATCTCTTCATTCTCCACTGCTTCCTGCGCATTCTTCAGCAGATTAATCAGCACCTGCTCTATCTGCGAACGATCCATCTGCAACCTCTGGTCTTCGTTTTCTATCTCATAATGGAATATCGAATCCGGATAAAGATGCTGCAAATCAGCCACCAGATCACCAATCCTTACATCCTCAAACTGAGGTTTCGATATGCGTTGCAACTTTCGATAGTTCTCCACAAACTGCAGCAAGCCATTACTCCTTCGATTGATGGCTTGCAATGCCATCAGCAGATCATCATGCTCCAGCGTATCCTGCTCCACCCCTTCACATAGTGTATCAGCCAAAGAGATGATAGGAGTCAGCGAGTTCATGATTTCGTGGGTCAATACCCTCACCAGCTGCTGCTGCGCATCCGTCTCATTCTTCTGAATCACCGGTTGCACATTCTGCAAGGTATAGAGGCGATAGGCAAAGCCTTTATTAAAGAAGTTGACCACGCTCAATACAAAGTCAGCCTTCCCCGCATGCTGATTTCCAGCATCCAAAGCCTTCTTGCCAGCAGCCCCCTCGCTGGTCTTGGTCTCCAACTGTACCAGTTTCTGCAATCCCGGCTTCAGCTGCATCATCATTTCCGGAAGCGTCTCATCCAGCACCTGCAAGTCGTGCAAGTGATGAATCGAAAAACCGCAGAGTCCATCCACGGCAGCCCGATTCATCCAATGCACCTTTCCCTGTTCATCCGCCACAATGAGAAAGGCATTGATGGTATCGAGCATCGTTCCGAAATACTGGTATTTCGCTTCCTGCAGCAAAGTGGTTTCCCGAAATTCATTCACCACTTCGTTAATCTGCTCTGCAAGATTCCGCTCTTCTCCCCTCAGATGATCCAATGAATACTGAAGCGAGAAGTCACGGGTGCGGATAGCCTCAATCAGTTGGCGCATCCGCTCATTGCTCTTATGATTGAATAAGTTATTGACGATTGACATAGTTTCAAAAATTTCCGTTTTTTCTATCAAAAAAACTGCTTAAATCCCCACACGCCCTGTAAGGGCAGAAGCTCCTAGCCCAGGGCAACACCCTGGGTTTTAACAAGATATATCCCTACGCCCTGAAAGGGCAAAAGCTTTAAACCCCGAGCTTATCGATTTTTCTGTAAAGGGCGAAACGGGTGATACCCAGCAACTCTGCGGCCTGTGTAAGATTTCCATTGCTCAAGGAGATGGCACGCTTGATGGCTTCACGCTCCAAGGTCTGAAGATTGAGCGAATCAACCTTTATGGAACCTGATGAAGAACTTGATGAAGAAGAGCCCAATGCCACCACAGAATCCTCCAATCTGATATCCTCGGCAGCCAGTTCCGTCTTATCACTTAATACGATTGCCCTCTCAATGCAATGCTGCAATTCTCTTACATTACCCGGCCAGGTATGTTTCAACAGCTTCTGTTTGGCAGATGCACCCAGCACCACATCGCCAACACTATATTTTCCCGAATAAATCTTCAGAAAATATTCTGCCAGCAGAACAATATCCTCTCCACGTTCACGCAGCGGCGGAAGATGCAACTCAATGGTATTCAGTCGATAGAAGAGATCCTGTCGGAATGTTCCCTCGCCCACCTTCTCACGCAAATTAGCATTCGTAGCCGCCAGAATCCTCACATCCACATGGCTCACCTTATTGGAACCAATGCGCTGAGTCTCCCGCTTCTCAATCACCGTCAGGAGTTTCTGCTGCATCGGCAGGTTCAGATTTCCAATCTCATCCAGAAAGAGAGTACCGCCATCCGCCGTTTCAATTCGTCCTTCCTTCGCATTCCTGGCATCCGTAAACGCCCCCTTCTCGTATCCGAAAAGTTCACTCTCGAAAAGATTCTCAGGGATACACCCCAGGTCGATATTCACAAACGGCTTCCTTGCCCTGCCCGAAAGCTGATGCAAGGCATGCGCCACCACATCCTTTCCCGTACCATTCTCTCCAGTAATCAATACGTTGGCATCCGTAGCCGCCACACGCATCATCTGCGCTTTCAGTTCCTGCATGGCAGGGCATTCGCCAATCATTCTCGCAAACACATCTTCAGAAGAAGCAATAGACTTGGACTCAGAACATTGATTCATATTCAGATTCTGATACATATTCTGCTCCGATTCCTTTTCCTGCGAATCCGAAGAATCCAGCTTCCTTTCCCTGCTCAATTCCACGGCACTCTTCACCGTATCGAGCAGTTTATTCCTATCCCATGGTTTCGGAATAAAGTCGATGGCTCCCGCCTTGATAGCCCTCACCGCCTTCTCCGTATCCACGTAAGCCGTGATAAACAGCACCACGCTCTTGGGGTTATGCGCCAGAATCTTCTCCAGCCATTCATACCCCTCTTCGCCACTGATGGCATCCCGATGGAAGTTCATATCGAGCATGATGACATCAGGCATGAACGAATCCATCATTCCGATGATTCGTTCAGGCGTATTGATAACTCTGATACCCTCCACGTATGGTTTCAAAAGCATATTGAGCGACAAGAGAACATCCTCATTGTCATCCACTATCAGTATCTTTCCTTTTTTCTCCATTGCCATCATTTTTGATTTTTAATTATTTTGCCCACAAAGTTACTGCAAAAAAACGAGATAGCTTCGAAAATCCCATCATTTCTTCCAAAATTCTAAACAAAAACGGTCTCCCAACCACTTTATCCCGATATTTCAAAGAAAAAGCGATGATTTTTCCGAAAATATTTGGTGATTTCAAAATTTCGCTTTATCTTTGCACTCTAGTTATCAAGAAATCTCGGGGTTGACTGGATTTGACGGCGAGATGAAATGGTACGTAAGCATGCGGAGGCTCGTTGGCTACCTCCTAAATCCTAGTGAACAAAAAATTAATTGGCGAAAATAACTACGCTCTCGCTGCTTAATCGAAGTACAGTAGATTAGCTTTATTCCGGCACAAGGTGCTGGAACGGGACATCGCTCAACGGATGTAGTTCCGAATCTTGTTGATCAAGCGGTGCAGGCAAATCGGAAATAGTTCATGTACGCCTCGTTGCATGGATGAAATTTTAGAGGATAAGGGTATGATTGGTGGTCCAGGTCTTGTCATACCTCGAAAATTGCAGGCTGGAATAAGCATGTAGAAAGCGTATGGTTTCCTTGTGCGGACGAGGGTTCGATTCCCTCCAGCTCCACCCTACCATTAGAGAAGTCGCTGATTTTCAGCGACTTCTTTTGTTTTAATCAGCACTTCTATGGGCATGGTAAGCGAAACAAGCCGCTTTACGCATCGTCAGTACTATCATAGCGACCTATCAGTAACGTCTTTGCGCCTTGTAAGTGCTATCGTTATTGCTTGTAAGTACTATCTCAGTTACTTGTAAGTACTATCATTGCTGCATAGGTTTTACGTAAAAAGTCTTCGGAGTAACCTTTACTTGTTGCCGGAAGAATTAATGTTATAAGCCGGAGAAGCCTATATCTTCAGCCGCACAACAGCTGTTGTGCGCTTGCATATCAGCTGTTATGCGCTCGCCCGACACCTGTTATGCAAGCGCATATCAGCTGGTGGGCGATGAATTGTTGGATATAAGTTCTGTGTATGTATATGAACGAGCTGAATCTTTGGTTTTTAACACTGATAATTGCGATTATTAACAGTGCCTACTCCGCCCCCATGCGGTAATTCTTTGGCGACAAACCAGTATGCTTTTTAAAGAAGGTGCCGAAGGATGAGGCATTAGGAAAGCTGAGATCACTGGCTATCTGCTGAATCGTCATGTTCGTATTCTTCATCAGATAAATGCTGCGACGGATAATCGCCTTGAAAATCAACTGCTGAACCGTCTTGCCACATACCGACTTCACTATCACCGAAAGATACTTCGGAGTGAGACAAAGCTGGTCGGCATAGAAAGCTACCGTACGCTCACGCATGAAGTTCTCCTCTATCAGCTTCACCAACATCTCGAAAGTCTCTATCTTACGTCGCATCTCCTTACCTTCCTTTTGGAACGAAGCAGAAAAAATGCTGCAAAGACGATAGGTTACCGCCATCAGAAGCAACTTCTGCTCATGCAAACTGTAAGTGTCATGCTTCTCCTTCTGCTCTAAATCCAAAAGCATCCGGGCATAAGAGGTCAGCATCTCCTCATATCCCGTATGAGCCACCGTGCACGACTGGGGATAGAGCGTAGAATAAAGCCGCATGCTGACTACGGTATTTCCCAGCATGTGGAGAATCTGTTCCACACGATAAAAAAGCAACGTGTATCGGAAGTCTGCAGAGACTTCCTGCACATGAAACAGGATTCCGGGAGAGAGAAAAACGGTCTCTCCCATAGACGCAACAAAGGATGTTCCATCTACACAGAAACGGAACATCCCTTGATGACAAACTACTATTCCGACATAATCAGAATAGAAAGGCTGCATCAGAAAATGAGGAAAATCATAAGCCTCATATATGATTATATTGTCTGTTATCTCCATTTTTTCAAATTGCTTGAACTGCGAAGATAACAAAAATATCAATTCCATCTGATAACAATCCCGATTATTTATGATATTTTAGCAGATTCCCAGCGCTTCCGGATCAAAGACCATGAACTTATAATTTTTAAAAAAAAGAACATTATATTGCACCTTTTCTTGCGTAATCTAGAAATATTTATTACCTTTGCAGGAAATGTACAATATAATGCACTACTCAATCGTATCTGACTGAATAAAAACAACATAAAATGTTGATTTTCAAATAAGAAAATAAAAAAGACAAAAAACAAAAGAAATGAACATCAAGTCAATAGGCAGTAAAATCAAGGGAAATCCTACGATGGTAGAGGGTACGGTGTATTCCATGCTCATCATCTGTAGCATTTCTCATTTCCTGAACGATATGATTCAGTCGATTATCCCTTCCATCTATCCGATTGTGAAGGATAAGTTCGACTTCTCGTTTGCACAGATTGGTATCATCACACTGGTCTTCCAGATGACATCTTCCATCCTGCAACCTTTCACAGGACTTTATGCCGATAAGCATCCCCGTCCCTATGCCCTCTCCATCGGCATGTGCTTCACATTGGTGGGCCTGCTCCTGCTGGCTTTCGCCGAGAATTATTTCCTGATTCTCCTGGCAGTGAGCGTTGTCGGCCTGGGTTCGTCCGTGTTTCATCCCACAGCATCGAGAGTGGCCCAGATGGCATCGGGAGGCAAGAAGAGTCTGGCACAATCCATCTTCCAGGTGGGTGGCAATGGAGGATCTGCAATAGGACCTTTGCTTGCCGCCATCATCATCCTGCCTTTCGGCCAGCATGCCATCTCCTGGTTTGCCCTTGCAGCCCTGCTTGCCGCCATCATCATGGTAAGATTGGGAGTCTGGTATAAGGCACGACTGGCTTACGTGGTGAACCATCCTCAGAAACAGCCCCTTCTTAATACCCATATCTCTAAAAGGGTGAAGTATTGGGCTCTGTTCATCCTCATCATGCTCGTGTTCTCCAAATATTTCTATACGGCATGCATTACGAGTTACTTCACCTTCTTCCTGATGGATAAGTTCGGCGTATCTGTACAGACCTCGCAGCTGTGCCTCTTCGTATTCCTTGCCGCCTTTGCCATAGGTACGGTGGCAGGAGGAATGCTGGGTGACAAGTTTGGCAGAAAGTATGTCATCTGGTTCTCCATTCTGGGAGCAGCACCCTTTGCCATCGCCATGCCTTTTGTGAACTTCACATGGACCATCATCTGTACCTTCCTTTCTGGCTTAATCATCGCCTCGGCATTCTCTTCCATCGTGGTATATGCCACCGACCTGATGCCAGATAAAGTGGGATTGATAGCAGGCATTTTCTTCGGCCTGATGTTCGGACTGGGAGGACTTGGCTCAGCGTTCTTCGGCTGGTTAGCCGACAAGACCAGTATTGAGTTTATCTTCCAGGTGAGTGCCTTCCTGCCATTGCTCGGCATCATAGCAGGATTCTTGCCGAATACCCAGAAGAGTTGATGGCTTTCTTGCCTTTATCTTCTTCCCAGGTTTTTCACATTCACATTCTTCAGCAGATACTCACGGGTCAGCTCCTTGATGTTGCGCTTGCGCCAAGGTATCACGAGCATCAGTCCGGCACATACCAGACAGCCATAGAAGGTCCAGCCTGCCATCTCCTTGATGGATACCAGCGTAGCCTGAACCTGTACCTTTCCCTTCACACTCATGGCAGCCATGTTCTGCGCCTCGGTCTCCGTCTTGCCCTGATACTGCATGCCTCTTACCGTCTGGTCATAGGTCTTTGCCGTCTCCAAGCTGGTGCGGTCGTAATCCTGTGCAAAGCGGGTTACGTAATACTGCTGGCGATGCTGAAGCACATTGGTGTAGAGCGCCGAACCGATGCATGGGGCGATGACCATACGAACGGTGAGCATGATGCAGACCCAGGTGGACATGAAGCGGTAAGGCATGCGCTGATTGGCTATCGTGGAGATGAGCGAATAGAGCAGCATCATTCCCGTGGAACGGATGATGATAGGCCATTTCATACGATCATACATGCCGTCGTTCTGTACCTCGAAGTACATAAAGAGGGCGTAGCCTCCGATAAAGAGGAAGCCCATACAGTACATCCACTTCAGATGAACATTCTTGGCTCTGGCGATGACCGCGAAAATCAAGCCCACGGTATATCCCACCATCACCCAGTTGCCCAGGGTGGCATTCTGCCAGTTGTCTATCTTCATTCCCACATTGGTGAATACATTCACAAACATGGCACTGGAGTTGCAGACCATCAGGAGGAAGAACAGCATGATGCCGTAATTGATAACCCTGAGCTGGAACACCTCCATGATAAAATAAGGTGAGCGGCGGGTCTTCTCCAGATAGATAAACAGGGCGGTGAAGATGAGACAAACCACCGTAGAATAACGGATGGTAGGATCATCAAACCAGTCCAGCGTCTTGCCGAACACCATTACATAGGCAAACGAGCAGAGCATGATGCTGAACACCGTGACATTGCCAAACTTCGACATCGTAATCGGGAACTTCGGCATCGGATACTTATGATAAGGCATGGTGAAGAACACGATGATGATGCCCGCCAGCATGAATGCCATCATGAAATGATACACATACTGCCACTCGTAAGCATAGGCAAGCCAAGCCGTGAGCCAGGTACCCAACTGTCCGATGATCATGAAGAAAAGATAGATAACCGGCTGGGACACCATTTTTTCTGAATCCACCGCATCCCAAGCCTCCTCGGTGGTAGGCTCGCAACCCGGCGTGATATTCTTCGTTGCCTCGATGCCGAAACCATACCGGATGAGTACAAAGAGATGCGCCATCAGAAGCGTCTGGCGAACAAAGCCCATCAGCAGACTGCACAAGCCGAGGATGAACAGCGAATCGGTCTGGGCGCAGACAAAACTGAGCAAAAAGAGTATGGAGAATCCCACGATACACATCATCTTCTCTCTCCGGATGCACACCAGTTCGTAGAAGAACGGCGAGAAAGCCGCCATTCCTATCGACGTACAGAAGCCCGCAAAGGCGATGTATTCCGACTGGATGCCCAGTCCGCTCATCATCTCTCCACTGTTGGCGGAATAGACACCACTCATCGTAATCATCGGCACGAAGAGGATGATCATGAAGATGATGCCCAGCGGTTTCGGCACCCAGTCATAGAACGGATAATTCTTATATTCTTCTTCCATATATTACTTCATTTCCTTCTAGCTACTTTTTATTTCTCTCAGCCTTCACAATCACCATCATACCTGCTGCCAGGCGGGCATTGTCTTCCTTGCTGAGGTTAGTGAAGTCGATTCTTACAGGCACACGCTGCTGAATCTTCACGAAATTACCGGCTGAGTTATCGGTAGGAACAAGAGAATACTTGGAACCGGTAGCACCGGAGATAGCGGTAACGGTGCCCTCAAACTCCTTGTTGCTGATGGCATCCACCGTCATGCGTACCTTCTGCCCCACATAGAGATTCTCTACCTGAGTTTCCTTATAGTTGGCGATGACCCACTTTTGGGCATTAGGAAGGATATAGGTGATGGTGGTTCCGGCGCTTACCATCTGTCCCTCTTCCAGGGTGCGGCGACCCAACTTACCATCGCATGGTGCAACAACCACACAATAAGAGAGGTTCAGCTTCGCCATCTCCACCGCAGCCTCAGCCCGTTGGATGGCAGCAGCCACATTCTGCTTGCGGGTAACCACCTCGTTCACGCCCTTATAGGCAGCAGCCTGCTGTCGCTTTACCGACTCCAGTTTCTTCTTGGTAGCCGCATATTCCACTTCCAGCTGCTCCAGCTGGATAGGTGTAGCCGCCTTCTTCTCTACCAGGTTGCGATAGCGCTCGCAGTCTTTGGCAAGTTTGGCAAGGCGCACCTCTATCTCATCGATAGATGCCGAATAGACGGAAGCCGAAGTCTGGGTGGTCTGCTGGGTAGCATCGATGACGTTGGCACCCGCCTTGGCATCCTTCAGTGCCGCCTCAGCCTCCATCAGTCGGATGCGATACTCACGGTCGTCAAGAACCAGGAGCGTATCACCCTTGTGCACCTCCTCGTGCTCTTTGAAGCAAACCTTGGCTACATAGCCCGATGCACGCAGGTTTACTGGGGAGATATACTGCTCTATCTGCGCATCATTGCTGGTTTCATGGGCATTATAATCCAGGAAGAGGCAGACGATCTTCCAGAGTCCGAAGGCGAGAATGGCTACGCCGATAAGACTGGCGATGATCTGACGGATACGCTGCTTCTTCAATTTCTTCTGCATTTCTTCGTGAGAAGTCTGAATGGTTGCAGCATTATCCTCACGAGCGGTTTCTATCTTGTTGTTTTCGTTCTGTTCCATTGTTATATTCTGATTGATTATTTCTTAATGATTCCTTTGCTATTTTACCTGATCCAACTGTCCGGTGAGTTTCAGGAGCGAGAGATTCGCCACCTTATATTTATAGTAGGCGGTGAGATAATTGTTCATGGCTTCGCTCATGCGCATCTCATCCTGGAGAACGGCGGTCATCGTTCCTACACCTTCCTTATATTGGTCGGCAGTTACGCTATATACATCCTGCGCCAGGGTGTAATTATCAAACTGCTTCTTGTAGTTGCGCTGACTGTTGTTCACCTCGCTCACGGCGTTCATATAGTTTGCCTGCATGCCCTTCAGCGCATCCTCGTATCCGATGCGGGCATTCTCCTCCTCCACCTTGGCACGTCTTATCTTGGAACGCTTCTCGAAACCATCAAAGACTGGCACTCTCAGCTGGATGCCGATGCCGTTGGAACCATACCAGTGGTTTGATTCGCCCGAATGAATCCAATGTTCAATCTTATCGGTAAAGGCAGAATACATCAGGCTTCCGGTAAGGCTCACCGATGGCAGATAACCGTCCTTGGCGAGCTTTGTCTGCTTCTGGGCAAGTTCCTTTCTCTTCTCCAGAAGCTGGAGTTCGTAGAGTCCCGTATTCAGTCCGTTGGCTTTCACGGTCTCTATCTCTCCCGGATTCACATCACTTACCTTGATTTGCTTTTCTGCAGGATAATCTATCACATACTTGAGCATGGTATATTGCTGATCGAGCATGGCAATGGCGTTATCACGCTGTACGGTGAGATTCTCGATGTTGAGTTTCACACGCTTCACATCCACCTCCAGAGTCATCTGGTTATCGTAGAAAGCCTGGGTGATGCCATAGAGTTCTTCCAGGCGCTTGATGTTGTCGTTCACCAGTCGAATCTGCTCAGCCGTATTCTGCGCCATGTAATACATCTTGGCAGTCTGCACGATGAGATCTTCACGTGCCTTCTCGTAAGAGAGCTGGTTGAGATGGTCTGCTATCTTGGCAATATCGATGGCAGTATTCACCATCTGGTTGTAGAGTGGCATCTGGAGCTGCAAGCCTACCGAAGCATTATACTGCAGGGTTTTGGTTACATTGTAAGGTTTGCCGTAGGCAGAACCATCCGTCACGGAAACGGGAGGGGTGAAGTTATCGTTCAACTGTGCCACGGCATTAATCTGCGGCAACAGCTTCGCCTGGTTCTCGCTGATGGAATACTTTCCCTTTGCAATCTCATTCCTGCTTTTCTGCAGCGACAGGTTATTCTCCACCGCCATCTGCAGACACTGGCTCAGCGACAGAGTTTCCTGCGCCATCATTGCAGAAAAAGCTCCGAGAGCCAGACAAAAACACAATATCTTTTTCTTGTTCATTTTTAATATGTTTCTTATGATATACAATATGATTGATGTCTGGTGCAAAGATACTGCTTTTCTGTCGATTATCACTATTCACAAAATATCACAAAATGTTCAAAATTGCCGTTTCTTTTAGCGGCGGAGGTTCTGGAAACAAAAATCCCTCACAGATAGAGGTCTGTGAGGGAACTTTCTGATATTTTAGAATTTCATTTTATAGACGTTGGTTTCTCTCTTTTCAAAGCCCAGGCTCTGATAGAGCTGGTTGGCAACGACACGGGATGGGCGCGAGGTGAGCATCAGCGTTACCTCTCCCCTCTTCCTGCACAGTTCCATCACCTGCAGAATCATCAGCTTGCCATATCCCTTGCCGCGAAAGTTTCTATCCACCACCACATCTTCTATCCATGCCTTCCATCCGGTAGGGCATTGATAAAGGCAGAGGGTGGTCATACCGATGAATTGTCCATCGGATTCCAAGACATAGAGATGACTTTGGGATGAGGAGAGCAAAGAGTTCAATTCTTCCTCGGTGATAGTATGTACGCTATCACTCAACTGCGACAATAGGTTATTGATACTTGCCAAATAACCTGGCTTCAATTCTGTTAATTCTATCAATCTAGGTTCTTTCATGGTGCAAACTTAGCATATATTTCGGAGATTGCCAAGAATTGCAGGGAATATTTTATTTTTTAATAAAAGAAGAAAGGGCAAAAGCTTTCTAAATTCAAAGCTTTTGCCCTTCATATTTTTACTTCCAAGGATTCTCGGTTGGATAAGGCAGGCTAGCTGGCTGGTTGTAAGCGATATCCTTGATGCCAAGATACTTGAATACCTCGAACAGGGTCTTGCCTACGTGAGAGAAAGCTACGGCACCGTGGTGTGGATAGCCCTTCTGAACCAAGACGTGGCGATAGAAGCGGCCCATCTCATTGATGGCGAAGATACCGATACCACCGAATGAACGTGTAGGAACATCGAGAACCTCACCCTCTGCGATGTAAGAACGGAGGTTACCCTCTGAATCGCACTGCAGACGATAGAATGTGATGTCAGATGCAGCGATGTCACCCTCCAAAGTACCACGGGTGAAGTCTGGTGTACCACCATTCTCCAACAAACGGTTCTGGATCAACTGATACTTGATCTTACGGCTAGAGCACATCTTGCACTGTGGAGTGTTACCGCAGTGGAAGCCCATGAAGGTATCAGTCAACTTGTAATCGTACTTACCCTTGATGTCCTCATCATAGATATACTGAGGAACAGAGTTGTTGATGTCGAGCAATGTTACAGTATCATCAGAAGCACACATACCGATGTACTCAGACAATGCACCATAGATATCAACCTCGCAAGCTACAGGAATACCGCGGCTAACGAGACGGCTGTTAACATAGCAAGGCTCGAAACCGAACTGGCTTGGGAAGGCTGGCCAGCACTTGTCGGCGAATGCTACATACTGGCGAGAACCCTTGTGAGCCTCTGCCCAGTCGAGCAATGTCAACTCAAACTGTGCCATTCTGCGGCTGAGGTCAGGATAGTAGCATCCCTCGCCCATCTCCTTGGCCATATCAGCGCAAACCTCGTCGATACGTGGATCGTTCGCGTGCTCCTTATAAGCTACGAGGAGGTCGAGCTCTGAGTTTTCCTCAATCTCTACACCCAGTTCATACAAGCCCTTGATAGGAGCGTTGCAGGCGAAGAAGTCCTGTGGACGTGGACCGAATGTGATAATCTTCAAGCCCTTCAAACCGATGATGACGCGAGCTACCGGTACGAAGTCTGCAATCATCTTAGCTACTTCCTCTGCTGTACCAACAGGGTACTCTGGAATATAACCCTTCAAGTGGCGCATACCGAGGTTGTAAGAGCAGTTGAGCATACCGCAGTATGCATCACCACGACCATTGATCATGTCGCCATCACCTTCAGCAGCTGCTACGAACATAACAGGACCATCGAAGTTCTTTGCAATCAAAGTCTCAGGGGTCTCAGGACCGAAGTTACCAAGGAATACAACCAGAGCGTTGCAGCCCTGCTCCTTCACTTCAGCCACAGCCTTGAGCATATCTTTCTCGTTCTCAACTGTAGTCTGACAGTTGAAAATCTCACCTTTGTACTCTTTTACGATGTTCTCACGGCGCTGAGTAGAAAGCGCGATTGGAAAACAGTCACGGCTAACGGCAATAATACCGAGCTTTACTTGTGGAATGTTGTTGCTTACCATAATTCTTGTGTTTTATATTAAGTTTTTATATAATTTACTTGTTTTTGCTTGTTTTTGCTGAGCGCAAAGGTACTAATATTTTTTGTTTCAGCAAGCATTTTAAGAGTTTTTTTATGGTGAAAAAAGTTAAAAACAGAAGATTTCCGCCGGAATGAAACATCCGATAAAGTTCCTGTAACATTTCATACACATCGATTGAGACTTTATAACAAATAAAAACACAAAGATTGATGGTTTTTCAAATTATTATTGTACCTTTGCACCGACAAAAACAGAAAAACGATTATGAACAAAGTCAAGACTATCTTTGCCTGGATATGGCAAAAGCTTTGCGCCTTTTGGCCTTGGTACAAGACATTGTATCAGGGAAGAGCGTGGTACACCAAGACGGTAGTCGCCTTGGCAAGTTGTATTGTCGCCTTTATCCTTTATTTAGGTGCTGTCGATATTAACTTCTTATGGCTTTTCGGTAAGTCACCTGGTTATTTTTCAGGTATTCTGAATCCTCAGACTTCCGAGGCTTCCTTGATTTATAGTGCCGATGGCAAGCTCATCGGTAAGTATTTCAATGAGAATCGTACTCCTGTAGAATACGACGAGGTGAACCCTGCCTTCTTCAAGGCTCTGGTAGATACCGAGGATGAGCGTTTCTACAAGCATATCGGTATCGACCCTATCGGCGTTTTCGCTGCTGCCAAGGATGCTCTCCTGCATCACAATGGCCGTGGTGCTTCTACCATCACGCAGCAGCTGGCAAAGAATATGTTCCGCGTCCGTTCGCAGTATTCTACGGGATTGCTCGGCAAGGTGCCTGTACTCCGCCTGCTCATCATCAAGAGCAAGGAGTGGATCATCGCCGTGAAGCTGGAGACGGTTTTCTCGAAGAAGGAAATCATCACCATGTATGCCAACACCGTGGATTTCGGTAGTAACTCTTACGGTATCAAGACTGCCGCCAAGACTTACTTCAATACCACTCCTAAGGAGTTGACCACCGACCAGGCTGCCGTACTCGTGGGTATGCTGAAGGCTACCACCTATTACAATCCACGTACCAATCCGGAGAACAGTCTGGCACGCCGCAACACCGTATTATATAATATGGTGACACACGGCGATCTGTCACATGCAGAATACAACCAGCTGAAGGCTGAGCCTATCAAACTCGACTTCAAGGTAGAGGAAAACTACGATGGACAGGCTAAATACTTCCGTGAGGCTGTAGCCAACTACCTGAAAGACTGGTGCAAGGAGGAAGGTTACGATCTCTACACCAGTGGTCTGACGATCTACACCACCATAGATACCCGCATGCAGAAGTATGCCGAGGAGGCTGCCCGCAAGCAGATGAAGCAGGTACAGCAGAACTTCAACAACCACTGGAGCATCCGCCGCACACAGGCAGGAAAGGGAAAATGGATGGGACAGGAACCTTGGCAGGATGAGAACCACCAGGTGATTCCAAACTTCATCCAGGGCATCGCCGAGCGACAGCCATTCTACAAGGATCTGGTGGCTCGTTTCCCTAACAATCCAGACTCCGTGAACTACTATTATAAGGAGTGGGTTCACCCGGTTAAGGTATTCGATTACGACAAGGGAAGCATCACTATCAACATGACTTCTGAAGATAGTATCAAGTATATGACTACCTTCATGCACAGTGCTTTCGTGGCTATGGAGCCACAGACGGGAGCCGTGAAGGCATGGGTGGGCGACATCGACTTCGACCACTGGAAGTATGACAAGGTAACAGCCGAGCGCCAGCCGGGTTCTACCTTCAAGCTCTTCGTCTATACAGAGGCAATGAACCAGGGATTGACTCCTTGCGACAAGCGCCGCGACGAATATATCTCGATGGAGGTATATGACAAGAAGAAGCACGAGATGACCATCTGGAGACCATCCAACGCCAACGGTTCTTTCTCGGGTGACAGCATCCCATTGAAGAGTGCCTTCGCCAAGAGTATCAACTCCGTGGCAGTACGCCTGGGACAGGAGATGGGCATCAAGCGCATCATCGAAACCGCCCAGAAGATGGGTATCAACAGTCCACTGGATGACACACCAGCCCTTGCCTTGGGTTCAAGCGATGTCAACCTGCTGGAGATGGCCTGTGCCTACAGTACTATTGCAAACAATGGTAAGCACCACGACCCGGTATTGGTTACCAAGATTGTGGACCACGACGGCAAGGTGGTATATGAAGGTCCTTCTACAGAAGAGCAGGTGATTCCTTACAAGAGTGCCTTCCTGATGCAGCAGTTGCTGCAGGGCGGTATGAAGGAGCCGGGCGGTACATCGCAGAGCCTTTGGGGCTATGTAGGCAACTACCGTGACACCGAATTTGGCGGAAAGACGGGTACGACCAACAACCACTCAGATGCCTGGTTCATGTGTGTAAGTCCTAAACTGGTGGTTGGTGCCTGGGTAGGCGGCGAATACCGCTGTCTCCACTTCCGCACCGGAGCCTTGGGTCAGGGTTCCCGAACAGCATTGCCAATATGCGGTTACTTCATGCAGTCTGTATTCGGCGATCCTGCCTTCCAGCAGTATCACGCCAAGTTCGACAAGCCACAGGATGGCGACATTACACGAGATATGTATATCTGCGCAAGCTATGCACCAAAACCAAAGGTAGATACCACCCGTGTGGATAGCACCGCATTCACAGAGGAAATCATCCTCGACGAAAACGGCAATCCTATTACCAAGGAGGTTCCTGCAGTCAAGTCGGAAGGAGAATCTTCTGCTTCAGGAGCTACAGAAGAAAAGAAAGAGAAGAAGAAGACAAAGCCAACAGAACAGCCTGTCAACTTCGACGACCTTTAAAAATAAAATATGATTGATCTCGACAATGCGGAGCTGCAGAATGCACTCCAAATCATACAGTTTACCCGTCGTTCGCTTTTCCTCACCGGAAAGGCGGGGACGGGTAAATCTACTTTTCTGCGGTACATCGCAGCCAATACCAAGAAGAAACACATCGTTCTGGCACCTACAGGCATCGCAGCCATCAATGCCGGCGGAAGCACCCTGCACAGTTTCTTCAAGCTGCCCTTCCACCCCCTGCTGCCCAACGACAGTATGTATTCCGTGCGCAACATCCGGAATACATTGAAGTATAATTCCGAGAAAATCAAGATTATCCGTGAAGTGGAACTCATCATCATCGATGAGATCAGTATGGTGCGTGCCGACATCATCGATTTCATCGACAAGGTGCTGCGTGTGTATTGCCGCAATATGAGGGAGCCGTTCGGAGGAAAGCAACTTCTGCTGGTGGGCGACATCTATCAGTTGGAACCGGTGGTAAAGGAGGAGGACCGCAAACTGCTGAATCCTTTCTATCGCAGCAGCTTCTTCTTCGATGCCAAGATCTTCCAGCAGTTCCAGCTCGTCAGCATCGAACTCAAGAAAGTTTATCGCCAGAGCGACCCTGTCTTCATCGGAATCCTCGACCATATCCGAACCAGTCAGGCGCAGAGTCAAGACCTTCAGCTGCTCAACCAGCGGGTAGGCGCCCAGCTCGACGAGAGTGATTCCAAGCTTGCCATCACCCTCTCCACCCGCCGCGACACCGTGGATTTCATCAACGAGAACCAGCTCAAGCTCCTGCCAGGAGAGCCAACACTCTTCCGGGGCAATATCCAGGGCGAGTTTCCGGAAAGCAGTCTGCCTACCCCTATCGAACTGTACCTGAAGACCGGAGCACAGATTATCTTTATCAAGAATGATATCGAGCACCAATGGGTGAACGGTACTCTGGGCACCATCATCGGGTTCGATGATGAAGATGATGCCAAGATATATGTGCGCACCGAGAATGGACAGGATGTTATGGTAGAACCTGCCGCCTGGAGCAACATGCGCTATCATTTCAATGAGGTGGAAAAGAAGATTGAGGAAGAGGAAATAGGCAGATACGAACAATATCCTATCCGACTTGCCTGGGCAATTACCGTACACAAGAGCCAGGGTCTGACTTTCAATCAGGTGAAGATTGATTTCACGGGAGGAGTTTTTGCAGGCGGTCAGACTTACGTGGCTTTGTCGAGATGCACCAGTCTGGAGGGAATCAGTCTGCAGGAACCTATCCGTCCCAGCGAGATATTCGTGCGCAACGAGGTGAAGCAGTTTGCCCGCCAGTATAACAACCAGAACACCATCCACACGGCGCTGATGCAGAGCAAGGCAGACAGGCAGTATCACGATGCTGTAAAAGCGTATGACAAGGGTGACATGCAAACCGCCTTGGATAATTTCTTCCTAGCCATCCACAGCCGTTACGACATCGAGCATCCGCTTGCCAAGCGCTTCATCCGCAAGAAGCTGAACAAGGTGAATGAGTTGCAGGCAGAGAACGAGCGGTTGCGTGAAGTTATCAAGCAAAAGGATGAAGAAAAGAAGAAGCAGGAGAAATTCCTGAAGCGCCTAGCTACGGAGTATGTTATCATGGGCAAGGAATGCGAGAAGGAGGGCATGAAAGAAGCTGCCATCACCAATTACAAGAAGGCGCTCACCCTCTACCCTAGCCATCCCGAGGCAAAGAGAAGGCTGAAGCATCTCAACGAATAATCATAAAAAATGTGGTTGACAAAACGGAAAAACAAATCCGTTTTATCAACCACATTTTTTATTGATTAAAATCTAACCTCATAGGTCTTGCCCTTCTGGGTCTTCATCTTCTTCACCTTATCTCCATATCTTACCTGACAAGGTTCGCCGGAGCCGGAGAGAATGACAGCCTTGGTAAGGCGGCCGTTGTCCCAATAGATATCCACCGTGAAGTTGCCCTTGGCACGGAGACCCTTGATGGAACCCTTCTGCCATGCATCTGGCAGGGCTGGCAGGAGATGGATAAAGCCCATGTGACTCTGCATCAGCATCTCGGTGATACCCGCTGTACCGCCAAAGTTACCATCTATCTGGAATGGGGCGTGCGTATCCCAGAGATTGTCCAATGTTCCATTCTTCAGAAGATTACCATAAAGCTTGTAGGCATGATTGCCATCATGCAGACGAGCCCACTGGTTCAGCTTCCAACCCATAGACCATCCCGTGGCACCATCGCCACGATGCTCCAACACCACCTTGGAAGCCTTCGCCAGCACAGGAGTGGTGATAGGCGAAATGGTGCGGCCCGGATGCAGACCGAAGAGATGGTTCACATGGCGATGCTCATCCTTAGGATCATCAATATCCTTCGACCACTCCATCAACTGTCCGTAACGGCCAATCTGATAAGGAGCAATGTGCTTCAGAGCATCTTCCCACTGCTTGCGATCCTTGGCATCCTTGCCCAGAATCTTGCTCGCCTCTACGGCATCGAGCAGAATCTCACGAATCACGGCATGGGCGAAGGTGGCACCCTCGTCTATCGGTCCGTGCTCCGGAGAGGTGGAAGGAGCCGCTGTATAGACGCCATCCTTGCGGTGCCACAGATAATCTGTTGCGAAGTTGGCACTTCCCTTGATGATATCGTAGGCTGTCTCGCTCAGGAACTTCTTATCGCGGGTATAGTCGTAATAATCCCAGAGATGGGTAGCCAACCATGGACCGGCAAATGGAGAGAAGTTCCAAGACATATCCTCGCTTGCCAGCGGAGAAGTGAAACCGAAGATATTGCTGGATACAGATGTGGTCCAGCCACGGGTACCGTAATATGACTTGGCTGTCTTTTCACCCGGCTTCACCTGTGTCTGGATGAAGTCGAAGAGCGGAAGCTCACACTCGCTCAGGTTGGTGGTGCAGGCTGGCCAGTAGTTCATCTGGAGATTGATGTTGTTATGGTAGTCAACACGCCAAGGACCATCCACGTTGTTGTGCCATACACCCTGCAGGTTGGCTGGCATGTTTCCAGGACGTGAAGAGGCGATGAGGAGATAGCGTCCAAACTGATAGTAGAGCTGCTCCAGATAGAAATCCTTGGCACCCTTGCGGTAGTTAGCCAGGCGCTCATCGATAGGCATATCGTTGGCATTAGCCGCATCATTCAGATTCAGGCTCACGCGATTGAACAGACGGCTGTAATCCTTGTAATGCTCATCCAGCAGCTGCGCATAACCCTTGCCCTCAGCCTTGCTCACCCAGTTCTGGGTAGTGGCCAGCGGATCCACGCCCACGTAGGTCTTAGGATCGTTGTAATCAGGGTTATAGTTTGCCTTGTAATCGGTATCGGCAGAAATGAGGAATACCACCTCGTCGGCACCCTTTACGGTCAGCTTTCCACCTTCGTTAGAAAGGCTACCGCCCTTGTTGATGGCACGGATGCGGATGGCATACTGCATATCGTTGTTATCGAGACGGGCATCCCAGAGCAGACCGTTCTTGCCGTCAGCCACCATCTTGCCTGTAGAGACAGGGTTAGGCGCATAAGAGAATACGAGATTCTGCTTACCAGGACGGGAAGCCTTGTAGCGGATAGCCATCACATTGGCTGGATAAGAGATGAAATATTCACGCTGATAGCTCACTTCATCCTTGACGAAAGAAACGGTAGCCAAAGCTGAATCGAGCGACAGGGCACGGCGATATTTCGACATACCCACGGTGCTCAATCCGGTTTCGATATACGCCTCGCCCATCGTGGTAAAGCTACCGAAACGGAATGGATCCTCGGCATAAGACTCGTATGGCACCGGACTGTTGAAGTTCTTGCGGGTGAGCTGTGAAGCCTTCTCCCAGTCGTTGGCTGCAAAGGCATCTCTGATTTCCTGCATCACATGGGCAGAATTCTTGTTCACATCCCAATAGTAGGCAGCGCCCTTCTTGGTGTTCGGACCGCCACGCCAGAGCGTCTTCTCATTCAGGGTGATACGTTCCGCCTCCACCGATCCCAGGATATTGGCACCGATGCTTCCGTTACCGATAGGCAATGACTTTGACTCCCAATCCGAATCCGGATTGCGGGCGGTATCACCAGCCGAGATTGGCTTCTTGTGAGTCCATTTCTCAGGATGGCCTCCATACCAAACTTGCTGTCCCTTCAGGGTAACAGGCGTGTCGAACCAGTAAGACAATGCTGTCTTCTGCTGTGCGGTGGCAGAAAGTGCCCCCAGCATCGCAAAGGTTAAAATAGATACGGTTTTCTTGTTCATTATATATTATATTTAGTCTGATTACTTATTTTCAGATAATCGCTACAAAAATACGATTAAAAATCGACATATCCAAATATAGGGTCATAAAAAACGAGGATAGCCAGCATTTTTTCAATACTTGCTATCCTCGTCTTGCTATTTCATATCGTTCAGGGTGGCTTAATACCACTGTACAGCATTCGAATAACCGCTTCGCTTGTCATACTTCAGGGCATCCGTCAATGTGGCTGCATTGCATCGGAAGGTGAAGTTATAGCTGGTATATGGCGCCAGCACTACCGAACAGCTCATGTTGAAGCAGTGCAGGTCACGGGCCAGACTCGCGGTGGTCATACTCAGCTTATGATTATCAAAATCATAACCGGAAGAGAAGCTGATGTTCCATCCGTCGCTGATACGAACGTTACCGCTCATATTCAGGTTCTGGGTGAACTTGTATGGATATCTCATCGATTTTTCGTTGAACTTCTCTCTTCGGGTATCCTCACGCATGGTGATACCATATCCGAAGGTGAGCGACCATGGCATTTTGAATGCCATATAGCCGTCCGAGTCGGTCTTGGCTTTTCCGCCACCGCTCTTCTTGGCTCCCGTCTTTCCCTTCTCCATACTGTCGTCCACGTTGCTCTCTATGTCGGTATCCATACCTTCATCGTCATCGTCCTTGCGCTTGTTCTTGTCCTTGTCGTCCTCATCACTGCCTCCACCGAAGAGTTTCTTCAGTTTCTCAGGATTCAGGGTGAACGAGAAGTTCTGCGACATACCCTGGAATCGTCCGAACCTGCCCTTGCCCCACTCGGTGTGGTTGCCGACATATACGTTGCCGTTCTCGTCCATCTCGTAGGCGTAGGTGGCAAACACGGCGTTCATGTTGAAGGTATAGTTCTTCCACCACTTCAGTCGCAGGTTGATGTTCATATCACTCCAAGGGCGCACCTTGGCTGCGGTGTTGTAGCTCATACTCACATCAAACGCATCAATGAGGCTCACCTTCTTCAAGCTGTCGTTCTTATCCCTCCATTTCATCTCCAGGTTGTTGCCGATGGTGAAAGAGATGTTTCCGCTCTTTCCCTTTCCCGGCACGCCGTAGAGGGCATTCTGATATGGCGAATAACTTACCAGCGATACATTGCCGTCGGCATCAGTCTTCTGATAAGTATCCCAATAGCCGTAATGCGATGCTCCGAAATCAGGTGCATAGCTGAAGCTTACCGTCGGGGTAATCACGTGGCGGATCCTGTCTATCCTGTTGCCGAACAGCTTGCGGTTAGGAATCCAGAAGCCGTAAAGCTTGGTAGAGAGTCCTATGCTCATGTTCCAGTTATATACGTTGTGGAATCCGTAGGTGGTATCGCAAACCTCTTTCTGCGCAGTGGCATCCCACGATTTCTCCACCTTGTTGGTGTACATACGGTCGGTGAAGTTGAACGAAGGATTCACGTTGAGATATTTGAAGAGGGTGAAGGATGCACTCACCGGAATCTGATGCTGCCATCCGTTTCGCCAGTCCTTGATGAGCGAACTGTGCATCAGCTTATCCTCCTTGGTATTGATACTGTTGGAGATATGTCCGGTATAGCTCATGGCTATCTTCTCGTACCATTTCTCATCACCCACCATCTTCTTTCTGCGGAAAGGATAGAAGCGGGAGATGCTGATGTTCAGGTCGGGCAAGGTCATCGCAATGGATGAGTTACGCATATTCTGCGAGAGGTTTGCCGTAGAACTGAGCGACATTCCGATGCTCGAGAAAGTGGTGCTCCAGCTTACGGAAGAGGTTCTCGTACTCTGCGTCATCGTCTGAGGATTATAGAGCGAGTTGAGGTTGTTGCGCTCATAGCTCGATGTGGCGAAGTTGACGCTTGCCGAAAGCGAACTGAACGGATTTGCCTTGGAATCCTGTCGGTGACTCCACTGCACCTTGAAACTCTCCTGCTTGGTGAAGTCAGGCATTCCCTTGTCACCCGTCTGCGTATCCTGGTAACTGAAGAAGAAGGAACCGGAATACTTGTATCGCTTGCGGTAGTTGCTGGCTGCAGAAAGTCCCCACGAACCCTTGGTGTAGATTTCTCCCAGCAGTTTCAGATCCCACTTGTCGCTGATGGCGAAATAATATCCACCGTCACGGAGATAGAAACCGCGGTCGCTCTCATCACCATAGGTAGGCATGATGAAACCGCTGCTGTAGCTCTTGGTGAACGGGAAGAATCCGTATGGGATACCCAGCGGCATCGGCACATCGCAGACCACGAGATAGGCGGGACCGAAGATGACATCCTTGCCCGGGCGCACCTTGGCTCTGGAGAGCGAGATGTAGAAGTCTGGATGCGGATCATCGCAGGTGGTATATCTGCCATGCTGCAGATAGATGACACCCGAAGAATCTCGCTTCGACTTCATACCGGTGAGGAATCCATCCTGCTGCTCGGTATATACATTATTAATAAGGGCCTTCTTGCTCTTGAAGTTGAACTTGATGGTATCGGTATCATAGGTATCATTGCCCATCTTGAAGACCGGTTTTCCCTTGATGCCTCCATCAGCCATCGAGTCCTTGGTACCGCTGGCTCTCACATTGCTCTTGTCCAGATCCATGGAGATGCGGTCGGAGGTAAGATCCATGTTCTCGTACTTCACGTTCGAGTTTCCATAGAGATGCGCCACCTTGTGGTGGGCATCATATACCAGCGAGTCGTCGGCCTGATACTGTACAGGTGCGTCGATGCCACCCGACTTCTTTCTGTTGATACTGTCGAGTCGGATACTGTCATCCACCACCTTATTATGTTTCCATATAGCCTTCTGCAGGGAATCCATCTGGGTGGTATCGGTCTCCGTACTGATGATTTCATTGCCGAGCGAATCGACAAAGACGGAGTCGCCCACAGCCACGGCAGTGGAATCAGCCTGCTTCTTCTTGTGTTTTCCTGCAGGCATACCCGGGTTTGCAACCATCATGGCAGCGATGGATGCAAACATCAGAACAGCTATAGTTGATTGTTTTCTCATTCAGAATAAATATTCGAGTTTCATAAACCCGATAAAACTTCAGAAAATTATATTTTATTTTCAAACATCCGCTCCCATTCCTGGAAGCGCTTTACTCCTTCCTCGCCAAACTTAGCGAGACTTTTCTCTGCCTTTTCGATACTCTTTTCTTTGTCGAGATGAGTCTTGCTGAAGAATTTGTCAGCATAGCAGATTACCTTCTCCTCCATGGTTTCCGGCAGAAAATCCTGGTGAGGCAGTGGCAGTTGCTGCTTCTCGATCTGCTCTTTCGTAATGCCGGCACCGGTGTGGCGCTCGCATACCCGAGCATGTCGCTCATAACCTTCCTTGCGCAGCAGTTCGGCACCCAGTCGGCCATGACAGATGTAAGGCTGCGAACCGAAACAGTGAATGCCAGGAGCATCGGTCTGAAAGATTCCGATATCGTGAAGCATGGCTGCTTCCTCTATAAACCGGGCATCCAGATGCAGTTCGGGATGAGACGAAACAATCTGTAGCGCTTTTCGCGCTACAGATTGACTATGTGTGATGAGGATACGGCGAAGCTCCGTATCCTCAGGATAATACTTATCAATAATTGCTTGATAATCCATAAATTCAATGTTTACTCAGCGTTGCGCTCAATGTAAGCGATGACATCACCCTTGCGGATCTTGCTGCCCTGCTTAGCATTGATTTCCACGAGCTTACCACCCAAAGCGGCAGGAACTGTCTCAAACTCACCCCATGGAGCGAGGATGTAGCAGAAGGCATCACCTTCCTTGTACTCCTTACCGATGAATGGCTCTACAGCTGGCTGGCACTCGCCCTCGCCCTGGAACTCCCAGAAAATCTGACCGGCTACTGGTGCTACGATAGCATCAGCCTTGGCATGCTTGAACTCTGCGAGCTGAGCTGGAGTCAAGGTGCTGCCGAGCTTGGCATCCTTTGCCTTCTGGAGGTCAGCCAGGAAGTTCTTCTTAGCCTGACCGCTCTTGAAGTTGCGATACTGCTCTGGGTGCATAGCGAGTTCGAAGAGCTCCTCATCGTCCTGACCATACTCCCAACCGTTCTCGTCCATCTCCTTCTTGAAGTCGTCGAGTGCATTAGTAAGCAATGTATGAGCATCTACATCTGTAAACTCACGACCCTGCTTCTTGGCAAGCTCTACGAGTTCTGGATCAATCTTTCCAGGAATCTTACCACTCTTACCGAGGATCATACCCCACATAGAATCATCCATCATTACGAAGCGGCCCTTGCCCTGCTCCATGGTGAGGAGGTTCATCAATGAGATGTTCTTTACATACTGGCTGAATGGTGTTACCAATGGAGGATAACCAACGCGTGGCCATACATACTCTACCTCGTCGAAGAGCTTGATCAGAAGGTCGTCCATAGACAACTCTTCCTCACCCTTCTTCTTGCGGATGTTGTTGATGGTCTGACGCATACCGCCGAGGTCTGCCATCATAGAACCCATCATACCGCCAGGGAGACCACAACCGAGCAACAATGAAGACATGATCTTGTTACCTGGGTTGATGAAGTAGCCGAGCCACTCGTCGATGAACTCCTGAGTCATGGCACGAGCCTTCATATAAGCGCTCATGTTGATCTCAGGCACCTCAAAGCCCTCGTTCTTCAACATGCTGATAACAGAGATAACGTCTGGATGAACCTTACCCCATGACAATGGCTCGATGGCTGTATCGATGATGTCGGCACCATTGTTGCAGACCTCGAGGATAGAAGCCATAGAGAGACCAGGACCAGAGTGACCGTGGTACTGGATGATGATCTCAGGATACTTGTCCTTGATCATCTTGGTAAGCTTACCGAGGAATGCAGGCTGACCGATACCAGCCATATCCTTCAAGCAGATTTCCTCAGCACCGGCAGCGATGAGCTGGTCGGCGATGTTCATATAATATTCGAGTGTATGTACTGGAGAGTTGGTGATACAGAGTGCACACTGTGGAGTCATGCCACCTTCCTTAGCCCACTTGATAGAAGGAATGATGTTACGAACATCGTTCAAGCCATCGAAGATACGGGTGATGTTGGTACCCTGCTTAGCCTTCACCTTGTACATCAAGGCACGTACATCGTCTGGCACAGGATACATACGAAGAGCGTTCAATCCACGGTCGAGCATGTGAGTCTTGATGCCCACCTCGTTGAATGGCTTACAGAATGCACGAACTGCATCATTAGGATTCTCGCCAGCGAGGAGGTTAACCTGCTCGAAAGCACCACCATTGGTCTCTACACGGCTAAAGCAACCCATTTCAATGATAACTGGGGCAATCTTAGCCAACTGATCCTTACGTGGCTGGAACTTACCAGAACTCTGCCACATGTCTCGGTAAACGAGACTGAACTGAATTTTCTTCTTCATTCTTATTATTAAATTTCTTGTTTCCTAAATTTATATATAAAATAATGTGTATCTCCTGCCCCGAGCCTCATTACAAGCCAAGGCATTCTATACCAAGGTGCAAAATTAGACAAAAAATTCGAGAAATCAGTCATTTCCCACAATTTATTATGGTTTCGGCACTGAAATTATTAATTATTAACTCACTTGCGCAGAGCCAAAGGTATAGAGCTGTTTGTTTCACCAGACTAATATCCATACGCCCTATAAGGGCAAAAGCTCCTAGCCCAGGGCATCACCCTGGGTTACAACGGGCTTAAACCATACGCCCTGAAAGGGCAAAAGCTCCTAGCCCAGGGCATCACCCTGGGTTACAACGGGCTTAAACCATACGCCCTGAAAGGGCAAAAGCTCCTAGCCCAGGGCATCACCCTGGGTTACAACGGGCTCAAACCATACGCCCTGAAAGGGCAAAAGCTTTCCCTTAACACAAACTTTTAAAGCAAAAACAACAAAAAATGGCCGTAAAATTTTGTATTGTCTGCTTTTCTCAGTATCTTTGCATCCGTTTTTGAAATTTAGTTCAATCAATTGGATAATACAAAAAAACAGATATGACAAATAATACGAACAAGCACACCTTGCCAATCTGGACAGAGGTGGAATACACAGCATTATGTAAGAACCCGTATCTATCTACTCCTTTCTTCATCCCAAAGGAATCGAAGGTTTTCCTTTGCAAGGAAGACGGAAGCAGAGAGGAACAGAGAATGATCTTCCTGGTCTTCAAATCTACTGCTGCCGCAGAAGAGGAAGAATGGGAAGATGACCCAATGCCGGGAGAAATGTGGGTAAAACCTCTGGAAGATGATGATACCGAGGTATATGAACCTGCCAAGGTTATCTATCTGGGACAGGACATCGATGATTTCATTCAGGTGACCAGCGAGGACGAAAACACCATCACTTTTGATATCTACTGGCGCCATGGCGACGTGAAGGTAGAAAAGGCGGAGAAGACCGACGATGGCTTCGTCTGCAAGAAGGAGGACTTCGGTGACGAAGGCTTGCGCCTCACCCTGATTCCGGAAGAGGGAAATCCTTTCTCTCTCAATATTCAGATTCCATACATCGGCTTCTCGCTCTACGACAGTGAGGGCAACAAGGTACACAATGAACTGGAGGTGGCTCACGACAAGGTAGATGAGTATCGCTATGAATTTGTAGGTAATGACAACAACGACCGCTTCACCTTGCAGTTGGACGACAACAAACTGGTTTATATCTGCGTGCTCCGTCATGAGGATGCCCAGCTGGTGGTTCGCGACCAGCGCCAGCGCCTTGCCGTAGTAGATCAGATTCCGTCTGAGGGAAAATTGAGCGAGTTGATGATGAATGCCCATTCTGCCCTGATCAAGAACAAGAACTATCGTTGGCGCATCAACATTGCCGGCAGCAGCATCACCCACGAGGTGGAACTGGAGATTACCCCAGATAGTCTCGTTGCCTTCATCAAGGAGCAGATGGCAAAGGGCATCGACATCGATACCCTGGGACAGAGCCTCATTGCCATGGAGCAGAAGTATGCCTTCCAGTGGTTCTGGCTGAAGGACAGCGACTGGAGTCATGATGATCCGATGTTTGACATGTTCATGAACCAGCTTGTAGCTTTCTCGTATGTAAGCCAGAAGCCTATCCAGGGCGACCAGTTGCAGGCTCGCAACAACAAGCGCAAGATCAAGCGTTGCGCCAAGCTCATCAAGGCTCACCAGAAGGGTGAGATCAGCCTTTGGGATGAGGATGAGGAGCAGCGCAAGGAGATACTCCATCTCTTCAGCACCTTCCACAGTCCTTTCGTAGAGATTCTGGAGTCATTGAAGGATGAAGAAACTGAAGAAGAAGCATAAAATATAATGAGAGAGGGTGCGTCATGGACTTATGACGCACCCTCTTCTTATAGCCTAAAATTGTTGTTTTTATCTGAAAATAAAGACATTTTATTCCACATTATTTTGCATATACCATTTTTTTTCGTAACTTTGCCAAAAATTCAATAAAAGCAACAACATGAAATACCCTATAGGAATACAAGACTTTGAAAAAATCAGAAATGACGGTTATGTCTATCTTGACAAGACAGACTTGATTTATGATTTAGTACACAATGGGCATATATACTTTCTGAGTCGTCCAAGACGATTCGGAAAGTCATTGTTGATTTCTACCCTGGAATGCTACTTCCAAGGAAAGAAAGAACTGTTTAAAGGACTTGCCATCGATTCATTAGAAAAAGAATGGAAGCAATACCCTGTTTTCCATATAGATTTCAACGGCAAGGATTTCACACAAGCAGGCGAATTGGAAAAGACTTTGCTGACTTTTGTTGAAAAACAAGAATTGATTTACGGAAGAGACCCATTAGCCACCACCTTGGGAGACCGTTTCATGGCTGTATTGAGAATTGCCCACGAAAAGACAGGACTGGGCGCCGTAGTCTTGATCGATGAATATGACAAGCCTTTACTGGATGTTTTGGACACAGGGTTAAAGACCTTCGATTCTGAAGGCAACGAGCGATTACTGGAAGATAGACACCGTGAAATCATGAAAGGATTCTATAGTGTTTTCAAGGCAGCTGACAGAGATCTGAAATTCGTGTTATTAACAGGTGTTACCAAGTTCTCGCAAGTAAGCGTATTCAGCGGTTTCAACCAACCTGACGACATCAGTATGGACGACCGCTACGAGGCACTTTGCGGAATCACAGAGGAAGAATTATACTCAACCTTCGATGAACAAATCAAGGCAATGTCCGTAAGATATAAAGTATCTGAGGATGAGATGAAACATCGACTCAAGCGCAAGTATGACGGTTATCATTTCAGCCCAAGCATGCTCGACATCTACAACCCGTTCAGCATCTTGAACTCACTGAGCAAGAAAATCCTGAGTGATTTCTGGTTCCGTACAGGTTCGCCTACTTATCTGGTCCGCTTATTAGCTCACTTCGACGAAAATCTCAATGAACTGACAGGAAAATACTATCCTACCAGCAGTTTTATAGATTACAAGGCTGATACCGAGGCTCCCCTACCGATGATCTATCAGAGTGGTTATCTCACCATTAAGGATTGGAATATGGATACCGATTCCTATCTCTTGAATTTTCCAAACGACGAGGTAAAAGCAGGTTTCGTAACCATGGTGGCAGCCAATTATCTGAAACCCAAGGAGTCACCAGATGCATGGGTTATAGAGGTAGTAAGCACTATGAAGACGGGAGATTGCGACAAATTGGAGAAGCTACTCACATCCTTCTTCGCCAGCATACCCTATAGCCAACGACGCAAAGATGACGAGCGGGAAAAAGAACGATACTTCCAATATACCTTCTATCTGGTGATTCGCATGATAAGCTGCTTTACCGTCCTAATAGAAAAGGAGCAAAGTGAAGGACGAGTTGATTGCATTGTTGAGACCCCAATGTTTGTTTACATCTTCGAATTTAAGCGTGATGGTTCAGCTTCTGAAGCTTTGAAGCAAATCGAGGAAAAAGGATATGCCCGTGAGTATGCTACAGACAACAGAACGATTTACCAGATTGGCTGCAACTTCTCGTCTAAGACGGGAACGATTGACGATTGGAAGTCAAAAGCATCGTCCAACTCTCTCACCTGATAATGATGTAAATATAGTTCTATATTCAACTCAATCTTCTCAAACGCCCGGAAAATGGGAATTGCAGAGATGTGATATTTTTCCTTAAGGGTTTTTATTTTTATCCTTAAAGGCTTTTTTCCTTCACCCTCATACTGTTAAGATAATTTAAGCACAGACAAGTTATGTACAACGGCAGAAAGATGGCTATACGTTGGCTTTAAATAGCAGTATAAGATTAAAAAATCCCCATCCTGCTTTTTCAAGCTGGATGGGGATTTTGCTTATGCAATAAGGGTTATCTTCAGTTAGGCGTCCCGACGGATTTGCAATCCGTCGTAAAAAAAGGTTCGACCTATTAAGCCGGGGGATTTGTAATCCCCCTATCCCATCGAAATGCCGGCTACAGCCTGGGGGCTGGGGATAACATATCCCCAGAGCATAAAGAGGTTAGGACATTTTTGACGGCGGATTACAAATCCGCCGGGACGCCTAACGGAGGACGGGCATATCCGGCGCTACGGACTAGACGAAATATTCTTCTAAATATTTGGTATTTTGAATTATTTTCAGTATCTTTGCAAGCAAATATTTTAATGAAATAGTAAATGATTATACAGTAAAAAACCCAAAATGATGAAACAGAAAAAACATCGAAAGATTCCGGCTCTGGTAGCTGGTACTACGCTCGTGGCAGCGATGACCCTGATGGCTTCCTGCTCCACAGACTACGAAGACAAGATTGTGTACAACGACATCCAGCAGCCCTTCCAGCAGAACTTCAAGAAAGACACCGTGGCTTTCGACAAGCTGCCGGCTGAGTTCGCCAAGCACATCCTGAATCTATCCGACCCTTCAACTGAGATCGTCGGCAAGGCAGACTACACCTTCCAGACCAACAACCTGATCAGCGTGAAGAAATCGGCAGTGGGCGATTCGCTCGTCATCACCAGCTGGAGTGCGAAACCAGTCTCCAACGTCACCCTCGAGATGTATATTCCGGAGGCTGACGAGTATATCCCCGTGGCCTTTTTCGAAACCGTTCCTGCCTTCTCCCGCTTCTCGTTCAAGCCATCCTTTATTGGCAGAAGAAACGTATGGAAGAAGAAAAGCGGAAATTTCGTGAGCTTCCTTTGTCCATATCTCGATATGAACCAGATGAAGGCACGACTCACCAGCGATGATGAACACTTCAAGATGCTCCAGAAAATTGATGCCCAGTGGAACTGCAGCTTCTCCAACTTCGGATGGACTCCTACCGTGGGCGAATCATACAACTTCCGCGAGATGAGACCTATCTATGCCCGAGAGTGGGTGGTGATACTCACCAACTATGCCTATATGATGACCACCCCGGAGTACAAGTATGTGATGGCAAACTTCAAGAAGGTGATGGGCGGCGACCTCTACGACAACGAGAAGGTGACATTCACTGCCGAAAAGTACCAGAGCGAGATGGAGAGATTCAAGGCTAAGAAGAACTTCGTGCTCGGACAGACCTCACCTGCCTATGGCGGACTGGGCGGCGGTGCCACCTGGGGCATTACCGACTGGAACTTCTACGGTCACTATGCATCCTTCAGCGGTTGGGAATCCATCACCCACGAGTTCATGCACTGCATGGATTACAGTCACAACAGCAACATGACCTATGCGGCAAAGACTCCGGAAGGTGTGAACGTAGGCTGGACTGAGTTCATCTGGCAGTTGCACATGTGGCTGAGCAAGAAGGGCGACCTGCCATATACCGACCGGAACCTGCTGGGTTTCCACAAACCGGAGAATGCGCAGTATCGTGACTGCGACATCATGCAGATTTTCCAGGATGATGCCGTATTGCAGAAGAATATCGATAGTTTTTACAAGAAGAGCCGACTGGTGAAGTACTTCACCGAGAATCCGCTCAAGGACAACAAGAAGTAAGGAGGAAAAAGAGAAATGAGAAAAGACGTAATGATGATCAGCGCAGGACTGATGATGCTGGCAATGGCATCCTGCGACCAGACAGAATATAGAGAGATTACAGAAGACCGAGTTGTGCCGCAGCCGGTGGATACCATCAAGGTGGCAGACCATTTCTACCTGGACGGCTACCTCTCACGCACATCTGAGGATATCGGAGGCCGACAGCTGAATGCCGTAAATCTCTTCAGCGATGGCGAAGAACTGTATGTAGCCAACTTTGCCGGCAAATGCATCGATGTATTCGATGCAGAAACGCTGGAGCTGAAGCGCAGCATGAGCAATGGCGACCGCACACTGGCACGTGATGTATATGCCGAGGGCGACCACCTCTTCGTGGCAGCCGGCGACAGCCGCGAGGTGCAGATCTTCGAGAAGAAGACGGGCAAGTATCTCAACCGTCTAGGCACAGGCAACTGGCAAGGCAGCAATGTATCCTGGGCAGGATGCGTGTGCGCCACCCCTCGTCTGGTATTCGTAAGAGATTCCAAGGAGATGAATATCAGGGTCTTCGACCGTGAGGCGCTGGATATGGATGCTGCCAACAACAACAATGTCTATGCCAAGCTGGCTACAGACAGTTATTTCATCGGCAGCAAGTTTGAGCCGCAGTCTGAATCCTATGATATGGAAGCGATAGGCGATTCGCTCTACAGTTTCATTCCTCGTACAGGTACCATCTATGCCTGGAAGGTGCAGGACATCATTGAGAAGAAGGGAGATGCGCCAGCCAAGATTACCCAGAATGCAACAGAGAAGATCCGTTCCATCTCGAAGACCGATGACAAGGAGAAGTTCTTCGTATCGATGGAGAAGGACGGCAAGATGCAGCTGGCAGAATACACCCTGGCTGATATTCAGAAGCGAGACTTCTCTCAGCCAATCCGCAGTTTTGCGGGCGACGGCCGAGTGAGCCTGCCATCCCAGACCATCGTAACCTACCAGAAGGAGAAGCTGATCCTGACCAACGGCACTAAGCTCGACCGCTGGGAGATCCGCAACAATCCATCCTACGAGATCCAGCCTCGGCAGAAGTAAGTAAGCGAAGCATTCTCGGAATAAAGCAAAAAAACTGCCTAAAAATTTGGAGGTTACAAATATTCAGCGTATCTTTGCATATATATTTAATTAATCATGGAGGATAGAATATGATGATATACGTAGCCAACCCACTTTACGATGCCGTCTTCAAGTATATGATGGAAGATGAGCGAATAGCCAAGACTCTGCTTTCTGCACTCTTGCAGAAAACGGTGATTGCTGTAGAAATGCGTCGTCATGAGTATCCCAATATTGCCCGTGATGCCATCTCTATGTTTCGTGTTGACTTTGCTGCAACCGTATTGGAAGATGACGGCAGTAAGAATCTGATTCTGATAGAATTGCAGAAAACATGGCTGGAGACGGAAACCTTGCGCTTCCGCCAATACCTGGCTGTGCAGTATAACAACAAGGAGAATATGCGCAAGGAGACCAAGGGCAAGTATGCCCTGCCTACCGTGGCGGTGTATCTGCTGGGGCATAACGTGGGACAATTCACGGAACCCGTCATCTATGCCAGACATAAGATATATGACTATGAGGGAAATGAAGTACACCAGGAGGAGCCAGACCCATTTGTAGAGAGTCTGCAGCATGACAGCATCATTGTCCAGATTCCGCGACTGAGAGGAAGGGTAAACAATAGACTGGAGAAAATACTGAGCGTATTCGACCAGTCGCAGATTTATCCGGACGACCAGCGAATGCTTGAGTTGGATGAGAACAAATATGGGGATGATGCCGAAATGACGCATATACTCCATCGTCTCCAGTCGGCGGCGGCTAATCCTGACATCAGAAACAGGATGAATGCAGAGGATGAGTTCTTCCAGGCCCTGGAAGACAGGGATACTACTATCATGACGCAGAAAAAAGAACTCGAAAAGCAGAAGGCGGCAATTGAAGAGCAGAAAGCGGCAATTGAAGAGAAGGATGCGGCACTTGAAGAGCAGAAGGCGTCACTTGAAGAGAAGGATGCATCCTTGCGCGCAGCTGTCTTGGCATTATCGAAGTCGGGCATGAATGCAGAAATGATAGCAAAGACTTTGAATATCGGAGAGGAGAAAATACTGGAAATATTATCTAACTGATATTCCAAACCCATTTCAGTACTTGAATAACAGATAAACAGAAATCCCCCATCCTACTTTCTCAAGCGGGATGGGGGTTTTGCTTATTACTAAAAGTAAACCTAAAAAAGCCCGTATCTGACGATACTGCTGATATTTATATTTAATTTATAGATATATGATATCTTTTGGATTTTCGGATCAAAAGCCCTGCCGGCTTTCACAAGCAGGCAGGGGATAATTATAAGTAAAAGATGTAAATAGATGTACCACTGTACAACCTACTTATTAAAACTATAAAATTAATCTTGCAGATTCTACACACATTAATCTGCTTCCTTGAATATGAAGGAGGCATATTCACATACACCCGCAATCAATAGACTCTAATTCTTGCGATTATTTACCACAGACTATCACTAGCCTACCTATTATATCTCGAACTGTCTTTTTAGAAAACGCCCCGGCGGCGACATAACTTCCGCCGAGGCGCGGCATTTTCATGCGCATTCTATGAAATGAATTTCTTTCGTTCCAGACTGTACTCCGTTAGGCGTCCCGACGGATATGTTATCCGTCGTAAAAAAGGTTCGACCTATTAAGCCGGGGGATTTGCAATCCCCTATCCCATCGATATGCTGGCAACAGCCTGGTTGCTGGGGATTGCAAATCCCCAGAGCATAAAGAGGTTAGGTCATTTTTTGACGGCGGATTGCAAATCCGCCGGGACGCCTAACGGAGGAAAGGGCATATCCGACGCTACGGGCGAGATCAGCCTTTGGGAAGAGGATGAGGAGCAGCGCAAGGAGATTCTCCATCTCTTCAGTACCTTCCACAGTCCTTTCGTAGAGATTCTGGAGTCATTGAAGGACGAGGAAACTGAAGAAGAAGCATAAAATATAATGAGAGAGGGTGCGTCATAAGTCCATGACGCACCCTCTTCTTATAGCTTAAATCTCCCTATAAGCACAGTTTTTTCTGGCTTATAGGGAGATTTTTGGCTAAAATAGCCTGTAAACTGCTGTAATGACAAATAATTTTCACTATTCAGCCTTTAGCCAGGCTCTCCCAGGAAATGGTAAATCAATTGCACCATTTTGGGAGAAAAGTATTGACACCGCTGATGATAGCCCAGTTGGCGGATGCCCTCCCATAGGGGTGGACAGCGCTTGATCCATGACATCAGGTGTCGGCGAGCCGTAATCTTGTCGCCCGCCATCGGAAAATACTGCAAGGCGAGATCTGCCTTGCCCATCATCATATTGTTATTGTGATTGGCATCTTGCATAAGCTAGTCATTTTTGAGGTTAGACGGAACAGGAGGAAAAGGCTTGGCTACGGGAACAGGATCCGGAGAGGATGCTCCGGAAGATTTCACAGGCAGACTGCCTCTATCCTTGAAGAAACCACGGAGGGCACTCACGATATATGCTGCCTTTTTCATAGGCTGATGCAGACGGATGCGCTCGGCAACATACTTTTCCTTGCGCTCAAACCACACCACAAAGTCGCCCAACATTCCCAGAAAGAGATGACTGCTCAGCTCCTTCGCAGTAGCCTCGCTTACATCATAACGATTCATCAGCTTGATTTTCAACTGGATACGTTGAGAGCGCAATTCCTCCGGAATCTTATCTTCCTGCACTTCATCCTCACGGCAGTGGACCGTAAAAACCAGGTAGGTAGGCCACCCCACGCAGCGCTGCTCAGCTCTCAGGGCATCCTCCTCGGAATAATAGGTAGATAGCGTGAGATACTGATCTACCATGCCACAGTCGTAGAGTCGCTTCTGGTCGTCGAGTGCCGGCTGGAGGCTCTTCGACATCAGATCGCTGAAGTATTTGTAATAATTCTCCCTGCCGTGCATCAGCGCCACAAACTTCTTGGGATCTATCTTGGTATATCCCTTCAACGCCCAGCAGAGGGTAATGATGTAGAGCTTGATGGATGACGCACTGCAGCAGTGATTCACCACATCCAGATGCACATGGGCTACCCCCTTGTCGAAACTGTAGAAGTAGTCCAGCAGATCGTTGGAGAAACGGAACTCCACCGCCAGATGACCTCCCATCCTGATGAATTCACAAGAGAAAAGTCTTGGAAATTCAGCGTAATAGGTCACCTGGTTCACATCACACTTGTAGGGGATGGCTATCGGCTTGCGCTTCGCCATATCCACTATCGCATTCTTAACCTGACTATAGCGGCTGGTATGGGCGCATAGATCCGACAAGCGGATGACGACTACAACATAGCCATCTGCCATCTGCCTGGCTGTCAAACGCTTACGCATAGACTTATTAGGCATTTGACCATCTACCACGTAGTCCTTAATCACTTTCTGAGCATGGCCAATAATGGTCAAAACTACCTTGAGCTGCACAACGGAATAATTGTTTCGCGACAGTCCTTGAACTCCCAGCAGGGAGATTACATTGTTTCTAGGTGTAGTCATCTTTTTTCCTTGTTAGCTGTCTGCCCTTTTCAAGGTAGGCAAATTCATATTTTAAAAGGAAATCGACACAGAAGGATAGGTGAAGATAACAATCAGAGCGCCTACTTATAGCTTCCTTTGGGAGCTTTTACTCATTCTTTTTTTAGCGCTCGTATGGTATATACCATCTTACCATCCATTCCGTGCCGATTATTCTTTTTTCGAAACAATCGGACACAGAATGTCCAGGTAAGGATCCTATACCAAACCCATAAGAGATAGGAAAAGAATGAGTGTACCTATTCTCTCAGGGCGATTGAAAAACCCTCACTTGTATCAGCCTCATAACAATACTGCTTTTTGCCATAGCTTTGTTGTCAAAGCTTTTTGCCATAGCTTTTGATGTCATTTCAGCTAACCGATTGCAAAAGTAACACCTTTTTTTGAAATAACCAAAAAAAACGAAGAAAAAATACATTTTCCATCAAATTTTCTAAAAAAAAAGATTTTTCACGCGCGTTTACGTATAGTATAAAAAGTATAATAAAGTATATATATTACTATATATGGTATAGTATAAGGGCCATTTTCTCAAATCTATCCATCTAATTATCAAGCACTTAACATTCAACCTCTCGCTGAGAGTGTAGCTTCAGCCACCCCCATTCGCCGAGATGGTAGCTGTTTCTCGCCGAAATGGTAGCATAAAAACCACCCACTCCCCGAGAGTGTAGCAACGCCAGGAAAGATGTTTTCGGATATCGGCATATAGGGTGCTTGCAGGAGGCATATCGGGCATCAGCCTACACCCAATATGGCATGAGCCTACGCCATATACGGCATGAGCTTGCATCATATATGACGCTGGCAAGTATCATATATGACGCTGGCGAGTATCATATATGACGCAAGCGATCATCATATATGACACAGACGAAAGAGTACCATCTTGAACCAAAGTGAACCAAAAAGGACGAAAGTGAACCATCTTGGACCAAAGTGTGCAAATCGCCCCTGCCGGATGTCGTATCTTTGCATATGTAATCGGGAAGAGTCCGATACACAACAAGAGTTATTCATCTTTTAAATTTTTAGTATTATGTCAGTAAGTTTTAGTTTAGCAAAGCATTTGGCAAAGCCGGGTGACAAGACCTCGGACAGCAAGTATTATGCTTGCACACAGATCAACGATTCTATCTCGCTCAAGATGTTTGCAGGATTGATCGAGAAGCAGACCACCGTATCCCGTGCAGACTGCACCGCAGTATTGGTGAGCGCCGTAGATAACCTGGTAACAGAGCTTCAGCGCGGCAACCAGGTGGAGTTTGGTGAGCTGGGCAAGTTCCGACTCCAGCTTACAAGTACAGGAGTAGATAATCCTGCCGACTTCCGCAGCGACGTCAACATCACCGGGGCAAACATCCAGTATATTCCTGGAGAGGGTGTGAAGAACAAGTTCAGCGAGCTGGATTACAAGCAGGTGGCATCCAGAGCTCTGCAGATTGCAGCCATGAAGGCAGAGAAGGCGGGCGCCAAGACGCTCAACATCGAGGAGGCAAAGAAGTACAAGAAGGACGAGGCGGCTGGCGACGGCACAGACGAGACCGGCAAGCCAGGAAGCACCACCGGAGGCGGCACATCACAGGGCACCGGCAGCACTGGTGAGAACAGTGGCGGCAACAGCCAGGGAACAGGCGGCACAGGTGAGAATACCGGCAACACCGGCGAGGATTCCGGCAACGGTGACAATGTAAGTTTGTAAACCATTAATTATTAAAAGATTAAGTATATGAGTATCAAGAACAAGCAGACATGGAATGAGGTCATCAAGTTTGTGGTGACGGTATTAACGGCCCTTTTGGGGGCTATGGGAGTTTCTTCCTGCTCTTTTTAGGGAGCACCGACACTAGGGTTTAACAATGAGTATCTGGTTTTATTTGATAGACTATGAGAAAGATTGATATGATTGTGGTGCATTGCAGCGGTAGCCGCTGCAATCACCCTTACACAGTAGAGCAGCTGCGCCACGACCATGTGGAGGTGAACGGCTGGTTTGACATCGGCTATCATTATTATATTACGCGCGACGGCAAGGTACATGAGTGCCGTCCGGTAGAGCGAATGGGTGCGCATGCCCGTGGAGCCAACGCCAACTCCATCGGCATCTGTTATGAGGGCGGACTGGATGCCAATGGCTGCATAGCCGACACCCGAACGGCGGCCCAGAAGGATGCGATGTTCTGGCTGATCATCAACCTCCACCACCGTTTTCCTGACATCAAGGTGATACTGGGTCATCGTGACCTGCCTGGCGTGCAGAAGGCATGTCCCTGCTTCGATGCCACCAAGCTCCAGCCGCTGCTGGAGGTATAGGAATGGGAACAGAAAGAATCATCCCCCAACCTGCAAACTGCGGGCTGGGGGATTTGCATTATGTGATAGAAAGAGTTATGAATGTCTATCAGCCAGTTTTCCCGCTTTTTATTTGGTCGTTTCAGGAAAAAAGCGTAATTTTGCGGCGAAACTAGATGTTGAACCTTAAAATAATTGAAGTTTCGCATGTGGTTTAAGTACGGGCTGAAGGCCCAAAAGCCCCTAGCCCAGGGCAACGCCCTGGGTATAAAAGCAATCAGCAAGGCGCCCTGTAAGGGCAAAAGCCTTATAAATAGCCCGGTTCTTTAAAGCTTTTGCCCTTACAGGGCGACAGGGTTGCGTCCATAATAACCCAGGGCGATGCCCTGGGCTAGGGGCTTCTGCCCTTTCAGGGCGTGTGGAGCTTACATGCGAAACTTGAGTTAAATAAAAAAGATATGCCCTCTTGCTTCGCAGCAAAAGGGCATACGCTTAGTTTTCATTATTTGATTTGTATAAGTCAATAAATAAACCAAATTTAACACTAAATCTTATAAAACTAATCTTACAATAAGCCTATTCTATAGATCTAACCTAGTACAATTAAACTAATTTGATAGTTATTCAATTCTAAGTTATCCCGTATAAGATGACTAATAACTCAATTTTGTTGTCTCACCATTTGGGCTGATCACAATATTGTTCTTCACCTTCAAGTTATCTACCGAATCATAAACAAGAGGCTTGTCATCCTGAGAACGCAGAGTGAATACATTGTTCTCGATGGTGATGTTGCGGTGAACAGCACCAGCCTTCTTGCGGTTTTCTGGATTGATCCAGATGGTAGAACTAGCGCAACGATTGAAAGTATTGTTGCGGATGATGAGATTGTGAACCGGACCCGATTCAAACCAGCTGCGAGCATCGTCTGCCACGAGAATAGCACTCATCTGCATTCCGTAGAAATAGTTATCCTCGATAACAGATGGCTGACGGGTGGTAATGAGAATACCACGAGTAGGAATACGGCTGAAGTGGCAACGTGCAATGTGTACACGAGGAGTCCAGGTGATGTTCTCCACTACACGTGTTCCATTCTTCAATAGATTCGCTGGTACTGGCTTGGTGAGCGTTATCTCTATCTCGCGAGGAGAAACCATCTTGGCACTCTTTACCTTGAAGGCACCCTCAGCAAGAAGTGTTTCAGGATTTACTATTTCAATGTCATCGCCGCTGTGGAATGACTGGAAACCATAGGTCTGATGATGCATATAGCGCAGGAGCAGCTTGTTGGCAGAGGTTGCACGAACAATCTGCAAATGAGTTCCATGCACATTGATAGGGTCATCATGAGCACCGGCAAACTTGGTATCGGTAATATCCACCAGTCCACGGCAGCCGGAAATCTGGATAAAGTCGGCAAATCCCGCATTGGTTCTGCCACTTCCCTCTTCTGGTGCAAACCAGCAGCGGTGGATAGAAATGTTTTCAGAAACCTGACCTACAACACCGAAGTTGCTGAGATAATAGATACGTACATTGTCCAGACGAACATTCTTTGACTCCCAGATAAGTCCGCAAGCCTCACGGCGGATAGCGTCGCGCATCTGGAAGACAGTACCTACAGGAACGGTAGGCTTCTTGTTGTATTTGATATAGAGCTTACCAGGCTCCATCTCGCGAGCCTCTACCACATTGTCGGTAGGACTCCAGTCACGCCAGGTAATATCCTTGATAGGATCATACCACTGCGCAATACCTCTGCTGAAAGCCCAGCCACGTCCGTACCATTCTACTTTACCGTCCTTGATGCGGTATTGTGAAGTAGGATGAGTGCGGCATATCATATAGTCCTTACCATCAGCCTCCACGGTCATTTCGGTCTGGGTAGGATGAGCATTGTCAATATTAAGATTACGGAGTGTGATGTTCTGACAGTTGTCGATGACAAATGCCGACATCTCGCCGTCGAGCATCAGTGTAGAGCCATTACCGTCGATGGTTACATTTCGAAGGCCACGCAGCAGCAGGGCGATGTGCTTTGAAGGATCTGCACACTCAACCTCTGACGTAGTATTCGAAATATAATATTTGCGCACGGTAGATTCCTCACGGGTAATGTTCCATACACCGAGTTCCAGCTTCAAAGTTACTGGACTTCCCTTCATGGCAGCAGCCTTTTCCAATGCGCTGCGGATAGCATTGGCTGCATTTCCGTTCTGGCTGACGCTGATAACCTTCTCAGCAGCACTTACAGAAATGAACGACAACAGTAAAAGCGACAGGACAATCAGTCTTTCTTTGATAGTATTCTTCATTATAATGATACCTTTTCTATTATTCTTAATTTTAAGAAAGCCCGAAATCAGAGAAGATTCCGGGCTTTCCCCTTTTTCTGTCTAACTCCTGAAATAGGAGCTGGCAAGCTTATTTATTAAAACTAACAATTTTAATAGTCCAGATCTTTGTGTTGCCATTGGCAGCCTTTACGCTGAACTTGCGTTCCTTGGTCCAATCGTCTGGAGTACCCAAGTTAGCAGTTCCCTCAACAGGAGTAATACGAGCTGCTGTAGAAACAGTTACCTGACCCCACAACTTGCTCTGAGTTACCTGGTTGCGTACTTCTTCTGTGAAGTCGCCGCCAGCATCAGGAACGGAAACACTTACGTTGATGACGCCATTCTCAGAGTCAACAGCACTCTGGCAGTTCAAACGCTTTTCCTTTACCACAGGCTCGCCAGTGATAGGGTCCTTGTCTGTACTTGCCCAACGGTGGTAGAGCTGTACGGCGCTGATTTCCGCCTCCTCATAAGCAGGCAGATCCTCCCAATTACATGCTGTGAGAAGAGGCATGCAAACCAACAGAAACACCCATTTGAGTGTTGAAAGAGATATCTTTTTCATTTCTATTCGATTTTTTGTTTATTAATAATATTACTCCCATCCTGGGTTCTGGTCTGATTCGTTGATGGCAGAGTTTGCCTGAATCAATGACTTAGGAATAGGGAAGAGATAAGAGCGGGTATCGAATGCACGCTTGTCGTTAGAAAGCTGAACATTACCGATATAGAAAGCAGAGTGGTCTGGCTTGATCTCGATGAATGTTGCAGGTTCTGTAAGCTCATTGATTACGCTACCAGGAGCCTTACCATCGTTAGCCTCCTGACCATACTTACCCCAACGCAGGAGACTGAAGTACCAGTCACCCTCCCAGAAGAGTTCTACGCGGCGCTCAATCTTGTAGTCCTTCCATGCATCAGCAAGTGTACTTGCCTCAGAAGCTGGAAGACCACCATGAGTCTGGCGAGTCAGGTTGAGAGTAGCTACTGCATCAGATACCTTGTTCAGACGAAGCTGAGCCTCTGCCTTGTTGAGCAAGCAACGGCCATAGCGGAAGATAACCTTGTGGTAATCCGTATATACATTGTAGAATGGACGTGGATCCCAGTTGGTATAGATGTACTTGCGCATAGCGTAGTTGGTCAGAGGCACGTGGTCGTTAGCGTAACGGTTGGTTGCCCAGCGGCTGAAGTTACCACGAGTGTAAGTGGTGATGTTCTCGCCGAGGTATGTAGAACCGTCGTGAACGATAGAAGCGTCGAAACGCTTGTCACGGTGCTGATACATCAGGTCGCTGATGTTGGTACCAGCAGTCTTTACCTTGAATGCCTTGAAGTACTGACCACCGTCAAACTCTGCATCATCCTTGTGCTCGATGCTGGCAATAGCCTCATCGCGGCTGATAGGAGTGGTGTTGTTGACGAATTGTGAAGCCTCATACCAGCGTACTGCCTTACCTGTCTCCTGGTCGATAACCAGATAGTCATCTACGAGGTTCTGGCTTGGAGTGTGGTCGAGCCAGCACTCAAAGATATCTGGATTCTTGAACAAAGGTCCGCAACCGTTCTTCTCAAGGTTTGAGTTGAGCAGGTTAGGGATGAGGTTGATCATATCAGTACCCTGTACGGTTGTATTGTCCTTGCTCCAGTACTGAGCCAGAATGATCTCTGGTGAAGAGTAAGCACCGTCCTGGTTGAAGATACTCTCATAGTTGGCATCGAGTGAAACACCTTTGAGGGCGTCAACTGCGTCGATAGCCTCCTGATAAAGGCTCTTGCCTGCCTGCAGAGATGCATTGTCGTTGGTATAGGCTGCAGCTGTAAGGCAAACCTCAGAGAGGAATGCATAGCCGGCATTCTTTGTCAGGCGACCAGCCTCTGCCTCTTCTGGCAAGTTAGGAATAGCCTCACGCAAATCGGTCAGTACGTGCTGGTAGCTCTCTACGATATCCTTGGTAAGAGGAAGATTGAACTCATCGTTGGTGTTGAGTACACGGTCCACCCAGATATAACGGCCAGCCTTGCGAGCCAGGTCGAAGTAAATCATGGCGCGCATCATCTTTGCCTCTGCTGTGTAGCGTGCCTTGTAAGCCTCAGGAATAGATGATTCCTTCATCTTCTCGATGATGAGGTTACAGTTACGGATAGAGGTAAAACGGCTGTTCAAACCACAATCGTAGGTGTTCTCGATAAGGCCACGAGCCTCGCCTGGACAGTCGGCACGGCAGTTCACCATGTTGTTGGTGAATGTCTTGTCCCATGTAGAGAACCATTCGTAAAGGCCGAATGCATTGCCATAGTTTCCGATGACGAATGCATCAACAGTACCCTGTGTCTCCCAAACAGTTGTTTCAGGATAGCCTTCTGTTGGCTTGGTGTCGAGGAAATCGCTGCAGCTCTGAAGGCCGAGGGCTCCCATCAACAGAATTGGCAATATATGTTTATGTTTCATAATGAATATGCTTTTTAATTATTGTTAGAATTTAGAAGCCGATGTTCACGCTGATTGTATATACTCTTGAAATCGGATATGTATAACCACTACCAGAACCTGACTCAGGATCGAATCCCCACTTCTTGGCAGGGCTGAAGGTAAGGAGGTTGTAGCCTGCGAGAGATACATTACACTTGGTAAACCATCCCAGCTTGCTGAGAACGGTACGCTTCAAGTCGTAACCGATAGAGAGGGTCTTCAAGCGCAGGTAGTGAGCATCAACCAACCAGAAGTTAGAGCTTACGAAGTTGTTGTTGCCGTTGAAACCTGCTGATGCATGCTGACGTGGGTAGAGACTGTTGGTATTGTCAGGTGCCCAGATATCCTTCTGGAAATCGTAAATCACTGGCAAATAGTTACTGTTACCACCCTGAAGAATGCTATCTATATAGAGGTTATAGTTGGTAGCACCCTGCCACAACATATTGAGCGACCAGCCCTTGTATTCCAAATCTACATTGAAACCATAGTTAGACTGTGGAGTTCCACCTGAACCCTGGCGATACTGGTCATCACCATCAATCTTACCGTCACCGTTGAAGTCGTAGTACTTCAAGTCACCGGCCATCAGGTTGGTTGAGCCATTACGCTTAGGACTGTTCATGACGTCCTCATAATTCTTGTAGAAGCCGAGGTTCTTGTAGTAAACACCAGAGTAAGCACCTACCTGTGTGCTGCGCTTATATGGGTTCTTCAATGAAGTCTCGCTCTCGTTAGGGTTGATGTTCCAACGGTCATCGTAGAAAGTGAAGTTGGCAGAAACACCATACTTCAAGTCACCGATGTTGTCCTTCCACTGGAGTACGAACTCAGCACCACGGCGGATGCTCTCACCGTCTGACTTCACGTAAGGAAGGTTCTTGCCCAGAGGAGCTGTATAACCTACGTTTGAAGGTGAAGCGATGTAACCTGTTGTAACCTTGGCAAAGTAATCGATAGATCCTGACAAGCGACTGTTGAGTGTAGCGAAGTCAACACCGATGTTGAAGTCCTTGGTGGTGTACCAGGTCATATCTGGACTGATAAGATTACCCTCATAGAAGCTTGAGTACCACTTGCCGCCGAGGTAAGCACCACGGGTATTCATACCATAAGAAGATACATAAGCGAAACGATTTACATTACTGTCCTGACCGATCTCACCGTAAGAAGAACGGATCTTCAAGAGGTTGAGCACCTTGTCGATACCGAGGTTCTTGTAGAATGCCTCATCAGATACTGCCCATGCTGCAGAGCCAGAGAAGAAGGTTCCCCAACGCTTGTTCTTTGGGAAGTAGTCACTACCGTCATGACGCATATTCACCTCGAACATGTAGCGAGAATCATAGTCGTACTTCAAACGGCCGATAAAGGCTGCACGGCGATAACCTACACCCTCTGATGAACCGTTGGTAGCTGTATCTACAGGACCTGAATTCATCTGGTCAACGTCGAAGAGGTATGAGTTACGAGCCAGAGATGAGTTGTCGTAATCTGAACCGCTGGCCTCAACACCGAAGGTTGCACCTACTGTATGCTTCTCAAAGAAGGTACGAGAGTAGTCAACGAAGAACTGAGTATTGAAGTTGCTGCGGTAGTAAACGTTCTTGCTCAGGCTAGGCTTGTTGGCTGTAGCAGGATTGCCCTCCCAATCGTATGTCTGTGCAGACTTCTCCCAGGTCTTGTTGTGGTCGTTCACGATACCGTAGCTGGCGAGCGCCTTCAGGGTAAGTCCCTTCACCCATGGCACCTCCCAGATCAGGTTGAGGTTACCGCGTACAGAACTGATTTGTTCCTTATAGTAACCGCCATCACCGCTGATGTCAACGAGTGGGTTATCGGTAGTACCGCTGTAAATCTGTCCGTACTGGTTGTAAGCAGGCTCCCAAGGGCGCTTGTTCTGGATGTGAGACCATACATTGTAGTATCCACGGCCAGAAGCAGTTGCAGGTTCCTTGGTATCCACGATGTAAGCATCTACACCTGTCTGTACCTTCAAACCAATCTGCTTGAAGTAAGCCTCCATATTGGTACGGAAGTTGTAGCGCTGCATGTTGTTGGAGTTGGTGCGATAGATAGACTCCTGGTTGTAGTAACCCAGACCAGTGTAGATCTTCATTACATCATTACCACCTGCAACAGAGAGATTGTGGCGCATTTCAGGAGCGAAAGTACGCATACATACGTCCTGCCAATCTACATTAGGATGACCCTTTGGATCAGAACCGTTGCGGAAGAGTTCCAGTTCTTCCTGAGAGTACTGAGGGGCACGTCCGTCATATTCCAGACCGCGGTTCAGATAGGTAGCTGCTGTGTAAGAATCTACCTTATCCTGCAAGTCGGCTGGCTGAGAGAGTGTGTAGTTGAAGCTATAGTCAATATTCAACTTGCCTGTAGCACCCTTCTTGGTAGTTACCATGATGATACCGTTGGCTGCTCGAGCACCGTAGATAGCGGTAGCAGAAGCATCCTTCAATACAGTTACCTGGTCGATATCATCTGTATTCAAGTTCTGGAAGTCACGCTCCTCACAGATAATGTTATCGATAACGTAGAGAGGTGTGCCACCACCACGGATACTGATAGATGCCTTGGCATTGATACCACCACCTGACTGCTGCACGATAAGACCAGGAGCACGTCCTGCCAAACTCTGTGTAATATTAGGTACAGGTACCTTAGCGATGTCATCTGCCTTTACAGAAGAGATGGCAGATGTGGTCTTTCTCTTAGAAGTAGTACCGTAACCTACTACAACTACTTCGTTGAGGGTTTTAGAATCTTCATAGATTACAACATCCAAAGGTTGACCTTTGAACTTCACTTCCTGTGTTACATAACCAATGTAGGAAACAACAACAGTCTGTCCTTTTTCTACACCAGAAAGGGTAAATACACCATCCAGGTCAGTTACAGCTCCTGTCTTTTCGGAACCTTTCACCTTGACCGTTGCACCAATAATTGGTTCACCAGCAGCGTCCTTTACCACACCCTTGCAAACAGCGCCCTGCTGTGTTACCTGGGCTACACCAAATGTACTTGAGGAAGGAACAGTACTCGCATTGGCGCCACCTACTAAAATCGTAGATAGTAATAGGGTCATGCCAAACTGACTTTTTTTGCTCATAATTGTTTGGTTTTAATTGTTATATTATGTAGTTTTATAGAGATAATCAGATTCTTAATTATATAATAGTCTGACTATATATATATATTTCTATTAATGATTCTTATTGCTTAGCTTATCGTATTTTAATAACTGGTTGCAAATTTACGATAAATTTTAATAAGTTGTCTAAAAAAAAGTTAATAAATGCAAATGAGGCGAAAAAACATATAAAACTTGCTTTTTCGCCCTCTCTTTATCCTTTTTATATAATGTGGGGAAGTTAGAGAAGTTATCACTCCCCTTAACTTCCCTCAATTTCCTCATCAGCTGATTCGGTATAATCGTACTCATTGAAGTAGCGGGAAGAATTGAAGCTAACACTGCCGGGATGCACATATTGCCCCAAGGAAGCTACAGGATGTCCAGCAGCTGCGCAAAGCGGGAGATGCGGCGGAGGTTGGGATGTTCAAACTCCTCTATCTTTTCGTGCGCCCAGGTGGTATGAAAAGGGATATGGACGGCAGAGGCTCCGATTTTCAATGCCGGCGCAATATCGCTCTTAAAGCTGTTGCCCACCATAAGAAGCTCTTCGGGCTTCACTTCCATTTCCCGGCAAAGACGGCGGTAAGCCTCGGGCTTCTTATCGCTCACGATACTTACCACATCAAAATAGCGCTGCAGCCCCGAACGCCACAACTTATTCTCCTGATCCATCAGTTCTCCCTTGGTAAAGACAGCCAACCTGTATCTTCTTTCACCGGAAGAACCATCCTCCTGCCCTACTCTCATTTCACGGATGCGGGCAAGAGTAGCCTCAACACCCTCCAGCGGTTTGGCATCAAGATGCAGGAGGCTCTTGCCCAGATCCAGAATCTGAGCAATGACATTCGCCTCCACCTTACCATGACTCACCTTGATGGCATTTTCTACCAGCGAAAGGGTGAAAGCCTTGCAGCCATATCCCAAGTCTGCCATATTCCGACTTTCCGTTTCAAAGAGGGCTGCAGAAATCTCCTTCTCCTTGCCATAAGCAGAAAGAAGCTCGCAATATTCATGCTCTACATCCTCAAAGTAATTCTGCAATGCCCAGAGCGTATCGTCGGCATCGAAGGCTATCGCCCTGATATCTTTCAGTTTTTCCATACTTTTCATTTCTTTTAGTTGCAAAGTTAATGTTTTTATCTGAAAAGGAAAACAATTTATTCTGCTTTCTTTTGCATATACCAATATTTTTCGTAACTTTGCCAAAAATTCAAATAAAGCAACAATATGAAATACCCTATAGGAATACAAGACTTTAGCGAAATTATAGATGGCGGTTATGTTTATCTCGACAAAACCAAAATCCTCTATGATTTAGTACATAATGGGAAAATATATTTTCTGAGTCGTCCAAGACGATTCGGAAAGTCGTTGTTGATTTCTACTCTGGAATGCTACTTCCAAGGACAGAAAGAACTGTTTAAAGGACTTGCCATCGAACAATTAGAAAAAGAATGGAAGCAATATCCTGTTTTCCATATAGACTTCAATGGTAAGGATTTCACACAAGCAGGCGAATTGGAAAAGACTTTGTTGACTTTTGTTGAAACCCAAGAGTTGATTTACGGAAGGGATCCATTAGCCACCACCTTGGGAGACCGATTTATGGCTGTATTGAGAACTGCTCATGAAAAGACAGGACAGGGCGCCGTTGTCTTGATTGACGAATATGACAAACCTTTACTGGATGTCTTGGACACAGGATTAAAGACCTTCGATTCTGAAGGTAACGAGCGTTTGTTGGAAGATAGACACCGTGAAATCATGAAAGGATTCTACAGCGTCTTCAAAGCAGCTGACAGAGATTTGAAATTCGTGCTATTGACTGGTGTCACCAAGTTCTCGCAAGTTAGTGTGTTTAGTGGTTTCAACCAGCCTAACGACATTAGTATGGACGACCACTACGAGGCACTTTGCGGAATCACAGAGGAAGAATTATACTCAACCTTCGATGAACAAATCAAGGCAATGTCCGTAAGATATAAAGTATCTGAAGATGAGATGAAATATCGACTCAAGCGCAAGTATGATGGTTATCACTTCAGTCCAAGCATGCTCGACATCTACAATCCTTTCAGCATCTTGAACTCACTGAGCAAGAAAATCCTGAGTGATTTCTGGTTCCGTACAGGTTCGCCAACCTATCTGGTTCGCTTATTGGCTCATTCCGACGAAAACCTCAACGAGTTGACAGGAAAGTATTATCCAACGAGCAGTTTCATTGACTACAAGGCAGATATAGAGGCTCCCCTACCTATGATTTACCAGAGCGGTTATCTCACCATTAAGGATTGGAACATGGATACCGATTCCTATCTCTTGGATTTTCCAAACGACGAGGTAAAAGCGGGTTTCGTAACCATGGTGGCAGCCAATTATCTGAGACCCAAGGAGTCACCAGACGCATGGGTTATAGAGGTAGTTAACACTATGAAGACGGGAGATTGCGACAAATTGGAGAAGCTACTAACCTCCTTCTTCGCCAGCATCCCATATAGTCAGCGACGCAAGGACGACGAGCGGGAAAAAGAGCGCTATTTCCAATACACATTTTATTTGGTGATTCGCATGATAAGTTGCTTTACTGTCTTGATTGAGAAAGAGCAAAGCGAGGGACGAGTAGACTGTATCGTAGAGACCCCTAATTTTGTTTATATCTTTGAGTTTAAGCGTGATGGTTCAGCCCTTGATGCTTTGAAACAAATCGAAACAAAAGGATATGCTCGTGAGTATGCCGCCGACAAAAGAAAGATATACCAGATAGGCTGCAACTTCTCATCTGAGACAGGTACAATTGATGGCTGGAAGCTGCAGATTTCTTCAGAGGCTTAAGAACAAATAAAACACCGTTTGAAATTTTCTTGTTTAATGAAGATTCCAAACGGTGTTTCATTTTATTTTTTACATATCATTTCTCTTCATACCCTTCAAGCAACAATAGCGATAATTATAATTTTTCTTACTAAAGAACGGATGGAAAGTCTGTAAGTTTTATGCGCCATCCTGTAGATTTCAAATGCGAATGGGGACATTTCACTTATTGTCTTACTAGGGCACAATATTGCCCCTAGGCGGGCAACTTTTTGCCGTCTAAAGATTTTCAAAATCAGCTTTCAAAGCTACACCGTTTGAGGCTATATAAAAATCCAAATCTGAATTTTGCAAAATAAGATGCCGCTTTTCTGTCCATTTAGAAATCACTAGTGTCTTTTTTATAATCTTCAAACGACATTTCCTTGACGAGGTTTCCATCCAAATCATAAACAGATACCACAGAATACCTACCAAACCTAGTATCAGAATAATGACGATAAGACTGGCAGATTGGTAATCCATCTTCAGATGTAAAACCTACACAGCCGAGATTAGATGGTAACAATATTGCCTTTCCCGCATCCTTATCTACTATAAAAGTATAAATTGTATTCATCTTGTCTATTGTTCCATTTACAACTACCACATCAGGATTTAGAGGGACAAGCATGGCTTCACTTGCCACAAAAACAGAATCTAGCCCTATCGTTACACCATATTTTTTATCAGGATTATACCATAACAAATCTGCCATAGGATGCGCCGTAACTATTTCTTGAATATCATTCTGCTTCTTATAATACTTCCAAATGCTAACTACGTCACCGCCATAAATGCCATCTCCCCCATCAACACTTCTCAACAAGATTGCATCAACATCCTCAACTGTTACAACAGTATTATTTGGCAGATGAAAATGTTTGATGATTTGTGCTATCATCGCTTGCGAATACTTTCCATCTTCATTATTTTCAAATTTCAAAATGACATGATCTTGAGCAGGAGCAACTTGTTTTGTCCTCTTTTCTCCACAACTGATAGAAAGAAAGCATAGCTGTAGCAATACAACTATCCAATATTTACACTCTTTCATTTTCTAACTTACTTCTTAAAGAAAATAAAGTGCTTTGATAGTCAATACTTTAAAACTTTTATGGTACAAATATGGAGGATAATTTAAGGCTTAAAAGCAAGTCAAAACAAGCTAAATATAGATATTTATGCTCCCATTATGTATTTTCAATAACAAAATATTGTTTTGGGGGATAAAAGATAGAATATAGTCCTATTACACCTATTATATATATACTTGTTTCTTGTGATCGTCTATCAGAGGAAATTCGCCAAGTATTCTCAAATGTTAAAAACCAACCTAAACACAAAGATTTCCACTCTAAAAGTCTTTAATCTCAATCTTTATTCTTACCTTTGTGGTCAATATTTGACAATTCTTAAAAAGAAAAGTCATTCGGTTTTTCATCTAACCTCTGGATATAACATTGGAAGATAAAATCAAACAGCCTTTAACGGCTAATGCTTCATTGTATAATGGGCAACCTACCGACACAGGTTCATCGTGTCCAAGTGCAAGACTTACCTCTTGTACGCCCTCCATCTCAAAGAACAAAGGTGGGGTGTCGGTAGAGAATGTGCCATTTGAAAACAAGCAATGGTTTGTTCTGCGTGTTTCGTATGGGCGTATTATCAAGGCAAAAGCATTGGTGGAAGCTAATGGACTCGAATGTTATGTTCCTTTACGATATAAAGAGGTAAGAAAACAAGGTAAGAAGCGAATCATAACAGAGCCTCTTCTCCCCTCATTTCTCTTTGTTCATGCTACAGCAGAACAAGTAGAAACCGTGATTCACGACAATAAGGTTGTGACAAATGAAAGCAGAGCTTTACTTAGCTACTACTTTGACCACACAATCCATCGTCAAGACAATCCCGATTGCAATCCACCGCTCACAATCCGTGAAGAAGCAATGGCTAACTTCATAAAATTAACATCCATAAAGAATCCATATATAATTCCTGTCACAACAGAAATTATCCAGTATAAATTAGGAGATATAGTCTCTGTTATTGAGGGAGATTTTAAAGATATTCGTGGTAGAGTGGCAAGGATTGCAGGACAACAAAGAGTAGTCGTGGAAATATTCGAAGGGTGTTTAGTTGCATCTGCATACATTCCAACATCTGCTTTGTCTATTTCAAAATAATATAAACTCACAACAAACATGTATGATCATAAAATTGCGATAATCGGAGTCGGATATGTAGGATTACCATTACTGGAAGCTTTTAGCATTAATAAGGAAAATGAAGTAAGAGGATATGATATTTCAGAGGAAAGAATTAATACAGTTCGTCAGAAATTAGTTAACTCTGATATTCGATTACTTTTAACATCAAATATTAACGAGATTGCATCCTCAAATGTTTATATAGTTACAGTACCGACTCCGATTGATAAAAACGACAGACCTGATTTGACTTGTTTATCAGATGTATGTTTAAAGCTTGGCTATATAGTTAAGGAAAATGACATTATTATATTCGAATCTACAGTGTATCCTACAATGACCGAGGATTACTGTATCCCAATGATAGAAGCTAAAACAAAATTACAAGCAGGGAAAGACTTTTTCTATGGTTATTCACCTGAACGTGTTAATGTTGGTGATTCGAAACATACACTCACAAAAACCATAAAGATTGTTGCAGGTTGTGATGAACAAACTAAAAAAAAATTGCAAATATTTATAAAACAATACCAGGGTTAAAGGTAGAGACAGTTGCAAGCATAAAAATTGCAGAGGCTGCGAAATTGATGGAGAATACGCAACGAGACATACTTATCGCCTTTGCAAATGAATATTCTGATTTTTGCACACAAATTGGTGTTGATATAAATGATGTTATTGCAGCAGCTGCAACAAAATGGAATTTTTCACAAGTTTATCCTGGACTTGTCGGAGGACATTGTATTAGTGTAGACCCATATTATTTACTGCAAAAAGCAAGCGATATTGGAATGGCATTACCTTTAGTGTCTATGGCAAGAAAAGTCAACGAAAATAAGGTCTCAAAAGTTGTGGATCGGTTTCTTAAAAGAGTTCGTGACTTAGATGCGACAACAGAGAACAAAAAAATTCTCATAATAGGGTTCGCATATAAAAAGAACAGTACAGATATTAGAAATACAAAAGTGGCAAACATTGTAAAAGAACTTGAAATACAAGGTTATAAAGTAGACGTATATGATCCCTTAGTAAACAAAAATGCAGCAGAAAAAATGTATGGTATTCATTTGGTCACGAAGGAAGAGTATACACATTGTCACTATATAGGTATTTTGGAAGCTGTACCCCATGATGCTTTTCAGAATCTGAATATAGATAATTCTATTTCAAATTTAACTCTTAAAATTGAACAATTATTATGATTATACAGAAAAATAATAATTCAGTAAGATCAAATATTCGTCATGATTCAGATATTGCTAAAATCAAGGAATACTATGACAGGCATGGTTGTTTTCCTATCTTTCGGCAGGTATTAATTGAAACACGTACAGATTGTAATAATCATTGTAAGTTCTGTCCGCATGCTTTCAATAAAAAGACTTTAGAAATTATGTCATGGGAGTGCTACAAACAAATTATAGATCAACTCTCAGATATAAATTATAATGGAAGAATAGCACTCATGCTTTCAAACGAGCCATTATTAGAAGATAGGATGGAAGACATGATTGTTTATGCACGTCAAAAATCACCTCGTTTCTTTCTTGACATGACAACAAATGGTACTTTATTAACAGTTGATAGACTCGACAAATTCTTCAAACTTGGTTTGGATAATATTAACATCAATGATTATCGAGGTGATAGGGACAAATATCCTGAAAAATGGTCAAAGTATATTGAACCTATCTACTCTGCATATTGGAACAATCCTAAGGTGTCTTTTCAAAAAAGAAGAACGGATGAGGTTTTACCAAACTATGCCGGTAACATACCGCAAGAGTTTAATCCTGGTGACTTCGGTTTTTGCAATTATCCATTCCGTAAGATTACTATAGGGTACTCAGGAAATATTTTACTATGTTGCGATGACTTTTTGTATGATACTTGTTTTGGGAATGTCATGACTGATAATCTTTTAGATTGTTGGAATAATTCGGAAATGGAAAAGATAAAATTATCTCTTCTTGATGGGAAACGTATCTCAATATGCGCTCGTTGCAATGATTTCCAAGATTATGATATTTATTAGATTATTATGATATTAAATAAAGAGCAGTTTGAAGCTTTTTCCATGGAAATAGCAACATTCGGGAATATACCAATTAGTAGTCAATATTGCGGTATTGGTTGTGTTTTCTGTAAAGTTCATACAGATTCATATCTAGGGCATTATCCGAGAATTCCGCAAATAGATGAAGATGATTTATTGAAAGGATTTGAGTATATCAATCCAAAGGTAAATTATGTTCGTCTTGGAGCAGGTGTATTAGTAGCACCTCATACAGACCCATTCCTTCATCCCAAAATATATAAATTCATAAAAATGGCATCAGAGTATTTCCCCCAAAAGAAAATAACAACTGTAACAACAGGTGCCTATATAAATGAAGATAAAGTGGATTTTTTGAACAGTATCCCTAATTATGGAATTGACTTGTCTCTAATTACGATGCAGGAGCAGAGAGAAGCCATTATACCAAGGTCAGCACGTGAGCGAACTATGTTCTTATTAAAATATGGACCTGTTAACAAATGTACATTAATGTTCACAGGTAATATAGATGAATTAAAAAGAGATTTAGATCTGCTTTATAGCCTAGGTATTGACCAAAAAGCTAAGCAGATTCTGGTTCGCCGTATAGAGCATACTTCTACATCACAACAACGACTTAAAGTGTTGTCACAATCTAGCATTGATGGATACGAAAAGTGCATTGAGTGGTTAAGTGTTAATTATCCTAAAGTCGTGTTTACTGTGCCTGAATTGAAAGACTGTTTTAGAGGAGGAAATAATGAGTATTTTATAGAGGCAGAAGAGCATATAGCAAGACAGAAGAAAATTATTTCGCAATTACCTAAGGATGTATTTATTAATCTAATATGTCCAGTCTCTGGATATGATTATTTTACTAAAGCATTCAAAGATTACCCTAATGTTCAAACAAACCTTGTGAAGAACCATCTCTATGGTGGCTCTGTTACAGTTGCAGGGCTTCTGAATCATGGCGACATCATAGAACAATTCCATCCTAAGAGGAATGACGTTATGTTCCTTCCTGAAGAAATGTACAACTCAGAAGGAAGAGACCTGAAAGGTGAAAAGATGGAAGTATTAGAGCAATACTATAACGCAAAGATTTATTTGATATGAGCAATACAATATATTGGGATAAATTAAGAATATTGGTCACCAATAGCTGCAACTATCGATGCCCTTTTTGTCATAATGAAGGACAGGTTTCTCGTAAAACCATCAAAACAATGGATTTTGACAAATTCAAAATCCTCATAGATGCAGTAAAGGATGAGGGAATTTCTGAAATTTGCTTTAGTGGAGGTGAACCCTTCCTTGATAAAAACCTCATTAAGATGATTAGATATGCATATAGAAATGCAGAATGGGAAGTATGCTGTGCCTCCAATCTGTCTCTGATAACTAAAGAACAAGTTCAGCAATTAGCGGATATTCCTTTAAAATTTAACATCCAGTTTCCCTATACAAAAGCTAAGAAGTTTCATCAAAGCACTGGTAATGGTTTTATAGATAAAATCATAACAAATATACGAATGGTTCGTAATGCCGGATTGGAAGTTGGATTAAACTGTGTTATCCAAAATGATATTGAGGCAGATGTTAGGGATATGGTAGAATTTGCTCTTCAAGAAGAACTTCCACTCAAACTTTTACCACAAATAGGTCTCACAGGAAGCAAGGATTTTAAGACATTTGTATTTCCAATACTTAAAGAATATGTCGTTAGTTGTATAGATAAAGGAACTGGAGCTATTAGATGGCTGCTGAAAAAAGGAGATAAGCAAACTTCTGTACTCTACATCGACTCACCATGTTTTACTCAAGATATAGATAGCTGCCGAAATTACTCAGAGATTAGAATACTACCAGACATGAGTCTGCAACCATGTATTCTGCGTTCTTCTGGAACAAAGATATTGGATTTGTCAAAAGGAGAAGAAAGTATCAAACAACAATTCAGAGAAGCATGGAAGAGCTTGAAGAACTGCTAAAAAAATACAATCTTGATCATCTAGATGATCTTATTGTTTCTCCATGGAGTGAGCAGTATTGTATTACACCATTCCCTAAATATTGGCAAATTACATATCAAATAATGAGTAGAATACCCTCTAATAAGAGAGTAGTTGAAATAGGCTGCGGACAAGGTGATGTGACTGCAATATTTTGTCAACTTGGATTTTCAAGAGTTTCATCTTATGAAAAAGACCCATTACTAGCAGTAAATGCCAAACGTCGATTAAATGATTTGTTTGGAAGAGAAAATATTGTTTCTTTGGGAGAATATCCTGCGAAATGCCATATAGAATGTGATGTGCTTGTATTGGTTAATTGTGTGTACGATGAACTTGTAGATAGTAAAGTTGGCTATAAAAAAATATTGAAGGATTTTTATAAATATGCTGGTAATCCCCAATACTTTATAATGGAAGTTATAGATAGTTCGTATACAATTGAAGATGAAGTATTTCCAAAGTACCTTCGCTTGTCCCATAAAGATGTAGATGAAATGTTTCCAAACTTTCAAATTAAATCATGGCAGACATATAAATATCCTCAAAATAAGAAAAGTAAAACATTATATTTGATAGAAAAGAAATGAACATACTTATTGTTACATCAGAAATAGGACTCGATGGAGGCGGTATGGCATTAGCTTGCAAGCGAGTTGTGGATATTCTAAGGAAGGAACATAATGTGATAGTTTTGTCTTCCACAGAAAATCCTATATATACCGTAAAAGGAGGGATGAACCCGAATACAGAGAATGGCATTCGAAAGGAATACAAACTCAAGCATGATAGTTTAGTATATAAACATGCTGATGTTGTTATTGCTTTTGGTGGAAGATTCAATGGGTATTACGGTGCAATGCTTGCGGAGAAGTTAGGTAAACGGTTTATATTATCTCTTCGCGGTAGTGACATAAATATTGTAAAATGGTCTATTGATGACACTTGGTATCTTCGAGAAGCCACAACTAGGGCGAGTAAGATTGTATGCCTTTCAAAGGAAATGATTCGTAATGTTATAAGTCTTTGTCCTGAAGCAAATGGAAAAACAATTATCATTCCAAATGAGTATGAAGGTGATTATGTGAAAATCAATTTTCACAACCTAAATGATAAGATTGTCATAGGAACAGCAGCCTCTCATTTGAATGAGAAAAAAGGCATAGGTAATCTTATCTTTATGCTTAAAAAGTTTAGAGAAATTTCAGAAACAGACATCTGTTTGGATTTAGTTGGAGAAATAGACAGTGACTTGCTTGAAAATTACCAGAATGAAGTCAAGGCACATAATCTTGGAAATAATATAAGATTTCTAGGTTATCAACCACGTGAGATTTTAAAAGATACCATGAAAGAATGGGATTTCTACATTCAGGCTTCAGTGTGTGAAGGTCATCCCAACGCTATCAGTGAAAGCCTTCAGTGTGGAACCGGGTTTATCAGTAGCAAAACAGGATTTATAGCAGAAACGCTACAGGAGCAATTTGCCGAGTTCTTTTTTGAGGATTTCACTCCTGACGTTATGGCAAACAATTTGAAAGCATTATGTTGCATGCCAAACTTGGCCGAGCGTTATCAAGAAGCTATAGGTGTTATCAAAAGTAACTGTGCCAAGGAATATATAGCACAAAAGTGGCTTGGGATGTTGTCGTATAACAAAACTCCTAAAAATGAAATAGAAGTCGAGAGCATTGTGTGTGTAGGTCTTCATGATGTTATGGGGGACATTCATGATAGTATAACTACTCCAACAAACGTTTTTCGAGATTTCGTTGGATATATTGCAGAAAAGGGATATGGAATATGTTCCATGCATGACTATTTGTCAAAGAGTAAAGAAGAAAGAAAAAAGTGGATTGTATGTACATTTGATGATGGCTATAAGAGCCTAACTAATGATGCGCTAGAAATATTAAAGAAGCAGGGATTTACAGCAACTGTCTTTGTTTGCACTGGTCTCATCGGAAAGGATAATTCCTGGAATAACAAGGACGCAATCTTACGAGAGCATCTTGACATAAACGCCATTAACCTTCTTATAAAAGAAGGATGGGAGGTGGCATCACATGGCGTTTTCCACAAAAATCTTCTCAAACTAAGTGATGTAGAAATTGAATATGAGCTATTAGAATCAAAGAAAGCTTTGAATCAAATAGTCGGATATTGTGATACATATGCCTATCCTTATGGCGCTTATAACAAATTTATTCGCCGCTGTGTTGAAAAATATTATAAGTACGCATTCACAGTTGACCAAGGTGGAACATCAATGGTTGTTGACAAACATCAGTTAAAGAGATATTCTATTACGGAAATTTATAAAATGCTTAAAAAACAATGAAAAAAATATTGGGAATATTTAGAGGATTTCCAGGATTAGGCCGTGTTGTTTCCGGAGTTTCACTTCTTGAAACGCTGAGGGACGAGTATGGCTGTTGCATTGAAATTATTTCCTATCTCCAAGGTAATCGCTATCTTGAACTAAAAGGATATGAAAACCTGCATGAAGTGGTACCAATGGACTATTGCTCTATTGGGTTACTTCCCACGAATGTTACTGGAGCTTATATTCATGAAAAAATACGAAGCTTCCAACCTGACATTGTAATAATAGATGGTGAGCCATTGATAATCCAGGCATTAAAAATCTCATATCCTAAACTAAAGATTGTAGCATTGCTAAACCCTGCAGACATAGAAAATGAACAGAATGATCAGGATGCTATGCGCTATTTTAATGCAATGTATTCTCTTTCCGACTTGGCAATAGTTCATGGGTTAAGAAGTGTTTCAAATACCGGAAACTATAAGAAATTAGTATCTGTGAACACTATTCTGAGAAAGGAAATACTAGATGTCAATATCAATAGTACAAACAATATATATTGCTTGTTAGGTGGAGGTACAGTTAATGTTGGATATTCCTTTTCTGAATCAACTATTCAAATAGCTAAATTATGCATGGATGCATCTGAGTATCTAAAAGAATACAATATGCATATCGTTTGCTCATCGAAGAATATTTATGATGCTCTCAATGAATTCAAGCATGGGAAAAACACTATACTCCATGATAAAATACTTGATATACATGAGTATTATTCAAAAGCAGGGCTCATTATTACAAGATCTGGAAGGAACACTTTAAGCGAATTGGCATATTTGGGTATACCAGCATTATCCTTTCTGTCTGGCTGTCAATATAGAAAAGCAGAACAGAAACAAAATCTGGACGCTTTAGAAGTACACAATATCAAACCGATTTCTCTCAGCATTCAGCCAAAAGAATTGGCTGAACAAATCAAAGAAACGGCGAGCACTAAGTGCCAACGAGTTTTTTTTGCTCCAGGAAATCAACAAGCAATACAAGAAATCCAGAATTTATAGTTATGAATATGAAAAAGGTAATGCTATTTGCATATGACGGTACTGGACTCGGACACCTTATGAGGTTAATAAAGATCGCATGGGGACTATCCAAAGAATGCCAAGTGATAGTAGTGTCTGGGCATAAGGCTATGCCTGATATTATACCAGAAGGTATTCAATACTATCTTCTTCCAAATTTCAGCGAGTTACGAGAAGCAAACTGTTACACCAATGAGCAAACTAACAGAATCAGAATAAAAATATTGGAAAAATTGATTCTGGATTTTATGCCAGATGTGTTTGTTACGGATTATCTACCTCTTGGGAAACGTTGCGAACTCGCAAGAATAATTACAGGCTATAACTGCCTTAAATATTTTGTACTTAGAAGTGATATAGGTGGGGATAGACTTACTCATGAGGATGTATTCTCTACAAGAAACATTGCAATTCTCAAGAGGTACTACCATAGGATACTATTAGCTAGCGATCCAGTAGTCACTTCTGCAGAAGTGTACTCATGGCTTCCTACAGAAATTCTTAATAAGATTGTATATATTGGTTGTGTCACGTATCCGGTGTCAGCAAAACAGATAATTGAAACACGTTTTGCATATCTAGCAGGACATACAAAAAAATGGATGGTATGTTCGGCTGGTGGAGGAAGAATAAGTCAAGAGTTCTCTAGGAAATGTATTGAATTGGCTAAAGACAAAAGATTCGCAGATTGGAAGATTGATATTATCCTAGGTAATTATTCACAACTTCAATGGCCATATGGTCAAACAGAAATATACAGTAAAAAGAATGTAACTATTCATAGAAAACTGAAAGATTTATATTTGCTTCATGCTTCTGCAGACTGTGTAATATGTTCTGGAGGCTATAATTCTTTGGTAGAATCTATGCAAGGAAAAGACAAAAACGTATTTGCCTATTCAGTCATGGACTTTGCTGTTGAAGAAGAACAGGTTCATAATATTAGAAATTTCGGGAAATATTATCCAATTACAGAAATTACATCTCTTGAATCAATGGAGGATTTAATCTTCAGTAAGATGTTCTGCTTTCAGCCTAAAAAGAATTTTAGACTTAATCTAAATGGTATTGAAAATGCAAAACGTCTAATAATTCAGGATTTAAACCATTTTTATCAACCTAAGAATATAGCAAAATGAAAATTATACATATGTCTGACTTACATCTTTCAGCAGATGGTGCACTTGTATGGGAAGAGGACTGTAGAAGGAAATTTCTCACTGCAATAAAACAAATAAAAATGATGCGAGATGTAGATGCTATAATCGTATCGGGAGATATATCTAATGATGGTAGTTTGAATTCATATTATTTTGCAGATCGGGTATTCTCAGAGTTAAGTATACCAACCTATTGGTGTGTAGGAAATCATGATAATCTCAGTGTTATGTTTACTACGTTTAAACCAAAATTTTGCCATTTGAGTGATCAAGCACTGTTAGGTGGTTGGAGATTTTACTTTGTAAATTCTGTTGCAAGGGATAATGATGATCCAAACTCTAATCGTTCCAAAGGTATTGTGACGATGAATGTAAGAAACGAACTGGATGGACTGCTGTCGAAGAATCCTGAACCATCAATTGTCGTATTGCACCATCCTTCGTTAGAAATCGGAGGATGGCAAGATAATAAGATACTCAAAGACCGTGAAACATTTAGGGAGATGCTTTGTTGTCATAAGAATGTTAAATTAGTCCTTTCGGGACATGTTCACACATTCTTTGTAAAGAGAGATAAAAATATTCTTTATAGTACAGCTTCAGGCATTGGATTTGCTTTCTCTACAAAACTCCCAAAATATGAAATCAAACAAGGGCAAGAAGGCTTTAGTTGCATTTCTTTAAACAAGAAGGATATTTTTATAGAAAATATATTATTAGAAGTTAAATGAGAAAAATATTGGTAACAGGAGGAGCTGGGTTCATCGGATCCAATCTTTGTGAAGAACTTGTCAAGAAGGGAAATTATGTAGTTTGCCTTGACAATTTTTCGACAGGACGCATTGAGAATATACAAGGCTTACTTGACAATAATAGATTTAAGTTAATAGAAGGAGATATTAGGAATCTTGATACTTGTCTAAAAGCAGTAAATGGAGTAGATGTAGTTTTTCATGAAGCTGCTTTGGGGAGTATTCCACGAAGTATAGATGACCCTATTACCACTAATGCTGTAAACATTAGTGGTTTCCTGAATATGCTTGTAGCAGCAAAAAACGCAAAAATAGACAGGTTTATATTTGCTGCAAGTAGTTCTGCATATGGCGACAACGAAACCATTCCGAAAGTAGAAGACACTATAGGCAAACCACTTTCTCCATATGCACTTACAAAATATGTTGATGAATTGTATGCACACGTTTTCTCAATTACTTATGGGTTAAAGTATATAGGCATAAGATACTTTAATGTATTTGGACGCCGTCAGGACCCTAATAGTGCATATGCTGCAGTTATACCTTTGTTCATAAAAAAATTATTAAAACATGAACAGCCAATAATAAATGGAGACGGAAGTAACAGCCGTGATTTTACTTACATAGACAATATAATTCATATCAATATGTTGGCATTGGAGACGCTATCCCCAAAAGCCTTTAACCAAATTTACAATGGTGCAGGAGGTGAAAATACTTCAGTTTTAGAGTTGGAACAACTGATAACAAAAAACTTATCAGCATATGATAATTGTATAGATTGCATTGTACCAATATTTGGTCCAAATAGAATCGGAGATGTAAAGCACTCTAAGGCAAGCATATCAAAGGCAAGAGAACTACTTGGCTATACCCCAGTTTGTACATTTGAAGATGGACTCAAGAAGACTATATACTGGTATTTGACTAATCTAAAAGAATAAATATAATCAAAAGCCAATATTGTAACCATTGATAAAAATGACGAATTAAATTATAATGACATGAACATAGCAGATCAAATACGTTTAAAACTCCAATTGAAGGAGAACTCCGAAGTGGAGTATAAGTCAGCAGCAGGTGGTTTCCCAAAGGTTGAATTTTGGCGTTCTTTCTCTGCATTAGCCAATACCAATGGTGGAACGATTGTGTTGGGAGTGAAAGAGAAGAATCATAAATTCACACCAGATGGTCTTTCTGAAGAACTTGTTGCCAAATATAGAAAACAGTTTTGGGATGACGCACACAATAAGTCGTGTGTGAACATTCCACTGTTGGTAGAGAGCGACATAGAAGAAATAAAGACTGATGGAGGGCAATGTCTGCTTGCCTTCAGAATACCCCGTGCTCAATACGACTTACGTCCAATACACCTTACACTTACCCCGTTTGGGCATACTTACAAGCGCAGGGACGAGGGTGATTATCTCTGTAAAGATGATGAAATAAAGCAGATGTATTCGGATGCCAATAACATGAGGGCGTCAGCAGACTCCCGAATTTTAAGAGGCTATTCCATTGATGACATTGACATACCTACTCTGCACCAATATCGTCGTGCGTACGATATTAAGCATGAAAACCATCCTTGGACAGAGCTTGATGACAAAAAGTTTTTGGAAATCATAGGTGCCTATCGTAAAGATAGAGCCACATCAACGGAAGGATTCACTGTTGCTGGCATGCTGATGTTTGGCAAGACTAACAGTATTACCGACCCAGAGTGCTGCCAAGAGTTTTTCCCAGACTATCGTGAGCATTTGAGTGACGACCTTCAGGTACGTTGGACAAATCGTATATATCCCGATGGGACATGGGAAGCCAACCTTTATCAGTTTTTCACTCGTGTCTTACCTTTATTGCAACACGCTTTGCCTGTGCCTTTCAGTCTTGACAACAATCAGATGAGGAATAATACAACCACGGCTCATGTAGCTTTGCGTGAGGCTTTTGCTAACAGTTTGATTCATGCAGCATATACGGTAAGGGGCAATATTGTGATTGACAGATACTTCGACCGTATTGTTTTGTCAAATCCTGGTACAATGCTTATCAGCATGGAAGAATACTATGAAGGAGGACATAGTGTATGCAGAAACCCTGTAATCCAAAAGATGTTTGTATTCTTGGGAATTGGTGAGAAAGGAGGAACTGGCGCTGATGTTATTGCAAAAGGATGGAAGGATAATGGTTGGAGCATACCAACAGTTGAAGAAAAGAGTAATCCTGATAGAATAGAAACTTGCCTAAAACTGGAGGGAAATATTAATGGAACTACGGGAACTCCTGCTGATACTACGGAAACAACTACGGAAACTTCCACTGTAACTACGGAAACCCCTGCTGATACTACGGAAACTTCTGCCGATACTACGGAAACTATTCTAAAAATAATCAGCAATAATCCTAAGGTTACGGCAAAAGAGATAGCATCCGTATGTGGTATAACAGTAGATGGAGTTGCTTACCATATCAAGAAATTAAAGCAAAGAGGACGGTTGATTAGAATCGGAGGTCCACGCAATGGAGGCGAGTGGAAGGTGGTTGAATGATTTTTCAATGCTTTTAGGCGAACTCAAAATTGAATTCATAATGTTATTAGGAAACAAGATAAGATCTCTTAGAGACGAACAAGGAATATTGCAACGCCAAGTGGCTGCATATTTAGAAATAGATACCCCCATGTTCAGCAAGATTGAACGTGGTGACAGGCGCGCAAAGAGAAGTCAAGTGCTTCAACTGGCAAAATTCTTTCATATTGATGAGAAAGAATTGCTCATCTTGTGGCTGGCAGATAGAATCTTGGATGCAATCGAGGGCGAAAAAGAACTACAACTTTATGCTATTGAAGTCGTAGAATGCGAATTGGCGAAGGCTGACCTATAAGGGTTATATAAGTCCTCATGAACAAGGCGATAGGCTTGTCCGGTTTTGGATAACCCTATCGTCTTGTTGTTTGTAAGGCTTCAATGCTCCAAAGTCCAATAGGTCTTGAAGAATGAATTTGAATGAATGAGCGAATCTAGCTCTTGATAGTCCTTCTTTCTCTTTTCGTTAATGATGACATTTTTATAGAAAAGGCGATTGGTTCTGTCAAGATCCATAGTCATTTTTTGATGTATGGATGAAAAGAAAATACAATCCTTTCTTGGCCTTTTCAGTCCCATTAGGTCTTTTTGTTAAACAGAGAAGCGTGAACTGCAATGCCCACATCTTCTATCGGAGGCCCTAGGAAAGCCCATGTTCATAGATGCAACAATAGCAGCCCACGCTATGCGTGAGAACCACTATGCTATCTTAGAGTATGTCGGGAAATTTCCTAGGTTACCAGTACTTCGATAAGCATAACGCTTCTTAAATCTCAAAAATCAGTGGAAAGGAAATGCACCCTATCCGACTGCAAAAATATAAAATACTTCTGTAACTTCCAAATATTTTCGCACTTTTCTTTGTTTTCGGTGGCAACTTTCTTATTCAATCGCCAGCACAACAACATCTTAACAACATTGTAACACCTGTTTAAATCACCTGTAACATCGTACTCGTACCTTTGCACCCGGAAAAGCAAGGGGAGAAATGTATCTAGCTATGTTGAGACAAGCCCCTATATAATAAGGTATATAAACACATTAATAAAATATATGAGTACGATTTATCTTTGTATCGTGATCTTCCTGCTCTGTCTGGCAGTGTTTGATCTCTTCGTGGGAGTCAGCAACGATGCTGTCAACTTCCTGCAATCTGCCATCGGAGCTAAGGTGGCAAAGTTTCGCACGGTGCTGATCATCGCTTCCTGCGGTGTGGTACTGGGTGCCATTATGTCATCGGGAATGATGGATATCGCCCGACACGGTATCATGAGTCCAGATCACTTTACCTTCGAGGAAGTGATGACGCTCTTTCTAGCCGTGATGGTGACGGATGTGATCATCCTGGATGTGTTCAATACGCTGGGTATGCCAACCTCAACCACCGTTTCGCTGGTGTTCGAGCTCCTGGGAGGTGCCTTTATCCTCGCAACCCTGAAGATGTACGGCGACGATAGCCTCAACTACGGCGTATTGCTCAACAGTAACAAAGCTTTGGAGGTTATCATGGGTATCTTCTCATCCGTTATCATCGCCTTCGTATTCGGTGCTTTCGTGATGTGGCTTTCCCGTATCGTCTTCACTTTCAATTATCGCAAGCATTCACGCTACAGCATTGCCATCTTCGGTGGTATCGCCTTCACAGCCCTCTCTTACTTCATCTTCATGAAAGGATTGGGTAAGAGTCCTTATCTGCCTGCAGAATGGCGTGATTATATCGACCAGAACCTGAGCTTGTTGCTCTGCATCACCTTCGTGGGTTCAGCCATCGTGATGGAGTTCCTGCATCTCTGCCGCATCAACATCTTCAAGTTTACCGTATTGATGGGTACTTTCGCCCTAGCGATGGCTTTCGCCGGCAACGACCTGGTGAACTTCATCGGTGTGCCTCTCGCAGGTCTTTCCTCTTATCAGGACTATATGGCAAATGCCAATGGTGCTACTCCAAACCAGTTTATGATGACTTCTCTGATGGATAGCGCCAAGACTACTCCAGTTTATCTTCTCGCTGCCGGTGCCGTGATGATCATCGCCATGGCAACTTCCAAGAAGGCTCAGAACGTAATCAAGACTTCTGTGGATTTGAGCCGTCAGGACGAGGGTGACGAGATGTTCGGAAGTTCTTCTGCAGCCCGCGTGATTGTACGCAACTGCCAGGCTACAGATTCTTGGTTGAAGCAGTTTATGCCAAAGTCTTTGATGAACTGGATTAACAGACGATTCGACAAGGACAATGTAGAGCTGGAAGAGAGCGCAGCCTTCGACGTGGTTCGTGCAGCCGTAAACCTGGTATTGGCAAGTATGCTTATCACCATCGGTACCAACCTGAAGTTGCCACTCTCTACCACCTACGTAACCTTTATGGTAGCAATGGGTTCTTCACTCGCAGATAGAGCTTGGAGCCGTGAGAGTGCCGTGTTCCGTGTAACCGGTGTATTGAGTGTGATTGGTGGATGGTTTATCACAGCCGGTGTAGCTTTCGCAGCCTGTGCCATTGTCTGCCTCATCATGCACTTCGGCGGTGTAGGAATCCAGAGCTGCTTCATGGCATTGGTTATCTTCCTGCTCATCCGCAGCAACATCCAGTATAACAAAAAGGCAAAGGAAGAGAGCAAGGGCAGCACCTTCCAACTGATGATGCGCTCACACGATCCAGAGATTGTATGGGATCTGCTTCGTCGCCAGGTATCCCGCACCCAGAGCTTCGTCTGCCACTTTGCACTCAACGAGTTCAACCAGATTATGGATGGTCTTGCCAACGAGAATCCTAAGAATCTCCGTCATGCCAACAAGGACTTGAAGAAGGAGCAGGATATGCTGAAGAAGTTCCGTCGCCAGGAGATGCTCGGTTTGAAGAAATCGCCTATGGAGATTGCCATCGAGCGCAACACCTGGTTCCATCTGGGTGCCAACAGCAACCAGCAGTTCATCTACTCTCTGCGCCGTATGCTCGACCCTATCAAGGAGCACGTGGACAACAACTTCAACCCACTCCCTGCAGAATACACCAAGGAGTTTGCTCCTGTACGCCAGAAGATCAACGACCTGATGCGTATGAGCTGCGAGCAGATTGAGACCAGCCGCTACGAGAACTACCACGAGATTCTCGCCGAGGCAGATGCCTGCAAGGATGAGCTCAGCGTACTTCGCAAGAAGCATATCGACCGCATGCAGCATCTTTCAGATAATTCCCTGATGCAGATTTCGCTGGTTTACCTGAATGTACTTCAGGAGAGCCAGGAGTTCCTGAGCGTGATGAGACACCAGCTCAGAGCAGCCAAGAAGTTTATGGAGAAATAAATGATAAAAGGCCCGGCATTCGCGACAGAATGTCGGGCTTTTTGGGTCGTTTTTTAGGGGCTTATTTGCATTTCTTCAGATTTACTGCCGAAATGACAGAAGTTTGCACTTTGGTACGGGGATTGCTAGATGAGGGAGTGTAAGCGGATCAGTAATTCGCTACACAACATAAATAATAACGAATAATAATAAATAAAAATAGAATCGGAGGTTAAGATTATGATGTACAGAAATTCTTGGATACCAGAGGTATTTAACGGACTCTTCAACGAGGGTAATATGCAGAAGGCTAATACTACAGCCCCTGCCATTAACGTCAAGGAGTCTTTGACAAAATATACAGTAGAACTTGCAGCTCCAGGAATGCGCAAGGACGACTTTGAGGTAAATCTCAATGAGAATGGCGATCTCCACATCAAGATGGAGAACAAGCATCAGCCAGAGCAGGAGGAGCACGTTTATCTGCGTCGCGAGTTCTCATACGCTAAGTTTGAGCAGACCCTGATTCTCCCAGACGATGTCAACAAGGAGAAGATTTCTGCCAGCGTAGCTGACGGTGTGCTCACCATCCAGTTGCCTAAGATGCAGCAGGAAGAGCAGAAGATTGCACGCCAGATTTCAATAGGATAAGTGTTTTTGGTTAGTTTTTCATAAGCAGATTGTTTAGTTAGGTTTTGGTTGAATAGATTGTTTAGTTTAGGTTAGATTGTTTAGTTAGGTTTAATTGTTAGATAAGTTAGGTTTAGTTAATACATATCGCCCTAAGTGCTAGTGATAGTACTTGGGGCTTTTTTTTATGCAAAAAAACGGGTAAAGATTTGGCAGTTAGAGAGAAATGTTGTAATTTTGCAGCCCGAATTAAAAAAGTTAGTATAATCCGAGTGCTTGGTAAACCTCGTAAAAAACAAGAAAATGGAAAAGAAAACAACTCAAGTGAGTGTGCTGTTCATGCTTTTCAGCATCCTCTTCTGCGTTTGTCTCATTGCGGCAAACGTGCTCGAAACAAAGCAAATCGCTGTTGGTCCCATCTCTTTGACCGGTGGTCTGATCGTGTTCCCGGTAAGTTACATCATCAATGATGTGGTATGCGAAGTATGGGGCTACCAGAAAGCCCGTCTCCTCATCTGGACCGGCTTCGCCATGAACTTCTTCTTCGTAACCCTGGGTGCCATCTGCGACTGGATACCAGCCGCTCCCTACTGGACCAACGATGCCGGCTTCCATGCCATCTTCGGTCTGGCTCCCCGCATTGCAGCCGCCTCTTTCGTGGCATTCATCGTAGGTTCCTTTGCCAACGCCTACGTAATGAGCGTGATGAAGATTCGAGATGGCGGCAAGCATTTCTCAGCCCGTGCCATCTGGAGTACGGTAGCTGGCGAAAGTTGCGACAGCCTTATCTTCTTCCCTCTTGCCCTGGGCGGAATCGTTCCAACCTCAGAATTGCCTTGGCTGATGCTCTGGCAGGTGGTACTGAAGACCGTGTATGAAATCATCGTGCTGCCTATTACCATCCGTGTGGTCAATGCGATTAAGAAACACGAGGGCGAGGATGTGTATGACAACAATATCTCCTACAACATCTTCAAGTTAGGGGCTATCTAGGATAAAAAGAAAGTCTTTTCAATAGAAGTTCGCCCCACAAAGTTAACATTTAACACTTAACATTTAACATTAGAATAAAACAATGGATAGAAAAGAAGATGGGTTGAAGGCACTGGGTGCCAAGACCCAATATAGAATGGATTATGCGCCAGAGGTATTGGAGACCTTCGTGAACAAGCACCCTGGCAATGATTACTGGGTACGTTTCAACTGCCCAGAGTTTACCTCCCTCTGCCCTATCACGGGTCAGCCAGACTTTGCAGAGATTCGCATCAGCTACATTCCAGACGTGAAGATGGTAGAGAGCAAGAGTCTGAAGCTCTATCTCTTCAGTTTCCGCAACCACGGTGATTTTCACGAGGACTGCGTGAACATCATCATGAAGGACCTCATCAAGCTGATGGATCCAAAGTATATCGAGGTAACAGGTATCTTTACTCCTCGCGGCGGCATCAGCATCTGGCCTTACACCAACTATGGCAAGCCAGGAACCAAGTATGAGAAGCTCGCAGAACAGAGATTCGCTACTCACGAATAAAAAACGAAATAAAAAAT